>JAWKZL010000002.1:0-684211 GCA_041396025.1 Halioglobus sp. | reverse complement strand
CGCGTATAACATCACCGCGACAGTGCTGCCAACGCCAGTGCGCGATTCGCTGGCTAATGACTTGCAGGCCAGGGCCATCAACTACTATGTCCCTGAGCGATTTTTGGTATGTCGCGTCGCCGGGGCCTGTAGTGGATCATCCGGCCAGGGGTGTTTGGGATAGCGTCCCTTCATCTCCCGTTTGACGTCCTGGTATCCCGAGCGCCAGAATCCCGCGAGGTCTTGTGTGATCTGCAGAGGATGGCCACCGGGCGACAACAGATGAATCAACAGCGGTATCCGACCATCGCCTACTGTTGGAGTGTCATCACAACCAAACATTTCCTGCAACTTTACCGCCAACACCGGCGGTTCCTGGGAATAGTCGATGGCGACACTTGAACCCGAGGGTACTGCCCAGCGCTCCGGCGCCATGCGCTCTAATTCCAGCGGCAACGGCCACGGCAGGAGCGCGCGCAGGATGCTCTTTAAATCCAGTTGCTGGAAATCCTCTATACGTCGAACCGGTGCAAGATAGGGCAACAACCATGACTCCAGCGTCGCCAGCAGTGCCTCGTCGCTCAGATCCGGCCACGGATTACTACCGGATTTAAGCTCGGCGTTATGCAACAGCATAACCCGTGCTCGCCACTGCAGCAGTTGTCTGCTCCAGGGCAATATCTCCAGACCCTTTTTGCGTACCAGTCCCAAAAGCGCTTCCGACTTGGCCTGCTCGGGCACCTGTTCCAGCGGCTCCGTTGCAATCAGCAGACTGCCCACCAGGCTGCGACGTTCAGCCGTGAACCGCTCTCTGCGGTAGTCCCATTCTACGTGCTCAAGCTCTGTAACAAGTGGCGACAGGATTTCGTAAAACATTCTCGGGTTCAGCGCACAAGCACTATAGATTCGATCTACTGGCTCGCCAACCTGTCCACCCAGTTCGGCCACTGCCAGCCACTGGGTACCCTCCAGGTGGTCATGGCGCGGCAGTTCAGCACTGCGGCCGTTACTCAATTGATATTGGCAGCCATCGCGTTCTTGTCGCAGGCGCGCAATTCGATCCGGATACGCACTGGCCACAAGTACACCCAACACATCCTCCTGCGGCACACCAATGGCAAACTTGCGCGGTTTATGCACCTCGTTGGCCAGTCGGGCGAAACGCCTGGCCTGTTGCCACACGCGCTTGAACCAGCCCTGCAGCTCTGTCGGACATCGGCTCTCGCCTAATAGCACACTGATGGTGCTGACGATATCGACGCCCTGCTCTGCCAGCGGATTACGTTCAGACAGTATCGCGGCCAGCAGGCAGGCGGTTTCAGTGGCGTGGATATCGCAACCTACCAGCAGCATATGAGCCAGTCGGGGATGCAATGGCATTTGCGCCAGTCGCACGCCGTGAGGCGTAAGTTGAAACTGGCCAGCCCTGTTGCAAAATGCTGCTCCGCAGCGCTCCAGCACTGCGATAGCTTGCTGGTAAGGTGCGGTCGGCGGCAGATCGAGCCAGCGTAATTCGCACACATCGTCAACACCCCAGGACAAAAGCTGCAATGCCAGAGGAGTAAGATCCGTTTGCAAAATCTCTGGCGTTGCCGTGGCTACCAGACGCGCCTGCTGCTGTTCGCTCCACAGGCGATAGCAAACACCAGCTGCCAGGCGCCCTGCTCGTCCCTGTCGTTGCTCTGCAGAAGCCCTGGAGATGCGTCGGGTAGTTAGTCTGGTCATGCCGCTATTGGGGTCGTAAACCGCCTCTCGCACCAGCCCGGAGTCGACCACCACCGTAATACCTTCGATGGTAAGGCTGGTCTCGGCGAGATTCGTCGACAATACGATTTTACGCGTGCCTTCAGCTGCGGGCGCCACTGCCCGTTGTTGTCGCTCCAGTGAGAGGCCGCCATACAGCGGTGTCAGCTGGATCGAGTGCTCACCGAAGTCTCTCAATTTCTGCGCCAGAGCACGCGCAACAGCACTGATCTCGCGCTGTCCGGGGAGAAATACCAGAATGCTGCCGCTGTGCTCCTGTAATGCCTGAAGCACAGTATTGACCGCGGGTTGCACAATGGAGTCGCGCAGTTGATGCGGAGCGCCGTATCGAGTCTCGACCGGAAACTGGCGTCCACTTGAGGTCAGTACCGGGGCATTACCTAATAACGAGGCGACCGCCTGACCATCGAGTGTTGCCGACATCACCAGTAACTTCAGCGGCGAACTCTCCCGGAACACCTCGCGGCCATGCAGAGCCAGTGCCAGGCACAGGTCTGAATCGAGGTTGCGCTCATGGAACTCATCGAAAATCACCAGCGCTATATCTTCAAGACCCGGGTCGCGCTGCAATTGGTGGGTAAGTATGCCCTCGGTGATGACTTCGATGCGGGTGCGGTCGCTGACACAGCTGTCCATACGGATTCGATACCCTACCGTTTGGCCGACAGTCTCTCCCAGCAAATAAGCCATGCGGGCAGCAGCCGCGCGGGCGGCCATGCGCCTCGGTTCCAATACCAGTATCTTGCGACCCTCCAGCCACGCCTCGTCCAGCATTGCCAGCGGGACTACCGTGGTTTTGCCAGCTCCCGGCGGCGCCTGCAGCACGACCTCATTAAACTCTCGCAGGCGCAGCTTGAGTGGATCCAGAATTTCGGAGATGGGAAGGTGGTTAATGTCGGCAAGTTGCATGCTGCAATATTAACGGAGCCGGGTCTGGCAAGCTACGAAATACGCTGACCTCGCCGGGTCAGTTTTCAGAGACGGGTGGCAGCGCGCCACTTATGGCATGGGTAAAAAACTTGATGTCCGGCCAGAGTTATAGCGGGACGGTAAGGCGTACTGCTATGCTCTAACCCAACTGCGGCCATTCGAGAGTTGGAGCAATGATATTACTGGTACTTGGCGTTCTCCTGTTTGCATCCGTCCATTTCGTTCCCACCTTTGCGCCTGCTTTGAAAACCGGGCTGATTCAACGGCTGGGAGAAGGACCCTACAAGGGCATTTTTTCACTGCTGTTGCTATTATCGTTCGCACTGATGATTTTCGGGTGGCGAAGCACGACGCCAGTGCTGGTGTACTCTCCGCCGCTTCTACTGCATAAATTTGCATTAGGTTTGTTGGCGGTCGCATTCTTGCTGCTGGTGGTCAGTTCACGCAAATCACGACTGCGCAGGCTCATTCGCCATCCACAATTGACCGGTGTAGCGCTGTGGGGGTTCAGCCACCTGTTGCTCAATGGTGATACCCGCTCCCTGGTGCTGTTTGCAGGCATGGCGTTGTGGGCTCTGCTTGAGATTGTTGCGATCAGCAGGCGCGACGGTGTGTGGATTAAGACCGACGTACCCTCTTGGGGAACTGAAGCCGTCACCGTGTTGATTGCAGCGGTCACCGTTGCAGTGGTCATCACTATACACCCGTGGCTCAGCGGAGTAGCGGTCTGGTGACTGACTGCAGGCACCCGTTGTCAGGAGGATTGCACTTCCTCAAAAGTAAAGCGTGTGGTGACCTTTCCTGACCAGGGTTTGCCACCGACCTCTACATAGGGATAGATGAAATAATTCAGTGGCGCTTCTGCACTACCGGGTGACAGCACCAAATCCCTGCCAGAGGTAAAGAGTATACGGTCTGCGGGATAACCACCGTAGAGCGATTCGCGCAGTTCAGGGTGCTTTGCCGCTTCCGAGGCATCAATCGGCACCCAGCCACGTTCCGGGAGATAGACTTGTACCCAACAGTGATAGCCACCAATCTCACCCTGTGTATGATCTTGCGGAATGGGAAATCCCATTTCAAAGCGTGCAGGGATACCCTCAGAACGCGCCAGCGCGATGAACAGTGAATGGAAGTCAGTGCAGTTACCATAGCGTTCACTACAGGCCCAGAAGGTGTCACCGTTGCCCCAACCAGTGCCGAGCTTCTTGTACTCCACGTTGTCTACCACCCAGTCATAAATCGCCCTTGCGGTAGCCGCCGGGGAATCATCCGCACGCTGCTGGTGAATCTCCGCCAGGATGGGCTGTAGTATCTCATGACCAACCGGAACCAGTGTGTCCGGGGCAAGATACTGGGCGCGTTGCGCTTCCGTTAGCTCAACTGCGTTCGCACCGATCGACTGGCGGGCAACGGTCCAGCTCAGTTTGGCGCTCAACGGCACATCACTACCCGCCGGGCGATGCAGATGGTAGTAGGCATTGCCATACTTCACCTCGCGACCGCTTTCACCGGGTACCGAAGACTGTAACGACTGAGCCAGAATTTGCTGGCCCTCGGAATTCTGGGGAATCGGAATATAGATATCCACCGGCTCGTCTGTGGGAAATTCCTGCGCAACTATTTCATAGGAGAACTGAAATACCCGCTGCTCGCTCGAGACAGCCGAAACGGGTATCACCAAAAGGCATAAAAGTAAAAATAGAATTGATCGTGCCACTGACAACCTCATAGACAAAAACGCAATTATTCCATCACATCATGAACACTTACAACGATCACTGCCACAGGAACCATCGCCGATTACACAGGATATTCGAAGCCCACGCTATCCTCAGTGATGGCCCACAGGCGATCCGCGGCAACATCGTCACATGCCCAGGGTTTCGGCTGCGCGCGTTTGCAGTCAATAAAGTACTCCCCCGTTACGCTTGCGATTTCGTTGCTGGAACACAGATAGATGGACGTTTGTGCACCCTGTGCCGGGGTGCGAAAGAAAGGCTTTAGCAGGAGTGGAACAATTCTGGCGATAAAACTGCCATTTTGCGTTCCCAGCGAGGTCGCCACTGCACCCGGATGCAGACAGTTCACGGTAATGTCCTGCGACCGCAGCATATGTGCCAGACGTCGAGTGAACAGAATATTGGCCAGTTTGGAACGACCGTACTCACGAAAAGTCTTGTAACCCTTGGTGGCATGCATGTCGTCAAATCCCATACCACGGACAAAAGCATGGGCACCTGAAGCGACATTAACAATACGTGCACCGGGGGACTCCAGTAACAGGGGTAGTACCAAACCAGTCAGCATAAAGGGTGCAAAGTGGTTAACCGCCAGCGTCTGTTCGAATCCATCGACAGTGACTTTACGCGTCGTATTAATCACACCTGCATTGTTCAATAGGACATGTAAAGGACCGAACTGATCGCGTAACTGCTCACCCGCTCGTCGCACACTGTCGAGCTCAGCCATATCCAAGAGAATGATATTGGGTTTCAATCCACCGGCAGCGACAATCTCCTGCTGCAACGCTGCGGCTTTTGCCTCACTGCGACACAGTAGCGTCAGCTGCGCGCCGCGTTTGGCCAGTTCGAGGCTAGTGGTGCGACCGATTCCTGCCGTCGGTCCCGTAATAGCAACGTGTTTGCCTTTCATCTGCGTTTCCTGCCGGTGGATTAGGAATACACTGCACTGTAGCCCAAAACATTATGTGCCGAAACCTCGACCTGCGAATGCTCGCTAGGCGAGACTAGCCGGCACCGCTATAATTTGCGTTTTTAACTGGCAGCAACACCCATGTCCCTATTTGACAAAGACAATGCGCCGCTGGCGGAAGAAAGCGCATTGCAGCGACATATTGAGAGAGCACTTTCGGTTACTGCGCCACGCAGTCTGGAGATGGAGATTGGCTACCGCGTCGTAAAGCGTCTTTTTAATCCCATGGTGATCGGCGCAGACAGAATTCCCTCGCGACCGTGTCTCTTCGTCGGCAATCACTCATTGTTTGCTCTCGATGGTGCCGTGATCACACCGCTTTTTTTGAAGGAATTGCATAGATTTCCTCGCGGCATGGGCGACAAATTTTTATTTGCCAATCGGCGAATCGCAGAGTTTTTGCTCGCCAATGGCCTGGTGATGGGACACCCCAAAGTCTGTACGGCATTGATGGAAGATCAACAGGATCTGCTGGTCTTCCCCGGGGGCGCACACGAAGCGGTAAAGCCGGCGTCCCAGCTTTATCAACTACAGTGGAAAGAGCGCTACGGGTTTGTAAAACTGGCTGCACTTCACGGCTACACGATTATGCCTTTTGGTCTGGTGGGTCCTGATGAATTCTACGATCACTGGATTGAAGGCCAGGAGTTGCCAGAATCCACGGTGGGTCGACTGCTTACCCGTTTGGGCCTGCTCACCGAGGACATTCGATACGACATTCTTCCACCCATTCCACTCGGAAGTCTGGGAACGCCGTTTCCGAAACCACAACGCTGTTATATGGGCTTTGGTCAGCCGATTGACCTCTCGCGCTACAAAGGAAAATCCATCGCGAAGAAAACCCTGCATTCGCTGCGTGATCAGGTGGCTGAGCAGATCGAGTTGCAGTTATCTGAATTACTGGTCACACGGGAGCAACACAAGAGCGAAGACAGCTTGTTGCGCCGTTTGCTCACATTGTAAGAGGAACCCCTATTCACTCATAACCCTGGCCAGTCGGGCCGGCTGGCGCCAGGTATTTCCAAATAACCGCCCCAGGTAGAGTAATGCCAGCGTAATCAGCATCGACACGAACACCCACCATGAAACCCGCGGCCCCAATCCGTACACCACAATAACCAGATATTGCGCCACCAACATCAACCAGTGTACCGAGGTGGAAGTAATCATGATCCAACGAGTATCTCCCGCACCGCGCAGAGCACCGCCGGCGATCAGTATGGTGGCGTCCGCCAGCATGTAGGTAACCAATCCAATCATCATGTGGCTGGCCAGTTCCCGGATCGCTGCAAAATTTTCTTCCCCGTTATCAAAAACATCAACCAGTGACACACGAAAGGTGAGAAAAACTATCGCCAGTAATCCCGAGTAGCACAACGCGGCAATAAACCCCGACGATATAACTTGATTTGCCCGCTCCATATTGCCCGCACCGACAAAACGCCCGATCAGGCTCATAACCCCGATATTCAGTCCGATCATGGGTATAAAGGAGAACATGTCCCAGTTAAATACGATCGCCATAGCTGCGCCCTGCACAACACCGTAAGACTGAAACAGTAGTAAAAACAGATTGAAGCTGGAAACATTCATAAAGGTCTCCAGCCCGGAGGGCATTCCCAGCCGCAGGTAACGACGCATGATAGCCCGATCCAATCGAAACGATTGGGCAACAAAGAACTGTTCCTGGTGATCGCTGGACAGGTAGAAGTACAAGTAAATGCCGATGCTCAACACTGTGGCCAGTATGGTGCCCAAGGCAGCCCCTGCAATCCCCAGTTCGGGAAAACCGTACTTCCCGAAGATGAACATCCAGGATAGGGGAATATTGAGGGCGGCACCCAGCAAATCGGCAACCATGACAACTTTGGTACGACCGATACCTGAAAAATAGCTCGCCAGACAGGCTTTGATCAAAGTAAATACACTACCCACCATTAGAATTCGAAAGTAGATTTGCTCCAGCGGAACCTGTCTGGGGTCATGGCCAATCATGACAAATGCACGTCCGCCGAAGTACGCGATTAGCAACAGTAGTGGTGTGCTGCCCAGAGCAATCAACACACCCTGGGTTGCCACGAGCGGGCACTTTGCAAACTGCCCTGCCCCAAAATACTGCGCTACAAGCGCATTGCCATAAGTAATCAAGCCCATAAACAGGGAGAAGCAGAAAAACGCTGCCACCCCACCACCCAACGCAGCGGCAATGTGCGCTGCGTCGATGTAGGACATGAACAAACGATCGGTGAATACCATGACTGCGAACGCGCCCTGCGACACAACAATAGGCAGTGACAAGCGAAGTAGCTCACGCAATGTGGTCAGGGAAATCAGATGCACAGGGACGGACCTGCTATTCAGCGGACGCTTACTTTATCAGAGCTAAACTTTCAGGGTTTGGTAGATTTGCCGGAAAAAAGCGTCTGTGCAGCCTGCTCAAGCACAACCCAGGCAAATGCCGAAGCGCTATAGAGATAATAGACCTGGTGGAAAAGCAGTGCGCCGCAGGCAAAAAACAGGCCGCCATTGCGATAGAAAAACAGCGCTATCTGATAATTCGCAAACAGCATCAGCAGCAATGGGATCAACAACAACGGCGGGCTGAGCAGACCAACCAGTGAGGCCAGAATGGAAAGTAACAATACCGCGGCGACAACGGCTCGCGCCTGCTCGCCCACGCCGACATTCAGATCATTGGGAATCCCTTCACCTGAGCCAACGATCAGACGGGACCACGGCAGTGCCCGCCTGAATATCTCTGTGTGAATAAGATTGCCAAATCGCCAAACCTTGAGATGGGTACACAGGACATCCCGTAATAAGCGCACGCGCCCGCCCGCCTTTATCAGTCGATGCCCGAGTTCGATATCCTCGATAGAGGGATATTTATAACGCTCAACGTCAAAGCCACCAGAGTCCAGAAACGCGTCGCGTCGCACAGCGCCGCAACCAGACCAGAAGGTCGTCGCTTCGTCTTTGGCGCGCTGGTGATAATAGTGATGCACAAGATTTTTATACTGGGAGAAAAAATTCCTTGCCGGTGGATTGCTGTCATAGGAACCGAATGCAGCGACAACCGACGGTTCAGAAAACCCCCGAAATAAGCCTGTGGCTGCATCGGCGTGCACAACCACATCGGCATCGACAAACCAGAGGATATCACCTCGGGCATCTGAAGCAGCGATATTTCGTGCACCACCTGGACCCATCCGGCCCCCGGAGGAGAGAACGCGCGCTCCGAGACGTTCGGCCATCTGCTTGCTGCCATCCGTAGACCCATCGTCTACAACGATAACTTCCAGAATTTCTCCCCGCTGTGCCATCTCGATCAATGGCGGTAAGCTACGTGGGATAAAATCTGTCCCGTTGTACACCGGCATGATAACGCTTATGCCAATAGTCAACTCTCACACCCTTATTATTGTAAATCGATTAATACAATGCGCTAGCAAGGTGGCTCCCGGCGCTGAAGTTAGTTGCAATTTTCCTCGATCTTGTAGTAATCGCGTTTTGGGTCCTTTGAGCTTTTGATTTCGTGGTACTCCGCTTCTGTATTGACGTCCATATAATCAACGTCGTAACCAAGAATTTTTCGGCCTAACAATAGTCCCATTTCAATTGAATGATCTGCATTGTTATAGCGGTGAGTACCCCCACGGCCAACAATGTGTAACCCCTCAAAACCGGAGAGAAAATCATTGATGACTTTAATCTTGTCAGCATACTCGAGATCGTACACAGGATAGGCCTGCAATGTTCTTACACAGCTGAAATCTATCACCTCTGAACTGTCGATAAATTTGAGTTTCTTCTCCAGATCCTCAACACATTGCCGTCCAACCTCTTCATCCGTCATATTCCAGATGTGGTCGTCCTTGGTGCAGAAACACTCCAGAACAAGTGAGGTCGTGGACTGGTCAGGTACCATTGCCGGACTCCAGTTCTTGGGCTCATGCAACCGACCGAACAAAATGTCTTCATCCTGCACATACAACCATGTATCAATAGACACACGCTCTTTCTTCAGTATGACGTTAACGGTAATCAGCGCGCGGAAGCTCAAACCTTTTGCAGCATCAATGACTTTCTGGTCGCAAGCAGGCTCAAGAATTCTTGGCAGCACTCCCAACGGAATGGTTGACACTACGGTACTGGCAGCGACCGAATGCTCATTGCCATCGGCATCTGCGTAGATGACTTCGAAATCGTGAGGGCCGTGATACTTGATTTTGGTGATATTGGACTCTAACAGAATAGCATTCTCGTCGCTCTTGGCGATGATGTCCTCAGCCATCCTCTGTGGTATTCGCACATAACCATCGCGCGGATACATAAACTCTTCAATCAGGCTTTCATTGTCTGATTTAGTACGCAGCAATGATTCCTGGATGACAGTCCATATCGACAAACCGGCACTGCGCTGCGAAACCCAATCTGAAGAGAGTTTTTCGCAGGGTAATCCCCAAACCTTTTCGCTGTAGCGACGAAAGAACATGTCATATAGCTTGCCGCCAAATTGCGCTATATACGCATCTTTCATGTTTTTGATGGATTTGTTAAAGACAGAATACTGCAATGCAGAAATCAGGTATGTGATCCCTGCGTGGACAATGGTAACGATACCTGCATTCTTTATGACATTGAGAATACTGATCGGGTAGCTGTAGTAACCGCCGTCATAGTAAATGCGGCTAATACGTTCAACCCAGACTATTTCATCGCCCATCAAGCGTCGAAACCAATTGTTCAGGTCTTCATTCTTGGTAAACCAACGGTGTCCACCAAGGTCAAATTTGTACCCCCGATGTACGTTGGTATTACAAAGTCCACCGACGAAATTATTGCGGTCAATCACGGAAACCTTGACACCGCTAACACTTAACTCATGCCCGGTTGCCAAGCCTGCCGGACCCGCACCAAGTATTACTACATGTTCATTTTTATTCATATCAACCATGCCATTAAGACTTTCTATGTCTGATTTCCACAATTTTGTTGTACACAGCAGCCAGCAGAAGACAGGCGACAAACACAAGTACGAACAATTCCAACGCACCCACCAGGGCTCCCGAAATACTTACGCTATATCCAGGAATATAATTTGCGAACAACGCAGCGTGTACGCTTTCCTGCGCTGTCCCGCGAACCACCAGCCAGGTAGTTGAAAAGAACAGGCAGAGTGCTGCTATTGCACCAATCGCCAAACCGAGACTAAACCCGTGCAGACGCAGCACAGAAGGTTTTAATACCGGATTTTCTGTTGGTACCGTACTGAGCAATATATCGGCAATACGTGTACCTAAAACACGGCCGTATAAGCGATAACTCAGTGCGCTACAGGTCCCAGCGTAAATAAACGCCCAAAATGCCCCCACCCAGGCACCGCCGCTGGTTACTGAATATCCTGGGAAAAAAATGGCCAGCAAGCCTAGATAGTTACCGGAATCACTCCCCCATTTGGCGATCGAGGCATGCGTCGCAAAATAGATAATCACGGCTGCCAAAGTCCCGGCAGTAACGCCGAGCATCAGAGCATTGAATCTGATTGCCGCATTCAGTAGCTTAAGATTGACCCCGTTGACGTTGTGATTGGTAGCGTGCATATTTTGGTAGTTCCCCATTTGAGTGACGACCTCAATCTGCCAGTTCGGCAGCACTGATAAGCATTACGCCAAGCGCTACGTAATGCGTAAGATTCCAGTACACCGCGGCAGCAAATCCGCCGATTGCACCCACACAAAACCCATAGAACGCGCCGATGAACGCGCCCACCCAGCTCACTTCATACCCCGGAAAATAAGCAGCAAGATCCCCGAGATGTGGACCTACTGGATAGTCATCCGGAACGACTTGTAACAACAGGGTCGCAGTGGCCATGAACAATAGCAGTGAGCACAGAACGCCCGCTGCGACCGTCATAGCCGGAACATCCATTTTCGCGAAGACTGCCGATAGAATTTCATGATCTCGAACCGGGCGATTCATCAGTGAACAGGCCTCCTCTTCCGATTAACGCATTAACTCTATGTATTGGGTTCAGATTGACATATTAACAAGCGAAAAAGAAGCTTTTGAGGCCGCCTGACTGCATACAGGTACACAAACACTGGGGAATTGTGAATCAGGTCACGATCGACCATCTCGCATTGCTCTAACGGAAAATCTTCTTTATGACATTCACCGGAATCACCGCACATCTCAACGGGTGATGGCGGAGATTCCGACTGCATCGCGAACCTTTCTGAGCAGGGTCGAGCTGTACTCCCTGGCGCGTTCTGCCCCTCGCAAAAGCACACTTTCTATATAGGCCGGGTCGTCCATTAGCTGCATATAACGATCTCTGGCCCCTGTCAGTTCGCTGTCTACCAATTCAAACAGCTGCTTTTTGGCCTCACCCCAGGCGATACCATTTTCGAATTCGCGCCGCATACGCGTGATCTCTGTACTTGACGCAAACGCCGACCACAGCTGGAACACGGTAGAATCATCTGCATCCTTTGGCTCACCTGGCTCGAGCAAATTGGTCTTGATCTTATTGATTGCTTTTCGCAGCTGCTTCTCGGGGAGAAACAGGGGAATCGTATTATTATAGCTTTTACTCATTTTTCGACCGTCCAAACCCTGGAGCACAGCGCTGTCTTCACCTACAACTGCCTCAGGGAGAGTAAATACCTCGGCAAAATTGTGATTGAACCGCTGGGCGATATCCCGGGCCATTTCCACGTGCTGAATCTGGTCACGCCCAACCGGGATTTTATGTGCATTGAACATCAGGATATCGGCTGCCATCAATACCGGATAGGAAAACAAGCCCATAGTTATCGCAAAATCCGGATCTTCTCCCGCTTCCTCGTTCGCCTGCACAGCGGCTTTGTACGCATGTGCTCGATTCATCAATCCCTTGGCAGCGTTACAACATAAAATCCAGTTGAGCTCAGTGATTTCGGGAATATCCGACTGACGGTAAAACAGGGCTTTTTCGGTATCCAGCCCCAGCGCCAACCACGTCGCGGCGATCTCCTTACTGGACTGTCGGATCAGCTGCGGATCACTGCATTTTATGAGTGCATGGTAGTCGGCCAAAAAGAAAAATGACTCCACGGACGGATCAGTAGACGCCGCTATCGCCGGTCGGATCGCCCCCACATAATTACCCAGATGAGGCGTGCCGGTGGTGGTAATACCGGTCAAAATACGTTGTTTGGTCATCTGTTCCATCAACCTGCAAAAGGCATCAATGATACTGGGATCGACTGCTACTGGCTATCCTGAGAGCGGGCAAGGCTCAACAATATCCGTTCATAGGTGGGAGCCAGGTTGTGCAGGAGGAAGCCTGAGCAATCCGGTATCTGGGTCTGGTAGTGCGAATAGTTCTGCGATATTGCAAGGATCAATTCTGCCGCAGAGCGCGCTTCGCGTTCGACATCCTGCAAATTTGATTCATAGCGCAACCTGTCCGGATAGATTTCCGGATATACCAGGCGGTCAGGTACTACCGGAACACATCCCTGTGCGGCGGCCTCCAGTACGGCCACCCCTTGAAACTCATGCAGCGCGGTAGATAACACAAGATCAGCACCGCGCATCAGCGCCACGTATTGCGAGAAGCTTTCAATGTAACCGCAGTGCACGATGCGATGCGCGAAAGCGCTCTGGATCTGGTTAAAGACTTGGGGCGACTCACGAAACCGCTGACCTGTTAATGCCAGCTCATACGCTAAACCTCGTCCTTCGAGCAAATGCAGAATGCGCAGTAAACCCTCCGCTCCCTTGTCGTGTTCGAATCGACCGACCCAAAGCAGGCGCAGTGGATGTGTACTGTCCACTCTTATTACCCCTGGCCAGTAGGGTTGCGTCAATTGTACTTTTGGCAGGTCGAGGGGGACAGGCAGCACTTGGGATTTTGCCTGCAACATGGGTACTATTGCGCGCGGTACGTAGTCGGGCAGCTTGCGCAATAACTGCGTACAACCTTCCATAAACGAGGTTCTGTTAAATTGTGAGTTAAACAACAGACAATTCGCAGCAAGGGCCGAATACATACTGGTCAGCTGCGCCTCAACCAGTGAATGCTGGTGTCGCCGCTGTGGGTAATCAAACTGATTTTCGTGAAAATACAATGCGCTAGGAATGCGACATAAGGATGGTACCAGCCCACGCAAAGTCGCCAGATCTACCATGGATGTCGCTATCAGCAAGTCGTAAGTGTCCTCCAGCGTTTTTCGCTCGCTCATCGACCAGTAAAGGGCATTCCCTCGCACCCGCCAACTGAAGTGGCGTGGAGGCAGGCTCAGTACACACCACTGCCATTGCGGGAACATGGTTTGCAGGGAGTTTTGCCAATGCACATGACTGCGGGCCGCATACGCCGACAGCAAAAGAACCTTCACCCGCGATACTCAGCTGGCAGCCAGCGGACCGCTGTAATTGTAAAAACGTCGCAGGACGCGGCATAGGTTCGAAGCATCACTCGCACCAGCCAATTCGCGTATCGAGTGCATACCCAACGTGGGCACACCAATATCCAGTGTACGAATCCCGGTAGCACTGGCTGAAATCGGTCCAATAGTGCTTCCGCACCCCATGTCGTTTCGCACCACAAAGGATTGCACCGGCACCTCCTCCTGCGCCGCCAGCATTCGAAACAGGCCGCTGGTTTCACTGTTAGTAGCGTACCGTTGGCTGGCATTGACCTTAATCACAGGCCCGCAGTTAAGCAAAGGGCCGTGATTCTCATCGTGGCGATCAGCAAAGTTAGGGTGTATTGCATGGGCATTATCAGTGGAAATCATCATGGAGCGCTCGACAAGCGCAGCATAGCCCCAGTAATTTTCTGCGATTCGATGCAACGTTGAAACGAGCAAAGGACCTTGCGCGCCTGAGGTGGAACCGCTCCCAACTTCTTCGTGATCATTGCACACCAGCAATGCGTTGCGCGAGCCATCGCATTGCAAAAGTGCCTGCAGGCCAGTAAAACAACTCAGCAGATTATCCAGACGTGCCGAGGCAATAAATTCCTGCCGCAGACCGATTAACGCCGGTGGCTGGGTATCGTAGAAGCAAAGTTCATAGTCCAGTACCTGATGTACATCGCTGCCTGGATATTCCTCCCGCAGTCGGGACTGCAACATCGCCCGTAAATCCGCCTGTTCGCCCTCGGCGAGATGGCACAGCACGGGTACGATCGCCGTTTGCGGATTGACCTCTCGTTTGGCATTTGCCTCCCGGTCGAGGTGAATAGCGAGACTCGGAATGGTCGCAATTGCCTCGCGGAAATCCAACAACGCCACACATAACTGACCGGCTGAGGTTTGATAGCTGATCCGTCCTGCCAGGGACAAATCGCGATCAAACCAGGGGTTTAGGAGCGCACCACCATAGACCTGTACTCCCAACTGCAGCAGACCCTGTGCACGGATTTCAGGAGCGGGTTTCACCATTAGGCTGGGGCTGTCAGTGTGCGCCCCAACCATACGAAAACCGTCTATCGGAGTGCTGGCGCTACCGGCTATAAAGGCCACGAGAGCACTGTCATTTCGCGTTAGAAAATATCGGCCTCCCACCTGGATATTCCAATCGGCGCCATCATTCAGGCGAGTAAATCCAGCATGGCTGAGGCGTTCGATCATTGACGCCACTGCGTGAAACGGTGTGGTTGCAACACCCAGAAATTGACATAACTGCCTGTTGAATTCGTCCTGATTCATGCCCGCTTTGCCTCCACACTCAAGTACAAATAATTGCAGGTTATTACGCTGCACAAAGGCCTGTAGACTTGAAGCATCCCATCGACCCGAACAACAAAATTGACACTCATAACGCAACTCTCAAGAACAGACGCGCATTCAGGTCAGCCAGAGTAAGAACAGTACGGCAGCGAGCGCAATGCGATAGTAAACAAAGGGCATAAATCCGACTTTATCAAGCAATCTCAGGAAGGTAGCAATACACAGGTAGGCCGAAACGCCGGACACTGCAACACCGAGGCAGAGGTATAGCCAATCTACAGGGTTGTCTCCTCCAGCCAGTTCCAGCACCTTTAATAATCCAGCACTGGCAATGATCGGGATCGACAACAAAAAGGAAAATCGAGCGGAGGATTGACGATCCATACCCAACAGGAGAGCAGCCGTCATGGTGATACCGGAACGCGAAACACCCGGGACAAGAGCCAGCGCCTGAGCAAAGCCGATAGCCACAGCTACGGATGCACCCAGTGCGCGATTGCCCAACGATTCTCTGGCACCACGATCAGCGACACCCAGCAGCACTCCAAAAAGTAGTGTTGTTGTCGCAATCACGGGTAGCGTTCGCAGATTCTGCTCAATCATATCGCCAGCGGCGAGGCCCAGCACTCCGGCAGGTACTGTTGCCATAGCGAGATACCACACCATGCGACTGTCGTCGCAAGCAGGCCCACCTGACAGAGAGCGGAACCACCGATCAGCCATACGCAGCAAATCCTGGCGGTAGTACAACAATACCGCAGACAGCGTGCCCACATGCACCGCAACGTCAAAGGCCAGGCCCTGATCTGGCCAACCCAATACCAGCGAGGGCAGGAGTAAGTGTGCAGAACTGGAAACCGGCAGAAACTCAGTGAGTCCCTGAACGACTGCCAGTACAATCACCTGATAGAGATCTATCATATCTGCTTCCCTTGCTGTGCCAGTTTTTTCCAGGAGATCTCATCGCGCACATAAAGAGGCTGCACTTTTCCCGCGGATTGAATCTCGCCAAGCTCAAACTTATGCAGCGCCAGCGGAAACATATCGCGCGCGTGCGGAGCGAGCTCAGCAGCGCTGGAAAGAATCCTCGCCTGCAGCGACTGAGGCAGTCGGTCAAGAAATCGGCAACCATTCCCCACCGCTATCATGTCGGCAGTACCCCGGATGGAGAGCTGGTCTGGAGATGTAGCGAAAGGACCTTGCTGTAAAACAGCGATACCTGCTTCAAAGCAATAGATAGCGCTATAGACTTCGTTGATACGCGCATCGAGTAAGCACAAGACGGTGTCGTCGTGCTTTACCAAACCGTTTTCAAGCGCTCCCTGGGCCAGTACAGCTAGCGTGGGTACAGCTAGTGCTGGCAACTCGCAACTATAGGCAAGACCCTGAACCAGGCTGGCCGCTATGCGCAAACCGGTAAAGGAACCCGGACCAGATCCGTAGGCAATGACCTGAATACCCTGCTGTGCCAGCCCCCCCTTCTCCAGCAGTTCGCTGAGCATCGCGAACACCAGCTGACTGTGCTGCCGGGGTGCCTCCTCGCACCGCTGATTGATCTGCCCATTCAGATAAACAGCGACTGAACAACTATCTGTTGCAGTTTCAATTGCCAGGATGCCGGTCATATCTTACTCACACTCATGGATCACCTATACCCTTGCGTATGACGAACTGTTACGGTTACTTGCTGCGATTATCACACAGCGAGCTCTGGGCAAGAACTGCTCAGGAAAAAATACACTGTCATAGGAACACTATGCCATCGACTGACAACATTACCGGACTGATACTCGCCGGCGGTGCCGGCCGCCGCGTTGGCCACCGCGATAAAGGGTTACTCGACTGGCAAGGAAGACCGCTCATAGCGCATGTGTATGACTGTCTGAAACCGCAGGTTGGAACCCTATTGATTAGCTGTAACCGGAATCTCTCTCGCTACGGTGAGTTTGCCGCGACTGTAGTAACCGACAAACGTCGCAACTTTCAGGGTCCACTAGCAGGGATCGAAGCTGCAACATCCTATATTCAAACCGAGTTTCTGGTAGTAGTGGGTTGCGACATGCCGCTTCTGCCAGCAGATTTAGTTACACGCCTGCTCGCGCCTTTGTGTACTGGCACAGATAACCTGCCATTAATCAGCTATGCCCATGACGGTGAACGAGCACAGTACCTTTGTGCGGGATTGAAGCGAGAGTGCCTGTCAGGTATTTCGGGGTTTCTCGATGGCGGAGGTCGTGCTGTGAAAGAGTGGTATGGAAGACAGCGTACTACTGTTGTCGACTTCGAGGATCAGTCGCAATGCTTCGTGAACTGCAACACCTTGTTCTAAAAAAATAGCAGCGTCGATCACCTGCCAGGCGCAAGCCTGGAATTTCGAATACCAGAACCAGAAAACCCGCTGAAATCTCTTTCAGCGGGTTATTTGTCAGCTCTGATGCTCTATTTCTTCTTGGCTTTCGCTTTTGGCTTGGCTTTCGCTTTTGCCTTGGCTTTCGCCTTTGGCTTGGCTTTCGCTTTTGCCTTGGCTTTTGCCTTTGGCTTAGCTTTCGCCTTGGCTTTCGCTTTTGGCTTGGCTTTTGCCTTTGGCTTGGCTTTCGCTTTTGCCTTTGGCTTGGCTTTCGCTTTTGGCTTCGCTTTTGCTTTTACCTTAGCTTTCGCTTTTGGCTTAGCTTTCGCCTTCGGCTTGGATGTTGCTTTCTTCTTAGCAGTTGCCATTATGCATCTCTCCAGACTGTTAATGAGGGTCCCGCGAGTCCAAAAATAACAACAATGCAATACAGATACAATAGTATAAATTGTAGAAAATTGGCATCTACAAAACGCTGCAACACGCGCACAGATTCGAAACTAGATATGCAAAAGCCTTGATCTGATTTTAAAACATACTTGTAGTGGAGCTTGTTGCATCAAGACTTCAGTGAAGCGAGAAGAGCACTGCGAATTTCATCGACACTTCCAACACCTTCAATTCGATGATAACCAGGCGCATCTTCGCCCTTAAAATTGCGATAAAAATCGACAAGTGGGCTTGTTTGCTGATGATAAACATCCAGACGCTTACGCACAGTTTCTTCGGTATCATCGTCGCGCTGAACCAATGCCTCTCCGGTTTCATCATCAAGTCCGTCGCGTTGTGGTTTGTTGAACTTCAGGTGATAAATGCGACCGGATCCGGGATGCACTCTGCGTCCGCTCAAGCGTGAGACGATTTCTTCATCGTCCACGGCTATCTCAACGACATGATCGATATCGACGCCAGCGTCGACCATGGCCTGCGCTTGTGGAATGGTTCGCGGAAAGCCATCAAACAAAAAACCGTTGGCGCAGTCTTCATGGGTGATGCGTTCTTTTACCAACCCAATGATCACCTCGTCGGATACCAGACCACCACCGTCCATAATTTTCTTGGCTTCCAGACCTAATGGGGTCTGTGCCTTGACCGCCGCACGCAACATATCTCCGGTCGATATCTGTGGAATACCGTACGTTTCACAAATGAACTTCGCCTGCGTGCCTTTTCCTGCACCGGGGGCGCCCAATAGGATTACTCGCATCTAAAAATCCTCTACTTTGAATTGCGACAGGACGGGAGTACTGCTGTCGTTTGCATGTGGATAATGGAAGGGCGATAACCATACACAGCGGGCGAATAGGTTACAAGCCCCGCTGTCGGCGCGCAATTTCCGCCTTGGTCTGGCGCCACAATTGATCCAGCTCTGCCTGGCTCAAACTGGATAAGGTGGTACCGGCGGCATCAGTCATCGCCTCCATCTGCTGGAATCGCTGTTCGAATTTGGAAGTCGCATGACGCAGGGTTGCTTCGGCATCCAGACCAAGGTGGCGAGCAAGATTGACGCAGGTGAACAAGACATCGCCCATTTCATCGTTTATTGCCGCCGGCGCCTGGGCAGAGATAGCATCATGCAACTCCTCCAGCTCTTCCTGCAACTTTTCCCAAACGTCAGCAACCGCTGGCCAATCAAAATTTGCGTGAGCTGCACGCTTCTGCACCTTCTGTGCCCTGCATAATGCCGGGAGCGCCAGCGGAATATCGGACATGACGCTCGTCTGATTACGGCTGGTTCGCTCTTCCTGCTTTATCTTTTCCCAGCTGCTCTTTACCGATTCCACGGTGCTACGGCCTTCAATCAACCCTTCTATTGTCCCGTTAGCAAATACGTGTGGATGACGGCGGATAAGCTTGTCTACCAGCGTACTGACGACTTCATCAAAGGAAAACAGATTTTTTTCCTGCCCCATTTGGGAATAGAAAATGACCTGAAACAAAACATCGCCCAATTCTTCAGCTACGTGATCAAAGTCCTCATGTTCAATGGCCTGAGCCAGCTCGTAACACTCCTCGAGTGTGGAAGGTACAATACTGTGAAAGTCCTGCTCCAAATCCCAGGGACAACCTGACTTCGGGTCGCGCAACCGCTGCATGACACGCAACAAATCCGCCATTGAGTATTCCGCTGTGACCATCCACGTCTCCTACTCTGATAACCTGACCGCGGAGACGACATTCTTCAAGCGCTCGATCCGCTCCAGCAATTTTGACAATGACCCAAGATCCGGTACCTCCACGCGCAAACGCATGGTCGCCGTGTTGTTCTGCTTGTTCGTCTGGGTGTTGATGGTCAGGACGTTGATACGTGCATTGGCGAAAAGCCCCGTAATGTCACGCAGTAATCCCTGTCGATCGTAGGCCTCTATTGCGACATCTACTTCGTAATGATCATCGGGGGTCATACCCCATTCAATAGCCACGACACGTCCCTGTCCGCTGTCCTGCGATCGCAGCAGCCGCGCGCAATCGCTGCGGTGAATACTGACGCCCCGACTCTTGGTGATATAGCCAATAATGGCGTCACCCGGCAGCGGTTTGCAGCAACCGGCCATGTGGGTCTGCAAATTACCAGCTCCACGCACCGGCAGCTGATTGCGGGAAGGATTTCCTGGCACAGTGTTAAGGCGCAGCTGCGGCTCGGGCACCTTGTTAACCAGTTCCTGGGCAGCATTCATCACCTGTGCCGACGTCAGTTCACCGGCACCTACTACGGCAAACATATCCTCAACGGTAGTCAACTGCAGCTTCCTGGCAACGCGCTGATAATCGACGCTGGTCAGGGCCAGGCGTTTGAACTCCTTCTCCAGCAAGTGCCGACCAGTGTCGATATTGTCCTCGCGCGCCTGCGCCCTGAACCAGTGCTGTACCTTGGCCCTGGCGCGGGAGGTCTTTAAATAGCCCAGAGCAGGTTGCAACCAGTCCCGTCGCGGGCGCGCTTCTCTACTGGTGAGCACTTCAACGCGCTCTCCTGTACGCAACTGATAGGTCAATGGCACGATGGAGCCATTGACCTTGGCGCCGCGACAACGGTGGCCAATTTCAGTGTGTACATGGTAGGCAAAATCTAGTGGAGTAGCACCATATGCCAGATTCACTACATCGCCCTCAGGCGTGAAGGTATACACCCTGTCCTGTGCGACGCCGAAACTGAATTGTTCCGTTACGGTACGCGCGTCACCGGTCTCTTCGTGCCAGTCCAATACCTGGCGTAACCAGGCAATTTTCTCCTCGTACGAACTGGCCAGACCACTTTCGGCATCGGAACCTTTATAACGCCAATGGGCACACACACCCAGTTCCGCTTCCTCATCCATCTGTTCAGTGCGAATCTGGACCTCAAGTGTTTTGCCCTCCGGACCGATAACGGCTGTGTGCAGTGAGCGATAGCCATTTTCCTTGGGATTGGCGATATAGTCGTCAAATTCGTTGGGTATGTTGCGCCACAGACCGTGCACCAGACCAAGCGTGGTGTAACAGTCCTTTATCTGGGGGACAAGTATGCGCACTGCCCGAATATCGTACACCTGTGAAAAACCGATCCCCTTACGCTGCATTTTTCGCCAGATGCTGTAGATATGCTTCGCGCGACCGCCAATCTTGAAATTCAGCCCTGCCTTGCTCAGAATCCCGGTCAACTCTTCCGTCACTTGCGCAATAAATCGGTCGCGTTCGACACGCTTTCCATCCAGCAGTCGAGCAATCTTGCGATATGACTCGGCGTATATATAACGAAATGAGAGATCCTCCAGCTCCCACTTCAATTGCCCGATACCCAAGCGATGCGCGAGGGGCGCATAAACATCGAATACCTCCTGGCCAATCTGGCGGCGACGCTCTTCGTCTTCCTTCACTGCGCGTATCGCACAGGTGCGCTCTGCCAGTTTTATCAATGCGACACGTACGTCATCGACCAACGCAATCAGCATCTTGCGGATATTGTCTTTCTGGCCATGGGCCTGACCGAGCACCGGATTGTCCGTTTGCAGAGGTAAATCACTGATCGCGGCCATACGTAATACACCCCCGATCAGTTCAGTAACCTCCTCACCAAAGTGAGTTTGTACCTGTTCGGGATCGAGCCGACCCTCGCGCACTGCTCGATAGAGGACACCGGCCAACAGGCACTCAAGATCGACGTGCAAATCGGCCAGGATAAGCGTGATATCCAGTCCTGCAATCAAACAATTGGATTCGCGCGCCCAGTCGCTGGTGTCCCGGGCCGGATAGCGCTGCGCTTCCTGGACTAACTGGCAAGCCTGCAGGAACCGCTGCCGATCTGCATCATCGAGCACGATGGGGAGCTGATCAAGCCAACGATCAAAGTCGATTACGCCCCTGGCATCTATCAGGGTGGGTTGCCGAACCTGAACCATTACGCCGCTGCCTCTTAACCGCCGCCAAACACGCCAGTGGACAAATAACGATCACCACGGTCACAGATAATGGCCACTATGACGGCGTTCTCCACTTCGCGCGACAAACGCAATGCCCCTGCCACGGCACCACCGGAGGATACGCCACAAAATATACCTTCACGAGAAGCCATCGCGCGCATGGATTGCTCAGACTCTGCCTGAGATATGTCCAACACCCGGTCAACGCGCGGTGCCTGGTAAATTTTCGGCAGATACTCCTCGGGCCAACGACGGATACCAGGAATACTCGAACCTTCCAGCGGCTGCAGGCCAACGATCTGAATCTCGGGATTTTGTTGTTTCAGGTAAGTCGAACACCCCATGATCGTGCCGGTCGTTCCCATCGAACTGACCAGATGAGTAACCGTACCTGCAGTCTGACGCCAGATCTCAGGCCCGGTACCATACTCGTGGGCGCGGGGATTGTCAGGATTAGCGAACTGATCGAGCACTCTCCCCTTGCCCTCAGCCTGCATCTTGAGGGCAAGATCGCGAGCGCCTTCCATACCCTGAGCCTGACTTACCTCTACCAGTTCTGCACCATAGGCAGACATGGCTTGCTTTCGCTCCATGCTCATGTGCGAGGGCATGATCAATATCAGGTGATAGCCACGAATCGCAGCAACCATAGCCAGTGCAATTCCGGTATTACCGCTGGTGGCTTCGATCAAGGTATCACCCGGGCGTATATCGCCGCGCGCTTCCGCCTCGGCGATCATACTCAGAGCGGGGCGATCCTTGACTGAACCGGCAGGATTTGTGCCCTCCAGTTTTGCCAAAATTGTATTGCTGGTATTTCCGGGCAGACGTTGCAATCGCACCAATGGAGTATTGCCGATGCATGCTTCGATGGTTGGATACTCTGGCATAGATGGGCTACCGCAAATCGGGAATAAGATTATATAGAAGAAGCGCCACGCGGGAACATGTTGCATTCCCAACGCAAACATGATGATGCGTCATTTTGACAATATCGCGAACGCCACAACATACTCCAGTTCGTCGGCCAAACTCAACGCGACGCGCTGGCCACCTCGATCCAGGGCGACCTGCATCGCGCCTCCGAACAGGTGAACTGTGGGGGCACCATTGTCATCATGGTCGATCTGAATATCCTGCCAACTAACACCCCGACCGATCCCGGTTCCCAACGATTTGGCGATCGCTTCCTTGGCGGCGAAGCGTTTGGCCAGCAAACGGACGGGTTGTTTACTGGCGTAGTATTCACTCTGTTCCTGCGGCGTCAAGATTCGTCGCACGAGGCGCTCACCCGAACGAGACAACACTTCGTCAATACGTGCAACGCGTAAGATATCGGTTCCTACACCAATCAAGATTGCTCTCCTTTGTCAGCCGCTGCCACCACTAACGCCGAAATAACCGCATCAGACGAACCACCGGCAGCGCGAAATAATTCACGGCTGCGCAGTTTCGCGCCACCGAGATGCTCGGCCAGAGCAGCGCGCAGTAAACGCTTGGCAGCGAGCCGCGCTGATCCGGTAAAATCACCGGCCGCCATGGCCACCAGATCGGCACCGAAGACAGTTGTTTGTAGCGTATCCCTATGCGGACAACTGGCGAGCATTCCAACGCCTGGCTCATAACGATACAAAACATCAACCTGAACCGGCATACCAGTCGCTGCGTCCACTAGCAAATTGAAGCTGTATCCCAGTTGTTCCAGAAGGACGAATTCAAAACGTCGCAACACCGTGTCCACCTCGGAAGTGGCGGAAAGCGCTTTGACGGCATCATCATAGGCGGCAAATAATGCGGGATGTGCATCATTGCGGTGCAGTAACCGCACAATCAACTCGTTCAGATACATACCACTGAACATCTGCTCACCGCGTAACGTAACCCGTGTCTGCGCCGGTTCGGCAGCCACCAGTGTTTTCAATTCGGCCCGACCGGAAAATGACAGCAACAGCGGGGTGAACGGCTGTAGTAGCGCTGCAGCAGACCCTCTGCGGGATTGCCTTCGGGTGCCCCGGGCGACCAGATTGATACGCCCGTATTCAGCAGTGAAGACATCAAGCAATGCACTGGTATCCCGGTATGGGCGACTGTGTATCACATAGGCAGGCTGTAGATTAACGCGCATCGTCACTGGCAGACCTAGCGATCATCGTACCCAAGGCTGCGCAGCGCGCGCTCATCGTCCGACCAACCTGATTTAACCTTGACCCAGAGGCGCAGCATGACCTTGCTATCAAAAAGCGACTCCATATCCAGACGTGCTTCAGATCCGATTGACCGCAACCGCGACCCCTTCTCTCCAATCAGTATCTTTTTCTGTCCCTTGCGTTCGACAAAAATCACCGCCGCGATGTGCAGCACATCGCCTTCCAGCGCAAACTCTTCAATTTCGACGGTGATGGCATAGGGTATTTCATCACCTAATTGACGCATGATTTTTTCACGCACAATCTCCGCCGCGAGAAAGCGCTGGCTGCGATCAGTTATCTGGTCCTCAGGAAAAAAGTGCACCGACTCCGGCAACAGCTTTAAAACCTGTGTTTCCAGCGCGTCGACATTGTGCTGGCGCAGTGCCGAAACAGGAATGATGGCATTGAAATCAGCCTTCTCTGCCAGTAATTGCAAATGCGGTAAAAGCTCCGCCTTGTCTGCCAGCAAATCCACTTTGTTTACCACCAGAATTGTAGGTAACCCAGCCTGCCGTATTTGCGCCAGCACTTGCGCATCCTCTTCGGTCCACGCGGTGCGATCTACGACAAAAATGACCACGTCGACATCGCGGATCGCGGAGCTGGCCGCGCGGTTCATATAGCGGTTGATCGCCTTACCTGCATTCATATGCAGTCCCGGCGTATCGACAAATACAATCTGATAATTACCCAGCGTCTTGATTCCCAGCACCTGATGACGCGTGGTCTGTGGCTTGCGCGACGTGATACTGATCTTCTGGCCCAGCAGGTGGTTAAGCAGAGTGGACTTCCCTACATTCGGGCGACCAACAATGGCGACATAACCGCATAGCTGAGGGCTTTCATTTGCCATGGGAGGCTATTCTATCGAGCGCTGAATTTGCGGCGTCCTGCTCGGCCTTGCGCCTACTGGAACCTGCGCCCTCGACCACAAGGCTGGGTTTTTGCAATCGACAGGCCACCAAAAACTCCTGAGCATGATCATTACCTGTGACACGCAGCAGATCGTACTCGGGTAGAGGGAAATTTCGGCCCTGCAAGTATTCCTGTAGCTGGGTTTTAGCGTCTTTACTGACCGCTCCGAGGGACAGCTGCTGCAAACGATCAGCAAACCAGACCAAGACACAGCGTCTGCAGTGCTCAACATCACTGTCGAGCAAGATTGCACCAATCAAGGCCTCGAGTGTATCTGCAAGAATGGAATCGCGTCGGTGGCCGCCACTTTTACGCTCGCCGCTTCCTAACCGCAGGTAATCGCCCAGCTGCAATTGTCCAGCCACTTCGGCCAGTGTTTCTCCCTTGACCAATGCGGCGCGCATCCGGCTCATTTCTCCCTCGCGGCACGATGGGAATTGGCGATAAATGGCTTCGGCAATAATGTGATTGAGAATAGAGTCGCCGAGAAACTCCAGCCGCTCGTTATTGGGGTTGCCGACGCTGCTATGCGTCAGGGCCAGTCCAAGGAGCTCTGCATCAACAAACTGATAACCCAGAGCCTTTTGCAGGCGCGACGTATCCGCCATGTACTATGGATTGGACTTCGCAGGCAACGGCGGCTGCGGATCAGGATTGCCGACTTCGTACAGCAGGTCATCGAACTTCAAAACCGAATCTATGCGCCACATAACCGGCAATCGTACTTCGTAGTTCGCATCGATATAGGTCTTGCCACCTCTGTTAAATACCTCAACCTCCGTCGGTTCCAACAGATATATCTGGTTGGTATTGAAGATATTGGCGATCGTGCGCCGGATATCCGCGGAGGTCTCGTTCGCGGTATCGGGATCCATAGCAATCCCCGATATGATGCGCTTAACACTGAGGTATTCAAGGTAGGCTGGTGTCATGCGGATGATACACATGGCAAAAAATCCCAGCATCAACAAGATTGCCAGTATTCCCAGAACGGACATACCGGTTTGGCTTCGACGCGTGATCATATGAATTCTCCCCAGAACTCTTATCAATTATTCAATGAGGCCTACCCGACTAAAGCTCGGAACGCTGAGAAAGGATTCCCAGTGCATCCATACCGCAAAGGCCTTGCCTACTATATCCCTTTCCGGCACCTGACCCCATACCCTGCTGTCACTGCTATTGTCGCGGTTATCGCCCATCATAAAATAGTGACCGGGCTTAACCACCTCAGTGAAGTCGGCAGAGGGACGCATCCGGTCAACCTGCATCAGATGTGGCGCGGCCCCTGGATCTTCCAACTCAATGCGATACCGTGGATCAAATCCGCCTTCAACCGCAGCAGGTGCGGTCGATCTGGGCAACCGCTTACCGTTAACAAAAAGTTCCTTATTGCGGTAACTCACTGTGTCTCCCGGCAAGCCGACGACGCGTTTTATAAAGTAGGTGTCGTTCATGTGAGGCGGGAAAAACACGATAACATCGCCCCGTTTAGGTTCATTCAACGCCAACACCTTAGTGCGCAGCACGGGCAGGCGGATACCGTAAGTAAACTTGTTTACCAGAATATAATCGCCGATCTGCAGTGTTGGGACCATAGATGACGATGGAATCTGAAAGGGCTCGACCAAAAACGAGCGCAGCACAAACACCACCAGGAGCACAGGAAAAAAGGACCGGGCGTACTCCACCAGTGCAGGTTCTTTTGCATTTTCCGCCACCCTGGCCTGAAAACTTTCTGCATCCTGACTGCCCTCCAACCCCCACTTCGGGTATTGGCTCTGCAATTCCCGAATGATTCGCCGACGACCGGGCGCGAGAAAAATACTGTCGAGCAACCAAAGCAGGCCACTACCAAAAACCAGACCCACGAGAATCAGAGGAAAATCCAACGTAATATCGTTCACTAATTATCCATCCACCTTAAGTACCGCCAGAAATGCCGACTGGGGAATCTCCACCCGACCCACCTGCTTCATACGCTTCTTGCCAGCTTTTTGTTTATCCAGCAATTTACGCTTGCGGCTGACATCACCACCGTAACACTTGGCCGTCACGTTTTTTCGCAGTGCCTTGACCGTTTGTCGCGCCACAATTTTGCCACCGACAGCAGACTGAATAGCGACATCAAACATTTGGCGTGGTATCAGTTCTTTCATCTTTTCTGTCAGCACCCTGCCGCGATATTGCACCTGGTCGCGGTGGACGATGATAGCCAATGCATCTACCCGCTCACCATTAATCAGCACATCCAGTCGCGACAAACTGGCGGTCTGGAAGCGCTCGAAGCTGTAATCGAGTGATGCGTATCCACGGCTCACTGATTTCAGACGATCAAAAAAATCGAGCACCACCTCTGCCATCGGGATGTCGTAGACCACAGACACCTGAGAGCCGAGAAATTGCATGTCGCGTTGCTCGCCACGCTTTTCCACGCACAGCGTGATCACGTTACCCAAATAATCCTGCGGTACAAGAATGTTGCAACGCGCTATGGGTTCACGCATCTCCTCAATCTCTCCAACATCAGGCAGGGCGGAGGGGTTGTCAACCTGAATAACCTCCCCACCTTTCTTTACAATCTCGTAGATAACGGTTGGAGCAGTCGTTATCAGGTCGAGGTCGTACTCCCGCTCCAGGCGCTCCTGAATGATTTCCATGTGCAGCATACCGAGAAATCCACAGCGAAACCCGAACCCGAGCGCGTCGGAAGTCTCCGGTTCATACTGCAAGGAAGCATCATTCAGGGTCAACTTACCCAGGGCATCGCGAAAGTCTTCATAGTCGTCAGACGAAATCGTAAATATGCCTGCGTATACCTGCGGCTTCACCCGCTTGAAGCCAGGCAGTGCGGCCACAGACAGGTCTTTGGCATGAATCAGGGTATCGCCTACCGGCGCGCCGTGAATATCCTTGATGCCAGCCACGACGAAGCCCACTTCTCCAGCCTGTAGCGCATCCTTCTCCACCCGTTTCGGGGTAAAGATGCCGACACTGTCTACCTGCTGGGATTTGCCGACCGATTTGGCGACTATCTTGTCGCGCTTGCGCAATACGCCCTGTTTCACCCGGACCAGCGAAACAACCCCCAGGTAATTGTCGAACCAGGAATCGATAATCAGCGCCTGCAGCGGTGCATCCCGGTCGCCCTCTGGTGGCGGAATATGCTCTACGAGATACTCCAGCGCATCCTCGATACCCATTCCCGACTTGGCGCTCACAAGGCAGGCCTCGCTGGCATTGATGCCAATAATCTCTTCGATTTCCCGCTTGACGCGGTCGGGATCGGCCTGTGGTAAATCCATTTTGTTGAGGATCGGAAGCACTTCCAAACCCTGCTCGATAGCGGTGTAACAGTTGGCGACCGACTGCGCTTCTACCCCTTGTCCCGCATCTACTACGAGCAAAGCTCCCTCACACGCGGCCAGTGAGCGGGAAACCTCATAGGAAAAATCGACATGCCCGGGAGTATCAATGAAATTCAGCTGGTAAATCTGGCCATCGCGCGCCTGATAATCGAGCGTAACACTCTGCGCTTTGATGGTAATCCCGCGCTCGCGCTCGATATCCATGGAATCGAGCACCTGTTCGTCCATCTCGCGTGCACTCAAACCGCCGCAATGCTGGATGAAACGATCCGCCAGAGTGGATTTACCGTGATCAATATGCGCGATGATCGAGAAATTGCGGATGTGCCTGAGATCACTCACGGTATTTGACTCGGTTGTAGCGGGACCGGGTCAGACACCGCGCCCGCCCTCATGGCCCAAAAAACGCGCGATTGTACCCCAATGATGATGCAACTGCCACGGTGCCTGCAGCAGTCAAAGCTACAGGGCATCGCGTGGCGAGGGCTGTCGATCACTCCGGAATTTTGAGGCCAATGAACAGGGGCGAACCGTCTCGAATTAGTCGCAGTGGCACTGAGCTTCCGCCTTTAAGAGCGTCGACGGCCTGTTCGAAAGCTTCGGTAGATTTGATCGGACTGGTGTCGATGAGTGTGATCACATCTCCCGCCCGAATACCCGCCTGTGAGGCAACTGAATCTGGCTGGACCTCACGCACCACTACACCGCCATTGATACCGAAACGCTCGAGACTTTCCGCGGGAATGGATTCCACAAGCATACCCAGACGCCCTCCCCGGGTCCCATCCGACTTTCCAGACGCCAGAGAAAAACTTTCATCGGCATCAAGCCCACCGACCTCTACGCGCAGGGTTTTGCGCGACTTATTGCGCACTATCTCGACATCCACAGTTGTACCCGGTGAAACCAGACCGACCACATGCGGCAGATCAGCCGAGGTTGCAATGTCCTTGCCATTAAAGGTGACAATGATGTCGCCACTCTGCAAACCGCCGGCAGCTGCGGGACTGTCTTTGGATACTTCCGCTACCAACGCGCCGCGTGGGCGTTTTAAACCAAAGGATTCTGCAAGATTCTTGTCCACATCCTGAATGGTCACACCCAACCACCCGCGAGTGACACGACCATTTTGCTTCAATTGCTCAACCACGTTGCGCGCAACCGAGGCGGGAATGGCAAAGGACAGGCCGATAGAGCCACCACTGCGCGTAAATATCTGGGAGTTAACACCAACCACCTCGCCGTCCAGATTAAATAGTGGGCCTCCCGAGTTTCCAGGATTAATGGCTACATCCGTCTGAATAAAGGGCACATAATTTTCATTGCGCTCTGTCGGCAAACTACGCCCCTTGGCGCTGACGATCCCTTGAGTAACTGAGTAGTCCAGGCCAAATGGTGATCCGATCGCCAGCACCCATTCACCCACTTCAAGATCGTCATCGGCCGCCAGCGTAAGCTTGGGCAAGCCAGATGCATCGATATGCAGTAGTGCCAAATCGGAGCGCGGATCCGTACCCACCACCTCGGCATCAAACTCACGTCGATCGCTCATGCGCACCAGCACACTAGTGGCACCTTCAACTACATGGTTATTGGTGAGGATGTAACCGTCGTCGGAAATGATAAAACCGGAGCCCATACCCATGCGATCAGGCTGGGCAGGCGGGGCTCCCCTGAACTCAAAGAAGCGCCGTAGTTCTTCCGGAATCTGCTCGGGGCCGGGCTGTTGCGCGCCATCTTGCCCGGGATGTTGTTCCACGATGATTTTCACAACAGCGGGTGAATGTTCGCGTACGATTTTTTGAAAGTCGGGCAGCTGTGCCGCCGTGACTACAGGGGAGCTACCCCATGCGATCAATAGAAATACAAAACTGAACAAGCGCAATTTGGTAGTCATACAGTGGATCCAGTGAAGTAAAAAAAGAGACAAGAATATAATTCAGACAAGCGTTACCGGCTCAGAACGCGATGCTACGATATCCAGAAGAACAGGTTGAAAATCGGGATCGCGTTGATGCCTGACGCCGTGCCAACGCACGAGTGCATAGCCCAGCGCCAGGCCGGCAGCCGCACCTGCAACCGCTACGGGATCACCAGCATCGGGAAACCAATTCACCGCAACCATTGCTCCTGCCAGCATACCCAGTAGTGGCAGGATGTAGGCGATAAAAGAGCCGCGCAAAATCACTTCCTCTGGGATACTGATCAGCACCTGATCATCAAGCTGATAATGTCCAATGCCTTTCTCGCCAGGCAGCGCGCGGACATAGCCTCGTTTGCCTTCAGAGAGCTTATTCAGCAAGCCGTGCCCGCAGCCCTTTTGCGCGGAGCAAGTACCGCAGGTGCTGCGACGAATGGTCTCGATCCACAGCGCATCATCTTCAAGCCCCACCACGCGCCCGGTTTCTGTCAGCATACTACTGCTCCCAGCTCACTGAATCGGCAACCATTCGGGCAGTATTGACGGGTACTTCACCGATCACCGTAACCAGGACCGGCTGATCCGCAAGTCGCATCCCACGGGTATAGGTCGTGGTGCCACCCTGCCGCACCAGGCCTTCACCGGGGCGTATTTCCCGATCAAGTTCTTCCATGAAAACAGAGAACACTGCCAAGCCATCAGTATAGGTTCTTCGACCACTGACACCAAGCTGCGAATCAGTAGCCGCAAACCCGCGTGGCAGCCAACCCACTTTCCAGGGACGGGCGACGCTGGTGCCGGTGGTCTCGCCACCCGACTGCGGGTGCTGCGCTGCGTGAATTACTGCCACCTGACTGGCCGGCGATGCGGTATCGGTGTCAGTGTAGGTGAGGTGCGCGAACTGCATGGTTTCCAGGGTTTGATTGCCATGGCTGATAGTTTGCATCTTGAGCAGGAGCCCCGTTTCGCGGTCGAGCGCCATCGAATACCCGAAGCGATACATATCGCGCGGTTCGATCCTGATGTTGACCGCGTTACGCCCTGCGATACGTTCGCCATCAGCTACGGTAAAACGGTATTGCTCGGCAATGCCACAGCGACCTTCTTGCAACAGTGCTCCGATGCGCAGCAATTGGTCTCCAGGATGAACGCAGTCCATGGGGTGTGAGTGACGTTCAACTTGCGCGCCCTGCCCAGTCAGCTCAGTCATACGCTCGAAACTTGAAGCTCCGTCCACCGAGTGAGATACCTGCATAACTTGCATCTCACCTCCACGCTGCAATGTCACGACACCCTCGTAACTGACCTGTCGTAGACTTCTGGACATTTTGTCCAACCACTGCAAGGCCTGTGAATCCGTTTCCGCACATTCGCTGGCGGCGACGACTCCTGTCACCGCAAGCGCAGCAAGCAGTGGCGGCAACAGCAGCAAACGACTACGAGACCAACGGTTTCCTGTGTTGTGTGTCACCTGGCAGCGGCCTACTCGCGAATTTCAGCCACGCGGGCAAAAGGCACTAACCCCTGGGGAGAATTGAGCGCCGCCTGCTCGGCGTGTTCCTGCATATACCGACGCTGACGCTGTTGCGCCAGTTCCTGATAGGCAGTCCGCGTGGCCGGCTGCAACACCGGGATGGCCTGCATACCATAGCTTGCCTGAACAGTCGTCGCTCCCAGGCTATTCAACATGCCCACTGGCGAAGCGCTGGCCATAAAAGCACTGTCCCCGCCGTGGGGATCGGCACCGCTCAATTGTGCAATTTGCCGACCACCCACCACAACAGTGAGTGCTACAGAGGCGGCTATACCGAAGCTGATCAGAGGACGCAGCAGGCCATTCTTTGTAAGGGTGCGAGCGCCTGAGGATAGATTCGACGGGGTGTCTGCAAGCGCGGATTGGACTCGCGCAGAAATATCCCAATCACAATACGCTGGCTGATGGTCGTGCAAGGACTGTTGCGCAAGGTTGTATCGGGTCCAGGCCAGCCGTAGCTCTTTGTCTGTACCCAACAGTGAAAGTACCCGCTCCAACTCCAACTCGTTGGCCTCATCATCCATAAGTGCAGAGAGTGATTCACGCATTCTTTCGTTCATAATTTCCTACCCTTGCAACTGCTTGCTGAGTTCATTGGGTTGACCTGATTCCAACCGGCCTGTTTCCGACGGTACACTATCCTTTTACACAATCACGCATCACCATTCATTTGCCGAGTGACCAGCGCATCAATCGATTCACGCGCCCTGAAGATGCGGGAGCGAACCGTGCCCACAGGACAATCCATGATATCGGCTATGTCTTCATAGCTAAGGCCGTCGAACTCGCGCAGGGTTATCGCCGTTCGAAGATCCTCAGGCAATGCGCTGATTGCCCCCTCTACTACCGCTTTCAATTCCGCGCCGAACAATGCATTTTCTGGATTCTCCAGCTCCCGCAAACCACCGGCGCTGTCGTGATATTCCGCATCGTCAAGTTCAACGTCTGTCCCTGGGGGTCGACGCGAGCGCGACACCAAATGATTTTTGGCTGTATTGATCGCAATACGATACAGCCAGGTATAAAAAGCACTGTCCCCGCGAAAATTGGGCAGGGCCTTGTAAGCCTTGATGAAGGCCTCCTGCGCCACATCCTGCACCTCATCAGCATCGCGCACATAGCGACCGATCAATCCAAAAATCTTGTGCTGATACTTCAGTACCAGCAGATCAAAAGCCCTCGTATCACCTTTTTGCACTCTGGCAACGAGTTGCTGATCCGTTACTGCGGCAGTCACGACCGGTTCCCCTCCCTAGTACCGGACATACTGATCCTGGTTGCCGCATACACCAGTAACAATGGACAACAAAAGCGCAACTTAGTTCGCATCAGGCGCTGCAGGACGCTCAGTAAGAGAACCGGATTCAGAGAAAGTTCCCCAGCGGATTTTTTCCGTATTCATCACGAGGTCGTATATACTCCACAACACTTTTTATTTCCGAAGCTAAGTCTTTGAGACGCATCATATATTTCACACTACCTGGCAGCAAGCGCTGAGCGCCATGGCCATCCGTCATCGCCACGATGTACTGGTTATCGGCAGCGGCGCAGCCGGTTTGAGTCTGGCGCTTCGACTGCCCTCAAACTATCGCATAGCGCTACTGTCCAAAGCAGACCTGAACCAGGGATCTACTTACTGGGCTCAGGGTGGCATGGCGGCGGTTTTGCATAATCGGGATACCATCGACTCGCACGTTGCCGATACATTGGCTGCCGGTGCCGGGCTGTGTCGACGCGAAGCGGTAGAATTCACCGTCAGTAACAGTCGGCGCTGCGTGGAATGGCTGGTCGAGCAAGGTGTTGATTTTGACTTGCGCGAGGACACCAACGATCACCAGGACCGTGAATTCCACCTGACCATGGAGGGCGGCCACAGCCACCGGCGGATCATACACGCTGCCGACCGCACCGGAAGAGCCATTTCTGAGGTACTGACCGAGCGCGCGGTTGCCGCCGGCAATATCGACATTTTCACGCACCGCATGGCGGTGGATTTGGTAGTGCAGAACGGTCGCTGTCAGGGAGCTTACATACTCGACCAACGCAGCGGGCATGTCGACCTGTTCCAGGCCAGCGCGGTGGTATTGGCCACCGGGGGAGCCAGCAAGGCATACCTCTATACCAGTAATCCTGATGGTGCCAGTGGCGATGGCATCGCCATGGCCTGGCGCGCCGGAGCCCGGGTTGCCAATCTGGAGTTCAATCAGTTCCACCCTACCTGTCTGTACCACCCGAAGGCGAAGTCTTTTCTGATCACTGAGGCGATACGCGGCGAAGGCGGCAAGCTACTGCTCCCCGATGGGCAACGCTTTATGGATAATTTCGACCCGCGCGGCGAACTGGCGCCACGAGATGTTGTTGCGCGAGCGATTGACCATGAGATGAAACGCCTCGGGGCGGATTGTGTTTTTCTCGATATTTCGCACAAATCACGCGAATTCCTCAGCAGTCATTTTCCCACCGTTATGGCGCAGTGCGAGGAATTTGGCATCGATATCTGTGCCGAGCCTATTCCCGTCGTTCCCGCGGCCCACTACACCTGCGGCGGTATCCTGGTCGACAATAGCAGCCTCACCGATATTGCCGGCCTTTACGCGGTGGGGGAATCTTCCTGCACGGGATTGCATGGGGCGAACCGGATGGCCAGTAATTCGTTGCTGGAGTGCATTGTCTACGCCGAGTCAGCTGCCAGGCATATCGCCAGCACACTGGCTGGCACTGCCGCTCCGGAAGACGCTGCACCCTGGGATGAAAGCCAGGTAACCGACTCCGACGAAGACGTTGTCATTTCGCACAACTGGGACGAACTGCGGCGTTTCATGTGGGACTACGTTGGTATTGTGCGCACCAACAAACGGCTGGAACGCGCCCTGCACCGCGTGCAACTGCTACAAACCGAAATTGCTGAGTATTATGGCAACTACAAAGTCAGTAATGATCTGTTGGAATTGCGCAATCTGGCAATGGTGGCTGAACTAATGATCCGTTGTGCCATTTCTCGCAAGGAAAGTCGCGGGCTCCACTACACACTCGATTACCCGGAATTATTACCCGTTGCCCGGGACACAATACTCAGGCCAGATAACTGTCCTCTCCCGCCCTGATTCAATTTCCATTTGGCGGCCCGAATGACCTGTGACGAATCGCCGCTGGGGTTTCAGCAATCGCTCAGTGTTGCAGGGTAAGACGCACGCGCAACCGTCGCCACTCCTGGCAAGTTACGCTGTCGACGAAGAGCCAGAGATGGTGCACTGGGCCAGTTGGTAACTCAGTAAACTGCAGATAAATCACCCACGGCGTGATCGTGCAGCGCTGACTGAGCGAAATAGCCCGCTCAGCGCCATTGCTTTGTACAGACCATGAACCACTACACCATCGCAACACAGAGCCGATGCTACGATCACGCCGCAACCAGCGCAGCAAAATGGCCACCGGTGCCGCGAGCATAAGGCACAGCGCCGGATAGCCGCGGAGATAAATTCCATGCAACGCGCAAACCGTCAGGATACAAAGCGCACCATGCATCAAGGCGCGCAGGCGGGAACTAGCGACTATCAGGCAAAGTGTGGGTGAACGTGAGAATCTGGCGGACAATCCCGGCAAGCTCCTGATTGAGTGGCTCACTGCGCTGTAGTAACCAGGCAAACAAATCCTGGTCTTCACAGAGCATCAACTGCTGAAAGCATTTTCGATCTGACTCACTGAGTCTGGCGTATTGAGTCGTTGCGAAAGGCTCCAGAATCAAATCCAGTTCCAGCATGCCCCGTCTGGCGGCCCAGCGCATGCGATTGAGTTCTTCAGCTTCTATCATGCCTGCTACCGTGTCCTGGAGGGTCATCAATGGTGACCAGTATATCGTCTAATTCCGCTACCGTACGCACGATAGCTGACAGCGGCTCACGCAGGCCCTATCATGCCTATGCGAAAACATGAGGACCGAATGCTTGAATTGTCTACACGCCCAGCTGGAACTCGAGGCATTGCTGCATATCACTGGCCCCGACAGCCTGAAGTTCCTGCAAGGACAGACCACCTGCGACACTCGCAAAGTGAGTCCCACCAACGCGGTACCGGGTGCCTTTTGCACACCCCAGGGACGCGTGGTCTGCGACTTCCTGCTCTGCGAGCTGGGCCCGGAACACTTCGCTCTGCGCATGCGCCGTGCTATCCGCGCCAGTAGCAGCACAGCTTTCGCTAAGTACATTGTCTTCTCCAAAGCAAAGCTGGAAGCTGAGCGTGATGACTGGAAAATCATCGCAGTGTGGGGAAATGAAGCTGCAGCAACGTTGCGCGAAATCTTTGGTGAGGTACCGGATACACTCTATGGCGTGAGCCGCGCAGACAACGCTGTTCTTGTGCAGACAGACAAGTTGGGTCGGCAGTTCGAATGCTATCTGCCGGATACCAGCAGTGACGAAATACGCGCTCGCTTAGCGCCAGCCAGTGGCGCAGGTAGCGAAGCCTCCTGGCAGGCTCAACAAATCGCCAATGGCATCGCCCGCATTGAGGCCGCTACCGTGGGCGAGTTTGTCCCGCAAACACTCAACTATGATCTGACCGGGCATATCAGTTTCAACAAGGGCTGCTATACCGGTCAGGAAGTCGTGGCGCGTTTGCACTATCGCGGCAAAGCCAAGCGCCGCACATACCTGTTTGAACTGAACAGCGAGACCACCTGCATCGCAGGCGCACCGCTATATACCGACGGCCATGAGCAACCTGTCGGCGAGATCGTTAATGCTTGCTACTACGTGGGCAAAACCCATCTGCTGGCGACGTCAACTGCGAACGGTCTGAGCACCGGACTTCGCCTTGGCGCTCCCGATGGACCACTGTTGACACTGGTACCATTGCCGTATTCAGTAGCCTTCGAATAGACGCTTATCAACGAGCCCGCGTCGGCCGGCGTGCATTCCGCTCGCCGCTTTACTCACTGCGCAATGCTATGGCGAGGCAGGCAATCGCCAGTCGATTGCTGACAAACCCCGCCGCCTGAGATAGTCGTTGGCAGCGACAAAATGCCCGCAGCCAAAAAAACCGCGATGCGCGCTGAGTGGCGAGGGATGCGGCGCTTTCAGTACACAGTGCCGTGCAGTATCGATGATCGCGCCCTTGCGCTGCGCGTAACTGCCCCAGAGCATGAATACCACTCCGTCTCGCTCACGGTTAATCACCTCAATCACGCGGTCGGTAAATTGCTCCCAGCCTCGACCCTGGTGGGAAGCAGCTCGACCACTCTCCACTGAGAGCACACTGTTCAGTAACAGCACACCCTGATCCGCCCAAGCGGTGAGGTTCCCGTGAGAGGGAATAGGCAGGCCCAGTTCAGCATGCAATTCCTTATAGATATTCTGCAGAGACGGCGGTACCGCCACGCCGGACTGTACCGAGAAACACAAACCGTGCGCCTGGCCCTCACCGTGATAGGGATCCTGCCCCAGAATGACCACCTTTACCCTGTCCAGGGGTGTGTGGTTGAATGCGTTGAAGAATTCATTTCCGGCGGGGAAAATGCGTTTTCCTGCGTGCTTCTCAGCCTGTAAAAAGGCGCGCAGTTCCTGCATGTAAGTCTGTTCGAACTCTGCAGCCAGTGGCACAAGCCAGCTCGGTTCGAGAGCTATCGGTTTGGAGCCCGTCTCTGTCATCTGGCAGTTGTATCAGTTACACGCTGCCATCAACACCACGCTCTCATAGACTGCGGCGTCCTGCGGCGGCGCCGACCACTGCACCTGTATGACTTCAGAAGTCGCCACATCTGGAACAATTCGCTTGCTGCGCTGCAACTTGCCGGCGGACGCACTGTAAACTTCCAGCAATGGCGCAGCGGCGAATGCGGCGTCCCGCCGTTCCTGCGCGGCATCCGCATACAGGGTGGTACGCATACGTGGTGTGCGCGCTGCACCGCGAATCTGCGCTTCCATCAGTGCAGGTGCCCACTCCTGGCCATGCCCGGAACCCGCTGCGCGGGTGATACTCTCATTCATCAACGAACCGCCCAAATCATTAACCCCTGCACTGAGGCAGGCCGCTACTCCATCCCTGCCCATTTTGACCCACGAAGCCTGGATGTTGTCGATCAACCCGTGAAAAACCAGGCGCGCCACCGCATGCATCAATACCGCCTCACGAAAGCTGGGACCGCGGCGCGCGTTGCCCTTGAGATACATCGGCGCTTCCATGTGCACAAACGGCAGGGGTACAAACTCGGTGAACCCTCCGGTGCGTTGTTGCAGCGCGCGGATGTGCAGCAAATGACTGGCCCAGTGGCGCGGGTGATCGATATGGCCGTACATAATAGTAGCCGTCGTGCGCAGACCCTCAGCGTGCGCAGCCTCCATCACCTGAAGCCACTGCGCGGTATTGAGTTTGTCCGGGCACAGGCTAGCGCGCACTTCATCGTGCAGAATCTCCGCCGCAGTACCCGGCAGTGTGTTCAGCCCCGCTTCGCGCAATTGACGCAGGAATACAGGCACACTCACGCCAAGTGTCGCTGCACCTTGCCAGACTTCCAGCGGCGAAAAGGCATGAATATGCATGCCGGGTGTAGCAATGCGCACAGTCTGCACGATGTCCAGATACGTCTGGCCCGTATAGTCAGGGTGAATACCACCCTGCATGCAAACTTCCGTGGCTCCGCGTTCCCACGCTTCAATGCAACGATGTGCGATATCTTCACCGCTAATGTCGTACGGTCTGCCGCGGAGGTTCTCGCTCTGTTTGCCCTTGGAAAAGGCGCAAAACTGGCATTTGAAATAACAGACATTGGTGTAGTTGATATTGCGGTTGACCACGTAACTGACAGTGTCGCCGTTCACCTGTTGTCGCAATTGATCAGCCTGGGCAACCACGTAAGAAAAGTCCTTGCCCCGCACATTGAACAGGCGAGTCACATCCTGCTCCGTGAGCGCGCTGATGTTGGCACAACGGCTCACGATATCACGCACCTCAGGCGATACTTCCGCCGCACGTGGCGTGTTCGCCAACAGCTGGGCATCAATCACCGGCACCGGGTGATCCTCACCGGGAACCCAGTTGTCGCGACGCGCAAAGCCCGCCGCGTCGGCATGCTGCATCACCGCTGAGTGCACCGCTGTATCCAACCAACGCTTACCGTCTACAACATAGGTCGGATAGACAGTGAGTCGCTGCTCGAGAAACTTGCCCGCCGCAGCTGTCTCTACCGCCAAGCGTTCCAGCTGTGGCCACGGCGCCTCCGGATTAACAAAATCGGGGGTCAGTGGTGAGACGCCGCCCCAGTCGTTAATCCCGGCAGCAACCAGTTGCGGCAATACCCCGGGACTGAGATTGGGCGGCGCCTGAATATTCATCTGAGCGCCAAAAATCAGGCGCGACACGGCAATAGTCCACAGCAGTTCGTTGAGATCAGGTTCTGGCGCAGCCGACATCAGGGTTCCGGGCTTGGCACGAAAATTCTGCACGATCACTTCCTGCAGATTACCGTACCTGGAATGCACCGCACGCAACGCCAGCAGCGATTCAATCCTTTCCCGGCGCGTCTCACCTATGCCGATGAGTATGCCCGAGGTAAAAGGCACCGCCGCCTGCCCCGCCAGCACCATAGTTTGTAGACGCCTTGCGGGGTCCTTGTCTGGCGAGCCGTAATGCGGCATTCCCTTCCCACACAATCTTGTGGAAACACTCTCCAACATAATGCCCATAGAAGCGCTGACCTGACGCAGGCCGGCAATTTCCTGTGCATCCATGCACCCGGCATTGATATGGGGCAACAAGCCGGTCTCTTCAAGGACGCGACGCGCCACCTCCCTGACATATTCCAGCGTGCTGCCGAAACCCATCGCCTCTAGTGCATTGCGCGCAGCACTGTAGCGCAATTCGGGCTTCTCCCCGAGTGTAAACAGGGCTTCCTGACAGCCCATGCGCGCGCCTTGACGGCACAATTCGAGCACCTCATCAACTGGCATATAAGGCTGCTCAATTTTCTTCGGTGTGCGCGCAAAGGTGCAGTAGTGGCAAACATCCCTGCACAAATGTGTCAGCGGTATAAATACCTTGCGAGAATAAGTAACCACATTGCTATGACCCCGATCCCGCAATAACGCAGCAACCTGAGCCAGAGCGGCGGTATCATCGAAATCTGCCAGCGCCAAAGCCTGCTCATCGCTCGGCATCGCGCCCTGCAGCAGTTGCCCCTGTAAGTGTTGCCAGTCAAACATTAGCCAAGCAATCCTCTGTATGTAGTATCAACAGCGTTAACCTGTCCCGACATTGCAGCCAGCGCCAGCGCGAGGCGCGCCCCCAACTCAGATTTGTGCAGCAACACCGCAGTATTGCTGCCTGGATTGCGATGCAAGTGGTCCATAACGAGCTGCAGGTCTGCCGGCTCATCGACATCTACAGCTATCCCCAATCGTTGCAGGATTCGCACCGGCACACCAGCATCGCGAGCACTCGCCGCATGACCAGCACAACTGTCTGAACCAAAACAGAATTGCGGCATACTGGCCTCGTCAAAGACCAGCAGATTAGTGCCCTTGCCCTGCAGGTCACAACCTATGGTTAGCCCACCCGATTGCCTCTGGCTAGCCAGGGCGTCGCTGATCTCGACAGCGGTTAATAACGGCAGATCGCCGTGCAGTATAACCAGAGTTTCAGCGCCGCCAGCCAGCATCCTCTCGCTTGCAGATTGCATCAGCGGATTGAGGCCATGGCAGGCCAACGCAGCCTCAGACCAGCACTGCGCACCGTAATGTTGCGCCAGCATAGCGGCACCAGGATCGTCGGAAACCAGGGTAATTTGAGAGATTTCGGCGTGATGGGCCAGCACTGCCATTACGTCCTCTACCATCGCCTGCGCCAGTGCACGGCGTTCCGAGGGGGCCAGTAGCCCGGCCAGGCGAGTTTTCGCCTGTACCAGGTCCTTCAGCGGTATTATTGCCTGCGCCAACTGCGCTAAGCTCCGGCCAGGTTCAAAACACAGCGCGCCATGCGTTGTTTCTCTGCCCTGCTGTGCATCACGGTAGGTGCCACAATGACTTCTACTCCCAGCGCTGCGATCTGTGGCGCCAGTGTAGCGTCACTCCCATCGATTACGAAATAGTCCAACAGGCCAGGATAGCGCTCGCAATAGTGCAGCGCTACGCCCAACGCAGTTACTGGCGCGCCCAGCTCCGCCATCATTTTTGCCGCAGGACCTTTCAGCGCGATGCCACCTACGATAGGCGAAACCAATATCACCGGCGCAGCGGTATCGCGCAGCGCACACCATAGTCCTGGAATTTGCAGCATCGGGTCAATGCTGACATAGGGATTGGACGGACATACGACGACTGCGGCAAACGCATCTTTCTGCAACAGTGCCAACACCGTTTCATTGGGTCGCGCAGACTCGATGCCTTCAAAACTGAAGCCAGTCACGGCTGGTGTGCACTGCTGTTTTACAAAGTAGTGCTGAAAAGCCAAATTGCCTGATGCGCAATGCACGGTGGTGCGCACCGGCGCATCGCACATAGGGTAAATGTGGCTGGAGATGCCCATTCGAGCCGCAAGTTGTGCCGTCACCTGAGCCAGGCTTTGACCGAGTTGCAACTGGCTGGTACGAAACAAGTGCGTTGCCAGATCCTTATCGCCCAAGCGAAACCAGGTATCGCCGCCGAGCTGTTGCAGCGCGCCCATAGCATTCCAGGTTTCTCCTGCAAGACCCCAACCCTGTGACGCGTTGGCATTGTCCGACAGTGTATACAGCAGCGTGTCGATATCGGGGCAGATGTGCAAACCCAGATGCTTAAAGTCATCTCCGGTATTTGCCAGCACATGCAACTGTCCAGGCTGAAGCGAGTCTGCGAGTCCCAACGCCAGTTTCGCGCCGCCCACACCGCCAGATAGCGCAAGCACAGACTTGACGTTGCCATTCATCAACGAAACATATCCATAGACTTGTCGCGCAATAAGCTGCGCGACCCACCCTCGGACGGCAACAATTGCGCACCGCGCGCCAGCACCACGGGGCAACCCTCAGCTGCCTGCCCCATTACCAGCGAGGCACCCGCTGCCAGTTCGTCAGCCACAGCAGGCTCCGTTACTTCCAGCACATTGCCGAACATATCCACATCGCCAATCTGGTTGTACAAGGGTTCCAGACCAGCAGTGCCAATGGCCATTCCCACGGTACCATTGCGCCAGGCGCGGCCCATGCTGTCGTTGATGATAACCTGCGGCGCGATAGCGCACAGCGCAGCCAGACCCTGTCGCAGTTTACGCGCAGATGCATCGGGGTCCTGCGGTAACAATAGCACCCGCGGATCTTGTGCATCGCGGCAGATGTTCGACTTGTCGATCCCGGCGTTGGCATGCACGTAGCCGTTGCGATGCTCCACAATGATCACACCGGGTCTCACACGCAGCACGGCACTGCTCTCCTGCAAAATCAACTGCACCTGACGTGGGTCCTTGTCCGCCTGCACTGCAAGCTCGGCCGCCTCAGCGCTGACGCTCACATCACGCAGACGCACATAGCGATTCTCCGCTTTGGACACGACTTTCTGGGCGACAACCAACACATCGCCTGCTTGCAGGATGAGGCCATTGTCACGCAATGCATCCGAAATAATTTGCGCCAGGTCGTCTCCAGGCTCCACCAACGGGAAGCGCAGCAGGGGAATCAGCTCCAATCGAGCCGTCATTTAGTGAGTGTCGTCCAACCCGCTGATTTTGATACCAGCGTGACACCCATATTGCTTATTAATAGTGATCAGTACGGAGGTTAACGCTTCTGCGGCAGCCGCATTATTGATCATACCGGCGTGAAAGCCGCGCATACCCGCCGCTTCTACCAGCTTGATCACCTCGTCGCGTGCCGCCTTTTTGTTCCCGCTTACCAGCACGTCGCAGTCCAGACCCCGACCTTCCTGTAAATGTGCGGCAGCTACATTCTGAAATGCGGATACAACATCCACTTCTTCACCGAGAATCTCCTGTGCGATCTGTCCCGCGCTACCCTGCGGGGGCAGTTGTACCCGCGCAACTTTCGGCGGCACCAGAGGCACCGTAACGTCGATCAGAATTTTACCGTGCAGGGCCGGCTTCACCATTTCGAGCGTACTGGCTTGATGACTGAATGGCACCGTCAACGTGACAATATCAGCAGCCTCGGCAGCGGCGAGGTTTTCCATCGCACGCACGCTAACCTCAGCCACGCCCCGCTCCGCCATAATCTCGCGCAAATCTGCCACCGCAGCCTCTGCCTTGTCCTGTGTGCGAGACCCAATAATGACCTGGTATCCGGCTTGCGCCCAACGCCGGGCGAGACCCGTTCCCAAATCCCCGGTACCGCCCAGAATGGCGAGCACGGGTAAACTGTCATTTGTCATAGAATTATGTCCTGATGAAGTGCGGTTAACGGCCAGTTCAGTAATTGCAACCGCTAATGGATTGTCCTGCGTACTTGTGGTTTGCGCGACGACCTGAAATGTCCAGCCAATCGTAATTGGGTTAGGATACGCGCTGCCCGTGCATCTTATGTAAATCGCGATCTGATCTCAAGCGCGACACTGCGTCGCCTCGCACGAACACTGGCAACTGTCATCAGGAGACATACTATGGACACCCCGCTGGGCAATCCTTTGGACTTTAACGGCAAAGTGGTCATCGTCACGGGAGGCGGAAAAGGCGTCGGCCGGGGTATCAGCGAATGTTTTCTGGCCTCGGGTGCACAGGTGGTGATCTGCGGGAGGTCAGAACCCGAATCACTGCCACGCTGCGGTGAACACTCCGCAGTGTTCACCCCTTGCGATGTGCGTGATTACGAACAGATAGAGGCCTGTGTCGAGTTTGCGGTACAGCGATTTGGCCGCCTCGACGTGCTGGTCAACAATGCAGGAGGAGCACCCTACGCCGAGGCAGCAACTGCCTCGCCACGCTTTTCAGAGTCGATTATTCGTCTCAATTTGATCGCGCCCCTGAATTTCAGCCAGGTGGCAAACCGGGTTATGCAGCAACAGGATGAGGGCGGTTGTATCATTAATATCGCCAGTGTCAGCACGATTCGCCCCTCCCCCGGAACAGCCGCTTACGGCGCCGCCAAAGCGGGTCTGGTAAATCTGGGCACCTCGCTGGCTGTCGAGTGGGCTCCGAAAGTCAGGGTCAACGCACTGGTTGTAGGCCTGACTGAAACCGAACAGGCGCATTTACACTACGGCGATGCGGACGGCATTGCCGCTGTCGGCGCAACTATCCCACTAGGACGTATGGCGATACCAGCCGATGTCGGGCAGGCCTGCCTGTTCCTGGCTTCGCCACTGGCGTCCTACGTCAGCGGAACCAGCTTTGCAGTGCACGGGGGCGGCGAGAAACCGGCCTTTCTGGGCGCTGCCAACGTCAAGCAGTGAACGGACTCCCTGCGCCGCTGTTGCAGGCTGCTTCGGGCGAGTGCAGTAGCTCAGCCGGGTTATTGTGACAGGAGCAGATCAAGGTATACTTCCGGTGATTTCACGATAACTACAATGCAATCTTTACCTGTGATCGCGCTCTGCCGCTTGGAGCACCACCTGAGGTCCAATGTCTAACGCCCCGGAACTGCCAGCCAAGCTTTCTGCGACTATCGTAATGGACGATACTTTGCGTCTCTGCGGCGAGCTGTCGCTGCTCTTAGACGGCAGGCTGCAGTTGGATGGCGTGCACCCTGACGAGACAAAGGATCTCCCCGCCCCAATCAGGCTGGAAAAGGGGCTGGTGGTGACACTGTCAGTTGCGGCGCTCGACACGTCTGGCAGGCCTCTGGAGGACGCCAAAGTCAAAATATCCCGCCTCTACCATGACAGCATTGTACTGGAGTTCGCCAGCAGCGACGCAGCGACTGCAGCGCGCTATCGCGAGGTCGTCAGTGGCGGATTTTCACCCGGCTCGGCACGGCATGCCATACCATCGCGCCAAGTCCCTGAAAAGCCTCGGCCGGCAACGAGTTCACCGGCAGAGTCGAAACCAGATTCAAAACGCTCGCCGAAAACTGCCAGCATGGGCGTTACTGCGGAATACGCCGTATTACTCGACAAACTCGAACAGCAGAGCCTGGAGGAATTGCGCGCTGCACTCACACCCTTTTTCTTTGACCTTTCCGGCTACCTGCGAAGTCTGTCGTCGCACCTTAAACCAGTGGATGATGACCGGAATCATCATTTGGATGCGGCAATTACACTGCAAAATGCTGCGAATCATGTCGCGGACCGTATTCTCCAGCAGATCACTGAGTTTTTTAGCGACCTGACCCCACAGCACAGTGATGACCACCTGTGGCAGTACCAGATCGGGAGTACCGAGCAGCTGGATCTCATCGATCTCAAAGAATTCGAGGACTTCCTGGCGATAGATCGCATGGTCACTCTGGGCGAAGACCTGCACAGACTCGCCCTGGAAGCACTCACTGTGCGCATGGCAGCTCTGGTAGACGTCGATCCCAACCTCGTGCGCTTACCAGTGCACGTGCGACAATTGTGCCGCGCATTTCAACGTGCTTTGACAGAAGAAAAAATTCCGCAAAGTGTGCTGGCCCATATTTATGATTACTTCGCAAAACAATTTATCCGCCAGCTGGATGGCTATTACGAGCCTCTGAACAAGCTGCTCGCTGACAGCAATGTGTTACCGCAGATCGAGACTGAGATTCAAACCAAGGGAACACTACTGAAGCGTAACAAGCCGATAGCCAGACCTGAACCAAAAATACGCAAACGCAGGGTGCCCGAGTATCTGACTGCGCAAGAGCTGGAAGCACAGCGCAATGCAATCGAACCACTGACAACTGCGATCAACGAACTGAACCAGATTCACCGGCAGATTGGTGAACAACTAGGTGGCACGTTGAGTCACAGCAACCCGGCAGACCTCTACCGCTCAGTAGTAGATGCATTAAATTTCAAACGCGAAGCAGAAGGTCTCGCCGATGGAATTTCACTGGCCAGGGGAATAGCGCTGAGCGGCACCTGGGACGGGGCGACAGTCGCCAGTACAGAACTTGACCAGTCTCGCCTGGCCGATGCGCAATCCATCGCGCGCGCCCTGAGTGCATTGCAACGCAATTCACAGGCGCGCGACGCTGTACAGCGCAGCGACTCGTTGCGGTCGTACCTGGCAAGCAACCGCGACACTATCGGCGGCTTGCAGAACAGTAGTGGCCTTACTGCCGACAGCCTCAACCAACTCGATATGGTTGACAACCTGTTTGGCACCATCAAATCGCAACTGGATGTCAGTTCCGACCTGAAGCCGGCGCTGGGTAACCTGCAGATTCCTCTGGCCAAGCTGGCACTACTGGACCCGCGATTCTTCGTGGATCACACACACACTGCGCGCGCGGTCGTCGACAAGCTCTCTCGCCTTGCGTCCTCGGCAAACTTCCCGAACAAAGCACTGGAAGGACGTATCAACGACCTTGTCGATGAGATTATCAGCGACTATGAAAACGATGATTCAGTGTTCGTTACAGCACTGGAGAAAATCGAAAAATTGGCCGCGCAGCAGGAACGCGCACTGGCACGCAACATTGACCGGGTGGTGCGCACCCAGGAGGGACAGCAAAAACTGGCAGAAGCACGCCGCGAAGTCAGCAAAATTATCAATGACAGGATCCAGCCCCCGGCGGCACCGAAAGTTTTACTGGACCTGATCGACAGTGGCTGGCGCGACCTGCTGGTTCTTACACATGTCAGGGACGGCACGGAAAGTGCAGCCTGGGCGGACCAGATAAGAACGCTTGACCTGTTGTGTCTGTGGCTGGATGAACGGCAGCACAAAGACGGCGACGACGACCTGCATGTACAACGAAGTCTGGAAGCGGAGCCCCTGATAGACCTGATCGGCCAACAGATTTCAAGCGCGCTCCCGACCAATATTACGCACGAAGAGGTGCTGGAACAACTGCGCGATGTCCTCGCCGGAAACAGCGATGTTGAAACCACACCGGTCGGAGCACAACCGGCAAACGTTGAACCCGAGCCTGCAGAGATCCGCGCGAAAATCGAAGACCTGCCGCGACTGCGTCGCTGGGTAAAACGGGTCGAGCAGTTACGGCCAGACAGCTGGCTGACTTACCGCGACAAAAGCGGCCAGAAGAAGCGGATGCAACTCGCGTGGACCAGCCCGGAACGGGATCGTTACATTTTCGTCAATGAGCGCGGACAGAAAGTTGCAGACCTGAGCGCCATACAATTAGCCAGGCAACTCAGTCGGGGTGTGCAACCCCCTGCCCCGGCCGACAAGCTTTCAGTTGTCGACCAGAGCATGTATCACACACTTGAACACGTACAGAAATCACTCAGCTTCGCGCGGAATCACGACTCGCTTACGCGCTTGATAAATCGCGACACCTTCACCGATCAGATGAAACGCGCATTGCGCCACAGCCAATTAAAACACGCCCAACACGCGGTGCTGTACTTGAATATAGACCAGTTCAAACTGGTCAATGAAGTTTACGACAGGATCAGCGGAGATCAGGTGTTGCTGGAGTTTGCCAAGCTGCTCGCCCAGCTGCACGGTAAGAAATCCTCATCTGCCAGGATGGAATCGGACGAATTTGCAGTGTTGCTGCTGGATCGCTCGATGGATCAGGCGGTTGAAATTGCCGAGAAGATACGCAGTGATATCGAATCCAGCTCTATGGACATCGAAGGGGAAAATGTCAGTTTTACTGTTTCCATCGGTGTCGCGGCCATTCTCGATTACAGTCCGTCGGTTGAAGAAGTAATAGACGCTGCGCGTTCTGCCATGCGACATGCCAAACAGCAGGGGCGCAATCAAGTCGTGCGCTTCGAAGAACAACAGAGCAGAGTCAATGACTTTAAACTCGAGAAGACACGCAAAAGGCGCGATCTGGAAAGCGCCTTGGCTTCAGAGCGCTTCATCCTCAGGGCACAGCCAATTGTACAAACGGCTGTTGCCGACCGCTCAAATTCCACCCTGCATTATGAGCTCCTGCTGGGCCTGGTGAACAAGGACGGCTCACTCTCCTCGCCCGAGGAATTTATCCAGTCTGCGGAGCGCTATGGCTTCATGACACTGGTGGATCGCTGGGTAGTGCGTGAAGCCTTCACCTGGATAAGCAAACTGATGGACGAGCAAAAGGTCGTCCCCAACCTGGCTATTAACCTGTCCGGTGCCAGCGTTACCGATGACAGCTTCATGGAATACCTGCTTGAGCAAATTTCGGAGTTCGGCGTGGGTACCAGTCGCCTGTGTTTTGAGATAACCGAAACAGGCACGATTTCCAATCTGGTGAAAGCCGCCGATTTCGTTCGCGCGTTCAGAAATATTGGCTGCAAGTTTTCCATCGACGATTTTGGTACGGGCCTGGCCAGCCATAACTACCTGCGCGAGCTACCTGTCGATTATGTGAAGATAGACGGCAGCTTTATCACCGGCGTGGACAAGAATCGCAACGATTACGCGATGGCACGCTCGATCAATGATCTGGCGCATTTCCTGGGCCAGGAAACGATTGCCGAGTCGGTAGAGAATGACGAAATCATCGTCAAGCTTGAAGAGATGGGAGTGGATTATCTGCAGGGCTGGGGTATAGGCCACCCCAAACCCCTGGTACAGGTCACTGCCGATCTTTCCAATCTCGAAAAATAGACGGAATTACCCGCAATGAATCCGAAGCAGGTCGACAGGGAATTCAGTCACCTCGTCGAGCTGATTTACCAGGGCACCCTGGAGGAACAACCGTGGCAGAGTGCACTCCCGGCATTGCGGGAAGCCATGGATGCGCAGGTTGTCTCGCTGGTTCTGCGCCCGCCTTCTGCGGATGATCAGGGCGTGATTCTCAACTGTGTTCGCCCCGAGAGGGCTCACAATGATTCCGACGCCAGGCAGGTCGATCGCAACGACTGGGAAGTCAGCGCGTACCGAGAGCAATTTTTCTCGCTTGACCCGTTTGTCAATCTGCCACTGGATAGGGTAATCGCTCTGGAGGACATATTGCCGGATGCCGAGCTGCTGGCGTCAGACTACTACCAGCACTATCTCCAACCTATCAACCTGTTCCGGATACTGGGCGTGGATACCGCTGAACCTGCTGGCATGATGGCCCGCCTGCGCTTCTCACGCCGCCGCAGCGAAGCAGGCTTTAAACTACGCGAACGACAATTACTCGGACTACTCACACCTCACCTGCGCCAGGCTATCGGAATTTACGCCAAGCTCAATCGTATGACATCGGAACGGGATCTCTACGCCGGCGCAGTAAATCAGCTTTCCGTTGCCAGCATCATCCTCGACGAGCAGGGTCGATTGTTGACCACCAACGCTGTGGGTCGCGCATTACTTGATCAAGGTGAGGGCCTCAGCCTGCGAGAGGGCCGCCTGCACATTGAAGGCAGGGACATCAACAAAGAATTGCAGCAGGCTCTGACGACAATAATCAAGGCGCAACTGCGCGGCGAGACGTCCGTGGTGCGCGCGCTGAGGGTGCCCAGAGGCGGCGGACGTTCCGACCTCGGCCTGGTCATCAGGCCGGTACCGAGTTCACAGTGGAGCGAAGGACAATCCAGCCCTTCGGCAGCTGTGTTCATCAGCGATCCGGACCTGCAGGAATCTACTTCGCGCCAAATTCTTGGCGAGCTATTTGATCTCACGCCCGCCGAAGCCAACCTGGCGACACTGCTGGCCCGCGGTCTCAGTCTTGCCCAGGTATCCAGTGCACAAAATATTTCCCAGCACACCGCCAGAGCTCAGCTGAAGTCGATCTTCGCCAAAACCGGCGTATCCAGACAGGCGGAACTGGTGCGGCTGGTATTGAAAAGCGTCGCTTCACTCGGCTGAGACCTCGACCCGCGGCAATGGTCGCGCCCTACTGGGCATCCCCGAAGGCCAGTCGCAAAAATCTCTATCAGCCACCTTCATAGACTGTATGTTGATCCGGATCAACGCCTTCTTGAGTGTGGTTTGCTAGTTTGCACTGAACTCTCTGGCCACCTGCGCGTAACATGACAAACGTCCCGCTAGATCCAACGCCAGCAGGCGAAGTAATGACAGTCCATCCCAACGAGATCGAGCTGGCGCAGCGCTACGCCTGCCAGGGACCCCGCTACACCTCCTATCCTACTGCGCTCCAGTTTCACGGTGACTTTCCCTTTGAGCAATTCCATGCACAGCAGCGGAACTGTGATGCCGACAAGCATGAACCACTGTCATTGTATGTGCACATCCCGTTTTGCCAGGATATCTGTTACTACTGCGCCTGTAACAAGGTTGTCACCCGCCGCTCCAATAGTGCTCGCGACTACCTGCTGCACCTGAAAACAGAGATTGCGCTGCAATCGGCGCTGGTTGGAAACGATCGTCCCGTGACACAACTGCACTGGGGGGGCGGCACCCCGAACTATCTGGACAATGCGGAAATCACCGAACTGATGCATGAACTGGCTTGCCACTTTCGGCTGGTGGACAAAGGCTATCGCGAATATTCGATTGAAATTGATCCGCGCACTGTGCAACACGATACGATTGCGCTGCTCAAGGGTCTTGGATTCAACCGAATCAGCCTGGGCATACAGGATTTCGACCCGTTAGTGCAGCAAGCCATCAACCGCATCCAGCCCTATGCACAGGTGGCAGCACTGGTGGACTGTGTCCGACGGTATGATTTCCGCTCGCTCAGCTTCGACCTTCTCTACGGACTGCCGCACCAGGACCGCTTCAGCATGGAAGAGACTATACGGCGGGTCATCGCCCTGCGACCGGACCGTATTGCCAGCTACAACTACGCCCACATGCCTGATCAATTCATAAGCCAGCGCGCCATAGACCGGCAGCAGTTACCCTCGCCGGCAGAAAAACTGCTGTTGCAACAAATAATCAGTCAGAGTCTGCAAGACGGTGGATACCTGCATATCGGCATGGACCACTATGTGTTGCCGGAAGACGATCTGGCGATAGCCCAACAGGAGGGCCGCCTGCAGCGTAACTTTCAGGGCTACTCACTGCACATGGCCGACGATGTACTGGGCCTTGGCGCGTCCGCCATCAGCCAGATCGGTGATTTCTACCTGCAGAACGAGCGAGATTTAGGTGCCTACTACGCACGGCTGGACAAAGGTGAACACCCCGCTTCCCGCGGTTTCCAGGCGACTGCAGAGGACAAGCTCAGGCGCTACATTATCATGAGCCTGATGTGTGAACTCAAGCTGGATATGGGTGAATGCAAGCGCCGTTTTGATATAGAGTTTGCTGACAAATTTAGCAGTCAGCTGCAACAGCTAAAAGTGATGGCAGCCGACAAGTTGGTACAGCTGGAAGGTGATGAAATCAGGGTCACTTCGCGCGGAAGAACCTTTCTCCGCAATATCTGTATGCTATTTGACGCCTATCTGGAACCTCGCCCTGAGTCCAGTCCTGCACAAAGCTACTCCAGCACCATCTAACCGCCCAAACCATTTCAGAACACCGGCAAATTGGACTATACTTGGCCAGATTCCTCGGTAGGATACCGATTATGACGACCCTTATTTCCAAGCAAGCTCAGGAAGAAGGCGCCAAAGCTTGTGCGCACGATTTTCAGGTCAACTGCGGTAATTGCAGACTGAACAGCATCTGTCTGCCGCTGGCGCTGGAACGCGAGGACATTCAACAACTGGACAGTATCGTCCAACGCAGCAAACCGCTACAAAAAGGCCAGCATCTATATCGCGAAGAAGATGATTTCCAGTCGGTCTACGCGGTGCGCTCCGGCTCTATCAAAGCTTACAGAACCACCGATGACGGCAGGGAGCAAGTGACCGGCTTTTACTTTCCCGGCGAAATCCTCGGCATGGACGGCATCAGCAACAACACGCACGCTTCTTCAGCAGTGGCGCTGGAAACAGCGGCTGTTTGCGAGATCCCGTTCGCATCATTATCCAAACTAAGCGCCCTGATGCCCAACCTGCAGGGACATTTTTTCCAGCTGATGAGCCGGGAAATTACAGAAGACCAGATATTGATTACTCTATTGAGCAAAAATTCTGCAGACGAGCGCGTAGCGGCTCTGTTGCTGAGCATTTCTGCGCGCTATGCAAGGCGCAAGCTCAGCGCGACTCACTTCAGGTTGCCTATGTCTCGTGTCGACATTGGCAATTACCTCGGTCTGACTGTAGAAACCGTGAGCCGCATTTTTAGCCGTATGCAGAAAATGGAAGTTCTGCGCGTCGACAACAAAGAGATAGAAATCCTGGATATGCAGGGTGTACGTAGCCTGGCAAATATTTCAGCCTGAACTGCATCGAGATTGCGCCCGCAAGGGCGAGCTTTGATTCAAATCAATAAGAATCGCGACAAACGCCCTAGAATAGCAAGCGGGGAGTGGACGCAACCACGTGGGGAGCATAGTAGCGGATGATTCAGCACACATTCGGAATATTGGTCAGGCCAAAGACACAGTGGCACGCTATCGCGTCACTGGAAAATAGCTCGCTGCAAACCCTGCTGCTCTATCCCTGCCTACTGGCAATTTTGCCCGCCGTAGCCTGGTATTACGGCACCACCCAAATCGGTTGGACAGTCGGCGATCACGGCGAGCCCATACGACTCACCCGCGAGAGCGCACGCCAGATTTGTATCCTGTTCTATCTGACCATGTTGGTTTGCGTGGCGGTGATTGGCTATTTCATCCACTGGATGGCTGCAACTTACGGCGCGCAATCGAGCGTCGCGCGCGGCATCGTCACGGCAGGTATCACCGCGACGCCACTGTTTATCGCCGGACTCTCCGGTTTCTACCCGATTCTATGGCTGGACATGCTCATAGGGGTCATCGCAGTCTGTTGGTCTGTTTACCTGATGTACCTGGGCATTCCGATAATGATGCGCATACCCGAGGAACGCGGCTTTTTATTCTCCAGCGCAGTATTGGCCATTGCCCTGGTGATCCTGATCTGCCTGATGGTCGGCTCAGTGATCCTCTGGGACTTTGGCGCGGCACCAGCTTTCACCGATTAGTTGGCGCTACTGGAAAACCACCCCGATTGACGATACCGATATGACTGGAAACACACCATGAGCGAGCTCAACGCGGCATTGGAACACCCCACCTATAATTATAAGGTTGTGCGGCAATTTGCCGTGATGACGGTAGTCTGGGGGATTGTGGGCATGCTGGTTGGTGTGCTGATTGCAGCGCAGTTGGCGTGGCCGATAATGAATCTTGATGTGCCCTGGCTACATTTTGGCCGCCTGCGTCCGCTGCATACCAATGCGGTGATATTTGCCTTCGGCGGCTCGGCGCTGTTTGCCACCTCCTATTACATCGTGCAGCGCACCTGTCAGGTACGCCTCATTTCCGACAAATTAGCGGCCTTTACATTCTGGGGTTGGCAAGCGGTCATTGTCTCGGCAGCCATTACACTGCCCATGGGATTGACTACCAGCAAGGAGTACGCTGAGCTTGAATGGCCTATCGATATACTCATCACCGTAGTATGGGTGGTCTACGCGGTGGTATTCTTCGGCACAATCGCAAAACGAAAAACATCGCATATCTATGTGGCAAACTGGTTTTTGGGTGCCTACATACTTGCCGTTGCGGTGCTGCACATCATCAACAGCCTGGCTGTACCGGTTGACCTGACCAAGTCGTACTCCATTTATGCGGGCACTGTCGATGCCATGGTGCAGTGGTGGTACGGACACAACGCTGTCGGCTTTTTCCTCACTGCCGGATTCCTGGGCATGATGTATTATTTCGTGCCCAAGCAGGCGGGACGACCCGTGTACTCCTATCGCCTCAGTATTGTCCATTTCTGGGCGCTGGTCGCTGTGTAGATCTGGGCCGGCCCACATCACCTGCACTACACCGCGCTACCGGACTGGGCACAAAGCCTGGGCATGGTGATGTCGATCATCCTGCTGGCACCCTCATGGGGCGGTATGATCAACGGCATGATGACGCTGTCCGGTGCCTGGGACAAATTGCGCACCGATCCAATTCTTCGCTTCCTGGTGGTCAGCCTGTCGTTCTATGGCATGTCCACTTTCGAAGGTCCGATGATGTCTATCCGGACAGTAAATGCCCTGTCGCATTACACCGACTGGACCATAGGGCACGTACACTCAGGGGCGTTAGGCTGGGTGGCGATGATCTCCATCGGTTCCATTTATCACCTGATTCCCATCCTGTTCGGCAAGGAACGGATGTACAGTACCAGTCTTATCAATACACACTTCTGGATGTCCACTATCGGTACGGTTCTGTACATTGTCTCGATGTGGGTTAACGGCATACTGCAAGGCCTGATGTGGCGGGCCTATAACCAGGATGGCACGCTGACTTACAGCTTTGTAGAGGCCGTTGCAGCCAGCTACCCCGGCTACGTGGTGCGCTTTATCGGTGGCTCTATTTTCTTCAGTGGCATGTTGATCATGGCCTACAACGTCTACATGACCAGCCGCAAGGACATTGCACCACAGCCCTTAGCCACTGCAGCCAGTGCAGCGTGAGGAGTAAATCATGAAGCACGATGCAGTTGAAAAAAATGTTGGCCTGATGATCATTTTCATATTGGTTGCGCTCAGCTTTGGCACTCTGGTTGAACTGGTGCCATTGATCTTTGGCAAAGATAGCTATGAACCGATTGCGGGGCTTAAGCCCTTGCCCGCTCTGGAACTTGAAGGACGCGATATATATATCCGCGAGGGCTGCAATACCTGCCACTCACAAATGATTCGACCACTGCGGGCTGAAACCGAGCGCTATGGCCACTACTCTGTAGCCGGCGAGTTCGTCTACAACCACCCGTTCCTGTGGGGGTCCAAACGTACTGGGCCAGATCTGGCACGGGTCGGGGGTCGCTATAGCGACGACTGGCACCGCGCACACCTGTACAACCCCAGGGATGTAGTACCTGAATCCAACATGCCCGCATTCCACTGGTTGTTTGATAACGAAATTGATAGCCACAGAACCGGTAAAAAAATGGCGGCTCTACGCAGTGTTGGCGTGCCGTACACTGACGAGGATATCGAAGGTGCCGCGTCTGCTGTGGAGGGCAAGAAGGAAATCGATGCGCTGGTTGCCTACCTGCAACAGCTCGGCAAACTACTGCAATCCAGGCGCTAGGCGAAGATGGACATTAACGACCTTCGAGGCATTAGTACGGCGTTCCTGTTGATCGCATTCATTGGACTGTGCAGCTGGGCTTACAGCAAAAAACGTAAAAAGGAATTCGATGAGGCGGCGAATCTACCGTTTGCCGATGAAGACCTCAATCGACGCACCCAGCGGGAGGAGTTAGACAATGACTAGTTTTTGGAGCATGTGGATTATTGTGCTCACCTCGACCACCATTGTTGGGGTCACGTGGATACTGTTTGCCAATCGCAAACGTGACCAAAAATCCACGGAGCAGACCACTGGGCATGACTTCGATGGTATCGAGGAGTACGATAATCCCCTGCCCGCCTGGTGGTTCTATATGTTTGTACTCACCATCATCTGGGGTATTGGATACCTGATTATTTATCCCGGCATGGGTAACTTTCCGGGGCTGCTGGGCTGGACGCAACTTGGGCAACACGAACGCGAGGTAACGGCCGCCGATGCCAAATACCGTGCAATGCGCGATCGCTATCTCGCTCTGCCGGTGGAAGAAATAGCAACCGATCCGGCTGTGCGAAAAATGGGCATGCGGATGTTTGCCAGCAACTGTGCTCAGTGCCACGGTGGCGATGCCAAGGGAACTTACGGCTTTCCCAATCTCACCGACAGCGCCTGGTTGTATGGCGGTAGCCCGGCTGACATTGTCGCCAGCATCACACATGGACGACAGGGGGCCATGCCTGCCTGGGGCAGCATCATCGGCGAGCAGGGCGTCAACGATGTAACTGCCTATATCCTATCGATTAACGGCCGCGAGGCCGGTGCCGCACAGACAGCCGCAGGCGCGCAGGTGTTTCAAACCTACTGCGTGGCATGTCACGGGGCTGAAGCCACCGGAAATACGGCCTTGGGCGCTCCCAACCTTAAGGATGGCATCTGGCAGTACGGAGGCAGTGCCGAGCAAATCAGTCACACGATACGCGCTGGACGCAATGGCGTAATGCCGGCGCAAAAGGACACTCTCAGCGAGGACAAGATTCACATTCTGGCCGCTTACGTCTACGGGCTGAGCAACAACTAAGCCCGACGCTTTTTCTGTCCCGGCGGCGGCGCGCAGACAGCGCATCATCCGACCGCCTGCATCGAATGTATTCCACCTCGGGGTAGGACCATGTCTGAACAGGAGTTAATTGACCTTCAGGAAATCGCGCCGACGGAAGTTGGCGAGTTGGACCTGTACCAGCGCCGCGAAAAAATCTATACGCGAAAAATAGAAGGCTTCTTCCAACGAGTGCGCTTGTTCAGTGGCTGGCCGCTACTACTGGGGTATCTCCTGCTACCCTGGATGTCATGGGATGGACGCCAGTCCATTCTGTTCAATCTGCCGGAGCGAAAATTCGATATCTTTGGCCTGACCTTCTGGCCGCAGGATTTTCCCATGCTTGCTTTCCTGCTCATCATTGCTGCATTCGCGCTGTTTGCAGTCACCACATTTGCCGGCCGTATCTGGTGTGGCTATACCTGCCCGCAAACAGTATGGACCAGCATTTTCATGTGGCTGGAGCAAAAAACCGAGGGCAGCAGAAACCAACGGGTAAAGCTAGACAAAGCGCCCTGGTCAGTAGAGAAAATAGTCAAGAAAGTGGCAAAACACGCGTCCTGGTTGTTCGTAGCGTTCGTCACAGGATTTACCTTTGTTGGCTACTTTTACCCTATCAGGGATTTGATGCCTGCGCTGTTTGACGTCGATCTCAACACCTGGCCCGCGCTGTGGACACTATTTTTCACTATGGCAACCTACATCAATGCCGGGTGGATGCGTGAACAGGTGTGCAAGTACGTTTGCCCCTACGCACGGTTCCAATCAGTGATGTTCGATCACGACACCTTAATCGTCTCCTACGATAGCGGCAGAGGTGAGCCAAGAGGCTCGCGCAAACGCGATGCTGACAGGGGTGCCCTTGAGCTTGGCGATTGTATAGACTGCGCGCTATGCGTACAGGTATGCCCTACAGGCATTGATATTCGCAATGGGCTGCAATACGAGTGTATCGGTTGTGCGCTGTGTATTGATGCCTGCAACTCCGTAATGGACAAGATGCGTTATCCGCGCGGGCTGATTCGCTATACCAGCGAGCGGGAACTGCAGGGCGAACGAACCCACTGGCTACGTCCAAGAATCATTGGTTATGTGCTGGTATTGGCGGTTATGGTTGGCGTGTTCTCGTACACCATGTTCACGCGTATGCCACTTGAATTTACCGCCATTCGTGATCGCAACCAGCTGTTTGTAACCACCGATACGGGCGCCATCGAGAATATCTATACACTGCAGCTGGCCAATATGGACAGGGAAATGCACGAATTTAAAATTGGTATTGCAGGATTGGACGGTGCAAATATTGTCGGCGAAACCTTGCACACACTTGATGGAGGCGAGATTCGCGCGATCAGCTTGCGCGTGCACGTGCCACCGGAAAAACTGTCGCAGCCGAACACGGAATTACAGTTTACCGCCGTGGCAACCGATAACCCGGCACTGCATATCAGCACCGAATCGCGTTTCATGAGGCCCCTGTGACACGTCAACTACCTGGCGGTGATACCTTGCCCTGGTATCGCCAGTTCTGGCCATGGTTCCTCATACTCCTGCCGGCCTCTGTGGTCGTCGCGGGACTCTCTACTGTTTATATTGCCAGCGAAAGCGCCGATGATCTGGTGGTGGACGAGTATTACAAGGACGGACTTGCGATCAATCGCCAACTTGAAAAGAAACAACGGGCCAGTGCGTTAGGAATTTCCGCGAGCCTGCATTTTGCCGGCGATACTGTCACCGTGTTGACCAGCGGCCCCCTGCAGGCGTCACAGCTACAGCTACTACTGTCGCACCCGTTGGAAGCCGATCGGGATTTTTCTGTCACACTGGGACTGTCAAGCCCGCAAACCTATAGCGCCAGGCTCCCAAACAAAGTTGCGCCACACTGGTATTGGGTGCTGGAAGCACCGGGAGATCGCAGCTGGCGCCTGGACGGTACTGTGCAGGACACAGACTTTGCGCATGTTACTGGTAAATGAAACACCAAGCGTAAATCCAAAAGATGTTTGCTATCACTGTGGCGAATCCATTCCACGCACCACACTAATCAGTGTTGAAATCGACGGTGAGTATCGACCCATGTGCTGCCCCGGCTGCGCCGCCGTGGCCGAGCTGATCACCAGTAGCGGACTGGATGGTTTTTATCGACAGCGCAGCGCATACAACGAACGCCCAAGGCAACCTGATGCAACTACCGCGACCCAGTACTTGGTATATGACGACCCTGAATTGGCCGCTACATTTACCCGCCGCGACGAAGAAGGTTTGATCAACGCCAGCATTCTGCTGGGCGGCATCAACTGCGCAGCCTGTACGTGGCTGATTGAGCAGTCTATGTCCGCAATACCTGGGGTCAAACGCGCACTGGTGCAGCTGCAACAGGCGAGACTGGATATCCAGTTTGCGCCGCAACAATGCTTACTGAGCGATATATTTACCCAACTGGATCGACTCGGCTACCAGCCACGTCCCTTTCAGTCTAGCACTGCGCGCCAACAGGCAACATTTGAGCGACGGGCGGCACTGCGCCGGCTGGCGGTGGCTGGACTGGGTATGATGCAGGTCGGCATGTTCGCTATCGCTCTGCATGCAGGTGATATCCAGGGCATTGAGGCAAACTACCAGGCCCTGCTGCGCTGGGTGAGCCTGCCGGTGGCTTCTTTTGTCGTATGGTATTCAGCGCGGCCCTTTTTCATCACCGCATGGCGACATCTCAGGCAGGGCTCCCTGGTCATGGATCTACCTGTCGCGCTGGCGATAGGACTCGCTTTCCTCGCCAGTGTCTGGGCGACGGTCAGCGGATCCGGGCAGGTGTATTTTGACTCCGTGGTGATGTTCACTTTCCTGCTGTTGTTGGCGCGATTTCTCGAGAGGAACGCGCGCGAGCGCGAACAATTTGCCTGGCTCGACGCCGAAAACAGCCTGCCGAGCGCAGTCACTGTGCAGCGCAATGGGCAATGGGTAACGGTGCCGCGTATGCAACTGCAGGTAGCGGAAACTATCCTCGTCAATGCGGGTGAAACGGTGCCGGTCGATGCGCGGGTGATCCAAGGTAGCAGCGCCGTGCGCGAAGACATGTTTAATGGTGAACACGTGCCACGCGCAGTAGGCATCAATGACGTTGTGTATGCGGGCACGCTGAACGCAGAGCAATCGCTGACGGCGCAGGTGCTGGTCGATTACAGGGACAGTCGACTGGCTGCTTTGCAACGCTCCATAGTGCAGGCACAGACTCACAAGCCGCGGCTGGCTGCACTGGCTGATCGTATTGCATCATGGTTCATTGCCGGTATTCTTCTGGTGACCGCACTCACTGCGCTGGTGTGGTTGCAGATTGCACCAGAGCAGGCACTGTGGGTCGCGTTATCTGTACTGGTAATCAGTTGCCCCTGTGCGCTCGCTCTGGCGACTCCAGCGGCACTTACCGGGGCTGCCACTGCACTGCGCGCTCGCGGCGTGATAGTGCGAGGCGAGAATGCACTGGAAGCGCTTTCGCGCGCCACTCACCTGGTGTTTGATAAAACAGGGACGCTGACCGAGGGTACACTCACACTGTCAGAAGTTGTGCCGCTGGGCAACGAAGCACGACATGACGTCCTCGCCGTCGCTGCGGCCCTGCAGCGCTACTCCACACACCCGGCAGCCAGGACGTTTGCCACCTTCGAAGCGGCAACCGATTTTGAACATGTAGAGTATCAGGTAGGCGCAGGCGTTGAAGGACTCAGGGCTAATGACACCTATCGCATTGGCAGCGAAGCGTTCTGCCGGGAGTTAGCACCAGACTTCCCCTCCCCGCCCGACACAATTCGCTACTGGATAGGGCTTTGCCGTGAGGGCGTACCCCTGGCGTGGATCGCCCTGGATGACAGGGTACGTCCGGAGGCGGCAGAGGTCATCGGTAATGCCCGGGAGTTGGGTCTAAAGCTGGCTCTGCTCACTGGCGACAGCTCCGATCAGGGACCGGCATTGGCGAAGTCTCTGGGCATCGAGGAGATACACACAGCGCAGACACCACAACAAAAAATGGCTTGGGTAAAGGCGCTCCAGGCAGGTGGGGCGGTGGTCGTCATGGTGGGCGATGGACTGAACGACGCTCCCGTACTGGGCATTGCCGATGCCTCGTTTGCGGTCGCAGGTGCCACCGATCTGGCTCGCAGCCAGGCCGATTTTGTTATTAGCGGGGGCGACCTGCACCAGCTTATTGCCACTGTGATCAAGGCACGTGATTGTCGCCGTGTCATTCGGCAGAATTTCGGGTGGGCGCTGGGCTACAATCTCTGCGCAATTCCATTAGCGGCCTGTGGACTGATACCGCCGTGGGCAGCGGCGATTGGCATGTCGCTCAGTTCACTTCTGGTGGTGGCAAATTCACTTCGCTTACATCGCTGACTGCGACAGCAAGGAGCGCACACACATTGGACAGCCTCTATCTACTCATCCCCATCGCGCTGATCTTCTGCGTGATCGCGATCAAACTGCTGCTGTGGGCGATCAGTAGCGGACAGTACGACGATCTCGACAAGGAGGCATGGCGCATCCTGGCAGAAGATGAGCCCGAAAAGACACCCAATGCCACACGCGATACACCCGCGTCCAGAGACGACCCGCAACATGATTGATGTAACGCAGGCGACTACCGCCTTTATGCTGGGCCTTTCAGGTGCGGGTCACTGTCTGGGTATGTGTGGCGGCATCGCTGCAGCGCTGAATCTTGGCGGCGTGCGCTCGACAGCGATCACACTGGCCTATCACACAGGCCGCGTGCTCAGTTACACCCTGCTCGGCGCGCTTCTGGGATTGGCCGCTGCCAGCGTCGATATTGCAGCATGGACTCTCTCCCTGCGCTATCTGGCCGGCCTGCTGCTGGTGGGCATGGGCTTGTACATCGCGCAATGGTGGCGGGGACTGGCAGTACTGGAGCGGGCTGGGGCTGTGCTATGGCGCCCCGTGCAACGGCTGTCCTCACGTTGGCTTCCGCTACGCCGATGGCCGCAGGGACTGGCGCTGGGTCTCTGCTGGGGGCTGATGCCCTGTGGGCTGATTTACAGTAGCCTGGCCTGGGCAGCGACTGCGCAGGATGCTCTGACGTCAGCACTGATGATGCTGTGTTTCGGTATGGGCACACTACCGGCGATGCTCGCCACCAGCCTGGGAGCGGGGCAACTGCAGGCATTTCTGCGACGTCGCGAATTGAAGCTCGCAATTGCACTACTGTTGATTGCCGCCGGTCTGTGGACGCTCTATATCACCGCCGCACACAGTGGGCATTCTGCACACGGCAAGCACAGTGATCCTACAGACCACTCACAGATGCACCACTCACAAAACTGATATTTCGAACTGCCTTGCAAGCATGTGCAGCAAGTCGAGGCCGGGACACAATCCCGGCCTCAGAGACGCCTAGAACTTGTAGGCGATACCGATGTTGTACACCCATGGATCGATCTGCACGTCAAATTTCACTTTGGCAGCAGTAGCACCGTTTGCCTTGGCTGTGATTTCAGCCTCGGTATCGAGGTCGATGTACCAGACACCCGCATTGAAGGCCCAGTGTTCGTCGAAGGGGATATCTACTCCCGCTTGCAGCGCCAAACCAAATGAATTGTCGAGATTCAGGTCGGCATCGTTGACCGCGCCATCCGTCAGGCTGCCCAGCAAACCTACCAGTTGATTGTCAACATTTTCATCGAAGAACACGGTGTAGTTTAATCCTGCGCCAACATAGGGCTGCCAGCCTGTCTTGCCGCCCCGGGGATACCACTGCAAGCTTATGGTGGGTGGCAGATGCTTGGTGGAGCCAGCGTCGAGATTGGTGCCAAAAATTGCACCCTGTCCCTTGGCTTCGATATTGTGTTCGAACGGCGTCGCAGCCAACAATTCGATGCCCAGGTTTTCAGTCACCATATACACTGGAATGATACCCAACTGAGTATCACTGTCGACCTTTGCCCGGGCCTGTAAACCACCGGGAAGATTGATATCGTCACTGTCAGTGTTAGGATCCACCGTGGTCGCGCCTAAACGCAGTACCCAGTCACCCTGCTCGTAGGCTTGCGTAGCCGCACTACCGCAAATCAGGGCTGCGGCCAGTGCCATCGTTAACGCTTTATTCATAATTGCACTCCTTGTAATGGTCTCAAACGCGGCAATATCATGACTGCCTCAAAACATTTTACGAGTGCCTGACAGATTAATCGTTGACCTCAATCAACCTCTACTTCGATGTATCAAATAGCGTCACCGCAGCCGCCCATAAATCATCAACGAGGTCCCAGCCTGCGGAATTTGTTTCTTCATAGTGTCCAGGTGGTTTTTCCAGTTCCGCACCCACCAATTGGCCGTAACGACAGACGGCATAAACAGCCGGCTCATCAGCACCAAGCGAAACCTTGAAGGCATTATCATCGAATACTTTCTGGCAGGTGACGCCGCCTACCCACGTTGGCGACTCAATTACGCCACGGCTCGCAAGATCTTCACAACTAGTGCCGGGCAACGCACTCAACGACAGTGGATGACACTGTAGACGATAGTCCGACGCTGGAACGAAGTAACCCACCTCATCCATACCCAGCCCGATGGTAAAGGTGATCGACTCATCCACCAGCGACAGCAAGTGGCCGGGTATGACGTAGTCAGCACCAAGCGCATGCTCATCCGGGTGATGGTTGTACTTCTCCGGCGCGGCTGTATTGAAATCATCCGGCAGGCCGATCACCAATTCCGACGACACCTCACCTGGCAGAAACAACATACCGACGTCGCCAAAATCCAAGTGTATCACCTGGGTCTTGAGCACATCGCCTTTTACGACGCGATAGTCAAGCAGCGGCGTAAGCACCGGGTCCGCTATTGTTTCTGTACCGGTGTTGACGCACGAGTCATCGGTGAACGGTTTGCCGTTGCAATGGTAGACCTGCATGGGCTTCCAGCCGAGTTCACCCTCGGCAGCCAGCACGCGAAAACCCAGATTGGTCACGCGACTGTAAAACGGCTGCCGCCGCACGGTGAGTGATTCAACCGCCATCGGTGATGCAGCATCAAGCAGCGCATTCACTGCATTGGCCAACTCATTACCGGTAGATTCGGTCTTGGCAAACGACTGACATTCGTAGGGATTCGCATCGTCACATTCGGTCAGCGGGAGCGCGCCCTGAGGTACGGTCTTGCCGTCGCCCACCGGGTGCGCGTCGTCGACTTTCCAGGCGGACGCATGCAGAGGGCCAGTCAGCACGCCCAGTGCACCATTGAAAAAGGCCACCTCTCCACCGTGTGCCGCTTTCAGCCGCGTTTCCAGCACGCCAACGTAATCGCCTGAGAAATAACGATCCTCCGCGGTACAGTTACTGCCCTCCCAGCCTTTGATTGCACAGACCTCATCCAGACCGGCGGCATCGGCCGGTGGCGACCAACCCAACGTGACTTCAGGATGGGAGTTCCACTGCACCACAATAGCGATGGACTCACCTGTTGCAACGGATTCGAATGCCATGACATTCAGCCTGGCGTCATACACGCGGGGATCCCGTTGATCCACCGAACCGTAGTTATGCTCACCCGTGGCAATTGAAGCCGATGCCGGTGCAACCGACTCTACCGACGCAACTGCCGCTGCGACGATCTGTTGTGCTGCCATCTCATACCACTGGGCATTGGGGCCGAATGCGGTTTCTGGGCCGTGGTGATTGTGTGTGGCAGCAATCAGTATCTCTGCATCTGCCCAGTCCTGCGGCAGCGCGGCCTGAATGCGGGTTGCAATTTCATCCACATCGGCCTTGAGATGCATATAGGTATTACTGGTTATCAGGATGACGCGCTGCTGATCCCGTTGCAGCGCGACGGCTGTCGCACGAATGTCATCGTGCACCCAGGAACCATCACTGTTGCCGTTGCCGACATTGACCTTTCCCTGATCCCACAGCGGCACAAAAACTCCAGGGTCGTTGGCGTCCAACTCGGTAGCGGCAGGCCACCCGGGTACATCCGGCAAATACTCCCGCCCGCCATTCACAGTGGGAAGCAGACTCCGACTCGCGGCACCTGCCAAAAGCACGGGGTCATCCGCCGTGCTTTGCTGATCGTTGTTGTTGCTGCTATTGCAAGCGATCAATGCAGTGGTCAGCAGCGCGCACAGCGCCAGGCGTTTTACATGTTTCATGCATTTTTCCTTTTTATTGTTAGCCAAAAAAACAGTCAGGGATTTACGGGCCCTCTTGCCAGGGGTAGTCCAGAAACTGTCCACAACCCTGGTAGCGAATACTGTCAAAGGTCACCACGGCATTATTGGGAAACACTTCACCGCTCATGGTATCGGCGCAGCGCTGTTCAAGTATTTCCAGACGCAGCGTGTGCACATCAGAATTCCCCTGGAAAACACGCACGTCGCCTGCTCTCTCTTCACCCTGGCTTGGTATTACTACACGCTGCATGCCGAAGTCGCTGACAAACAGCATGTCGTGATTGCTGCGAACCTCGATATACCAGCCCGGTTCGTTTCCAATTGCGCGAAATGCCACGCCGCGTCGCCGTGCGTCTTCCCAGGGAACACGTTGGGGTTGCAACTGACAGTTCAAGTACTGCGCATCGGCTATCGTGAGCATGGCGTTTTCACCGTCGCGCCAGAAGGTGATATCGCCCTCTTCGTACGTAGTCCCGGATGCGCTGCGCACCTGCGAGAGAACAACGTATTGATCCGGCAGCCAAACCGCCATTTCACCGGGGCCCAAACGGGCGATAAAGTCAAATCCGTTGCAGTCGTAGACAAGTGTGGTGGCAAGAGGCAGCGCCTCTGACTGATATGCTGCACCTGCCTTAGACGCCGCCTGACGCGCGTCAGTCCCGCCGCATGCAGCGAGCGGTATACATAACAATACGGCGTAATAAACCTGTTTCATGTCGACTCCACCCCTGCAAACGAGGCCACACTGTTGAGAATCAGTCGTACCAGCCCAGACTGACGAGCCACCCCGGTTTTAGCAAATACCGCTCGCAGGTGAGAACGTGCTGTATTGCGGCTTACCGACAACTCTACGGATGCTTCATCCAGCGTCAAGCCGTTCGCCAGCAACATGGCCAGACTCGCTTCCGCCGCAGTAAGGCCGTACAAGCGACTGATGACCAGTTGCGGAGCCTCTGCAGCCTGCTGCGGATCGCGAATGAACACGGCAATGCTGGGCATGGCGCGACCTTCCGCACCCGCAGCAGGCGGTACCGCTCGCGCCACCAAACCGAGATCCGGAAGTTCACCCGCGCGCGGGACGTGCATGGCGCTGGCCGGTTGCGGCGAGGAACTGCGCCTTGACCGCATTACCTCAAGCAGCAAATTGCGTAGCTCCCTATTGGCATTACTGTCGTTCAGATGAAGATAGTTGTCGACTACCGAGACCCCCTGTTGCGCCGCGATTAACGCAGTGGCTGTCGCGTTGGTTGAGAGTACCCTGCACTGCTCATCAAGAATAATCGTAGCCACCAACAACTGTTCCACTGCACCGGCGTACACTGCGCGCTCCCGCTCTGTTCGGCTGATGCATGCCTGCAGGCGAATTGAGCGCTCCAGGTGTGGCAACAGTGCTTGCAGCAATGCTTTTTCGCGTTCACCAAATGGTTGCGCGCCATGGTATCTTCCCGCGCGAAAACGCACGTCCAGTTCGTTATCCTCACGAATATCCACGCCGAGAAAATCGTACCAACCCTGTGGCTGCATGATGACGTGATAAAAATCACTGCCCAACAGGGTTGGCGGTGAAAGATACTCATGCAGGCTGACAACTTGCCTGGCTGGCAGGTCAACAAATGGGTCGAGCACAAACTGCCCCTCGTTATAACTTTTCATTGCGGAAAGCGAACCGCCATCGGCCAGCATCACCACGTGCTCCTCTTTACTCGGGGGACGCAATAACAGCGTTACCAGGTTTGCCCCGAGTACCTCGCGCACGCTGGCCAGAAATGTCTGCCATGGCTGCGCTTCCAGTGGGCCCTGGTAAAGTTCGCCCAACAGGACGCTGAATGCGGGATCGATGTGCATGGGCTGCAGTATACCGTCTACGCTCACTTTAGAGTGTGGCCACACAAACCCGATGCCGCCGGGAGGTGTACAGAGATAAACTGCCCCAGGCTATTTACAGCCACTGCAGCCATGGCATTGCGACCATACGCAACGCCAGTAGCGTGACCAGCCAACGAAACAAGCGCTGAAAATTGCGTTGCGGCAGGAGGTTACGCAGATGGGTGCCGACCCAGGAGCCACAGATTCCCGCCACGACCATTGCGCCTGCCAGTTGCCACCAGGCCATCAAGCTGAACCCCAACGCGAAAAAGGCCAACACCCGCACGACGTGATTGATGGTCATATAGACGGCGGTATTCACCACCAGCCAATCGCGGCCGGTATTGCGCCGCAGCAATACAGCAGCACCAACCGGACCTGTCGCCCCGGCTATCATACCCAGGCCAGTTTGGTAGAAGCCCAGCAGGGCCAGTGACACCTGCCCACCACCCGGCAACCGCGGGATCGGCACCCAGGTAAAAAGCAGTATGAGTACGCCAATCCACGCGGGAAGCCAGCGTACATCCAGACTCTGGTATACCTCCGAACCCAACCAGGCTCCCGCCACTGCACCGACCGCAATGGCGGGCATGATGCCCCATTCAATATCGCGCCAGCCGAAAGCCGCACGCGAGAAGTTACTCGCCAACTGGGTCACGGCGTGAAGTGGAAGAATCACGTTGTTGGGCACCAGACCAGGCATGGCAGCAAGCAGCAGGATGCCACCGCCCATGCCCATAACCGCCGCCAGAGAGGAGGTCAGAAAAACAATCGGCACCAGTAACAGCGCGCTCACTGCGGGTTCTCCAGACGAATCGTGCCAGATCAGGAACTTGCCTGAGATGGGTTGAAGTTTACACCGATGCGCCAGCCAACAATGGCGGGCAAGGAAATGTCGGACATGCACCGTATTAATAGCGCTGCGCAGACGAGAACCCACTTTAAACGTCAGCTTTTTTTACACCATATCAAGAAGGTCGCGACTAACCTGATGAATTCTAAACAAATAATATTTGGCATCAAAAATGCAGCGAAATCGACCAACTACTACCTTTAACAGAGGGCCAGTGTATGCGTTCCCACATCTCCCCCGTCCATGCAGTTAAACGCTTAGGCAGTATCGCGCTCGCACTAAGTCTCTACAGCGGCATTGCGCAGGCGGATATCATGTTCACTGGCAGCCTCGGTGATCCTGGTATCGGCAGCTCCTATTCCTACTATCAAAACTACGCCTTCGGCACGGCGTTACTTGAAAACGGGAACTTCACTGCGGATATGGGCCAGGGAACGCTGTACGGCGGCACAACAGCGCCAACTCCACTGAACCTCAATAGTGCGTTCAATGTTAATGGCGCGACTATTAATGCAACGGCATCCTCCGTACCCGGCGGCTATTGGACCGCGCGCAACGCGGCAAGCCTCAATGTGACGAACACCGCTGATGAAAACGGGTACTATGCGATCGGCGCGTATGGTTCACGCACTACCGTGCAGTTTTTTTCGCCACAGGCCCTGGCTGATCGAGCCGTTTTCCACTGGGACGTCTCCGGCGTAGAGTCACCCTCCAATCCGGCAACGTGCGACCTGCCTGGACTGTTCGATGACTGCGCTACCGGGCGACTGGACTTCCTTGCGACCACGAATACCAGCCTGACATTCAACGATCTGTTTTCATCAAGCAACAGTCCCCTGAACGTGTTCGGCCCTGGAAGTTATAGTTACAACATCGGCGGGATGCCGCTCAATCAGGTGATCAGTCTGATGTACTGGAGTAGCGCGTTTGTTACCTTAAACGCGAACCAGACCGTAAATGGCGGAACTTTCTCGGGGTTCGCGAATTACAGTAATACCTTTGAGCTGGCGAGCATCGATCTTTTCGACGCCAACAACAACCTGATTACCGATTGGACGATGGTTGATTTAGCCACCCAACAAACCGTATTCAATCAGGATGGACAGGTTCGCAACGAGGATATCCCGGTACCCGCCACGCTCATGTTATTGCTGCTCGGTCTATCCGCGCTGCGAATAACGCGCCGCAGGACAGCTTAACTGAGCATCTCCCATCGCGCCGGCGCAGGCCTCTGGCATACGCCGGCGGTGATTGCCTGAACAACACCGTCAACCCATTGGGTAGAGAATTTCTGAAGCCACTGCATTGATGCGCGCTAGCGTCTCGGGAAGCAGCGTGACATCTGCGGCGGCCAACAATTCAGGCACCTGCGCAGGTGTGGTTGCCCCGACAATGGTCGAGGCGACAAAATCGTGCTGCTTACTCCAGGCGATGGCCATGGTGACCACCGACATATCCAACTCGGCGGCAATCTCCTGATAGCGTCGGGTCGATTCCAGTGTTTTCTCGTTGAGAAAGCGCCGCAACATTGCCTGTTGTCGCAGCGGCGCATGTTGGTAAAGGGCGAATCGGGAACCTGTCGGGAATGCCCCGTTATTGTATTTGCCACTGAGCACCCCGCCGCCAAGCGGTGAATAAGGCAGCAAACTGACGTTTTCCGCGCGACAGGCTTGTGCCAGTTCGTCCTCAAAACGGCGGTTGTTCAGGCTGAAATTATTCTGGATCGTATCGTAGCGCGCCAGACCGTGCATGTCAGACGCCCATAAACTTTTGGTGAGGCCCCAGGTCGACTCATTGCTGCAACCGAGTATACGCACCTTACCCGAACGCACCAGTTCATCAAGGGCCATCATGGTTTCTTCATGCGGGTATGCGGGATCTGGCCAGTGCGTCTGGTACAGGTCGATGTAATCGGTATCCAGCCGTCGCAGACTGCCCTCGACCGCCCGCATGATATGGTGTCGGTCAAGTCCTGTCTTGCCCCCGCGCAGCGGTGCCTGGATCCAGACATGGCTGGGTCCGGCGACCTTGGAGGCGATGATCAGCGCATCGCGATCCTTGGTTTTCATCCAGCGCCCCACGATCTCCTCGGTCGCTCCGACATATTTGGCATCGGGTGGTACCGGATACATTTCTGCGGTGTCATAAAAATCGACGCCGGCATCGTAGGCCATGTCCAGAATACGAAAAGACGTCTTTTCATCGGCCTGGTTCCCGAACGTCATGGTCCCCATACAGATATCCGAAACAACTATCGAACTCTTACCCAGCCGATTCTTTTTCATACTGACTCCCTTGCGTGTATGCCTGATCGTCCCACAGCCTACAGCCCTGCAGGGGAAAATTGAATAGTTACTACCGCTTGCCGGTGAATTAAACTGCTGCGCATGATCCGCAGCCGCACTCTGTTCCTTGGCCTCACCCTTTTGCTTATATGTGCGCTCGGCATCGGCACGCATTTTTATAGACAAATCCCCGCGCTTGTTCAGCAGGAACTGGCACAGTATCTGCTCCAATTCGGTGTGGCGAACATCGAATTTGAGCCCCCGCACATTAGCGGCAGCGCTATAAGGGTCGATGCGCTGAAACTGCAAGGCGCATACGAAAATCTCAGGTATCAGGCGCAACTGGATTCGCTGGAATTACACTACAACTGGCGTACGCTGCTAAGCGGCAAGGTAAACTCACTCACTCTGGCCGGACTGCGCATGACCGTTGAAGAAACGCTACCTGCTGGCGCGACTGAAAGGACATCCCTAAGACTCAGCGAAGCATTTCCAACCGAGCTGATTGAGCAACTGCCGATGCAAACACTGCAGGCCAGCAACTGGAATCTTGACTATCACAGCCCGATTTTTCCTGCGCTATCAGTCACTGGCAGCCTGCGTATCGACGATCGTCTGGATCTGGAACTGCACAGCCTCGTTGGCGGCAATACGGTAAGTGTTGCGCTAGTTGCGGCGACTAATCCCAGCAATCTGGATGTTAACATTGCGCTGATAAAAGCGAACGCCGACATCATCCGGCTGCGCGCAAATGCTGAGCAATCGACGAACACCGACTGGCATTGGCAGTTGGATGGGAAATGGCAGTACGCTGAACTGCGGGAGTGGCTGCGCGAATTGAACGCGATCCCTGCGGCAATGGCAGATCCGCTAATGCGCCAGGATGCTGTGGTCATAGGAAAAACGGCGTTCACTGCCAGGATACAACACACTGATGAGTTGCAACTGGCAGACACGCAGGGTAGTGCAGCGACGCTTTTACACCAGATGAACGGCAGCATAAATACTATCAACGAGATAGAACAAATCAACTTTGCAGATACCTTCGCAGCGGCCAGTGCAAAACTGGAATTGACTGCCGTGCTCCGCGACGGCCAGGTCACGATGAACCTTCTGCCCACGACCATTGAGGGAACTCTTGAGACATCACAGCTCTCACTACCCGATGATCTACAACAGTGGTTGGGGTGGAAAACGTCCGTGCCGTTTCGCTGGGAAAATACTGAGCCCGTGATGGTCTACTACACAGCTCATCGATCCAGATCGCTAAAGTTATCCAATGGCGCCTTGGGTATCGGAACCCCTGATTCACGCGTGGATTTACATGGGTTCTCACTCGCTGTTACTCAGCCGGACGCTGACAGCACCCAGGCTGAGAGCAACTTCAGCACGAGCGTGAGTGTAAGGCTGCAACAACACAACGTACCGCAGCTGGAAGTGGCGGTAGAGCAAAACGGCAACCTGCAATCCTGTGACATCAACCTGCACCTGACGGACGCAGCACATAACTTTCGCACCGACGTGAAGGGCAAAGTGAACCCGACAACTGGCGCCGGCAAATACGAACTGCTGCTGCAAAGTGATGAGTTGCCGTATGTTGTCGAATCGACGCTACCGCTGCTGCAACATTTAAAACTGTTCACGAGGAATCTGGTGCTGGATTCCGGCGAACTGAGGCTTAAAACCACCGCCAGCAGCACCAGTTTCGCCAGTGCGGGCTGGGTACAGCGCTCGCAACTAAACCTGCAGAAACTCTCAGGCAACATTTCTGGCTACCGCGTTGACGACCTCTCGCTGCAGGCGGATTGGACTGGTATCCGCGAATGGCGGACGCTGCAACCGATTGAAGTCTCACTGGCAGCGCTGAATGCCGGCGTTGCGGTGCACGATGTAACATTACAGCTGAGTCTGCCCAAGGCCACATCTATCGCGGCGCCGAAAATCCGGATCGACCGTTTTTCTGCCGACATGTTGGGTGGGCAGTTGAACCTGTCACAGCCGCAATTCTGGGATTTCGCCGCGCCAAGCAATCAACTCACAGTGCGCGCGCAGCAATGGCAGCTGTCCGAACTTGTCGCACTTCAGAAAAATAGCGCTATACAGGCGCATGGCACGTTGGAAGGAGAGCTGCCACTCACCATTGCCAATGGTCGAGTGCTGCTCCATAACGGCTATCTGCGCGCGCTGCCACCTGGAGGGCAAATTCGCTACACACCTGACAAGGCAGCGCTCGATACAACCAGCAGTAATGCCGAATTGGCGCTGGCACTGAACCTGCTGAGAGATTTCCAGTACCAGGTATTAAGCAGCCAGGTCGAACTGGATAGTTCGGGCAATCTACTACTGGGGCTATCACTGTCCGGGAGCAACCCCTCGCAGTACGGGGGACAGCCGATCAACTTCAATATCAATCTGGAGCAAAACATTGATCCTCTGTTACAAAGTCTGCGCCTAAGTGATACGTTAGTGCGACAAATTGAGGATGGACTGCAGTGAACTTAACGGTAGTCGTCCACTCCAATGAACCGGAGCGACTGTGGAACGACTTATGCGAATATTACTCTGTTCAAGCCTGATACTGCTCGCTGCGGCCTGCACTCCTACGGTGCAGGTAGCGCCGCCGAAAGAGCCCATCACCATCAACCTCAACGTCAAGATCGAACACGAAATACGCGTCAAAGTGGACAAGGAACTGGATCAACTGTTCGCCGATGACAGCAACCTTTTCTAGGAGGAAAACACCATGATTCACCGTCATTTTGTGCAACGCACTCTGGGTGCCCTGCTGCTCTCAATCCTCATGACTTTACCGGCATTTGCGCTGGAGCTGGATGCCGCAAAATCAGCAGGATGGGTGGGTGAAACGAGTACCGGTTATATCGGGGCAGTACAGTCTTCCGCAGAAGTCGACGCGCTGGTTGCAAGCATCAACAGTCAGCGCAAGGTGTTATACGAGGAAATCGCGAAAAAGAATGGGATCAGTCTACAGGCAGTCGAGGCCCGCGCCGGTCAGAAAGCAATTGAGAAAACCGCCCCAGGGGATTACATCGATACCGGCAGCGGTTGGCATAAAAAGTAACACGCCAGATGCCGCCCTCACCCGCAGCTGCACCCCGACCCAAGGTTAGCAACTACCGCAGACCTTGCGCCTTGGCCATATCGAGGGCGAGGTCTTCGATCATATCTTCCTGACCACCCACCGTTTTTCGGCGACCCAGCTCCACCAGAATATCCCTGCTGGACAAGCCGTATTTCTGTGCGCTGCGTTTGGCAAATAACAAAAACGAGGAGTACACACCGGAATACCCCAGTGTGAGCGAGTCGCGATCAATGCGCACCATGTGATCCATCATTGGCACGATCAGGTCCTCGGCTACATCCATCGCCTTGAACAGATCCACGCCCGTTTCTACGCCCATACGATCGCATACCGCCAGAAACACCTCCAGCGGTGTATTGCCAGCGCCGGCACCGAGTCCCGCCAGAGAACCGTCGATACGATTGGCACCGGCCTCCACCGCTGCCAGCGAATTCGCTATACCCATGGCCATATTGTGGTGTCCGTGGAATCCCAGCTCGGTTTCCGGTCTCAGTTCGGCCCGCGCCAGCGCCACCCGTTCCGTCACATGATCAGGCAGCATGTAACCAGCGGAATCAGTGATGTAGACACAATTGGCACCAAAATCCTCCATCATCTTTAACTGCGTGACCAGTTCCTCTGGCCCGATCATGTGAGCCATCATCAGGAAGCCGACAGTATCCAGATCCTGGTAGTTGGCCGCCATTGTCAGGTGTTGTTCCGACACATCGGCCTCGGTGCAGTGCGTGGCCACACGGATGGTAGAGATGCCGCAATCCACCGCCATTTTCAGGTGGTCAACTGTGCCGATACCTGGGAGCAACAGCGCGGAGACTTTCGTGTTTTTCATTTCCCGGCACACTGCGGTGAGATATTCCTCATCGCTGGCGGCGGGAAAGCCGTAGTTCACAGAAGCACCACCGAGGCCGTCGCCATGCGTGACTTCTATCAGTGGAATGCCGGCATCGTCCATCGCTTTGGCGATTCGCACCATCTGTTCAACAGTGATCTGGTGCTGTTTGGGGTGCATGCCGTCGCGCAGGCACATATCGTGTACGGTGATTTTCTTTCCGGTCAGATTCATCTTCTTGCTCTCTCGTAGTCAGTATCGCGGCACATCAGGCTGCGTTGGGCACAAAGTTGCCGGCCAGAATCTCCTGTGCGTACATCTCCGCTGTGCGCAGGCCGGCAGCCGTCATAATGTCAAGATTGCCGGCGTACTTGGGTAGAAAATCACCCAGTCCCTCAACTTCCATATAGATGGAAACACGCTTGCCATCAAACACTGGCCCGTTCTTTAGGATATAACCGGGCACATACTTCTGCACTTCGGCGATCATGTCGTGCACGGACTTGGTAATGGCCTCCTGATCGGGCTCATCCACAGTCAGGCAGTGAATGGTGTCGCGCATGATCAGCGGCGGCTCTGCCGGATTGATGATGATAATCGCCTTGCCACTTTTGGCGCCGCCGACTTTCTCGATACCGCTGGCCGTGGTGCGTGTGAACTCGTCGATGTTCTTGCGCGTGCCAGGCCCTGCCGATTTGCTGCTGACTGTGGCCACGATTTCGCCGTAGGCAACTGGCTGCACGCGACTGACTGCGGCAACCATCGGGATGGTCGCCTGCCCGCCACAGGTTACCATGTTCACATTCATGGCTTTGGCGGCTACGGCCTGTGACAGGTTGACCGGAGGCACACAGAACGGACCTATTGCGGCAGGGGTGAGATCGATCATCACTGCGCCCTGCTCGTTCACTTTTCGACTGTTTTCTGCATGCACATAAGCGGAGGTGGCATCGAAACAAATCTGCACACCGTCTGCACGCATGGTGGGAAGCATGCCATCGACACCGTCCGCGGTGGTCTTGAGCCCAAGCTCAGCGGCCCTGGCCAGGCCGGGCGAATCGGGAACAACGCCCACCATCCACACCGGTTCTATCAGCTCGCTGCGCATGGCTTTCATCAACAGGTCTGTGCCTATGTTGCCAGGACCGATAATTGCTGCTTTGATTTTTTTGCTCATGTTGGTTCTCTTTAAAATTCGATTGTTTGTGTCCGCTGCGGATAGTACATCACTTCACACTAAGGAGATGGTACTGCGCCGGCGCGGCAGGATGCCGGGCTCAGGCCCCAAGGATGGGTTCACGGCGTGTATTGAGTAAAATAGCCGCACAGCGGTCCGACAACAAAGGTTACATTCTTACACAAACCGACAACGACAACCGCCTATTCCCTCAATCACCAGCGACATCTCGTCACCCGCCACCACCGGAATCAGCGGTGCCAATGATCCCGACAAAATCACTTCGCCTGCCTTGAAGGGAATCCCGAATGCGCCCAGTGTATTGGCCAACCACGCCACCGCCGTCAAAGGATTACCCTGCACTGCACTGCCAAGCCCCTCGGCGATAAACTCGCCATTCTTGTAAATCGTCATTTTCAGATTAGGCAGGTCAAAATCCCGTGGGTCGACCTCATTCTTGCCCAGCACATACACACCACACGAGGCGTTGTCAGCCACGGTGTCCTGAATCTTGATTTTCCAGTCCTTGATTCGGGAGTCGACGATTTCAAAACAGGGCATGATAGTGGCTGTTGCTTCCAACACATCCTGCTCAGTGACACCGGGACCCACCAGGTCTCTTTTCAGACGAAACGCAATTTCGCCTTCGGCACGCGGTTGGATCATATTGCCGGCAATGGCTATCGTTGCGTTGTCAGGGTATTCCATCTGATTGGTGAGAAAACCAAAGTCCGGTTGGAACACACCGAGCATGTCCTGTACCGGTTTACTGGTAACGCCGATTTTCTTGCCGACGATGCGCTCACCATCCAGCGCCAGGCGCTGGCTCACCATACGCTGGGAGATATGATACGCATCTTCAATGGTGATATCCGCTTCGCGCTCGGTGAGCGGCGACAGCGTTGTCTGACTGCGCAACGCGGCGTATAACTCATCGCCCAGCCGGTCAATTCGATCCTGTTCCATCATGAAATACGTTACCTCAGCTTGCGCTCATCACGGGCATATCATCAGCCGTACTGCAGAAAGTCCAGACAGGCGCGATTGAACATCGCCTCATGCTCTACCATCACCCAATGCCCACACTCGGTAACCAGAATCAGGCGCAGGTGCCTGATGTTCTTGGCCATCGCCATAATGCCATTTTCCGGCATCATCTTTTCGTCCATACCCCAGAAGCCAAGCACTGGGCATTGCAACTCGTGCAGACGGTCGACCAATACCGGAATACGCATAGTCGCCATCACATGCCCGTTCATGATCTGCATGATCTGCATGCGCTCTTCCACCAGTTCATCAGTGGCGTACCTGGGATCGTGCATCAGGCCGGTGGCAAACAAGTCTTTCATCACAGCGGGAGTCACCGGTTCACCGGAGCCAAATACTGCGAACACTTTCTGCATACCCGGCATCGCCTGATACTCCGGGAGTTCGCTGAGGCCGCCGGGAGCCATCAGGATCAGCTTCTCGACCAGCGCCGGGTGTTCCAACGCCAATCCCAGCGCAACGGCGCCACCCAATGAGTTGCCCACAACAGTGCACTTTTTAACGTCGGCGACATCCAGCGTCTGCTTGATGCACTCGACAAAAAAGGACAGCGGGTGATCAACATCGTTGGGTTTGTCGGAAAAGCCGTAACCAATGTGATCGGGAATAATCACGCGATAACCGGCCTCCAGCAAATGGCGATAATTGCCTTTGAAGTTGCTGTAGCCGCTGGCACCAGGGCCGGAACCGTGCAGGAACACCACAACTTCACCCTGCCCTTCATCCAGATAATGTATGCGATACCCGTTGGCGCACTGCGCGTACTTGCCCTCAGGCAAACGTCCATTCATCTTCATGCAATAGTCTCCTGCCGATCCGCGCCCTAGAGCGCAAAATCAACGTTTTCTTCACCAAACAATACGCCGCCCAGGTTAGCGGCAAACGGCGTGGAATTATTCGCCACATGTGCCTGGCTGGCCAGTATATCGAGGTGGAACGACAGCAGATCGCTGTCCAGACGAATACCGCCACTTCCCGCTGCCTTCAGCATTTTACTGGAAAGCGCCAGACAACGATCAGCCACCACCGCAGAATCGTACCGGTAGCGTACGCGATCCTCGACAGGAATGGGCACGCCAGCGCGACAGCATGCCATCATCGCATCGAAATTACGGATCATGGTGAGTCTCATTTCTTCGATCTCGGCTTTTGTCTCGGCTGCAATGACACGGGCAAAAGGATCGTTTTTCATCTTGTTGGGTCCAACCTGACGTGTCTTGGCCACTTCGACAAATGCGTCCAGCGCGCCATCACAGGCACCCAGCGTTGCGGTACACACCGCGCGCACAAAGACCTGCATAAAGGGCATACGATACAGTGGTGCTGTGTTGACCGCATTGCCGGGATTGTCACAGAGAAAGCCGTCTATTGATTTATGGGTGCGATACTCAGGCACGAAGGCGTCTTCTACGACGATGTCGTGGCTACCTGTACCCTGTAGCCCGACCACTTCCCAGTTGTGCACAATCTTGTAGTCGCTGATAGGCACCAGGAAGGTGCGGTAGTTTGCCATGTCGAAAGGTGCCTCGGGAGTTGGCACAACAGCACCGAGGAATGCCCATTTGCAGTGCTCAGAGCCACTGGAAAAACTCCAGCGACCGCTGAGTCGAAAGCCTCCGTCAACCACTTTTACCTTGCCGACTGGTGCATACGAGGAGGAGATCAGGACTGAGGGGTCGTCTCCCCATACATCCTGCGCCGCTTTATGATCGAACAGCGCCAGCTGCCAGTTGTGTACAGCAATCACGCCAAGAATCCACGCACTGGAGGGACAAAAACGGGCGATCTCCAGTCCGACCGCATAGAACACCTGCGGATCCATGGCGTAGCCTCCCCACTGCTCAGGCTGGAGAATCTTGAAAAAGCCGGCCTTGGCAAATTCCGCCACTGTCTCGTCCGGCACCCTTTCTTCCGCTTTGGCGCGCGCCCGACGCTGCTGCAGCGCTGGGCCCATCGCCCTGGCGGCGTCCAACAATTGCTGCGCCCTTGGGCTGTCTAATCCGTAGTCGTTCATACGCTTTATGACCTCATTATTGTGTTCACCTCACCGGCGTGGGAAGGCTTTTTTGAGCTTACTGGCAATGCTTGAATGTAAGCGCTTGTGCAGCGGCATCGCATCATCCATTTAGGGTATCAAGACTACTCCACCACTGCGTCGCCAAAGGTGGTGGGATCGCCAAAAAAAGCACGATGCGAGGGGGGTATGCTGCCGTTGGTATCGGTCACACCGTACGTTTGACCCAGTTCGGCGCCGATCAACACCTGGCCACTTTTCTCCATCAGCGCCGGATCGCGGGCCAGCGCATCGATCACCCTTCCGGTAAACTCTGGACTTTCAGCGGTAGCCACAAGTTCAGCGTACTTTTCCGGCTCGGCGTCGAACACCCGCCGTGTGCGCTCAGTCAATAACAGTCCCATCCAGATGGAAACAACAGCGACATTATAGGGGCGGAAATCGATCGCCATGTCGTGCGACATTTTATCGACTGCAGCCTTCCCCGCACCGTAGGCCGGGCCGTGCATATAAATGCGCCCGCCAAAGGAAGAGGTATTGACCACGAGCCCTTCACCGTTGGCCAGCAATAACGGTGCTGCATACCACGTCGCCGTATAGTGGGACCGCATACCCACTTCCCACAGCTGTGTCAGTGCCAGCGGTTTTTCCCAGAACGGACCGGTTTGTGTCAGCGCATCGTGTAAGCTGGTGGCATTGTTTACCAGAATATCCAGTCGCCCGTGCTGATGCTTCACCTGTTGGAACAGGCCCCGCACATCGTCCTCATCACTGTGATCACAAAACACCGGTATGCCCTTCCCGCCTGCGGCAGTCACTGCCTCGGCGGTGGCGGTGACAGTGCCAGGCAAAGCGGCATCGCCCTCGTGACGTGTGCGTCCGGTGACGTAGACTGTCGCGCCGGTGGCACCGAGCGCCAACGCGATACCCTTACCAGCCCCGCGACTGGCACCAGTGACAACAACCACCCGATCCCGCAACAAACCCATACGCTATTCCTTTACCCCAGTGGTATACACACCTACTATCGAGGCAACATCCTAATGGTCTGGCTGCAATGGGCCAAGTACCAGCGTCGATGCTTTGCCAAATTAATTATCCCAGAGGAATATAAATGATACGGCAGTGGATGCGCTGTACCGGGATTCTGAAGATTTTACTGCTGAACGGTGGAATGCTCTCCTGTGTCTCTGATCTGGGTGCGGCCGACACGCGACTGGTCTATTCAGGCCATACGCACACCTGGCTGCGCGCCGTGGGTAAACTGCAGGTACCAGGACAACGCTACAACGACGGGCAGCTGTCACACTATGTAGAAGATTGCAGCGCAACACTGGTAGCGCTGCCACACAGCCAACAATCAGACACAATCGTCTCCGCCTGGCACTGTCTGGAAAACTACCGCGATGTCAGCAAACCTATTACCTTCACATTGTGGGACGCATTCGGTAAGACGGTACAACGGGAAGTCTACCGCCTGGAGGACGGCGGCGGGATGCATGCGGACTGGGCCATCCTGAGACTGCGAGAGCCGGTAACCGCGCTGCAGGTTGTCGCATTACCTATCCTGAATGCCGCAGCAGACCCATACCGCCCTGTGATTATGGCCGGTTATTCACGCGACACGGGTATCGGCGCTGCAGGCGAGGTACTCACCTATGATCCAGACTGCACAATTACACAGCAGGACCACAACCTGGGCGATACTGACTGTACCGCGTTTAAAGGCGCTTCCGGCGGCGCAGTCATACAACTGTCTAGCGCCGGAGAAGCGTTCGTGTGCGGCGTAATCTCACAGGGTAACGGCGAAGACCGCAGTACCTATGTGCCGTTGAGCGGCTTTCGCCACTCGATCAATCGCCACCTATAGCTGCCTTCGCGGAGGATTGCTGGCGCGCTGGCGGCGGCGCACCTACGTGCGCCTCGCCTCGCTGCGCCGCCAGTTCCACCTGCTTTTGCCGCTCGCGAAAACGCAGCCGCTGGTCATCTGTCAATTGCTCGAAACAGTGCGGGCAGCACACACCCGGCTCATACATGCCAGATTGCTTATCCTGCTCGGTGATGGGGTGACGACAGCCGTAACATTGATCATACCGGCCCTTTTCCAGCTGGTGGTCCACCGATACACGGTTATCGAACACAAAACACTCGCCCTGCCAGAGGCTGTCAGCTGCCGGGACCTCTTCAAGGTATTTTAGAATACCGCCCTGCAGGTGGTACACCTCCTCGAAGCCCTCATTCAACATAAAAGCCGACGCCTTTTCACAGCGGATGCCACCGGTACAGAACATCGCCACTTTCTTGTGTAAGCCAGGATCGAGCTTGTCGCGGACGAACTGCGGGAACTGGCGAAAATTCTCTGTGCGAGGGTCAAGCGCGCCGCGGAATGTACCGATATCACATTCGTAGTCGTTGCGGGTATCAATCAGCACTACCTCTGGATCGTTGAGCAACGCATTCCAGTCCTGCGGGCGAACGTAGGTACCCACGCGCACATTGGGATCGACGCCGGCGACGCCCATGGTCACGATTTCCTTTTTCAGCTTGACCTTCATGCGGTAGAACGGAAAATCCTCGTCGCAGGATTCCTTATGTGCTAGATCGGCCAGACGAGGATCACTGCGCAGGTAGGTCAACACCGCATCAACTGACGCTCTGCTGCCGGCGATAGTGCCGTTGATGCCCTCCCGGGCGAGTAACAAGGTCCCACGAGTACCCGCTTTTATGCAGGCGTCAAGTAAAGGCTCGCGCAGTGCCACGTAGTCTTGCAGCGTGACAAATTTGTACAGGGCAGCAACAATTACCGATTCCATAACAATTACTCAGTGACTCTCCGCCTTGCTACCACCCCTGCATTGCGGGGAAATCGGGGCGGCGTGCTCGCGCTGTTGCCACTCCTGGGGCGAATAAGTGTGTAAGGCCAGCGCGTGCACTGGCCCTTCCAACTGCGGTGCGAGCGCGGCGTAAACCTGCTGGTGTCGCGATACCTGGCGACAGCCGTCAAAGCTCGCGCTGACCAGCACTACCTTAAAATGCGTTTCCGAGTTCGGCGGTACGCTATGCATGTGGCTTTCATTCGCAACATCCAGATATACCGGTGTAAAACGGTCCTGCAGTTGCCGTTCAATGTCCTGCTGCACACTCATGATAAACCTGCTTCCGGTGAGACGAGCCCGTCTGGCGGACAGAATTATAGCCAAGGTAAACTGGCGGCACCAACGCCTATTCTCAGCTCTTGCGCGCGCGCCTGCTGGCACGAAATTGCCCGGGCGTCTGTTGCGTCCACTTTTTAAAGGAGCGATGAAACGCGCTGGGATCGGTAAATCCCATTTGCAGTGCGACTTCGTTGATAGAAAAGTCGGGTCGATCAAGACACAATTTCGCCGCCTCACAACGCGCTTCATCCTTGAGCTGTTGAAAGGTAGTGCCCTCGCGCTTCAGTCGGCGGCGAAGTGTTGGGGCCGACATATTCAACGCGCTACTGATCGTTTCAAAACCGGGAAATCCCTCGCTGAAATCGTGACCAATCATAGCCTTTACCTGGGCCGAGAGGTTATTGCCGTCGACGTTAGTCTCCATCATCAGCAATTGATAGGGTGCCGTGCGCAGGAACTCGCGCAGCGAGTGCTCGGTATGTACCACGGGCCAGGCAAGACAGGCACTGTCAAAATACAGCAGGTCGTTGGCCTGGTTAAAGTACAGCGGGCAACCGAACAAATCCTCGTATTTTTCCAGACGCTGGGGCGTATCGCCAGAAAAATCCACCCGTTTCAGCTCGATGGGACGACCGCAGAGCCAGCCAAAGAACCGGTGCCACATCGACAGTCCGTAGGCGTCCGCCGCCGCCACACGCGGGCGCCCTTCGCGCACCATGGTGCGGTAGCCCACACGCGCAAACTGGTCGCTGAAGTTGGCATACAACTGGCTCCGCTCGTCGAAAAAAGTGCGGTAGAACTCCGAGGCCCGCTGAATTGCCTGCCCGAGGTTGCGACAGGAAATGATGCAGTAGCACATCATGCGAAACGCACCAGGGGCAACCAACTCGCTGCCGGTAGTACCAAACGTCTCATCCTGCAACAGGCTGAGCACGCTCTGGTAAATACGCGAATACTGCATCGCGCTGATCTCGCTGCGATAGGCCGGATCGGTCTCATTGTACGGATCGAAATCCAGACCCGCGTCGCCCAGGACAACACTGAAATCATACCCCCGGTCCCCGACCATGCGCAGCAAGGATCTAACAAATCGGGTGGGCACACGGTCGCTCATAGATTACGGCAGTCAGGCTTTTCGGGCGGGCCATGTTACCAGAACTGGCGGCAAGCGGTGAGGATGCAGGCACACTGGATAGCGAGGTCAGCAAAGCACTTACAGTATCAAGACCCGGTGCCAACTACAGGGTATACTGGACCCAGAAATGTAACGGGAGCTGCCCCATGGAAGAGCGCTACAACGTATATTTCGCCGGACAGGTGAAGGATGGTGCCGACCCTGCCAGCGTCCGCGAGCAGTTGGCGAAAGTGTTCAACGCTAACAGTGCCACGTTGGATAAACTGTTCTGCGGCGACCCACAATTGATCAAACGCGAATGCGATCTCGCCACGGCGCAGAAATACCAGGCGGCGATGGAACGCGCCGGCGCTGTACCCATCATCAAAAGAACCGCTGCCGCTTCAACCTCACCCCCGCCTTCCCGCGCGCCCGCAGCTGAGGCTACCCGAACCATGACCGCCGCGGAGAGAATTGCTGCTCTGGCAGCCGCACCGGATGAAAATCGCTTTAAGCGGGAGCAAGCCGCTTCAGCAACGGCGACATCGACAGCGACTGCTGCACCAGCAGATACCGACGGTATCGTTCTGGCACCGCCGGGCACCGCAGTATTGCGTGATGAAGAGCGCGCTGAACCAGTGATCCGCACCGTGGACACATCCCACCTCGCTCTGGACACAACCGCCGAGCGACTGTCAGATGAAGCTAGCCCGGCACCGGCATCACCCGATACCAGCCACCTGAGCATGGGCGAGGTAGGCGATACCATACCCAACCTGCCCTCCTCCAATGCGCCGCTGTCGCCCAATCTTGATGGCCTGGAACTGTCGGCTGCGGGCACTGACTTCAGTGATTGTGCCGCACCCGAACAGGAAACCCCGGCGCTCGATCTCTCTGCGCTAGCGACTCTGGCACCGGGAACACAAACCGAGGAAGAGCAACGCAGACAGCCAATTCCGGTCGCCGTACCTTCTACGGACCACATCTCGATTCAGGAATAGCCAACCGTTGGCTGAGCGCGTTTACGGCAAAATGACCCTGACCTGCAAGCCGGGACTGTTGCCAGCAAGCTCAACTGTGCCGTGATGATAATGTGCAATCGCCTGTACCAGACTCAGGCCTAAACCGTGTCCGGGTTGCTCGCCACGACTGGACTCTACGCGGTAAAAGCGCCGGAAAACGTTTTTGCGTTCATCGCGGGGAATTCCAGGACCAGAGTCGGAGATAACCACGCTGTGACCGGCACCACCGGTATTGGAGCGCAGCCGCACCAGAATATTTCCTTGAGGCGGTGTGTATTTAAGTGCGTTGTCCAATATGTTCGCGAACATCTGGAACAACAGATCCGCTTCGCCTTTACACACCTGCGACTGCGGCGCATCCAGTGATAATTCAATCTCCTGCTCGTGTGCGAGCGGTTCATACAACTCCACGACATCGCGCAACAACGCACTCAATTCCACATCGCTGCCGCCGGCAAGGCGGCTGCCGGACTCCAGAGTCGATATCCTTAGCAATGCGTTGAACGAAGACAGCAATTCATCACATTCACCTATGATCCTCTCCAGTTGATCTCTATCACCGCCAGCGAGTCGATCGCGCAGCTGACTCAGGTCATTGCGCATTCGGGTTAAGGGCGTACGCAAGTCGTGCGCGATATTGTCAGAGACACGGCGCACGCCCTGCATCAGGGTATCCAGTTGCTCCAGCATCTGGTTCATGTGTGTCGCCAGCGCTCGAAAATAGCCTGACTCTCCCTCGATTCGCAGACGCTGTCCCGGCCCGCCGCGCACGATACGGGCAATCTCACTGTTCAACATTTCCAGCTGGTTGAAGGTGCGCGCTGCGCTGAAAAAGCCGCCGGTGATACCTAGTAGCAGAGTCGCAATCATCACCCGGATCAGGGTCTGGAACACCAGTTGTGCGCGCTCCACGATATCGGCGTAGTCGCGCGCAACCATCGCCTGGTAGCCATCACCCAGCTTCGTTGGCAGTGCGAGAAAATCCACATCTACTGACTCGCCCCAGTTCTGCAAAGCCATCTCAAAACCCAGCCAGCCATCATTGAATTCCTGATATCGGGGGGCTTTGGGCAGGTCGCCGGCAACTTTTGCACCGTCCTTATCCGTGACCAGATAATAAAAGCGGTTGACGGCAGGCGATGCTATCTGGTCGGAGATGTACTGATCAACGCCAGCCATGCCCTGCCCCCGATAAACCAGTTGCAAGGTTTCCAACTCATCTTCAACACTCGCACCCAGATCTTTGAAGGAGGTATAGCTGAAGTAGAGGTAGAACATGACTTGCAGGAGGAATACAGCGGCACTAAGTACCGTCACGTATTTGGCAATATAGCGAAAAGTAAGACTGCTTAGGACATCACGGATCTGCACAGCACTGCTCTCAGTCGCCGAGTTCAGGGCCCAGGCGATAGCCCGCACCCCTCACGGTAGCAAGCAGCGGATGCTCGAAGTCCCTGTCGATCTTTTGCCGCAGGCGAGAGATATGAACGTCGATAACATTGGTCTGGGGATCGAAATGATAGCCCCACACATGCTCCAGCAACATGGCGCGAGTGACTACCTGCCCGGCATGACGCATCAAGTATTCCAGTAGTTTGTATTCACGCGGTTGCACGACAATGGTGGTATCGCCGCGCTGCACATGCTGCTTTAGCAGGTCTATCGTCAAATCCTCCACCACGAGTCTGGTTTGGGTCTCGCCTGCTGGCGTGCCACCCCGGCGATGCAGAACTTCCAGGCGCGCCAATAATTCAGACATCGCAAACGGCTTGGTCAGGTAGTCGTCTGCGCCGCAGTGCAGGCCCTGAACCCGGTCATCCACATCGCCCAGCGCGCTAAGCACCAGAACCGGTGTATTATCGCCCGCTGCGCGCAGCGCTTTAACGAGCGTCAAGCCATCCATGCGCGGCATCATGCGGTCGATTACCATGACATCGAAATGGGAATTTCCAGCCGCAGCCTGACCAGCTTCGCCATCCAGTGCATGGACGCAGGAATGCCCGGCGGCAGCCAGCTCGCTGACGATGAACTCGCCAACCTGTCTGTCATCCTCCACCAATAACATGTGCATGTGCATAGCCCCTTGTCCGGGCGGTCAATGTAGCACGCGCCAGATTTGGCTCTCAATTTACATTTCGTTAATTGTGCGCTGACGGAAGTGTTAAACTCGCCCGCATGACAGACAGCACAATCCCCAAATCGCCTTCACTGCTGCGCCGACTCGCAGCAATACTCTACGACACATTCCTGGTTATCGCTCTGGTGGGTGTGGTCAACGCATTAGCGCTGGGCGTGGCGGTATGGAGCAGTGACGGCAAGCAGGAGGTGCTGAACCCCCATATCGTCCAGCTACTCACCGCACTGAGTATTATCGGATTTTTCTGTATGTTCTGGCTCAAAAGCGGGCAGACTCTGGGCATGCAGGCCTGGCGCATAAAACTGGTGGATTATTCTGGCAACCCACCAACGCTGACAAAGGCCGTTCTGCGCTGCATCGGCGCTGCAATTTCAATGGGCTGCCTCGGGCTCGGTTATTTATGGTGTCTGGTCGACCGCAACAAGCGCTGCTGGCACGACTACATTTCCCACACAGAATTGATCCTGCTACCAAAGACTACCAGGAGCGGCGAGCCCTGATACAGCGCTTACCATTTTTTCAGTTCAGTTTGACGCCTCCCCGGCATACACTAGACGCTTCAATCAGATCGAGGTCATACTATGACAGCCATGACGTTCGTCGCGCGCGATATCAGCAATGCCGCCGCCGCCTCCACCCAGTGCGCGATTCTCCCGCTATTCCACAATGAGAAGCTATCCGGTGCCGCGCTCAAGTTGGACCGGGCCTCCGACGGTGCTATCAAGGCTGCGCTGGCACTAGGGGATTTCAGCGCCAAAGCAGGTGAGAGTCTGACCCTGCCAGGCGCAGGCGCCGCCAAACGCATTCTGCTGCTCGGTTGTGGCGACGCGAAGAAATTTGATCGCGACAGTGCGCGCAAGTTCTGTCAACAACTGTATCGCGCACTTGAGTCAAAGCAGGCGACTGAGGCGACATTGCATCTGGGCGCTTTGAACCAGAAAGATAAGGAAACCATTTGGATGCTGGCATATCTGGCACGCCAACTCACTGTCTCTGCCTATCGCTACACCGAAACTGTCAGCAAGCCCAAGCCTGCGATGAAACTGACTCGCTTGATCATCAGCACACACGGCACCGTCACGTCGAAAACTGCCGCCAACGCGCTGCGTGAAGGCAAGGCAATTGGACAGGGGGTCAATGAAGCGCGCAACCTGGCAAACTTGCCCGGCAACATCTGCACGCCCGCCTATTTGGCGGGTCATGCGCGCAAACTGGCTCGCCGTGACGCCAAAACCACTGTCTCCGTACTCGAAGAAAAGAAGATGCGGGAACTGGGTATGGGCTCCCTGCTCTCGGTATCTGCCGGTAGTGACCAACCGGCCAAGCTCATAGTGATGCACTACAAGGGCGGCAAGGCATCCGACAGCCCCTACGTGCTGGTAGGCAAAGGTATCACTTTTGACACTGGTGGCATTTCGCTCAAGCCCGGCGCGAAAATGGATGAAATGAAATTCGATATGGGTGGCGCCGCGAGCGTGCTTGGGACACTCCACGCAGTCTCTGAGCTAAAACTTCCGCTGAATGTCATTGGTATTGTGGCAGCGGCGGAGAATATGCCCAGCGGCAGCGCGACCAAACCCGGCGATGTCGTGACCAGCATGTCAGGTCAAACCATTGAGGTGCTGAACACAGACGCTGAGGGTCGTTTGGTACTGTGCGATGCACTGACCTATGCAGAACGTTTCAAACCCGCAGCGGTGATCGATATAGCAACCCTGACAGGTGCGTGTGTGGTGGCGCTGGGGTCACATGCGAGTGGCCTGTTCACCAAAGACGATTCACTGGCAGATGAATTGTTGTCTGCCGGCTTGCACTCGCACGACCGCGCCTGGCGCTTGCCACTATGGGAGGATTACCAGGAACAATTGAAAAGCAATTTTGCCGACATCGCCAATATTGGCGGACCGGGCGGTGGCAGCATCACCGCTGCCTGCTTTCTCTCGCGCTTTACCCAGAAGTATCCCTGGGCGCACCTGGACATCGCCGGTTCCGCATGGGACAGCGCGCCCAAAGGCGCAACCGGCCGCCCCGTCGCATTGCTGACCCGCTACCTGCTGGACCGTGCAGGGCTGTAACGATGACGTTGGTTGGCTTTTATGTGGTGAAATCCGCTGCACCGGGGGAAAGGCTTAATATCGCAGCGCGCCTCGCAGACAAAGCGTTTCAACGCGGACACCGGATTCTGATCAACACCTGCAACGAGCAACAGGCGGTTGAACTTGATGAACTGTTGTGGCGATATCGGCCCGCAAGTTTTCTTCCCCACGGACTCCTCGGTCAGACAAACTCCGAAATCATCGGTATCGGCTGGGGTCAGGACCCAGATAGTCACAACGACCTGCTGATTAACCTGCAGCTGGAAATCCCGGCATTCTTTAGCCGCTTCCAGCGCGTTGCCGAGGTCGTCACGCAGGAACCGGATAGTCTGACGGCGCTGCGTCAATCGTGGAAGTTCTATAAGGCACGTGGCTACCAACTGGAGAAACACGATCTCTAGTTTTACTGCAGTGCAAGACGGTAACTCACAGCGATTCCGGTCTCAGAATGACTGCCGTATAATCGCTGGCCACGCCAACTACCACACTCGCGTCGATACCATCGCCCATCCGCTTTCGGACCCTCTCTACCATGGATAAAACGTTCCAACCTGCAGACATCGAAACCCGCTGGTACAAGGAGTGGGAAGAGAATGGCTATTTCGCGCCCCAGGGCGGCGAGAAGGCGTACAGCATTATGATTCCACCGCCCAATGTCACTGGCAGCCTGCACATGGGCCACGGGTTTCAGGAGGCTATCATGGATGCGCTGATACGCTACCACCGCATGCTCGGCGACAACACGTTGTGGCAGGTGGGCACGGATCACGCGGGCATCGCCACACAGATGGTGGTCGAACGCCAGCTGGAAGCGCAGGGTATCAGCCGCCACGAGCTCGGGCGTGAAAAATTCATCGACAAAGTCTGGGAATGGAAAGAAGAGTCCGGGGGCACAATCACCCGTCAGCTGCGCCGCCTGGGCTCCTCACTTGACTGGTCGCGCGAGCGCTTCACCATGGATCCGGGACTGAGCGCGGCGGTACAGGAAGTCTTTATCCGCTTGCACCGCGAGGGACTGATCTACCGTGGTCAGCGTCTGGTAAACTGGGACCCGGCCTTACACACTGCTATTTCTGACCTGGAAGTCATCGCCGAAGAAGAACAGGGTCACCTGTGGCACTTCAATTATCCCCTGCTCGGCGGCGAAGGCCATCTGACTGTTGCCACTACGCGTCCGGAGACAATGCTGGGCGACAGCGCGATTGCCGTTCACCCTGAAGACGAACGTTACGCTCACCTGATTGGCCGTCGCGTGCAACTGCCCTTGTGCGATCGCGACATCCCCGTCATTGCCGATGAGTATGTCGACCGCGAGTTTGGCACCGGGTGCGTCAAAATTACCCCCGCGCACGATTTCAATGACTACGAAGTAGGTCGTCGGCACGGCCTGCCCATGATCAATATTTTCAACGATGATGCCGCTATCAACGACAGTGCGCCACAAGCCTATCGCGGGCTGGATCGCTTCGAGGCGCGCAAACGTGTGGTGGCAGATTTAGCAGCGCTGGGGCTGCTCGACAAGGTGCAGGCTCACACGTTGAAGGTGCCGCGCGGCGACCGTTCCGGGGTTGTTATCGAGCCTTACCTCACCGACCAATGGTACGTCGATGCCCGCAAGTTAGCCCAACCTGCCATAGCCGCAGTGGAAAACGGCGACATACAGTTTGTACCCAAGCAGTGGGAAAACACCTATTTTGCGTGGATGCGAGATATTCAGGACTGGTGCATCAGCCGGCAGCTCTGGTGGGGACACCGCATCCCCGCCTGGTACGACCCTGAAGGCAAGATCTACGTTGGCGAGAGTGAAGCTGCGATCCGCCAGGAGCACAAGCTTGGCGATGAGGTGGTATTGCGTCAGGACGAAGACGTACTTGATACCTGGTTCTCCTCCGCGTTGTGGACTTTCTCCACCCTCGGCTGGCCCGAAGAAACACCGGAGCTGGCGGTTTTCCATCCCAGCTCGGTGTTGGTTACCGGTTTCGACATCATCTTCTTCTGGGTCGCCCGGATGATCATGATGACGCTGCACCTGCGTCAGGAAGTACCGTTCCATACAGTCTACGTCCACGGGCTGGTGCGCGATGGCGAAGGCCAGAAAATGTCGAAATCCAAGGGTAATGTGATCGATCCCATCGACCTCATCGACGGTATCACCCTGGACGAACTGGTCAGCAAGCGCACCACCGGTATGATGCAACCGCAGTTGGCGGCCAAGATCGAAAAAGCAACCCGCCGACAGTTTCCAGAGGGAATTGCACCCTATGGTACTGACGCCCTGCGCTTCACCTACTACTCGCTGGCCTCCACAGGCAGGGATATCAAATTCGACATTGGGCGTATCGAGGGCTACCGAAATTTCTGTAACAAAATCTGGAACGCGGCACGCTATGTACTGATGAATTGCGAAGACCAGGACTGCGGTCTGGACAGCACTGCCCCTGTGGAATTAAGCCTGGCGGATCGTTGGATCAGGGGCAAGGTGCAGGAGACAGCCGCCGAGGTGGCGCACGCAGTCAGTCAGTACCGCTTCGACCTGGCCAGCCAATCACTGTACGAGTTTGTATGGAACGAATATTGTGATTGGTACCTTGAACTGTCCAAACCAATTCTGTGGGATGAGGAAGCATCCGCTGACGCCAAACGCGGCACCCGACAAACACTGATACGCGTGCTGGAAATCTGGCTGCGCCTGCTGCATCCGCTGATGCCTTTCATTACGGAGGAAATCTGGCAATCTGCTGCGCCGTTGGCCGGAAAATCCGGCGCCACTATCATGCTGCAACCTTACCCACAGCGCGATGATGGCGAATTAGACGAGAACGCCAACGCAGATATCGATTGGCTGAAAGCGGTGATTGTCGGCATTCGCAATATCCGCGGAGAAATGAATATCTCACCGGGAAAAGCGATTCCAGTGGTACTACGCAAGGGTAACGACAGCGACAGGCGCCGGCTGGCAGAAAATTCGCCATACCTTAAAAAGCTGGCTAAACTGGCTGATATCGCATGGTTGCCAGACGATACCGAAGCACCCATGGCGGCAACAGCATTAGCAGGGGAACTGGAAATCCTGGTACCGATAGCCGGACTCATTGATAAAGAGGCCGAAATAACCAGGCTTGATAGAGAAATCAAAAAATTGGAAAACGATCTGTCTCGTCTTCGTGGCAAATTGAGCAATGCCGCTTTCATCGATAAAGCACCCGCAGATGTCGTCGCAAGTGAGCGCGACAAACTGCGAGCCCAGGAACTATCGCTGGAAACCCTGCAAGAACAGATGCAACGCATCCGCAGTATATGACATCACTGATTTGGTGCTTCCGACTGTGGCGCGGAAATAATAAAAGCAATGTGTTAAACCGAGGGAAATGGTATGAGTGAGCGGCAACGCGGTACGGTAAAATGGTTCAATAACGCCAAAGGTTTTGGATTTATTACCCGACAGGAAGGCCAGGATGATGTCTTTGTTCACTTCCGCTCGATTCAGGGCGAGGGGTTTCGGACCTTGAATGAAGGACAGGCTGTAGAGTTCACACTGGTGGATGGGCCGAAGGGACTACAAGCCGAGGATGTATTAAGGCTCTAGCCTAGCTGTGGGCAATACACTATTGGTGGTAGAATTCCCGACTGAAAAAATCGTGCTCACTTGGCACGGTACTTCATTGGGAGGAAACTGATGAGTCTCACCACCAAGCTGGTGATCAGCTTTATTGTCGCTCTTATAGCTGCAACCCTGACCTCGCTGTTGCAGACTGGCCACATCTTTGACCCAATCCTTTGGTTCGCTTTCGCAATCTCTACCGTCGTTACCGCTCTTCTGATAGGTGGTGGAACTGCATCCACCGCAGCGCATTCACAAGCGCCTGCATACAAGGTTTCTACCGACAATAGCGAGCGTGCTCAAGGCACCGTAAAATGGTTCAACATTTCAAAAGGGTTTGGCTTCATCGTGAAAGATGACGGCGAGGAAATATTTGTACACTTTCGCTCTATCCGCGGCGAGGGTCGTCGCGGATTACGTGACGGACAACGCGTGAGCTTCATCGTCGCGCAAAGCGACAAAGGCCCACAAGCAGAAGATGTGGCGGAAAATGACTAACGCTCGTCGCTAGGGCGGATTGACAATATCGACCCAATAAAGTTGTATCATTCGCGAGCCTTCCCGCAGCAGCGCTTCAGTGGCCAGGCTCTGATCCTCCAGTGCCATCTCTACCATCGCGTAGCCGGTATCGATGGTTAATCGCGCCTGCATTTTTATCATCTCGTCCTCGGGCCTGCCGAGCAAATGTGATGTTATTTTCGCAAACTGGCTGGCTACCAATCGGTGAGAACTGAGTCGCACCTCCTGCAGAGGAGCCACTGCCCGCAAAGCCTGCACCACTTCCAAACCGCCGAGCTCTTTGCGGGTGACATCGTAGGTTCGTTTGAGTAACTCATAAACATTGTCGAGCAACACCTGCGGGTCACCTGCAGCGCAGTACTGCTCAAACCATTGCTGGAAGACAGCGTTCTGCTTATCCATGAGCACCGCTCCCAACGCATTCAATACGGCGTACTTATTGGGAAAGTAACGATAAAGGGCCGGGACGGTTACACCCGCTTTTTCGGCCACAAGATTGGTGGAAATACGCTCGACGCCTACCTCAACCAATAACTCTGCAGCGGCCGCCAGAATGGCTTCGTAGGTTCGTTTGGCACGCTCCTGCTGCGGCTTGTTCTTTTCCAACAGTTCAACGTATTCCCTGACCGCTACCATTTTCGACCTCTCCACTGGCCTGGGCGTGGATACCCCTACTGTGTTATGCCGACATCGTAGCGCAGCAACAATACCTAAGCCAGCACAGCAGAAAAGCGCTCAGCGAACGCCATCGGTAGCGGTAGCGGTAGCGGTAGCGCATCATGCTGCGCGATGCCACAATAGCCCGCTTTGGTTGTCATACACTGTGAGCATGGATATGCCCTCTGCCGCGCCCATCTGGATCTATCCACAATCCGAGCAGGAGAAATCGAATTGAAGGACAAAAAACGAGCACGCACTGAACACCGATTTCGGGGCGTAACCATGCCTACCGGCTCTCACCCGGTCATTCGCCAAGTCAGGCGACAGGGCGCATACCCCAGCATTCACGGCAACAAATTGTGGAAGTCCAGTCGCCTGCTGATCGACTATCTGGATAAAAATCGGCCAGCCCACTGTAAAAATGTATTGGATGTAGGCTGTGGCTGGGGAATTTCCGGCATCTGGGCCGCAAAAACGCTGGGGTCCCATGTCACATCCATGGATGCGGATCCTGACGTGTTTCCGTTCCTGGAAGCTTCAGCGAGCCTCAACGGCGTTAGCACTACACCACTGGTGGCACGATTTGAGCAATTAACTACCAAACAACTCGCTCAGTTCGACATGCTCATTGCCGCCGACATTTGCTTCTGGGATGAACTGGTCGACCCTGTATACAAGATGGTTAACCGCGCAGTGAAGGCAGGTGTAAAACACATTATTATCGCCGATCCCGAGCGCTCCACATTCCTTGAGATGGCACATCGATGTGAGAAGAAGCACTGCGCAGAGGTCGTGGAGTGGCAGACAAAGTCACCGGTCAAAGCCAGTGGGGCACTGATGATCCTCGAAAACGCGTAACATCACGACGCGCTTTCTGATGTCACTACAGGCCTTCGAGTTGAACAATATTGATACCCGCAATTTGGCACTTGGATTGCTTTTTGACCAGACATTTTGGCCAGAAGAAGGCTTCGGTGCTGTAAACGCAACCGGTTCAAGCGACAACAAAAATGGCTATACTGAGCGCAGATCGAGACATAGCCGCCAATCAGCCGCAACACACCCGAGACACATCGACTCTTCCATTTTTTCCGAAGAGCAGCATTGGAAAATTCCAGCGGCTGAACTATTTTCAGATATTGGATGATTGCCCCGAGAGGGCCTGAGTAATTATGAAACAACTAGGAATACTTGACTCCGCGTTTGTCAATCTGGAACAGACAAACACCCCTCAGCACGTGGGCGGGATGGGCATCTACGACCCGTCAACCGCCCCCGGCGGCTTCGTCCGGTTCAAAGACGTGATCGCCAGCTTTGAACGGCGTCTCGGCAATCTGCCGCTGTTTCGAACCCGCCTGGTGGAAGTCCCCGGTGGGCTGGATCGACCTTACTGGGTAAAGGACGCCAACTTCGACGTGGAGTTTCACCTGCGACACATTGCATTGCCCGAACCCGGCGATTGGCGACAGTTATGTATCCAGGTTGCGCGCCTGCACTCCCGCCCGCTGGATATGTCACGCCCGTTGTGGGAGGCCTATATTATCGAAGGCCTGGACAACATACCCAACCTGCCCAAGGGTTGCTTCGCAGTCTATACCAAAATGCATCACTCTCTGGTGGACGGTGCTGGCGGTGCATCGTTCATGACAGCACTGCATGATCTGGTGCCAAATCCCGAAGTCTCCTTTCAGGCGGACTCAGAACCCCGTCTGGTTGACACCACACCGTCGGTCGGCGAGTTGCTCACAAAGGCGACGATTAATAGCGTCAAAAATACTGTACAACTGGCTACAGGTTCGATAGCAGGCGCCCGCGACCTCGGTAAGTACGCACTGGATGTTGTCCGCAAAGTGATCCCGGCACCCGATGTTTCCGCACCCAAGACCATACTGAACAAGCCAGTCGGGCCGCACCGGGTCTTTGACGCAGCGGAATTTCCGCTGGAGGGATTCAAGGACATCAAAAACGCTGTGGGCGTCACTGTCAACGATGTGGCACTGGGTGTTATCAGTGGCGCGCTACTGCGGTATCTCGAAGCCAAGGGTGAGGCGCCCGCAACAGGCTCGCTGGCTGCCGCAATGCCAGTCAACATGCGTACCCGTCGCGGTACCACGGATGAAAATAATCAGGTGGGATCTATTTTCTCTTCATTGCATACGGACATCACAGATCCAGTGGCACGCCTTCTAGCTATCCGGCAATCAACAGACAATGCGAAACTGAGCGGTGAAGCGAGCCCACTGGTAGACGCACTGATGTTGGCGGGCGTATTTTCACCGGTGATCTCCAAATCGGTCGCTAAATTCTGGTCACGTAATTCTCTGTCCAAACTGTTGCCGATGAACATCTCGACCTGCATATCCAATGTGCCTGGCCCGGATTTCCCACTGTACTGCGCCGGTGCGAAGATGGTCGACTACTACGGCCTCGGCGTGCTGACTCCCGGCATGGGCATTTTCCACCTGGTGTTCAGTTATTCAGGCAAAATAACATTGTCGGTACTTGCTGACCGGGACATCATGCCCGATCCCGAGTTTTACCACGACTGCCTGGTGGGTGCGTATGAGGAGCTTTACGCGGCCGCCATCAAACTCGGTCCAGGGCGACCCAAAAATGCGGCTGTGGCCGCCAAGGCCAAGATCCTCTCGCCGAAACGGGAGCGCGCTATGCATCGCGATATCGGGCAGACCGTGCCAAAGCTTCGCTCCGAGGCGCAAGCAGTCAACGCGACAGCGTCAAAATCAGTGGCTGCTACCACATCGAAACCTGGAAAGAAGCAGAAGAAGGCAAAATCCACACCGCAGACAACTGCCGCCAAACGCGACGCAGGCAAAACCAAAAAGCGCGCAGCTGGAAAGCCTGTCCCGCCGGGCACCCGTATCCGACCCAAGGCTACGCGTCGAAAAACAGGGAAACCAAAGCCCAAACTCAAATAGCGCTGCGGGCATAAACAGTTAAACAACACCGGGTATTCATCTGGCAAAAAAAACCCGCCATCGGCGGGTTTATAACAACTCGTGGAGACCTGAATGGGAATCCGGCAACTTCGACACCGGAGTAACCGGGCGCACCCTACTGAATTTGTGCATCGCGATACGAGTTGCAGCAATCTTATGGCGCGATATGATATATATCCAATGCAATAAAAACATATAACTCATGAATCCAGTTCATATTGGTGGCTATGGATACTAGAGAATTTAACAAAGTTGATCTTAACTTATTGATTTCACTACAGGTTTTGCTCGAAGAAAAAAGCGTCTCACGTGCAGCGCAGCGCCTGTTTATTACCCAGCCGGCCATGAGTAAAACACTGACGAGACTTCGAGCGTTGTTTGACGATGAGCTGTTCACCCGCAGCAGTCACGGTATGCAACCTACGCCAAGAGCGATTGAACTGGCAGCGGGATTGAACACCATCGTAGGTGATATTTCTCACCTTCTGGCAGGTAACAGCTTCAACCCCGCTGCTGTGAGTGGTGAAATTTCGCTTGCCCTGTCCGAGCACATCGCGGTGATCCTGCTGCCACGCCTATTGGCGACACTGAGTACTGAAGCGCCACGCTTGAGTGTCAGAGTCATCACCCGGATAGAAAACCAACTGGAAGAACTGGCACTGGGTAACCTGGACTTTGCCATTGCCGTAAAGCGGGCCAACTACAGCGCTGACTACCGGGTAGAGAACCTCGGAGGCAGCCCACTGGGCATTCTGGTCCGGACCGGGCACCCGCTCACCAACAACCAAATTACCGAAGAACGTTTGTCCAAGTTCCCATTCATCCGTCTTTACGCCTCGTCACAGGAACTGGCGGAAGTACAGCAAAATACAGCATCCATCGCGCCTGACGCCGCTCATCCTATGGCTACCCTGGAAATCTCTCATTTGCTGACCTCGCTGGAGGTGCTGCGACAGACTGATTATTTTATGCCGGCGCCAGCCTACCTGCTGCAACAGTCAGGCGCGACCGTCGGCATCACGGGCCTGCCGCTCCCCGGCGAGGCAGATGTCGCTATCCACTATGCATTGGTGGCGCACAAGCGCACCTCAAACTCACCACTGCACAACTGGTTCTGGGAGCAGATCACCTGTACCATCCGCGAATTGCGGACGCCACTGGAACGAAAGCTGCGCCAACGCGTCACCGCCGGTAGCGCCGATGCACAGGCCTAGATCATCATGAGCAAACAAAAACGGCGCGATATCCCGCGCTTTCTCACACCTATAATAGAAACTCACTGCCATCTGGACTATCTGAATCAGGATGAACTGACCGCAACGCTGGAAAAGTCCCAACACGTCGGTATCGAACGAATCATCACCATCGCAGTGTCACCCGACAACCTCGGCCGGGTCATGGAACTTACGCAAGCTCATTCGGCTATCTGGGGAACCCAGGGCATTCATCCTCACGAGGCACACAGCTATAACAAGGAGGCGCAAGCCCGCATCCGGGCCAACGCCGCCCATCCGCGAATAGTGGCAATAGGCGAAATTGGTCTGGACTACTATTACGACCATGCCGATCGTGACATACAGCGATCGGTATTTGAACAACAACTGCAAACAGCAGCGGATCTGAATTTGCCTGTCGTCATTCATACTCGCGATGCGGAGAACGACACCCGCGACATTCTCCAGAACTACAGTGCAGCTCTTTCACGCAAAGGCGTGATCCACAGCTTCACTTCCAGCCTTGCACTGGCAGAATTCTGTCTGGCAGAGGGTTTCAAATTGGGGTTCAATGGAATTGCTACGTTCAATAGCGCAGACAATGTAAGAGAGGTTGTTGCAGCTACTCCGGTGCAACAACTGCTGCTGGAAACAGACGCGCCTTATCTGACGCCAGTACCTTACCGTGGGAGACCCAACGCACCGTATTACCTGCCGTTCGTTGCCGAAACAGTCGCTGCTATCAAGAAGATGGATGTAGAAGATTTACTGGGCCATGCCTATCGCAATAGCATGTCAGTGTTCTTCGAAAACGTCTAGCTAACATAGTCATGAAACTTGCGGCATTGACGCAGCACCAACCCCCACCCTCAGCAGGTTTTCAGTGGTAGACTACGCGCCGTTTTGGGAGCCTCCAACTGAATCTTCATAGGCAAGCATCATTGATGGAATATAAAATTGGACAACGGTGGGTTAGTCACGCTGACGCCCAATTGGGACTCGGCATCGTTGTCAATATCGAGCCACGCAGAGTCACACTCGCTTTTCCGGCTGTAGGAGAGGAACGTACCTACGCAATTGAGAGTGCTCCGCTTACCCGCCTGAGTTTCAAGGCTGGCGACCACATATCAACTGTCGACAAAACAGAAGTGTTGGTTCAGGAGGTAAAAGAACAACATGGCTTACTCATTTATATAGGCACAGATCACCACGACACACTGTTAACGGTATCTGAGCTTGAACTGGATGCTTTCGTTCAGCTAACCACGCCGCAACAGCGCCTGCTGAATGGTCATTTCGACAAACACAGCGATTTCGCCCTGCGCATGGCGACCTTCCATCACACCGATATGTTGCAGCGCTCAGCCGTGCGCGGGCTCATGGGTTCTCGCACCAACCTTTTGCCGCACCAGATTTACATTGCCAATGAGGTCGGCCGCAGGCATGCACCCCGTGTACTGCTGGCGGACGAAGTCGGCCTGGGCAAAACCATCGAAGCCGGCATGATTGTGCAGCAGCAGCTGTTGACTGGACGAGCGTCACGAGTGCTGGTACTGGTACCGCCAACCTTGTTGCACCAGTGGCTGGTTGAAATGTTACGGCGTTTCAATTTGCACTTCTCGCTGTTCGATCAGGAACGTCTTACCGAGTCTTTGGCCGGAAATCCTTTCGAATCCGAACAGCTGGTGATAAGCAGCATTGATCTGATTCTCGGCAACCCTGCATTGCAATCGCAAGCTCTGGAGGCCCGCTGGGACCTGGTGGTGATTGACGAAGCACACCATTTGCACTGGTCGGAGTATGCTGCGGGCGAGGATTATACCTTCGTCGAGCAGCTGGCACGGCAAACTGCAGGCCTTCTGTTGCTCACCGCGACGCCGGAGCAGATAGGTCAAGCAAGTCATTTCGCGCGCCTGCGCCTTCTGGACCCGTCTCGCTTCCACGACTTGCAACAGTTCCAGGCGGAAGAACTTCAGTACCGACACTGGAGCGAACTGGTGGATGCACTGGAATCCGGAAAGCCGGTCGACGATCTGCCGGCAGGACTGGACCCGAATGCGCCGACGGCCTCCATCATCGAGCAGATCCTGGATCGACATGGTACCGGACGTGTTCTCTTTCGAAATACCAGAGCTGCAATCGCTGGCTTTCCACAGCGCATACTCCATAACTACCCCTTGGAAGCGCCACAGGAATATACACTGGCGCAGGTTGATCTGGAAGAAAGGCTTTACCCTGAGTTGTCCTACGCAGATGACGCCTGGCTAGCATTCGACCCACGCGTTGCCTGGCTGGAAAAAACCCTAAAATCATTGCGTCCTGAAAAAGTACTGGTGATCTGTGCGCATGCGAATACAGCGGTTGCGTTGGAGCATCATCTACACCTGCGCTCCGGTATTCGCTCAAGTGCGTTTTATGAAGGACTGTCAATTATTGAGCGCGATCGGGCTGCCGCCTACTTCGCTGACGAAGTCAATGGTGCGCAAACCCTGGTGTGCTCGGAAATAGGCAGCGAAGGCCGCAACTTCCAGTTCGCCCACCATCTTATCCTGTTTGATTTGCCACTTAACCCAGACCTTCTGGAGCAGCGCATTGGTCGCCTGGACAGGATCGGGCAAGTGCGCGACGTTGAAATACACGTACCTTATCTGGTCAATACTGCGCAACACGCGCTCTTCGAATGGTATGACCGCGGATTAAACCTGTTCCGCGACAGCTGTTCCGCGGGCTACATGATTTTTGAAACATTCAGAGAGCGCCTTTTGGCGGAACTGGATCAGCGTTCGGGGCAGTTTGATGCACTGCTGGCCGATGGCGCAGCATTCACAGCAAAAACGCGCCAGGAACTGCGCGAGGGTCGCGATAAACTACTGGAGCGAAATTCCTGCAAACCGGCTGTCGCGGCCCAACTGATCGACACCATCATTGCCACCGAATCCAGCGACGTATTGCCACAGTATCTCGATGCACTGTGCGAAGCATTCGGTGTTGAGCAGGATTACCACTCCGAGCATGCTTTGATACTACGACCGTCAGACCACATGCTCACCGGGCACTTTCCCTATGTGCGCGAGGAAGGTACTACAGTCACATTCAGTCGTGACAAGGCACTAAGTCGCGAGGATATGGAGTTCCTCACCTGGGAACATCCGCTGATACTGGATGCCATGGACATAGTTCACTCAACGGAACTGGGTAACGCCGCACTGGGAACGATCTCGCTAAGGGGCGTGGCCCCTGGGACCATGCTGCTCGAAGTACTCTACACCGTGAACTGTGTTGCCCCCAGAGACCTGCAACTGGATCGGTTCCTGCCGATAAGCCCAATGCGGTTGCTAGTGGACGCCAAAGGAAAAGACCTTGCGGAACTGGTGCCACATGAACGCTTGAATCAACTTATCGAGAAAGTGAAAAAGTCGACCGCGCTTGCCATCATCAAACAGGTTGGTCTGGAAGTAGAAGCGAAAATGTCACTGGCGTCGACGCTGGCGAAAAACAAACTGATCGACATACTGACCGAAGCTGAGAGCACCATGCGTGCTTCACTGGGTGCTGAATATGATCGACTCGCCGCCCTGCGCACAGTTAACCCTTCTATTCGTAAGGAAGAGCTGGAACATTTACGCTACCGTATCGATGAGTGCGCGCTGCATATTCAACATGCCAATCTGCAATTGCAGGGTCTGCGACTTATTATTACTACTTGAGTTGTATTACTCCCCACCCCTTTGGGTATATCTCCTGTGCTGCCGTTCTGTCGTAAGTTATAACTTACGCATTATTGAATAGACAAACTACGCAGTAAAAAATGCAGTGATCGGCTATCACGACTGACACCAAGTTGAGCCGGCGATGCAACATCCTGATGATGAAGTGTCACAGTTATCCGCTGTCCTTTGATTCTTGCTGTATCAACGGCATAACTGCGTTCGGCGCTGTCATAGGCGCCAAAATCTTCATCGTTTATAGCGATCCGGCTGATTGCCCCCTCGCGGTTATAGCGGCCATCAATCGTTAATGTAATGAACTCCTGGTCCAGCAATTGTGGATCAATTTTCAATTCAATCACTGAAATATCACCCCGACTCCAGATTCCGGTTTGCTCCGCAGGATACCAACCGGCGACAACGCTGGCACGATGCTGCAATTCTGAACGGTCAATACTCCCGCTCTCCAACGCCGGCAGCATGGCGAAGCGTTCATTGAGCAGTTTCTGCTGAATACGCACACCATAATCGAGGGCGACTTCTATGAGATCATCCTGCTTGGTGACATCACCTGCCGCGTGGACTCCGGCCTTATCCAACGCATCAGCAAGCGCTTCAGTTCTTTGGATCGCACAGCTATGCCGAAGATGATAGTAGGTATCAAGGAAGCAACTATCGTCAAAATGTGCACTCTCGATGTCGCCAATAAATGTAAAACCTCTCGCCGCTACAGCGGATACAAGTTCATCAGCAAAATTCATTACAGCTTTTTTAACCTTCACATCTGTATAACAGGCGCTTATATCGCGATCGACTACTGCCGGCCAGGTGAAATACACTTCGATACCAGCGTCAACCAAATCGCGTAACAACTCCAGGTCAGCCAGAAATGTCTTTGACAGCTTGGCTTTTCCTGCCACTAGTTCAACCGAATGCACGTAGGTGTCGCAGCGCATTGAAGCGGCCACAGCATCAGTTTGATCTGCGACTTGCTGCACGCTGCCCCCAAAGGATTCATTGTCACGCTTTCTGAGTGTCTCCTCGAAGTTCACCAGAGATTCCATTTCGTCGAGCAACAATGCCTCGCCTTCCCTCGGCATCAGCAACGCCGAGAGTACATTTCGCAAGGGTAACTGTGTGAAGATAAATCGAAGCCTTTCGGTCGCTGGCAGACTATTGAAATAGTATTCAAGGGTGAGGTTCTCATCCATTAATCGGGATAGGAATACGCTCGCCACATCGTCACTGCTCATATAGTAGTGCCATTCCAGGGGCAGTATCAGAACATCGCCCTTGTTAAGATATTTCTTAAGATTGAAAATTTTGTTACGCAGAGGGTAGGACGCACTGTCTGCAATCACCAGCGTAGGCTTGTTCCAGAGCGCTGATAAAGTCGGCGCGTCAATAGCGTAATGCGAATTCGATCCGCTATCGACTACAACCTTCCCCACGACATCCATAGTAGACTCCAACAAATATTGGGTAAAGCGATTCGGTACAGTCCGCGACGGAATGATGACAAGTTCCACCACAAGAGCGTAACCTGCAGCAAGAAGCAGGAATACCAGCAGACAAACACCGAGGAATCGAGAGGCGCGCATACAGTCAGAAATTGAAGTACAGAAAGACAGTGGAACTTGATGCAATTCCCAGGAGAAGAGTCAGTAACAAGCTGCCACTAACCCTGACTGCATCAACTATTGAAAATCGGGTTCGCTCAGAGGCAATTTCCATCGAGTTGCGAGACAGGAATGCAATGAGACCAAACACTGCGATAAAAACAACGGCGGGGTTTAACGCACTGAGAAGACCCCCTGCGGCAGGCTGTGCATTTCCCAGAACTTGGTTCACTTGGACAAAGGGTTCGACCGACCCTACAAATGCCTGATTACTGAACCCTACCATACTCTTCAAAATACGCGTGGCAGCCTCCATTGTATCGGCCCTGAAAAATACCCAGGTAAAATTGGCAAAGAGGAAGGTCAATGCCCAGGCAGGAAGTGCTGCCATTTTCCGCCCGCCCTTTTCCCAGAGCCGGTGCACAACCAATGCTGAGCCATGCATTGCACCCCAAACAATAAATGTCCAGCCAGCGCCATGCCAAAGTCCGCCAAGCACAAAGGTTGTCATTAGATTGAAGTACATCCGCCCTGTTCCGCAGCGATTGCCACCCAGCGGGATATAGAGATAGTCGCGCAGCCAGCGAGAAAGCGTCATATGCCACCGCCGCCAGAAATCCTGAATATTGAGCGCTTTGTAGGGCGAATTAAAATTGATTGGCAATCTGATATTAAATAGCAGCGCAGCACCTATCGCCATATCCGTATAACCGGAGAAATCGTAGTACAACTGGAACGTGTAACTGAGGCTGGTGACCCACGCATCAAATGTACTCAATGGTTCCCGGGTGTCGAATCCAGCGTTCGCCCAAATTGCGAAGGTATCTGCAACGACTACCTTTTTGAATAGCCCAATACAAAAAATCAGGATGCCTCGTGCGATATTGTCTATGTCTACTGAGGTATTATGGCGATCTGAGAACTGCGGCATCATCTCCTTGTGATGCACGATTGGTCCTGCCACCAACTGCGGGAAAAAAGACACAAACAGGCAGTAACTTATAAAATCGTACTCGTAAACATCGCTTTTGTAACAATCGACCAGATAGGCGATCTGCTGGAAGGTGAAAAAGCTAATAGCCAGTGGCAGCAACAGATTCAGTGTGGGTATCTGCATGTCAAATGCCAGATTAATATTCTCAATGAAAAAATCGCTGTATTTGTAGTATCCAAGTAGCCCAAGATTGAGCACCAGCCCCAACACAAGCAGTGCCCGGGCATTCAACAGCAGCGGTCCTGGGCGTTGTTTCAGGCGATGAATCAACATCGAAATGCCAAAGTTCACCAGCATCGAGCCGACTATCAGAATCAGATAAACGGGATTCCAGTAGCCGTAGAAGAACAATGAAGCGAAGACCAATCCAAGCCTGCCCGCCTGAACCTGGCCCATCGAGTTGAGCAAAAAGTAACAAACAACAACCAGCGGCAAAAAAGCTAGAAAGTATTCAGGTGAGTTGAATAGCAACTGGAGGTTCCCTAACGCACGGCGGAGGTGAAGAGACATTTATAGGCTTTATAAGGACGAACAGCCCCCGCAGAATCAATCTACTGAACCACCGAGGGAGTGTCAATCAGCCAATAGGGATACCAGGCCTCCCCGGTCTTGAATTTGCTGGGAACCACTTCACAGTCTACTTGTTTTCCACTTCGACTCTGTCCCGGTTTTATGCCAGACTACATCGCGTTGTCCGGACATTTGTCGTCATATATGCTTACAATAAAATTATGGATAGCCATGTGCGTCAACGTTGGGCTAAATTCTGCAGAGCACGGTTGGAACTGGTTTTCTGAATTAAACTCACTGTTAATCGGCTTCCGAGCTACCGGGATTCCGGTGGCATATAACTGCCAAGCTATTCGCTAAGGAGATTCCCCGTGGATTCTAACGATATTCGCTCAAGCGCCATCAAAATTGGATTACTCGACAGGACAAAGAGTGCATGGTGCAACTCTGAAACGGGGGAGCTCGTTAAGGGGGTCTATGTAAAGCCCGGCATGCAGGTACTCGATATCGGCTGTGGCGATGGCGGGTACTCCAATTTTTGCGCCAAAATTGGCACCAACATTACCTTCGTTGACATTCTGGAGGACAAAGTCACTGCGCTTGAAAAACGGCTCAAAAACATAGCCAAGGGAGAAGTCAAAGGGATTGTTTCAAAATGCGACCCTATCCCGCTTCCTGATGACTATGCCGATCTGGTGATCAGTACAGAAGTTCTGGAGCATGTAAGGGAACCCGCCAAATTCCTTAGAGAAATAGTACGAGTTGGCAAGCCCAACGCTACCTACGTTTTGACTGTGCCGGACGCCCGTGGCGAAAACCTGGTGAAAACTGTCGCCGCGGCATCTTACTTCCAGGAACCCAACCACATCCAGATTTTCACTTCGGATGACTTTGAGAAACTGGTAGACGATTGCGGATTGGAGATCATTCGACACGACTACCTTTCTGCTTTCTGGTCGATCTTCTTCCTGCTGAAGTGGGCGACCAGCGGACCAAATGAAACCCTGACTGAAAACGTCCACCCGGCGACTATTCACTGGACACAGGTTTGGGAAGAAGTCCTAAAACATCCTACTGGCGACAAAATCCACGATGCGCTCAATACAGCGCTTCCCCGCTGCCAAATGATCGTTGCCCGGAGGAAAGGTGCCCACCAAGGTTAAAATTGACTTTATCGTGCCGGGGTTCAGTAAGTGCGGTACAACAACGCTATGTGCTCTTCTGGACCTTCATCCCGATATCTATATACCGCCGATCAAGGAGCCCTGGTACTTTTCGCACAAGAAATTCGAAACGCAACACGCCTGTTACGACGAACACTATGAAGCGGCAGCCGAAGGACAACTTAAAGGCGATGGGAGCACTGACTATACCGGATATTTGCGAGAAGAAGTTGCGGCACAAAGAATCTATGAGAACAATCCAAATTGTCGGTTCATTTTCATAGCACGAAGCCCCGCTGCTCGAATCGAGTCAAGCTATCGGGAGATGCATCACAGTGGCGTAACCTTTGGCCTGAATGCACCCTACTCGCTTGGGGAGAACCTGAGACTTTTTCCACAAATGGTACAGGACACGCTCTACTGGGAGCGCATCAGTACATATCGGCAGCTATTTGGCGATGAGGCGATTCTGGTTGTATTTCTGGAAGACCTTAAGTCGGACTGGAAAAATGTACTGTCTAAATGCCTCGCACACCTTGGGCTGGATATGGAGAAATTTCCCGGGGGACAACCGGTAAGCCTGAATGCGGGTGAGAAGAAACTGTACGACACGCTGTTGTTCCGTTTTCTGCGCACCAATCGCTTTACCGGACCCAGACTGGCAAAACTGGCAGGGGCTGAACAGGATCGCATCTTTGCACCGCTTCGCCTGCGCCGCTCGTTCGGTAAAAAGGGACTGAGATGGGACAAGTACTCATTGGATGTCTTCAAAGAGGAAATCGTGCCGGACAGTTTGAAGTTTCTGGAATTCTATGGAAAGCCAGCAAGCTTCTGGGGACTGGATAAAGTGACGGCGTAATATTCGTCTCGAAAAACAACTACATCATACTCGTTTAGATGCAGCGAAATACAAACATGAAGTTCTATTGCTATTCGGAAATTGACGAGTCAACTATTGTGTCTCGACTCGGGGATGCGGACTACAGCTACTTTTTCGTACTGAAGGCTTACGTCCCCCTTTTGCAAAAATTGGGCAGCGTCATAACGATCACTGAGTTCGACGAGACGTTTGTGACCGAATGCAACAAAGCTATGGCGGCAGGGGAGGAATGTTACATACTCGCCTTCGCGCCGCCTCATAAGATTCCCTATAAACTCCCCTGCCCCGTGATACCGGTCTTCGCATGGGAATATTCCAGCATTCCGAATCGGGAGTTCATCAACGACCCGAAGGACAGTTGGTGCAACGCGCTGGAACATTTTGGACAGGCCATTACGCACTCTACATACGCCAAGCATGTTGTTGAACACGACATGCAGCGGGAATTTGCCATCGAAAGTATCCCTGCACCGATGTGGGACCGCTATGAAAAATTGCGTGGGGAAGCGGCTAATCGACATCCAGTTAAAGATTGCACAATTACGCTGGGAACTGCGGTTATCGATAGCTGGAACTTCGCGATGGATTCCGAGACCATATCACCGGCAAATCGAATAGCCCGTCCTATGGGCGCCACTTCGGCATTGGATGAACCCTGCGACAGCATCCAGATAGAGTTTGGACAGGTCAATCCAGAAATAATGACGGTGGGATTTTATCCCCCTGAAGGTTGGGGAGCGTGGTCCAAGACTGCCAGTCCGTGGATTATGTTGCCCAGTGTGGTGTCGGGACGAGTTCGCCTGAAGATTACGCTGAATGCTCACGGTAATAACGTGGGGCGTGATATCAAGATGCAGATCGGGGATCAGTCGATTACTCTCCACTTGAAAAAGGAAATGGAGGAACTGGAGTTCGATCTCAATATTGAGCAACCCAGTAATTTCATTTCTTTTAGCAATCTGGATATCAGTGCAAAACGCACGCCCGCTGACCCTCGCACCATCGGCATTGGAATAGCCCAGTTGTCTATAGAAAGCAGGGACAAAATTTCCGATAGCAATGCATCTGCGTCGATACCCAACACTGTTAAACACGACATTAATTTACAAGGTGTCGTTTATATCAGCATCTTCAATCCCAGGGATGGCAGAAAGAACTGGGAGGACATTCTGACAGCATTTTGCTGGGCATTCCGAGAGCAGGAAGACGTCACCCTTATTCTGAAAATGACCTATAAGGATATGTCTGGCTATCTGGACGATATTTTCAGCCTCTTTTGCCAGCTTTCTCCGTTTAAATGCCGAGTGGTAGTTGTTCACGGATACATCAGCAATGAGGACTATGACGCACTTATAGCGGCCACCAGCTACATCGTGAATGCATCCAGAAGCGAGGGACAATGTCTGCCGCTGATGGAGTATATGTCGTGCGGCGTTCCGGCGATTGCGCCGGACAATACTGCGATGCAGGATTATATTAGTCAGGACAATGCCTTTATCGTGGAATCCAGTCCAGAACCGCACTATTGGCCTCACGATCCGCAACAGATATTCACGACGCTATGGTATCGCCCCAGCTGGGAATCTCTGCACAAAGCTTACCTGGACAGTTACGAAGTTGCCTACAAATCGCCGCAGCGCTATGCAGCCATGTCTGAGCAAGCTTGGCGAGCTCAATACAATTATTGTTCCAGTGAAGTACTGACTGATCGATTAGACACGTTTTTGAAACGCATTCGAGAAAATTGATACAGCCATGATTATCATCACTTATTCAGAAACAAATGCCGAGACCATCGAACAGCGTTTAGGCAAAGCGGAATACAGCTATTACTTTATCTACAAAAAGTACCTGCCTGTCTTGCAACAGCTCGGAAGGTTGATTGCGGTCTCTGGTCCGGAGGAAGTCGACAAGATCTTTCTCGATAATCCAAATGAGGAATGCCTGTTTCTGTCTTTTTCGCCTCCACATAGAACAGCATTAAACCTACGATGCCCCACAGTATGCGTATTTGCCTGGGAGTTCAGCACTATTCCGGAGGAGTCCTGGCACAACCACCCGGAATACAACTGGGCAGAGACATTGCAGCAGATCGGCAATGCAGTAACCATTTCTGAGTATGCTGCTGAGGTCGTTAGAAAGGCGATTCCTACGCACTTGAACCTGTCAGTTATACCTGCCGCAGTTGATACTGTTTCTACCGAAAACCTTGTCGTCAAGCCTCAGAACTCAGTGATAAAAGTGCTGGCGACCCTCTACGACAGTCGCGCCTACAATCTAACGACAGACATGGTCAACGACACTGTCAATGGCTCCCGCGATCCACTGCAAATGCAACCGTGGAACGACAAGACGCTTGAATTGTCCTTTTCGGAAAGCAATCCACAATGGACTGAACTGCTCATTGGATTCTACAGCGCGGAAGAATGGGGCACCTGGTCCAGAACAAAAAAACCATGGATTATGCTACCCCACAACGTCAAAGGCCCGGTGATCATTGACCTTGAGATGGTCGCCTATGGCACGAACATCGGAAGGGAAATTCAGTTCACACTCGGCGAGGAACATGTCTATATTACACCGGATGGTCAACCGCAATCCTATAGGCTGACTTTCAACCCTCAAACTGACGCTGACATTCTTAAAATTAACAACCTCGACCTGACACATGCTCCCGGCGCTCGGGATCATCGGTCGCTGGGTATTGGCATCAAATCCATGACGATGATGCGACCCGAAGGTTACGCCAAGAGTGGTCGGAATTTTCTGTTAGATCCATTGCGTCGACTCTTCAGCTTTGCCAAAGGCAAACTTGAGAATCACCCGCGAGTCACCGGTAATGATCTGGAATTGAGCGGGATTATCTATACCTGCGTAATGAACCCACAGGATGGCCGTAAAAACTGGGAGGACATGGTAACAGCATTTTGTTGGGCTTTTCGTAATGAGCCAAACGCTACACTGGTGCTGAAAATGACTCACCATAATCTCGCGACTTTTCTGGGCAAATTGCTATTGCTCTACTCCCAGATGTCGCCCTTCAAATGCCGTGTCGTGGCTGTGCATGGCTTTTTGACTGATGAACAGTATCAAACGCTGATGGATCATACGCATTTTGTTGTTAACTGCTCTCATTGCGAAGGGCAATGCCTGCCGCTAATGGAATTTATGGGTCAAGGCATCCCGGCAATCGCTCCTGACCATACGGCGATGGCCGATTATATTAATGAAAAGAATGCCTTCGTTGTTAAATCCAGCTTGTATCCCACATTCTGGCCATTCGATGATCGCAAGGCGATTCGAACAATGTGTTACCGCATCGATTGGAACTCTTTGAAAGAAGCCTTCGAACGCAGCTTCCAGATTGTGGCCAATGACAAGGAAGCCTACAAAGCGTTAAGAATTGGAAGCATACAGTCTGTGCGAGACAGCGCTGGCCAGGAAGTGGTTCATAAAAAAATGCAGGAGTACCTCTGCGCAACCGCAGAGAAAGCCGCCGAATCGGTTTCAGCTTGAACGCAGCTTTGATGGTTATTTGCAAGTGGGAAAAACCTGTTTCCTCGTTTTGAGTCGCGCACTGCATGACCATTGACAACATCAATGCAACCCGCAATCCGTCCCGCAAAGAGTACGCGATAGCTGCCCTTTTTTTCCTGGCCTCAACCTACCTGATTTGGAGCGTTCTGGAACCCTGGACGCGCATCGAAATCTGGGCCAACTTCGACAATCGAAATTATCACCCTGACATGATTGCCTATGGCATGAATCGGCTCCTGCATGGCGAGTGGCCATTCTGGAACCCATTTCAGGCGGGCGGAGTGCCTTTTTTTGCTGCGTTACAGGGGATGGTGCTCTACCCGACCACCTGGCTAGCGCTATTTTTATCTGCCGAAACAACGCATGTCGTTAGTAAGTACCTGCATCTGGCAATGAGCGGGTTTTCCATTTTCTTCTACCTGAGAGTTCTGAAACTGCACCCCATCGCAGCTTTTCTTGGGGGCTTGTTCTACATGACCGGAAATTTTTACCTGGTTTTTACCGTATTTGAAACGGGTACGTATCCGTTAGCAACCATTGGAATTCTACTCGGAGCAGCTGAGAAGATCTTTCAAACTACCTCCAAAGCTACTGACTCAGTTGCAAATCGATGGTCTCTCATCTTCATGGTGACGCTGACCTTCCAGGTATTTGCTGGATACATCCAGTCTGTCGTATTCATCGGCTACTTTCTTTGTTTGTATATTATGTTTCGAATCGGACAGTTATATGTCAAAAATCGTAGCGGAAGGGTCGCGATCGAGACATTTGTCCGATTTACCTTCATGGCAATCCTGTCAGTCATGCTCTCTGCCATTCAAATATTGCCTACTTATGAGATGTCCTCGCATTCCGCCACACATAACTTACTGGAAGGCATGGATTTATCGTATGTAAACATTGCATTTTTACCACCACTATCACTATTGGAGGCCCTGAGTGACCCCGTGGTTCCGATACCACAGTCGCCGTGGGATATGGCTTTCTGGCTATTGGTTGCTTGCGGACTTCTGCTCTCCAGGAAATACCGTTCCTTCGCCATATTCTTTCTACTTGCAACCTATCTTTTTCTAACTCTGGCACGTGGATCTGACAATTGGCTATACAGTTTCTACTTCCACTATGTGCCTACCGGGAACTGGTTCCGGTGGCCGGAAAAATTTCTATCGATGTCGAATCTCACGCTCAGTATTCTGGTCGCTATAGGTTTGCATGGATGCCACCAGCTACTGTCGCAGAGGCGTTGGTCATCGTTGAAGATTGCATTCTGGTTATACTGTTTCGGAATATTCGGTGTAGCGTTTCTATCGCGCTACTCCACCGCAGATGTTCAGGTTGAACATCCGGATTGGCACTGGAAGGCATTTGGAAAGGATTACGCACCCTATCAGCTATCGACCATCCGGCGAGATATGATCCATCTGGCGCAGAACCCGGCTCAATTCACAATTCACCAACAGAATCCTTATTCCAACGCAGATGGTGCGCTCAATTTTTTGCGAAGAGCGAGTCACAACGAACGCGTTGTATCTCTGCTAATTGTCGATTGGGACTACGTGCCTGATTTGCCAGTGAAATGGGGCATGCGAGAACACCTATACTCAATTGAGGACTATGAGCCGCTAAATTCAAGTCAATATGATAATTTTGTAAAGAAAATGCGTCCGTCACCATTCTTTCATCGTGGATTGCCATCTGACAAACGAATGATGTCGCTATTTAGCACAAAATGGTTACTGGTGAGCCAGCATTGGATTAATCGACATCCAGGCCGACTGCCGAAGAACTTGAATCGGGTTTACTCCGACGCATACTTTCAGGTTTTTCTATTGCCAAATTTTATTCCCAGGAGCTACATTTCAGATACGGTTGTCAGCATGCCTGAGGATGAGATACTGAGTTACCTATCGGAAAGCAGCTTTGATCCTGCGACACAGGTCGTCGTCGACGAAGCACTGCCCATTCCACATCCTGAGTCAGGCAATCCGATACTTAAAGCTGAAATTGTCCAGTATGAACCCGAGAAGGTTGCGATAAAGCTGCCTACGCTACATGGGCAAAGTATCCTCGTGCTGACTGACAGCTATGATCCTAACTGGCGGGCAAGGATCGATGGAAAGCCAGCCAGGATTTTTCCGGTAAATTCTATTTTTCGTGGTATTGAAGTCAATGAAGGCGACCGAGAGGTAGTGTTCACTTATCATCCGGTCTATTTTTATTTTGGGGCTGCAATCACCGCTTCTGCAGTTCTGTTGATCACTCTACTTCACTTCATCTTTAGAGTTAAAAGACGTATACACGGACCCGCAACCCACATTCTGCGGCAGCACGCCAATATTTCGACATCAAAGAAAACTCAATAAGCTATTTGTGCCGATCTGTGATCAAAGCCGCAGCATTTCGCCTAAAGTCACTACGATTACAATGACATTATCTTGTGTTTTTACACCTCAATGTGGCATTTTAGACCATTGAGCAGGTGCCCGTTTTCGCAACGATATATCTCTTATGGAAAAAGCAAAGACACTTATTTTCACGACGTGTTACAACGAGCGCGACAATATCGGACTGCTGATAGATCAACTCTATGCGAGTGTACCAGATGCCGATATTCTGGTTGTTGATGACAACTCTCCCGACGGCACGTGGGATATCATTGAAGAGAAGAAAAAGCACTACGGAAACCTCTACAGCGTCAGGCGACCACGCAAGCTGGGGATTGGCAGCGCCCACAAGTATGCAATTTTTTATGCCATACGCGAGGGCTACGATACTCTGGTCACTCTCGACGCTGATTTCTCACATGATCCCAAACAGATCCCAAGCATGATAGCCATGCATGGGAAGAACGTGTTTGTTACAGGTTCACGATATTGCGAAGGTGGCACCAGTGATTATACGGGGTATCGTGATTTCGTAAGTCGTCTGGGTAACATCGTTGCAAGGAGGGTTCTCGGAATAAAACTCAAGGAGTTGACTACCTATTTTCGAGTCTTCGATGTTGAAAGCCTGAAGCGACTCCCCCTACGACGCATCAGCTCTTCTGGCTATAGCTACGGCGTTGAACTGGTGTACTACCTGCGTAAATGTGGCGTGGAACTACGGGAATTCCCGATCCATTTTTCAGATCGCACAAGAGGTGCTTCAAAAATTCCGCGGGTACAGATTCTTCGTAGCGCTTTCGATCTAATCGTGCTTGGGATTCGTCGCTTCAATCTGGTGCGTGACATGAACCCTGATCTGCTCGTTAGTGATGCCTGTCCGAATTGTGGTGATTCTGTGCTAGCCATGAAACATTTTGGCTCGCGGGACAGAAAAAATCTCGCAGCGGCTGATATTTCAGAAGCAGAACTTCGATGTACTGCTGTCGGCTCATCAGACTATCCACCAGTCTATGTCTGCCTTTGCTGCAATCTCGAGCAAGTACCAAGCAGCCTGATGCCAACATCTCTGGAATCCAGCTATCAAGACGTGGTTGACTCAACTTATCTGGAAAATATACCTGCCAGGGAGAGGACTTTTTCCAGATGCTTTGACCAAATAGCACCTTTCCTTGCAAACAAGCCGGGACGCCTGCTTGAAGTAGGATCCTACTGCGGGCTTTTCTTGAAGGAGGCTCAACGTCGAGGCTGGGATAGTGAGGGAGTGGAACCGTCCAGATGGGCAGCGGAATTTGCGCGTGACGTATCAAAAGTAAAGGTATTTCAAGGCTACCTGGAAGATAATCGAGACAATCTGCGCTCAGAGTACGACGTGGTCGTGAGTTGGGACGTTCTGGAACACGTACCGGACCCCAGAGCATTCATTGAGGAATGCGGTAAATACCTGGCCTGTGGTGGTACGATTTGCTTTTCAACTCTTGATATTGACAGCTGGGCACCCAGAGTCCTCAAAACGCGCTGGCCCTGGTTGATGAATATGCACCTGTTCTATTTTGACCATTCATGTATTGCAGATATGCTCGACAGAGCAGGATTTTCCCTTGTTCACTCTGACTCATACGTTCACTATGCGCGCGTAAAGTATGTCTATACCAGGGGTTTGCACATACTCCCTCGCTTTATAGCATTACCGCTATCTACCCTTGGTCAGCTTATTCCGGAAAATCTCATGCTTCCTTTTTCGCTAGGTGATATAAAACTATTTGTTGCCAAAAAGAATTCCGTCGGATAGAAATGATAGATCCCACGATGAATATTCGTCGATGAGTACTGTTAGTGTTACTTCAAGGAAGTGGCTGTTTCTGCTTCTTAGAATCGCTGTTGTGGTGGTTATCTACTATCTGATTTTTCGAAAAGTACCTCTGCAAAACGTGACCCCGCTAATTGCTCCTGCACTTCTTGGCGCTATCGCGATTGCAGTCGCCTTGAACATCGCGCAGGCAATGCTATGCACCCTCCGTTGGCGCCTGGTAGCGCGCAAAGCTGCGAATGTTCCCAGCTATTTCAAAAGTTTCGCTGCCTACATGGAAGGTCTGTTGTTCAACCAAGCCCTACCGTCTTTTATAGGCGGCGATGCAGTTAGAGTTTTGCGATGGCGGGCCAGCCAGGTTAGTACAACAGACGCATTTATCAGCGTTCTGCGTGACCGTCTCTTCGGAGCAATCGGCGCTGCATCATTCACTTTGATCGCATGCGCTTTACTCTGGCAGCAACCGATTGAACACTACAAAATCGTCTCGCTGATTATACTGGGCAGCGCCGTGACTTTCGGATGCCTGGCACTCCTGTCGGTCAGCCAATGGGCAACTCTGTCGAATATGCTGCTTCGTTTTAAAAGAATTCATACGATATCACTGGCGTTTGTTGAACGGCCGTTGGCACGGAATACTATTTCCCAATCGCTGATTATCTCGTTGGCTGCACAACTGCTGCCGGGCATCAGTGTCTATGTACTTGCGCTAGCTTTGGCGATCCAAATTTCACTTCCACTGGCAACTGCGGTTACCGGAGCTATTCTGCTGATCTCAATGATTCCAATTTCTCTTGCGGGATGGGGAGTTCGTGAGGCGAGCTTCCTGATTCTACTCGTACCACTGGGCGCGGAAAGTGAGAAGGTCCTGGTTCTGGGAATCTGCTTTGGTTTGGCAGGCTTGTTCAGCGCTCTCCTCGGCGGAATATCCATAATGCTTGGACTCACCAATCCTGCGCCTACCGTAATCCAAACTCACCATTGAAAAAATAGTTCTGAAAACACTTTCTTGGAAAGTAAAACGGTAGAGAAACATTCGAACTTGCAAAAACCAATTTCTACGATGGTCTTTTGATAAGTCGGCGACGAAGATATTTTTGCAGCGGCAACTCAAAGTGAAAATAGCTAAAATATGACAGCACGAACAATATGACGAAAAAGCTGAGTAACGACGTAACTGAATAAAAGAAACTCCTATCTATGCCAAGCCAGTGTGTCACTAGTATGAAAGCTAATTGCAGAGGAAAGTGAAGCAAATACAGCGCATAACTTAGGTCGCCCAGGACATGCGCTCTTTTACCCAAGCGTCCTCTCACTGTCTCTGCCAGAGCCAAAAATATTATAGTGAACGGAATCACCACGATTGTAGCGAAGAGACTGGAGTCAAATACTTTAAATATGCGATGAAAAACTGAATCTCGCGGAATATATTTAAGGCCGGGAGCGATGCCGGTATACATATCAATAATGGCTACTATCCAGATGATCGCACACAGCGGACCAAGAATTAACACCAAACGTTTAAGATTAAATCTCAGCAGCTTTGTATAAAGAATGTAGGCTATGCCGCCGACAAAAAATGAGTGAAAGCCCATGCCAATCTGTTTATTGAAATCTCTTTCTATAAAGAATCCGATGATCGCTATCGTTAAGGCAACCAATAGTGAACTGCCCTTACCATAGTAGGCTATGGTGAAGAACGATATATACATCATCACTTCTATCGAGACGGTCCACGCGGGTCCGTTGAATGAAAAGCCGTTCTCTACTCCCCAGGCATTGACAAAGAAGATATTGAGAAACAAGTGATACCAGTCATTTTCCTGGTAAACCAGGTATTGCCCGAACTCCCTGAATGTAAAGTGTTGCGCGACGATCACTAAAAGCAAAGTCGCAATATGCAGTGGATACAATCTGGAGAAACGTAGAGCCGCATATTTGGATGCAGATACGGTGCGACACCTTATAGGCTCTGCATACAACCAGAAGAAAATGAAGCCGGACAAGGAGAAGAAAAAATCTACTGCATAAATACCTTGCGTGTAGAGTGGCGTAAGGATAGCGTACAAAGGCTGGGAGGTACGAACAAAATCAGCAGATACCGTTCCGCCATCATAGAAAAAGTGCTGCCAATGAAAAAAAATAATGAAAAATGTCAGTGTTCCCCTAAGCACATCCAATGAGAAAAACCGACTAGGAACCGGATACGGAGTTGCCACTTAAGTGCCCGTTATTTTTAGAAATCGACTCAAATTATAATACCCTACGTCAACAAAATGATATGAGACACAGAGATCCATTTCACAGAAATAGTGGTCGCAATGCCCTTAATTGCGAATTCAATGTGGATTCGCTACTGAGAGGAAGCTGAGCTTAGCACGTGCGATCATTTTCGCTACAATGTCAACACTTTCCCAACTCTGGCCGGCAGTCGTGACCATGTACAAATCGCCCTTGATAAGCATCGGACGCGCCATCGGGGGATTGCTGATTCTGTTGATTGTCTTTTTGGGCTCCGGTTGTTCAACGCTCCAAACCAGCTATTTCACGCTACAATTCGTCGATAGTGAGACAGGAAGAGGCATACCGCTGGTTGAAGTAGAGACTACCAACCGGGTTCGACTGGTCAGCGACAGTACTGGAAGGATCGCTATCGCACCGGATGATCTTGGCAGCAGATCAATATTCTTCTACGTGCATAGCCATGGCTATGAGATGCCAGAGAGTGATCAGGGCTCTCAGGGTGTCAATGTAGTACTGGTACCAGGCAGGGCGCAGATTGTCACTCTGGACCGGGTAAATATTGCAGAGAGGCTTTACAGGGTCACCGGCGAGGGAATCTACCACGATTCACAGCTTGTCAATGCGCACACCCCACTTCCCTATGAAACCAGACCAAAAGGCGGTGTTTTTGGTCAGGATTCCGTCGTAAATGCTGCTTACAAGGACAAACTGTACTGGTTCTGGGGAGACACCAAGCGAGGAGATAGTCCTCTTGGAAATTTCAAAGTGTCCGGTGCGGTGTCGCCACTTCCTGGTGACAGCATTTATAAACCGGCGGAAGGCGTCAATCTAAGCTACTTCGTAGGCAAAGATGGGTTCGTTCGTCAGATGCTACCGCTCGTCGGTGATGGCATGGTCTGGATTAACGGAGTTTTGGTTGTCGAGGATAGCAATCAAGAGTATTTGCTCAGTGGCTACTCGCGCATGAATGTCAACTTCGGTCGGGAAGAGCAAGGAATCGCCAAATGGAATGACCAGAAGCAGAAATTTGAAAAACTGATAGATATACCGCTGAATACACCATTCGCGCTCCGCGGCCACCCTGTCAAAATTACCACAGCAGGAGAGGAGTGGTTCTATTTTGGTCAAGCTATCCCTGATATAAGGGTGCGGGCAGATCTCAAAGACGTGTTAAACCTCAAGCGCTACCAGGCATACTCACCTCTAAGACCTGGCAGTCGCTGGAATGACGCCATTCCACCACTGGATCGCGATGCAGAAGGGAATCTCGTCTGGGATTGGAAATACGATACTGATGTCATGACGACAAGTCGTTGGTCAACACTGCAAGAAAAAGGCTTACTGCGAGCACAGGATGGCTTCTACGGATTTAGGGATATAGAGACAGGGGATCAAGTAATTCCGCATTCGGGGAGTCTAACGTGGAACGAGTATCGACAGCGTTGGATTCTGATTTTTGGTCAAGCATGGGGCACAACCAGTTTTCTGGGAGAGGTTTGGTATGCCGAGGCACTGAAGCCTGAAGGACCATGGACTGAGGCTCGAAAGATCGTCACACATGATCGCTACAGTTTTTACAATGTAAAACAACACCCCTATTTCGCAGAAGGTAGCTACATCTACTTTGAAGGTACCTACACACAGAGTTTTTCAGGAAATGACCAAGCCACGCCAAGGTATGACTATAACCAAATCATGTATCGACTAAATCTGGATGACCCTCGGCTTCCCCATGCATCGACTACAATGCAACCAAAAACTAAAACTGCCAGTCAACTTTAATGTGGCGCGAGCAAACCATAAAATCTCTACTTTCGAGAGACTAACTCAACCGACTAGATGGGCTGCGAGAACATCCATTCCAGAGTCTCTCGTATCGGGATTACTTTTAGTGAAGGGCAAAGTTTAAGTAATTTGTCACTACTACCAATCAACTTTTTAACCTCATTATCGCGAACAAAATCAGGATTAACAGATACGGCTATCTCATAACCCGCAATCTCATTCATGGTTTCGATAATGTACTGTAAAGAATGTCCTTCACCCGAGCAGATATTATATGCCTCGTCAGGCTTCGCATTATCAACCAGCTCTCTGTATGCATTCCCTACAAAGCGCACATCGGAAAAGTCTCTTACGACATCCGTGTTACCGAGTTCAATTGCTGGTTTATGTTGTCTGAAATGTGTAACGATCTTTGGAATGAGGAACTTACTGGTTTGACCTACTCCCGTGTAATTAAACGGCCGTACGACAGAAATCGGAAGTCTTTTAGACCAATTCCTGGCCATATACTCCATGGCAACCTTACTGACTGCATAATCATTTTCCGGAGCGAATACTGTCGTTTCATCTAACGCATCAGCCTCTGCATTGCCATACACATTTGCACTACTGGCAAGTATTACTTTATCGGGAGGATTACCCTGCCGGGCAAGTGTATCCAGCAAGCAGCGCGTACCAACAACGTTAGTCTGATAGATCTCTGCCACATCGCCGTGCGGAACATAGGTGACTGCAGCTAAATGAATCACAATATTTGGGCGACTCTGCTGAACGGCATCGTCCAGACTTGCAGCATCGAGGATATTGCCAATCAGCAACTTCGCTGATTCACACTCCATTGGATGCTGGCTCAGCCCAAATACCTCGAATCCACTGAGGGCAAGCTCACGCGCGATGTAAGGCCCGGTGAAACTACCAATACCCGTAATCAGTACGCGTCTGGCCATCAATAAGACACGCCCTGCTTGTTGCGTCTGATATCGGCCGCCACCATCATATCGCAGAGTTGCTCAAGCTTTGTTTCCGCTTTCCATTTGAATACTTCATTTGCCTTTGACGCATCACCAATCAGCAAATCTACTTCGGCCGGGCGATAATACTGCGGATTGATTTTTACCAGTGTTTTTCCTGATTTGCTGCACTTACCGACTTCGCCCTCCTCTTTTCCACTCCACACGATGGATACGTCAACGGCATTGAAGGCGAGCTCGACAAAGCTGCGCACAGTTTCTGTGCGATTGGTAGCAAGCACAAAAGTATCGGGAACAGCTATCTGCATCATTCGCCACATTCCGTCGACATAATCTTTGGCAAAGCCCCAGTCTCTTTTAGCATCGAGATTTCCTAGCTCGAGTACCTCGGCCTGTCCAAGATGTATTTTCGCTACCGTGTCCGTGATCTTACGTGTCACGAATTCTTTACCACGCAAAGGAGACTCATGGTTAAAGAGGATTCCACTACAGCCAAATATATCGTATGACTCGCGGTAATTGACCGTCATCCAATGCGCATACAACTTGGCAACACCATAAGGACTTCGGGGATAGAACGGTGTTTCCTCGTTCTGCGGCACCGCTTGAACCTTGCCAAACATTTCAGAGGTTGATGCTTGGTAGAAGCGTATTTTTTTGTTTACCAATCGGATTGCCTCAAGCAGATTCAAAGCGCCCAATCCGGTGATTGTAGAAGTGGCCATGGGCTGTTTAAAGGAGACGCCAACAAAGCTTTGTGCTGCCAGGTTATATACCTCTTCAGCCTCGCTCTCTTCCAACAATCTCACAGCGTCCATTGGATCTGTCAGGTCGTAATCGACCAGAGCGAGATTGGGGTGATTTAATACACCCAGCTCCTGCATACGCCAAAAATTGACCGCGCTGGTACGACGGCACGCGCCGTAAACCTTGTACCCTTTTTCCAACAATAACGCTGCCAGATATGCGCCGTCCTGGCCCGTCACTCCTGTCACGACTGCTTTTTTCATGTTATTTTCCAAGGTTAATGTTTTCCGATTGATCTTGCTCAAGCCCGGATATCATTTCCGATACTTTCAGTAACGTATCATCAAAGATATCCGCGTCTTCAATGTCCTCACACATAGACTCCATTACATTGATCAGGCGATTGTCAAAAATGGATCCAACAAAACGATTCCACGCGATCTCCTCGACAAATTGCGTCAGCCGCTCTACGTATTGTTGAGCTCCATGCTCATTACACAGATATCGGAATCCATTTATGCCTGAATCAAAGTACGCTTGATTCCCCAATATAAAATTCTCCAGAACAGAAATAATGTCCTGCTTCTCATTGTGAGGCGACACCTTTATCACCACATTGTGAGGCAGTTCACTATACCACCCGACGTCAGAAACCATAGATGGAATTGCGCTGGACCAATAGCGAAGCTGGCTAGCTGAAGCCTCACCCATTGTAGGATTCCGCAGGTTAAGAGCCAAGTGTGACGAGGATATTGCATCCTCAAGCACATCCTCTTCAACAAAGCCCACTACATTAATCAGTCCATTCAGCCCCAATTGCTCAGCTAACGACAGCAACTCCTCTGCCTTATCGATATTGCCATACAGCGAAAGGCGGAAATAATCCGGCCGGGAGACTTCCGACCAGGCTTCAATGAATTGGCGCAAGCGCCTATTAGGGCCAGCATGCCCGCAGAACACGATCTCGCATGGCGTGTTCTGGTGCCGCTCGCTGACGTCATTAGTGGTGACAGTATACGGGAGATCAAGCTTGATCACTGGTCCGCCATATACTTTGCGCAAATTGCTCAATGCATAGTCTGAATGGACGATCACACCAAAAGCATTTTTGATGAATGTTTTGAAAAGCGGATATGCATTCACGAATTCGTCGTACTGGGACTGTGACTGGCCACACCACTCGTATCCACTGCCGCAATAAATCTCATCAAAGGCCTTGCCTGCGTAAAAGCCATGCTCCTCGACGATCATACTGCGAAGCGAAAATCCAGAATTTTCACGCGCATACGCCAAGCCCAACTCAAGCAAATTTACATCGTGTAGAATAATTATTCCCGGCTCCAGCATTGCCTGGCGCAAAATACCGCAGTGCAAATAGCTATTTCCAAGATTGTAAATATTGATGGGCGCCATTCCCATTACATGCTTTTCACAAGCGAGTTTTTCGTATTTGTCTATCGAATCAGTAACCACACCCAGAGACAGAAAATCCTTCAGCAGCGGCAATACCGTCTGCGAATAGCGCCCGATTTCGGTCTTTTCCGGGTCAAGCGGTGATAACCATTGAATGTTCACGATTACACCAAGCTTCCAATTACCTTGTCCCAGGATATCCCCATGCCAGTGATTCTGGTCCTGGCGTTTTCTCCGTAGGTTCGAGCCAATATTCGGTTGTTCCAAACTCGATCCAATTCTTCCCCCAGTACTCGTGGATCGGCAGGCGATATGCTTCCCGTTTGATCGTGATCAACAAACTCCAAAGCCCCCCCAGAATCATCAAGCGTAATAACGCCCTTGGAGGACAGCATGGCCTCCGGTGTTATATAACCATAATCCTCATTACAGGATGTAAAAATCACCATGAGACATTCGGCATAATGGCGGATTTTCTCTTGCTCGGTGATATGCCCCAACCATTGAATTTGCTGCGAGACTCCCAGTTCGGCCGCGCGACTTTGGAGGCTCTTAAGATAGCTGTCATTATCAGCTTGCCCGGCGAAGATTACCTTGATACTCCTCGAAGCATGAGCCAACGCCTCAATAACCAGCGACTGTCGCTTCAAAGGCGTAATACGACTCGGAAAGAAAAAATACTCGCCGTATCCGGAGCAATAGAACTCGTCCATGGCCCTGGGCGGTGGATAAAGGGCCTCAGATGGCAGGTGATTAAACTTCAATAGTCGATCGGAGACCGTTTGCGAAATTGTATAAATGCTCTCGCATGCTGACAAAGCTCTGTTGTCCTCCCGAACAATCAGTTTTCTGATTTTATCCCCGTCTGGCATAGCCGCCAAATCGTTGTATGGTGTATCCCAAAGTTCGTAAGCCGTCCTGTGCTGATGCAGAATCCACAGCGACTTGTTCTGATGTTCAATCAGCCAGAGTGGAAACTTCAATGCGATAACTTTGTCAATTTCTACTCCGTTGTAATCGCTGATATCGAGTAACTTACAGGCAATAATATTATCAATCAGCGATTGTTGCGGATACCACTTAAACGGAACAGTTACCAGGCATGCGTTGTGCCCCCGCGCTTTGAGCGCTGCAATCAGATCGTCCGCCAGTACTTCTGCACCCCCGGTACAAAAAGGGATTTGCGTATTCAGGACAGCTATATTCATAGGTGATGCGCCCGGACTATTGCTTTGATTCTGACTGAACCAACTCAACGAACTTTAGTTTCAAGTGTTTCACTGTGTCGTTGTAGTGTCCCATCAGTCGCGATTCAACCCGAACCAGCTGATTTTCGCATTCTGCAATTTCACGCTGTTGGAACTCCATAACGGTATTCGCACGGGACAAGAAGCGAATCGCCTGTGGCAATTGCAGTAGAAATCCAATGACAGGCAGCGCATAAACACGCTCCTTCGCGTAGGCCGCCGGCAGCCCTTCAATGTCTTTGCGGCGCAATCGAGCTTTTTTTGCATCGCAAAGATTTCCCAACATCGACGTTTTCGACTCCCTGCCTTGCAACATTTGTGACAATGCTGTGTTTAACTCAAGTGCAGTCGGTTCTCGACCCAGCACTGTATGGTAAGCAGCCAGCACAAATTTCGAACCTTTCGCTGCGAGAATCTGATTGAGTGTGGGCCGATACGTCTCCCCGTACGCATCCGGCGCAATACTTTCGGTCGTTTTTGAAGGAGCGTGCCACGTATCGTCAAGCCTGGAGGCTACAGCGTCGAAACGTCTTGAGATCGCCTGCTCGCCCAGCTCTATTGTTTCCTGTTGTAATTCTATTTTTGTGTTTGCAGCGTCATATTTGACATCAGGACGCGATAAGTTACTTAAATTAGCTACTACACCCACTACTGCTCCCAGTAGTGGGATTCGCTGTAATCGGGCTAGCTGATAGCGTAGCCATAACCCCTTAATCTGAACCCCATGACGTCGACCTTCACTGCTGAAACGCAAGCGACCGAGCAGTTCAATACGTGCACACTTTTCGATCCTTAGTGCCTGCAAGCCTGATTGCATACCCGAAGTATCAGGCTCCCGCCGAAAGATAATGACATAGGCATGACGAATGAAGTTTTCGTCATAAAACTGCAAAAATTCAGACCAATGGTAGCTTGACCGCCCATCCCTGTTTCCACTGATGTCAACTTGGGAAGCTTTGTAAACCGGAACCAACTGATCAATATATTCGAGGAGTTCCTGGTGACTGCGATTTTTCACTCGTTCGCGCAGCAAAGCCACTAATCTGCGGGATTGCTCATCATTTGGCCCAATGCTAATTTTCAGGTTGCTCCGCATACAATATCGCCCACGAAGAATTCAGTGGGTGCTCCTCTCGCACCCATCTATTGTTCTCAACTATTGAAAATTCGACAGAGCGTGGGAATTCGTTGTGAAGAGGATCGTGATCCAATGTCAGCCCCACAACGACACACTTCGATTCGCCGGGGGGAATGACTTGCTCTATGTGCGCTATACCCTGAATCTTCTCGATATTCTTTCCTTCATTGTCCTTGAACTGCCAGCCTATAGCACTATTACCATTTTCCTCTTTCGAAAATATCAGGTTCTGCCTGGATTCATTTCGTATGACTAAAGGTACCCTGGTCACTTTGCCTGTTGCGATCTGCAGAATTCCTTTGCAGTAGATGTTCACACCCTTCCAGTCAAAAGGAGCGGAGGTCGCAGTCAGGTTACTCCGCTTCTCCAGGGTGGGAACTCGCTTCCTTGCCTCAGACAAACTATCAACACCGGCATACAAACCGCCATGCTCAAAGCGCACAAAATCATACAGTCGCTGGTCTTCTACATTAAGGCTTCGAATCAGTTCGACCAGACCAGGTTCTGCAAGTATCCGCGCTGAGTACCCTGCGCTACCCGCGTTAGCCCTGCGACTATTTTCTATCGGGTAGGCGAGCTCGGACTGAAAAAATCCGTTGAACTGGTGCAACTGATCAAACACGCCAATGACCATATCTTCTTCATGCAGTGTTTTTCGCACACCGGAAAAGTTTGCTCCATGCCTGGACAAGTACTGGCACTGTAAATTGCTTATCTCCTCTCGGAATTGCTTGCAGTTCTCAATAGAATTTATCATGCTCTCCGGATCAACCCCACGGCTTCGCCAGCGTGCCAGTCCCGCCTCCCGCTCCTTTTTCCATTGTTCCGTACCCGCATTCGGTGGAGCCGCACAATAGTTAAAAAAAGATACGGCCCTTTCAACAGGGTCCCTTAGAATCGATGTGTATATAGCCGGAAATGATTTTGGAAAGAATTCCAGGGGGCGATGCCCGCCGACCACCGGCGCAGATGCAAGCTCTTTGGGATTGAATTTACCTGCGTCCGAGTTCAGGCCGTACCAGAAAATTGCGTCTTCGCCGTAAACCTGGGCGAGATACTGACGGTGGGAAGTGCCCGCCGCTTTTGGGATATGAAGGTAGACTAGCGTTGACATAATAGAGCAATAAACTTCAATAAAATTAAAGACTTATAAATATGAGTTGCTATTCTGCTACGGACTCTAACACACTTTAATGGCGGTATCTTCAAAACTTTCCCGGTTTGAGATGTGGGTCCCCACTGTCCAATCTTGACGTTTTCCAATCCTGCAAAGTGAGCCTGCATCGGAGCAAAAGTCCTTCGGTTAGACAACCATTTGATATCCGCACAACACCTATCTCGAGCCGAAGGTGACAGAATGTCTCAAGATTGAATTTTCACCCAAAGTCAGCTGTGAATGCAGAATTCTTATGCGCGCTTTGTCACAACCTCGCAAAGTTCTTTGTCACGACAAGCAAGGGATCGCGCATTTTTCTTCTGAACGAAATGGAATGCCCTTAAGAACAGCGTGCGTTTATGGCACATAATTCTGCGATGGGTCTGTGCGCTCCGTCACTGAAGGGGATTGTTTGGGGTTCTACTTCCTTGTATTGTCACTGACGAAATTCATTTTTGGAGTGCCGGGCCCATGCTCGATCGTGCAAAATATTTTTCCACACTGTTGGTTGGTTTCACTTTCATGTGCTTCGCTGCGGTTTGTTCTGCTGAAACCGTATTGATAACAGGTTCTAATTCAGGTATCGGATACGCGTTTGCCGAGAAGTATGCCTCCATGGGATGGAAGGTTATCGCTACGCACCGCCGCTCGGAAACACCGGAAACTCTGAAAACACTGGCGGCAAAATACGATAACGTGCAAGTAGAACGTATGGACGTTACCAGTAATTCTGATATCGATAGCCTGGCCGAAAAACTAAAGGGCACGACGATCGATGTACTTATCAACAACGCCGGCACCATGATAATCGGCAAGCTCGGCGACCCGGAAACCGTTGCATCTCAACAGTTCGGAACACTGGATTTTGACCAGTTTGATACTTTTATGCACACCAATGCGATGGGCCCGATCAAAATCGCCGAAGCATTTGTAGACAACGTTAAAGCAAGCAAGAACGGCAAGATCGTTAACATCAGTTCGACAGCGGGGTCTATTTCGCCTCCTATTTCGGCATTCCGCGAAGGCTACTGGTACAAGGCCAGCAAGGTGGCATTGAATATGATGATGAAGAACCTGGCCTATGATCTTAAGAAAGACGGCATAGTGGTGATCATGTTCCACCCGGGTGGAGTGCGGACCGAAATATTGAAAGATGTAAAATTTCCTGGCCTGATGGAGCCGTCAGACAGTGTTAATGCCATGGTCACTCTGATTGACAAGCTGACTTTGGCTGATTCCGGTAAATTTCTGGCCTTCGACGGAAAGCCACAACCATTCTAACAGCTATATCGGCTGCGCAAGCAGAACGCTAAACATCACGAACAGCGTACTACCCCGACTTGGCTCGCGCCGCAAGGTAGTCCGCTTGTCTCAGTGCAAGCGTCACTATGGTGAACGTTGGATGTTCCCAGCCTCCGGTGGGGAATAACGAGCTTCCACCGATGAACAGATTTTCTAGCGAATGTACCCGGCCGTTCGCATCGGTTACTCCCTGTTTGGGGTCATTGGACATGCGTGTCGTCCCCATCTGATGACCGCCACCCATGGTAAGTGGTGGTTTTGAGATTTGATCCATATTGATTCGACCGCGCCCGGATCGCGCCACAGCCAATGCCAGCAGCTCAGAACTCTTGCGAACGCTGGCCAGATCCTGCGGCAACAGGTCCCAATGAAGCGCTGGCACTCTGAGCCCAAAAATATCTTTCTTGTCGGAAAGTGTCACCCGACTGTCGGGATTTGGCGCCTGCTCCCAGTTTACAGCTATCCACATGGTACTGGCGGCCGTTTCCGCAGCACTGGACGGCGAGTGAACCAGCTTGTTCATAGCAAGCTGATGCGGCAGGTATGGTCGCTCCTCACCAGGCCACAGCCAAGCCATAAAGCCCTGGAGCTTGAACTGTTCACGTGCCAATGGAGTCGTCGTCCAACCGACTAATTCGCTATCGTTGAGAATATCTTCCTGCGCACGTTCTTCGAGTGGATTGGTTAGCAGCAGGCCGAGCCTGGTTGCCGGGTGATCCATGAAAAAACGTCCTACGAGGTCATGCTCGTTTCCGAGCCCGGCTGCAACGACAGAATTGGACGCCAGCAGCAAACGCGGATTCTCGATGGCACCGGCGCACAGAACATAGTCTCGGGCACGAAAATGCAAGGTGCGTTTATCAAAGGTGCGGCCCTCAAGCGATGAAATTCGCTCTCGGGAACGATCAGGATGGATTTCTACAATTGACGTATCCAATATGCATGTGAGCAATTGGCTGGTTTCAACTTCCTTTAACCGCCACTGTCCCATCCGCAGATGCTCGACAGGAATACGGCGCCAGATGGTCGATTCCACCGCCGTCTCAGATTCTCCAACCAAACGTGGATGATCGGCAACACCGAGCGCTTGCGCATCATACACGCGCTCTACCTCCGGCAGCCCGAGCAATTGGGCTGCTAGGGTGTAATAGGGCTCCAGATCCGCCCGAGTAATTGGCCAACCGCTGTGAGGCATCCACGAATGCGGCTCGAATTCGAAGGCGCCCAGCGCCCGACAGACACCACCCCAGTGGTTAGTTGTACCGCCAAAAAATCGCTCTCGGGTGCCATTTATAAGGGCTTCTGTACTTTGTCCGCTCAGCTCAATATCGAGCAAATCATGCGATCGCTTATGAAACTGCAGCCCGCCGCTCTCCACAAGAATTACCTTTAAGCCACGTCGTGTCAGGTCGAGCGCGAGCGTAAGTCCCGCAGCGCCGGCTCCGACCACACACACATCAGCGTCAAAAGTCGTTCCGTCCGGGACAGCACTCCCATTAAGAATCATTGGTTCACCTGGCCTTGAGACTGCGAGTTATTCAATTTTTGAGCGGCAGCATAGAGTACCGCCGCACCGGCTTCAGAACGGGCCAGCAACCACCCGTCCACAAAAAGAATCTCCTCTGCTTCAAGTTCGGCAGCCACTCGAGAACGCTCGGTCAAACGCTCGCGCGCCCGGTCGGCAGTCTTCCAATCAATCGATTCTGTCGGCTTCAATCCTGCAACATTGCGCGCCCAAACTTCTAGTGTAGCGGCTGCTTGCGGATCACTGTTAAGGATCTGCGTACCTAAAGCGGCGATATCAAGAGCTGTCTCAGCAGGCGTTGCGTTATCTTCGCTACCCTTATCTCCGTCAACTGCAAAAACTGCAATAGCTTGAGATCCCGCAAGCAGCGCGAGTGAGCCGGCCAAAAAAGAGCGACGCGAAATTGATCCATGCGACCTGGTCAGTTCCTGATCAGATAGCACCAAACTGGCGCAAGAAAAATTGGGTAAGTTCATCTGAGCATGCTTTATGAAAAAATCATAACCCCTGATGTGCTGATAAGAAATATTCCGCGTACCTTTACTAGACATTTACAAGTGGAGTCAAGAAAAAGTCCAATTTCACCCACCTCTGCCTAGCTCGAAGCAAGGTCGGTAGGTCGATCGATCAAGCCTGCCCGCACTTTGGCCTTTTGACGATATTTTGCAGCAACTTTAGCGCCGTAATTTAGCAGCGGCGCTTCAACCAATATAAACATAAGTCCCGCAATGATTGAGGATATTAGAAGTAACAACACGTAAAATACGAAAAGCCACACTGGCGTAAAATTGGCGTGCCCAAAGTAATTCATAAAAAGTTGCATCAGACCAAATAACACGAACATATGTACCAAATAAGTACCGTAGGAAATACGAGCCAGTGGGTACCAGTACCTGTGACTAAAAAAGCGGGTGATAGCGTTATCTACAAAGAGTATATTCAGCAGCACGAGGCCGGTTGAATAGGCCATAACAGAAAACTGGAAGACAACAGGAAATGCCCCTCCGCGGGTGAGTCCACCGTATATCCACACGCTAGCGGCTCCGCAAAGCCCTAGCACACCCAGTAAGCCACCAAACTTTTTACACACCCTTTCCAGCCCCTGCCTGTGGATGACGTACAAGTAGGCAATCAGTACGCCTACGAAAAGCTCGTCAAATCGATTATGTGAGTAATAATAGAATCCTTCCAGCAGTCGCAACGAAGGATCAGCCAAATACTGTAACCCGCGCGAAAGTAAGGGGATCAGTACCAGCAAAATCAATCCTATAAGCCCTGCGCTTTTGCTGCGAAAGCGATATAGCAACCAAAGAAGCGGCGGCAACAGGATATAGAAATGTTCTTCTACACACAGAGACCAACCCCAACTGAGAACACTGGGTTGGTTACCTGGCCGTACATAATTGACCAGATATAAATAGTTAGCCCAGCTAACGCTGAACAAATCGTTCCAGTCCGTCGTCATGTAGAGGAAGTTAAAGGCCGGTATCCCCAAGGGAGCGATGACAAAGAGACTAATCGTTACAACCAGGTAGTACGCTGGAAAAATGCGAAACGAACGACGAATCAGAAAAGGCACATAGTACATCTTCCGCTCTGTAGATAAATCCCGAATCAGCATCCTGCCGATCAGAAATCCACTCAAAACGAAGAAGATATCGATACCCGACCAAAATCCGTTGCAAAAACGGATAATCCATTCGTACTGCCCCCCTCCTGGCTTGATGTGATTAAGATCAGCAATAAATCCCATGAACAGCGCGCAGTGATAGAACAGCACAATGCAGGATGCAAACCCTCGCAATCCGTCCAAACCGGAAAAGTTCGAGGAAACGGGAACAAAGATGTCCCGTAATCCCTCTTTGAAAAACTGCCTAATTGCCAAGTGGCCTATCCTCAAACAATGCTTTGCCTTCTTATCATTCGCTGGCGCAGTAAATCGTCAGTTGCCTAGCACATACTAATCGCACGAGATACTGCTTGTTGCGAATAAAGGCAGCAGAGAACACCTTACTGAACGAAGTGCTTAACAAGCTCGTTTTCGACACGACCCAATATTATTTATCGGGTGATAGTACAATTGGCTTCCAGACGTGTCGACACCAGCGCAAGCCCAACATGAGAAGTACTTCAAAAATGAAAGGTAATTCATGAAATTTGGGTATAACATTCCAGAAAATAAAGGTAGATGCCACCTTACGTCCGCCGAAATTTAGACGTGCTGCCAAGGGGGACAGTCCAATTCTGTGAGTATGTTCATAGATTAACCACACCAGGTTAGTCGACCCACGCCGGGTTATTCGATAGATTTGCGGTTCACGACATCAGACATCTATAACCAAAAATGCCTAGCACACGAGAAAAAACCGGGTCTCATATGCCAGACAAGCCTGATTCCGCAGGAATGGAGCTGGAAGCAGCGCAACTGGAAATAGTGCAGATGCGTCGCGAGCTTCTGCGCTGGAAGATGCTGGCCAGGCAACACGAAGCACGCGTCCGGGATATGGAAGGCAGCGCGTCATGGCGGTGGACCGCCCTCCTGAGGGTTCTCCCGGAAGTACGGCGTCGCTGGAAGGTGCTTCTGCTCCTTGGTGTTGTTCTCGTACTCTCACTACCGCTATGGCCAGCGATCCTGATCACTATGATGTTTGCAGACGGGAGGGCGTTCATCTGGTCGCTGATATGGAAGGTAAGACCCCTACATGACTTGCTGTCATTCCTGAAGCAGAGACTGCAAAAAGGCGGCGGTCACTCGCGCGGTAGAGTGTCGGCAACTACCCCTGTATTGTTCCAACGCCCTACCGAAGCATACCCGATCTCGGCGAGGAACGATCCACAGCTTTTGCAGCGACATTTCATGCAGCAGCTTTGTCCGCAACAAAGAGTGCTAATGGAGCGCTACAAGCTGTCACGTCATCTGCTCGTGAAGGACGATGAACTGCCGGAGTTGCTTTCTCTGCACAGCGCCGAGATCGGCATGTTGAGGATGGTCGTCAGCCAGTATCAGGATAACAGCGCACTTAAGGGCCAGACTGAATGAGCGTTCTAATCGACCTGATCGAATCATGCATATGGGTTGGTACCAACGCGCAATGGCCATCCTGGCTTACCGCTCAATGGTTAACTGCCCACGATGCGCGCATGATATGCAAACTATCGAAACCGGATGACCTGACCAGCCTTAGAACAGTCTTACCCGATCCTGCGCGGCTCATAGCCTATCCAGACTACCCCGGCCTGTCGCAACATCTGAAAGAGGAAGAGGCTGGACTGGTACACAACACGTTTCTGAGTATGTTTAATGTAAGGCACTATCTGCCAATATCACCTGGCATGAGCGAGCAGCCCGCCACGGAATTACCACAGCTGGTATTCAGCCCTGAAAAACACAGTAACCACAAACCTGCATTGGCATTCGTGTCGCCCCTGCCCCCAACGGCGTCAGGTATTGCACAGTATTGTGTTGAAATTCTACCAGCACTGGCGCAGCACTATGAGGTGACTTTGGTAGTTGAGAATCCCCAGAGTCTCAATGCTGAACTCAAGCGAAATTTTGCAGTAATCGATCACCGCCAGATGATGAAACACGGTAGCCGGTATGAGCGCATTATCTATCACTTTGGCAACTCTCCATTTCACTACGACTATTTTCAACTGCTAAAGGCCCATCCAGGCGTGGTCGTACTGCACGATATCTACCTCGGCGATTGCATTCTCAGTAATCGATCACAGTTAGGAACATCAGAACTGTACCAAGCTATTTACGCCTCCCATGGCTGGGCCGCAATAGCAGACTGCGCAGGACCAGTTACCCAGGCGATAGGCCTGTATCCAGCATGTGCGGGGGTTTTTAATCACAGCTATGGTGTGATCGTCCACAACAATTTTGCCAGCGAAATTTTGTCTCACTACTTTGGTAAAGCGACGCTCTCAGGACTCAGGCAGACGCCCTTGGCGCGAGCATCCAAAGTCCTTCCCGACAAATCCGAAGCGAGGCAAAACCTCGGAATTAGTAGTCAACACTGGGTCTATGCCAGTTTTGGCTTGATAAACCAGAACAAGTGCATGGAAGAGTTGATGGACGCCTGGGAGCAGTCAGGTCTTGCGCAAGACTCTAATGCAAAGCTCTATCTGGTAGGTGGGTGCAGCAATCAGGACATTGAGAAGAGTGTCAGATCGTGGATTGCAAGACTCGCGAATTCCGGGCAGGTAGTGCTCACAGGCTATGTTGACAATGCAACCTATAACCAGTATCTCAGCGCTACGGATGTTGCCATACAACTGAGGAGGAACTCGCGCGGCGAGTCCTCTGCAGCATTACTTGACTGCTTGGGAGCCGGACTGCCTACCATTGTCAATGCTCATGGCAGTATGGCTGAGTTGCCTGAAGATACCGTTATACGACTGGACGATGATTTTTCAAGGGAAGAACTATCGCAAACGCTAAGCGCTTTCTATAGCTCACGACAAAGTCTTGAAGCAGTAAGAGCCAAAGGACTATCGCATGTGCTGAAATATCACAGTACGGAGATCGCAGCTGCGGCTTACACAGATGCCATAGAGTCCAGCTACGCCAACAATCCCAAAGTCGCCATTCATCAACTGCATTCGCAAGTAATAGCGTCAAAGGCTAACAAGCTGCCTGCCAACAGTGTCTGGACGCTTTGCGAAGAGATCAATGACCTGATGTCCTGCGCCGGAATCGCAGAGCCGCTCCTCGCCGGACCGCAATTACTCGTGGATATTTCGGCTGTTGTCAGACACGATTTGGGGAGTGGGATTCAGCGGGTAGTCAGGAATATCCTTAGAGAACTGGTCATGAATGCCTACCTGGGCTACAGGGTTGAGGCGGTCTACTATGACTTTGAATCGGAGTGTTTTCGCTACGCTCGTACCTTCCTGAACCAATTTATGGGGTTAGCGCCGCTGTCCCTGTGCGACGATACTGTCGAGGCCAGACCGGGCGACATCTTTCTGGGTCTGGATCTGTATTACGTCATTGCTGAGCGTGCAATTTCTCGCAAGTGGCTGCAATACTGGCGGGGTCGAGGTGTACGCATCTGTCATGTTGTCTACGACCTGCTGCCCATCACACTACCGGGCTTTTTCCCTCCGGATCAAGTCCCACTCTTCACAAACTGGCTGAAAGCAGTATCACAGGTGAGTGACTCGGTCATTTGTATTTCCCAAGCTATCGCCCACGAATACGAAAGTTGGTTAGTGCACCAGGCTATTAGCGAGTCTTCACGGCCAAACATCGGCTACTTCCACCTGGGAGCGGAAATGGAATCTCGTGGCGGGGATGCCAAACTCTCTCAGAGCGAAACGGAGACACTAAACGCGTTGCGAGAACAACCCTATCTATTGATGGTCGGAACGATCGAACCACGAAAGGGACATGAGCAAGTTCTGGATGCTTTTCAAGAACTTTGGTCGCAAGGATGCGAGCTGTCTCTTGTGGTGGTGGGCTCGATGGGATGGATTGAGGATCGATTTGCAGCAAGGATTAAGCAGATAAATCAGGAAAACGATAATTTTTACTGGCTCGATTACGTTAGTGACGACATGCTTAAACTCCTGTATCAACAAGCAGGCGGGACCATGATGGCGTCATTTGGCGAGGGCTTTGGACTGCCATTGATTGAAGCTGCCTACTATGGCTCTCCACTTTTGGCCAGAGACCTTCCTGTATTCAGGGAAGTTTGCGGAAACTGCGCATGGTACTTTAGCTCCTCCGATAGCACACAATTAGCGAGTGAATTGCGGGAATGGCTCGAAAGTTATCATAGCAATACGTTACCCGATTCCGCCGATATGAAATGGATGAATTGGAAACAGAGCGCAGAGGAACTGATACGCACTGTACTTCAGCAGCACAGACTGACGAGCTTGTAAACTCCACGGAAAATGACCTTTGAACATCTACCTCCATATCGGATTTCCAAAGACCGGCACTTCCGCTATCCAGTCGCATATTTTTGTGAATCAAAACTGGTTTCACGAGCAAGGAATATTCATACCACAAACAGGCTACGACTCTGGTATTGGTCATGCGTTCTTGCTAAGTTCAGACGATTTCCCTCTATCGAGTTCGATTACAAGCGCTCTGGGCAAACGCGAAACCAGTGCGCTTGAAGAGCTTAAACAAGAGCTCCGCAGCGCGGAACAGCAAGGCTACGAAAACGCGCTGATATCGTGGGAAGGTTTCTCCATTTGTAGCGAGCAAGTTATCTCACAGCTTAAAGATGCGCTTATTGGCCACCACGTCAGCCTTTTGGCCTATGTGCGCGAACAATCCATACTGTACGAATCGACAATTCTTCAAAATATTGAAAGCATAATCAGCATAAGCACCCCGGCGCATTTTATCGATGGCACCGTCGGAGAATCGGCGCTTAGACGCTTTAATTTCCATGAAATATTTTCGATCTGGAAACACCATTTCTCAGAAACTATCACTATCAAAGCGAGAATATTCGATAAAGAACGCCTGAAACAGGGAAACGTTGTACTGGATTTCCTAGACTCAATCGGACTCGAGATTGACGATGGCTTTCAACTGCAGTCCCGGCACATAAACCACAGTCTTGATAGCCGCTCAGCTGCGATATTGCTAATAGCCCGCGAGGCCGGATTGCAATACAAAGGACTACTTCAACTTTCGAAAGCCATGTCTCTCGTCTCGAGCAGAAACGATTCAGGAAGTCGGACTTTTCTCGTACCAGAGGAACGGGACAGAATTCGTCGGGAATACGCTGCGAGCAATCTGAAGTTGTTCGAAGAGCATCGACCGGAAAACGCAACCCCGTCAGAAATCACATTTCCCTTTTTAGATTCTCACCTTGCAAGCCCGTCAGAGCATGACAGCATTGAGTACCTGCGATACTTATACTCTGGACTGTCTAAACCCGAGCTCGAAACATGGCAGGGTGATCTTCTGGCATCTGTAAAATTAGCCAGGATAGCCGGGCCACCTAATGAGGGTTGGCGTGGCCCTGAACCTACAGGCGTTTGGTCACAAGGGCCAAGGTCAGACATCGCTTTCCGTTTGCCAGACATTGATCATGGCAAAGGCCCAACTGTCGTTCAGCTGACCATCGGCGGACGCTACTTTGGTGACAATACAAAAACTCGGTTATTAGTGGGCGGCAAGGAAGAAGACGTTAGTCTACAAAATCGAGTACTGAGCATAGCGATCGACGATCATGTTCGGGAGAATGGTATTCATATCGCATTGAAGCATCAGGTACCTCAAATTTTAGACAAAGGCAAACCCGTACGTCACGAGAATGGAATCTCTTTCAAGCTGGAACTTCTCTCCTATAATTTTGGCTGGGAAAGCTAAAGAGGCATATGGTGGTGTTACTACGAGAAAGTGCTTGATCGCATTGATCATCAGCCGCGAAGTCCGTGTCTTGTTACCAAGACTTTGCAGTTACCGCGCATGTAATTCTCGAAATGCCTAATTTGAATAAAATCTATTGATGGTAGGGCATGAAAGTATATTTACACATCGGATTTCCAAAGACTGGTTCAACAGCAGTCCAGTCACATATTTTTACTAACCAGCAATGGTTCCTGAATCATGGCTACTACATACCTCAGGCTGGCTATGCTTCAGGCTTTGGACATGCATTTCTTCTTGGCGCGGACGACTATTCTTTCTCTGCGAACGATACAGTTTTCTCCGAACTCAGCCAACAAGGGGCCCTTGCCGATCTGGCACAAGAACTCCGATCTGCCGAACTTCAAGGATTTTGCAAAGCACTCATTTCATGGGAAGGATTTGCATTAAGTAACAAGAATGTAATAGACAGACTAAAACAAACATTACAAGGCCATCACGTTATCTTGATCGTGTATATCAGAGATCAACCCACTCTCTACCAATCTGCAATTCTGCAGAATATCGAAAATCTGATCGCACTGTCCAAAGCCACCATTTTCGAGACCAACGATGTCCCGGACTCTGAGGTGAACAACTACAATTTCTACCGCGTTCTATCGACATGGAAGTCCATATTTGCTGATCAGATCGAGATCAGGGTCAGAGTCTACGACAAGAACAAGTTGCTAGAGAAAAATATCGTGCGGGACTTTTTGCAGTTTATAGGTTTGGGAGCGATAGATGGCTTCAGCTTACAGTCGAAACGGATCAATACCAGCATCGATGCTCGCTCCGCCGCATTGCTTTTGGTCGCAAAGGCCGCGGGGCTGGACTATAAGGGTCTACTCGCATTATCGACGGCATTGGTCCGGGTGGCTGACATGTCAAAACGTGGCCAGCGTAGATTTCTAACGAAACAGGCACAGGAGGACCTTCGCCGGCGCTTTCGCAAGAGCAATCAGCAGCTAGTGCAGGAGTTTCCACCTGAAAATATCGGGACGACAGACACACTATTTTCTTCTACTGACTTTGAACAGCCAGCTGAGGCGAGCGAGTCGGAGCTGGATTTCTTTCGTCACGTTTACCATGCCCTGCGGGAGCCAGTCGTTGGGCTGTGGCAAGGCCAAAGTCTGACATCGCAGAGACTGGCCAGAGTAGCAGGCCCCCCTAATAAAGGTTGGCGCGGCCCGGAGCTGTCCGGTGTGTGGTCCGTCGGACCAGAGTCTGAAATCGCCTTCAGGTTGCCACAAACCGACAGCGTAGGGGGCCCAAAATCGATCATATTAACGATTGCTGGCAGATACTTCGGTGACAACACCACAACTGCAATTGTGATAAATGACAAGGAGGAGCAAACTTGTCTGACGAGAAAAGAAATTCGTATCGTCATGGATGACCATATCCGCGAAAATGGCGTTCATATCTACTTGCGGCACGCGACCCCGCAGGTTCTCGAGAATGGGAAGCCCGTCTGCAGCAAAAGTGGGCTTGCTTTCAAGCTGGAGTTCCTTTCCTATAAATTCAACTGGGAGAAATGAATACTCCTCAACTTTCGACATTAATCACAAATCGAGAATAACAACCTCCTCCTGTCCACATTTTTACAGCGCTCGGTAATGGCAATTGGACCGCACTATGCGTAATATCCAATTCAAAGCAATAACATAACGTCAGAAGGACCAGTTCAGGTTGTCGACATTTAATCCCAAATGGCGAAAGATTGCCGAACGACTTGGTATCGACCAACTTGTTGCCAAGATTCATCAAGTCATGCATTGGCAACAGCAAAATGTTCAGCCCCGTCTAGCGCGCATTGAGCAACGCCTGGAAAAGCTTAGTGTTACCAGTCAATCCGTTACCAAGGGAACGCAAATATTGCTATCACTGAAATATCAGGAATTGGCAAACCGTGGTATTACACTGAATTTTTCCGACGTTGAGTTCCGAAATTTTTCGCAAACGGGCGAGGATGGAATATTACATTACATATTCTCCCTCATCGGAACCCATAACAAGAAATGCGTGGAGATGTGCGCTGGGGGCGGCAGTGAATGTATCTCCGCCAATCTGATTCTCAACCACGGCTGGTACGGATTATTGGTTGATGGCGACGAAAAGAACGTAGCAAGCGGCCAGGCTTTTTATAGGGGACATCCAGACAGTAAATTAATACCACCGTGCTTTCTGCACCGATGGATCAGCCGTGAATCAGTGAACCCAATCATCAAGGAATCAGGTTTTGACGGAGAAATCGATCTATTGACCATAGACATGGACGGTATCGACTATTGGATCTGGGACGCAGTGACAGTCACAAATCCTCGCGTGGTTGTGGTGGAATTTTTGGCGCATTTTCCCGGGCGCGCGATAACCGTACCCTATCGTGAGGATTTTGTCGGAAAATGGATACCCTATGAAAGCAGCGACGCGGAGTCCGATTTCAGCAAAGACGATAAGAGGATTGGCCACGGAGGTAAATTGAGCCGTTGGAGCACCTATTATGGCGGAGCCTCTCTGGGAGCGTTCATAAAACTCGGCAAGAAAAAAGGATATCGGTTGATCGGCGCCAACAGCACAGGCTATAACGCGTTCTTCCTGCGAAATGATATCGCCACCGACCTATTCCCCGAGGTCGAGGAATCCACCTGCTACAACAAGCTGCTACAGTCATTTATTATTAACGATGCCGAAAAGCTTAAGGACTATGCGTTCCAAGAGGTCTAGAGCCCGCCTTGGTTGTAACCCAAAACCAAACGCAATCTTGATCCGTTTCATTAATTGTAATGACCGCTTCACCTCACAGCAGGTCTCGATAAATATCCATCGTCTCAGCGGCACAGCGCTGCCACGAAAATTTCCGCGCCTGCAATAAACCGCGCTCAGACCAGTACTGTCGAGCTTTAGCGTCGCCCAGGAGCACTGCAAGGTTTGCAGCCAATTCTTCTGCTTCGCCAGTGTTACACAGGACGCAACTACCTTCTGCAAACTCCGCCATAGCCGTTCCATCGCGGCAGATAACCGGTATCCCACTGCTCATTGCTTCCAATACTGGCAGGCCAAAACCCTCATAAACCGATGGATAGGTAAAGACGGCGGCACCGGAAAACAGCACTGGTAGAACCTCGGCCGGGACATATCCCAAATGATGGACGGTCCCCTCAGCCACCAGACCTGCCAATTTCTTTAATACGCTCTCGTTGTGCCAGCCGGTGGAGCCCGTCAGTACCGGGGAAACTCACGACGAAGGGACTCCGGCAGCATGCCCCATGCATCGAGCAATGTATCTATTCCCTTACGCGGTTCCAGTGTTGCGGTAAGCAGTACATAGTGCCCATGAGACAAGCCGAAGGTGGACAGTACAGTTGCCGTCTGCTGCTGGCTGCGGGGTTGATAGCATGCATCCACGCCCAAATAGACGGTGCGAACCTTGTGTTCCGGAATATCAAAGTACTGGAGCAGTTCATCACGCACCAGGTTGGAATCAGTAATAATGCAATCTGACTGCTCAATCGATTTCGGCAGTTTCGCATCCAACCAGGCGATCACGTTCGGTGGGTGAAAATCGGCATGCGTCTTGTAGGAAAAATCATGCACCGTGGTGACACTGGGCCCTGAGTAAGGCCTCAATATGTAGTTGGTTTCATGGTAGATCGCTCCAGGGATACGATTCGCAATGTCGCAAAATCGCTTGTCCATAATCGTTGAATACAATGGTTTGGCACCTGGCACCCTCACGGCAGCCTTGCGAATTCGCTCCACCATTCGGTCAACAATACGTTCGCTGACATCACTACCGTGGGCTCTGAGCAGCGCAGTCGCAGCCAGCTGCTCCTCCCCCGACAACCACTGTGTTCCATTGAAGCAATGCATCTCGTCGATTCCGGCACATTCAATATATTGCTCCAGAAGATGGAACGTATAATTGCCGATCCCCGTCATGGGTGGACGCAGGGATTGCGTATTAAAAACCAATTTCACCTGTTATCTACCTGCCCCGAACTTTTAGAGGGCCTATAATAGCGATTCCTTGAGCGACCGGACAGCAAACACACCATGAGCCCGTCTTTTTCTCACCTGCTTTCACCCATTAACATCGGTGGCATGCAGCTCAAGAATCGCATGGTGATGTCACCCATGACCACTGCCTACTGCAATGAGGATCAAACCCCCAGTAAACGGTTGATCGGGCATTTCGAAGCGAGAGCGCGTGGCGGTGTAGGCCTGATCACGCTGGAGTTGGTTACGGTGGCCGCGGATCATCCTTACATGCATCGGTCAATGACGTTTGGCGCAGACAGATTCATCGATTCACATCGGGCATTGGTCGATGCCATCCACCAGCACGGGGCCAAGGTCCAACCGCAACTGAGCCATACCGGGCCAGAGAGCGTCGCACCGATGTTTGGTGGTCCACAACCAATAGGCCCGTCCGTGGCTGTTGCACCTGTGTGGGGATGGCACAGTCGGGAGTTAAGCGTGGAAGAACTGCCGGACATAGCCATTCAATACGGTGAGGCGGCTCGCCGTGCGCGCGAGGCCGGATATGACGGCGTTGAACTGCACGCTGCGCATTGTTACAACCTGCTGGGTTCGTTCATCTCGCCCCTGCGCAATAAGCGCACTGACGACTACTCGGCATTCCGGCTGGAAACGCGAACACGGTTTTTGGTGGAAGTGCTGGAGCAGATAAAAGCGCGTAGCGGCAAAGATTTTCCTGTCACTTTGAGCATTTCGGGGTATGAGCGTACTCCAGGGGGACGAGGACTTGAGGATACACAGGCCATCGCGCCGCTGCTGGTAGACGCCGGTGTCGATTGCTTCAGAGTCAGCGGCGGCATCAGCGATTCCCTGGTAACGCAGATGGTAAGCCGCTCAGATGTCGGCGATGCCATGAATGCCGCAAACGCGGAGTCAATTCGCAATGTGGTTAATGTACCGGTAATGGCCGTTGGACGGATTCACGATCCGGTGATTGCCGAGGCCATCATAGCCAAGGGCCAGGCCGACCTGGTGGCAATGGCAAGGCCTTTGCTGGCTGACCCGGAACTTCCCAACAAAGTCGCCAGCGGTCGCTATAGGCAGATTCGCCGCTGCATTTCCTGCGAAAGCTGTATCGACTCGATGCAGACCTACGACGATTTACGCTGTGCTTTGAACCCGTATTCTGGACGGGAAACTGAGTTCATCAGAACCCCAAACGCCGCACGTCGCCACCTGGTCATCATTGGCAGTGGACCAGCGGGTATGGAGGCCGCCCGGCAGGCTGCTGAACGCGGTCATAGAGTGACCTTGCTGGAGAAACAAAATCGTCTTGGCGGCTCGTTAGTACTGGCCTCGACTGTGCATAGCGACAATGAGCACTTCCTCGAATTTCTGAAAGCAGAAATGAAGCGTCTGCCTATTACTATTGAACTGCGCACTGAGGGTACTGTGGCAAAAGTAACCTCACTACAACCTGACGCGGTTATTGTCGCCACAGGAGCCAAAGTCGTTACTGCGCAGATCCCCGGCAGCAACCTCCCCCACGTTCTCACTGGAACCCGGATGCGGGCATCACTTGAGTCACTGCCGTTTTGGCTACAGCCTTGCATCGTTCCCGAACTACTTCGTTTGGGCAGCAAGGTGTGGATGCCAATCGGCAAACAGGTCGCAATCATCGGTGCTGATCTTGCCGCAGTAGAACTGGCGGAGTTCATCGCTCGCAGAGGCCGTCGAGTACATCTATTGGAATCCGGGCGCAAGATCGCACCTGAGGTGGGCAAGAAGCGCCGCGCTGAGCACATGGACCGGCTCGATAAACTCCAGGTGACGCTCAATACCCGTGTAGACATCGTAGGCATCGAATCGGGTGGCGTGTTGATTCGCTCGGGTAACGCAACGCAGCGACTGATCAAAGCCGACAGTGTGGTGCTTACGGGCAACCCTACAGCCGACACCTCGCTGGTGGAGCAACTTGTTGATGCCGGATTTAATGCGGTGGGTATCGGGGATTGTACCGGCCTGGGTTTGATTGCCGGGGCGACAAGAGATGCCACCGATGCAGTGGCAAAGCTACTTGATCTTCACCACTTACAAGTTGGCTAGTTGCGGATAGTCCGCAGAAAGACACCCTCGGTTTATGCCTCAAATACTACTAGCGAGCTATACCAAAACTGCTGCCTCGAGCAACGTGTGCATTATAGAGAGCGGTCATCTCGGCAACAACGTCAGGGTACTGTAGCCAGAGATTTTTGCTCTCTCCGGGGTCGGCCTCAAGATCGTAGAGCTGCCCCTTTGGTCCTCCGGGTTTAGGCTCCCAGTTTCGCGTGAATTGCGACCCGGGGCCAAGTCCAAAACTCAAAACCCATTTGCCTTTACGCACAATTGGATCTCCGTTAAAGGTACTGATCACCGCATACTTACGAATCGGCGAACCCCAGTGAGTGCCTTCAAGATACGGCAGAATGTTGTAGCTGTCCTCGGCGGAATGTGGCGGCAAATCGACGCCAATAATCGCAGCAAACGTAGCCATAAGGTCTTCAAGCAGGATCAACTCATCTGACACCGCGCCGGCTTCAATGTGGCCCGGCCAGCTGGCAATGAAGGGAACCCGGTGCCCACCTTCATACATGGACCCTTTCACTCCCCGCCAGTTGCCATTCATTTTGTGGCCATACAGCGTTTGCACACTGCCGAAAGGGAATTTCTTCAGCGATTCGTTACCTGCCCTACCGTCTGAGCCATTGTCACTGGTGAAAATAATCAGGGTGTCGTCAAGGATGCCGTGGGATTCAAGGCTCGAGACAATTTCACCTACTATGGCATCTACCTGCATCACGTAATCACCGTACAGTCCAACCTTGCTCTTGCCGAGAAACTCCGGGGCAGGAAATAAAGGTCCATGTATAGCGATGGCAGGCAGGTACATAAAAAATGGTTCTCCGGGTCGCTCCCGGACATTCCAGTCTATGTATTCCAGTGCGTGTTCGGTTATAGCCGGCATAGCGTCTACGGGCTCATAACCTTCAGACTTCGGCCAATTGCCCACAGCTTCAGTTGGCACCACTGTGACGCGTCTACCAGACACCAGAGCCAGCAGGTTCTGCGCATGCGTAAACAGCACGCCGAAAAAGACATCAAAACCGCGATCCAACGGACCTCCGGTGATCGCATGAGACCAGTCAGTTTTGAGGTCGGGGCCGGAGGGCTTGCCGTCGCTGTGGTAAAAGGTCTGCCCGAGATGCCATTTTCCAAATGCGCCGGTATGGTAACCATTGGCGCGCAGTAGTTCAGGAAGCGTCAGCCGATCGTCATCAATCATGCTGCTCCATAGACTGGTGCGGACGCGGTCCCAGTTCTGGCGAGAAAAGTGCTGCCCGGTTAGCAATCCGTACCGCGTTGGGCCACAAACGGCGGTTCCAGAATGCGCGTCGGTAAACCGCATACCGCGAGCGGCCAATGCGTCGATATGGGGAGTTTCGATTTTGCCTTCACTGAAGTTTGCCCTGACGTCGCCATACCCCAGGTCGTCAATCAGAATAAGGACAATATTGGGTTTATGTTTTGGTTTAAGTGCAGAATGGACAAACAAAGAAAGGGCCACAAGCACTACCACGCCTGCGATAATCCACCCTTTGTCCTTGTGAAGTTGCAATGCCTTCCACTCGTTGGCGATTCGCAAATGATACCCAGGCCTTACAGCCAGAATGCATTTACAGTCGCCAGAGTATAGATGACCACCCGCTACTCGAGGGTGTTTCCGTGCCTATGGCCGCTCGATTATTTCATTGCAATGTGAATTGGTTCGCACGGCTGGATACCGGATCAGATACAGCTCAAGACTCAAAAGCACCTAATCTTCTGTCCTGACTTTTTTCAGCACTAGGAACTGGCTATTGCCAATATTCGCGAGTTCCTCGGGCTGCACCCTATGCACCTGCGCAAACCTTTCAAGATACTCCGGGCGGTAATAGGAGTACTGGGTCCACTGCACGATATCGAAACAATGCGGAACCAGTGCTTCCAGTTCCGCCCTGGAGAAACGATGAACGGGGAGCCCCTTGTCCTGTCCGTGTGAGTTGTCGGCGTAGTCATTGAACTCTTCTTCGCTGATTCTCGCATCCGAAACGTGTTGGTAGGTGAAACACTTCGCCTTTTCCAGGGCATGCGTGGTAGAGACAATCGCCATTCCACCGATCCTGGTTAACGCGGCAACATCCGCCATGACCTTTTTACAATTGTGTGTCGACAGGTGCTGCAACACCATACCAAGCAGCACGAGATCAAACTGCTTTCCCGGATTTTGTGCAATGTATTCGTACGTCATCTGGCTTAATACGGTCGCCGATTCATACTTGGCAACCAGTTCTCTGGTCCAGTTGCATCTGCCCGGATCGGGTTCCAGCGCAACAACTTCGGCCATTCTTTTAGCGACTATTTCAGTAACCCGACCCCTGCCACAGCCAATATCAATCATTGAACCTGCACTAAAAGCCGATGCGAGCAGATAAATGGTATCGAGGTAAACAGCTTCGTGATCACCGGTTTCGTCGCCGATTCGACTGGTCAGCATCGCCGCAAGCGTCGGCATCATACTTTCGTTATCTTTATAGACGTAATTTGCCACTGTGTATTACACCACCTGAGTCAATTGAACGAGTCCAGACTATATCACCGGGAACTCAAAGGGTCAGCTGCTTGCGCGGTGCCCTAAACCAATTCGCGCCTCGTCCAGCCGAGGACTGCCAACCCCACTCCCAGCAAGAAAAATGTCGCCGGTAGCGGCGCAGCGTGTGTTTCTACCGCGACATAGGCGCCGCCAGCGCCGAACGGTGATGCACTCACAATGATCTCGATCGTATGCGCTCCCGCAGACAGAAAAGCACTCCCCGCGCTAAAGTAGCCACTGGCGAATGCCACATCAGGATCCTCTGTATATGAACCAACACCGGGCGCTGCTGTGATAAATGAAAACACGGAATCTATATAAACACGGAAACTGTCGCCAGCATCAAACGCGTCAGTAATCTTGATCAACCCGGGCTCGAGCAAATCCACGGTAATAGGATTGCCGACTGCGCCAACACCCTGATTCTGGCAACCAACCTCCGCATAGGAACCAGGCCCCAGAAAACAAAAGCCGTGCCAGCCTGCGTTTGGTGTAATCGGTGTTGCAGCAGTTGCGCCAGAGAGCACCAGGCCGACACACAGAGCCAGTGAGCGGTAGACATGAAATACGGTAGACATCCTTGTTATCCCTCTTGATTGCATACCCCATACAACAAGCAATTATTACACCACATCTACCACATCACTTGGTACATACGGATTCCCATTGGCGGCTGCGCTATGGCAATGCGATATGTAAAATATGCTGACAGCTGACACTGAAGACGTCCCGCTACTGGCTACCGGGGTGGCTCGTGAATTGGCTTCCACGCCATTTACTGCGGACATAAAAAAGGGCTACATCTCTGTAACCCTTTGATTGTATTGGTGGAGCTAAGCGGGATCGAACCGCTGACCTCAACACTGCCAGTGTTGCGCTCTCCCAGCTGAGCTATAGCCCCAAATTGTTGCCTAACTCATTGATCAACCTAACTTTTATGGATCAACGAGGCACGGGAGCTGGGCATTCTAGTGACAGCCATTGTCGCTGTCAACCGCAGCCCGCGTGAATTCGACCAGCCGGCGAGGTTGGGTGCGGCCATAGTGACCGGCGCTGCATATGCCGGGCTTCGGGTTCACGAGTGCCGTGTTGGTGCGTTACGGTGTGCTAAGCTGCCAAACCCTGACTGTCGCATTAACAAGGAGTAAGCCGTGTTAGGTAAAGTGATTCTTTGGATTTCTGCCCTTACGTTTATTACCTATGGGCTGGCATGCCTGGTCTCTCCCGCCCTGCCCGCCGGTTACGCCGGCCTTGGCATGAACACCGGGGATGCATTCGTCGAAATTGGTGCGATGTACGGTGGACTGCAAACAGGTTTCGGCCTGTTCTGCCTGTTGGGCGCATTGCGCAAGGATCTCTACCGTCCCGCTCTAACAGCATTGGTATTGCTGACAGGTGGACTCGCCCTGGCGCGACTGTACTCAACTCTCACAGGCACCGAAGCAGTGGGTACCTATACCTACGGCGCCATGGTCTATGAATTCAGTACGGCTATTTTGGCGGGCATCGCGCTGCGTAAATCCTAGCGCGGTGGCCTAGCCAGAAAGCGCAATTCATGCGTCAAGGCTCTTGTCGCCTGGGGCGCAAATAAACAGGCCTTCAGCTGCAGCGGTAACAACGCCGTTGACTCGCATCTCACCGCGACTTACCAATTTTCTGCCGGTCTTGCGCACATTTACTCCCCACAATTCGACGGGGGTATTCAGTGGCGTTTTGTTGTGATACTTGACTGTCAGCGTACCGGTAAAACCCGCATTGCCGGCAATCACGTTTGCCATGGCGAGAATTTCGTCGAACACAGCGGCGATAATCCCACCGTGCACGGCGTCGGGAGGGCCGGCATAGGTCGGTGAGAAAATGACCTCCCCGCCTACTTCGTTGCTACTCACCTTCCACATTTTCAAAGGCGGTGCGATGGCATTACGCTTGCCGCTGATCGGGCTATAGGGCATGACCGAGGTGATATCTTCTTCACTCCAGGGTAGACCGGAGGATTTGCTGCCAATGGAGATGGTCGACCATCCTTCCCCCTCATGCAGCCAGGGCTTGAGGACATCCATAGCCAGTTGTACATGGCGCGTCGCCTCGGCAAGCACGGCATCGGGCGCATTGCTGCAGCGCAAATGCTGGATCAGTTGTACAACATCCCGATTAATGGCCTCAGGCAATTCACTGGCCTGGGGTGCTGCGTTTTTGTCCGACATACCTTCTCCCACTCTCAACATGCCCACAGCACCATAGTGGCGTATCGGCCCGAGGGCAGCAATGCTGTGGGTGTATGCAGTTGAACCCAAAGGAATATTGCATCGCGAGCTCCCACTGCCGCTAGGAAGTTGCGTCGCAAAACCTTACTATCAGCGCTTTATCCAGCACAGGAGACAGACAGTGCAAATAGGACCGGAAACCGTCGTGACCTTCCACTACACCCTGCGTGACGAGTCGGGTAAGCAACTGGAGACATCGTACGGCGGCGACCCTGCAGCCTACCTGCACGGTGCCAACAATATTATTCCCGGACTGGAATCGGCCATGGCCGGGCACACAAGTGGAGACACGTTTTCTACCACGGTGAAACCGGAGGATGCTTACGGCCTGCGCAATCCGGAGCGGGTGCAACGCGTGCCCATCAAGCACCTGGCCTACAGGGGCAAGCTAAAAGCTGGTGACGTCGTGCAACTGAGCACCAACGACGGCATGCGTGCCGTTACCGTTACCAAAGCGGGCAGGCACTCCGCCGATGTGGATACCAATCATCCTCTGGCGGGACAGACGCTGGTTTTTGATATTGAAGTGGTAGAGGCCAGGGCAGCCAGTGCAGAGGAACTGTCACACGGCCACGTGCACGGGGTTGGTGGCCATCACCACTGATCTCGCGCATCAGACTCCGTAAGTCGCCCGCAAATAGTCCATAATATCCGCAGACTCAAACATGCCCTGCTCGGTATTGGGGTCATACAGGTAGGGAATGGACACCTTTCCCTCGGAGTCTTGCAGCGCACGGCGATTTTCAACGTCGCTGTGCGGTTGAATGTTCAGTCGGTCGCGCATCGCCGGCAAAAGCCACTCTCCCAATTTCGTGCGGCCACAGTTGCGCACAATGTAGGGAATTTCCATCTCACAGAGCAATTCCCGCACCAGTCGCGCATAGGGGCTGGACTCGAAGCTGTACAACTCCAGCAAATACGCAGTCGGCTTGCCCGGTCGCGCTTGCGTGCCATGATTAACGCGAGGTGCGCTGGCAAGCATGGAACCGAAGGTTTGCAGTTTGCCAAGCCGCCACTTGAGTGGCCGCTCTCGTTGCCCGTAGGTAGTGAACAGATAGTCGACAATATCCAACGATTCGTAAAGCTCTATGCCAGTATTTGGGTCAACCAGATAGGGAAATTGTGCTTTGCCGCCGCGTGCAACCAGCTCCGGCCGAAACCGCTCGCCAGACTTGGGGCAGGGATAAATTTCCACATCAAGATTCAATTCGGTCAGCGCCTCGCGCACCAGCCTGCAGTAAGGACAATTTTCAATATCGTACAACTGCAGGGTTTTCTCTGGCTTCACTGCGGCGGGCGTGCTCTTAATGCCATTGCTGGCCCGCAGCAGGGTCGCGATCATGGAAGTTGCCATATTGTCTGCCATCGACTAATCCTCACTCAGTGACTGGTACTCTTTCTCCAGTTGTTTCATCGCCTTCTTGGACACGCCACCCAATACGTCGATCGCGTGGCGAACCCGCGCCCGGCTCATATCCGGTCCCAGCAATTCCATTGAATCAACGACGGAAAACGAGGCGCTTGACCCGGCAATTGCAATAAACAGCGGCGCCAGAAAGTCTTTCACCTTTACGCCCAGCGAATCGGCAAGGGCTTTCATGTCATTCCAGAGATTATCTCGCGTCCAATGGCGCTGCGCCTCGAGTCGCCACAGCGCAAACTGCAGGCCTTTAACAATGTCTTTTCGCTCACCGGAGAGCGATGAAAAACCAGCCTCGCTCAGCGGCAGGGTTCCGCACACCAGAAAATTTGCCAGCGGCGCAAAATCGCTGAGCGTCTCCATACGCTTGCGGGCGTGGGGCAGCACCTTCATCAGGTTATCGCGGTTGTAAGCCCAATCCACCAGTCGCTGTGCCAGCTGCGCTTCGTCCAGGTCCTCACGAATCCACATACCGTTAAGCCAGCTGAGCTTTTCGATATCGAATATAGGGCCACCGAGTGACACGCGCTGGATGTCGAAATGCGCCACCATCTCCTCCAGCGAAAACTTTTCCCGCTCGTCCGGCATCGACCAACCCATCCGGCCCAGGTAGTTGAGGAGGGCCTCGGGCAGATATCCCATGCGCTGGTAATACAAAATGCTGGTCGGATTCTTACGCTTGCTCAGCTTCGATTTATCCGGATTGCGCAACAGGGGCAGATGACACAGCACCGGCATCTCCCAGCCAAAATACTCATACAAAAGCTTGTGCTTGGGTGCGGAATTAATCCACTCTTCGCCGCGTAGTACGTGGGTAATGCCCATCAGGTGGTCATCCACCACATTGGCCAGATGATAGGTGGGCATGCCATCGGATTTCAGCAGGATCTGCGCATCGACCATCGCCCAGTCCAGCTCTATAGTGCCACGCAACATATCCTCAATAGTGCAACAGCCCTCCCCTTCCGGCACCCGCATGCGGATCACGTAGGGTTCTCCGGCGCTACGCCGCTTTGCGACCTCTGCCTCGTCCAGCTGCAGGTCTGAGGGCTTGAGCGCAGTGCTGTTGCCTGCGGCACGTCGCGCCTCGCGCAGGTCGTTCAACTCCTGTTCTGTTCGATAGCAGACAAATGCCTTGCCCTCATCCACCAACTGCTGCGCATACTGACCGTATATCGCCATCCGTTCACTCTGGCGATAAGGTCCATGCTCACCGCCAACATCGGGCCCTTCGTCCCATTCCAGTCCCAGCCAGCGCAGGGAATCCAGTATCGCCTGTTCCGACTCGGGCGTGCTGCGCGCCTGATCGGTATCCTCTATACGCAGCAGGAATTGCCCGCCGTGGGCACGAGCAAAACACAGGTTAAACAATGCTATATAGGCAGTGCCGACGTGGGGGTCGCCTGTGGGCGATGGCGCAACACGGGTGCGTACGGTCATGGGTATCCGGGTATCAAAAACGGGAGTGGCGATTATACGGCGTCAGTGCCTCAAATCCCACACGGCACAATCCAGCAAAGGTATGCAAAGCCGCGCGACCCATTAGCCCAGCGGGATTGGTATGCCAGTGCTTTGCACAAAACACTAGGCATTTAGCGCCGCAGTACCTATACTTCCGCGCTCAATCCTAAGGGGTGGCTGCGGCCTGAGATGTCTGTTCCCGTAACGGACGAACCCTTGAACCTGATCCGGTTAATACCGGCGTAGGAATAGGTGTATCACTACCCATTTAGCGTCGTTCTCCGGGTCTCTTACTTTGCAAGAGGCTCACTATGTCAACTAAATCGCCATGCCTGCCAGCGTTGTTTGCTGCGCTGAGCATGCCCATACCGTCGATAGCCCTGTCCGATCAGGTGTTCCCTGAACAAGATCCTCTGCTGGAGGAAATCGTCGTTACCGCGAGATTCCGCGATACCACCCTGATGCAGTCGGTGGGCAGTATCAGTGTGTTGACGCAAAGCACGATCACAGAGCGCGCAGCCCAACATCTGGAAGACATTCTCAATGCTGTCCCCAACGTCACCTGGGCCGCCGGTGCGTCGCGCGCGCGCTTCGTGCAGATTCGAGGTGTCGGTGACCTGGAGCAATACTACGACCCCAAATACTATCCGTCAGTCGGATTGATGCTGGATGACCTCGAACTGGGGGATACCGCTAATGCGGGCATGCTGTTCGACATTAGCCAGGTGGAAGTCCTGCGCGGGCCTCAGGGCACACGTTTCGGGGCCAGCGGTCACGCCGGAATGATCTTGTTGCGCTCCAACGCGCCCACGGAAAACTTTGAGGGAGCACTCTCCGGTGGCGCCGGAAATTACGACAGCAACAATGCGGGCCTGGTGCTGAGTGGTCCACTGAATGGCACGGTCACTGCGCGACTTGCGGTGCAACAGAATAACAGCGACGGCTATATCGACAACGATCAGGTGAGTCGCAACAACACCAATAACATCGATGAATTTACCGTACGTGCGCGTGTGACCTGGACGCCGTCCGATTCGGCCCAATACGATTTCAGCGCAGTCTACTTCGATGCCGACAACGGCTACGACCCGTGGTCACTGGATAATAATCGCACGACATTTACCGACCAACCCGGCAGCGATAACCAGAACACAGTAGCCTTTGCTGCTGCAGGCAACTGGGAACTTGATACCACTCTGTCCCTGCGCGCCTCGCTGAGCTACCTGAACGTGGACCTGCACCAGAGTTTCGACGCAGACTGGGTGTCCGATGAATTTTGCCAGCGCTTTCTGTGCTCCTACGGCAACGATACAACGCAGGAAATATTCGATCGTAAACGCGACCGATGGGTGACTGATATTCGCCTGCTGGGTGGCGGTGAAAACAACGAACAGGGCGCGAGCCGTTATGTCATCGGACTCTATGGCAATATCGGCAGTGAGGATTTTGACTACCGACATCCGAGCGTTTGGTACGGGGAGTCTTCATCCAGCAGCGATTACAGCACCGATCGCTACGCTGTCTATGGGGAATTCCAGTACGACCTGACGGATCAACTCACGCTGGTCGCGGGATTACGGCTGGAATATTTCCAGGACGACTACAGCGACAGCAATGCGTTTGCCAGCGACAACAATGACACGCTCTGGGATGGCGAGCTCAGCGCCCGATACACACTGGACGACAACACGATGGCATACGCCACACTAGCCAACAGCCAAAAGCCGGGCGGTGTTAACACCGCGGCAAGCGCCAATCAGCCGTTCATGTCGCCCGTTTTTCAGGCGTTCACGCAGGACAAACTGCAGTTCGACAGCGAGACCCTGCTAAACACAGAAATCGGTCTTCGCACCGAGAGGTTCGATCGACGACTGGCGCTGAACGTGGCGCTTTTTCACGCCAAGCGCGAGCATGCACAACTGGAGAACTGGATGTGGGACGAAGCCGCAGGACTGTGGATCGGCTATCTGGACAGTACCAGTGACGCCACCAGTTACGGCGTGGAACTGGAAACAACCTTCGACCTGAACGCCCATGTACAGCTGTTTGCCAATGCCGGCTGGCTGCATACCGAGGTTGACTCCATTGCAGCGTACGACCTCGATCTCGCGGCGTTCATCGACAAGGCAGACCGCGATCAGGCCAAGGCACCCAGGTATCAGTACAACGCTGGCACACGGTTGCGATTGGCGCAGCGGTGGTCGGCACGAATCGAGGTTGAGGGACAGGATGACAGCTATTACGGCTACTACCACGACGGAAAACTGGACGACTACCAACTGCTGAATGCGAGCATTCAATGGCGCACGGACGCGATTGCTATAACGCTGTGGGGGAGAAATCTCAACGATGAAGACTACGCCGTACACGGTCTGTATTTTGGCGCCGACCCACGCGACGACTTCGGCGCCTGGCAGAACCAGACCTACCTGCAACTGGGTGAGCCGCGCACCTATGGCGTAGAAGTGGTTTACAGCTTCTGAACGCTCGATCCGTTGCTACAGATTGTGAGCCGTACCGTGGAAACAGCACACAAAACGAGAGGTTTCAGCCATGATCGCTGACATCACACCCAGACTACTGCTGGAACTGCTGGCCACCAGTGCCGGTCTGGTCTATGTCGTACTGCTGATCAAGGAGAAGATCGCGTGTTGGGCTTTCGGTATCGCGGGCAGCCTGCTCAGTATTGTTCTCTTCCTCGATGTGCGCCTGTATTCCGAGGCGCTGCTTTACCTGTTCTACGCGCTGATGGGTGTCTGGGGATGGGTGCAGTGGCATATTCGCATAGAAGAGGATCGCAACCCGGTGATCCGCTGGCGATTGGGCCTGCACCTGCGCACCATTGTCATAGCGTGTGCCATTGCAGTGGGTCTTGGTTATCTTATGCAGCACTATAGTAACGCCGAGCGCCCTGTATTCGATGCGTTTACTACCGTTTTCAGCTTTTTAGGCACCTACCTGGAAATTACCAAAGTGCTGGAGGCGTGGCTTTACTGGCTGCTAATCAATCTCGCTTCGGTGTGGCTCTATCACGACCGCGCACTGGATATCTACGCCGTGCTGATTGGGTTTTACAGTGTGCTGTCTGTGTGGGGATTTATCCAATGGCGCAAGACGTATCTGGCACAACACTGAAGTCCGCCCGCAGAATGCTTTAAACTGTAGTGATCGACACTGGCAAACTCCGATGACCGAGACTGAAAATCGCATAGACAGACGCTTTTCGATCGCGCCGATGATGGATTGGTCTGACCACAACTGTCGCTATTTCTGGCGCCTGCTAACCCGGCAGGCACTTAGGCGGGTGTCCCCGTATGGTCGCCGGGTTGTCCGGTTTTATTACCGGGACTTTGAAGGGTATTTATCCTGACGCTCGAATCCCTTGTCGAACTGGGCCTTGGTAGCCCAAGAATAACTCGCCCGTACCTCAACCGGAAGTCTGTGGGAATTAATCGACGTATCACTCGAGTGTTACGATTAATACAGAATGTTTGAGACTTGCCAGCGAGCACGCTGCAACATTGCTTCATGGCAAGAGTGGTTCCTGAAATGTCTATACCAGGCAATCTGAAACGCCGAATCAAAAGGCTCAATGGACTGCTTGACGGCTTCGGAGGCAAGCTCACAACAAGGAAATGTGCGAATATGACAAGAGGAGCTCGATTGGCACAGACCTTCGCGACATCAAGAACCTGATCGAACACGGTGCTCTCAAGCAAGAACCCATGGCGGGCGATGTACGGGCTATGCCCTCATACTGGAAGATAGGGACGACGTACTTTGAACGAAAAAATAGCGAAAGCGAAGAAGAAAAAACGTTGAAAGAGCGGCTGCTGAGGCCCACAATTCTGGCGATTTCCTTGATACCTGAGCGAAAGCTCGCCAGTCGCTCGAGATTGATGACAATGATATAAGCTCGAGTGCTGGCAGATCTCCACAACAATGGTTGATAAATCTCGTTGAATCGTTTGCGGGTCTGGAGAAAGCCGATACCGGCTTCAGGTTCTTCAGGGTCCGCGCCATATTTGAGTGTCCTACCTGAATTGACGGATGATGTTTTGCCCGTTATCAACTGCGTGCGTCATTTGTTGCAGGAAGCCGGACAGGATTTGGCGGCAGGGACTACTGTTGACTACTTCATTAAGTTTCTCGCCGCAGATCCAGGCCGACCGAAAGCCTTGCCATCATAAAGGCAAATCCTGAATTATCCGATCTATTGCCAGCGACACTGATCGCGGGAGCCAAACTGGATTTCACCAGATATCTTGGCGAAGCACTCAGGCTCATGAAGTCCGAAAATATCAATACTCGGAAACAGATGCATCTTCGCTCTGAGCCGCATCACGACTGGAATGAAAAAATACACCAACAAGAAGAAGTGTATCTGGCACTTGAACATGTACGTGACACGGATTCGGATGATGATCTGCTATCTGCAACTGCCAGAACAGCAGCGAGCTTCTTAAAATATGACCAGAAACAAGAGAACCGGCTAGTCAATCTGGTTGACAACGCCATTGCAAAAGGGGGAGATCAAGCCATCTGGGCGGCCTCTTCCTTCTCGCATCCGCTGACGGACACATGCCCGATGCCTGATTGCGAGACTGCTGCCATCTGAAGAGTGTAAATGCCGAACACAATGGAACGATAGACCAGATTGACCACGGCATTCACCGGTTGATCGCATTAGGCAAGAGCAACACAGCCATTGAATTTCTGGAAGAGATTATCATGGAGAAAGGCAAGGACCTGAAACCCTCCGCGTTTGACTCAACTCTTCACGACATACAGCGAAATTCTGCGCTTCTAAGCAAAGCCACTACCAGATGGCCTGAATGGTAATGCGGCCCTTTTGTGCGTGCATCCGAGTTCCTGATCGGCAGTGGGCGAAGAGATATCCCAGCCGAAGTCGATCCCGACAGGAATTGACGCTGAAACATGAATGAAGTGATTTTTCTGGCAGAAAAATTGCTGGTTACTTCCTTTATGAACTCCGTGAGTGCTGCAAGTATGTTGTTGTCGCTGCAGCTAGCGCAGGACGGCAGGACCCGTACCGAAGTGGGTAAAGCTGTTGATGGACCCGATACTGATAAACTTTCCAGGCGAGGCCAGATCATTTGTTAATGAAAAACGGGATTCATGTTCTGCCGAAGTGCAGGAAGTTCTCAGGCAAATTGACGTCGCGCTTCAGAGAATACTTCAATGCCGCTTCGATCAACCGAACATCTCCCAGAACTTTTGCCATCGGATGCTCAGCGCGAGGCTTATCAGCGCCATGGCGCGTGAAATGGCAGAGTCATTCAAAGAAGGCAGAAAAGAAATCCGTATTCCTTGGATTGATTACCAAGCAAACTCTCCTGTACGGCAGGTCATCCATAAATTACGTACATGATGGTCAAGGCACCACCGGCAGGAAGTACCCCTCCGAAAGGAAGCACTCCATAAATTTGGTACACGTCCTGCAACTTGACCCGCTTGAGCTGGAATATCAGCTTGCCGTGTACAAGTCGGGAACCAAGCAACAATGAAGCTTGTTATAAAGGAATATTTGGCTCTCTCCGGGAACGGGAAGAACTTGATGTTGTACTCCCTGATCTTTTAAGTCAGATGGGAATGACTGTTTTTTCACGTCCAGGACGGGGCACGCGGCAAGATGGCGTCGATGTTGCAGCCGTGGGCTCGATAAACGGCGAAGAAGAAGCCGTCTATCTATTCTCGATAAAACCAGGCGATTTAAGGCGCAACGACTGGGATGGCGATGCAGTCCAATCATTACGCCCCTCACTGAATGAAATTCTGGACGCCTACATCCCCAATCGCCTACCAACCGAGCATCGTGGTAAGAAAATAAAGATTTGTATTTGCGTCGGCGGCGACATCCGGGAAGAGGTTCGCACTTCAGTAGAGGGCTTCAAGGTACAGAACTCAACCGAGAATGTATGTTTCGAGGAATGGAACGGCGACAAGATAGCATCACTCATCGAAGCCCATTTCCTTAAAGAGGACCTGTTACCGGAGGGCGCGAGGTCGCACTTGCGAAAAGCCATCGCCCTAATCGACGAGCCGGACGCATCATACAAGCATTTTTCCACCCTGGTTCGCTCAATTTTGGGCGAAGACTTCACGAAACCAGCTCAAAAAGTTCGGGCAATGAGGCAACTCAGCATTTGCCTCTGGATATTATTTTCGTGGGCTCGCGACCAAGGCAATCTGGAATCAGCATACCGCTCTTCCGAGTATCTTCTCCTCAGAACTTGGGAAATTACTCGTGAATACACTGAGAAGAACAACAAGACAGCAAAATCAATTTTGGACGCCTACAGCTCGGTACTCTCGACGTATCTGACCGTCGGAACCGAATATATTTCGAAAGTGGTTTTGCCACATGCTTCCATACACCACGGACTTTCAAGCGCGGTACATGGTTCAACAACACTGGATATAAACCTCAGACTGTTTGATGTGGCCGGGAGAACAGCTTTATTTGGCATCTGGATGTTTTGGCAAGCTCATAGCTTTCCAGAGGAATCCGAGCATCGCGGCGGCCTGCTGTCCGTATCCCAAACCTATGCAAGCGCACTCAAGGATCTGGTCAATAACAATCCTATTTTGCTTCTACCGGTCAAGGATGGGCAATGCATCGATATTGCCCTTGGAGTCCTGCTGCTCTTAATGTGGGAAGATCAGGAAAGCATTGTTGGCTGGCTATCCTTGATTGTTGATCGCGCCAAGTTCGCCTACCGGTTCCACAAGTCGTATCCGTGTAATATCCACGCCTACCATGAGTTACTGGAGCATCCCAGGAACGATGAGAGTTATCAACAGAATGCCACTGCCGGAAGCATTCTGTATCCCCTGATCTCCATACTGGCCGCCATGATAGAAGACGCGGATCTCTTTGAATCTGTGAAGGAGTTTAAGGTAGAAAGTCTGGCACACTGCAATTTCCAATACTGGTATCCGGACGATTCAAGTGAGCAGCACCTGTACATCAACGATGAAATCCATGGCACAAACCTCTCTGGAGTTCGCGTCGAGGGGACTCCTGAAAATCTTCTCAAGCAGGTTTTCGATGAGTGCGACAACCTGCCTCAATTTGACGATCTCTCTGCCATTAAGTCAGGTTTCTGGCCCTTAATGCTTACAGCATGCCGCCACTATCGCCTTCCCATCCCGTTACACTTCATCCGGCAATATTGGACACCCCCTCTGGGCAAAGCGGCTGTGGAGACTCCTAATGACCCGCCGGAAACAATAGGAACTGCATCCTGAAGGGGGCCCCGCTTTGATCGTAGCAAGCACTTTTCTTAGCGACTTTCAACTCTAGCTCGCCACTTCTCGATTCATCGCCGTTCCCTCCGTGTCACGGCGTCGTTAGCTTTTGTAGGGGAAAGTCCTTGTCTTGATTCACTGGTCGTTGCCTCCGAAATACATGATCTGGATGCGTCAAGGTAGAGCCATACGCCCGCTTCCGGGTTTTGATGGGGGCCAGGTTTTAGAAACCGGCTGTTTTACTTCGATTGCGTCGGTACAGTTATGCTCTGCCAGTATTCGATTCGTAATTAATCGCGATTTCGGGGACCATTGGCAAATCATGGGCCCCAAATGGTCCCCTATGTGTTGATCTACACCTGAAAATAACCGAAAAACGCCTGTCTTCGGTATTTTTACAAACGGAGCAAAATGACAGAAACGACAATAAATACATATAGTTACGACAGATATCGCTTTTGTATTGCTCCGATGATGGATTGGTCTGACCACAACTGTCGCTATTTCTGGCGCCTGCTAACCCGACAGGCACTGCTCTACACAGAGATGGTAACCACCGGGGCGCTCATTCACGGTGACCGCGAACGCTTCCTGCATTTCAACGCCGAGGAACACCCGGTCGCGTTGCAACTGGGTGGCAGTGACCCGCGTGATCTGGCACGTTGTGCCCGCTGGGCGCAGGAATGGGGCTATGACGAGGTCAACCTCAACTGCGGATGTCCATCTGACCGCGTACAGTCGGGCATGTTCGGTGCCTGCCTGATGGGCCACCCAAATCTGGTCGCAGACTGCGTCAGTGCCATGCGCGACAACTGCAATTTACCGGTAACGGTGAAACACCGCATTGGCATCGATCACATGGAATCCTACGAGCAGTTGCTGGCATTCATTGAGCCGGTGGCCGCAGCCGGCTGCTCAGTCTTTATTGTGCACGCACGCAAAGCCTGGCTACAGGGACTCTCACCGAAAGAAAACAGGGAAATTCCACCGCTCAACTACCCCTGGGTTTACCAGCTTAAAAAGGACTTTCCGCATTTGTGTATCGTACTCAACGGCGGCATCCAGTCACTGCGCGAATGCCAGACCCATTTGCAGTATGTGGACGGCGTGATGCTCGGCAGGGAGGCTTACCAGAACCCCTGGATGCTGGCACAGGTGGACGAGACGCTTTTCGGGATGGACAAGCCGGCGCAATCCCGAGATGATGTCATTGCGGCCCTGCTTCCCTACACGCAACGGCAGCTGGCCCGTGGTACGCAACTCAATCATATCACCCGACATATTCTCGGGCTGTACCAGGGCGTACCAGGGGCAAGAAAATTTCGCCGCCATTTGAGCGAGAATGCCTACAGGAAAGGTGCTGGGGTAGATGTACTTGCCCAGGCCTACGCAATGGTAAGTGGTGTAAATGACCAACAAACTTGAACAATTGAAAAGTATGACGGCTGTCGTCGCCGACACCGGCGATATTGAAGCAATCCGACGATTTGCGCCGCTTGATGCCACCACCAATCCCTCACTGTTGTTGAAGGCCGCTGCGCTGCCGCACTACGACAAATTACTGGCGAGCGCGAAACGCTGGGCGCTGGAGCAAGGCGGGAGCAACGAGGAGCAATTGGCCAACTGCAATGATCGCTTCGCTGTCGATGTCGGCGCAGAGATTCTGGGTATCGTACCCGGGAGAATCTCCACTGAGGTGGACGCCCGACTCTCTTTTGATACCAACGCTGCGATGGAACGGGCAAAAAAACTGATCGGCCTATATGAAGCGGCGGGCTTTGGCCGCGAGCGTATCCTGATCAAACTCGCCTCCACCTGGGAGGGCATCTGCGCAGCACGGCAGTTGGAACGCGACGGCATCAACTGCAATCTGACGCTGCTGTTCAGTTTTGGCCAGGCAGTCGCCTGCGCCGATGCCGGCGTCTTCCTGATTTCACCTTTTGTCGGTCGCATTCTGGACTGGTACCGCGCCAACTCGGACCTCATTATTAATAGCGCGTTCGATGATCCAGGCGTGCAGTCAGTGACCGAAATATACAACTACTACAAACAACACGGTTACCAGACGGTAGTGATGGGCGCCAGCTTCCGTAACAAAGGAGAAATCGAGGCGTTGGCCGGGTGCGACCGTCTCACTATCAGCCCTGCTCTGCTGGAAGAGCTGGCATCTGATGAAACAGCGCTGGCGCGACAGCTTGACCCCACAACAGCTGGCACCGACCAAAGCAAGCGTAGCCCCACAGAATCCATGTTTCGCTACGAACTCAACGCCGACGCTATGGCGACCGAAAAACTAGCCGAAGGTATCCGCAATTTTGTCGCCGACCAAATCAAACTTGAACAGCTGATAGGTTCACGATGATCAAAGTCCTGAAGTCGTTATTTGAAGTCTCACGGCAGGAGAGTGAAGAATCACAGCAACGCAACGTGCGGCTTGCGGCGGCAGCGCTGCTGGTAGAGACAGCGCGCGCAAATTTTGAACTGCAACCCACTGAGCTCAAGAGATTAGGTCAACTGCTGCAATCCACCCTGGAGTTGCAGGATGATGAGGTAAACACGCTGGTTAGCCATGCCCAGGAACGCGTAGAAGAAGCCACCTCGTTGTACGAATTCACCAAGGTGCTTAACGAGCATTTTACGCCGGACAAGAAAATCCAGCTGATCCGCGCCATGTGGTCAGTGGCGTATGCTGACGGTGATATCGATAAATACGAAGAACATCTGATCCGGAATGTTTCCGACCTGCTCTATGTGCCACACTCCGATTACATACACTGCAAACTGGCGGCGCAGAACTGAATCAACCGCGCTCCAGCGCGCTGATCAAATCCTTGAAGCGATCGCGGTTCTCATCCGATATACCCATCAGCACGCGATGCGCTTCTATAACTTTCTGTTTAACTGCCGCCTCACTGCCCTGCACGGTGGGTATTTCCTCAATGTCATCGGGATTGCTGCACGACGCTTCATGCAGCTCAAACAGGCGATGAAAAGCCATGCTTTTCAGCAGCCGATTAATCCCGGGATCACAGGAGTAGATTGCGGGGACAAAACCGAACTTTTCCTTTACCTGCAGGGCCAACTTTGCCAGCAGGCCCAACGTGGTGCTATCGATTCCCTCGGCATAGCAAAGGTCCACCCAGACACTGGCAAATTCTGGATCAGCAAACATATGCTGAAAATAGTCATCCATGGTAGTACACAATGTGAGCCTGACATCGCCTTCCAGACGAATCACATAAGCTCCGTCCTGACTGGCTGCGAGTATGCGTCCGTTTGGCATATCAGGCTCGCTTACTGACAAACAATGCAGCGATGTCATCCGGGGCGGTTTCCACCCGATCAAGCCCAAGCTGCGTTGCCAGTTGCTCGGGTGAATCAGCGGCTTGCTCGAATACACGCAAAAAATACGCCTCCTTCTCGATCAGTGTTTTCGGCGGCAAAATTTCCAGAATTCCATCGGAGAACAAGGCCAGCATAAACCTGTCGGGGAGTTGTATCAGGTGTTCCTCGTAGACCGCATCCGTCATGATACCCACAGTAGCTCCCTCTCCCTGCAGATAACGCGCGCCATCGTCGCTGACCAACACCGGCAACGGCAGATGGCCTGCAATGCTGTAGCGCAGCGTATTTTCGCGCATATCCAGCAAACCTACCACCATGGTCGCAAATTTATCGACGCCCAGATCCAGCAGCTCCTTATTCGCTCGCTCCAGCATCGCCACTGGATGCATCACCGTGTCATCGTCTCGACGCAGGTAATCAGAGCGTTTACGGGCAAACAGGTTTTTCAGTAGCACTGTGGCAAACGCGGAGGAACTGCCATGGCCGGAGACATCAGCCATAAAGAAAATGACATGGTGTTCTCCTACCGTAAAGTAATCAGTGAAATCGCCACTGAGGTACAGCGAGGGAATCACGGTATGGCTGAAAATATATTGATCCAACACCATGGGTGTCGCCGGCAGCATGCGCAACTGAACCTGGCGTCCCGCCTGTTGATCCTGCTCCAACATTTTGACCGTACCGCGCAGCTCGATATTTGCCGCTTCCAGTCTGCGCCGCGACTCCTGCAAATCGCGGCGTAAGCTGCGCTGCCTGACACAGCGCTCTATGGATCGGATCAAGGCCTGCTTGTCCTCTACCGGGCGCAGGAAGAAATCGCTGGCGCCAAGGCGCAGCGCAGTCATGATCTGGTTGGATTCTGCTGTATCACAAAACATGATTGCCGGTACCTGCACATCCATATCTCGCAGGGCGTGTCGCGCGTCTGACCAGGAAAAATCCTTGATATCCAGCTCACATAGAATCACGTCCAGATCACTGTCTGGACCGATGGAATAACTGGCGTTGCTGACATCGGTGACCACAAAGGTATGAAAACCCGCTGACTGCAGGAAGTCGGCCATCTCGTGCGCGCGATCTGCGCTGTCATCAACGATAAGGACATTGCCCTTCGATGCAATCATAGGAGGCTTTAGTCGTGTGTTGGCGGTGACAGTACGCCCATCATGTGGCTCAGGCAACACAGGTGATTGCGCTTTGGCAGGATTTTACAATTTTCCCGAAATTTGAGTCTCCAGCGCGCGAATGGCGACTGGAAACACGGTCAGAATTCCTCGTACTCGTCCCCTTCTTCCTGCTGTGAAAAGGTGTCCTGAATCTCGCCACTGAGAAAGTACTGACGGCGCTGCAAATAGGCATTACGTATGAAGATGTAGCGATCTCCGGAAATCAGGTCGTCTGCCTTGATCAGGTTGGCACGGATATCGATCGCCTCGACTGTCCAGAACGTGTAGGCGTACACAGGTTCATCAATCAAGGCGGGAATAGATGAATACGTATCGACAAAATAGCCAAAGGTGCTGCGCACGGTGTGCGGCCCAAACACCGGCAGCATAAGGTACGGACCGTTATCAACGCCCCAGGTGTAAAGCGTCTGGTCAAAATCTGCCGGTGTGTGTTCCAGGCCCATCGGGGAGGCGACATCGATAAGTCCAACCAGTCCCACGGTAGAATTCACCAGAAAACGCGTAGCACTGAGCAGGGCATTCCCCGGGCGGCCTTGCAATAGCGAGTTGACCACGGAATTGAATTCGTAAATGTTGGCAATAAAATTGCTGACCCCGCGCTCCGCAGGATCCGGCATGACAAAGCGGTATCCCTTGGCCGCTGGCAGGAGCACATACTGATCCAGGGTTTCGTTGAAGGCGAAAATACGGCGATTCAGTGGCTCCCAGGGATCAACGTTTTCCGCAGGCTCAAAGGCCCAGGAGAACCCCGGAAACACCAGCGATAGCAGCAGAAAGAGACGCGGTAAGCTCATTGGAAAATGGATCTGGGTTTGAGACAGGGCATGGTACGCGTGCTCGGCAGGCGGATCAACCGGTCCGGGGCACCTGTCTCAATTGTGTGCAACAAGAACCACCGAAAGTGTGATGAACTCCCGCAATTGCTGCTCTCCAAAGTCCAGTACCGCATCCTGCGACACATCCAGTTCGCCGGCCAAACGCCTCAGCAATATTGCGGCTGTCTCAGTACGATTGTCACGGATCAGCTCCAACAGCCGTGCGGTAGCGGCGTTTAACTCGATAAAGCGAACCTGGTCAGCCCGATTACGGTAGACCGCCAGATAGGTGGGCTCGGACGCCTCCTGCGGCCTGAAAGCACGTCCAATCCGGTGCACCGGATACTGGTAGCAAAGCAACCAGGCCAGCGGCGACAAACACAGCACCGCATTCGCAATATCATCCGCCAACGTTGCCTCCGGCAATGTGTCCTGGGAAATATCCAGCGCCAACTCAACCCACTCATAGTGAGCCAATGCCGCCAGAAATGGCGGGTCGGAGTCCCGGCGTTGGTAATCCTCCAGCAAAAAACGCACAAACTCCTGGCTGATCTCCAGGAAATACGGTGTGTGACAGCGATGCTGGAAGACAAAGGCACGTACCAGCGCGTGCCAGTCAGCGTCTTGGTAAATAGTGCGCAGCACCGGAAACCCGCCGCTAATGAATCCCTCAATATTGTTGTACACGAGGTCTTCATAAATTTTCAGCCGCCGCGGCTCTACACCGGCCGGTGGCGGCGACACGCCGGGATTGCGCAAATAGCGCGCCATAGTCAGTTGCATGGCTTGCAGCGGCGAGTCAGGCACGTGCACCCACCAGCTCGGTCGAATCGCCCTGACAGCCCTGTTGCAATGTGCGAATACGAGCGACTTCTTGCAGCAACTCGGGCAAAGGTGGCAAATTGAAATCTCTCTCCAGCAGGGTAGGCACCGGACCGAGTCGACGATACGCCGCTTCCAGCAAACTCCACACCGGGTCAATCACATCTGTGCCATGAGTGTCCACTTTCAGGTCCGGCGCTTCATCGAAGTGCCCCGCCACATGGATATAACGCACGCGTTCCAGCGGCAAGGCATCCAGAAACGCCAGCGCATCATACCGGTGGTTAATCGAGTTAACGTAGATATTATTGACATCAAGCAGCAGGTCACAACCGCTTTCCTGTAATACGGCGCCGATGAACTGCGCTTCACTCATATCCGCGTGGGGCTGTGCATAGTAGGACGCGTTTTCGAGCGCAATTTTGCGGCCCAGAATATCCTGTACCTGGCGCACACGGCCCGCGACATGATGTACCGCTTCCTCGGTAAAAGGTATCGGCAGCAAGTCGTATAAATGGCCCTCAGCCGCGCAGTAGGTCAGGTGCTCGCTGTACAGCGGCACACCATACTGATCCATCAATTTTCCGACCGCACGTACCAGTTCCGTAGCCAGTGGATCCGGACCACCAATATCGAGTGACAAACCGTGCAGCACCAGCGGGTACCGCTCTGCCAGGGCATGGAACTGCTTGCCAAAGCGACCGCCGACACCGATCCAGTTCTCCGGTGCGGCTTCCAGGAATTCGACCTCTCCCTGGTCCATTGACAGCAGCGGGCCCAAAAGAGCCCGCCGCAAACCGAGTCCCGCTCCCTGGAGTGCCCGGTCAGATGGCGTCATTACTTACCGCCGCACTTGCCCTCACCTGAGGCTTTTTTGTCACCGCAGCTACCTTCGCCGGCGGCTTTCTTGTCGCCACAGCTACCTTCACCGGCGGCTTTCTTGTCGCCGCAGCTGCCCTCACCTGCGGCTTTTTTGTCGCCGCACTTGCCTTCGCCTTCAGCCTTCATGTCGCCACAGCTACCTTCGCCACCGGCTTTATTTTCGCCACACTTGCCTTCGCCGCATTTTCCGTCGGCATGCTTGTCATAATTGGCCAGATCGTAGCCGCCGCTGAGTTGCTGTGCGGAGAACGGATTCACTTCTGCAGATGCCAAAGGGGCGATAGAGGTCGCGAGGAAAGCTGCCCCAAGCGCTGCAGCCAATGGTTTTTTTGAAATTGCCATAATCATTTCCCAGTCAGTAGTCGGTTGTTGGATAGTATTACCCCAAGCAGTTTTGTGGCTGCGCCACAATCAGGTCTCGAGAAGTAATTGCAACAGGATAGCAAACGGTAAGTGTCAGTACATGCCTGGATAGCAGAAAATACTTGCCGCTATTCACCTACTTCAATGAGGGTTTTTCTCCAGCCAGTCCTTCACTGCAAGCCATTGTTCCTGCAAGCGCTTCTGTGACACTGCCTGGCGCGTGCCCAGGTTCTGGGCAAACAGGGAGACACGAAATTCTTCCAGCATCCAGCGATAGGTCATGGCGGCAGAACTATGCAGCAGCAGCCCGGGGCGCTGCGCCATTGAATCGAGCAGCGGCTGGCTGAGCGCGCGCAAGGATTGCGTGTACTGCTGGTCCTTCGGATACTGTCCCGCAACTCGCTCCACGCGTTGCAGCACCGCTTTCATGTACCGCGGATATTGCGTCAGCCAGGGGGCGGGTGTGTCGCGCGCAAAGGATTCACCCAGCAGCCCCGACAATTGCGCCTCGACATCGTCGCGTGTATCGCGCCACTTACCACTGTCCAGGGCGGCGAGCTTGTGCCTGACCTGCGCCAACACACGCAGCATATTGAGCATGGTGCCCTCCAATTCAGAGGCCAAAGTAACCACCGTGCCCTTACCGGCCTCCTCCCGTCGGCGGAAGGCCTCCTCGGTGTAGGGCAAGTCGCTATCCAGCTGCATCGCCTGCGCATAGGCTGCGTCTATCAGGTCCTCCAGCAGCGTCTCGCGCTCCAGTTGCGCTCCCGCGAGTACCAATGTCCATTCATTGCCACGCAGCAACTGTTTACGCAGATATTTCACCTGTTGCGCCGCACCCAGACGCGCCAGGCGCAGCACACCGAGTCGATGTTGCATACGGGCCTCACCAGGGTAATCACAAAGCGCGATAGCGGCTGTCTCCCCTGAGTCAACCAGCGCCGGATACGCCACTATCTCCACGCCCGCCTGACGAAAACGCCACTCCTGCGGCACATCGCCGATATCCCAGCGGGTAATTCCCGCGCGCGCGGGCGACGCCTGTTGTCCAGCGCTGATGCTCTGGCGTGTATCCGCACGAAATCGCTGCACCAGTGCGTTCAGGTCACGGCCCTGTTCCATCAGGCGACCCTCGGCATCGACCACCCGAACATTCATGCGGTAGTAATCATCGAGCTTTTCCTGCGACCAGTCCTCGCGGTGCACCCGAATACCACCCAGTACGGAGAGTTGATGCGCCAGGCTGTCCAGCAAATCCACATTGTCCGGTACCAGTTGCGCCAGTACCTTGTCGACAAAATCCGGCACGGGAACCAGATGTTTGCGCTTTTCCTTGGGCAGGCTCTTCACCAGTTGAATACACTTCTCACGCAGCAGGCCCGGCACCAGCCAGTCGAAGCGGTAGCGCGGCGTTCGGTTCAGCAGTGCCACCGGCACGGTCACCGACACCCCGTCTGCCGCCTGCCCCGGTTCAAACTGGTAACTGAGTTTGAAACGCATGTCTTCCCACTGCAAATGATCGGGAAACTGCTCACCCACCGCAGCGCCGGGGTCGCGCGCAGTCAACACTTCGCGTGTCATGTAAAGGGCGCGCTCGCCGTCCGGATTACGCTTTAACCAGGATTGCAAACTGCTGGCGGTATAGAGTTCCAGTGGCAGTCGCTCGTGATAAAACTCGAACAACACCTGATCCTCGACAACAATATCGCGTCGCCGGGTACGCGATTCCAGTTCCTGTAACTCCTGTACCAGACGACGATTGTGTTTGAGGAATTTTGGATACTGACGGAAGTTACCGGCTATCAAGCCCTCGCGAATCATCAGCTCACGACTGAGCGGTCCGTCAATCGGGCCGTAATGCACCGTGCGTTTATCCGCGAGCGTCAGACCGTACAGGCTGATCCGCTCCGACGCCACGACCTGTCCACGACGGGACTGCCAGCGCGGTTCATAGTAGTGATGTTTCAGCAGCTCGGGGTTAATGCCCAGCGCCCATTCGGGCTCTATGGCGCCCACCTCTCGCGCAAACACGCGGGATGTTTCAACAATCTCCGCTGCCACCAGCCACTTCGGCGATTTGCGCGCCTGCGAAGAACCGGGAAATATCTGCAGTTTACGATTGCGGCTTCCCAGATAATCGCGCGCCTCGTGATGTTGCGCGATATTGCTCAACAAGCCACTGAGCAGCGCGCGGTGGACGCCCTGGTAGTTCTCATCCTCCGGCAGGGCTGCTTTCGCCACCAGGCCCTGCTGGCGACAGGCGATACTCAGTTGGGTATGAATATCGCGCCACTCACGCAGTCTCAGAAACGACAGAAACTCGCGCTGGCACAATTTGCGTAGCTGGCTCTGGCTCAGCGCCTGACGCTGTTCCTCGTAGTACCGCCAAAGATTGAGCCAGGCCATAAAATCGGACTGCGGGTGGCGAAAGCGTGCGTGCATCTGGTCGGCCTGTTGCTGCTTGTCCGGCGGTCTATCACGCGGGTCCTGTGCCGCAAGCGCGCTGGTGATAACCAGAATTTCCGCCAGACACCCCGCATCAACTGCTGCCAGCACCATGCGCGCCAACCTGGGATCTACCGGAAGTCGCGCCATGCGCTTGCCGACCGCGCTCAGGCGCCCCCGGGGCGTCACTGCACCGAGCTCCTCCAGTAATTTGTAGCCGTCGCGCACCATGCGCGAGTCGGGCGGATCGATAAAGGGAAATGCCTCGATATCGCCAAGTCCGAGCGTCAGCATCTGCAGGACGACGGCGGCCAGATTGGTGCGCTGGATTTCGGGGTCGGTGAATTCTGGCCGATTGTTATAGTCGTCCTGGGAGTACAGACGGATGCACACACCAGGGCCAATGCGACCGCAGCGCCCCTGCCGCTGGTCTGCACTGGCACGCGACACCGGTTCCACCGGCAGGCGTTGCAGTTTGGTGCGGTGGCTGTAACGACTGATTCGCGCCTCGCCGGGGTCAATCACATACCGAATGCCAGGAACAGTCAGTGAAGTCTCGGCGACGTTGGTTGCCAGAACGACACGGATACCGGATTTGCGCCGGGTATTTTCGAACACCCTGTTCTGCTCACTCTGGCTGAGACGCGCGTACAGCGGCAGGATTTCCAGCGCTGTGCGCTGGCGCAGGGTCTTGGCCAATTCGCGGATATCACGCTCACCCGGCAGAAACACAAGAATATCTCCGCGCGGCCCGAAATGACCGGCGTCGATCTCCTCCACCAATGCCGGAATATGCACTTCCAGACCCTCGCCCTCTGTCTGCTCGTAGCCCATGTACACAGTTTTCACCGGGAAAGTGCGACCTGACACCTCGATGATGGGCGCATTGTTGAAGTGCCGGGAGAACCGTTCCAGATCGATGGTCGCCGAGGTCACAATGACTTTCAGATCGGGGCGCTGCCCCAGGATCCGCTTGAGGTAGCCCAATAAAAAATCAATGTTGAGACTGCGTTCGTGAGCTTCGTCAATGATCAACGTGTCGTAGTTGCGCAGCAGTGGATCATGCTGCATTTCGGCCAGCAAAATACCGTCGGTCATCAGCTTGATCGCAGTATTGTCAGAAACGCGATCGGTGAAACGCACCTGATAGCCCACCACATCGCCAAGCGTCGTTCCCAACTCCTGCGCGATCCGTCCGGCAACCGTGCGCGCGGCCAATCGCCTGGGCTGCGTGTGGCCAATGCGCTGCTGCGTACCCCTGCCCAGTTCCAGACACATCTTGGGTAGCTGCGTCGTTTTCCCCGAACCTGTCTCGCCGGCGATAATCACTACCTGGTGCGCGCTGACGGCTTCCATAATATCGTCGCGACGGGCGACGATAGGTAGTTCTGGCGGGTAATTTATGTCCGGAACACTGCGCGTGTGTTCGGGAGAATCCTGCATACGTTAGACCTGCCAGTGGATGTGCTCGCGCAACGGATTGAGAAATTAGTTAAGCTTCAGTGACTCACATTCTATGAGGGCAGTAACATGCCAAGCATTACCAATACACCCTTCAGCGAGATAACCATAGGACAAACCGCAGAGTATTCCAAGCTGATCGAAGCGCGGGATATCCAGCTGTTTGCCGCCGTATCAGGCGATGTGAACCCCGTTCACCTGGACCCGGAATTCGCCGCGACCACGCCGTTCGGTGAGTGTATTGCACACGGTATGCTCAGCGGTGCCATCATTTCGGCGGCTATTGCCATGCAACTGCCGGGGCCGGGCACCATTTATCTCGGGCAATCGCTGCGCTTCCGCGCGCCGGTTAAAGTCGGCGATACGATTACCGTCAAGCTACAGGTCACCGGGAAAACCGATAAACGCCGCGTAGTCAGCCTGGATTGCAATGTCTACAACCAACACGCCACACTGGTGGTATCCGGTACTGCCGAGGTAATGGCTCCCAAAGAACGCCTCACGGTCGCGCGACCCGCGCTACCGAAGGTGACGATCGAAGACTAAACCGTCGAGTCAGAGGGCGCGACGGGGCTGCGTGTTGCAAACTGCGTCGGGTCCAGATACATCAGCTGCAGCGTGGTGGCGTCGGCTTCCTTGCGTGTGTCTGCGGCAAGGACCATCACATTGGTCTGATTGTTCTCCAGGGTGACGGCGGTAATACCGAAAATCATAGCGCTACCGCCGTTCAAGGCATTGAACACCTTGATTTCTTTCTGCTCGCGCAGCGCACGGGCGACATTGCCAACCAGCGTGCTCACACTGGCACGAAAGGCACCGAAGTTCAGCTTGCCCTTAAACTCACTGTGCGCCAATGACAGCTGAAACGACGCCGTGGATTCATCTTCCATACGCACCGTGGTCAGTTCCACAGTGTTACCGTTAAACAGCTGGTTATAGGTTTTTTTGGCCTCAGTTCGGGTCGCTTCAACCAGCGCCTGATGCACTAGATTGACCGCCACCAACAGGAACTTTTCCTGTGGCATAGACTGCATCTGGAAATGCGACATAACCACCTCAAACCGAATCGAGCAGCAAGTCTAATGCCCGACGACACAACCGGCAATCTGGACCAGACCAACAGTGGAGAAACATTACCGCCATTTTCACGGTTCCAGGTTGTGAACCAGGTCACTATAGGACTTCGCCAGAGGGCCGAACTCACACAATCTGCATTTATTTTTCGCTAACACCTATTATTTTCGCTAACATTGGACCTGTTCCATGATCCTGAGAACTCCGCTTTTAATATGCGTAAACGAACTGGCAACAAATTCGGCAAACTGTGGCACTGTTGCAGTGCTCTGGCGCTGGTTTTTGCCGTTATTTCTTCGGGACAGGTCATTGCACAGTCCGCCGAGGCAACAAGAACGCTACAACGACTCACCGATGAACGCCTGATGCTGACCTCCGAACTGGATCAGTTTCGCAAAACCCTGTTGATTTTGCATACCGACGGCACTCCCCCAGAGCAAAGCGCCAATCCTGCGGTGCGAACCCTGGCGGTGGAAGCCGCTGCCCTGAAGGAGCGCCTGATTGCCATCACCGAGCAGGAAGTCACCCTGCTACAGCAGCAAATCGTAGCGGCGAAATCCAAGGAACGGGCACAAAGCGAAAAGCAGGACCGTGCAAATACTCTGGCAAGTACAGAGTCCAAACCCGACAACGCTATGGAGAGCAAGCCGCTGCGCACTGCCTACAATGTCGACTATACGCTTGAGCATGAAGCCAGCAATGTGGAGCGCTTGCACGGATTACTGGAAAACTACTACACGGAGTTACAGGAATCGGCCAGGATTCTGCCGACGCAGGAGGAACTGACACTGCGCGAGATGGCCCAGCGTGATGCCGATACCCTCAACAAGATTCCGTTCAGTGTTGACAAGGTGCGCCTCACCGGCTCCGAGGGTAGCACCGCTCTGGCGGAAATCAGCCAGCGACTGATGGACCCCAGACTGCCAGAGAGCCGACGCGACATCGCGCCGATCTGCACCATCAAAACGCGCCTGTTCGACACACTGGTTGGCAGCGAGAGTCGCAGCCTGAAACCGGTCGGCAAAAACCACTATATCGCCCGGGTGCGACTGCAACCCGGTGATACCACCATCAGCATTTTGGCCAATCAATGGGAAGTACGATTACCGCAGCATGCCGATGCCCGGGACTATCTCATCACCCTGTATCGTCCGGTGGAGGGCACACCGGAATTGCACGTTTTTGCCGTGGATGAACTGCTGACAGCCGAGAAGCCCCATATCCCCGCCTGGCTGCCCCGCGAACTGGATATCAAGTCAAAAGCGGGATGATGCAGGCCAATTCGCCGTGGCGACCAGTGCAGGGCGCCGCTTTGCACTGGAACGACTCTGGTGCACCCGTGTCCGATACCTTTGCCGATGTGTACTACTCGCAGGACAACGGCCTCGAAGAAAGTCGCCATGTGTTCCTGCTGGGCAATGACCTGCCGCGCCGTTGGCGCGACCACGACCTACCCCACTTCTGTGTTGGCGAACTGGGCTTTGGTACCGGGCTGAATTTCCTGCTGACCTGGCAGGCGTGGCGAGAACACACCCTGCCGCGACCAGACCTGCACTATGTTTCGATAGAAAAACACCCACTGACCCGAGAGGATCTGGCGCGCGCGCTGGCGCAATGGCCCGTGTTGCAAACGCTTGCACAACCACTGCTGGAAGCCTACCCCGGACTGCTGCCCGGCCAACACCGTATCCTGTTTGACGAAGGCCGGGTCCGGCTCGATCTATGGTGGGAGGATGCCGGTGCGGTCCTGCCCGATATGGCAAGCACAGAGCAGGCGTTAGTGGATGCCTGGTACCTCGATGGCTTTGCGCCCGCGCGCAATGAATCCATGTGGACACCGGCACTGCTGGCTGCCGTGGCAATGCTGAGTCGCCCGCAGGCCAGTTGTGCGACGTTTACCGCCGCCGGGCAGGTGCGCCGCACATTGGCGGAGGTCGGCTTTCACGTCACTAAAGTACCGGGCTACGGCCGCAAGCGAGAGTCGCTGCGCGCCGTATACACCGGAACCGCTGCAACCAAAGCAAGCGATAAGCGCATGCCATGGGATCTTCCCGCTGCCGCGTCAGCCAGACCTGACCATGTACTGGTGCTTGGCGCAGGACTGGCCGGCTGCGCGACTGCCGCCGCCCTCGCGCGACGCGGCGTTGAGGTCACAATCATCGAACAGGGCCTTGTAGCAAACGCCGGTTCCGGAAACGACCAGGGTGTGCTCTATACGCGCCTGTCGCGCAAGCATTCTGCGCTGGTAGATTTCTCGCTACAGGCGTTTCAGTTTGCGGCCAATTCCTATGGCGACATGTTCCGCTGCGGACAACTCACCACGGCGTTGGATGGCGAACTCTGCGGCAGCTTTCAGCAAAGCGATGATACGGAAGAATTGGCAGCACTTGCTGTAGCGTTGCACGGTGTCGAAGCGCTGGCGCAGGTACTGGGCGCTGACGCAGCGAATACACTGCTCGGCGTGGAACAACCCAAAGCCGGTTTGTGGTATCCCCGCTCCGGCTGGCTGCACCCGGCGGCGGTATGCCGCGCGCTGCTGGCAGACAAGCGGATTGCACTACTTGAGAACTGTGGGGCAGTCACCCTGCACCGCGACAATGGACAATGGTACGCCCTGGCTGATGGCAAGACGATCGCGCACGCACCCTGCGCAATAGCCGCAATGGGCACCGGGACTACAGCACTGCAGCCATTTCAATGGTTATCGCTGCAGAGCATTCGCGGGCAGACCACACAATTGCCCAGCGTTGCACCCTTTGCAAACCTCCGCGCTGCACTGTGCCACGAAGGCTATATTGCGCCAGTGCGCGGCGGCAGACACTGCATCGGCGCCACCTTCACGCTAGATGTCACCGATCCGGCGCCGCTCGCTGACGACAACCTTGCAAATATCACCAAGCTCGCTGCAGCGGTACCGGCGTACAAGCAAGCGCTGGAGGCGCTTGAACCGTCGGCACTGGAAGGCCGCGTGGGATTTCGCTGTGCCAGTCCTGACTACCTGCCCGTTGTCGGGCCGGCACCGGACTTCGCAGGATTTCTAAGCGAATTCGCCGGACTGCGCAAAAACGCAAAACGGTCGACTGGTCTGCGTGGACCGTATTTGCCGGGACTGTATATCAACGCCGCGCACGGCTCGCGCGGACTGACCTCAACACCATTGGCGGCGGAAGTGCTTGCCAGTATGCTGTGCGAGGAACCGTTGCCGATCAGCCGTGACCTGAGCCGCGCGCTGTCACCCGCACGCTTTATTATTCGCGATTTAACCCGCAACAGGATTTAGCCATGTCCGCATCGCGTCTGCTTGCCCTCTTACTCACCTGTGTGCCGGTAAGCGCAATCGCGCTGCAGCACTATGAGGTGAAAGTGATTGAGCAAAAACCACAGCCACGGGAAAATTTTGTACAGGGCCTGGAGATCGTGGACGACGACCTTTACGTCAGCGCAGGGAACTACGGTGAATCGCGATTGCTGCGCTATGATTTTGCCGACGGGCAGCTGGACAAGGCGAAAAGACTGAACGCGCGCATTTTTGCCGAGGGCCTGACTGTACTGGGCGACAGGGTCTATCAACTCACCTGGCGCAACAAAATGATGCTGGTTTATCAAAAATCAGATTTGCAATACCAACACTGGCTTCCCCTGACGACGGAAGGCTGGGGACTTACCAATAATGGCAGCGAGCTGATATACAGTGATGGCAGCGACAAACTGCGCTTTATCGCACCCGATACCGCGCACATCTTGCGCACCATCAACGTGACAGCGCAGGGTCAACCGGTGACGATGCTGAACGAACTGGAATGGGTGGAGGGCGCTATCTGGGCCAACGTCTGGCAGAGCGACACGATTGTAATTATCGATCCCGCCAGCGGTGAGGTGACTGCCAGCATCGACCTGCATGGACTGCTGCCGGTGACAGAATATCGCACGGGGACTCACGTATTGAACGGCAACGCGCGCAATCCAGCCGACGGTGCCATCTGGGTTACCGGCAAGCGCTGGCCCTGGCTGTACCGTATCGAACTGGTACCGAAAGGTAGTACCGGCGAAACACCGCACGCACCGGCCGATTCGCGCTAGAATAGCGCGCTATTTTCTACCCTTTTGGCCCCCCAGAGATTTCGTATGAGTAACAGCAGCAACCCCTCCTCCGCGCCGCACCCGGCATTTAAAGCCATTCGGCACGAAAACATCGCTTCACTCAACCTGCGAGTAGAACAGTACGAACACAAAAAAACCGGCGCAGTGCACTACCACCTGGCATCACAAAACACCGAGAACGTCTTTCTCGTTGCGCTGCGCACCGTGCCGCACGATTCCACCGGCGTAGCCCATATTCTGGAACATACCGCCCTGTGCGGCAGTGAAAAATTTCCGGTGCGCGATCCGTTCTTTATGATGTTGCGGCGCTCACTCAATACCTTCATGAACGCCTTCACCAGCTCGGACTGGACGGCGTATCCATTTGCCAGCCAGAACCGCAAGGATTTCAACAACCTGCTGCAGGTCTATCTGGATGCCGTTTTTTTCTCACGCCTGGACCCACTGGATTTTGCCCAGGAAGGGCACCGTGTGGAATTCGCTGAGCCCGGCAACCCCGACAGCGAGCTGGTATTCAAAGGTGTCGTGTTCAACGAAATGAAGGGTGCGATGAGCTCCATCAGCAGCGTGTTGTGGAGTACCTTGTGCGAGCATCTGTTCCCCACCAGCACTTATCATTACAACAGCGGCGGCGATCCACAACACATTCCCGACCTGAGCTACGAGCAATTACAGGCGTTTTATCGCAGCCACTACCACCCCAGCAATGCGATCTTCATGACCTTTGGTGATATCGAGGCCAGCGAGCATCAACGCGTGTTCGAAGAGAACGCACTGCGCCACTTTAGCAGGCATCCGGAGCGTATCCAGGTGCAAGCGGAACAGCGCCTGTCGCAACCGCAACGCGTTCATGCCAGTTACGTGTGCGACGACCAGGATGCCACGGATCACAAAACGCATCTGGTGATGGGGTGGATGCTAGGCGAAAGCACCGACCTGAAACAGCTACTGGAAGCGCAGTTGTTGTGCAGTGTGCTGCTGGACAACAGCGCCTCACCGTTGCAGCACGCGCTGGAAACCACCGATCTGGGCCGGGCTCCGTCGCCGTTGTGCGGCCTGGAAGACTCCATGCGCGAGCTGGTGTTCTGCTGCGGCATAGAGGGCAGCGAAGCCGAGCATGCCGATGCACTGGAAAAGCTGGTGCTGGAGGTGATTGAGCGCGTCGCCAATGAGGGTGTCAGTCACGAGCGCCTGGCGGCTGTGTTACATCAGTTGGAACTGCACCAACGCGAAATCACCGGCGATGGCTACCCGTATGGCCTGCAACTGATCCTCCAGGCACTGGGTTGCGCCACACATTACAGCGATCCTATCGCTGTACTGAATCTGGAACCGGTGATCGCCGCGCTGCAGGAGCAGATCTGCGACCCGCACTACATTCGTCAACTGGCGCGGCAGCTACTGTTGGAAAATCCGCATCGCATTACACTGGTAATGACGCCCGATACACAGCTGTCGGCAAAACATCGCGCACGCGAAGCGGCGCGACTGGCGGACATCAAGGAAAGCATGAGTGACGCACAGCGCCATGCCACCGTAAAACTGGCCGCCGACCTCGTCGCCCGGCAGGCACAGGTCGACGATGACAGCGTGCTGCCCAAGGTCGAACTGAGTGATGTGCCCGCCGCCCTGCCCGAACTTACATTCACGGAACAACGTCTGGCGGGTTTGCCGTTCACCACCTACGGCCAGGGTACCAACGGTATTGTATATCAACAGGCCATCGCGCCCCTGCCCCAGCTCGACGAAACGCAACTGCAAGTGCTGCCGCTGTACACCAACATACTCACGGAAGTGGGTCTGGGTGAAGATTCCTACATGGATGTGCAACAGCGGCAGGCGGCAACGGTCGGCTCGATTTCCGCGTTCGTGAGCATGCGCGGCAATGCCGATAACGAACAAGCGATAAATGCAAATCTTACACTCTCGTCCAAGGCGTTGCTGCGTAATGCGCAGGAGCAGTCGCAACTGATGAGCGACACTTTGCATCGCGCGCGCTTTACCGAAACCAACCGCATCCGCGATCTGGTCAATCAACAACGGGCGCGTCGCGACCAGTCGATCACCGGCAACGGACATGGACTGGCAATGACGGCAGCCAGCGCCGGCATGAGTCCACTGGCATTACTGCACCACCATCAATCCGGCCTCGAAGGAATCCGCAGGCTGCGTGCGCTGGATGACAGCCTGGCCGAGGAAGCAGGCCTGAGTCGCTTCGCCGCCCAACTGCAACATTTGCACACGCAGCTACTGAGCACCCCTATGCAATATCTTGTAATCGCCGAAAATCACCGGGTTGAAGAGGTTGCCGACGTCGCCAGTACTATCTGGGCGCAGGCGCAACAGGGGAGCCTTTCAGCGCAGTTCACGCTGCCGGCTGTAAGGGAGCGACGCGGCGAGATGTGGTTCACCAACACCCAGGTGAATTTCTGCGCGCGGGCCTACCCCACTGTACCCGAGCAACACCCCGACGCCGCTGCACTGACGGTACTTGGCGGATTTTTGCGCAACGGTTACCTGCACCGCGCGATTCGCGAACAGGGTGGCGCATACGGCGGCGGAGCGGCGCAGGATTCCAGCGTGGCGGCATTTCGCTTCTACTCCTATCGCGACCCGCGCCTGGCCGGGACGTTGCAGGATTTTGATCATGCGGTGTCCTGGATGCTGGATTCCCGACACGAATACCGTGCCCTCGAAGAAGCGATTCTGGGCGTCATCGGCAGTATGGACAAACCCAGCTCACCGGCAGGAGAAGCCAAGCAGCATTTCCACAACCGACTTTTCGGCCGCACCCACGACACGCGTGAGATGTTCCGACAACGGATACTCGCGGTCACCCTCGATGATTTGCGACGGGTGACAGAGACCTATCTCAAGCCTGAGATATCCAGTACCGCAGTGGTCACCAGCACCGGGCAACTGGAGGCCACAGCATCGCTGCGGGACGAATTGAACTTGTCAGTCCAGGAGCTCTAGGCAACTTTCACTGCTCCGACGGCGTTAAGAATTGTTAAAAAGAGCTGACGGGTGTTAAGCCGGGTGACAAGCCTTTCGCGCTTGGTCACACTAGTCGCTGTACAACGACTGTGAGATTGCGCCATGAGCGCCAGTGTATTGATTATCGACGATGACAAAGAGCTCTGTGCTCTGCTGTCTGAATTCCTGTCCCTGGAGGGATTCGTAACCAGTGCTATTCACCATGGCGTGGAAGCAGTAACGCATTGCCAGGAAAACAATTACGACGTTATCGTGCTGGATATTATGTTGCCGGGGTTACAGGGTCTGGATGTACTCAGGCAGGTGCGGCAGTTCAGCAGCACGCCGATACTGATGCTGACCGCTCGTGGCGAGGATACGGATCGAATACTGGGCCTGGAACTCGGTGCCGACGATTACCTGGCCAAACCCTGCAATCCTCGCGAACTGGCGGCACGGCTACGCGCCATCCTGCGACGCTCGCAAATCACTGTTGAGGAAGCCATAGTACCGGTACTGGAAGCGGGAGCGACTAGCATCAATCCGGCAGATCGCAGCGCGACCTTCAACGGACATGACCTGCCACTGACCAGTGCTGAGTTCAATGTACTGCAAGTGCTTATCAGCCACGCCGGTAAAGTGGTGAACAAGGAGATTCTCAGCCAGCAGGCGCTTGGTCGAGCGCTCTCCGCGTACGATCGCAGCATCGATGTCCACGTCAGTAAAATCCGTAAGAAATTGTCGGCTGTCGGCGGCGACAATTTGATTGTCAGTGTGCGCGGCAGCGGATACCAGTTTCGCGTTAGCGCTGGCGATAGCTGAATCATGCCCTCCTTCGGCAATCTGTTCCTGAGAATGTTCATCGCCTTCTGGCTGATGACCGTTGCGGTATTGGGCAGCTGGCTATTGGCCTCCAATTACTTCGAATCACAGCCACCGGAGCTGGAGTCGGGTGACCAGAAGAACCCCGGGCCACCACACCGCTTTATGCTCCGAGTGATCTACAACCTCGAAAATCAGGATGAAGCAGAACTGACTAAAACGGTCGAAGACTTACACAGCGACCACGGCATTCGGGTTTTCCTGGTGGATCGCAAGGGTGCCGATATGTTGCGCCGCGATGTTCCTAAATCCGTGTCTCGAATGGTGGATCGACTGCGCAAAGAACGCCGCAAGACAGTGATCACTTCACCTAAAGGCCGCATAGCCGGGTACCGCATCTATCGCGAGAATGAAGGTGCGGTGAGTGCGGTGTTTGTGTTTCCCTCGCGGCGCGGTTTCCTGCTGAATCTATTGGGCGGAAACCTGTGGCTGCGTATATCGCTAGCAGTACTGATCAGCGGCATCGTCTGCTTTTTTCTTTCCAGGTTGATGACCAACCGCCTCAAGGATCTGCAACTGGCGTCGCGACAACTGGCCAATGGCGATCTGGACACACGCCTGCAAGTGCGCGAACGCGGCGGTGATGAAACGGATGAACTGGCGCGCGATTTCAATACTATGGCCGAACAGCTGCAAGCCAGAATCCAGGCCCAAAAGCGCCTGCTGGGCGATGTCTCGCACGAATTGCGTTCACCACTGGCACGCCTGCGTATCGCGCTCGCACTGGCACAGGAAAAGCCCGCCAATCGACCGGAGTACATGCAACGCATCGAACAGGAGGCTGAGCGCCTGGAGGAACTCATCGGGCAGCTGCTCGCGAGTCAGACGCAGGACATCGTGCTGGACAGGCACGTCGACCTGGTGCCCCTGCTGACGCAGTTGTGCATGGATGCAAACTTCGAAGGACAGTTGGCGGGCAAGCAGTTTGCCTTTCACGCCGACACCGCTGAGGCATTGGTTGACAGCGCCGGCGACCTGCTGCAGAAAAGCTTCGAGAACATCCTCCGAAATGCCCTGCAACACACCGCCGAACACTCACAGGTTACGGTAGCTCTATCGTCGCAGGAGGATGGTTACCAGGTAGAAATTGAGGACCAGGGCCCAGGCGTACCCGACGCGGATCTGGAAAACATTTTCGGTGAGTTCTACCGCGTCGACACTGCGCGCGCACGCGAATCGGGCGGCTACGGTCTGGGACTTGCCATCGCACGGCGCGCATTAATGGAGCACGGTGGGCAGGTGATCGCGCACAACACCGGCAGCGGGCTCAGAATCACCGTCAACCTGCCCCGCCACAGTTGAGGTCGCTATACTTGCTACTATTTGGGGTCAGAGCACTCTTACCAGTAAGACCGGGACGGTAACCTGATGGCAGAGATTGATGCCGCGACAGGGCAGCCGGTCAGGCAACACATTCACGTTAACGGCGAGCCGGTGGCGCAGCTGACAACCAACCCTGCCGACGGCAGTGTGGCAGTACAGTATGTGCATGCGGATCATCTGGGGACGCCGACGCTACTCACCAACCAGTCTGGCCAGGTAGTGGCTGACATTGAGGCGACGCCGTTTGGGGAGACGTATATTGATTATGCCGAAGTTACTTATAACAGGCGGTTTCCTGGGCAATACAAGGATGAGGAGACGGGGCTGCATTACAACTACTTCAGGGATTATGACCCTAGTACCGGACGGTATATCCAGAGTGATCCGATAGGATTGAACGGTGGGTTGAATACCTACGCCTATGTGGGTGGCAATCCGCTGAAGTACACTGATCCAACTGGAGAGGATGTTGGTGTTACTCTAGTTGTCGTATGGGCTCTGGCGTACTGTCTTGACGCTGGTGATTATATCTCCACCCCAGCGGGAAATTCTCATGGAAAGGATATTGCTGGAGACCAAGATCAAATATGTTCAAGCGTCGCATATCCTCTCAATGCATTTGATCGTGCCAAACAGTATAGCGCTGTTCATGATGCTTGTTATAGTTCTAATGGCTGCAGCGCAAACTCATGGATTATTAGTGCTCTGGGTGGCACAAAGGCATGCAATAAGTGTAACTCTACCGCCGTACGCAACATCCTCGGCTTTTAGTTTTGGAAAAGTCGATTGTTAAATAGAATCAGCCCATTACTAACTATAATCGTTTGCTTTGTGAGTTTGGGCGGATGCTTGTCTGAGTCCAATTTTCGCTTATCCCCCGATTCGCGGTTGCCAAAATGGTTTTCTGAAGAGTACGAGGTGCAGCGAAGCGATATGACTGTAACATTGGATTTGTATTCACATACTTCTGAAGCGGTTTATACCCTTAAGTTAAAGGAAGATGGAAACATATTCAGTTTAAAAACCATTTCCGGACACGTGCCGTATCCGGATTGGATGAATGTTGGAACTTACAAAAGACGGTCCCCAGGATACTACGCATTTACGATTGACGGGATTACTGACATCATCGAATTTCGTCGACCTGAACCATTTTTTTATATGAGTGACGATCCCGAAAAATGGGATGAGCTCAAGGAAATGGGTGAAACGCGATTTAATCAGCAAAATATTATTCCCGTCAACAAGTAAACGGAATATTGAATTTGGGGTCAGAGTAAATGACTAAAGGGGTCAGAGCCCTTTTACCTTGACTGGGCAATGGGATATGACGCATCGGCATTTTTTGGAGTGGGATTCTCGAGAGTTATAGATCAAACAATTGTAGAGTGTTGTGAGTAGGATCGGCGATTGGGGTGGAGTAGTCTTGCGTTTCAATTGTTTTACTTCACTGCTTTGGAAGTCTAGGTATCCGGTATGCTCGTAGCTTTGATGTTATTTCTAATTGGTGGTTTGGCTTTTGGTGTCCCGGTGGGAGCGATTGCTCGATCTAGCTCAATTGTTTTGGTCTTTGCAAGCGGCGGTTCAGTTCTAGCTGCGCTGATGTTGGCAGTACTAGTGAGTGGAAGCGAAATTATGGATGATTTGTTTACTTTGCCACTTGTAGCCGTCTTTCTGGTAGGTGTGAAGATTGGTACAGGAATTGGGAAATCCCTAAGAGAATACGAGTCCAGATAAGTGCGATAGGAATATAAGGGCGCGCAGTCAATTACCTAGGCTCTCCCTATCCGAGGACGGATTACACCCCCAATCTAATAACCGTATTTGCTTAGATGCGCTCACACCAAATCCATGGCTAAAGGGGTCAGAGCCCTTTTACCTTATCCACCACAAACTGGGTGGCCTCTAACCGGAACTCCGGACTGAATACCCGTCTTTGCCTTTTGCTCATACTTGTTCCCATTCATTCTCTTGGGAAATTATGTTACCCCCTAGTGAATGGACAAATTTACTCATCCACTACACTTTAGTAGCAGCTGCGTCGACACGCAGAAGGGGTGTTATACCGAACAATTTCGATCGGTTCGTACTGCGCCTCGACTAAGCATTCGTAAGGTCGTGTACATAAGCGCTATGGCCTCCTATACTCGGTTACATACAACGATAAAAATCAACTGACAGGGAAGTAAAGCAATGAAAATAGCCTCCATTATTCTAGCCTGCCTTTTGTACATAGCTCCGCCGCTTCAAGCAATGCCGATGCTGTCGGCTGACGGAAGTTTGCTGACTGGCGTTATCGTACAAGGCGAAGCGTATGACGTGAACTTCGGTGATGCCATCTTGGGTGATATCTACCCCTCTTCGGTGGTAGGAGGAGCAGACTGGTTCAGTTTTGCCAATGCCATGAAGCAGGGTATTTTGAATGCGCTACTGCTGCTGCCAGACTCGTTGGTAGGCGGAGATATCAATGGTTGCGAAGCAGGGGCTGTGATTGGCCCCTTTGAGGTAGGTTGTATCATCCTGATCCCCGACCTGCTCTTCCTTTCCACCGGCACGCCAAACTTTGGTAGTTCGAGCGACGTTGTCATCGGCTCCAACTGGAAACATCTCCATCCTTCAACTAACGGCTGGACTCAGGGTGAACGCCGGATTTAACACGAGCGGTAATGACACGGTGACGTTTGCTCAGTTTCAGCGGAGCGACGCAAGAATCCCACTGCCATCCTCGCTACTCTTAATGTTGCTCGCTTTCACTGTATGGGTTCAGGTGAGATCCATCTCCAAACCGGCTTAAAGGACTTTCAAAACACAGGATTTTAGACCGAATTTTCTACCAAAGGAGACTCAACTCACGCTAAAAGTCCAAGTTGCTGGAATTAGGGGTCAGAGCCCTTTTTCTTTTTTTCTTCCGCTTTCTTAAGATATTTAGGGTCAGAGTAAAAACCCCGCCAAGCTATTTCAGATTGAGCCAGACTCTATACGCCATCCACAGTTCAAGGAAGAACGTCATGGCCAGACTCAAAAGCTACTGCCCCGGCGGTATCCCCCAACACGTCATTCAACGAGGTGATAACTGCTGCGTCTGTTTCGCGGCGGACGAGGATAGGGCGGCCTACGCCAGCTATTTGTACAATGCGGCGTCAAAATGGGAGGTCGCAATCCATGCCTGGGTGTTTATGACCAATCATGTGCATCTGTTAGTTACCCCACAGGTGGACGACTCTCTGTCGAAGGCCATGCAGCACTTGGGCCGTCTCTATGCGCGGTAATTCAACTGCAAGGACCAGCGCACCGGCATATAATTCGAGGGTCACATTGACGCTGATTTCCTGGCGAACGTTCGTCAATCGGTCAACCGCGGTCTGGCGTAGGGTTCCGAAAAGTTCGGGAAAGAGATTGAGGAATTGAGCGGCAGGCGGCAGAATTTGCTCAAGCGTGGGCCGCCATCGAAAGCAGAGCGCTAGCGCGGTTTTTACTCTGACCCCACACCACAAGGAGCATCCCCTGCAGTATCAACAATTACCCGAGCAGACACCGATCATCGTTGGCGCGGCGCAGGTCGTTGAGCGATTGGGCGACGGTGCCAGGCCACCCTTCAGTTCTCCCATGCAATTGGCGGCGACGGCGTCGCTGCGTGCGCTGCAGGACGCCGGGGTGAGCAGTGCAGACGTCGATACTATTGCTGTCATCCAATTGTTCTCTGACGCGGCCAAGGCCTGGGCATCGCCGTTTGGCGGCAGCAACAATCCCCCCGAATCAGTGGCGCAACGCATCGGCGCGACGCCACTGCGGCGCATCTACAGCAGTATGGGCGGCACCGAACCACTACAGATCATGGTGGAGTTGCTGCAGGCGATCGCGCGTTCAGAAATGAAACTGGCGCTGCTTACCGGGGCCGAGGCGATCGCCACCCAGCGCTTCGCAGTGCGCAACGGTATCACGCTGGAATGGGATGAACAGTTTGATGTTGCACTGGATAAGCGCGACGGCAGTAAGCGTTTCGTAGCCAGAGAAGAGATTGTCAGCGGCTTGAATATGCCGGTCCATTATTATGCCCTGATCGAAAACGCGCAGGCGCACCAAATGGGCCACAGCCCACAGCAACACCGGCAGCACATGGCGCAGCTGCTGGCACCGTTCAGCGAGGTGGCAGCGCGCAATGAGTACGCACAAACGCCGATAGCCTATAGCGCCGCTGCGCTGGCGGAACCCGGACCGGATAATTATCTACTTGCCCTGCCCTACAGCAAGCGCCTGGTCGCCCAGGACAATGTCAACCAGAGTGCGGCGCTGGTGCTGACCAGCGTAGGACATGCGCGGCAGTTAGGCATCAACCCCCGGCAGTGGATATTCCTTGCGGGCTACGCCGATGGTGTCGACCAATACCTGTCGCAGCGCGAAGATCCGGCGCGCTCCACCGCCATGCGCGATGTCCTCACTACCACCTTGCAACGTGCAGACGCCACGCCCTCGGATATGGAGATGATCGACATCTACAGTTGCTTTCCCTGCGCCGTGCAGGCCGCCTGCGACATACTGGGGTTGCCCAGCGAGGGCTCCGTGCCGCTGACAGTGACCGGCGGCTTACCCTTCTTCGGAGGACCGGGGAACAACTACACACTGCATGCACTGGCCGAGGTTTCTGTCCAGTTGCGTGGGCGGGCAGCGCGCGCACTGGTGACGGCAAACGGTGGAATGTTGTCAAAGCATGCTGCCGCAGTACTCAGCGCAAACCCGGTACACGCGGGGCGCATTGACTGGCAACACACAGACAGCTTTACAATTGACTGCAGCAACATCATGGCGAAGCCGCTAGCCATCACACCTGCGGAGGGTACTGTAGTGACGTACACCGTGATAGTGCGCCGGGACGCGCCGGATACTGCAGTAGTACTGGCAGAGACGGACAGTGGCGAACGCTTTGTCGCAGTCAGTGACGATGACGCAATCACTGCATCGATGCAGCAACTCTCACCCATCGGGCGCGCTATCGTCGTCTGCACAAGCGACGCGCGTCACGAGTTTCACTTTAAGTCACTACAGGGCCTATAGCGCTGCATTCAATCGCGCTGTTGCGCCGCTATACGCTCGGCCGCTGTCATGAAAAGGGCGATATTCCCCGACGAGTAATGCACAGCCAATTCTGATTTGCTGATTTTCCAGGCATCATCGATCTGCGTGTAGTAGTTGGTGTACTCCCCAACCACAGTCACCACATCCTGAGCAGTGACTATAGGCATCTGTGGATCCGGGAACAGCACATGATCCGCAGAAAGGTAAGCCCGGCAACTGACCTGTGACTGGTTAATGATGAAGCGATGATTGCTAATCGCGTGACGGGTGATGTGAAAACTGTTGATCACACTCTGCAGGTGCAGCAGCCAGTCGTCGGCAAGACGTGGCACGTTGGGATCACCGGAAGGCGCGCTGATGTCACCGTAATCGATCAACACCTCATCGGCAAAGCAGGCGCGCACCAGAGACCAGTCCTTGGTGTCCAGGCCCTGAGCATAATTATGGTAGTTATCCATCAGCGCACTTCTGATACGCAGTTCGTTATCTGTCACCACCGTATTCACTCCCTGCAGTCGCGGGGTACTACCCCTTCAGTAATTGTTGTGGTGTTGTCGACCACCATCGCAGCGCCGTTGACGGCGACGGATTCATCCGATGCCAGAAACAACACCATATTGGCGACATCGATCGGTTCACCTACCCAGATGTTCTCCATGGCCTGTGCTGCTTCGGGATCGTTTTCGCGCACAACTTCCTGCACCCCCTGCAACATCGGCGTGCGCATATTGCCCGGATGAATCGAGTTACAGCGCACGCCGTAACCGTTCTGTGCACTCAGTACCGCGATGGATTTGGTCATCCCGCGAATGGCGCTCTTGGACGCGGCATAGGCGAAAATTTGCGGGCCGCCCATGATGCTGGCGGTAGAACACATGTTGATAATGGAGCCGCAGCCGGCGGGTTTCATCACTCGCAGCGCGTGTTTGCAGCCGAAGAATGTACCGTCAGTGCCCACCGCGTTGATCTGGCGCCACAGTTCCTCGGTGGTGTCCTCGATACTGGCAAGCTGCACGATACCGGCAGAATTGATCAGTACATCCAGTTGCCCGTACTCAGCGATCAGTTGATCTACCAGCGCTTCCCACTGTGCTTCACGCGTGACGTCCAGCGTGACAAAGCGTGCGCCCGGTATCTGGCCGGCGGCCGCCTCCCCCTGCGCGCGGTTGATATCGGCAATGACCACGGTTGCCCCTTCCTCGGCAAGTCGGCGCGCAGACGCCAGGCCGAGGCCGGAGGCCCCACCGGTAATCAGTACAATTTTGCTCTCTACTCTGCCCATCTAACGTCACTCTCCCCCGTCTTTCGACACGCGCTCGGTGGCGCAGTGCTCCACTGCAGACACAACAAATAGGCTTAAGCACACGCGCAATCACCCGTGCACGGCTTGCAATAAATCGTTGGCGTGATACCTTACCATAAAACAGTCAGGACGTACTGTTTATTCTGAATTTTCCGGAGCGCCCGTGTATGAGTAACCAGAACGTAGAAAACTATGACGATGTGACGATGTACGGCCTGAGCGAGGACAAGCGAGAGCATCTGCTGTTAACCCAAAATGAACTGACCTTTATCTGGACCAATAAGGAAGGCCACGGCATGGGGGTCACCATGAGCTATATCTGGCGCAAGGGGCGCATCTGGTGCACCGCCACGGAACAGCGTGCGCGCATGAAGGCGCTGGCCCGCGACCCGCGTTGCAGTGTGGTGATTTCCAGCGCCGGCATCGACGACGATATCAGTCAGTCCATCACCTTCAAGGGGCACGCCATTTTGCACCGCGACCAGGCCACCAAGGACTGGTTCTACCCCGACTTCGCCCGCCACGCCAACAGCCCGGCGCCGACACCGGAAGCTTTTGTCGCGTTTCTGGACACACCGGCGCGCATCATTATTGAAGTGGTACCGGAAAAGGCCATTACCTTCGACGGTGGTGTCATGCGCGACACCACCACCGAAGCGCTTTCCTGATTTACGCTATCAACAAGCGGTAGTGCGCAGCTTCGGCTACCGCTCACTCTGCCACTCAGGCGGCATCGACTTCCTTGAAGGTCGCCATACCTTCGTCAAACTCCCAGAACCCGCGCAGAGCTTTCAACTTGCCCTGCTCATTACAACTGTAGGTGAATACACCGTTCACCTGCTGGTAGTAGCGTTTGCCATCGATGTTCATGTGTACATTCAGCGTCACGATATTGGCGCATTCCAGGTGCGCTGTGTACGTCTCGTGAATGATGTACTCAATATCAGAGTTGGCGATATTGCGATCGTAGAACGCTTCGCGAGCTTCGGGTGTGGAGTGACCCTTGCCCTCGGGGTCAAGCATCGTCGGGCCGATCGGGTCCTCGATAATGCCGTCTTCGGCCCACATCGCCAGCCAGCGCGTTTTGTCCTTGGTTTTCAGGCACTCGCGGGATGTCAGTGACATCTGGTATGCGACATTGTCCTTATTCATATACTGTCCTCGCAGTTGGATTGGTTGTTGATCGTGCATAGTGCAACGCCAGCGGGCGCGCTGCAAGTTGTGGCCGGTCACAGCGGCAGGTCGCCCACCGCGCCGCGGATTGAGCCGGTTTCAGTGTAAGTGCGCATGACGATCTCGGCGATACGCATCTGGTGTACCTCATCGGCGCCGTCAGCCAGTCGCGCCCAGCGCGCCTGCTGCAACATGCCAGACAGTGGCGAGTCCTTGGAGTAACCCAGCGCACCGTGAACCTGCATCGCGCGGTCGCAAACCTTCCACAGGGTGTTCGCCACATGGTGCTTGGCCATCGACACCTCCTGCTTGAAATCCAGACCCTGCTCAATCTTGTAGGCCGCGTGCAGCACCATCAGCTTGGAGGCATACAACTCCATCGTACTGTCGGCCATCATCCACTGGATACTCTGCTTTTCACTCAGCAGTGAACCGTGCGCAAAGCGCTTCTGGGCGCGATCAATCAACAGCTCCAGCGCCATTTCAATTTCACCGAGCCAGCGCATACAGTGCGCGAGTCGCGCCGGGCCCAGGCGAACCTGGCCGAGTTTGTGACCACCGCCGCGCTCGCCGAGCAGGTTAGCTTTGGGTACACGCACATCCTTGTACAGAATCTCACAGTGGTTGTGGCTACCGGCCATGGTTTCAATATCGCGCACGATTTCGAAACCCGGCGTATCACAATCGACAATGAACGCGGAATTGCGTGCCTGTGGAATGGCCGCATCCGGGTCAGTACGCGCAATGACAATGGCGAAACTGGCGCCGCGCGCGCCCGAGGTAAACCATTTGTGCCCGTTAATCACCCACTCGTCGCCGTCTTGCACCGCGCTGGTCTGGATCAACGTGGGATCGGAACCTGCCACTTCCGGTTCGGTCATCGAGAAGCAGGAACGCACCTCACCGTTGAGCAGTGGGTTAAGGTAGCGCTCGCGCTGATACTCCGTGGCGAAATGATGCAGGGTGTGCATATTGCCTTCATCGGGCGCATGCGCGTTCATGATGTAGGGCCCGTATGGCACTTTCGCCGCCTCTGCCGCAACGGCGGCCAGCGCGGTTACGCCCAGTCCCATGCCGCCCACTTCCTGTGGCATATGCGGCAGCCAGAAGCCCTTTTCCTTCGCCTCTTTACGCAGCGATTTGATCAACTCGGACCAGTCGTCGCGTTTGGCATTTTTGTTCTCGCCGAGCGCCTTGTAGCGCACCTTGACGGTATTGTGCAGAAAGTCCCGAATACTGCTGCGGGCCTGTTCAACTTCTGCGCTGAAAGTAAAGTCGATGGCCATGGTAACTAACCGATTTCCCTTGCAAATTCGTAGGGTAGGCTACCATCAGGGAGCGACGCTGCCTACACAAGGCAGGCAATGATTCGCGGGTATTACGGTTGCAACGATCTACCGTAATCGACAAAGATCGGCGACGACCAGGCGCGTTCCTGTGCGTCGGTCAGGCAATCATCCGTGTAGGCGGTAGGCGCTACCGCGCGACAGGGGTTAACGGCAATACACTGTCCGGTCTCATCCCGTGCACAGCGCAGATTGCCGGCGTTGATTGTCGGCGAGGCAGCCTCCAGCGCGCGCACATAATAAACAGCGTCACGGCCGGCCGTTGCAAACTCTGTATCGCTGAAGCGCACGGTACAACTCTCGCTGTCCGGCGGGCAAGGCAATACCATCCATGGATCCTCTATCAACTGCTCCACTGCTTCATCTGCCACGATTTGTGGTCGAATTCTGACCACCTCGATGCGCTCTATGCGCTTGCGGGTATCACCCGGGTTGTAACACTCCCCACCGCAAAGTCGCTGCAGACGATCCGCCGGCAGTGCGCGCACGCTGTCGGCTGGACAACCGGGCTTCTGCTCAAACGCGCCGATGGCACTCACCTCAAACTGCGGCGCTGTTTCGCGCTGCACGCTACTACCCATAGGCTGCCTACCGGTTCCCTGAGTATCGAGCAAATCAAACCACAAAAGAATCCGGTCGCCGCTGGTGGCATAAACCTCTTTGCGCTGCAGCGCATCCCATATCGACTGTCTGTCCCGTCCGCGCGCGTGCACCGCCACCAGCCCTCCGGTACCAAAAAAGGACGACTGCCGCTCGTAGAATGGCCCGCCGCGTCCATCGGCTTTCGCCAACTCAAAATCGAAAGGCAATCGTTCACTCTCTGATTTAAATTCGCGAGGACCCAACTGTTCGAGGGCAGCATCGGTCATATTGCGTCTGTGGATTTCCTTGTAGCCAGTCCCCGGACGCGCCGTGTGCGAGTCCGAGGAACCGAGAATACCCCAGCGAAAACGTTTTGGCGGATGCGTAGGGTCGGAGAAGTTGCGTATCGCAAGACCATACTGCACTGAACCGGCGGGGCGATGATTGTATGCCGGCATGTAACAATCGCGACACTGCCCGGCATCGAGCCAATCCTCTACCCTGGTATCAGGGACGATCCAATGGCCGAAGGACTGTGTCAGGATGAACTTCGCGCGCGTATCTGCTGCACGACTCTCGCACACCATTTCCGACTCGCCCGCGCTACGGCAGCGCTCGCGAATCAGTTCACCGGCTTGCCAACACCTGGGTAGAAAGTCGGCTGTGGGTTCGGGGCAGTAGTAGTTGCCATCGGCATCGCGCTGGACAGCACGCCACGAACGATACTGCTCGGCATTGCCATGGCCGGAAAATATTTCTATCAGTGGCTCCCGCCTGTCGGGGTGTGCATCAGCTGCCAGTTGCTTATCCCAACTGCTGAGCGGCGGCGTGTAAAAGCCCCAGGTAGTGCCGTGAGGAATCGCAAGATAGGGAAACCCCCACTCGTCCAACCTGGCAAACAACTGTGCCGGTGTGGCTGCACTTTCCTGACAGTCCGGCGGCAGGTCTCGCACCGGCTGATCGCGTGGACAGGGTTCAATCTCACTCTGGTCCTGCAAGTAGCGATTAAAGTTGTAATAACGTTGTCGCGCATCAGCGTTTGGAAAAGTCGCCGATGCACCGGCCTCACCCCGCAGCCAGTTGAGAATGCGTTGGAACAGCAGTCGGAGATTGCCATCCGGAACACCTGCGACGAGCAGCAGACGCGTTTTTGCGACGTGGAAACTGAGTCCGCCGGGATGAGGTAGTTCCACTGCAGCGATAGGGCGCACTGGCACCAGGTCTTCTGCGGTATCACGCAGCAACACATTTTTGTGGCCGTAGTGGTTTTCTGCACGGGTAGCCGTCTGCGTCCACTCCCAACCGAGAAACGTCACCATATCAGGATTGGCAGGATCTCCTGCTACGGCATTGCACTGGCGCACCATAGCCTTGGTCAGCGACCACTGGCGCGCGGTCAACGCTTCCGCATGATCGTTGATAGACCAGAAATCCAGACCCGAGCAATAGCGCGCAAAATCACAGGCGTCCCCTGGTGGATGGGAACCTTCGCCCAGATACATGGGTAGGCTGACGTTGTAGGCGTCGAACGAGTAGGTGGAGTGAACATGCAAATCGCCGAACAGGATATGCTTCTCTGCCAGGCGTTGCGCGTCTGGTAATGACGATTCGGCTCGGGCGAGGTTCTGCCGTTGCTGTTCATCCTGCTGCCGACTGGTAACGCGTGGCTGTTGCGCAATTTCGCCGCTACCCTGCTGCTGACCGAGACGGCCGCTCACCGCCTGATACATCCAGAAGACAGCCATTAACGCGATAATAGTCAGACCGAACAGAAGGAAGAGCCTGACGCGACGCAAAGCCATTGAAATCGGAATTCTCACACTGGAGGTGAAAGCCCGTAAATTACGTGACAACTAAACCTGGTTGGTCCAGCCCGGGGCTATGGGGCAGACACGATGCCCATGATCGGGCACCGGGTCAACTGCTGCCGGACGGTACTAATACTAGCTCTCGTGCCCGGGAATCTTGCCGTCGTAGGACGCCTGGGAAATGCTGTCGCCATCGAATTTGATGGTTTTCTCCGGCACCAGTTCCAGAATAACGCGCAGGGGCGTATCCAGATGCCTGATAGCCGCTTCCACTGTGGGAGCCGGATACGGACTGATAATCGCGCCCATTGCCGGATAGAACCAATCCTTGGTGGCCTGGTCATCGTGGATTATGACCCGGCCCTTGTAGGTAATCTGTTTACCGGGCCCCATGTCTGTACCCATACTTGATATCACCACACAGGCGCGCGGATCGCGGCGCAACGCCTTGATGCGCGCACGCTGGCTGGTAGCAGTCAACCAGATTGAACCATCGCGGGCGACGTAGTTCATGATCACGCCAATGCCGTGGCCGTCTTTATTGGTCCAGATAAAATTGCACTCGATCTGTTTATGCAACAGCTCCTGCTCGCGAGCATCGCTGAGCTGGTAAAGCGTAACGTCTTCATAACCCTGCATACATTTCTCCACATTGATTTCTACATGTTTTGACCAAGCAACACGCTATAGCGTCAGTTCACTGCTGCGCTGCCACAGATCACGACAAGCTCGCTCATCCAACGCCAGGCGATGCAACGGCTTTTCCTGACAATCACTGAAATAGAGGCCACCCTGTTTGTCATAATTCGGGCTGGTGGCAACGTACAGGCTGGTTGCCGCGCCCTGCGGCACTGATTTCATGATCGGCAGCATGAACATGCCCAGCAGCGTAAACGGCAGCGACTGGTCGCGTGCCAACTCCGTGGCTATAACGCCCGGGTGCAAGGCATTGGCGACAATACCGCTGTGCGCATAGCGCCTGTTCAGTTCCCGGGCGAACATCAGGTTCATCAGTTTGGAATCGCCGTAAGAGCGAAATCCGCTGAATTTTCGCCTCTCCCAGTTGAGATCGTCCAGCGCTGGCGTGAGTGTCGCCATCCCCATCGCTGAGGACGCTACAACGACGACACGTGCGCCACCCGAAGCCTGCAAAGTGTCCAGGATGAGATTGGTGAAGAGAAAATGGGCCAGATGGTTAATTCCAAGATGCGCCTCGAAACCGTCTTCAGTGCGCCGTTCCATGGGAATCATAATGCCGGCATTGTTGACCAGCAAATGCAGGGGAATACCCCGGCTGACGAAGGTCTGCGCTGCCTGTCGCGTCGCGGCAAGCGAGTTCAGGTCCAGTTCCAACAAATCCAACTGGTCATGCCTGAGCCGACCACGGGACGATTCAACCAACAACTGCCTCGCTTGCTCTGCTTTTTCCATATTGCGACAGGCCATTGTCACGTGCGCCCCACGCAGCGCGAGCACCCTGGCAGTCTCCAGTCCCAGGCCGGTGTTGGCGCCGGTTACCAGTGCGTTTTTACCGGTGAGGTCAATCCCGTCGCTGACCTGCTCGGCTGTTGTTCTGCGATTAAAACGCGCCATCGACTTTTTCCTGTATCAAGCCGGAATCCGTGCGGGGTGACGGGAGATGGTGTTCACACAGATTTTCCTGCTGCCAACCGCTCGCTGATCTGTCGACGCAGTACATCCTTGCGCACTTTGCCACTTGCAGTGCGCGGCAGCTCGGAGACGAGTTCAATGTGCTGCGGTATTTTCTGCCTGGCCAGCTGTGCCTGATCGGCAAAACGGGCGACCTCGGCCAGATCCAGCGCGCCATCCATTGCCATCGGAATGATGTAGGCGCACACGCCTTCACCGAGACGCTCGTGCGGCATTGCCACCACTGCTACCTCGCGAATCTGCGGGTGATTATGCAGTACATCCTCGACTTCCTTGGCACTGATGTTTTCACCGCCGCGAATAATAATGTCCTTCTTGCGATCGGTTATCAGGATCGCGTTCTCTGGTGTCACGTGCCCAATATCGCCGGTGAGGAAGAACCCGTCCTTATCGTGCGCCTGCGCATTCTGCTCCGGGTCAGCGTAACCGAGCATCATCCCGGCACCGCGGGCGGCGATCTCCCCATCCATACCTGCGGGTACTTCCCTGCCCTGCTCGTCCAGAATCTTCACTTCGTAGGCGTAAATCAGCCCGTCGGTTTCTGCGGCCAGTTGCTGCTCACCCTCACCGACAAAACCGAGCGTAATAATCGGCGTCTCGGTGCTGCCGTACACCCGGAACGCACGACAGTTGTCGAGCGCGGCGCAGGCCTCGTGAATAACCTGTGGCGGCACGGCTGCTCCGCCGCAGGCAAACAGCCGCATGCTCGGCAGACCGGTGTTGTGGCGCTTTGCCGCTGCCACCAGCTCGATCAGGAAAGGTGTTGCACCAACACTGGCGGTGGCACCCACCTCATTGATGAAGGCCACGGCAGCATCGGCGTCCCAGCGCGCCATCAGTGCGGATTTCACCGGTGTCACGAAGGGCAACACCATACCGGAGCCATAACCGGTAATGTGTGTTACCGGCGAGGGCATCAGCATCACATCGCGCTCATCCATCTGCCAGTAATCCAGAGAATTCTGGATCACACGCGCCAGTGTGTTGTGGCTGTGCATCACGGCCTTGGGTGTACCGGTGGTACCGGAGGTGTAGAGAATGGCCTTGATCGCGTTGGGATCGACCACTGGCAGTGTCGCCAGGTCAACCGGCACGTTGTCTATCAGGTCCTCGTAGCGCAAGGTATTCTCGTGGTGTTGCTGCGCCCTCACTGTCACCACGTACTCAAGCGCTGGCAACTGTGTTCGCAGCGACGCAATCATTGAGGGAAATTCCAGGCTGCGCACCTGCTCAGGAATATAGATCAGCCGCGTTCGCGCATCTTTCAGAATGAAACGCAGTTCATGGTCGCGGTAGATCGGGATGACCGGGTTCACAATCAATCCCAGTGCAGACGCGGCGATATCGACCACCACCGATTCACGCCAGTTAGGCAACTGGAAGCTGATGACGTCGCCGGACTGCATGCCCAGTTGTTGCAAGGCGGTCACCAGACGGCGCGCTTCATCGGCAATCGAAGCGTAGGTGATCGCCGACTCTCCCTCAAGGTAGATCGCTACCTCGTCAGGCTGCTCCTGCGCTTTGCGCCAGGCACCCTGGGCAATTGTCATGTTGCACCACAACGCACCATCGCGCTGAATGCGCTGCGCGCTTAGCGGATTGTTAATCACGATTCACTTCCCTTCAATGTGGTGACTGCTGCCGAGGCTACAGGTCAGAGAGTACATGTCCGCCATCGACGGTAATCGCAGCCCCGGTCATCAACGAACCCGCGTCGGATGCCAGCAACAAAAGCGGACCATTGAGCTCTTCCAGATTCCCGGTACGTCGCTGCGGTATGCGCTTTATCAGTGCCTGGCCTGCGGGTGTCTGGAACCACTCGCCATTCAGTTCTGTCTGGAAATAGCCGGGACACAATGCATTCACCCGGATATTATGCTGCGCCAGTTCCAGCGCCGCCGTTTTGGTGAATTGCACCACAGCGGCTTTGGAGGCCGCGTAATTGGTCAGCGCTTTCTGCACCCGCTCCGCCAGGATAGAGGCGATATTGACAATACTGCCGCCGACCCCGGCAGTGATCATGCGCCGTGCGGTTTCGCGCGTGACATAAGCGACGCCGTTGAGATTGGTCTCGATTACCTTATTCCAGTCCTCATCGCTGAGATCGAGCAGCAGCTTGGGAATAGTGATCCCGGCATTATTGATCACGACCGTCACCACACCGAATACCGCCTCGATCTGGTCCAGTGCCGCAGCAATGCTCGCACTGCTGGTCACGTCCATGGTGACGGCGAGCGCCTCTCCACCGGCTGCATTGATCGCCTCTGCTTCCGCGTGAATCAAATTCGCGCGCCGCGCGGCCAACACCACTTTCGCGCCGGCCTGCGCTAACATCGGGGCAAAGTGCCTGCCGAAGCCGCTGGAGGCGCCAGTCACCAGCGCCACCTTGCCATGCAGTAAAAAAGGTTTTAACAGGTCGTTCATCAGCGTTCGTTCCTGCCTGACATCAGGCGCTTAAATATTTATCCAGCGTCTGGTGAAAATGGCGTATACGGATTTCCTGGTAGTTAGCCAACACCACCTCGCCACTGCGCAGGTTGTGCAGGCCTTTCTGCACCATCTTCAGATTGCTGAAATCCTGGTCGAACACGCGGCCCAGACCACCTTCCAATCCCTCTGCCTCGGAAAACAACTGGTCCTTGCCAAGCTTTTGCACAGCACAATCGGCGGGCCGTTCAGTGCCCTCGGGGAAGCGCATCAGCACAATGATTTCCATAGTGCACATTTCCGGATCGCCGCCGTAGGGCTTCATACGATACGTCAGGTTGGGATGAAATCCCGCCCAGGGCGCAAAGTTGGGAAACACTGAATACAGTATCGAATCCATGATCTCACTGCGCGTGCAGAAACTGGCCAGATCCGTCTGGTACTGTTCGGAGTAATGCGTGAAATAGTAATCCGCCAGCCACTCGCGTGCCGTCATTCCCTGGGGCACCTCCACCTTCGAACCGTCGGTCAGCCAGGCACCGTGTTCCAGCCAGTCATTCACTGTCTGGTTGGCGGGAATATTTTCCAGGTGCGGACTGACCACACCCATCGGCGAAATGGTGCGGCTGATGTTGTCGCCCCAGCAGTCATATTGGGAATTGGAGTCGCCGAGGTAGGGCAATATCTGCGGATGCGTCTGCACAGTGTGATAGGACTCGATAAACGCTTCCCAGGCGACCTTCCAGTTGCACTCGATGACTTTCTCTACGTGCATCACCTTGTAGGTATTCTCGGGCTGCCAGCGCGTGAAATGTTCCGGCAGTACGCCGAGGTAGTTGGCCAGTGATTCCGCCTGCAAGTCCATATTGAGGAAAACCCACCCACCCCAGGTATCAACCTGCACCTGCGGTAAGGTAAAGGTCTCTTTCTCGATGTGTGGGAAATCCCACTCGCAGGGCGCGCCGATAAAATCGCCGTCGAGACTCCAGCGAAAACCGTGGAAGGGGCATTTGAACTCGCGTGCCGTACCGCAATCCTTGCGCAGTTGCCGGCCGCGATGCAGGCAGGCATTGAAGTAACCCTTGAGCTCGCCAGCCTCGGTCCGCGTCAACACTATGGAATACTTGGCAATGTCATACACAAAGTAACTGCCGACCGCAGCCAGCTCAGACTCCCTGCACGCGGCAAGCCAGGTACGATTCCACAGTTTGTCCTCTTCCAACTGCTGGAACTCGCGACTGAAGTAGCGATCGACCGACAGATTGTCCGAGCCGAGATACGTGTTGGTATTTTCGCGCAGTGACGCCGGCACCGGGTTGGGCTCCTTATCCAGCATCTGCTGGTAGGACTCGCCCCGGGAGCGCGCTGCCAACTGTTCTTCGGTGAGAGCCTTGGGATGGTTCATTACTCGTCTCCCCTTACTTCTGCAATATCGTCACGGCACTGATGCCCGGGGCACCGTACACATGGGTGTACGCCAACTGCGGATTGCCCGGCACCTGGTGCTCGCCCGCCTGGCCGCGCAGCTGCAGCACATTTTCGTAAACCTGTCGCAGGCCGGAAGCACCGATAGGTTCGCCATTGGCCAGGCAACCGCCGTCGGTGTTGACCGGCATGCTGCCGCCAATGTGCGTGGCACCCGACTGGATCAGTGCCTCCTGTTCCCCGTGGGCACAGAAGCCGTTCTCCGCCATGTGCATGATCTCTGCGCCGACTTCGGTGTCCTGCAATTGCAGCACCTGCATATCCTGCGGCCCGCAGCCTGCCATTTCAAAAGCGGCTCTGGCGGCGTCCACCGTCGGGCCGTCGACCTGTTGCAGTGCCTGGCTTGGCGCAAACACCTCAAACGATCCGAAGCGGCGCGACTTCATCGTGGCGGCTTTCAGGTAGACCGGAGTATCGGTATATCGGCTGGCGTGGTCAGCACGACACAGAATCAGCGCAACGCCACCTTCGGAGGGTGAACAAAACATGAACTTGGTCAGGGGATCGTTGACCATCATAGAACTGGCGATTTCCTCGACACCAATAGGTTCACGACGCCAGGCATTGGGATTTTTGGAACCGTTGATAAACGCTTTTTCTGCCACTCTGGCGAGTGTATCGGTACTGATGTCGTAATCGTGCATGTATTTCTGGATCTTCATGGCGAAAAACTGGGTGGTCAGCATCATGCCCACTTCGCCGTACCACTGGCCGATACCAAGCTCTTTCGGATCGGCGTTGAAAGCGCCGCGGTCATGCTTGTCAAATCCCGCTACCATACCGATGTCGTACTGCCCCGACTTTATCGCGTTAAACGCCGATATCAGCGAGCTGCCGCCGGTCGCGCAGCCATTGGCCACATTGATAAATGGAATGCCCGTCAAGCCCAGTTCATTGACCAGTGCATCTGCACTGCCGGCACTGGCGCTGCCGCCAAAGGCGAACTGAATATCGCGCCACTCGATGCCGGCATCGAGCAGCGCCAGACGCGCCGCGTAAGCGCCCTGCTGCAATCCGCTGCGCGCAGGCGTGCGTCCGAAGGGGTGAATTCCGATGCCGACAATTGCTACATCCATGGTTGTCTCTCGCTCACGTTACAGCCTGACTGCGCTTGCACTGAGTGCACTAGTTTGCAGGCCGGAAAAAAAAGTTGATCACCTGGTCGCCGTTTTCTTCGGTGCGGTAAGGCTCAAACACCACGTCCATTTCCATACCGATATGCAGTTTCTGCGGATCACTTTCGGTAAGACGGCCTTCCACTCGCACGCCACCAGGAAGCTCCACATAACCCACGCCATAGGGTTTGAACGTTTGAGGCGTTTCATTGCTGTGGTACGGAGTTTTCGGCATAAAGCGCTGCACTGTCCACGTCCACAGGGTGCCGCGACCTGGCAGCTCCTCCACGGCAACTTCCTGCCCGGAACACGCCATGCAGGAATCGGCAACCGGAAAGCTGGCAATACCACAGCGTTTGCAGCGGCTGGCCAACAGGGCCGGTGTGGCTGACGGCCATGTAAACAGGCCCTCGGCTATAGGTACTTGCTTAGTCATACTCGTATCTCCACTACAGCAGCATAGACGCCGGATTTTCCAGAAAGCCCTTCAGTGATTTCAGGAATTGCGCCGATACTGCGCCGTCAATGGCACGATGATCGGCTGACAGCGACACCCGCATAACGGTTGCGGCAACGATACTGTCGCCGCGCACCACCGGCTTTTTCACGCCGGCGGCCACCGCCAGAATCGCCGCCTGCGGCTGGTTGATGATGGCGTCGAACTGATCGACACCGTACATGCCGAGATTAGAGATACTGAAAGTACCGCCTTTATATTCATCGACAGTCAGTGTGCCCGACTGAGCCCGGCGCGCCAGGCGGCTGGACTCCGCCGCAATCTGTGGCAAGCCCTTGGCACCGACATTGCGCAGCACCGGCGTGATCAGCCCGCCTTTTACCGCCACTGCTATCGCAATATCCGCCTGCTCGAACTGGCGGATGCAATCGCCTGTGTATTGCACGTTCACTTCAGGCACCTGCGCCAATGCGCTGGCGCAGGCCTTGATCACAAAATCGTTGACTGAAATTTTATGGCCCAGCGTGCCGTTCATGTAGGCGCGTTGTTGCAGCAGGCTGTCGAGTTCGATATCCATGCTCACGCGGTAGTGCGGAATCGTCTGCTTCGACTCGCTCAGGCGCGCCGCAATCGTCTTGCGCATACCGCTGAGCTTCTGCTCGCGGTAAAACGCCACACCGCTGGCCGCAACCGCCGCGCGCTCAACATCTTCTTTGCTGACGCGACCGCGCGGCCCTGTGGCTGCCACATCATTGAGATTGATATTGAGAGTCCTGGCCAGACGCCGCGCTACGGGCGAAGACGGCACCGTTGAATCGTCGAGGGTGGACCGCTGCGGCACCCGCGCGGACTGAGCCGTTGCTGCAGAAGGCTGACTGGCCACTGCGAGAATGCCACCGGCCTGCTCGACATCGTGTTTGGAGACGCGCCCGTTGCGACCCGTCGGCGTCACGTTGTGCAGATTGATATTGTGTGCTTTGGCAATGCGCCGTGCGACGGGGGAGGCGTTGACCATGGCATCGTCCGGCCCCTGCGACAGCGCACTGCTGTCGCTCGGCACCGTATTTACCGGAACATCCACCGCTGCCGGGGCAGCCGCTTTCGCTGCGGCTCCCGGTGCTGCCGCCGGGGTGGCCGCCGCACTGGATGACTGTGCTCTGGCGGCACCGGCCGCGTCGGGCACAAAGCCTGCTACGAATGTGTCAATCGCCTGTTCACTGGTTTCGCCGCTGGCAACAACGCCGAGCAACATACCCACTTTCAGCGTCTGGCCAACCTGGCCGACGATGCGCACCAATGTTCCGGCGACCGGACTTTGTGCGGCATTGACGATCTTCGATGTTTCGATGTCGACGATGTCATCGCCCACCGCGAGCGTATCGCCAACGGCAACGCGCCACTCCGTGATCTCGCCCTCTTCCATCGACATTCCCCACTTGGGCACCGTGAGGGCGTGCAATGTGCTCATCGGGTGTATGCCAGCACGTCGCGCACGGCTGCCTCGATATCACTCTCCTGCGGCATCCATGCATCTTCCAGCGCAGGCGCAAACGGGATAGGGGAATGCGCAGCGGTGACTTTTCTGATCGGCGCGCGCAGGGCTCCAAATGCTTTTTCGGCGATGATGCTGGAAATGTCTGCGGCAATACCACAACGCGGCGTCATCTCATCGACAATCACCAGACGGCCGGTCACCTGGACACTTTCAATAATCGCTTCCTCATCGAGCGGCGACGTGGTGCGCGGGTCGATCACGTCACAGCTGATGCCTTCCGCTGCGAGACGATCCGCCACCGCAACCGCTTTATTCACCGTGTTGGAGATGCCGACAATAGTGACGTCGGTGCCCTCGCGCAGAAAATTCGCCTCGCCGAAGGGGATGGTGTACATCTCGTCCGGCACTTCGCAGCTGGTCTCGTAGAGGAATTTGTCCTCCACGAAAATCACGCAATCATTGTCGCGTATCGCGGTGATCAGCAGGCCCTTGGCGTCGTAGGCATTGGTCGGACATACCACTTTCAGACCGGGCACCATGGTGACCATCTGGGTCAGGTTCTGCGAGTGCTGAGCGCCGCCGCGCAGTCCGGCGCCCGCCATGGTGCGCACCACCATTGGACACTGCGCCTTGCCACCGAACATATAGCGAAACTTCGCCGCCTGGTTGTAGATCTGGTCGAAACACACGCCAAGAAAATCCATAAACATCAGTTCTGCGATTGGACGCAGACCTGTCTGTGCTGCACCAGCCGCTGCGCCCATGATGGCCGATTCAGTGATCGGCGTATCGATCACCCGGCTTTCGCCGAACTCCGGAAAGAGGCCTTTGGTTACGCCCATCACACCGCCGTAGGCATCGCGATCACCGTCGCATCCGGCGCCGCCAGCAACATCTTCACCAATCACAATGACGGTGCTGTCGCGGCGCATCTCCTGCGCCATGGCTTCGTTGATAGCCTGTCTGTAGGTTTTGATTGGCATTGCTTCTTTACTCCAGCATGTTTCGCAGGTGTCGCTCGTCACCTGGCAGACTAATGTCGTCGCCAGCACATATTCAGTAGGCTGAGCTGTATACGTCGGTTAGCAGTTCCGCAACGTCAGGGCTCGGTGCTGCCAAGGCTGACTTGGCAGACTCATCGATGTATGCGGCAACTTCATTGTCGATCCTGGTTAATTGCGCCTTGGTCGCCAGCTTTTTCTTGATCGCTTTGTCGGCGGCAATCTGCAGACAATCCATTTCCTTCATCAGGCGTTTGACCTCGTCCTTGCCGCGATAGGCCTGCGCATCACCTTCAAAATGTCCGCGAAAGCGCGTGATGCTCGCTTCGATGGCAATGGGACCCTTGCCGCTGCGGCAGTGTTTGACCGCCTTCTTGCATGTTTCATACACAGCGAAAATGTCTGCGCCATCCACCTTCAGTGCGGGCATGCCAAAAGCGGCCGCCCGGCTGGCGATATCCTTGGAGCCAACTGCATAACCCGCCGCTGTACCTTCGCCATAGCCATTGTTTTCAAACAGGAAGATGGCAGGCAGTTTCAATACAACCGCGAGGTTCATCGCCTCAAACGTGGTGCCCTGGTTGGAACCACCATCACCGGTGAACGACACTCCAACACGGTCTGTGCCCAGCGTTTTCGCAGACAACGCAGCGCCTACAATCAGCGGCGGTCCGCCACCCACAATCGCATTCGCACCGAGCATCCCCTTCTCAATCGCGGCGATATGCATGGAACCGCCTTTGCCAGCGCAGCTGCCGCCCTGCTTGGCCATGATCTCTTTCATCATCGCGCCGACATCGCCACCCTTGGCAATACAGTGCCCGTGACCACGGTGGGTGCTGACGATGTAGTCATCATCGTCGAGGTTCATACACATACCGGTGGCGATAGCCTCCTGCCCCGCGTAGAGGTGCAGGAAGCCGGGGATATTCCCCTTGCCGAATTCGTCGCTGACGCGGTACTCGAAATCGCGAATCGTGCGCATGGTGCGATAGGCGCGCAAAAACTGCTCTTTATCCAGCGACATTGAAAACTCCTGATAACGGCTGTGGGGATTGCTGGGCACTCATTATTGTTTTACTCGTCTCTATGGGTCTACGGTATAAAAACGTCAAGACAACGTCAGGCCAGACATCCAGTTAGCGTGGAAGCCGTTTGGCACCCGCCCGGGAATATGCACCTTGGCCACCGGCCCGCTATCGAAGTCGCCAGCACTGAGAATGGACAGGAAAGCGCCTTCACCGGGATTGTAAACGAAGCACATAACCCAGCCATCCTCTTCGCGTTCGCTGTCGGGATTAGGCACGTAAACCGGCTCTCCGGCATTCGCTTCCGCGCCGAACTCCCACAGTTTGGTCTCTCCGGTGCGGAAATCATAACGGCCAGTGCAGTTGTACCCGTGTGCATCACCCCACTCACGGTTGGAGGACGCGGCGAAGCCATAGCGGTAGTCCTTACCCATCCTGCGCTCATCCACTCGCGAGAACTCGCAGAACACGTCGGAGAATTCCTCGTCGGTGACTTTGCGGGTCGCCAGATCAAGTGTCATGCGGTGCATCCTGCGCGGTTGCTTTTCCACGCCGCTGCCCTGCTCCATAGTAAAAGGAATGGAACTGATCCAGACATAGTCGATGACCAGTTGCCCGTCGCGCTCAAAGCCGTTGCAGAAATGCCAACTGAAGAACGGATCGGTTTCAAAAACTATCTGCTTGCCCTTGCCGTCCCGTGGAATCACGATAATCCGCGTGCCCAACTCTGGCTCCCACATGAACGGGTTTTCACCTTTCATCGCTTTTTCTACGCTGTGGAAGGCCGGGGCATAGAAAATGATGACGTAGTTTTCGGTGATCTGCAGGTCGTGAATAATGCCCTTGCGCTCGAACTCCACCGGAATGGTCTTCATGTGCTTGCCCTTGGCATCAAAAATCTGCACCCAGTAATTGGCGCTATCCCAGCGCTGGGTGCACGACACCAGTTGCCCGGTGTCCGGGCAGACCTTGGGATGTGCAGTCAGCGCATCGCCTGGTTTCAGTGCACCCTCGTAGTCGTAGAGTCCCACCGTGGAGAGATCATTGTTCAGCAGGTGCGGAAAGCCACCTTCCCACATGGCAAACAATTTGCCACCGTGATAGAGCACATTGGTGTTGGCAGTATTGCGAATGGGGTTCGGCTCGCCACCGGCGTCGATGACATCCTGGGGCACCGGCAACAGCTTGCCCACACTACCGTAGATCATACGATTGAACTTGCGCTCGGTCTTCAGGTGGCTGGTTTCCACCCAGCGGTTTTTATAGTGAACATGGCCGTCCTTGAAGTACACCGCATGCACCATGCCATCGCCATCGAGCGGGTAGACATAGTAATTCGGCTGAAACGCCACATTAGCGCCATCGCGCATGAAGGCGCCGGTGAGCTTACGCGGCACCTCTCCTTCTACCGTCAGTTGTTCTTCGCCAAGATCACGTTCTTCAGTAACCGGCGCATAATTGCCCTGTAAATAGGGAAAAGCACTCAAATCCATCAGTTCACCTCGGGTGTGTTATCGATTTTCCATAGCCTGGATTTAGGGGAACAGATAGTAACAGCTCACCCTATTAAAAAACAGTCTCGTCTGTTTCTTTTATCGCATATGAGAGCTACAGTAAACCGAACCTGAAAACCTTCAGCCAACGCGAGGATAAGAAATGAACCCACTGGCAGATGAACTGGCACTGAGAAACCTGATGGCCCGCTACGTGGATGCGGTCCACCGCCGCGATGCCCAGAGCTGGATCGCGACCTGGGTGGATGACGGAATGTGGAACCTGCTGGGCAACCCGGTGCATGGCCGTGACAATATCCTGGGCCTGTGGCAGCAGATGATGGACGGTTTCGAGTTCGCGCTGATGCTGCCCAGCTCCTGCCTATTCGAGGTGGAGGGCGACAGCGCCAGCGGTCACTGGTACCTGCATGAATACACCCGCGACCTGCAAGGCAACACCAGCACAATTATCAGTCGCTACCAGGACACCTACGCCAAGCGCGACGGCCAGTGGCTGTTCCAGTCCCGCCACTACAACTTCCTCTACAATGGTCCGGCGGACTTAAGCGGTACTTATACCCCCCCGCCGGTCAGTTGAAAGTTACCTTCTGCCAATGGCATTGAACGCAGGCATGGCGATATACTGCCACCGCCCTGTCACAAGACTGCCTTGTGTTCGCGGTAGACTTGCCCCGGTACAATAAGAGGAACCACATATGACTACCCCGCCCGACTTCAAACGCCGCACGCTCATCAAGGCAATCGCGGCCAGCTCCCTGATTCCGGTACTCGGCAGCAACCTGATTGCCTGCTCCAACAGTTCGAACAGTACCGACTCGGTGAGCGACCTGCCTGCGAATTTCGACCACGGGGTCGCGTCCGGAGATCCGCTGGTCGATCGGGTGATTATCTGGACAAGGGTTACACCGGAAGAAGACGGGCCGGTCGGCATAAACTGGGAAATGGCGACCGACGAAGCCTTTACCGATGTCGTCGCCAGTGGCAGCGGTACAACCTCAGCGGAAGTCGATTACACGGTCAAGGTTGACGTGGAGGGGCTGCAGGCTGCAAGCGTCTATTACTACCGTTTTATGACCATCAACGCGACGTCTCCGGTCGGCAGAACGCGGACGCTGCCACAGGGCGCTGTTAGCGCCGCAGCCTTTGCGGTGGTGTCCTGTTCCAACTATCCCGCCGGTTATTTCAATGTCTATCGCGAGGTTGCCAAGCAAAAGGTCGACGCTGTACTGCATCTGGGCGACTACCTGTATGAATACAATGCCACCGGCTATGCCAGTGAGCTGGCAGAACAATTAGGTCGTGTGGTGCAACCTGCGAACGAACTGCTATCGCTCAGCGATTACCGCACACGGTATGCGCTGTATCGCACCGATGAAGATTTACAGGCAGCGCACGCCGCCCATCCGTTCATCGTGGTCTGGGACGACCACGAGGTGGCAAACGATTCTTGGGAGAACGGCGCAGAAAATCACGACCCTGCAACAGAGGGAAGCTATGTCGATCGCAAGATGGCAGGCTTGCGGGCCTGGCACGAGTGGCTGCCGGTGCGACCGCCCAGCAGCATGAACGACATCATCTACCGTCGCCTGCAGTTTGGCGATCTGCTCGACCTGCTGATGCTGGACACGCGCCATGTTGGGCGCGACGAACAAAACACTTATCCGGACTTCGTTTCCGGCGGCAAGATCGACGTCGAAAAAGCGCGCGCCGCCTTCAATGACAGCAACCGCACGCTGCTGGGCGATACGCAGCTGAACTGGCTGCGTGAAAACCTGAGCCAGAGCAGCGCGCAGTGGCAGGTGCTGGGACAGCAGGTGCTGATGAGCCGTTACCTGCTGCCCTCGCCGATCCTAGAGGCACTCGACCCCGCTCTCGCCGGAGAAGACGGGTTGAGCGCGGGCGTAGCTGCGGTGCTGGCCGCCGTTGCGGCCAAAGGCAAGGCGCCGGAAGACCGCACGCCTGAAGAGCAGGCGCTGCTGGATTCGGCCATCCCCTACAACCTGGACGCCTGGGACGGCTATGCCTACGAGCGTGACCAGATTCTGGAATTTGCACGCCAGCTGGGTTCCAAACTGGTGGTGTTGGCGGGCGACACGCACAACGCGTGGACCTCGCAGTTGACGACAACCGACGGCAGTATCGCCGGCGTGGAGTTTGGCGGCACCAGCGTCAGCTCACCGGGGCTGGATGGGATTCTCGGCGCAGGCAATGCGGCGTTGTTCAGCCCGCTTGTCTCGACGCTGGTAGACGATCTGAAGTACGCCAACCTGGTGGGTCGCGGTTATATGCATGTTGCGTTTACGCCCAGTACCGTCACTACCACTCACCGTTTTGTCACCACCATAACCTCCAGGGACTACGCAGTGGATGAGGCGGCTACGAAAACGATTACAGTGAATCGGGCGGATATGCTGTTGAGCTGATGCGGAGGTCGCGAAGAATGTGACCTCTACTCTTCGGGGAGTCTGATTACCAGTTTGCCCTGGTTGCTGCCATCGAACAGGCGCAGGAAAGTGGGCAGGACATTGTCCAGCCCATCGACCACTTCTTCGCGGTACTTCAGCTCGCCCGCCATTACCCACTGCGCCAGCTGGCCGATGCCTTCGGCGAAACGGTCGAGGTAGTCGAGCACGGTGAAGCCCTGGATAGTCACGCTTTCGGCGACCAGCTGCCATAAATTGCGTGGGCCGGGCGCGTCGGGGGTGTTGTAGGTTGATATCCACCCGCAGACTGCCACGCGGGCAAATTTATTCAGGCACAGCAGTGTGGCATCGAATATTTCGCCACCGACATTATCGAAATAGACATCGACACCGCCCGGGCACGCCTGCTTGATAGCACTGACATAGTCGCCACAGGATTTGTAATTGATGGCAGCGTCGAAACCCAGCTCGTCCACGAGCCAGCGGCACTTGTCTTCACTGCCGGCCATTCCCACTACACGACAACCCTGCATTCTGGCGATCTGCCCAACGATGGATCCAACGGCGCCTGCGGCGGCGCTGACCAACACGGTTTCACCTGCCTTGGGCCTGCCCACTTCCAGCAAGCCAAAATAGGCGGTCAAACCGGTCGGGCCAAGTGCGCCGAGAAAGGTGCTGAGCGGGATTCCGAGATTCTCGTCCAGTTTGTTGAGCGCGGCTCCCTGAACAGTGGTGAAGCGCTCCCAGCCACCCATGGTCATGGCGACATCACCGGGCTGGTAATCCGGATTGCTGCTGCTCACTACGCGGCCGATGACGGAACTGCGCACAGCGTCACCCAGCGCAATGGGCTCAATGTAATTTGGCGCATCACCCATCCAGCCGCGTATGGCCGGATCGAGAGAGATATAAAGGTTGCGCAGTACCACCTCGCCGGCGGCCGGTTCTGGCACGGGAACATCCCGCACACGCACGTTGCTGGTATCGGGCATGCCGACAGGGCGGGAGTCCAGATAGTACTGGCGATTCATCAAGTTTGTCATGCGCACAACATAGCGAGTTATAAAAAATCAGTCAACCCTGATTGTTTTGACCAAGCCACTCTGCTACTGTTTCGAGACTTCCCTCGACCCACTCAACGCCTCAGTACAGGCACAGGACATCAACATGACTGTAATCGTTGCCGGCACCCTCCATTTCGCGGGCGGAAACCGCGAACAAACGCTCACCGAAACTGCGCAACTGGTAGAGCAAACGCGTTCCCAGAACGGTTGCCTGCACTATGTCTGGGCGGCTGACCCGACTTCAGCCACACGGGTTTATGTGTTTGAAAAATGGGCCTCGGTGGAAGCACTAGCGGCACACCTTGCGGGACCGTTCTATCATAAAATGCTCGCGGCGCTGGGCCAGTTCGGTGTAACGGATGTCGAAGTACTGAAGTACAAAATCGCACTGGAAGAACCGGTATACGATGCCGAAGGCAAACCACGGGCTGATTTTTTCACCGAGTAGAGGACTGCCCTGCATGGCGCGCACAACGATAAAAACCTACTGCCGCTTCTGTCACGCCTACTGTCCGATGAAGGCGACGGTGGAAGATAACCGGTTACTCGCGCTGGAACCCGACACGGAGAATCCCGTCTATGGTGGCTACACCTGCATTAAAGGGCGGCAACTGATCGAACAAATTGATCACCCGACACGCCTGCAGCAATCACAGAAGAAGCAGGCAGACGGCGCATTTACAGCGATCGCCACTGAACAGGCGCTGGATGAGATCGCGTCACAGCTGCAGGCCATTCTCGACAAGTACGGCCCGCGCAGTATCGCCAGCTACAACGGCACCTACTCCTACCAGAATTCGGCCGCGCACGATGTCGCCAGGGCATTCCATGCAGCCATCGGATCACCCTCCTACTACACCAGCGTGACCATCGACCAACCGGCCAAGGTCGCGATTGGCCCAACGCGCATGGGCTGGTGGAACGGCGGTAGCCATATGTGGAACGACTCCGACGTGGCGCTGATTATCGGCAACAACACACTGGTCTCGCACTTCTCCATTCCTGGTGGCATTCCCTCCTTCAGCCCCCACAATGCATTGCGCGAGGGCAAGAAGCGCGGCATGAAAGTGATTTGTGTCGACCCTCGCGTCACCGAAGTCGCCAGTCGCGCCGACCTGCATCTGCAGGTGCGACCAGGCCACGATGCTGCGCTGGTCGCTGCCATCATCGGCGTCATTCTGGCAGAGGAGCTGCACGACAAGGAATTTTGCGCCGACAACGTTGACGGACTGGCAGCACTGCGCAGCGAAGTGCAGCGCTTTACGCCTGAAACTGTCGCCGCCGCTGCCGGCATTCCCGCCAGCCAGATTATCGCCGCAGCGCGTATATTCGCCGCCGGCCCGCGCGGCACTGCGGTGACCGGCACCGGGCCGGAAATGGGCCCACACCCGAACCTGCTGCAACATCTGGTGCAATCACTTAATGCCATTTGCGGCCGTCACTACCGCGCCGGCGAACGCCTGCCCAATCCCGGCGTACTGACACCAGCAGGCCCGCGCGCTGCCCAGGCAACCGGACCACAAGCGCAGTGGCTTACCGATGGGGTGAAGAGCCGCATATCCGATGATATCTGCGAAACCGTGGTGCTATCGCCTTACGGCCCGCTGCGGGAAATGCCCACTGCGGTGATAAGCGATGAAATGCTGCTGCCTGGTGAGGGCCAGATCAAAGCGTTGATCTGCGTCGGTGGCAATCCATTGCTGGCCTGGCCGGATCAGGAAAAAACACATGCCGCACTCTCTGGCCTGGAGCTGCTGGTGTCCATCGATCTGAAAATGTCAGCCACCGCACAGATGGCCGACTATGTGCTGGCACCAAAACTGTGCCTGGAACGCGAAGACGTCACCCTGCTCACCGACATCTGGCACGATCAATCGTACAGCCAATACACCCGCACGGTGGTAGAGGCCGAGGGTGACAAGATTGAGGAGTGGGAATTTTTCTGGGCCATGGGCAAACGCATGGGGCTACAACTTAACATGGCCAACGGGCCTATCAACATGCAGGAAAAGCCGAGCAAGTTCGAGCTGTTGTCCAACATCACCAAAGGTTCACGCGTCCCGCTGGAGACAATTTACAACACCGAGGGCGGGCAAATATTCGATGTGCCCGATGTGATTCTCGACCCACCCGACCCGGCAACGCGCGGTCGACTGCAATTGTATCCACCGGGGCTGGAGCAGGAGCTTGCAGCGGCACACAGCGATATGCACGCTGCTGCCAGTGCGGACTATCCCCTGCTGTTAATCAGTCGCCGAATGAAAAATACGTACAACTCTACTGGTCCGGAACTGAGTCTGTTGAAAAGCAAAGGGACCACCAATCCGGCGTTTATGCATTCACAGGAACTGGCTGCGCTGGATATTGCCGATGGCGATATTGTAGAAGTGTACTCAAGCCACGGTGCGATACCCGCCGTCGCCACGGCCAGCGATGATATTCGACCCGGTGTGATTTCGATGTCGCACTGCTGGGGCGGTTCTCCCGCACCTGCTGCACAGTCCGACGACAAAGTACGCGAGATTGGCAGCAACACCAATCGCCTGATAGACAACCGTGCGCACGCGGAGCGCTTTTCGGGCATGGCGCGACAAAGCAGCATTCCGGTAGCAGTGCGCAAACTGAGCCAGTGAACTCGATGTCTCTCCTGAGCCTTCCTGCTGCGCGATTGCAGCCTCGCCGCCACCGGTGATATCGACCCTTGTGGAGTACACAGCATGAGCCAACCGAAACCGTTTCGCTTTTCACTGCAAAGCTTTAATACCGACTCGCCTGCTAACTGGCGCAAACTGATCGCCAGGACTGAGGACCTCGGCTATTCCACTTTTTTCCTTGCCGACCATTTTCTCAGTGCCGGCCCCGCGCTCGACAGTACCTATCACCCGCCACAAATGCTGTCTGCGATTCCCGCCATTGCCATGGCGCTGGAACAAACCAGCACGCTGCGCGTAGGTTGCCGCGTGTTCTGCAATGACTACCACCACCCAATCATGCTAGCCAAGGAAGCGGCCACCATGGATTACCTGTCGGGCGGGCGACTGGAGTTCGGTATCGGCGCGGGCTGGATAAAAAACGAGTACGAGGCCGTCAACCTTACGTTTGATGAATTCCCGCAGCGCTTTGCACGTTTCTCTGAGTTCGTAAATGCGTACAAGGCATTCATGAGCGGCGAGCCGCTGGACATCGCCGGCGAGTTCATCCGTTGGTCAGGGTTCTCGGGCACACCATCACCTGCACAAAAACCCTACCCGCCACTGATGATCGGCGGTGGCAGCAAGAAGATTCTTGAGTTTGCCGGGGCAGAGGCGGACATCGTTAGCCTCAACTTCAACAACCGCGCCGGTATGCTAGGTCCCGACGGCATGAATTCCGGACTCGCGGCTGCCACAGCGAAAAAAATTGACTGGGTACAACGCGGTGCCGGCAAACGCTTTAACAACATCGAGCTTGAAATCGGCGCCTACAACACAATTATCACCGACCACGCACAACCAACTGCCGCTGCCATTGGCGATGCGCTTGGCATGAGCGCTGACGATATCCTCAGCCACCCGCACTGCCTGATAGGCAGCGTCGATTTCATCTGTGATGAATTGCAACGGCGTCGCGAAGCTTACGGCATCTCCTATATCGCAGTGCTCGACGACGGGCAAAATAATATGGTTGAAGCCTTCGCTCCGGTTGTTGCACGCCTCGCGGGGAAGTAGACTGCCGCATCACATTTTCAAGGAGCATCCAGACATCATGCTGAAACTGAACGACGCATCCCTGTTGCGATCACAACTGTATATCGACGGCCACTGGGTTGACGCTGACAATGGTGCGACCGTGGGTGTATTCAACCCCGCAACCAAAGAGGAAATCATCGCCATTCCCAATGCCGGTGCCGCAGAAACGCGACGCGCAATTGAGGCAGCCGACCGCGCATTCGTCACATGGCGCAACGTGGTGGCCAAGGAGCGCTCGGCAATCCTGAAACGCTGGTATGCGCTGATCATGCAGAACCAGGAGGATCTGGCTCACCTGATGACCGCCGAGCAGGGTAAACCGCTGGCCGAGTCGCGCGGGGAAGTCGCTTATGGCGCCGCGTTCGTGGAATGGTTTGCCGAAGAAGGCCGCCGTATTTACGGCGATACCATCAGTGCCAATAATCCCAACCAGCGTATCGTCACGCTGAAACAACCCATCGGCGTTGTCGCAGCGATCACACCGTGGAACTTCCCTATCGCGATGATTACGCGCAAGGTTGCACCGGCACTCGCTGCCGGTTGCACCGTCGTCCTGAAGCCGGCCACAGAAACACCGCTGTGCGCACTCGCACTCGCCGCGCTGGCAGAAAAAGCGGGTGTTCCTGCCGGCGTGTTCAGTGTTGTCGCCGGCAGCAATGCCAGGGCCATCGGCGGCGAAATGACCAGCAGCACTATCGTGCGTAAACTCACCTTCACCGGCTCCACCGAGATCGGCAAAATCCTGATGGCGCAGTGCGCCGAGACAGTGAAGAAAACCTCCATGGAACTCGGCGGCAATGCACCCTTTATCGTGTTCGATGATGCCGATCTGGACGCCGCCGTGGTCGGTGCGATGGCCTCCAAGTACCGCAATGCCGGACAGACCTGCGTGTGTGCCAACCGCATTCTGGTACAGGAAGGCGTATTCGACGCCTTCGCCGAAAAGCTGGTAGCCGCCGTAAAGGCGTTAAAAATGGGCAATGGCGTGGACGACGGCGTGACCGTTGGCCCACTGATCAACGATGCAGCGTTCGAGAAAGTCAGCGCCATCGTTAACCAGGCGACCGCCAATGGCGCAAAAGCACTGACCGGCGGCAAAGGCAGCGAAGCACACGGAAAAAATTTCTATGAACCCACTGTGCTGGTCAATGTCGATGACAGCATGGACGTGTACAACGAGGAAATTTTCGGCCCGGTTGCTCCGCTGTTCAAGTTCAAAACCGAAGAGGACGCCATACGTATCGGTAATGACACACCGTTCGGACTCTCCGCTTACTTCTACTCGCGCGATATCGGACGCATCTGGCGCGTTGCCGAAGGACTGGACTACGGCATCGTGGGCATCAATGAAGGCATTATCTCTACTGAGGTGGCGCCGTTCGGTGGTGTGAAGGAGTCTGGTATCGGGCGCGAGGGTTCCAAGTACGGGATCGATGATTACCTGGAGATCAAATACCTGTGTATGGGTGGGGTTAACGACTGAGCTTGTTGATTTTCAGGGGGTTCGGTATTGTGGACCCGCTCTCTATCGGGCGGGGACCACTTGCGGTTGGAACCCCACGCCCTTAAGTGGTCCCCGCCCGATAGAAGCTACTCTTCCCAGTCGATACCCTCATAAGGGCGTGGGGTTCCAACCGCATCAGGGTGTCGACCGGTACGAGTAGCGAGCTACGAAGTAACCGATACAAGCAACGCGTAACCAAGCCAAGCCACATTAGCGCTATGACCTGCCCCGCTATCGTATATAATGCAAACAACCCTGACCTGTTTTAATCAGTCACGTTTGTTTTTAACCAATCGCGAGGCGAGCGCACCCCATGTCGAGCAAAAAGGACATTGCCGCAAAAACCAGAGACTCTGAGGACATCAGCTGGCAGGCGCAGAAAAGCGCGATGACCCGTGATCGCATTCTCGATGCGGCGATAAATTGTTTCGTGGAGCTGGGGTATACCAACGTCACCACGGCCAAAGTAGCGACGTCTGCCGGTGTGTCGCGCGGGGCGATGCTGCATCACTTTCCCTCGAAAACTGAACTCATTCAGGCTGCCGTCGAATACCTGCACGACAAGCTGCTGGAAGACTACACCGCTCGTGTTGGCAGCATCCCTGCTTCGCTGAAGGGGAAAAAGCGGCGCCGCGCCGGTGTTGACGCGTACTGGGAACATCTCACCGGAGACCTGTTTGTGGTCTACCACGAGTTGTGCGTAGCCAGTCGCACCGATCCCGAACTCAAGTCGATTCTGGAGAATTCACAGCTGCTGTTTGAGAAGCACGTACGCGACTCCAATACCCAGCTGTTTGAGGAATGGAACGACCGGGGTGATCGCTTCCTGCTGGCGATGGACGTCACCAAATTCATGATGGAAGGCATGGCGGCCGGACAGTTGATGACCAACCGCGAGCAGCGGGTGAAACGTTTGCTTAACTATCTCGCTGATAGGCTGGAAGAGATTTTTGAAGAAGGTGAAGGCTCGGCCATCGGCCGCCACTCCGGCGGTAAGTCTGCGCCCTGAGCAGCGGTAACTGATCGGCGAAGCGCTGCGGCTCAGGCCGCGTGCGACGCTGCAAGCTCCGAGTACTTCTGCAGATACCAGGCTTCGTCTCCGTACAATTTGCCCAGTAGCATTAGCCGTTTGTAGTGATGGCCTACGTTCAGTTCATCGGTCATACCGATTCCCCCGTGCAACTGCACGGCCTGCTGTGACACAAAGCGTCCCGCCTCTGAGACTTTTACTTTCAGCGCAGCGCAGGCTGCGTCAACCTCGTCGCTACCCGCATCCAACTGTATCGCCGCGTTCAATACCAGCGAACGGGTTTCTTCAACTTTCAGGTACATATCTGCCATACGGTGCTGCAGTGCCTGAAACGTGCTGATCGGCTGGCCGAACTGTTCGCGCGTTTTAGTGTACTGCACTGTCGTATCCAGCAGTGTTTGCATCGAACCGAGCGCTTCGGCACCCAGCACTACAATACTGGAGTTGATCGCTGACTCGATTAGCGGCAGGCCCTCACCCACCACTCCGAGCACCTGTGTTTCGTCCAGCAATACGTTCTTAAAATGCAGATGGGCACCGCGACTGCCATCGACGGCAACGAAGATTTCACGTCGCAGACCCGGCGCGTTAGCGGCAACGACGAACAGCGTAATGCCATTACGCTCATTACTCGCGCCAGCAGTCCGTGCGGATACAATCACCTGCTGTGCGCAGTGTGCATTCAATACCGACAGTTTGCTGCCGTTGAGGGAATACTGCTCCCCTTCGCGCCGTGCACTGGCTTGCACGCAGGCAAAATCATAACCACTGGATTGTTCTGCGAAAGCGAACGCCCATTGAGCAGTACCGTCGATAATCGAGGGGATATGCTGCAACTGTTGCGCGGCGCTGCCCGCTTGCTGCAATAAGCTACCGCAAGTCACCACGGTCGACAGGAAGGGTTCGCGCACTAGGCCTTTGCCCAGCGCCTCCCCAATCACCATCAAATCGGTGGCGTTGCCGCCTATGCCACCAAGTTCCTCACTGAACGGAATCGCCAGCCATCCCAGCTGCGCGAACTGTTGCCAGGCGCCGGGATCAAAACCCAGTTCTGTGCTGCACAGCGCGCGATGACGCTCCACTGAACAGTGTTCGCGCACGTATTTGTCCACGCTGTCGCGCAGGAGAATTTGTTCTTCAGTGAAGGAAAAGTCCACGATCAGGCCTGTAGTTGAAACATGCAAAGGAGCGAAAATTGGAGCATCAAATGCAAACATTACTGTCCTGCATTCGTCATGCCCGAGGCAGTTCATGCTAGCAAAGCGACCCCGACAAAACAATCAGTCGATACTGTTTTGTTTATCCGCAAATTGACCTAGACTCCTCTACGCAACAACACCCCTACCCTTTGCAACCCTACTTTTACGCAACAGGATCAATCATGCCAAAACTCAATCTGAGTGCCGACCAAGTCCTCACCACAACACGCGCCGTGCGCAAGCGCATGGATTTTGACAAGCCCGTGCCAATGTCGGTTTTGCGCGAGTGTCTGGACATCGCCCTGCAATCACCCTCGGGTTCCAATTCACAGGGCTGGCATTTCATGCTGGTGACTGATGAGCAGAAGAAGCGCGCTATCGCCGAGCTGTACCTGAAAGCGTTTGACGACTATGAAGCAGGCCCGGCCCAGCCAACCAAACAACACCTGAACGATCCCTCCATGGCACCCACGCAAGCACGCGTGCTCAGCTCGGCTCGCTACCTTGCAGACAACCTGCATAAAGTACCCGTCATGTTGATCCCCTGCTGTGCCGGACGCCCCGACGCACCGGGTTTGCCACAGGGTATTATCGCCAGCATCTACGGTTCCATACTCCCGGCCACCTGGAGCTTTATGCTCGCGGCGCGTGAGCGTGGGCTCGGCACCTGCTGGACTACCCTGCACCTGACCTATGAGCAAGATGTCGCCGCGCTGCTGGGTATTCCCGACGAATTCACGCAGGTTGCATTAATTCCCATCGCCTACACCCAGGGCACTGATTTCAAATCAGCACCGCGCATGGATCTGGACAAGGTGCTGCATACCAACCAGTGGTAAGAGGATACCGCGCATGACAACAACCACACACTTGCTGGATTACTACGCTGGTAACACTCTGTGCAAGGGAGAGTACTTCACGCCGGAGAATGCGAGCGGAACACTGCCGGTGGTTTTGGTGTGTCACGCATGGAATGGATTGACCGATGAAGTGCGGAGCAAGGCGAGGGCACTGGCAGAGGCTGGTTATATCGCCTTCACCATCGACGTTCATGGGGACGGTAAAGTCGTTACCGACATCGCGCAATTGCGGGCGACACTTGAGCCTTATTTCAATGACCGCGCTCTATTGCTTGGGCGTATGCAGGGCGCACTGGCGGCCGCACTCAGCATCCCCGGGGCTGATAGGTCGCGCATCGGCGCGATGGGATATTGCTTCGGCGGTATGGCGGTACTCGACCTGGCGCGCAGCGGCGCACAGGAGCTCAAAGGCGTGGTGACATTCCACGGTTCGTTGAACGGCAACACGCTGGACAACCCCACAACGCTGCACGCTAAAATTCTGGTACTGCACGGCGAGGACGACCCGCTGGTGCCTGCGGAACAGGTTGCGGCCTTCAAAGCAGAAATGAACGCAAAGCAGGTCGACTGGCAACTCCACGCCTACAGCCACACAGTCCATGCTTTCACCCGCCCCGGGGCCAACGACCCGAAGTTTGGCGCCGTGTATAACGCTGCGGCGGATCGCCGTTCCTGGCAGTCGATGCTGAGCTTCTTTGCCGAGGTGCTATAGCAGCGAATCACACTCTGCACATAACGCCCAATCTTGCCTTTTTCTCCTCGATGCCGGACTCTTGTGCTCGTACAGGAGGAATTATATGACCAGACATACCATCACTCGCGCTCTACTCGTACTCTCTCTCATCGTTACAGCCTCGCTGTCGCAGGCCGCCACACCCGCAGAGGAAGCAAGGGCACTGATTGACGAACTGGACCTGACTGCTTCAGACACTGCGATAAGCGCACATCCGGGTTGGAAACCTGAACGTGTGGTGGTGATGATAATGCCCAAGATGGGTACGGCCTCGTCATCATTTGAGGAGCAACTGAGGAGTGTGGCAGGTGACGTGGAACTGGTTTTTGACAGGTCTGGAAAATTCGCGCTGTCCCCGGAAATGCTCGCCGGTACCGATGCTGTGATTGGTATGTGTACACCACCCCTTCTGAAAAACGCCGGCCCTCGCCTGCTCTGGGTGCACAACTACAGCGTGGGAATGGAACACTGTTCCGGTGCCAGCAAAACGCAACTTGAGAATATGGTTTTTACCAACAACAAACGACTCTCGGGCCCCGCGATCGCCGAACATGCCATTGCCATGTTACTGGCGCTGTCGCACAACCTGCCCGCCTACGGGCAAGCCCAGCGTGAAGGCAAATGGCAACGCCAGTTGTCGGAGGGCGTCGCGTTCGGCGAGCTCAAGGGCAAAACCCTGCTAGTGGTGGGACTCGGCGGTATTGGCACCGAGATTGCATGGCGTGCACATGGGCTTGGCATGCACGTGATTGCCACGCGCAGTTCCTCGCGCAACGGCCCTGACTTTGTCGAGCATGTCGGCCTACCCGATGAACTCAATACACTGGCTGCCAAGGCCGATGTCATCGTGAACGCACTGCCACTGACGCCACAAACGACCGGCATTTTCAACAAGGCGTTTTTTGACGCTGCCAAACCCGGCGCCATGTTCCTGTCAGTGGGCCGTGGCAAAAGCACCGTCACCGCCGACCTGATCGCGGCACTGAAATCGGGCCAGCTGTACGGCGCTGGCCTCGATGTGACTGACCCGGAACCGTTGCCCGGAAGCAGCCCCTTATGGCATCTTCCGAATGTGATCATCACGCCTCATGTATCCGCCGCCGGTGCTGACAGCCCGCAGCGCACGATGGTGATCGCGGTGGAGAACCTGCGCCGCTATGTTGCGGGTGAACCACTGTTGAACGTGGTGGATATGCGCAAGGGATACTAGAAACTGCGAAACAAGTCCGAAGTCTTTAGTGGACCGGTCAGCAAACTTAACCGCCAGGGCGTGTTATGGACTCCGAGAAGGCTAATAGATTTGCCGAAGAATGGATTGCCGCGTGGAATAGCCATGACCTGCATGAAATTCTTTCGCACTACGAGGATGATTTTGAAATGTCCTCTCCTGTGATTGTCCAGACAATGGGCGAACCGTCGGGAACATTGAAAGGCAAGGAACTGATATCTATCTACTGGGAAAAAGCACTGGTTCGCTATCCAGAGCTGCATTTCGAGTTGCTGCATGTCCTGACCGGGGCGAACAGTGTGGTTGTAATCTACAATGGAGTACGAGGCTTATCCGCTGAAGTGTTCTGCTTTTCGGAAACAGGGAAGGTATCTTCGGCATATGCGCACTATACCCTCTAACAAGAACACGCAGCACACCGCTGCTGCATGCGTTATACAACATAAGGGGCATCAGATGAGTAGAGATTTCTTCGAACAAAAAGCTGGCACTTACGAAAAAGATCATAACAGGGTTTCAAATGTCGACAACATTGCCAATGCCATCATCGAAAGCGTAAATCCCAATCGAACAATGCACCTGATGGATTTTGGTTCAGGTACCGGATTGCTGCTTGAACGCATCGCGCCATTTGTAAAAAAGATTACCGCTGTCGATATTTCTAAATCGATGAATGAACAGCTTGCCCGCAAGCAAGGTAGACTTGGCTGTGAAATTGAAATTCTTGAAGTCGATCTGGCATCCGCAGATATTAGCCAAACATATGATGGCATCATATCCTCAATGACAATGCACCACGTGAAGGATATTGGCGCAATTTTTGTTAAGTTCCACTCTCTACTGAATGACGGCGGAATAATCGCAATATCTGATCTTGACAGTGAGGATGGTAGTTTTCACACGGAGGATACCGGTGTTTACCATTTCGGTTTCGATCGAGAAGCAATTGCGCGAGCAGCCAGGCAAGCCTGTTTTCGAGATGTAAAAGTCGTAGATGCAAGCATCGTGCATAAACCAAACAGGGATTATCCGGTTTTTTTACTCACGGCAAGGAAATAGAAACGCATAACAAGCCCTTGCACCGGAAGACATAGTCACAGCGCTCACGTTCTTCCGGTAAGCCCAGGCTTAGACAGTAGTGAAATCGGTATCTTGCGAAACTGGATAGAGGAACACTGAAAATGAACCCACTTAGAGTTCTGCTGGCTGCTATCTTTATTGCCATCACCGTGTATACGATCTTTACCATTTCTGAGCATGGCTGGGCGCTATTTCCGGTCTTCTTCGGCGATATCGCCGAGATGCACTGGCCTGGCCAGTTTAATTTTGATTTTATGTGCTTCTTAATCCTCTCAGGCCTGTGGGTCTCATGGCGCCATCATTTCTCGGCAGCAGGTTTGGCGCTGGGCGTGGTGGCTGTAATTGGCGGCGCGCTGTTTCTCAGCGCCTACCTATTCATCCAAAGCTACAAAACAAATGGCAATATCCATGCACTATTGCTGGGCTCACAACGTGCAGCCTAACCAACTCGGGCGGCAGTTAAGTCGAGGGCACGCATTACAGACGTTGATTGCGCGCCGCTAATTGATGTATCAGGATGCAGGAGATCAAATGATGCCAATTTATCGAAGACCGCTCGATCTGGTATTAGCACTGTTTTTCGCAGTCTCGGTGCTCTATGGCTTTTTGTTCAGCTTGCCGGAAGGCCTCGGCGTAGCGGTAGCACCCGACAGCCCCTGGCCGCCGCTGCGCGCGCTCCATGATTGGGCTGTAGCTGAAGAACCTGCGCATCTCGATCCACCGCCCAACCTGATCGCTGCCACGCTGTTTGATGGATTGTTTCAGGCACCGGTCCTCTTATTCGTCATAATAGGCCTGGTTCGACTTCGCGCATGGTTACGGCCACTCGGCCTTTTTTATTCCGGAGCCGCTACCACCAACATGTTTTTCTACTTCACACAAACATTTCTGGGCCCGCATCCGCCGCCCAATATCGGGTACTACCTATTGTTCAATCTGCCATGGCTGATTGCGCCGCTGTTGTTGGCTCTTCGGGTACTGCTGGCGAAAGACCTGGTTCGTAATGCGGCCTGATTACACCGTCAAATCCACGCCGTCTTCTGACGCCCCTGCAGCGCATCGGTTACAGCGGCGTTTTACGTTCGTCTTTCTGGCGGGTTTGTTACTCGTTTCAGGCCACGCGCCGGCGCAGATCTATAAATGGGTTGATTCTGCGGGAAACACCCACTTTGGCGATGCCAAGCACACACCGGAGTCTGCCAAATCGAAGGAAATTGAACTTGGGAATATCAACACCATTACGAGCGTAACGTATGACACTGTGATGAATTCTGAAGACAAGGTTGTTATGTACTCAGCCTCTTGGTGCGGCTACTGCAAGAGAGCTCGAAACTACTTCAGAACCCATGGTATCCCATTCACAGAGTATGATATTGAAAAGAGTCAAACTGCTGCAGCACGCTACAAGGAACTAGGGGCATCCGGCGTACCCATAATTCTCTACGGTAACAAACGAATGAACGGCTTTAGCGAGGCCGGTTTTGCGCGAATTTACAAAGAAGACACATAGCACTGCCATCAATAGTGTAGCGAATCCTATAGTACTACCGGATAGCCGACCGGGTTACGCTAGTCAGGTAACTACATTTTTTCGATACGGAGAGACTCTGTGCAAAATGACACAATACAGCTCCATCACTACAGCCTCACGGCTCCGATGGAAATCCTGCAGGAGGTCATCGCATTCTACAGGCTGGTACTGGCGTTGGAACCGGGCTACCGGCCCGATTTTGGTATCGGAGGATACTGGCTATATGCCGGGACCCACCCGATTCTTCATCTGGTGGAAGACCCGGGCCGCAATGGCACCAAGTCCGGCTACTTTGATCACGTGGCAATGCGCTGCGCGGACCTGGAAGGTATCCGCTCCCGACTCAATGCCAACAATATCGCGTACGGTGAACTTGAAAATGCAGAACTGCAGCAATTACAACTTTTTCTCACGGATCCTGCTGGTACCACCGTGGAGTTAAACTTTCAGCTAGGTGAAGCTACTGCGTAAGCTGAGATGGCCACAGTACTGATACCGCTGCCCAACCGGGACTTCGACCCCACAGAAACCGGCGTACCGTGGCGGGAATTGAGCAGACGAGGACACCGGGTCCATTTTGCAACGCCGCTTGGCAACGTCGCTTACGCGGATCCGCGTATGGTGCACGGCACTGGGTTAGGGCCTCTAAGAGGCCTGCTACAGGCGGATAAAAATGGCCAGGAAGCCTACCGGGCGATGCTTTCAGACCCGATGTTCAACGCACCCTGGAGCTATCAACAGGCCGCCGATCAAACCGTCGATGCACTGCTGCTCCCGGGCGGCCACGCACCAGGGATGCGCGAATATCTGGAATCGGAGACGCTACAGTCCATTGTCTCGGCGTCATTTGCGCGCAATATTCCGGTTGCCGCGATCTGCCATGGCACGGTACTGGCAGCCAGGTCGAAAACGCCTAATGGAGCCTGTGTGTTGTACGGTCGCAAGACTACCGCATTGACCAGGACGCTGGAGCTGACTGCCTGGGCGCTCACCGTCGCATGGCTGGGCAGCTACTACCGCACCTATCCGGAAACGGTACAGGCGGAGGTCACCAGAAAACTGGCAAATGCATCCGATTTCCAGACGGGCCCACTCGCGCTGCGGCGCGACAGTCCCGGGCATCCTGAATACGGCTTCACAGTGCGCGATGGAAACTACCTTTCGGCGCGCTGGCCTGGTGACGCGCACCGCTTTGCGCGGGACTTTGCGAGCATGTTGGAGGAGACCACGTAAGCACATGAATGAACTGGTGCCACGCAATATCCACTGCCCCTACTGTGGTGAAATCATCGAGGTTCTGCTGGATACTTCAGTGGAAGAACAACGTTATATCGAAGATTGCCAGGTATGCTGTCGCCCGATTGAGTTCAGTGTCAGCATTGATTACGAGGGTGATTTTTTGGTAACAGTTGCCCATGAAAACGAATAGCCCTGTGCACAAATACCTGCTCATCGGCTCGGCTTTTTTGGGACTCGCCACTGTAGCACTGGGCCTTATCATGCTGTTCGTATTTCCTGCCAGCGCAGATCTCACCGAGGGATTTCGCACGCCGATTATTGCTTTTGAATTCGCCCGGTCTGATGCCGATCTGGCATTTTTAACGGGCAACAGCAACACCGCCATAGCCAACAGAGACATGATGGACGCCGGACATCGCTGGGATGCGGCGTTTCCGTTTGCCTATGCAGGTTTTATCGCACTGCTGCTAGTGCAGCTCGCGCTGCAGGGCCAGCGCTGGTTATGGCTGGGTGTCGCCATGGCGCTGGTGATTATCCCACTCGACTTGCGGGAGAACGCCATCCTGCTGGCGATTACGGAGGCACTGCGCCACGATGCATCAACCACAGTACTGCTGCAGCAATTGCATACCGCCACCTGGCTGAAATGGGGTGCGTTGGGCGCCAGTATTGCGGCGCTATCGCTGGGTTTGCTTAAACAGAAATACTCTACCTGGGCTGCGCTCGGCGCGATTACCGCGTTGACCATCGCCCTGTGCTGGGTTTCGGACGCAAGACCACTGATCGCGGAAACTATGTCTTTAGCCACTTCCACATTCTTTTTGGTGTTTGCCATTCAAGCGAGCATACGCGCATGGCAGGCAGTCCAGAGGGGGGCATGAGCGTGTTTACCACGACAGACGAACTCAACGCGGGCATCGCTGATATCAGAATGTCGCCCGGCAATCACGGCAGCGTGAGCAAGATAGTGTGCCGCCCGGCGGTCAATGAACGCCGCGAACTACGCGAAGCGCAACTGGACATCGAATTGGGATTGGTTGGCGATAACTGGCTGCGCCGAGGATTCAGGAAATCTGCCGGCGGTCTCGCGCACCCCGACATGCAATTGAACCTGATGAATGCCAGGGCAATCAGCCTTATCGCGCGCAGCCCGGATCGCTGGCAACTCGCCGGAGATCAATTTTATGTCGACCTGGACTTGAGCCCGGACAACCTGCCGCCGGGCACCGAGTTGCATATTGGCGATGCGCTTATCATCGTCACCGCCGAGCCACACCTGGGCTGCAACAAGTTCATGGAGCGATTCGGGCGAGACGCTGCCCGTTTTGTCAATTCGGAGCTGGGAAAATCGCTCAATCTTCGCGGCATCAATGCCCGTGTACTGCAGCCGGGCAGCGTCCGGGTTGGATCAATGATCAGCAAAGTGACCTGAGATCCACCCTCAGTTGCCTGCCTGCCACAGTCTGTCCCTTTTAATCAACTGAGCCTCTGTGCTATTAATACTGCACTGTCCAAGCCAGCGGTGACCGTGCCTTATGTATTCCAATCCCACATCGATTCTTATTACCGGCGCCTCCAGCGGCATAGGTGCCGCTCTGGCACGCCACTACGCCGCTACCGAAATCAACCTGTTTCTCGGCGGGCGCGATCAGGAACGACTCGACGAAGTAGCGCAGCAGTGCCGGGATGCAGGCGCGAGCGTCTCAACCTGGGTGGGCGACGTTAGCGATGAAGTCGGCGTGAGGGAATGGATCAATGCCTGTGAAGATGACTCGCCACTGCATCTGGTCATTGCCAATGCCGGCGTGGCGCTCACCACCAACGAGATCAGTGGCCTGCACCAGACTGCCGTCGATAATTTCCAGTGCAACGTCAACGGTGTGTTCAATACTTTGCACCCCGCATTGGAGTTGATGTCTGCGCGCCGCTCACAGCCTGGGAACGGCAGCCAGGTGGCAATAGTGAGTTCGGTTTTGGGGTTTATACCTGGCGCTGATATGCCGGCGTATGCTGCGTCCAAGGCTGCGGTAAAACACTATGGTCTGGGATTGCGCGGTGTATTTCGCGACTGCGGCATTGGCGTCTCCGTCATCTGCCCCGGCTATATCGACACACCGATGAGTCAGGAGATCACCGCCCGCAAGCCTTTCCTGATGAGCGCCGAAAAGGCCGCGAACTATATTGCCCGGGGGTTGGCAGCCAACAAGGCGATCATTACCTTCCCGTGGCAGTTGACGCTGCTCACTCGTCTGGTGGTCAATCTGCCCTACTTCCTGCTCGATAAATTCAACAAACCTGGGCACCCGATCAAGCAGGATGCCCCGTCCTGATCAATGCCCCGGACGCCAGCTTCCGTGGAAGCCTGCCGGCACCCTGTGGGAAAGATGGATCTTGGCCAGAGGGCCATCCGCCAGTTTGAGCGCGTTAAAGATGTACAGGCTGCTGGTGCGGGTTTCAAAACTGGTGACCACCGACAACAGATACCCCTCTCCCTCCGCGGCATCGCTGGAAGCAGGCACAAAAATCGCCTCTGAGGTCATCGCCTGGCCACAGGAGTAACGATCCTCTGCGCCGGTCTGGTGGTCAAAATGAGCGATCACATTGTAGAAGTTGTCATTTTCGGTCAACGTACTTTTCAGCTGGCCGTCGGGCGAAGTGTACCAACCGTGACGGTAGGCCTTGCCTGTGTAGCGTGGGTCGCACTGCGGAAACTCCGCCTCAAACTCGTCGATCCGCGCAAACGTGGCACGCGGCTCAGGCGCATTCATATCGATTGTCCAGCGGTGCAGGTGGGGTACTGACTTACCGGTGGATTTCCCATCGGCCGTGGGAAACAACGGCGCGTTTTCAAACTGACAGGCGTCGATCGTAATCACGCCGTCCTTATCGAAACCGTTCATGAAGTGGAACACAAAGTTCAGGTCCATGGGTATCCAGCGGACATCCTCCGTTTTGCCACCATTTCGCGGCAGCACTCCCAGGAATACGCCCTTGTCCGGCTCCCACGCGAACGGTGGGCCACCTTCCATCGCCCGCTCGAGGCTGCCGGTAATCGGCATGACAGGAATGATGATGTAATTTTCGGTGAGCACGAAATCGTGCACCATGGAAGAATAGGGTGTGGGCACATAAATGCTTTCCGTCAGTATTCCGTCGCGATCGACTTTGTGCACCATCACATCGGCGGCAAATGCGCCGGTAGCCATGTAGGCGAAGAACACCATTTCGCCCGTGTCGGGATCAATTTTCGGGTGCGCAGTCATCGCGGTATTGAGCTTGCCGCGAAAATTCCAGCTGCCGATTGACTCCAGTGTCTCAGGATGGAGTTCAAACGGTGGGTGGCCCTCTTCCATGACCAGCAGGCGCCCCCCGTGCCAAACCGTCGCCGTATTGGCGGTGCCGTCCTTGTCGGTGAACACAAAATCGCTGTACCGGGGGTCGCAGTCAAAGGGGTTCATGGGGTTAACCAGGGCGCGGGCTTCACGGTCTTCAAGCTTCCATTTGTTGGTGCGCACCCAGCGGTTGTTGTAATCGACTTTGCCATCCTTGATATGAAATGCATGCACCATGCCGTCACCCATAAACAGGTGATAATCACCGCGCGGATTAAAGCGCTGATTGGGGCCCGCGCGGTACAGCGTACCGCACAGGTCAGCGGGAATCTCACCCTCAACGACCAGGTCTCGTGCCTCGCACTCCATCTGTATGGGACCGAAGGGGAAGTTCAGGAACGGATTGGTTGCAGACATCGGCGCGGCCATGAGAAACCTCATTGTTTATGGAATTCAGGACGCCCACACTAGCGCCTGAATTAAAATCAGTCAATTCTGTTTGTTTTTAAAATGACGGTTTGGTAATGTTGTCGCAATCTGGTGTTGTTCTCGTCCGGGCTTCTCATTCTGGCACCCGCAAGGGCCAATAATCCTAATAAAGTACTGGTGACATGCATGGCTATTCGTCGTTTAGTTCCGGGGCTGGCAACACTGGCTTCCCTGCTGGCCCTGAGCGCCTACGCCCAGAATTCAGAAGACGCCAACGGACCCGATCCGCTGGCGCTGGAAGAGGTTGTGGTTACCGCAAACCGGCGGGTCGAGAGTATCCAGGAAGTACCGATGTCGGTGACGGCTTTCACCAGTCAGTTCTTCAAGGATTCCGGCGTAACCAATCTGAGCGGGTTGGACCAGTACACACCCAGCCTGAAGATTACCCAGGGCACCGACTCCAGTAGCCAATCCATCAGAATTCGCGGCATCGGCTCAGTCGGTACCAATGCGGGAATCGATCCCAGTGTGGGCCTGTTTATTGACGGCGTCTACCAGGGCCGCGCCGGTATGAGTATTGGCGATCTCATCGATATAGAGCGCGTTGAGATACTACGCGGGCCACAGGGCACGCTGTACGGTAAAAATACCGCCGCCGGTGCCATCAGCATTATCACCAGGACGCCCTCCCCCGAGCAGTTCGAATCCGAAGTTGAACTGATGTATAACTCGGATGAACGCGCAGAAGTGCATGCCATGGTCAACGTACCCCTGGGCGATACCGGTCACGCCATGCGTTTGACCGGCTACGGTATCGACGGCGACCACCTGTATAAAAATGAATACACCGGTGAGGGCGTGAACAACGCCAACAAGTGGGGCGTGAAGTCGCGCGTACTGCTCGATACCGGCGCCAAACAGACCGGTGACGGCATAGGCGAATTCCTGCTTACCGTCGATTACAACAAGGAGGACACGGATTGCTGTGCTCTGGCGGTTATCAACTACAATGGCTTTTCCACGCTCGGCGTACCGTCAACCAACATCCCGTCTGAGGCGTATCAGCAACAGCTGGGCGTTAACGAGAATGGCTATGACAATTTCCAATATACGTCTTTCGAAGACACCGAGGGTTTCTCTCCACCCAAGTCGGACCCCTTTGGGAACGACTACTGGTTTGACGCGCCTCTGTACAACAAGGTTGACGTAGGTGGCGTGGCATTGGAATGGAACAAGGACCTGGCCAACGACGATACCCTGACATTCATCAATGCCTGGCGCCACTTCGAGTCAGAGAGTGGTTACGATGGTGACTTCACTGCATACGACGCCGTGAGCGGCTCGCAAAAATACAACTTCAACCAATACTCCTCTGAGTTGCGAGTTACCTCTGAGGGCGGCGCGACGCTCGACTACCAGGGTGGGCTATACGCCTTCTACTCCGACCTTGATTCGATCGGTAAATTTGCCCAGTCACCCACGCTAACCAGTATCACACCGACGCTTGGACCACTGTTTCCCAATGGCACACTCAACACGGACAACAACAATTACAAAACCACCAGTTTTGCTGCTTTCGGCCAGTTGATATGGAACATCAACGATAAATTCAGCACCACGCTCGGTTTGCGCTACACCTACGAACAAAAGGATTTCAACGGCTCGCAGATATCCGATCCGAAAACCGCCTTTACCATCCCGCCGATCGTTGGACCCGACGTGTACTACGACGAAACGCGCAATGATGACGACTTGTCCCCGACACTCATCGGGCGCTACTTTTTCACGCCGGATATCATGACCTACGCCAGCATCAGTCGTGGCTTCAAGTCCGGTGGTTTTAACCAGCGTCGCGAACTGGAAGGAAACAATGGTGAGTTTGATCCGGAAACTGCCACCAACTATGAACTGGGATGGAAAACCTCCTCAGACGATCGACGGATACAGTTTAATGGTGCGTTATACCTGGTGAACTACGACGACTTTCAGGCGCAATCCTTCGACGGTTCTACGTTTACCGTTACCAATGCGGGCGCCATGCAAAGTTACGGCTCTGAGCTTGATGTCGTCTTTGTGCCTGTGGCAGATGTGGTAGTCGGTTCAGCAGTAGGCTACAACAAAGCTGAGTATAAGGATTTCAAAAATGCGCAATGCACAGTCGACCAGGCAGTGACGCAATATTACGAGGGCCCTGATGGCCCAACCTTTGTTGGCTCCACCAGTTTGCCGCCGGGAATCTCAACCGCCTGCGTTCAGGACCTGGAAGGCAAGCCGATTGATAACGCGCCAGAGTGGACCGTCAGTTCCTTCGTGCAGTACGACCGGGACCTCGCGGCTGATCTGGTCGGCAGCGTACGACTGGAACATAGCTACACTGATAGCTACTTCCTGGACCAGGACCTTGATCCCACTCTGGAAAACGATGAAGTGAATTTGATCAACCTGCGTTTCACCCTCAGTAATATGGAAGATACCTGGGAGGTTGCAGTGTGGGGCCGCAATCTTCTGGACGAGGAATACTATAATTTCGGTATTGATATCCCGGTTGTTGGCGGCTTCGTTGGCGCAGTCGCACCCGGCGCAGTCTACGGAGTGACGGTGCGTTTCATCAATTAGCAGCGGCGACCACTATTAGAGTCGCCGCTATGGCATACAACGATATGTCAGCGACTGGCGGTTCGGGAGAAGGAGACAGCACTATGAACGACGACACGCTCATCACTACTGACCAGGGCACAGGACGCGTGATCACTCCCAAAAAATTGGGCTTTTACGCCAACTGGGGGCCACAGGCCTGGATCGATATGTGGATGTCGAACTCCATGCTGGTAAAAAAAGCGATGCCGATCATCAGCCACACCTTCGTGCCAATCCTGCGGCTGTCAGGTGACAAGGAACAGGTTGATCGCGACTATGAAGAGATTAAATCGCGCCGCGAGGTAATCAGGTTCCTTGATTCACCCCGAGAAAAATGGCGCAAACGGTATGGCAATTTTGTGCGCGAGGTGGAATGGGCGCTGCTGGAATTGCGCAAACACTACAGCCAGAAGCAGTACGAAGAAATTGTTATCGGCACCTCGGTTGCGTTATCGCACGAAAACTCCCCCGAGTTCCTGAAAATGATGAACAGCATGTCAGACAAGAACAAGAAAAAGAAGACCAGGGCGAGTGCAGGCGGGTCCACCAAGCCTGGCCGCTGGAGTACTTTCCTGTTTGAGACCTTCAACCCGGCACACTGGTTGACGGGTCCGGCCACAATTACTGAATTCGATCCGTCCAACGGTATCACTGTGATGGAAATTCCGGACTGTGGCTGGCACACCTGCGGGCCCAAAGATCGGCTGCCCAATCCTAACGCCCTGCCCGAAGAAGGTTGCCTGAACATCTGTAAAGGCCCTTTTGAAGCGTTATTCAACGGTGCTGGCGGTGGCCTGAAGATGGAGTTTGATCCGCATCTGCCGGAAACTTCCTGCACCGTCCGCATGAGCTGGCAGACACGGTAGCGTCTGCAAGCCGTCGCAATGGGCAAACTGTTGGATGTACTCTCAGCGCAAAAACGCCTGTGGCAACAACGGCAGGAGATTGAACAATTGCGCGCGGAACTTACCAAACTGCGCACCCAGAACGACAGCATGCGCGAAGGCATGCGACGCTGCGTCACCTGTGATTATCGTATCGACTTCAAACAACGCCAGGGCAGCGAAGTGCCGACGGCAGAAAGCGCTGCAAAAACACCTGGCGACTACAAACCAAACCGCTAACTTCACGCTACTTCACATCACGAGAGGAATTCCATGTCCGTCATTCTAGTCACCGGCAGCAGCACAGGCATCGGCCAGGAAACCGCGTTGCACATGGCACGCAAGGGTCATGACGTCTACGCCGCCGTACGCAGTCCAGACACCGCTATTGAATTGAAAGATAAGATCGCAGCGGAAAAACTCCCCGTCACTATCATCAAACTGGATCTGGTGGATCCGGCGTCGATCGACACTGCAGTCGCCCAGATAATGCAGCGCAGCGGCCGCATCGATGCACTGGTGAACAACGCCGGCATTGGCGGCGGTCGCGCGGTGGAAGAAACCAGCCTTGAGGAAGCGCGGGAAATCTTCGAGACTAACTACTTTGGCAACGTCAGCGTGTTGCGCGCCGTGACGCCGATCATGCGCAAGCAGAAATCGGGCAGGATCGTCACTGTGGGCTCGCTGGCGGGACGCGTAGTGATGGGTTGCCACGCCCACTACTCCGCTTCCAAATGGGCAATGGAGGGCCTCAGCGAGGCGCTGGCGCAGGAGATGGCGGAGTTCAACGTGAAAGTCGCCATTATCGAACCCGGCTGTGTGCTCACACCGATCTGGGGCAAAGGCTCCCTGCCCACAGAACCTTCACCCTACCTCAATTCCCTGCAACGCCTGGGGCGCTTCTTTGAGTTCGGCCTGCGCCGCCCGGCGATGCCCGCTGATGTTGCCGGCGCCATCGAACACGCCATTGAGTCGGAGAAGCCACATTTCCGCTACCCGGTCGGACCGGATGCGAATGAGACCATCGCGGCGCGCGCCAGGGTGTCTGACGATGAGTGGCTCGCAGCCAACTGTCTGCAGGGGGAGGCATTCTACGATCGCTGGAAGGAACTTGTGGGAGTGGATTATTATCGCGACTAGCGGCTCGGGTTTTCCAACGGCTAATCGGCCAGGGACTTTCTTTCGGGTGTATGAGTTTTTTTGGAGAGCGGCAGCGGACAGTCGGGGCACCCCGCTTGCTCAGAAAGAGAGGGCATTCGCCGCGGGGTGCCCCGACTGTCAGCTGCCTTCCAGTGTAATTCGGATACTGTGCACCTGAGACCGGTTATAGAATCGCGCGCTGCTTCAGGCGCTGAGGGGGGCAAGCCTCAAGAGCGAATGCCCTCTCTTTTTGAGCGATGAGGCTTGCCCCCCTCAGAGCCGACCTACAGCGTCCTCATCATCAAACACCGAAAACAACTCAATCACATCCGCGCCAAAACCTTACACTGGTGACTGGGTGTGCGCAGCAACTCAAACGCAGCAGGCAGTTCGTCCAGACTGACAATGTCCGTCACCATCGGCGCGACATCGATGCGGCGCTCACCCAGCATTGCCACACAGGTCTCGAAATCATCGCGTGTGTAGGCGATCGCGAACTGAATCTGCAGTTCTTTCACCAGCGCGAAAAAAGGCATGATACTGTCGGGTTGCTCGCACACACCGACGGGGATGATCTTGCCCCGTTGCGGCGCCATCTCGATGCACTGCTGTAGCAGGCCAGGGGCGCCGACACACTCGAAAATAACATCCGGCGTGGCACCGGCAACATCTGCAAATTGTTGCAACAGACCGTCGGCCCCCTTGCTCAAATCCGGGTGAATCACGGCAGTGGCGCCCATCTTGCGCGCCAGCTCAGCGCGGGTATTGGTCACTTCGCTCACCACTACTTCGCGGGCACCAAAAAAGCGGCACCACAGGGCCACTGTCAAACCGATAGGCCCAGCGCCGATCACCAACACTCGACTGCCCGCTTTAACATCGGCTATGCGCACCGCATGGATGCCCACGGCCAGGGGTTCGATCAATGCGGCATCTTGCAGATCGAGATCTGCGGGCAGCAGCACCGTCTCCCTGGAGCCGGCAACAACGTAATCGGCAAAGCCGCCGGGAGTATCAATGCCGGATACTTTCTTGTTGTTGCACTCAAAAAAGCGGCCTGCGGCACAGGGCAGGCAGCGACCACAGCCGATAAACGGCATGGCGCAGACGCGATCGCCCAACTGCCAATGTCCTGCAGCTTCTTTACCGATCTCCACGATTTCACCGACATACTCATGGCCGAGAATCTGGTCGCAACACGCGGTAGTCAATCCCTCGCGTGTGGCGTGTAGGTCGGTGCCACAGATACCGCAGTAACTGACTTTCATCACCAGTTCCGAGGCCTCCGGCGCCGGATCGGCAACAGACTCCACAACCAGTGGCTGGCCTACTTCCTTGAACACTGCCGCTCTCATAGTGCGCTCCGTCTTATTGTAGTTTGCAGCGCTCGACACGCAGTCCGTGGCTGCAAGTTACGCTTGCTGGCTGGCCGCTGCGCTCGGACGCGCTGCCACGCGTTCAAACCAGCCCTGTAAATTAATTAGGCCATCCGGGATAGGTTGTCCAATCAACTTGCCAAAATCGGCAAACACGAACAGCTGAATATCGGCCAGGGTAAAACGGTCACCGCAAATGAAGGTTCTGCCCTCAACCAGCGGGTCCAACCACGCCCAGGACTCCTGCACCGTGGCTTTAAGGTCATCCGCGGCATGCGGAATGACATGACAGCGATCTTTGAACAATCCAAGTGCTTCAGCGCTGCGAAACGCCAGCGACATCGGTTCGAGAATACGCGCATCGAAGCGCCGGTTCCACATGCGAGTTTCAGCTCGCTCCTCGGGCGTTGCGCCTATCAGTGAAGGGCCATCGGTAATTTCGTCAAGGTAGTTACAAATGACAGTTACTTCCGCGATGACGCTGCCATCTGGCAGCTGTAAACAAGGCGACTGCGCCGAGGGATTCAGTTTCCGGTAGTCCTCACCGAGATTTTCCCCGGCCATAATATCGACATTCTGTTCTGCTATCTCAATGCCGCGCTCCAGCATGAACATTTTCACCACACGCGGATTGGGGCCTACGGACGAGTACAATTTCATTCTTTTCTCCATTTTTATCTTAGCGTCGGCAGCGCATTATTCTTGCCACCACCACACAATTGGCGAACACATTATCGGATAGAAAATAAACAGTCAAATCTGATTGTTTTTTGGAAACAGGTTTGCTAACGTCCCTGCGAACAGTCGTGGACCAACAGGAACGCTGGCAGCCGAGCGATCCGCCAATACCGCGCGCAACCCCAAATAAAATCACATGCCAACGCCGCAGGAGTCTGCCATGGGCAAAAGCGATCGTATTGATGTGTACCTTGTCGCAGGCGGTAAGTTTCACAACATTGACCACGCCAGAGTAGAGCTTCTGAAGCTGCTGGCGGAACAACCGCGCATCAAGGTGCTGGTCGGCGCGGACTTCAGCGACATCGACGCCATCTGTGCGAGCGATTTTCTTATTACCTACACCTGTGACGTCATTCCCACGCCAGAGGAAACAACCCGTCTGGTTGATTTTGTCACCGGCGGGAAAAAATGGTTCGCGCTGCACGGCACAAATTCCATCCTGCGTTTTCTGGAACCGGGCGCTGATGGCACACCGCGAGTCGATTGCCCCGAGGAGAACCTACCCTTCATGCAGGTGCTGGGCAGCCAGTTCATGTCGCACCCGCCAATCCACGAATACGAAGTACATGTGACCGAGCCACAGCATCCACTGGTAAAGGACATTCCCAGCTTCAAGGTGGATGACGAACTCTACCTGTGCAAGTTTCACGGCGAGCACCAGACACTGCTGCACACCCACTGGTCAGACCCGGTAGAAAATTTTGTCCGCGATGACTGGATGAAAGACAGCGATGTACAGCCGGTGCTGTACATTCATACGCACGGCAGCGGGCAGGTACTCTACCTGACGCTTGGGCATTGCCGTGGCAAATACGATATGCAGCCCTACATCGAGGAGTATCCGGTGCCTGAGGACGGCGCGTGGAAAACCGAGGAGTTTTACGAGTTGCTGCGTCGTGGCATTCAATGGGCGATGCAGCCCCTCTAGCAGCACAAACGGGACCATGCAATGAATCTCAACTTCAGCACCGAAGAACTGCAGTTTCAACAGGACGTACGCCAGTTCCTGAAGGAGAACCTGCCGCCGCACATCATCGCCGGTACTGCCCGCAATGGCAGCGTGTTTGTGGAAAAGGATATCGCGCTGGAATGGCAGGCAATTCTGGTTAAGAAGGGCTGGGCGGTTCCGCAGTGGCCAGCAGAACACGGCGGCACTGACTGGACTCCCGCACAGAAGTATATTTTTAGCAAAGAGTGCTATCACGCCGGTGCACCGATGCTGATTCCACTGGGATTACTGATGCTGGCGCCGGTGATTATGGCCTTCGGGACCGAGCAGCAGAAAGCACAATACCTGCCAAAAATCCTGCACGGCGAGCACTACTGGTGCCAGGGCTATTCCGAGCCGGGCGCAGGCTCCGACCTTGCCAGTCTGAAGTTGAAAGCGGAGTCCGACGGCGATCACTACCTGGTCAACGGCTCGAAAATCTGGACTACCCACGCCCATCTCGCCGATCATATTTTCTGCCTTGTGCGTACCGATAACTCCGGCAAACCACAGCAGGGCATCAGCTTTCTGCTGATCGACATGGACACCCCTGGCGTCACCGTCGAACCGATTATCACTATGGCGGGCGACCACGAAGTCAACCAGGTATTTTTTGACAATGTGCGCGTGCCCAAAAGTAACCGCATAGGAGAGGAGAACGAGGGCTGGCGCTACGCCAAGTACCTGCTGGAATTTGAACGCGGGGGCGGCTTCAGCGCGCACCGCATCCGCCATGAATTGGAAAATTTGCGGCAACTGATGCGCGAGGCAAAGCGCGACAATGCGAACTTTGACCGCCACGGCGATATGGCGCGACGGGTGGCGCGGGTGGAGATCGACCTTAAGGCACTTGAAATCACTGAGTTACGTATACTGTCGGCCCTCAGCGGCGGTGGCAATCCAGGCCCGGAATCCTCCATCATGAAGCTGTCTGCGACGCGACTGGAGCAGGAGATCAACGAGTTATCAGTGGAAGCGCTGGGCTATGCCAGTTTCGTGATGAATCCGGTAGCGGGCGGCAATCCAGTACGGGTCGATTACACCAGTTCCGTGGTGCCCCGATACCTCAATAATCGGGCGGCTTCTATTTTCGGTGGCTCACAGGAAATACAACGCAATATCATCGCCAAAATGGTACTGGGGCTATAACAAACCACACCGTGGTCACCACCCGCTACCCAACAACGCTAGCCCAGGGAGTATTCCATGCAACAACAACAACTGGTTGAAGAAGTGAAAACCCTGATGGACCTGGTGGCGCGCAACACTACTTCGCTGGCTGCCGAAGTGATGGAAATCGACATCAACGAGTACACCAACCCACAGCAATTTGAGCGCGAAAAGCTGGAGCTGTTTCGCAACTACCCTCAGTTTGTAGGACCCAGTTGCATCGTGCCCGAACCCGGTGACTATTTTGCGTTTGACGATACCGGCGTACCGATTCTCATTGTGCGCCAGGCCGACCACAGCCTGAAAGCGTTCGTAAACATCTGTTCACACCGCGGTGCACCGCTGAATGAATGCGACCATGGCAAGGCAAAAAAGGGCCGCATGTTTTCCTGCCCTTACCACGGCTGGAGCTACGACCTCGAGGGCAAGTTGATCGGCGTTCCCTTTGGTAACGAAGGATTTGACAGCATTGATCGCAACGCACTGGGACTGACCGCGCTCGATGTACAGGAAAAGTACGGCATGATTTTCGTGATGCCCAACCCGGAAAAGCACTTCGATATCGACGAGGTGCTCGGAGGCATACAGGAGCGTTTATCCGGTTTCGGCTTTGAGGACGCGTTCTACCTCGGTGCAAAGCGGGTGTATACCGATTTCAGCTGGAAGCTGAACATGGATACATTCCATGAGTACTATCATTTCGAGTTCCTGCATCCGAACTCTATCGCCACCATGGCCTACAGCAATACGGCCAACTACCTGCAGTATGGCCGCAATCACTCAATGGGCTCTCCCACCTTGGCCATCAACGAGCTGAAGGCGATTCCCGAAGACCAGTGGCAACCGAGAAAGTACAGTTCCTACGTGAACTACATTTTTCCCAACACGGTCATCTTCGTAGTAGAGGATCACTTCCAGACATGGCGGGTATACCCCATCGCACCAGACCGCAGTGTGGTCTATCACAGCATGTTCCTGCCACAGGAACCGGAAACACCCGAAAGTCGGCAGCACTACGAAGACTATTTCCAGATGATCAACGATGTCGCTGTTGCCGAGGATTACTCACTGGTTGACAAGATCAACCGCGGGCTGAAGGCGGGCATACCGCGCAAGGTACTCGTCGGGCGCAATGAACCGGGCGTACAGAACATGCACCGCCAGCTACATGATGTATTGGGCTAGATACGCATCCACCCAATCGTGAAAATGCTGCACTCGCAGCTTGTCCTGATTCAGTAGCGCAGCAACTAAACCCAGGACCTCAGCCATCGGGCGCTTGTGCTGTGGCACTATCGCCCAATCAATCAAGCACAATGACGATGTCGTCACCGTCCGGGAGTACGGCGTAACTGTCGAGCGCCACACTCGCCGGTCGCGTCAAAACGCTACCGTCGCGCACATCGAACGCAGCGCTGTGCAGCGGGCAGAGAATCCGGTGCCCCTTCAATTTACCCTCGCACAAACGCGCTGCCGCGTGGGTACAGAGATTATCAACGGCAAAGAATCCGTCCGCGGTGTGGCACAACAATATTTCCTTGCCGTCTACCTCTACGCACAGCGTTTTACCCCGGGCTGGCAAATCGGCAGCCATGACCCTGTATTCGCGTTGTACTTCCATGGGCTTATTCAACCACTCGATGACGGGACAGAAATTCATCCAGCGTCAGGTGTACGCGACGAATGCGCGCCTCCTGGTAATTGCCCAGTGTCAGGCCCCCTTTGCGGCTGGTCTTGAACCCCTGCTGTTGCAGGGCCAGGTTACCGGTGTCCTCGTCGTAGATCGCACCCAGCCAGCCGAGGCTCTCGACCTCGGTATAGGATTGCTCCACGCTCAGCAATATCGGCTCGGGAGGCTCCGGATGCACTTCTCCCTCGGCCAGCGGTAGCAGTATCATCAAATCAAAAATACTGCTGTCCACGTCCATGCCATTGGGGCGAAAACGGTAGACCATGGGAACATTGATACCGGCGAAGAAAAACATATTCGGGAACAGATGATATTCAATGGAGTCCAGCATCAGGGACTCGCTGACCTGTGACATATCTGTTCCCAGTAGCTCTGTAAAATAGCCGCGCAGTTTTTCTGCGATTATCGCGCGAGCGCTCTGTCCTTGCGGCACACTGTCGAACTCAATTCCGTAAACCCCAAGAAAAGCGAGTAACTCGTTCTGCGACAGTAGCGGGTCGCGAAACTTGTCGCCGGGATAATCCTCAAGTGACTGTGGGCTGTAGTTACCAATGTTGTGAATAAACCGGCTGACATACTTACCAAAAATATCGTACTGCGTGTTGCCACCATTGGGCGAATTGTGTGTTTCAAAATTGTGGTAGGCCTCCAGAAAAGCCTCTTGCGCTGCTTTCCAGTTCGCCGGTAGTTTCTTTTGCACATGCAGCTTGATGTGACGGCGCTCGAGCGGAAAATGTTTGAAATGCTCTGGCAGCACATCCATGAAATGCGCCAGTGGCCTGGCCTGTAAGTCCATGTTGATAAAAACGAAGCCACCCCAGCGCTCGCAGAGCACGCGCTGCAAATCATGTGTCTCGTTGCAAACATGCGGAAAATCCCAACGGCCGGGAATGTTCCTGATGCTGCCATTGATTTCCCAGGACCAGCCGTGAAAAGGACAGGTAAAAGCCGGACTGTAGCCCGTGCCCTCGCCCGCCAACAGGCGCGTACCGCGATGGGTACAGCTGTTGAGAAAGGCCTCGATTACATCCTCGTCCGAGCGCACCACAATAACCGAGTACGGACCGATGTCGTACACATACGTGTCACCGATTGTCGGCACGTGCTCCTCGCGACAGGCCCACTGCCAGGTGCGCGGCCACAGGGATTGTATTTCCTGTTGAAAAAACTCGGGCGATGTATAACGCGCAAAACTGATGTCCTCGTCGCCCAGAAACGTATAGCGGCTTTCCAGCAGTGGTGATGGCGGCGGATAGCGGTCGCTGGCAAGTGTATCAGCTACGGTGGGGCCGCTGGCGCGCGCTTCGCCTGGCCGTTTATCAGTCGCACCTGTCATTTGTGTTTGAGACCTCGTCTGCGTCGGCAACGTGATGGACTTTCAATGATGCCTGATTATACAATCAGGACCGACTGTTTTTTTCAAAGTATCGCCTCCTTTGGGCTGGCGATGCAAGTCTTGCCCTGCCACCCTGTTGAGGCCTGTTCCATGACAGTTCAGACCGGTATGACTTCCAACCCCGACCAAATCGCCGATCGACTCGCCATACAGGACGTGCTGCACCTGCACTGTCGCGGGCTGGACCGCCTTGACCCGGCGACAATCCAGTACGCTTACTGGCCGGATGCCGATGTCGACTACGGCAGTTACAAGGGCAGCGCGCACCAGTTTGCAGAACTGGTGGTAGTTGCACTGGGCCAGACCTATGCCCTCACCCGACACAGCCTGACAAATACGCTGATTACGTTTGCCGGCAGTACAGCTCGCAGCGAATCGTACGTCAATGCAGCGCACCTGCTGCAAGACTGTTCACAAGAGTTGTTATTTTATGGCCGCTATCTCGACAGGTTTGAAAAACGCGATGGACAGTGGAAACTGCTGCACCGGCAGGTTGTCATGGACTGGAGCAAACGGATGCCTGTGCATGACGAACGCGGGTCAGAAGCATTCGCAGCGCTGGCCAAAGGCGCCCACCTTGACAGCGACCCTCTCCATCCCTTTGTCAACGCAAGTCACAGAAAGGAGTGATCCCATGAAGGAGCGTATAGACGCGCTTTTGGCCAAGCAGGACATCTACGAATTGTCCTGCAAATATATGCGCGGGCTGGACCGACTCGATGAAACGCTGTTGCTGTCGTTATTTTTTGAGGACGCCTGGTGCGATTATGGTTTCACGCAGGGCTCACCGGCTGAATTTGCCCGGTTCTGCATCAATGCCCTGCAGTCGCACGCGGCCAATCACCACATGCTGGGCAACGTACTGATCGAACTGGAAGGTGAGGAGGCCTACGGCGAGGTCTATTTCAACGCCTATCACAAAGTAAAGGGTGAGGCCGGCTTCGAGGACATTGTTATCGCCGGGCGCTACCTGGACCGCTATGAACGGCGCAAAGGTGTGTGGAAGTTTGCCTATCGCAGTGAGCGCGTCGACTTCAGCCGCACACAACCCACCAACGACACCTACTTTGACCTCGCCCCGGACTGTCTGCGTGGCGGTCGCCAGGACGACTTGGTGTACGATAGGGGAAATCGGCGGCGTGTGTAAGCAGTACTATGAACCATGGGAACTATGAAGACGAACCCAATCAGAAGATCAACTGGCAAATCATCCGCATAATCTGGCCCTACCTGATGGAACATCGCAACCGCGTGTTCCTCGCCATGGGCTTTTTGATTCTCGCCAAACTCGGCAACGTCATCGGCCCGTTCATTCTGAAACACATCGTTGACGCGCTGGACTCAGAAAAAACCCAAATACTCGCCGCCCCGATTGCACTAGTGTTTGCGTACGGCCTGGCCCGGTTTGCCAATGTGTTATTTGGTGAACTGCGCGACACCGTCTTCGGTCGCGTCACCGAGCGCGCCATGCGCAAGATCGGGCTGGAGGTGTTCCGCCATCTACACCAGCTGGACCTCGACTTTCATCTCAATCGCCGCACTGGCGGGCTGTCGCGCGACATCGAGCGCGGCACTACCGGCATCAGTTTCCTGATGCGCTTCTTTGTATTCAATATTGTGCCTACCTTCATCGAGATTTTTATGGTGGTCGGCATATTGTTGTTCAATTACGGGTGGGGCTTCGCGTTGATTACACTGTTGGCCGTCGTCCTCTATGTGTGGTTTTCCATCGCAGCTACCGAGTGGCGGACGCAATTCGTGCGCGATGCCAATCTGGCGGACTCGGCGAGCAATACCCGCGCGGTTGACAGCCTGCTGAACTTCGAAACGGTAAAGTACTTTACCAATGAGGATTTCGAAGCGCAGCGCTATGATCATGAGCTTGGCAAATGGGAAGTGGCGCGGCGTAAGAACCGACTCTCGTTGTTAACACTCAACGGCGGGCAGGCGCTGATCATTGCACTGGCGATGACCGCAATGATGTGGCTGGCGGCATCGCGAGTAGCCGCTGGAAGCATGACAATCGGCGATTTCGTGCTGATTAACGCTTTCATGATACAGCTGTTTATGCCGCTGAATTTTCTCGGGTTCGTGTACCGTGAAATCAAGGGCTCCATGGCCAACATCGAAAAAATGTTGCAGTTGATGAACGTCCAGCCAAGCGTGCTCGATACACAGAATGCACAGCCGCTGCAACTCCCAACCGGGGCTATCGCCTTTAATGCGGTATCGTTCGCGTATCGACCAGACCGTCAAATTCTGCGACAGGTGTCTTTTCGTATCGAACCCGGGCAGAAAGTTGCCGTGGTCGGCGCCAGTGGCGCAGGCAAGTCCACGCTGGTGAAATTGCTGTTTCGCTTCTACGACCTGAACAGCGGCAGCATTACCATCGGCGACAGCGACATCAGTGTGATCAGCAAACAATCGCTGCGCCACGCCATTGGCATCGTACCGCAGGACACCGTGTTGTTTCACGATACAATATTCGAAAATGTCCGCTACGGCCGTCCTCAAGCCACCGATACGGAGGTCGTGGAAGCTATACGCCTCGCACACCTCGACGCGTTCATCAAACAGCTCCCTGACGGCTACCAGACAATGGTGGGTGAACGCGGCCTGAAACTGTCTGGTGGCGAAAAGCAGCGCGTGGCTATCGCCCGCACTATATTGAAACGCGCACCCATTCTGGTATTCGATGAAGCCACATCATCGCTCGACAGTAAATCGGAGCAGGCCATTCTCAAAGCCCTGCAGGAAGTTGCCGAAGGTCATACCAGCCTGGTGATCGCCCACCGCCTCTCTACCATCATCGATGCGGATAACATCGTAGTGCTGGATCAGGGCAGTGTTGTGGAACAGGGCACTCACGATGTATTACTGCAACGGCGCGGACACTATGCCCAGCTGTGGTTCGCGCAACAGAAAGGACAACAGCAGGATTCAGCGATCGTTGCCTGAGGCAGCGGTACCATCGAGGCAATACACTGCACTATACTGGCCGCTACAAGGCGCGTGGGGCAACGGGCATCATGAAGCCAACGGTAGAGAATAAGCACGCTGCATGAGTGAGTTACCTGCATCAGAACGATCACTGCGATTTTGCATGATCACCACGTTCTACCCACCCTATAACTTTGGTGGCGATGGCATTTTCGTGCAACGTCTGGCAGAGGCACTGGTGGCTCGCGGACATCGCGTCACGATTATTCACTGTATTGATGCCTATCGACTGGGTGGCGGCAAGGAACCGACTGCGCCTGTTGTCCATGAACCCAACATCGAGGTGCATGCGTTGGAAAGCGGCGGCGGCATATTGTCGCCATTGGTAACACACCAGTTGGCTGTTCCTGGGTTCAAGAGTCGTGCGATTCGACGCATTCTTGAAGACAATACGTTTGATGTCATTCACTTTCACAATATTTCACTGGTGGGTGGACCAGGGATTCTGGCGTACGGTAACGCCGTGAAGCTGTACACCGCGCACGAGTACTGGCTGGTCTGCCCACTGTCTACCTTGTGGCAGATGCAGCGCCAACCCTGCACCGCGAAACGCTGCTTCCGCTGCATGGTTGATGCCGGGAAGCCCCCGCAGTGGTGGCGTTATACTTCATGGCTACAGCACAACCTGGAACACGTCGATGCGCTGATCGCACCCAGCCAGTTCACAATACGAAAGCATCACGAGATGGGCCTGGACGCCGACTTCACCCACATTCCCAATTTTCTGCCTCGTGCCGACACAGTACCGCCTGAAGATGCGTCGCCAGTCAGCGAAAAAAATGAACGCCCCTATTTTCTGGCGATCGGGCGTCTGGAGCAGAGTAAAGGTTTCCAGCGCGCGATAAATGTGTTCCGGGAATTTACCGATGCGGACCTGCTCATTGTCGGCAGTGGCCAGTACGAAACACAACTGCATGAAATGGCCAGCGGGTTGGAACATATCCGCTTGCTGGGCAAGCTGCCTTATGCGCAGCTTATCAGCTTGTATCGCAATGCGGTGGCAGTGATCGTGCCGTCGATCTGGTTTGAGCCCTTTGGACTGATTGTCCTGGAAGCATTTGCCCAGCACACACCGGTGATCGTAAACAACGCAGGCGCTCTCCCGGAGTTAATAGCGGACAGCGGCGGCGGCATCGTCTACGACGATGATGCCGGCCTGCAACAGGCAGTCGAAACCCTGCTGCATTCTCCGCAGCAACGCAATTCTCTGGGGCAAAAAGGCCATGCGGCTTACCTGGCAAAGTGGACGGAAGAAACGCATTTAAAGCAGTATTTCGCGCTGATCGACAATGTCAGCAAGCGTAGGCAGCAAACTTCTGTCACTAGCTGAACGGTGTCTCACTCTCCTGCGCAGCGCACTCGCCAGGGCTCAGCGTCCTGATCCGCTAGTACAGTTTGCAAATACGGGAGACAACTCTCAAGCTGTTGCTGCAGCACCCAGGGTGGATTGATCACAAACATGCCGCTGCCGTACATGCCGCCAGTGGCTTTCGGCTGGACCGGCAGTTCTACCAATAGTGACTTCACCGGCATGGACTCGAGCTTTTTGACCAGTGTCTTCACTTCATCTCGCTGCAGCAATGGATACCACAGGGCGTAGACGCCCGTGGCGAACTTTTTACAGGCACGTTGCAACGTGGCAACTGCAGTCGCGTAGTCTGCCTTGACTTCGTAAGGTGGATCTATCATCACCAACGCGCGCCGTTCGACTGGCGGCAAAATGGCGTTCAACGCGGCAAATCCATCCTCCTGATGTACCCTGATACGACGGTCGCGTGCCGCCCACTTGCCCAGCCGTGAGGCGTCGCCGGGATGCAACTCATACAGTTGCAGACGGTGCGCTGCTTGCAGAATAGTCGCGGCGATAGACGGTGATCCTGGGTAATGCACCAGTTCCCCACCTGCATTGAATCTGCGCACTACATTGACATAGTCCATCAGCGACTCGGGCAGATCGGTGCGCGTCCACAAACGTGTTATGCCACTGTCGAATTCACGGTTCTGACTGGCGAATGCCGCGTGCAGGTCATAACTCCCGGCACCGGCATGGGTGTCGATATAGCGCAGTGGTTTATCTTTCTTTTCTAGCAAATACCGGAGCAGCATGACTTGCACCAGATGTTTTAACACATCGGCGTGATTACCAGCATGGAAGGCATGTCGATAGCTAAGCATCAAAACTACCGGGTAACCCAGTCATCACAGAGTAACGTCTGTGACAGGCCGGGGAACAGTATTTCAGTTTTCAATCACGGGCTGCCTGTGCAGCAGCGCAGGCAGTGTCCATGCGGATATCACCGACACCACCACCATGGCGCAGACTATGATCGCACCGGTTGGATAGTCGTACACCATCGACAGGCCAATGCCCAACAAGTAGGCGAGCAGGCCGACACACCAGCCTACCGGGAGTTGATACCGCGGTGACAGTTTGCGGATAGCCAGGGCGGGGATGATCAGGCTGCTGAACACCAGGTAGACACCCACCAACTGCACCGAGGCGGTAATGGCAATAGCAAAAATGAGATAGAAACCCACTGTGGGCATACGCTCACCGAGACCGAACCAACACATCAGCAACAGCGCGTACAGCCCCGCCAGAGGTAACAGTTGCTGGTAGTCGACCCACAGGATCTGCCCTACCAGCAGGTCTTTGAGGTGTTCGCCACCGTGTGGATTGTCAGCCAGCAGGAGAATACTGGCCGAGGCTGCCAGCACGAACAACACCCCGATCAGTGCTTCCTGGATTTCCGGCCACAGCTTCTCGGTGACATTCAGACCCAGCGCGGCAGTCATCGCCGCTCCCACCGCCACTGCCTGCACCTCCCAACCGTGCGCCTCCCAGCCGACCGCATCAGCCAGGATTACACCCAGTCCCGCGACCTGGGCGATGGCCAGGTCGATAAAGATAATGCCGCGTTGCAATACGCGCATACCCAACGGAACATGAGTAGACAACACCAGCATACCGGCCAGTAACGCCGGCCCAACAATGGTCCAATCGAACATACTATTCATGTTGCCTGCCCATGTTCTCTACCAGTATGCGGATCGTGATATCAAACAAGCTGTAGAGATCATCCGCACCTGGAGCGCCGCCCACGGTAAAGGGCAACGCCGCATTGGGAATACCAGTGCGTTTGGTCAGCCACTCTGAGGGCTGGGGATCGGCGTAGGGCGTACGAATGATGAGCGCCGCGGGATTGGCTTTCATCTGCTGCAGCAATTCTTCCAGATGCGCGGCACTGGGAGGCACCCCGGGTTTTGCCTCCAGTGTGGCGACTTCCACCAGACCCAGCCAGTTGTCGAGATACGCCCAGCTTTTGTGGTGCAGGACAACCGACTTCCCGCGCAGAGCGGCCGCCTGGCTTTCCCACCCGGCGATGGCCTTGGTCCACTTGTCCTGAAAAGCCGCCAGCGACTGTTGATAGTAAGGCGCATTTGCCGGATCAATCTGTTGCAGTCGCTGCGCTATCACATTCGCTACCAGCGCCAGATTGCGCGGATCGGTCTGGATATGCGGATTACCCTGTGCGTGCAGGTCGCCCTGCGCGCGATCCAGCACTGCGGGAATCTCCAGGCGATTAACGAAATCGCTCGCCATGATGCTGCCCGGCTGCCCGGGCTGTACCCTGCTATTGCTGCCTTTTACCAACAGTACTGGCAGCCATCCGGCCTCGAGCCCTGAACCGGAACAGATCAGCAAGTCGGCTTTTCGAATTCCCGCAATCAGGCTGGGCCTGGCCTGTATATAATGGGGATCCTGCAACGCATTGGTCGCAGAGACGGCCTCAATTTTGTCGCCGCCAATCTCACTGGCCAGTGCCGCCCACTCGGGTTCGCAGGCGAACACGTGCACCGTCGCCTGCGCGCAGGACGCCGTCATCAAGCCCAACGCAAGCAGAATTCTGGGTATGGTTACGTGATACATGGTGTACTCCTAAAATTCGTGAGCGCCATGGGCGCCGATACTCATGATGTACTGCAGAGTAATCTGGTTGTTGTTTTCAGCGCCGGACTCGTCGCGTTCAAATTGCAATCGGATGCGGGAGAATTCACTGTGTGAGTAGTCGACCATGAACGTGTAGCGCAGCGGATCATCACCGAGGGTATCCAGCGGCGTACCGGCAAACTGATAGCCAGGGTCATCCAGGTTGAGCCCGTCGATGCGAGCCCCGGCGCGCCATAGGGGTCGCCACTGGTAGATCAACTGGGCATACCATCCCGCGGTACCAGTATCGATCGGCTGGGGATTGTCCAGGTCCGGTACCAGGTACGTACCGTTCTCGTCGCGCCACATATATTCCGTCTGGAAGATGAGGTTGCGGTCGCGAATATTGCCATTGGGCGCCCACTTCCAGACAAAATCTGCGATGTAGAGATCGGTACTGCCGTCAAACCCAAGCGGGTCGTCCTCGTCGCCCGAACTGCGCTCACGCGCGTCCGCCGTCAACCACGAAAGACCGGCGGTCCAACTATTACTCAAGCCAACATCGCCACCGAGATGGGCAAACAGGGTCTGCGTACCGAAGCCATTGTGAGCATCACCGGCCGCTGGATAGCTGCTGCCACGAAACACCTCGGCCCCCAGCTCCAGATAAAAATCTGTCGGCGCCAACCAGCTGAATTGTATCCCGTCATCGGTGTACTGCGAGCCGAGAAAAGCGACATAGGGCAACGCCTGATCAGCGAAATCCCAGCTGTGAGTGCTTATTGTTGAGATAGCCAACAGAGGAGTAAAAACGTCCGAAGCGCAGTGCCGCATTCGCGGGCATGCTCAACGTATCGACGAACGCTTCTTCCAGGCTGGAACTGAAATCACCATCTTCCTGTTCCAACGATAACGTGACGCGGCTGGAGAACCAGTCATCCACGCTGGCGGTGAACACGAATTCCGACTCACCGATACTGAGTCCTTCATCACCCAGGCCACTTTCACCACCTGCGGGAACACCCGGTATGTAGTAGTCCTGCGGGTCCTTGTCATACGCTCGCGCGGCACCATTAAGAATGACGCCTATAGCGGGGTTGAATTCACGACCGGAAGTTGAGGAGCGTGAACCCTGCGCCACCGACACCGGCTGTGGTGGCACGGCGGGGAGTGCCTGGTCTACCGTATGGCCCTGTGGCTGGACGGGCGCAGCCGGCAGCGTCTGCTGCTGCACCAGCCGCTGTTCTGCAGCATTGAGTCGCTGCTCCAACGCTTTTATGCGCGCTTCATACTCGCTTTTCAAAGCATCCAGTTCAGCCCTGAACGCTGCCGTAGTTTCATCGGCACGGACTGCAGGCACACTGCACATGGCAAACACAACGCTCAGAAAAAAAGCGCGCGTAAAATACATACGTTTCATGGGAACATCCTGTTTTCACAATGTAAAAATCAAATCCTGCGCGCAACAGCGCGAGGGAAGCTTTTGTGTCAAACAGGAATGGATGGCGGAGCGCGGGCCGGGTGATCGGTGGAAATGACTAAAAGGGTAACAGGGGTACATTGCGTGAAGGCCGGTTCGGCTGTGCAAGGCGTCAGCAATGGCCCGAATTCAGCGCTGGTCAGTGCAGCGCCGCTGCTGGAGGCCTGCAGACAAATCTGGCAATGCGGCTGGTCACCATTGGCGTGAGCAAGACTGTGACCAGCAAACAGCGCCTGGGAAAGTACCAGCGCAGCAACCAGCAGGAGCCTTGTTATCCAATGCGACATGGACGCTATCCTACCTCTGCCAGAAGTGCCTGACAACAAGAGCGCGTAACCAGGCTGTTTTCCAGTGGTGTCCGCTGCTGCAGTGCCTAGCCGCTTGCAGAGGTACCACGCTGCCCCGCGTGAAGCAGAAGGTCTGGCTCCTGTGAAAAGAATGGAGGGGGTTCGGCACCTGTGGTTAACCCTGCGTCGATGACCAGCGTGTGCCCGTTCACGTAACGGCTGTCGTCACTGAGCAGAAACAGAATGCCATCGGCAATATCCTGGGGCAAGCAGGCGAAGCCCAGTGGCGATGAATCGGCGAGAAACTGATTCGTGGTATCCGGGTTGTTATCACCCAGGGCGTTGGTCATCGGCGTCACTGTGCCGCCGGGCGCCACCGCGTTCACCCGTATGCCGAGACGGGCAAGTTCACACGCCGCAGATTTGGTGAGTCCCACTACGCCGTGCTTGGCCATGGTATACACATGCGGCCCCTGCCCACCGACTATGCCGGCAGTACTGGCGAGCGAAACGATGACACCCCGGCGCTGGGGTTGCATCGCCCTGGCGGCATGCTTGATGCCAAGGAACACCGCGCGCGACAAAATCGACATCGTATGATCAAACGCCTCGACGCTGGTCTCCATGATGGAACCAACGGCTCCAACGATCCCCGCATTGTTGACCATACCCGTGAGCGGCCCAAACTGTCGCTGTGCTAATGCGATGGCGGCGGATATATCATCTTCCACTGTGACATCCGTATGATGAAAGCAGGTAGCATCACCCAGCTCTGCCACCAGTGCATGACCGCGCTCATCCTGCAGGTCGGCAATCACCACCGAACCACCCTCCTTCACGAGCGCACGCACTGTGGCCTCTCCGATGCCGCTCGCTCCGCCGGTGACCACCACACATTGATTGTTGAATCTGCTCATACCTGTCTCCACTGCATTATTGTTTTTTAAACTGGCTGGGCAAAGGTAACACCTGCCTGCCACTGCGGTAATACACTGGCGGAAAAAATCTGCCTGTGAGCCGCATTTAGGCGCGATGTCTTGGCGACATTCGACGCAGAGGCTATGCTGGCCCGAACATAACAGGAGCTGAAAATGACGCAGGAAGTCCGCGCACAAGTACTTATCGACCTACCCATTGACGCAGCATGGAAAAAGTTGAGGGATATCTCGCTGGCACACAATTATGTACCGGGAATTGTGAACACCAAGATCGTCAGTCAACAACACGAGGGGGTCGGTGCGAGTCGTTATGTGTATCGCAACAGCAAAAGCTATATTCAGGAAACCGTGGAAGAGTGGCAGGACGGAACAGGTTTTCTTATCCGCCTGCACAGGGGGGACAAGCCCGCACCACCGTTCAAAACCGCCTGGTTCCGCTATCACCTGCAAGCACACGGCGCCGGGCAGACCCAACTGACCACCAGCCTGATCTATGACTTGCCCTGGGGTAGGCTGGGGCAGTGGCTGGGCGCAAGAATGGCTAAATTTGTACGCGGCACCATTTCCGACGTCGCCATTGCGATGAAGTTGTATTACGAGACAGGCCAGCCTACGACACCGGCTGTGTTGAAAGACTACAAAAATCGAAACCCGTGAAAACGACGTCGCGTGCGCGAAATAGAAATACATGATGTGGCGTTGCAAGGAGAAAAAAGAAGCCGCTCCCGCGATGGGAGCGGCAATCAATCGCGACTCAAATCAGTCGCTGAAAGACGTTTAGAATGTGCGCTTGACGGTCAGTGCAACGTTGTCGCGGTCCTTAATGAAAGCAGCAGTACCGTTAGCCTGCGGACCATAATAGATGTTGTAATTGAGCGCGACATTCCAGACCTGATCAATATCGACTGAAACTCCAACGCTGCCGTTACCCACTTTCTCGTTGCCGCCAGCAGAGTTAGGCGCCTGCTTACAGGACATCGTGTAGTTGATGCTGGAGAGAAAACTCATATCCATGCCCGGGCGCACCTGGTACCAGGTGGGTTTGAATATGCCACTGAAGTTGGAGCACAGGTTCTTCTCTTTGACCAACACGTTAGCTTTGTTCTCAAACTGGCCGAAATCGATCAGCTCAGACAAGGTAAGTTCCATCACATAGGTACCGCCATCCCACAGACCCCAGTCGCCATCGAGGAAGCCAAGCCCATTCATCACCAGATGCACAGTATCGCCGGTAGGGCCGGGATAATTATTACCCGGATCGGGAGAACTGACGCTGGGAAGCGGCGCAAACAGGGTGGCTGCCAGATCGGGGTTCAACGCCATGTTGTTGCGATACAACAGATCCATACCCCAGCTGATATCAAACATTTCCTTGGACAGGGATATCCCCACTACATCAATGTCGTTTTTGTACACCCAGCCATAGTGACCGAGCAACGTGGCATTGGTTTGCGCAGCCAATGCTTGCTCGTCGGGCGTGCCACCATCAAAGACGGAATAGAGACCACTGGTGAGCCTGTCAGTCGCGTTCATGTAGATGAAGGCTGCTTCCAGATCCAGCGGCTCAATAAAATACTTCACGTTAATACCCCAGTCACCGGAGCTTTTGCTTTTGTAATCGACAGCCCTGAGACAGGAGCGGCCATTGGCTCCAGCAACCGCCGTCAAACACTCGGAGTTTTCCGTGAGTGCTTCATTCAAACTGAAATAGGTACCGGCTTCCGGCCAGCGCAGCGGCACAAACTCGAATGCGTAGTAACCGCTGATCGACAGCTTGTCGGAGAACTGCACCGTACTGGATATTTTGTTATTGGGCATAAACAGTTCTTTTGCTTCGGAACCCGGTGTTCCCAGGCCCTTGGCCAGATCCAGCGCCGCCATGGAACCGGCGAAGCCGTGAATGGCGCCGATCGAGAGTAAGCTCTGACCCCAGTACAAAGTGTGGCGACCGAGGCGCGCGGTGATGGCCGCGTCACCTACATCCCAGTTTCCGAACACAAAGGCATCAAGCAGTTCACCGCCGCGGTAATGCAGGTCCTCGGCCTTATCGGTATAGTCGCCCGGCTGCACTGTGAGTGCTGTAAATGTCGAGTAGACTGACGGGAAGCCCTTGGTCGGACCACGTTTCGGGTAGGCGCTATCGCTGTAGGCAAAGTCATACCAACCGGCGCCACTGACGCGAAATCCGAACCTGTCTTTCCAGATGACATCCATCTCGGACAGTAAATCAATACGCTGGCTGGCAAAATGGCCCTGTTTTACGGAATAGGTAGCGTCATCCGCCAACGCCGCTGCGGAAGCGGAAGGTTTAGTCCGGTTCGGGTCATAGATAGAGGGGTCCATATCCTGAACCCGCAGCATCATATTGCCCTTCACGGTGTTGTCCCAACGGATATCCCAATCGCCTCCAGTGTCAAACTTGAATGCTTGGGCGTTCATGCTGACAACCGTAGCGGTCGCTAGCGAAATTGTGGCGAGCAGTTTGTTCATTGTTTAACCATCCGTTTTAGAGTTATAAAGGGTTGGCATGCCAGGGAACCGATGCATCCCTGATACTGGTTTGCGGGTTTTATAGTAATGCGATAGCCACCCGTTTCCGGGTAGATACTACAGCACTCTCACCCCAAGTCCAATGCGAAAATTGTGCAATATCTCAGGTAACGGGCTACTCGATTCCCAGTTGCAATTCAAGTTGGACAGATCCTGCATTGCCGCCCTGCGCAGGCACCAATCGCGCCTCGCCGGTCAGCACATGCTTCGCGCCCTGCACCGCTGCAGCGAACCGCGCCAGCGCCGCGCCCAATGCCTCCGGGGCACCCACAAATGACTGTGAAGCACACCGGAACGGTTCGGTAGTCTGCACACGGAACTTGCCGGTGCCGGAGGCCGAGCCGCGAAAAGGTATGCCTAACTGCAGCCGCACAGGGGACCCGGGTGCCGCCATATTACCGTTGAATATCATCTGTAGTGGGCCATCCACACTCCCGCCGGATTTCACCAGTGCCACATTCAGGCTAATCACTGCGGGCCGCAACAATGCCATCACCTGCTCGACCGTTTTGTCGTACTCGGCGTAAAACAGGCGCATGGGAGGCACCGTTTTAATCACAAATGCTGCGGGTTCACTTGTCGCTTGAATACCCGCTACAGCCTCGCGGGCCTCTGGCGCTATCCGCACTGTGCCGGCAGCAGTGTCCAGTTGTCGGTCGCCAGGGCCGAAGCAGACACCGACTATGCGCCTCGCCTCGGCGTCAGTGGCCGGTTCCGCGTTCATATAATCCAACCATTGCCCGGCCTCGGCATTAGCGCCACCGATAAGCGTCGCGTTGATCAGTGAGCGCCGCGCTGCGACCTCGTCACCGAGCTTTAACTGGCTGATGCCCAGCAACAGATTGGCACGCCCCACGTACTGTTGCGGCAGTTGCTTGGCGCAGGCAGCCAGCATGGTCTGCTGCATGCCCTGATAGTCCTGCTGTTCCATTTGCAACTGTGCCAGATACAGGAACAGCTGCGGGTCATTGCTCAGGCGCGCGGCCTGTTGCAACGCCTGCTGCGCCTTCTCCTGCTCCCGGGCGCGCAACCAGAACTCGAATAACGTGCGATACGTGGCACCACTGGCGGGCAATTCGCCAGACGCGAGTGCAGCTTCCAGTGTGAGCGCAGCGCCGTAAGGGTTGTCGTTGGCGTTCTGGAGGTTGGCCAGCAACAGTAGGTCGCGCTCGGAAAATAGTATCTGCTTGTTGCGGGCGAGAGTCAGCTGATCGAGCGCCTGCTTTTTCTTGTTCTGTTGCAAATAAACCGATGTCAGCAGATGCCAATGCCTGGGCTCCTGGGGTTGCACCTCCAGCAAATGGCGCAGCAACACTTCGCACTGGACAAATGCGCCCGCGTGGTAGTAAAGCGCCAGCGCCTGTTGTGTCTGCTCGGTATCCAACGCACGTCACTGCTGCGCATGCGGTCGAGCTCGCCACCACGTCCGCATACTTACCCAAATGGTGCTGCGCGCGCGCCAGTAGCAGGTAGTCGCCAACCTCGGGTAGCAGATCGACAGACAACGCCTGCTGCAGTGACTGCACGGCCGCTGCGTAATCCTTCTGCAGGAGATAGACCTGCGCCAGTTCGCGCAACATCTGCCGATTGGCAACGGCCGACAAACCCTCGGCGCCCAGCGCTTCGCGGTAATACGCAATCGCCTTATCGTATTGCTTGCGCTCTACATAGTGGCGCGCCAAATGCCGACCGGCACTGGACCTGGCGTAAGCTTCCTCGATATTGCCCAGCTGCTGCTCCAGTTCCTCAACGGACATCGTGGACCCCTTCGCCCATTCGCCTTCCGGGGTAAGCAGAATCTTACTGCGATACTGACCTTGTTCCGCCCAACTGCCAGCGGACACTGCGCAAATCCCCAGCAGCAACAGGCACAGCAGCGCGCGAAGCCGGGCACGCGCTGTGGCGGGTAGTGCGACAGGCACTACATCAATCCACATTGGGAAGATTCTGCGGGTAGTTGCTCCACTGCACCTCCACTTTCTGCGTCAGCACCACATCGCCTTTTATATCGCCGGAGAATTTGATGTGGTAGGTCCAGTCAGTCACCGCAGCGATCACTTTTTCTTCAAATACCCCTCGGGGACTGGCATCCAACACGCGCACATCACGTGTCCTGCCATTGGGTGTTACGGAAAACGCCACCAACACCCAGCCGTCGATCTTATTCTGCCAGGCCACCTCCGGCACATTGGGGCGACGGGTATCGAATGGCACGACTTCGATATAGCCCTGGGCGTCTGCACCGCCGACGATCACATCGGAGCCACTACCACCACCCAGCGGCGGACTCCAACTGTCTCCCGCTGCGGCAATATCAATATCCCCTGCCGTAAGTTCGAGCGCGGGAATGTCAAGGGCCTGTGCCGGAACCGGCTTGGGAGGGGCACTCACCGCAAGCGCCAGCGGTTCCATGGCGGGTTCTTCGCTGGGTTCTGGTTCGACTTTTTGTTCAGGCTCGGGGGGCGGCGGCTCCTGTGGCTCGTTGTGCACGATTTGCACATCGTTGTACACCACCACCGGTATCCCCTCCTCCTTGCCGCGCTGGATGAGACTGTGCATGAACAGGAAAACTGCCAGCGTAATCAGTAGCGCGCCAAACAGTGCGGGGAGAATACGCATCGCTCGAAACCCGTTTACTCCGCTCGCTGATCGGCAGCGATAGCAATCCCTTCAACACCGGCCAGACGGACCTGGTCCATCACGTCCACCAGAATACCGGTGGCAGACTCAGCATCAGACTGGATGATCACGGAACCTTCAGGGTTATCGGCATGCAGCCGCGCCACGATGGCTCGCACAGAACGCGGGTCTACGGGCCGTCGATCTATCCAGACTTCCCCTGCGGCAGTGATGGCAATAAAAATATTGGCATTTTCCTGGTTGGCGGCAGTCGCGGCCTGCGGCGTATTGACGGTTACTCCGGACTCTTTCACAAACGAGGTCGTGACGATAAAAAATATCAGCATGATGAACACGATGTCCAACATGGGTGTCATGTCCAGCTCGGTTTCCTCCTGGGCCGGAATATGGCGTCTTGCACTCATGTCACAATATTTCCGGCAGCAGGCACATGGAGGTTCAGCTGATCGCGCAGGCGGCTGGTTTCAGTGTCGGCCACGCGGCGCAGCCGCACCGTAAAATAGATACCGGTCAGCGCCACCACCAGTCCGGCCATCGTCGGGATAGTGGCGCGGTAGACGCCGCGCGCCATCGCCTGGGCATCGTCGTTGCCACTGATCGCTATCACCTCGAATACACCGATCATTCCAAGCACAGTACCGAGTAATCCCAGCAGCGGACACAGTGCTACCAGCAGCTGGATAAAGGGCAACATCGCGTGCAGTTGCATACGGACTTCGGACACTATTGCGTCACGTATCCTGCTTGCGCGCCAGGATATGCGATCGTCGCGGTTGTGCCACTGTGCAACCAGCTCGCGGGCGCGCGCCGGCCAGCTGATATGCAGGAACCACAAGCGCTCCAGAATCAGTAGCCACAGCAACAGGCAGGTAGCAAAAATAACCCACAACACTGGCCCACCCTGATCAATAAGGTCGCGGATAGCATTTACCACCTCCAGCACTGCGCTCAACGGACACGCTCCTGCTGCTCTGCGCTGCGGGCCAACACACCGGCACATTGTTCATCGAGGCGCTGAATCATTGAACGGGACAGATAAGCGATAACGGCGTGACTGAACAACAGCGGGATGGCAACCACCAACCCCAGTACCGTAGTGACCAGCGCCTGCGAAATACCGCCCGCCATCAGTTTGGGATCACCCGTACCAAACAAGCTGATCGCCTGAAACGTCAGAATCATCCCCGTAACAGTACCGAGCAACCCCAACAGCGGTGACGTTGCCGCAAGCAGTTTGATCACACCGTTGCCGCGCTCCAGAGCGGGCATTTCAGCGAGCACGGCTTCATCCAATTTAAGTTGCAGCAACTCCTCCTCGTGCATGCCGATACCCGCCACAGACTGTAATACCCGTCCCAACGGGTTAGTCGCATCCGGGCTGTGTAAATGCTGTAACTGTGCCTTGATACGAAAGTACACCACACCCAGATAGATGCCGCGCCAGCAGGCCATCAGCAAACCCATTACACCGAGTGCGATAATGATCAGGCCGATGGTTCCGCCCTGCTCGATACGCTCGCGTAAGCCCGGAGTGTAACTGAGCATCCCCAACAGATTGCCGCGGCTAGGATCGACGGTAATGGTCGACACCACCCCCGACAACGCAGCAAATTCCCTGGCGTTATCGCGGTAGCGTGCAGCCGGTTGGCGGCTGAGCGTCAGCAACTCTCCTGTCTCGGGCACATAGCGCAGAAAGTTGCCATCGCTGAACGCCGAGAAGGGACCGATACGCAACACAGGCTGCGGTTTGGACGAACCGTCCACCTGCACCACTGGCGCGTCAAATAGTTCGATGCGCGCGGCCTCGGTCATCTCTTCCTGCACTAACAACCACAGCGACTGTATTTCATCGATACTCGGGTGAGTCTGCGCTGAGGCCAACCCTGCCAACTGTTGCTGGCGCTCGGGCAGCTGGGCGCTGATCATGGAGTCCTGCATCACTGCGGCAAAATCACCGGAAAACTCGCGAAAGGTGCTCGCTAGGTCACCCATATCGCGCACCGCATCCTGCAGTTGTTGTTGCAGGCGCTTGATCTGGGCAGCATTGTCTTCGGTGACAGCGAGCAGCGGCTGATTCTCAGCCGCTCTGCGCTGAAAATCGCGCTTTGCTTTCTCCAGTAAGGACTGTTGCTGCTGCTTGTCGCGCAGGAATCGCTGCTCGCGCTGCGCATTGCGCTCCTGTTGTTCGCGTTGTTGGCTCCTGACCGACTGCAGCAATTGTTCCAGGCTGGTTATCTGCGGTGATGATGGTTTATCCTGCGCCGAAACCCACGTGGGGCTGAGCGAGAACAGCATCAGGCTCAACATCGACAACACCGCAGCCACGCACTTCACGACGCATCTCCCGGCGCCACCATGGGCAGTTCCAGCAGCTGTGGTGCAATCTGGTTACGGGCTACCCGCAGCGCTTGCTCGATATCTCTATTGAACCGCGTGTCCAGCGGCACCCATTGATCCTGTCGCCTGTCCCAGTAGCCGCTGCTACTGCCATCGAGCGACTGAAAGTACAGCGCCACCCTGCCCACGCGCAAAAACTCAACCGATATTTCCTCGTCCTGCCTCGGCAGTTGCCCACGCCAGGCTTCCAGTGTATTCCCGTAGCCCTGTTCCAGTTGGTAGGCTTCAAGCAACAAGCGGAATTTTGCCGACAGCGACAAATCCGGCTCGTCTAGACGGCGCTTCAACAGCAGCACAGCGTTAATTCGCGCCTCATGATGAAAGGGTAAATCCAGCACCACGAATTTCTCCAGCGCATCGGCCATACTGCGCATTAACGGCACGATTCGCTGGCGGGTAATGGACGCCTGTGCGATTTGCTGCTGCAAATCGTCAATTTGCGCGCGCTGGGTGATATCCAGTCGCTGCAACTCACGCGTATAGGCCGCCTGGTATTCTGCGCCATCCTGTAAACGACGGTACTCCTCCAGCAGTGCTCTGGTTTGCCCTGCGAGTTCGTCAACGCGTTTCTGCGAGGCGGCAGCGCTAGCATTGGTGCCGGATACCACGTCCAGGCTGTCCTGAACCTGCGCGCCGGACACGGACGACATCCACAGTAGCAAGACCAGACCCGGTAATGGCAACGAAAACCTTACACGACACGGTGCCGACATGGATGACCTACCCTCAAATCCCACCGTTCAGTGAGCGCGCTGTGAAACAATAAAAAAACGGCCAGGAGCGCGAACTGATGGCCGTTTATCTGTGCGGGTGGTAACACGCCACCGCCAGCTACTGCATTGCAATCATCGCCGCTTTCAAGCGGCTTGTTCAACAGCCTTGGGTTTAAGCAGGAACACTGCCAGCGCCGGCATCAGGATAAGCGCGCCAAACATAGTCCAGATAAACATAAAGGTGAGCAGAATCCCCATGTCCGCCTGGAACTTGATGGGTGACAGCGCCCAGGTAACGACACCTGCGGCCAGTGTCACGCCGATCAGCGCTACTACGCGCCCGGTGAAATTCAGGGTTTCGTAATAGGCGGTAGTCAGGTCTTTACCCTCTCTGAGCTTGGCCAAAATAACCGTCAACACATACAACGCATAATCCACACCAATCCCGACGCCCAGCGCAATAACCGGCAGTGTCGCCACCTTCACGCCAATGCCCAGCCAGACCATCAATGCTTCACACAGTATGGAGGTCAGCACCAGCGGCAGGACCGCACAAATCACGCCGGGAACCGAGCGGAAGGTGATCAGGCACAACAGGATAACGGCCGCATACACGTAGTAGAGCATTTCCGTGTTGGCCTTTTTCACCACCTGATTGGTGGCTGCCTCAAAACCGGCACTTCCGGCAGCGCCAAGGAACTCAATATTGGCATTGGGCCAGTCCTTGTTAAACTGCTCCAGCGTATCCACAACGCGGCTCAATGTGGCCGCCTTGTGATCCGCCAGATAAATCGGCATCGGCCATATCGAGCATCCGGGATCGACATAGTCCAGGTTCGCCAGTTCGGTAACAGCGTAATTGATCGTATCCTGATTGCGGAACAGAGCCTCCCATTTGGGGAAGCCCTCGTTCAGGCCCATCATGATCTCGCGCGTGCGGATATTCAGCCCGCTCACATCTTCAACTCCCTCATTCTGCCGCATCCGCCACTCCAACTCATTGGCAAGACTGAGGCCCTCGTATTCGATACAGCCGTTCTCCGGCGTCTTCACAATCACCGCAAATACGTCAGTGCTGACCGAGTAATTATCGATCATGAACGCCACGTCCTTGTTGTAACGCGAATTGGCGCGCAGTTCGGGTGCCCCGGGATCAAGGTCACCAATTTGCAGGTCCTTGCTTACGTAGACTCCGCCAATCGCCATCAGTATGCTGATCACGATAGCAATAGCGGCCGGCCCCCTGTGCGTAAAGGACAGCAGGAAGCGCCAGAATATATGCATCTCTTCGGGGCTTTTCGCACCGCGACTGGCCAGCTCCGCACATTTCTTGCCCACCCCGGTGTAGGACAGCGCCACGGGGATAAGAATCAGGTTGGTGAAGATCAGCACCAGTACCCCGATGCTCGCGGTAATTGCCAGATCCTGGATGACCTGGATCTGGATAATCATCAGCACCGCGAAACCCACACCGTCAGACAGCAGGGCGGTGACGCCGGCAAGGAACAGGCGCCTGAAGGTGTAACGCGCGGCGATATAGCGGTGTGTGCCACGCCCGATATCCTGGAGCACACCGTTCAGCTTCTGTGCGCCGTGGCTCACACCGATCGCAAAGACCAGGAAAGGCACCAGAATGGAGAACGGATCCAACTCATAGCCCAGCGTGGCCAGGATGCCCATCTGCCACGTCACCGCAATCAGGGTGATAAAGATGACCATGACCGTGGAGCGTATACAGCGCGTATACCAGTACAGCAAAGCGGTTGCGATCAACACTGCCAAGCCAAAAAAGGCCATAACAGCAAACAGGCCGTCTATCAGGTCACCTACCAGCTTCGCAAACCCGATGATGTGAATCGATTTGTCCGGATCATCGGCAGTGTATTTGTCGCGAACATCCTCGAGTTTTTCACTGAGATCCGCATAATCAAGTCGCTCACCCGTTTCCGGATTCTTATCCAGCAGCGGCACAATGATGGTCATGGACTTGAGATCATTCGCTACCAGGTCGCCCAGAATACCGGCGCGAACCATGTTGAGCTGAACTTCACCGATCGACTTGGGTGACGTGGGATCAAAGTCCCCTGGAATGACCGGCCCCCCTTCAAAGCCTTCTTCCGTTACAACCCGCCAGCGAGTATTGGGTGTGAACAGCGATTTCATACCATTGCGGTCAACGCCCGGTACAAAAAATATTTCGTCGTTTACTTTCTCAAGGTACTTCAGATTGTCGGGGGTGAAGATGGTGCCTTCCTTGACCGCCACCACAATTCTCAGATTGTTCCCCAGCCCCTTGAGATCATTCTGGTTTGCCTGGTAATTGAGGACGAACGGGTGATTCTTCGGCAGCGTCTTCTCGAAACCTGCCTGCAACTGGATTTTAGTGGCTTGATAGCCAAGCACCAGAGTCATCAGCGCGCAAAACGCCAGCACCCAGGGCCGATGATTGAAAACCAGTCTTTCGAGGAAGGAGCCAGATTGTTCGTCAAATTGACTTAGATCTGCAATGACCGGAAGATCCGACTGTGTTGCATGCGCCATTACTACTTCTCCGAAAAGTTGTTATTGCGGTAATTTGACGGTGTGGATTCCTCGCGGACCTCCCACCAACAGCGTACCCGGCGGACCCTCAGCGACGGCATAGATACGCCCGGCCGCCGTATAGATCTGTCCACCTGTATTAACCGCGACAGGCGCAAAGCTGACGCCGTTGTCAGTGCTAATCAGCACCTCGCCACCGATGCCGACAGCTATCAGGCGTCCGTCCGACAAACGGGCCGAATCCACAATTGCACTGGTCATCGGCTTTTTCACAGCGGCCCAGGTTGCCCCGACATCATCGGTGCGAAACATATTTCCGCGCAGCCCTCCCATGACAATGCTGCCGTCAGCAGCGTCGATGATGGTGAAGAAGCTACCCTCCCAGGGCACGGTTTCTACTCGCCTGGCGATCTCCTCATTAATATCCCCTTCCAGCAACAGACCCGCCTCACCACTGGCAAAAAACTTACCCTGCCCCGGCAATGGCGCAAAGTCGAAGATGTGATAGAAGGCGTCATTCTGCACATTCTCCAGTACCGGCACCCAGTGTTCCCCGCCGTCCTGCGTTTCCAGAATCATGCCGTAAGCACCGAGCGCATAGCCGTGAGTTGCGGTGGGAAACGCCACTCTGAACAGCGGTTTATCTGCACCCTGGGAGATGGCGAATTCCATCTCCTCAACCAGCAATGGGTACTTTTCATTGTCCGGATTGGCTTCCGCGAGGGCCTGATAATGTGCCAGCCCTTCCGTGCCGTACCTCAAGCCATCGTACTGCTTGACCCAGGTCTTGCCGCCGTCTGAGGAGTGCAGTATCACCCCCTCGTGACCCACCGCCCACCCCAGTTCGGGTGTCGGAAAGTCGATGTCAAGAATACTGCTACGCACCGGCACCTCGGCTTGTTGCCAGGTATTGCCGCCGTCATCGGAGTACAGGATATGGCCGCGGTGTCCCGTGGCAAAAAAGCGGTCACCGAATTTACTGATGGAGTAAATCAGTGACTTGGACGCCAATTCGCTGGGCACAGCCGGCAGCTTCAGCACATCATAAGGTTTTGACTCGACATCGGCCCAGCCTGCAAGGGGTGTCACCAATGCACACACCAGCACGAAACACTTTAACTTCATAATTCGACTTCCATTACTAGCAGCCACGGAAAAAACGCCATTTTCATTATTGTGCTCCCGACGTCACAACATCCTGAATTCGTGCGGACGGACCGGAGTTTGATGCCCTTTGGCCGCCCGCACTACGACTACAGCGACATCGGCAACATCCGGTAGTCCAGGTGGATTCAAAGTCCCAAAACTCCCACTAGAATCTTTTTTCTGGGCTTGTTTTGGTAGTGTAGTGGATTTACAGCCACCTGCTTACAAATAGTTCTGTCGCCATCATATCAGCTATCAGTGTGGGGACAACACCTACAGACGGCGGGTGACAGGTATACCATCAGGTCACTTAACGACGCGGGTGGCTCAGGCAACGACGACGTGGCGCAACAACTGGCCGTAGCCGTGGAACTCTGGAACCCCGTCCAGTGCATGTCGACTGCGCAAGTGTTGCCGCAACTCCCGCAGCCTGTAACACGGCACACTGGCCATAAAGTGATGTTCCAGATGAAAGTTCACGCCGCAGGGAGCGAAAATCACGCGCTGCCACCAGGGCGCGTCGACGGTGCGCGTATTCATGCGCGAATCCGGGTCATACAGATCCGGTACGGCAGCGTGCTCTGCAATCTGCCGTACTCGGATAATGAACATGAAGACGGTCATATACGCCAGCACCCACAGCAGGTATGTCCAGCCAATACCACAGGCTGACAGCGTCAGGTACAGCATCAACTGCACCAGGATCTGCTGCAGGAATGGCCGCGCAGACTCGCGCTTTTCTGTGGAAATGACTCCGGATGCGCCGCGCAAGATGTATGAGAGCAATTTGAAGCCGGTCTGCCCGGTGAGGTCACGAATCGCCTTGCGTCGAAAACTGGCACGTGAAATCGGATAGTCCCGATAATTTGCCAGGTCGGGGTCATCAACGCTACCTGCCTTGCGGTGGTGCTGCAGATGGCCGCGCGCGTAGGAAGGCTGGTCATTCATTACCGGGAGTGCGCACAACCACTGGCCAACAATGTCATTTAGCCGCGCCGATCGAAACAAAGTATGGTGCCCACAATCGTGCATGAGCACCGACAACGCCAGCTGCCTGCCGGCTAGCAGTATGACTGCTGCGACAATCGTCAGCGGGTTGGGCCACGCTGCCACTGTGGCGAAGATAACAGCGATAAACAGCCAGGTAGCCAGCACCATACGCCAGGCCCGCCAGTCACTCTTGCTAGTGAAGTAGGCCACGTCCTCGCGTGACAAATACTCACTTACTTTCATCTGAACCTCCTCCCGGATGTGGTCGCTTCGCCGGGCAGCACACTTTATCAGCACGTCAGCATTAACTGGCACCAGCCAATTGTAGCTTTGCACACATAAATATAGTTATAGTTATCTTTTTGTCCAGAACAACATTACTCGCTCAACGCGTTACAGCCGGGCCAAGGCACAGGTAAAATAGCGGCGTGAATACCCCCCCCGCGAAGAAAACACCCGAATTGTCAGTGGCTCAGTTACACTTGGTGTTCTTTGCCATTTGCATTGCCTTAACACTGGTTTTGTATCTCAAGGGCGGCGCAACCAACCCTTTCGTATCGCTATATCTGGTTCCAATCGCGATCTCTGCGGCGACACTATCAGTGCGCTTTACGCTCGCCCTTGCCGTTTTCTGCGTGCTCGCCTACTCGATGCTGATGTTCTTCTACGAGCCGCTCCAGCTGTTGTCGCCAGACCACGCCATGCTGTCTGCCGGCGAACACCAGGGTCATCACTCCATGGCCGGCCAGAGTACCAACTGGCATCTCTGGGGCATGTGGTTGAATTTTGTGCTGAGTACGCTGCTGATCACATACTTTGTGTTGCGCATGGCCAGAGCGCTGCGAACCAGAAATGCGGAGCTGACGGCGATACGTGAAAAGCAGCTGCGCGACGAACAATTGCTGGGTATCGCAACCCTCGCTGCAGGCACCCTGCATGAGCTTGGTACACCACTGGCGACAATGACGCTGCTTGCCAACGACCTTAAGCTGGCCGCGCAAAAAACGCCCGACATTGCTGAAGACGCCGAACTGATTTCACAGCAGCTGGCACGCTGCAAAGTCATTCTACAGACTCTGGCGCGAGCAGCGGAGCAACCCTCAGACCAGCTGCAGCGAATGGCCGTGAACGACTATATCGACAGTGTTGTAACCAAATGGCAGCTACTGATGCCAGGCATTCCGCTGCATGTCAAGGTGCTACCGCTACAGAGCTCGATCTATGTCGACAGTACGTTCGAACAGGCGCTGATCAACTTACTGAACAACGCCGCTGAAGCCAGCCCCGGCGGCATCGAGCTGACAGTATCGGAGGATGCCAGTGCCACTAACCTGACTTTCCTGATCCGCGACCACGGTGAAGGCATCCGTCTCGAAAAAGGCGAAATTGGCAAACCTTTCGTGTCAACGCGTGGCCAGGGCCGCGGACTGGGGCTTTTTCTGTCCAATGCGACCATTGAGCGGCTCGGTGGTAAGGTGATGCTGCAGTCGCATCCCCAAGGCGGCACGCTGACTACCATTAGGCTACCGTGTGCATGATGAAAAAATTTCTTGTAATTGACGATGACGAAACTTTTTCGCAGGTATTGGCGCGCTCAATACGCAATAAAGGTTGCGAGGCAGTGGTTGCCAACCAGGGCAATGTGGCTCTGTCTTTGCTGCGAGGCGAACCTGCCGAGCAGTCCATCACGCACGTTATCCTCGACTTGAAACTGGCTGAAACCAACGGCTTGCAATTGTTGCCGCAATTGTTGGCAGTCAATTCGCAACTACACATTGTTGTGCTGACAGGCTACGCCAGTGTAGCCACCACTGTTGAAGCGATCAAACAGGGGGCAGTCAACTATTTGTCCAAACCTGCCTCGGTGGACGAGATTTTTGCCGCGTTCGATACCGATCAATCCCGCTCGAGTGCAGCAGCGCCAGCTGAGTTGACTATTGAGGACGGCCCTTTGAGCGTTCAGCGTGTGGAATGGGAGTATATTCAACGACAGCTCATTGCGAATAATCACAACATCGCAGCAACCGCGCGCGCGTTGGGCATGCATCGCAGAACGCTGCAGCGAAAATTGCAGAAGCGTCCCGCGAGGTCCTGAGCGTTCTAGCGCAGTAAATCCGGAGCAAGATTTTCAATCTGCCGCCGCACGCCCTCGCGCCAATTGATTTTCGTTTCACCGATCAGGCTATGCATTTTGTGTGTATCGATACACAGGCTGCCGAAAGCTTTCGGGTTATCCTGAAACTTCGGTTCAAAACCTGTCAACTCAGCAATATACCCACACCATTCCTCGATGCTGACTTTCTCAGAGCCGCCGAAGTTGGTGGTGGTCACTTCCGGTGTAGCCGCCGCTAGCAGATAAGGGATTTTCTCAATGTAGTCGTCCGCGTGCAGCGGATTGTAGTAGTTCGGTTTGTCGGGATGCAGATCAATCGGTATACCCTGTTGCATCATCAACAGGTGAAAGTACATCCAACCGCCGTTATCACCATAGGGAACGCTCAGCCGCGCAATGGTTGTCGGTATACCGTGCTGGTGGGCGACAAAGCGGCACACCGTCTCCGCTGCAATCTTGGAAATACTGTAGGTCGGAAACATGACGCGGTGATTGTCACCCAGCGGGGCATTCTCGGCGCGCGGCTCCTGCCCGACATACTCGTAGACCGCAGTGGATGAAAAGTGAAGGAAGGCCTTAGCAGCGCGACAGCGCATCATCAGATTACCCACCCCCTCTGCGTTAGCGGCGAGGTCGTAATCAAAGTCGCCGCTCTTGACGACGGCAAAGTTCAACACGTAATCGAAGTCTTCCGGCACAACCCCAAGGCTGGAGGCATCGGCAAGGTCGGCTTGCAATACAGTTGCACCCAGGCTTTCTATCAGCTGGCGGTCCTCCGCTTTGCGAAACCGCGCCAGAGCGTAGACATCGGCAATCTTCGCAAAGTGCGCGACGACTGGCAACGCCACCTGCCCGGTAGGGCCGGTGATCAAAATTTTAGTGTTAGCGAGATCGACGGGGGTTACAGCCATGGTGTTGCTCCTGTTTATTAATGTGCTTGCAGGTCAGGTGCCAGCGCGGGGATAACTGGTGTAGCCGACGGGGCCCGGCGAGTAGAGTGTGGCCACATCAAACGTGGCCAGCGCCAGTGAGTCTCGCCAACGCTCAACCAGATCCGGATTGGCGATAAAGTGGCGACCGAAAGACACGGCAGTCAGCTCCGACGCGGCAAGCGCTCGACTCGCCTCTTCGAAATCGTAGCTTTCATTACCCACCAGGCGATCCGCAAAGTAGCGCCTGCCCAGCGCAAGATTGTCCACGCGACCGCGCGGGAAGCGAATGGCATGAAGATAGGCCAGGCCCAGGGGCTGTATGTGCTGCAATAGATATTCGAACGTCTGCTGTGGATCGTCATCTTTAAGATCGTTGAACGGGTTGTCCGGGCAGATGCGTATGCCCAGGCGGTCCGCGCCGGCAACGCCTGCCATCGCCTGCAGCACTTCGAGAACAAACCGTGCCCTGTTGGCAACGGTACCACCGTAGTCATCGGTGCGCTGGTTGGTGCCGGTGCTGAGGAACTGTGCCGGCAAATAACCGCTGGTACAGTGTAATTCCACACCGTCAAAGCCAGCTGCCAGCGCGTTAACTGTGGCCTGCCGGTAGTCTTCAATCACAGTGGCGATCTCATCCACAGTCAGCGCGCGGGGTTCATCGAAGGGCTGCATGCCCTGCTGGTCGGTATACATCTCACCGCGCGCACGGATTGCGGAGGGCGCAACTGTCTGGCTGCCGGCGGGTTTATTGAGAACATTGCCGATCCGACCAACATGCATGATCTGGGCAACCATACAACCGCCTTCACGGTGCACCGCATCGGTGATCGGTTTCCAGGCGTCGACCTGCTGCGCTGAATAAATTCCCGGGGTGCGGCAGTAACCCAGACCATCTGCGCTGGGTGCGATACCTTCAGAAATAATCAAGCCCGCGCTGGCGCGCTGGCGGTAGTATTCAATCATAAGCTCAGTGGGTACACCCTCGGCACCAGCGCGGCTGCGCGTCATCGGAGCCATGATGATGCGGTTGCGCAGCTGTAGCGCGCCCAGGTTCAGCGGTGTAAATAAATCCATGATCGATTCCTAACGTACGCGAATTTTTGGGTCGGGAGCACCGCGACGCATCGTGCTGAGAAATTGCTCGAGCGGTGCCGGTGGCGCCACGTCCGGTTCATCACCGTCTGGCGGGTTGGCCCAGAAATCGGACCAACTGGGCCAGAGCTCGTGGTAGGCACCATCGTAGGTCTCCCGGTCCGGCCAACGCATTTTGTGCTCACCCACGGGCGGCTTGTTGATATCTGTGGCGTACCAGTAGCACGGCAATCGTCGACGAAAGTACCAGCGGCCATCGCGGCGCTCGTAGTTGTCCCAGTAGATCATTTGCATGATGATCCATTCGCTGCTGCCGTCGGCGCACGGTGTCTCGTGCTCATTCTTGGAGTACACCACCCCGTGCGCGTGGTCGACGTCATCGAATTCAATAATGTGATTGCCAATATGATGCGAAGTGCCGGTGACCTGCAGGCGCAGGGTATCATCCAACCAGCGCTTCAGGTGCGCGCGGCCGACGTGTTCACGACTAACGCGGATATCCTCTACGAACAGGTTCACATGCGCATCCATATCGCGCATATCCAGTGACAGCGAGTATTTGGCCGCCAGCTGGCGGATGGCGTCCAGTGACTCCAGTCGATCGATACGTGCCAGCAGTGTGTCGTTGCCCATGCTTCGCGCCCTCAGGCCTGTCCGAGAATCATTGCGCCCGTGGGTACACCCACACCGCTGCTCACCAGCACATGGTTCACTGCTTTCGCTGGCTGTCCGGTGGAACTGCCGCGAATAAGCCGAACACCCTCTGCAATATTGTTCATACCGTGGATATAGCCCTCGGAAATCAGCCCACCGTGGGTGTTGTTGGGCAGTCGCCCATCGATATCCAGCGCACCCTCGCGCACCAGGTGTTTGCCCTCGCCGCGCTGGCAGAAGCCGAAGCTCTCCAGTTGCATGATGATTTCCGAGGTAAACGCATCGTACAGGCAGGCCGCATCGATATCATCCGGACCGAGACCAGACATCGCATACACGCGACTGGCAGCCATCTCCATCTCCGGCAGCGACTCCAGTTCGTCGCGGTAGTAGCTGGTCATTTGTTCCTGGCCGCGTGTGGACGCCTGGGTGACGCCGCGAATCACAGCGGGTTTCTGGCGCAGGTCGCGTGCGCGTTCAGTGCTGGTCACAAGGATCGCACAGCCGCCGTCAGTTTCCTGACAAAAATCGTACAGGCACAGCGGATCGGCGATGCGTTTGGAATTGAGGTAGTCATCCATGGTCAGCGGTTTACCGTAGCCGTAAGCACGCGGATTGCGCAGTGCATGATTGCGCTGGGAGATGGCAACGAGTCCGAGGTCTTCGCGACTGACAGCGTATTTATGCATATATTTGTTGGCGATCATGGCGATCCACGATCCGGGTATCAACATGCCATATGGCATGTACCACGACCAGTGGATCAGGTCGCTGCTGGAAATATCACCTGACACGCCCTGCCCCATGCGTTTTCCGGAGCGGCCGTTCATCGCGCGATAACACACGACGGTGCTGGCCTGGCCGGTCGCTACTGCCATCGCTGCCTGCGCAATAGTGCCGACTGCGGCGCCGCCGCCATAGTTAATGCGACTGAAAAACGAGAGATCACCGGCGCCGACAGCGCGGGCGACTTCAATTTCGTCAGTGGAATCCAGTGTGTAGGTAACCAGCCCATCGATGTCGGCGGGCGCAACCCCGGCATCGTCACAGGCCGCCTTGATGCACTGCGCCGCCAGCGACAGCTCGGATACGCCGGAATGCTTGGAAAACGCTGTGAGCCCGATGCCGGCAATGGCGGTTTCATTACGCAGTGAAATCGGCACTATGCACCTCCGGCCAGTTGGAATACGGGCAACATGAATCCGTCCGGATCCTTCTGGATTACCATCTCAACCGGCAAACCAAAATCCACATCCTGCGGTGTACAGCCCACCAGCTGCGAAGTCAGGCGCGTGCCCTCCCGCAGATCCACCAGCACGATTATCAACGGGTACTGATAACCGGGAAATTGCGGGTGATGCAATACGGTATAACTGCAGATGGTGCCCTGGCCCGAAGCCGCAACGGCATCCCACTCCAGCGAGTGGCACTCGCCACACATTGGCCGCGGGGGATGGCGCAGGGTCTGGCATCCAAGGCAGCGCTGGATACCCAGCTTGCCTTCCTCTGCCATTTGCCACCACCACGCATTGTCCAGGCCCATCGGCGGTTTGATCCGGGTTGCAGGAACCATGGGTCAGACTTCCAGAGCGCGAAAACCGAGACTGTCGTCTTCAGCCAGCAGCTTGCCTAACTGTGCCAGCTGCTGACTGGCATTACCCAGCGAATAACTGATCAGCTTGGCCATGAGGAAAAAACGGTGGATAGGATACTCCACGTCCGCGCCGATGCCGCCGTGCATATGCTGCGACGATGACACCACCCGATGCGCTGCATCACACGCCCACCACTTGGCAGCGTGCACTTCTGCCCGCGCATCCAGACCCTCGCTCAGGCGCCACATGGCCAACCAGTATGTGGAACGAATCCCCTCGACGTCGATATAGCTGTCGGCCATACGCATGGCCAACGCCTGGAACGTGCCGAGCGCGACGCCGAACTGCTTGCGCTCGCTGAGAAAAGCTGCCGTCCGCTTCATCGCCTCTTCAGTGACACCGACCTGCAGCGCACAGTGGCCGATGTTGGCGCGTTGCTCCAGCCATTCAATAATCGCAGCGCCCTCGCCGCTGGCACCGAGCACGGCATCCTCACCCACGGCGACACTGTCCAGGCTCAAATGCGCGGCGCGCGCACCGGACATTCCAATTTCGACTGGCGTCACGGTCACACCGGGAGCGCGCGTGTCGACAATGAACACCGTCAGCCCGCCCTTGTCATCTTCTGCAGGCACCAGAATAAAATCAGCCACTGCTCCGTCCGGAACGACCGCTTTGCGCCCGTCCAGCTGCCAGCCATCTTTACCCTTACGTGCTGTTACTGAGGTCACTAACGCTGCGTTCATGCCCAGCTCTGCAATGGCAGCACTGAATTTTGCTTTACCGGATGCCAGCGCTGGCAAATAACGCTGCTGTTGCTGCTCGGTTCCAAACTGCGCAATCGGCAAGCCGCCCAGCACCAGGCAGGAATGCAGAGCGACGGGTGAAACTCGGCGCCCCTGCTCTTCCAGCACCAGACAGAGTTCTATCAACCCAAACCCGGTACCACCAGCAGATTCGGGAATTGCGACACCGAGAAGGCCCTGCTCTGCCAGTGTTTGCCACAGCTCTTCGTCATAGGTCTTTCCGCTGCGCGAGAACGCCAGCAATTGCTCGTCTGTAGAGCGGTCCGTGAAGATCTGGTGGGCCAGTTCGCGAATCGATTGCTGGTCCTCACTAAAGGTGAAATTCATTACGTCGTACCTCAGTAGTGCCTAAGTGATATTCAGTTTGGCCTGACCATGGCGGTCAGGTTACGGGTATATTTGAGCTGCTTTTCATCCGGGTGCTGCAGGAACAATGCGCGATAGAACATGGTCGTAAGCAATTCGGCAAACTGTTCCACAGTCAGGTCGGCGGCGCGCAGCGTTTTACTTTCATTGATAAAGTACTCGCGAATCAGTCCTTCACCGATGCCGGCCAGTGAATAGACCACCATCAATGCCTGGTGCTTGCGAAAACGCACCTGTGGAAACAGTTTGGGCATCAATTCAACCAACCACATTAACTGACTGCGGTAGTTGTCGCGCAATAAGCGCGAGAAATCTTCATCCTCGTCTGCCAATTGCAACAGGCAACGCATCACACCCGGGCGCCTTGCATAGCTGCGCACAACGATCAGGTTGTGCGCATAGATTCGCGCATACCAGTCGCCGCGCGTGACATTTTTTTCCACCCGCAAAGGATCATTGCTGGCCATCGCAAAGTCCGTCAGCACCTCCAGCGTCAACGATTTCAAGTCCTTGAAGTAGTGGTAGAACAGGCCCTGGGCCACACCCGCTTCGCCAGTGACATCGGCGATGCGCATCCTGTGATATCCGTCGCGCTCCAACACCTTCAGCGCGGCCTCTTTCAGACCGGCGCGGGCGCGTTCGCCACGCGCACTGAGTACGCCGTTGGACTTTGCTGACTTGGCAGTAGGTGTCGACATAGGATAACAAAGTAGTTGAATTTGAATTCAAAATCAATATGATGTGGGACATTAACTGGAGGGTCAGACAGATGTTCGTCAACTACACCGAGAGCCAGAAAGAACTGCGCAGGGAATTTCGCGCCTATTTTTCCCAGCTGATTAAACCGGAGCATCGCGAGGAGTTGCGCAACGCCGAGAGTGGTGATCTCTACAAGGCACTCATTCGCCAACAGGGCAAGGACGGCATGTTGGCGGTGGGCTGGCCAGAGGAGTATGGCGGTCGAGGCCTCACTGAGAGTGAACAGCTGATCCGCTATGAAGAGGCATTGCTGGCCGGCGCGCCCACCCCTTTCGTCACGCTCAACACTGTGGGCCCTGCAATTATGAGCAGGGGTACCGCCGAGCAGAAAACACGCTTTCTCCCGGGCATTGCCTCCGGTGAGTTACACTTTTGTATCGGCTATACCGAGCCCAGCGCCGGCACCGACCTGGCAGCGCTGACAACGTCTGCGGTGAAACAGGGCGACCACTATGTGGTCAACGGCAACAAGGTGTTCACCAGCGGTGCCGAAGGTGCCGACTTTGTCTGGCTGGCAGCACGCACCGACCCGGAAGCGCCAAAGCATAAGGGCATCTCAATCCTGGTAGCCGACACCAAAGACCCCGGATTCTCCTTTGGCCCCATTCATACCATGGGCGGCGTACGCACCAACGTGACTTACTACAGCGATGTGAAAGTCCCGCTGGACATGATCATCGGCGAGGAGAACAAAGGCTGGCGCCTGATTACCGAGCAACTGAACCACGAACGCGTCGGTCTGGCGGCCTGGGGAATACAGGGCTGGAAAATTTTCAAAGATGCGCTGCAGTGGGCGCGCAGTACTAAAAATGCTCAGGGTCAGCGGGTGATCGACGATCCCGGTGCGCAGCGCAACCTGGCCGAGGTTTACGCCCACCTGGAGGCCATGCGGGTGATGAATGCGCGCATGTCCTGGCAGTTGGATCAACACGAAATGGACGCGGTTTTTCCATCGGCTATCAAAGTGTACTCCACTGAAAAAATGCTGGAGATTTGCCGATTGCTGATGGATGTGGTGGGCCCACATGCGCTGCTCACCGCCGAAAGTGAAGGCGCTGTATTGCACGGCAACCTGGAACACGAGTATCGCCGCGCCACCATCAACACCTTCGGCGGTGGAGTCGTGGAAGTGCTGCGCGGCCTGGTAGCAACCCATGGACTGGGAATGCCGACACACCGCTGAGGAATGCATCAGTCGCACTGAATAACACAAGGAACTTTCCCTGATGACAGCAGAAGACCTTAAGGCTTTTGAGGAACAGATCTACGCGTTTGTAGGCCGGGAAGTTTGCCCGCCCACCCGCGCAAAAGACGACGTGAACACTGCCATGATCCGCCAATGGACAGAAATCATCGGCGACCAGAATCCTGCGTATACTAATGGGTCATGGGCCGCTACCAGTAAACGCGGGGGCACTATCGCCCCGCCGGCCATGATGTATGTATGGGGACAGGAAGGCTTTGCAGTCACCACCGGTCGTCCGCCCGATGCACAGGCCGACCTGGTAAACCTGTTTAACCAGCACGGCTATACCGGTGTCCTGGGCACGAACGTGAAGCAGGAGTATTTCCAGGAGGTAAGGCCTGGCGACAGCGTGTCGATGCAGATGACCATCGACAATATCTCCGAACGCAAGACAACCGGCCGCGGCCCCGGCTACTTTTTTGAAACACTGGCCACCTTCACCAATCAGCGCGGCGAAAAGATCGGCACGCAGCGCTTCAAAGTCCTGAAGTTCATACCACAAGAGCAACCGACTGCAGCCGCAGGCGAGGAAAAACTGCAGGTACCCACGCGCATCGCTTCGCCACGCGGACACGACAATAAGTGGTGGTGGGATGCCTGCGACGCGGGCAAGGTGATGATTCAACGCTGCAAGAATTGCCAGACCCTGCGCCACCCCCCACGCCCGATGTGCGGCGAGTGCCAGTCAATGGAATGGGATGCAATAGAGTCTGCACTGGATGGCGAAGTACTCAGCCACACCGAACTGCACCACCCGAAGATACCGGGCTACCAGTATCCTCTGGTCTGCGCCGTGATCGGCTTGAGTGAAGGCACCAATCTGGTGGCAAACGTGGTCGGTTGTGATCCAGCGGACGTGCACATTGGCATGAAAGTGAAAGGCGTGGTTGAGCAGGTGGATGAAAAAACCATGCTGCCGCAATTTTACCCGGCCTAACCAGTAATGAACGCAGGAACATGACGATGAGCGACTACAAGACACTGACCTGTGCCGAGCTGTCTGTCGGCCAAAAACTGCCTCCTCAGGCTATCGATATCACCACCTCACTGGTGGTCTGCGGTGCATTGGCCACACGCGACTTCGAACCGGTCCATCACAATAAGGCAGCGGCGGTAGCAACCGGCCTGCCAGACGTGTTTATGAATATCCTCACCAGCCAGGGACTGATGACCCGATATGCCACCGACTGGAGCGGCCCGGAGGCTGTGGTCAAGTCCCTGGACATACGGCTGGGAGCGCCAAATGTGCCCGGTATGATTATGACCATGACTGGAGAGGTGACTGCGATTGATACCGAACAGGGCATCGTCGACATCGCCGTGGTTGGGGAAAACAACATCTGGGGCATGCACATGCAGGGCTCCGTACAACTCGCACTTCCGCAGGAGGCCTGACTCGTGGTTGCTAACGTAAAAGACAAAGCGGTCATCGTAGGAATCGGCAATACCACGTTCAGCAAGGACTCCGGAGTGTCTGAACTGTCACTGGCAGTGCAAGCGGTAAAAGCTGCGATCGATGATGCCGGTCTCAAGCCCAGCGATATTGACGGCATGGCAACGTTTACCATGGACACCAATGATGAGATCGAAGTCGCCCGGGCTTTGGGCGTTGGCGAACTCACGTTCTATGGTCGATCTCACTATGGCGGTGGCGCCGCCACCAGTTGCCTGCATCAGGCGACCATGGCGGTCGCCACCGGCATGGCCGAGACTGTCGTGGTGTACCGCGCACTGAACGGCCGCAGCGGCCACCGCTTTTCCGGCGGTGTCGCAGGTGAAATCACTACAGCTGACGCCATCCACTGGGGTTGGTACATGCCCTATGGGCTGCTGACTCCGGCTAGCTGGGTGGCAATGTTCACGCAGCGCTGGATGCACAATACCGGCGTCACCAAAGATGCCCTCTTTGAGGTGGCGCAATCAACACGCGTGTACGGTGCGAATAATCCTGCGGCTTTCTTCTATGGCCGCGAGTTTGATCGCGCCGAGTATGACGCCGCTCGCATGATCGCCAGTCCACTGCAGCTGTTCGATTGCTGCCAGGAAAGCGATGGCGGCTCAGCGGTGATTGTCACCACACCGGAACGGGCGCGCGACCTGAAACAGCCCGGCGTCAGCGTGCGCGGCGTGGCGCAGTGCGCAGCGGAGAACCAGGAACAGATGACGTCGTTCTACCGCAAGGAATTCGCGGGCATTCCTGAGATGGAGCGCGCGGCGCAGAACGTTTACGCCATGAGCGGGCTTTCAGCTGACGATATCGACGCCGCGGTCATCTACGATGCATTCTCGCCCATTGTGTTGTGGCAACTGGAAGCATGGGGCTTCTGTGGCTATGGCGAATCGGGCGATTTTGTGAAAGACGGCGCCCTGCGTACCAATGGACGCCTGCCGACCAATACCCACGGCGGGCAACTGAGCGAGGCCTATATTCACGGTGTCAACGGTATCGTAGAAGCAACACGCTTAGTGCGCGGCACCTCGGTCAACCAGCCTGCAAAAACAGTGAACCACGCGCTGGTTACATCCGGTGTGGGTATTCCTACCGGCGGTGCGATCCTGGGTAAGATGGACTAGTTAACGCGTTTCAGCCAACGACACTTCGCGTGAATTCGAGGGACACAACAGGCGCTGTTCAGTGTTCCTGTTCAGCCGCCACCAGCAGCCGCTCGGCGTCTTCGCGTCCGAGAAATTGCTGACCGCTATCGAGGGCAGCGCGCAGCTCTTTCTTCGCCTCTGCAGACCTGCCCAGAGCCAGCAAGGTAGCGCCGAGGTGATAGCGCACTTCCGGGTCGGTTGAATTCTTCACATAGGATTTGCGCAAGTAGGAAAGCGCCTGCTCATGCTTCCCCTGTTGTGCCAGTATCCATCCAACGGTATCCAGCAGCCCATAGTTTTTCTCACCGGATACATCAAGTGCTTTCATCGCGGTTGCCAACGCTTTGTCGAGATCATCCTTGGCATAGATATTGGCCAGATTATTGAGAATAGCCGGGTCGAGAGCCAGATCGTCCAGATCGAGCAGCTTTTCATAGTAAACGGCGGCCTTTGCCGTATCGCCCTGGTTGAGGTAGCTGTCGGCCATCAATCGCACCGCCAATACCGGGAGTGACGATTCCTGCAACGTCGACTCCATAGTATCGGTAAAGGCCTTCTGCCCAATGCCCTGTGTACTCAAGTCGTAAAGCCGGGCAATTGCCTCTGTATTGTCGTTATCGAGTTTGAATGCAGTCAGAAAATACTGTCGGGCCTGCTCCGGTTGCTGCCGGGCAAAGGCTATTTCACCCAGTAGCTGCGATGAATCCGAACGTTGACCAAATTCGTTTTCCAGCGCCTGCGCCAGGGTTTGCGCGGTGTCATAGCGACCTTCAGCGAGATCCAGACGGGCTAGATCCAGCTGCACAAGATAGTCATCCTTATTCAGTTTCAGCGCCTGCTCGAGGCTCTTGCGCGCAGCAACACCATTGTGGAAGCGCGCCTGCATGTCGGCGAGTTGTCGTAACTTCTCGGGGTCGCGTTTCCACAGTGGGTAGAGCCTGCTGAGCGTATTCTGCGCAAGCTCCTGATCCTCCACTTTCATCGCGATATTAGCCAACTGCACCAGATAGTCGGTGTTCAGCGGGTCTCCTCTTACCAGGCGCTGGGACACTTCCCTGGCTTTATCCCAATTACCTGCCTGAGAATAAATTTCGATTTGCAGTTCGGCAGGCGTTGTCGAGGTTTTATCGTAGGCATATACCTTCTCGCTCCATTCGATCGCCTCGTCGTACTTGCCTTGCAGGAACAGGTTGCGTGACATCAGCAGCAATGCCCTGGTGTGGCTGGGCCGCTCCTCCACGAGTGCCTTGAGGATTTTGTTCGACTCCTCCAGATCACCGCGCTTCTTGTATAACATCGCCTGGTTAAATCTGGCATCCACGTTTCCCGGATCCAGTTGCAACACTTTTTCGATGTAGGTGTTGGCGTCACTCAGCTTATCCAGCGCAAGGTAAGTCGCTGCAGCAAAATTATTGATCCGGACGGTATTGGGGTAGGCCGCTACCAGTTGCTCTACGCTGCGCTGCGCATCCGCATTCTTCCCCAGTTCCAGTTGCAGAACGCCCCGCAATAATCCGTAACCCTGCGGCTCCTGCTCAGCGAATGCGTGGCTATCGAGCAGGTGCAATGCATCGGCGGACTGTCCCTTGAGTCGCAGCACCTGCGCCTCTGCCATCACCACATAGGGGTTGTCTCCAGCACCCTTCTTCTTCAGAAGCGCCAGCAATTCTTCCGCTCTGTACACGTTCCCGCTCCTGATGTAGAGCGTCAATAGTTGTACGGAAAGACCCAGATCTTCGGAAACCTCCGACACCTGTGAACTCAGTAATTCCGTGGCTCGCCTGATGTCGTCATTACGCAGGTACAGGTCGGCGAGCAAACGGATGGCAGCGATGTTGCCCTTGTTGCGCAACAAATAGGTGTTGAACAGGCCTATCGCGCTCTGGTCGTTGCCCTGTATATATTCTGCCGAGGCGCGAATAAACAGCATGGTCTCGTCGGTCTGGCGTTGACCGTCGTCAAACTGGGACAACATACTGCTGAGGTTGCCCAGCATGCTTTTGCCCAATTCCACATCGCCATCACCAATCAGCAGTTGTGCACTGATCAGCGTCGCAGCCGGGTCATCGGGCGAGGCTTCCAGAATCATATCCAGATATTCCTGGGCCTTAGCGCGTTCACCCAGCTGCAGGTATACCTGCGCCAACGAGCGCTGTATCCGCAGATCCTGTGGGTCCAGTTGATTGCCCCTGAGAAAAAACTCCAGTGCCTGGTCATAATTCCCTGCCTTGAATTCAAGCTCTCCCGAGAGCTGCCAGGTTTTGGCATTCTTGGGATCCATCACCAGGGATTTTTCAACCAGCTTACGAGCGTCCTCGTCCATATTGCGGCTCATGTAAATTGCGGCGATGGTATTGTTTGAGCGAACGCTTTCGGGAAGTATCGTTGCCGCTTTTTCAAATTCAGCACGTGCGAGTTCGGATTCACCGCGCAGCAAATACCCCTGCCCTTTAAGTAAGGTCCATTCAAATTCGCTGGCCGGTGTAAAGCTGTCGGAGACTCGCTCAAGTTCGAACAGTTCGTCTACCTTCTCTTGTAACACCAGAGACTGACCGTAGATTGGCAGCACCAGATTAATATCTGCACCGAGCAACAGCGCTTCTTCGGACTCCTTTTGCGCACTGGCAATGTCGCCGGCATTGAAATAGACCTCGGCCAGCAGGAGCCGGGCTGACAGTAAATTTGGGTCCTCTTGCAGCGCGTTTTTGAGGTGGATGTAGGAATCTTCGAGTTCACCTTCCGCGTAGGCCTGTAATGCCTTCTCATAATCCAGATTGGCATCTCGAGCGAAGCACACTCCTGCTGTTGAGAGGCCAACGAGTAGCAGTGCTATTCGGGCAAAAAGCCTGATCAATCTGTATCCTCCACGGTGGCAGGTCGGTCGGTTACGAGGGAGATCATGTTAACCCACGCAAAAAAAACGGAACTTTAAAGTTCCGTTTTCGTGGAGAGTAGCGTGATGGGCACTACCATACCTTACTACATGAATCAGCTCGCCACTTTAGCAGCCCGACGCGAACGCAGTCCCAATAATCCGGCAATCAGCAGTGCGAGGGTACCCGGGGCAGGCACTTCACCCGGCGGTTGATCCGGAATGGTCGTTGTAGACGTGGTGAGTGAGGCCAGCTTGAAGCCGTCATCACTGGCGTCACCACCGGCACCAAATACAGGGTTATAGGCACCGATCAGCCACTTGGTGGAGGTAACACTGGTCGGGTTTACCGCATAGTAACTCAGGTTTACATTGCTGTAGTTACCGACAGAATCGTATGCACCACCGTTAGTGTCCAGCACGCTGGCCCATGTATTGCCAACCAGTGCTGACGAACCAGGGCCCACATAAGCCAGTATGGACACGTCAGCGGTATTGGCAACGTTGCCGCCCTGTGCCCAGTTCAACGTCATTCCGGTTAAGTTGACTGCGGTATCGAATTCCAGCAACAGCATGTCGAAGTCGCCATCAGCATCAGAACCGGAGCGCACACTGTCGGTAGAATGATGGGGTGATGCGGGATCGATCCCTTCGTCCCGATTCGCAACGCCCAATGCCGTCGAGTTAGCCCAAATCAGACGACCGGTCTCTACCAAGTCGGCACCAGATACATCGCCCGTGTCGGAAAAACCGCTGACAGTCAGGTGGATACCATCGGACGAGGTCAGGCTGAGTGTATTACCGTTGTTGGTGTTGTTGAAACTCTGCGTGGCACTGTTGAAAGTCCAGGTCTGCACATTGGCCAAACTCGGCATGGAATACACTGCCATCATGCCAACGGCCGCCATGAACCCGAGTATTTTTTGCTTGTAAACCATGTAGGAACTCCCCACTTATTGCTTCAGGCAGCGAGTCTTGATCGCCCGCTAGCCGATAATCTGTTGTCGCTGATAGAGTAGAAGCAACAACTGAGCCAGATTATTTAACTTATTGATATATATAGCTTTATAGAAATATTTATTGCCGAAGAAACGAACGATTCTGAGAATGTTGTAAAAATTCCTGACGGCTATTCAGGAACCGCCAGTCGCCAATTACCAACAGGGCCTCTGGTCGCCTTGATACCGCAAATGGCTGTTCAAACTATCCAAGGCTGATTATCCTGCGACTACTTCCCCCGGTGCGAGCGTTGTGCCGGAGTACAGACCGACAACAACCCAATAACCATAAGGTGCCACCCATGTTTGACCTCTCCAAGCGCTGCGCGCTGCGCAATGGCTGTTTACTATCGAGCATCGTTCTCTACACTCTGCTTGTGGCAGCGTGCAGCAATAGCAATGACTCTTCGATTCCCCCAAGTTCTACTCTGGGTGTGCCCGGCGCCGGCAATCCAGGCACCGTAGCCGTGCCGGCTGCCCAGTTGGAGGGCCCCATCGCAGGCACACCCGTCCTGGTGAGCACGTTCTTCGATCTGGCACCGTTGGGTTACGAGCAACACGAGTACTTTATTTCTGGAATTGCTAATGCCTACGCCAACTCCCAGCCATTGAATTCCGATGGGAAATGGTCAGTAGAAATAAACGAGCAGGCCGAGTACAAAACCCGGATCGTCGTCAACCGCCCGAGCAGTCAAGCGAACTTTAACGGCACGGTCATGGTGGAATGGCTCAACGTATCGGCGGGTTTCGACTCGGCGCCGGACTGGGGCATGACGCACACCGCACTGATACGCAAGGGCTATGCCTGGATCGGCATCTCCGCACAGAAGCCAGGTGTGGAGGCGTTGATCGACGGTAGCGCAGGCGCCCTGCTGGGCATTGTTGCTGACGGTCGCTACCAGAGCCTGTTCCATCCTGGTGATCGCTTTGCCTATGACATCTACTCCCAGTTGGCGCAGCTGCTGCGGGAGGCTAGCGGCACATCACCTTTGGGTGATCTGCAATTGCAGCGCCTGATTGCTGCCGGCGAATCGCAGTCAGCGCATTTCATGATGACCTATGTCAACGCGTTTGCGCCGAAACACGCGCTGTATGACGGCTACTTCATCCACAGTCGTCTCGGCAGCAGCGCGGGATTGTCGGGTGAATTCCGGGAAGCCACCAGCCCCATCCCCGAAGTGGTGCGTGTCAGGGATGATTTGGGGACGCCGGTGATGATGCTGCAGACCGAGACCGACCTGTTCGTGTTGGGGTCCTATCCCAGTCGGCAGGAAGACAGCACCAATTTTCGCCTCTGGGAAATTGCAGGTACCGCCCACGCCGATCTCTATACGTTCCTCGACAACCGCTTCGACACCGGTACGAATCCGAACATTGCTGCAATCATTGAAAACCTGTCGCCGGTGCCGGGCATTATTGAATGCTCTGTCCCGGTGAACTCGGGGCCGCAGCATTTTGTCGCCAAAGCTGCGATTGCCGCCCTCAACACCTGGTTGGTGGACGGCACTGCACCGCCCCACGCGGATCGGCTGGAAGTGACGGGAGACCCGGCGACATTTGTGCTGGACCCTCTGGGCAATGTATTGGGCGGCATTCGCACGCCCTACGTGGATGCGCCGATTGCGTTGCTCTCGGGCGAGGGACAACCGCCACTTGAAGTCAATCCCAACCCGGACGATGGCGAAATCAGCGTCGAAACCGTTGACTTCTGCTTTCTCTCCGGCAGCACCAAACTGTTCGATGCGGCGACGCTGGGATCGCTTTACTCAGACAATGCCGACTATATCAACGCCGTCAATACCGCCACTGATGACGCTGTGAACAAGGGGTTCTTGTTGCCTGCGGATGCACAGTTAATTAAGGATTATGCTGCCAGTTCAGATATTTTTGCGCAGTAACGCATTGCTGCACCACATTGGGTTTCGTATCGCCTGGCCGACACGAAACCCATACTCACTGCCTGGGATCGGATAGTTATTCAGAGACGGATTTCCAATCCCCATCGGCCCCGTACAACATCTCGTTCACCCATTGTGCAACAGACACACCTTCCACGCTGAGAGACAGGTCAGACTCAAGGAAGGTATGGGTGTCCCCGGCACGCACGAAACTGCGCATGCGCTGCGGATTTTCCGCTTCCACATCCGCAAATGTGGAACGCAATACCGCTTCAAAGGCCGGACCGCCAATCCCCAGGAAGAACGTACCGATGGTGAAATCCTGTGAGTAGCTCAGCATACCCAACCGCACATTGGGATCCTGTTGCAATTGCCAGTTGATGATGCCCGCAGGAGAACCCTGAATATCGCATTCAGCACAGCTGGCAGGAAAGAAACTACCGATATTCCAGTAGTCGATGATTTCCTGGTTCCACACCGGATCATTCGGCCGATTGATCCCTATACCTGAATCGTTCAACACCTCAATCGGCACACCCGGATAGAGTTGTCGCACTAGCGGCAGCGCAAACAACGTTCCGTAGCCGCCACCGCTGACGCCAGCCAGCACGATGCGGCGCGGTGCCGGAAAGGCGCGTACTGTCACATCCAGCGCTGCTGAAAGATTGCGTAGGCCTCGGTGATAACGGTCACTTACGCCGTCGTTATCAGTGTCTACATCTGCATCACTGGCAAAAATGCCGCCATCACAGTAAGGCAGATAAGCCGTACTGATACCCGCCAGCGGATTGATATCCAGTTCAGGGTCGAGAATACCCGCCGCCGGAATACCGGGGCTCGCCTCTTCGGTGGCGGCACAAAAGTTAAACCAACACGCCCCGCCACCCTGCAGGAAAATCATCAGGTCTTCGGTACCCTCATCGCGGGTGGCCATGGTGTAGGGCTTGCCAGTCAGGCACAGCGGCCCGTCGCCCTCGCCAAACTGGTGATTGGTGATCTTCCCATCCACCGTCGTACTCATCGGTGAATACATACCGATATAGCGCGTCACACCCTGGTCGATAAGTTCCTGAAATGGCTGTGAAGCGGACTGGTTGTTATTGTCATTGCCATTGGAGCAGGCACCCAGCAGAACCGCGATGGATAAAGCGGCTATGCCCTGTGGCAGCACGGAGATTGTTTTTGCAAAGCGATCTTGAATTTTCATGAGAATTGCACTCTGTTTTTATTGTCCGGGCATCGAAAGTACACCCAGAGTGCAGCCACTCTATCAATGACGCATCATGAAACCAAGACCCCAGCGAAACAGTACATCAAGACCAGGCGGTTGGTGTTGCGCTTGCCCGGCGGTGAATACGCTCTCTGAACAAGCCGGGCAAAACCCAACCGCCGACCAGCAGAGATCACCGCTACACGCCCGAGGTACCCGGACCACACCAATCTACATATAAATAATAATCAATTCATAAATCAACACAGGACGCTCATCCTGCCCCACAACGTGGATATGCTGCTCCAGAACCATTTTGGTGCCCTTGGGTGTAGCGCTGACTTCCTTGACCCGGCTGCGGCAATGCAGTGATGAGCCCACCGGGACCGGCCCGGTAAAACGCAATTTGTCAGAGCCATAGTTGAGGATATTGCCGAAGCCTGTCAGTTCGTATGTCGGTTTGCCGCGCATCCTGGGCAACAACACCAGCGTGAGGAAGCCGTGCGCGATGGTGGTACCGAACGGGCTGTCTGATTTCGCCTTCTCCGGGTCTGTATGTATCCAGTAATCGTCGCCGGTCAGGTCTGCGAACTGGTTTACCAGCTCCTGTGTGATTTCAACCTGTTCACTCCAGGGTCCAAACGTGTCGGACACCAGTTCCTGCAACGCGACCGTGTCTGTGTATAAATACTGTTTCATGCACCATTGCTCCCGCTTGCATCGCACTTCAAAAATGCACTCCATGGTACACGGCAGCAAGAAGCACAACCAATGCGAACACGGCTTAATCAGCTATACCATGCACCATTTCTCGACAGACGGACGCTGTGTCAGGGCAGCAAAACCGGCAAAATATGGCTACTGAAGTGACCCCATCAGTCATTGAAAAGCCGTCATTGTTGCGTACACTGGGCCGCTGTTTTGAACCCCGGCGAGCGTAGCCTTTGCGCTGCCCTATTCTGAGGATGAACCATGCGTGAAGCAGTTATTGTAGAAGCAGTCAGGACACCTATCGGCCGCGGCAAGCCCGGTGTCGGCGATTTATGCGACTTTCACGCCACCCAATTGCTGGCGCTGTCCTACCGGGAAATCCTGCGCCGCACCGGTCTGGAAATGGCTGATATCGACTACCTGGCCGCCGGTTGCGTTACCCAGGCAGGGGAGCAAGCCGGGAACATCGCTCGCAACGCCTGGCTAACCATGGGCCATGACTGGACTACCGGCGGCACCACCCTGGATAACCAGTGCGGCTCTGCGCAGACGGCCAATCACATGATCTCAGCGCTGATCCACTCCAACTCCATCAATATCGGTATCGGTGCTGGGGTTGAGGCCATGAGTCGGGTAGGCCTGGGCGCCAACGTCTACAACGGCCCCGGGTATTTCATTCCTACGGACTGGCCCTGGGATTCAACGGGAGACCAGTTTTCCAGCGCCCAGCGCATTGCCGACAACCGCGGTATCACGCGTCAGATGGTCGACGAACTGGCGTTCAATTCCCAGGCGCGCGCCAAGCAGGCGTGGGCAGAGGGTCGCTTTGACCGCGAAGTGTTTACGGTAGAAGCACCCATCATCGGTGCCGACGGCAAACCCACCGGCGAGACACGCACAGTCAACCGCGACCAGGGTCTGCGCGAGACTACGATGGAGGGGCTCGCCGGCCTGAAACCGGTGATGGAAGGACAGATTCATACTGCGGGAAATTCCTCCCAGGTATCCGATGGTTCTGCGGCAGTGCTGTGGATGACAGCGGATGAAGCGAAAGCCCGCGGGCTGAAGCCGCGTGCCCGCATTCTGGCGGACTGCGTCGTGGGAACCGATCCCTACTACCTGCTGGACGGCCCGGTCGATGCCACCGCGACGCTTTTCAAGAAAACCGGGATGACCATGCAGGATATCGATCTCGTTGAAATCAACGAAGCGTTTGCCGCAGTAGTGCTGTCCTGGGCGCAGGTGTACAACGCAGACATGGACAAGGTTAACGTCAACGGTGGTGCTATTGCTCTCGGTCACCCGGTTGGTTCCACCGGTGCCCGTCTGATTACTACGGCGCTGCATGAGCTGGAACGCTCGGACAAAACCACTGCACTCATCACCATGTGCTGCGGCTCTTCCATTGGCACCGGCACCATTATCGAACGTATTTGAGGGAGAAGATTCATGGGAGACCTGACTGGCAAAGTCGCCGTGATTACCGGCGCGGGCCGCGGCCTTGGTCGAGAAGAAGCCATGCAACTGGCGCGCCAGGGTGCGCGCGTGGTGATCAATGACATCAATCGGCCGGACGCGGCGGAAGCCGCGAATTCAGCTGTCGAGGAAATCAAGGCTTTTGGCGGTGAAGCAATGGTCGTGCTGGGTGATTGCGCCGACAGCACGGATGCTGAAAATCTGCTGCAAGCCACATTGAAAGCGTATGGCGACCTGAACATCATGGTGAACAATGCCGGCTTCTGCCGGGATAAAACCATCTTCGGTATGAGCGATGACGAATTCGATTCCGTGGTACGGGTTCACCTGCGCGGCCACTTCGTCAACATGCGCAATGCCACTGCCTACTGGCGCGATAAGGCCAAATCCGGAGAAACGGTGTACGGAAGACTGATCAGCACTTCCTCCGAAGCAGCAATTTACGGCTCAGCAGGGCAGCCCAACTACGCATCTGCCAAAGCCGGTATCATCGCCATGGCCATGGGCGCCGCGCAATTGCTTACCAAGTATGGCATCACCAGCAACGTCATCATGCCACGTGCGCTGACCGATATGACTGCCGGCGGCCAGACTGCCGAAATGTTTCAGGCGCCAGCCGACGGCAGCTTCCACATGTTCGATCCTGCCAACGTAGCGCCACTGGTCGGCTACCTTTGCTCTCCAGAGGCGGCGAAAATTTCCGGCGAAGTGCTAATAGTGTGGGGCAACGAAGTGCAAATTTTGCAGCGCCCCACCCTTGGCGACAAATACGTGAATCCTAAAGGCGCACAAAAATGGGAGCTCGACGATTTACACACTTCGCTGGCAGCACATTATGATGAAAATTATTATCCTGTGTGGGGCGGCTACTCCGTACCGCCGGTTTAGGCCACCGCTATTTATCAAGGCGGCCAAATGGCCGCCTTTTTTATTGCCAGTCGCTTCAAAGAATATGGCGGCAACACCATAACAAGAGGACAGAACTGATGTCAGTCTCCACCGAGCACGTTAACAACGCTGAGGATTTAGCGGCACTGACCGGTCAGCGCACCGGACCTTACTGCAGTTTCAACGCGGTTAGTCGGGTACAGGTATGGCAGTGGTGCTCTGCCATGGGAGATCGCAACCCACTTTACCTTAATGACGACTATCGCAGCGCAGCGGGCTATGACCGCGTTGTGGCGCCGCCGGCGATGATGCAAATGTGGACCATGCGCGATATCAACGGGCAGTATGCACCTGGCTCGGTTGTGCCCGATACCCCGAGGGTATTCGATGTTCTCGCTGAACAAGGATTTCCGGGGATCGTCGCTGTCAGCTATGACATTACCTTCCACCGCTTGCTGCTGGAAGGCGACAGGGCACATCATTTTTCCACGATTACTTCGATCAGCCCGCTGAAACAAACGGCGATTGGCAGCGGCTACTTTGTGACGGAACTGGCCGAATACCTCGATCAGCATGATGCACCTTTTGCTGAAGCGATAATCACCTATTTCGTCTACCAGGCTGCTGATAGGCATGCGCCACAGAAGCAAGCAGCGGTATCGGAATCCAACACCGCCAATACCAGAACCAACTGGCAGCCAGACTTCTCGGATATTGCATTTACTGCTTTGCAGGAGGGACAAGCGCTACCTGAACTTGCCATACCCATCACCCATCGACTGATTGTGGGCGGCGCATTGGCGACCCAGGATTTCCAGAACGTACACCATGAGGCGCCTGCCGCCATAGCGGCAGGTATGCCTGATATTTTCATGAATATCCTCACCACCAGTGGCTTGTGCGCTCGCTACCTGAGCGACTGGGCGGGAGCAGGGAGCAGGCTGAAGCACATCCGTTTCAAACTGATGGCCCCGAATGTACCGGGCGACACCATGGTCATGCAGGGTCATATCGTGAAGCTGGAGCCAGGTGACCCTGAGTCCAGAGTTACTGTCGATTTTGCCGGTAAAAACAGTCGTGGGTTGCATGTTGTCGGGACGGCTACTCTGACGCTAGCCTCTTAGCGTTCAATGCCCGGTGGATTCTCTCGCGGTGGTGCTTTGTCACAGACCTGCATTAGATGCTGTTGATAAATAGCGCAACAGATGGGTCTTCCGAAGTAGGCCGCCACTGGTCGGGACAAGCCTGTTCGCTCAAAAAGCGTATTCGCTCAACAGGCTTGTCCCGACCAGTGGCTCCATTGGAGCAATCAGTTCGAGTTCACGTTTGTCTGATATCCAAATTGGCACAGGCAGAGGCAGTCGTTCCCGGTGTTACCCTGCGGTGAATACGCTTTTTGAACAAGCAGGGTAACACCGGGAACGACTGCCGTTTTCCAGCGACCGAGCATCAATCATGAAAATAACGAAAGAGATTATTCCTCCGCGAACCACCCGTTCAGATGTACAGCCCGCTCGTTCAAAGATCGATGACGTTTGACCGAACCATGAGACCGCCATCCACAACCAGATCGTGACCGGTGATAAACGACGCCCGCTCTGAACACAGGTAAACCACCGCGTCCGCTATTTCCTGCGGTTGCGCCAGACGCCCCATAGCGTGTGCGCTCTCTACTTTCGCCAACATTTCCGGCATTTTTTTCAGATAAAAGCTCATACCGCCGGAGTTAATGCCACCGGGACAAACTGTGTTCACTCGAATTCCGCGCTTGGCATACTCGACCGCCACGGTCTTGCTGAGACTGAGTACGCCGCCCTTGGCGGCTGCATAGGCTGATTGCATCGGATCACCGCGCATACCCGAGACGGATGCGACGTTGACAATCGCACCGCCTCCGGATGCTTCAATCAGCGGCAGTTGGTATTTCATACACAACCAGACGCCTCGCAGTGTGACGCCCATACAGCGGTCCCATTCCAGTTCGCTCAGCTCGGTCACCGATTTGTTCGGCGTGCCCAGTGCAGCGTTATTGGACACCAAGTGCAGAACGCCATAGGTGAGTCGTGTTTGCTCAATGACATTCTGTACATCATCGACCTTTCCCATGTCAGCGCGGACAAATACCCCTTCACCTCCCTGAGACTCGACCTGCGCCAGCGTTTCGCGACCGCTGTTCTCGTTGATGTCGGCGATCACCACCTTTGCGCCTTCGTTGACGAACGCCAGCACAGTGGCTCGTCCGGTACCGGCGCCGCCGCCCATGACCAGGGCTACTTTGTTGTTCATGTTACCTACTCCTTTGGGGCGCTCCGGTTAATGTTAATCGGCGATTGTAGATCGAACTCTGGGGGCCGCCACTGGCTGGGATGTGGCACTGCACGAGGCAGTCGGTTGCGCCGATACCCTGCGGTGAATACGCTCTTTGAACAAGCAGGGTATCGGCGCAACCGACTGCCGACAACGCTGAACAACCCTCGATCGGAGAAATTCAAAGCACGTTCCGTCGTCGCACAAATCCAGGCAAGAATAACTAAAACACGCGATATCGCCGTTGCACATGCCGCTGGCGAATGCTGATCTGCTGGCGCCGCTCTTCCGCGCTGACTCGTGCAGTACCTTCGGGTAGATGCTGCCAGATCTCAGCGAATGGCACTTTTTTCGCTGTTATCGAAGGCCAGTGTTCTTTCGCGGGTGTTTCACTGTATGTCCAGCGTGGTGTCATGAAACCCTCGCGGTGGCCGGTAGTATCCACCCAATTGGGGACGCCCGGGTCGCTGTGGGCAATGACTATACGCAGGATGCCATCCGCATCGGCCGTCATCTGGTGACCATTGAGGCTGCCGATCTGGTTCGCGTACTCAATCGATTCACCCCACAAATTGCCGATCTGAAATCCCACGTAACGGGGTGTCAGGCGAATGTGATTTTCAATGATGAGCGCTTCGTCCGGTTCCAACTCAAACACGCCACCGGCGTAAAGGTTAGTACTCTGTCCGCCGCCCGTTGCCCCTGAAGCAGCATTCATGGTGTTAAAGCTGTTTCTGGGAAATGCGATGCCGGGCATACTCCCCTCCCGTTCGCCGTACGTACCCATGAGGATGGTCCAGAAAGCGTTCCAGAAGTGCATCTGGTTGCGCACGATATCGCCAAAGCGACGCAGCTCCGAGGCCGCTTGTACACCCGTATATGCTGGGGCATGGCTGCCCTCGATCCCAAGCTGGACAATCTCGAAGTGGATAGCTTCCTCGTGTTCCCAGTCATTAAAAAGCTGGCGACCACTAAGATAATTGGCATAACGCGGTGTTGCCGTTTGTTCTTCCGCAGTCTCCTGGGGTTTTGCCATTTTCATCGTCGGGATGAAATTGCCTGTGTACCCATCGGGGCGCTCAGGAGCCAACAGAATTTCGAAGCTGCCATCTTCATCCAGCGTGATACGTGACGAATCGAGACGACCTGCCTGTGTTTTTACACCAGGCCTCAGCTCCATCAGCGAGCCGGTATCGCCGGGCAGTTCACCACAGGTTGTTTCAAAGATGACGTAGAAAGGCGCCTTGTGGCCACTGGCAATGGGCTGCTCGCCGCGCCAATGACGCGTGTCGCCTGTCCTGCCTTTCAGCCGATACGTTTTTCGGCCATCGATAGCTGTATAAAAATAGATAGCATCAGCATTATCGATTGTACTGCGCGTGATGATCGACAAGGCATTGCGCATATGCGGTCTTTGCGGATCCTGGTGGAACGCACGCTCAACCGCGGCATGAACGTAACCCATGAGATAGCGATAGCCCTCTGCGAGATTTCGATCTGAGCCGGGTGCAGGCATCAACTGCGGCTGGTCGATCGCGTCCCGCGCATCCTGCAGCGCCTGTATCATATCGTCCCAGGCAGCGCGTAGCGCGAGTTTTGATTCCGGTGATTCATTGGTCATGGCGGGCCTCTGCTCTTCTTTGCTTATCATTCGTTTTCAGCTGGTATATCCGGTGATCCATCAATCGAGTTGGAAATATCGCTGGGCAACCGTTCCTGCGGGGTGGCCTGCGGCGAATGCCCCGCCTTTTGAGCAAGCAGACCACCGGTAGCAGCATCGGCCGGCTCGTCAAAGACATTACTCCGCCAGAGCTAAACCTCAAGCCGTACTTTCAAGATCCGCAGGCAAAAACGCATCACCGAGCACCACGCTGCCATCAAGACTCTTCACCGGCAAACCGAGCGACTGCAAAAATCGACGACTGTAGGTAACGCGACCCACATGGTGCCCACGGCACAACTCCAACGCGGCTTCGGCCATCACTTCCACTGGCTCGGCCATATCCGGACTGCGCCTGGCGATATCGCGCACATAGTCAGCGCCACTCGTCAGCACAATATTCTCCGGCGCCAGCGTATTGACATAAATTCCAGCGCCGGCGACTTCATGAGCTAACCCCTGCGTGTAGCGATCCAACGCAGCCTTGGTGGATCCATATGCACATATCACGTGCGCCGCGATCTGCGAATCGCGGTAAGGCACTATCGGCTGTAGTGCACTACTGCTGCTGATGTTGAGAATCCAACCGCAACCGCGTTCACGCATTCCCGGTAACGCCTGTTGCGCAAGGTCGATCGGCGCATTGAGATTGACGTCATACATCCAGTTGCGTTCGGCAGTTGTCACCTCGCTCGGCAGACGCATTTTTGATACAGCGGCGTTATTGACGATGATATCGATAGCGCCAAAATGCTGGCCAGCCTCTTCTACCAGACTGGCTCTTGCCTCGGGATCACTCAGGTCACAGGCGACTCCGGCAGCCCGACCTCCGGCTTCGTTTATCTGTGCAACTGCTCCCTCCAGCGTGCCATGCAGACTCCCGTGCGCGCCCCAACGAGACGCACACAACACAACTGCCGCGCCCTCTGCCGCAAAACGCCGCGCGATAGCCAAGCCTATTCCACGGCTGGCGCCTGTCACCAAGGCGATCCTGTTAGCAAGCATTCCCATCATTCAACTCCCGCTGTTCTCAACGGCCGAGGGCGCCGTGTCTGCGCGCGGCCAGTCATAGGCGTCATAAAACTCTCGTAACTGTGCTTCGATGTCCTGTTGCGAAAGTGCGTATTCATCCATGCTGTATCTGAAATCCGTCTTATGGGATTTCTCGCGTTCTTCCTGCGATTGCAAGTAACGATCAAAAGCGTCGGTCAGCGGCATCTGGATCGCATCGTATATTTTATGCACGGTGCTGCGCGGCTGCGTCGTCAGTTCCCGGTAATCGACCACGATGTTAGGCACATCTGGATTGCGAGACAACACAGCCGCAGGATGGCGAAAGCTCTCGAAAGATACGTCTCGCAGCATCTGCAAAGAGCGCGAATAGTCTACAGGTTTCCAACCCTTGCCTTTCCAGGTCAACTCCACAAGCTTCATAACACTGGGAATGCACTGTGCCGGATCGCGCATCATCACAACGATGCGAGCGTCCGGGAAGGTCTCGATTAACGCCTGCACCCAACCACTCATGACGGGGTTTTTACTCAGGTGTACCTTGTTGCCGCCATTCAACAACAGCTGGCGTTTTATACACTCCCGATAGTGATGTAGCCACCTGCGTCGTTTCTTCGCGGGCATCTGGTCGACATGGAAAATATCGATGATATCCATCATGGGGATATCCATGGACCATTGCTGCGTGACGAATGCACTGCGCATCACAAACTGGTCTTCTTCCGAATTCCACAGGCTCATATCGTGCATGTGCCTGTAGGGTCCGAATGTCCGGTCGTCCCAGGCAACCAGTCGCTTATTGATAGCGCGCCTCAGGTAGCGCTCATCGAGACTGCCCAATGCTCGAATAATTTTCTTTTGCAAGAGTGAGGGAAAGAACATTTCCCAGTACAGGAAGTAGCTAAAGGTATCCCCGTCTGCCGAGAGCAGGCGGTGTGCCAGCGTCGTACCACTGCGAGCATGACCAACAATAAATACCGGTCGCGCTACCTTTTGCCGCCACATTGCAGGGAAGAAAATATAATCCAACGTAAAAAAAAATGCATGAAACAAGTACTCCAACGGTACCTGTACCAGCAATCTCAGCAGCGTGCGATTTCGACCGTTCCACTGCCGCAGCGACCACACATGGCGCAGCACGCGCCAGTAATACTGCGTATCAAAGTACATGGTCTGTTCTCGTCTCTGCTTCGTCCCGTGACATTAAGCGGGCGTTAAAAAAACGGGCATTTCCTTGAACCCGTGAATGCTGTTGGAACGTATAAACACTGGCTCTGCGCAGGATTCGATGCTGGCGAAATGCGCGAAGAACTCCTCGAAAAATACTCGAGTTTCCATACGCGCCAGATTTGCACCAAGGCATAAATGAATACCGTGACCAAACGCCATGTGGGGGTTTGGATTACGTGCTATATCGAAGCGCATTGGATCGGTAAACACCTCTTCGTCGAAGTTTGCGGAGCTGTACATCATTACCACCCGGTCGCCTTTCTTGATCGACTGCCCACGTATCTGCGTATCGCAAGTGGCTGTGCGACGAAAGTAGTGCAATGGGCAGGTCCAGCGCAGCATCTCTTCTATGGCCAGAGGCAGTTGCTCCTGGTTGTCGCGCAGTTGTTCGTAGAGTTCGGGGTGTTTGAGTAACTCATGCATACCGCTACTGATCAGCCCCCTAGTCGTCTCATTCCCGGCGACAGTCAATTGCACGAACAGCGATGCGAATTCCATTTCTGACACCTGATGTCCGTCGACCTGCTGGTTAATCAGCAGGGAAATCAAATCCTCGCCGCCGCGGTCCTTGCGCTCGCAGGCGAGCTGAAAGCCGTAGGTACCCATCTCGACGCTCGCCTGGTTGATTTCATCTGCTGTACCGCCCAGATCCGGATCGGAACCGGACGTCTGCAGGTCAGACCAGTGTCGAATGGTCGGCCACATGTCACGGGGAATTTCCAGCATGGAACAGATCACTGCGGTAGGCAGATCGCCGGCCAGACTCTCCACGAAGTTGACCTCCTGCGCGGCGGAAATTTGCTGCATAACATCGCGCGCGATCGCGCGAACCTGTGGCTCCAGTTGCGCCAGCATTCGCGACGTAAAGCGTGTTATTACAGCGCGACGCAGTGGCCCGTGCTTGGGAGGGTCCATACCCAATAGCTGGTTGCGCGCCATGTCCAGTATCTCTGGCGGCAGATCATCTACCATGACAAAACCTGCTTCAGCAGAAAACGTCTTGAAGTCGCGCGACACGGCAAGCACATCGGCGTGTTTGCTCAGTACCCAATAACCGTGTCCAGCCGGATGCTGGTGCCAATAGACAGGCGCATTCTCACGAAGCCATGCAAATTGCTGATGCGGAATGCCGGCGGTGTAATGGTCTGGGTTATAGACGTCGATTTGCATTGCTAATCAACCATCACATTGGGGCGCGGCAAGCCGAGCTGTTGACACATGGCGAGGTAGAATTCCAGCGTCATCGCGCCGTCCACGACGGAAGTGATGTTGCCCTGCGCGTCCAGGTTGATATTGGAACCATACATATGGAACCAGACTTCGGTGTTGTCCTCTATACATTGCAGGGTATGCACAGATCCGGCCGGCTCATAGAGAAAGGAACCGGCGCGGTTAACATAATCATACTCTTTGTACTTCCACGCGCCGCAGCGGGTGTAACCCCATACCGGCCCAGTGTGCTTGTGCGTCTCTACTTCGTATCCGGCCTGGAAAATGTTTTCAATAATCCAGAGCCCCTCCCGAGGCTTGACCTGGAGAACCCTGAGTTTGGCGCCATCGCCAATATCGACATAGGGAAGGTCATCACGCCCCAGGTGCACCGCTTCTGGTCCGGTCATTTGTACGCTCCTTGGCTATTTGAGGTCATTGCTGTTGTCACAGAATCGGCGATGGCATTGACACGACCAACTTATTTAGAAAGCAAAACTGATTATAAGTTTAACTGATTATATTGGAATTGCAACGCGCATTGGCACTTGTGCAGTCACTGATATGGATGTGCCAGTACGCCACCTCCCATGTAACAAAATATCAGCGGGAATCGGTTCCAATGGCCCTCGATTCACCCAAATCCAAGCCGCTGAACACTCAGTGACTGCGCTTTACAAAAACAAGTAAATAGTTCACATTACAGCCCGCCAATTTATTACCTTGTCGCTTTCGCAGACACGCGTAATATTGTCGCAATCCCCACGCTTGAGAAGGGGGGAGCCCGTAAGTTTATGAGACCCCGTAAGGAGAACACAATGTTCAAGAAGACCGCATTAGTAGCAGGCATTGGCCTGGCACTTTCCGTTACAGCCCAAGCCGACTACCGGTGGGAATTGGGTGGCGGATACACTTATGGCAAAATCAATGCCGACGTGAAAAATAACAGCGCTATCGGCAACCGCTCAGAAGATATCGATGAAAACGTCGGTGACCTGTTTGGTACCTGGTACATGGAAAACGTTGATACCAGCAAAGGCCCACTCAACGAGGCTGCGTTTCTGGATCACGCTTCCAACATCACTGTCTTCGCCACCGATGGCCAGGTTGACCTGAATTCCCTCGACCGCAACCTCGAAGACAAAGACGGACAGACTTATGGTTTCGAGAGCCGTTACGTTGCTGAAGGCCCGGGCTGGAAGCTGTCTGGCTGGTTGATGGATCTGGGATATGAGTACCGCGATCTCGACAAGAGCATCGATACCTACCACATCGGTATTGGTAAGTACCTGACCCCCAACACTACTCTCGTAGTTGACTACCAAACTATCAACGTCAACAACGGCGGCGATACTGACGGTTACTCTGCTGACCTGTCGCACTTCTTCGCTTTCTCACACGGTGGCCTGAAAGTGAACGCCAGCGCTGGTAAAGTGGTTGTTAGCGACGCCAGCGACGTGGAAATCTATGAGCTCGGCGGCACCTGGTACCTCAGCAACAACCTCGGCCTGGGCGCCGGTTACAAAAACACTTCTCAGGATGGCTACGAAGTGAATACCTGGGGCGTCAATGCCAACTGGTTTATCACCGAGTCGTTTGCGATGGATCTGTCATATGGCCAGGACGACTTTGACGACATCGACCTGAATTCAATTCCCGGCGTTTATAGCGGCGGCAAATTGCAACTGGAAAGAGACGTAGCTCGTTTGGGCGCCAAGTTCCGCTTCTAATCAACACCTGAAGTAGTTCATATCAAGGGCGGGTACCGATAGGTACCCGCCTTTTTTTTGCATCATTCAAAGCAATTGCGCAGAATACGACACCGTTTTCAGTTACAGCTCATTACTGGCTTACCACGGAGAAAACAACATGCTGTCATCGATGGATGATTACCCACTGCACCAAATAGCTGACGTGATCAGACATGTCGGCACCAGCGACCGAAATTTTTACGACCGCTACTACTTCAACCTGCACAATTGCAGCGAGGAGATCTTTGTCGTATTCGGACTTGGCCAATATCCCACGCTGGGCGTACAAGACGCGTTTCTGTTAGTGCGTCACGGTGACAGCCACCAGGTAATCCGCGGTTCCCGTGTGTTAGGAGATCGAGCCGACATCACCGTCGGACCAATGCGCATTGAAGTACTCGAAGGCCTGCAGAAACTGCGCATAGTGGTCGAGCCCAACGAACACGGTATTGAAATGGACGTCACCTGGCACGGCGAGCACTACCCGTTTCTAGAACCCCGCCACTACATTCGCAAACAGGGTCGGGTGCTGTTTGACACCATGCGCTTCGCCCAACTAGGTCGTTGGGTGGGCACATTAAAGGCGGGGGACAAATCCTGGAAAGTCGAGCCAAATAACTGGATAGGCAGTCGCGATCGCTCCTGGGGCGTGCGCCCGGTTGGTGAATCCGAGCCTGCCGGGATTCATGCCGGAACCCCGTCTATGGAGGGGATGTGGAATTATTTCCCGATGCTGTTCGATGACTTTGCCATTCTCTACATCGTAAATGAAAACAACGACGGCACCCGGACAACAGAAGAGGCGGTTCGTATATGGAAAGATCCCTCGCGCGAAGTCGAGTGGCTGGGTCGACCGGAGCACGATCACGCATTTGAATCCGCAGCGCCGTTCAAAGCGTGCATTCGTGAAGGTGTGGTTCGCTTTCCTGAGGCATCCGGTGGACCGCTGGAAATACGCGGTACGCCACTTTTACAGACCTACTTAACCGCAGGCACAGGGTATGGACTTGAGGCGGACTGGCGTCACGGCATGTATCAGGGTGATCTGGTAGTACAGGGACTCAACTGGGACGCAAAACGCGACGACGCCAGAATGCTGGGCCTGATCGAAACACCGGCTCGCTTTCAAATGGGCGACCAGATTGGCTACGGCATGATGGAATTCGGATTTTGGAGCCAGTTCGACAAATACATGTAACTACCAAAGCTTACTCAACATCCTTGCGTGAACGCGCTGCGTTCACAGCTTCAAAAATAGTCCTCCATAAGGTCCTCAAACTCCCAGAACGCTCGCAGGGAGAGGACCTTACCATTGGCATCCACGCGATACAGCATCACCAACTCACAACGTCCCACAGCACCGTCCGCAGCCCGTGTGGTTATGGTGCCCACATTGGCGCATTCATCGCCGCAGGCAAACGACTCTCGGATGTGGAATCGCACATCGCCCGACGCAATAACGTTATCGTAAAACGCTGTGATAGCCCCAATACCCCGATGCCCCTCACCAGTCGGGTCCAAGGGAGACACACCTACCGGATCCTGTATCAGTCCATCGGGATGCCAGAGCGCGAGCCAGCCATCGCGATCCTTGGACTCGATTGCAGCGATTGATCGCATCGCAGCCTCACGGGCTGGATGCGACCGCTTATTCTTTAACACGCAGAACGACATAACAAACTCCTCTCGACTAATTTCAGCACATTCTAGATGAGTCGCGCGCCCCAGGGCGACAACCTGCACTATAATTTGCCACTCCTTCGCTAAGGTGAACAACACGGAGATTGACATGGGACGGCTTCAGGGAAAGGTTGCGATAGTAACCGGCGGTGCTAGAGGCATGGGTGAGGCAACCGTGCGACTGCTCGTTGAGGAGGGCGCGAAAGTGCTTATCGGTGACGTGCTGGACGAACCCGGGCAAACGCTGGCACAAGAACTGGGCGACAGTGCAAGGTACACGCATCTGGACGTTTCCAAGAAGGCCGATTGGGAAGCGGCTGTGAAAGATGCACAGCAATTGGGGCCACTCTCGGTACTGGTCAATAACGCGGCAATTATCTTTCAGAAAACCATAGTGGACACGACCGAAGAGGATTTTCAACGGATATTCAGCATCAACCAGTTGGGCGTGTTTCTCGGCATGCAGTCGGTTTTCAGCAGCCTGAAAGCTAACGGTGGAGGCTCCATAATCAACGTCTCTTCCATCGACGGCCTACAATCCAAAAACTCACTGGTGGCCTACTCTTCCACCAAGTGGGCGGTACGTGGTATGACCAAAGCGGCCGCTATGGAGATGGGTCAGTTCAATATTCGCGTGAACAGCGTACATCCCGGTGGTATATACACCGCCATGCACGGCTCGCAGTTCATGTCGCTGGAGGAAGCCAACAAGTTCTACCAGAACCACGCGATTCCACGCGTCGGTCTTCCCAGGGAAGTGGCTGCGCTGACGTCATTTCTGGCATCTGACGAGGCAACGTACAGCACCGGTGCAGAATTCATCGCTGACGGCGGATGGAGTGCTGGACTGGTGAACGATTCACTACCGCAATTGTAATTCACGGCACTCACCAACGCAGAGCTTCATCAATTACAGACTGACCAGAGGGTATTATGTTGAACGGTGTTTCCTATGATTATGCCGGTGCCACAGTCCTGATTACGGGTGGCACCAGTGGTATTGGACTCGGTTGCGCACACGCATACCGTACCGCGGGTGCCGAAGTCATTATTACTGGACGAAAAAGCAAGCCGAGTGAGTATGATGCTGACCTTGGCAATATGACATATCGACAGTTGGATGTAGCAAACCGCGAAGCGCTCTACAAACTGGCTGGCACGCTTTCCAAGCTGGATATCCTTATCAACAACGCAGGTGGCTCACAGGGCAACGAATGGGAGACTGAGAGTTTCGACCAATCCCTGGATATAAACCTGGGCAGCGTCTTTCATCTCAGCCTCGCCTGTAAGGATTTGCTGGCCGCGAGCAAGTTTTCTGGCGGCGCCAGTGTAATAGGTATCGCGTCCATGACATCGTATTTCGGCTTTGAGTGGACACCTGCTTACGGTGCTGCGAAAGCCGGGTTGGTACAACTCATGAAGACGCTCGGCATGAGCTGGGGCAACCTGGGTATCCGCGCGAACGCCGTCGCCGCTGGACTGACGCGCTCCGGTCTCACCGCTCCTGTACTGGACAATATGCCGGATATGGTGGCCGAAACGCTAAGGCGACAAGGCATCAAGCGTACCGGCGTACCGCAGGACATAGCGGGTGCTGTCCTCTTTCTCACCTCTCCCGCTGCTTCGTGGATTACCGGACAAACACTACCCGTGGACGGAGGTTTTTCCACGGGAATGAACTGAGGTCGATGGCGACAGACAACTGCAGGCTCCAGCGGAATTGTTCAAAGCGCTAGAACGGGAAAACCTTGGGCAGGAGGTAGATAACCGCCGCGGAATACACCAACGAAACGGGCAAACCGGTGCGGAAGTAGTCACGAAACTCGTAGCCACCGAGATTCTGTACCATCAGGTTAGTGGTGTAACCAAAGGGCGTCAGAAAACTTGCGCTGGCACCGTACGCAACCACCATCACAAATGGCATATAACTCACACCATAACTCTCTGCCAAACCGAAGGCCACCGGGAAGCTCAACGCTGCCGCAGCATTATTTGTCATGACCTCGGTCAGCAGTAGTGTCCCAAGAAAAATCCCTACCATAGCGCCATAAGGACCAAGCATAGCCAAATGATCTTGCAGCATGTTCGCCAGTAACGTCACCAAGCCCGAATTAGTAAGCGCCTGCGACAACGTCAGCGCTGCAGTAATGATCAACCATAATTCAAAAGGAAAACGTCGTCGTAATTCCGACCCGCTGACCAGGCCCATGGCCAACATACACACCAGGAGAAATGCCACGCCTTTTATCAATGAGACAACTTCCAGCGTAGCCAGCGCGATCACCGCCAACAACAATCCAGTAATGATGTAGTTCTGCAGCACAGTTGTCTTGATATCACCTACGGAGTCATTAATGATCACAAAATTCTTATCGAGATTTTTGCGCTCGTTGAAATCCGGCCCCACTGCCAGCATCATGCTGTCGCCAGCCTGTATCGTGATATTTCCCAATTTTCCGGAAAGACGTTTACCACCACGGCGCATGCCAACAACTGCTGCATCAAAAACTGAACGAAACGCGCTCTCCTTGACTGTTTTGCCCTCAATTGCGGCGTTGGGCATGACGATCACTTCTTTCATATTTTCGCGCAGAAGCCCTTCTTCCACTGCAAATAAACGCAGACCATCAAATGCCTCAAGCGTCTGCACCTGCTTGATATCTCCGGAAAAGATCAGCTTGTCGCCCGCCTCAATATGCTCCTGTGGCGTGACTGGAGAAATCAGATAGTTGCCGCGCACAATCTCTACCAGAAAAAGATCCTCCAGATCGCGGAGCTTATTCTCAAGAAAACTTCTGCCGATCAGTGCCGAGCTCTCGCTGACCTCCGCCTCAATGACATACTCATTAATATCGATGGTTTCCGCACTACCCTCAGGCAGCAGCCGCGAACTCAACAGCAGTGTTAACAAACCTAGCACCGTAACGCTGGCACCTACTGTCAGGAAATCGAAGAAGGCCAGACCTGTGCCTGTAGCATCCTCCAGAAAACTACTGACAATCAGGTTGGTGGATGTGCCGATCAACGTCATCGTGCCACCCAGAATTGTGGCATACGATAGCGGAATCAACAGCTTTGATGCTGGGTGATGGCGATTATTGCGCACTGCATGAGCAAGCGTTGCCACGACAGCAGTATTATTAACGAAGGCCGAGAAGAATGCGGTTGCCACTCCCATACGCAACAAACTTCCGTTGTAGCTGGGAACGATGAGCTTATGTGACAGGCGGGTTAGCCAAGATAGCTTTTCCAATCCTGTGGAAACAAGAATCAGCAAAACCAGAGTGACAACACCCGAATTGGAAGCTTTGGCCAGTACCTGAGAGGTATCCACCAGGCCGAAGAAATACGCAACCAGCATGGTACAGACGAATACCCATTCGGCTGGCCACTTGGTGAATATCAGACCAAAAAGTAGCCCTCCGAACAAAGCGGCCATAAGCAATTGGTCAACCATTTATTCTTCCCGGATCCGGCGTAACACAAGCGAAAGGATACGCGTAGTTGGGGTACAGCGACAATAGCCCTGCCTGTGCATGGTAATATCGCGGATACTCCCAAGTCGCCCCTGATGTTTCACTGGTATACAGGCTGAAAACTCCCCGATGAAGAACGCACTAAAATACATCGCTGTACTGCTACTGATAGCAGTAACCCTCGGCTATGTGTTCCGCGAGCCCTTCAAGCAAACTGCATTTGAGTTTATCACCCGGGATATGTTTGTGACCGCCGACAATGATAACTTCGATCCCGGCCCGGCCATTGGCTCACAATTTCCTGGAATCCAAGCGACTTACCAGGGAAGAGTGATAACTCTCATTCAGGAGTTTGCGGGGCTTAACGGCACGGTGCTCATCGCCAGTCGATCTTACGATTGGTGCCCTTATTGCATACGCCAGATGATCCAACTGCAGGAACACAAAGCGGATTTCGACGCGGCCGGCATTGGTATGGTTGCCATCACCTATGACGCACCCGAATTGCAGAAGGCCTTTATCGACAGATTCAACATCACAATTCCCGTGCTGTCTGATATCGATGCACTCAGTTTTAAAACGCTGGGAATACTCAACGAAAACTATTCTCCGGACGATTTTCAGTACGGTATCGCGCACCCCGGCATGATTATCATCGACCCGGACAATCACGTGGTCGGTAAACTGTTCGTGGAATCTTACAGCACCCGTGTCGACGCTGTTGCATCTCTCAATTTCGCCAAAAATGCTCTTGGCATCACTTCGCCTTAGCTTCCGCGGTGTGTGATTTCTATTGAGTAACAACCGGCGCTGGCAGAGACGGTGGCGTGTACCATATTGGCGATGACCACGCGCGCTCCTGAATCACAGGTTGGTGTTGAGGTGAGCAGCATGCCCGCAACCCTTCACCCACGGTCTCGGGCCTGCTGCAGTCGACCCCCTGAGCGACACAAATGCGTTGGCTCCAGCGACAGGAGGGGTATTCCACGACTCGGGTGTAGTAGTAAGCTTGTTGGTCAGGCTTGAATTCGTCATCCGTCCAAACGGTGCACAATTCTTCGAACCCTTTCTCAGCAACATCGCAACTCGCGGAATCGAGTGACGAATCACCGCCGGGATCACCTGCCACATCAAACACCTTTTCGCGAATCCATCCTTTAGCCGTAAGCCATACTTTTACTATCTGCACTCGTTGCAGAGGTGTACCCGGCTGTTCCACCGTACCCGGATCCCAACCGGCCACGACAAGAAACGTGGGGTACTCACTGGTTTGTGCTGCAAGTTGCCCGCCCATGGGCACCCCGGATGCATACGCACGCGCAATACGATCCGGGTCAGCACAGATTAGTGCAGGGTAGTTCCACCCGCCGAAGAAGCGAGTGACGATTCGCGGCCCACTGGTGGCATAGGTCTCCCTGCGCCGCATCGATTCGAACAACGCGTCACGGCTATTTTCCTCTGCCCACAGAACAGCCAGGCCGCCGGGATTATTGGTCAGCAAATCGGGTAAGCCCGGCGGCACAACCTCTTTTGCCGACACGCCGGCGTCTCCGTGGCCAATGTAGCCCTCCTCCCCCACGGCGCCCGCCGCACCCAAATGCGTATCCGTGCTGCCAACAAAGCCTAACTGATACGGATTAATGCCGAACTCGCGCTCCAGCAGCATGCCTTGCGCCAGGGACCTTCGCGCAAACCCGGTCTCACGGTCGGGTGGATTATTAAATCCCGCGAGATTATCGATTGGCTGCTGTTCGAAATTGCACAGCTCATCCGCAGTGTCGCCGCCGCCATAAAAGCACTCTGACGCACCGCCCTTCTGCATAATTTCCATTAGCGGCTCGAATCGATGCCTGAGTCGCGCGTAATCGACGGTCATCGGGCTGCCATCATCACGCTTGCCATTGAACATATACCCGGCACTGAGATTCGAGTTATGCGGTATCGTCAGTGCATCACACCCAGTGATCCCCTTAATACACTCCTTGTCGAGGCGTCGCCAGAGGGTTTCAGCTGCAGGCGCATCGATAAAGGTAATGGGCCGCAGCGGCGCACGGGCATTGCGAAACAGCACATTTCGATGCAGGTTGCCACCCGAATCCGGTTGCATACCGGTCCATTCATAGCCGACGAAAGTGGTAAACCGACAATCTGTGCTGCGGTCATACATGGACTCAGCTGCCTGCTGAGTATCTGCCCATGGCACTAATGCAGCGCGATTACACAATTGATCATCCTCGCCACACAAACCCAGGTGAGCGGCCCGCATTGAAGCCATGTAGTTAAACAGATAATACGCACCCCAGGACCAGTTGCGATAAATGATGCATTGCCAGGAGCCATAACCCTCAGAAGACGGCGTGTCGCACATGTGCACCTCACCGAATAACTCAGCGTGATCAGTGACTGCCGCGAAATCGAGAGGCCTATGCAATTGCATTGACCGTACGCTCTTGCCGTCTGCCCAGGGTTGTATGGCAATTTTTTCGCCACGCGCAAAGCGGTAAGCCTGCTCAGGGGTAGTGCGAGTTCCCTGTGTGCTGGCATCCAGCGAATAACGCGTATGCACGTGCAAATCACCAAAGAAAGGTTGCATGAGCGGGTTGTATGAAGCACAGGGCTGACGCTGTTCTGTGTAATCGATGGCTGCATCACAGAATATGGAGCGCATCAGCACTACACAACACAAGATTATGCCGAATGATCGCACGGGTCGATCGCGGCGCAGTGCGCTCACACTTTCCGGCCGGAGGTTGATCCATAGCGTTGCGTGTGTGCATCAAGCGCAGCAAGAATTCCGTCGTGCCGCATAGCGATAATGTCCCGGTAATCGTCGTGGGTAATCACGTAGAATCCACCTTCGCGCACTGCATCCATCACTTGCTCACCAACTACCTGCGGTGCGATTCCGCTGGCGACGTCAGGAGCCGGCTGATTGTGGTCAATGCCGGAGTTGAGGGCTTGCGGACGCACAGCGAATGACTGGGTAATGAGATTGGTATTCACCAGACCCGGACACAGTACCGATACGCCCACGCCCTTGTCAGCCACTTCCATCAGTAGCGCCTCCGACAAACCCACCACAGCGAACTTTGTCGTGGTGTAAAGTCCTTCTGGCGGACCGGAGATCAAGCCGCCAATAGAAGCAGTATTAACGATGTGTCCCTCGCCCTGTTCCAGCAGCAGGGGCAGGAAAGCCTTCACTCCATGAATAACGCCGTACAGGTTCACATTCACCAAATACTGCCAATCCTTGATATCCGCATCTGCCATCAAGGCGCCTATCCAAACACCCGCGTTGTTGCACAAAAGGTGCACAGCACCAAACCGTTCCAACGCTGCATCACGCAGTGCTTCCACCGATGCAAGGTTGGACACATCCACCGCACAGGGCATCGCGTTCTCACCTATAGTGGTTGCCACACGCTGCGCCTGCTGCAAATCGATGTCAGCGACCACAACCTTCATGCCAGCACTTGCTGCAGCATAGGCGATACCCTCACCAATGCCTGAGCCTGCTCCCGTAATCACCGCCACTTTTCCTTCCAGATCCTGCATATCTTTCCCCTGATTAAAATGTGTACTGGATAATGGCCAGTTCAAGCCTGGCAATCTATGAGCACTTTTATCGCCTGTTGCGGATTTCTTGCCATTTCGAAGGCTGCGCCCAACTCAGTCAGCGGGAACCGATGAGTGACGATGGAAATCGGATCCAGTTGCGTGCCCTGCAGCATGGCGATGACCTCGTCAAACTCGCCGTCGTAACCCATCGCGGGGATAATTGAAACCTCCTTTGCGAGCAGCATGACAAGATCGACAGTGGCTGCTTCCTTGTGCACGCCCGTGAGGCAGACCCGGCTGCGCGGTCCTGCAAGCGCGATGATCTGCTCAAACACGGAACGCACGCCGGTAGCTTCAAAAAACAAGGTGCTGCCAGGCATGGGGATACCAAAGAAATTTGAGGTGCCGTGGTGCTCGATCAATACCTGTGACAGCTGTGGATCATCGCTGCGCAGTGCGAGCGCACCCAACTCACGCGCTTTGTCGAGCCGACACTCCGACAAATCGACCACGACAATATTCTCCAGACCGCGTTGGCGTAAAATCATCAACATCGACAGGCCGATCGGTCCAGCTCCAAATATCACCGCCTTGTCGCCAGCCGTCGCAACTACTCGATTGGCACCGTGCTGCGCTACTGACAGAGGTTCTACCAATGCGCCGAATTCTGGCGGTATTTGTGGTGGGATTTTCGGCGTACTTCCTGGGTCCAGTGCAGCATTTCGAACTAACAAATAGGGTGAAAAGCCGCCCTCCATACCGCCGTTGCCGATGTTGTTGCCGTTGCTCATGGGTTGCACAACCACCCTATCGTCGACGGCAACGTGCGTCACGTTCGCACCGATTTCGCTCACCTCGCCCCACAGTTCGTGACCGAGCGGCATGGGTGTATCAGGTCCGGTTAATCCGCCCATCGCAAGATAACCAAGGTCGGAGCCGCAGATGCCGCACTCGCGAACCCGCACTACGACATCATTAGGCCCGCACTGCGGTAGTGGCGCACTGTCGAGGCGCAGGTCATTTACTCCATGAATACGTGCCAGTGGAATTGTGGTCATAGTCGGATACACCAAGTTGACTGTGGAATTGTCCGTGCTGACCATAGGACCGGCCCCGCTCGGGGTCAACTACTGCGGCCGGAATATTGAACCGAACCAGGGCATTTGTACCTGGCGCTGGCCCAGTCTGTAAGGCGCTGCCACACTGAAGCCCAAACATCGGGGGCACACGGTAATGGCGGCAGAAAAAGCCGATTTACAGGTCGACTGGCTAGTGGCGGGAGCCGGCGCCGCAGGCATGACAGGCGCAGTGGTCGCAAACCAGTTAGGTGGTTCTGTCTTGGTTGCAGAGAAGGAAACCGTCTATGGCGGCACAACTGCAAAATCGGGTGGCGTCGCATGGATTCCTGCCAATCACCGGCAAGCCGAAGTGCACGTAAACGACAGTGTGGAAGAAGGCTACGCCTACCTCAAGGCCTTGATTGGCGACAGTGTCAACGACACTCGCGTTAGGGCTTACGCACAGCACGCCAGGCAGATGCTCTCATTCATGATGCAGCACAGTCGCGTTTCCTACGCTGCGCTTCCGCGCTATATGGACTACTACGAGACACTGCCAGGTTACAAATCCGGTGGCCGCTCAATGGATAATGCGCCCATCAACCTGCGCAGCCTGGGTGAAGACGCGAAAACCATTAGGCTGGGACACTACGATGGCCTGATGCTGCCCTTCAATGTCACGGTAGAGGAAGGACAACGCTTACAGGCGATGGACGCCGGTGCCTATGTTCTGGGGCTAAAGCTGTTGTGCCGCTATCTGCTCGATATCCCCGCTCGGCTGCAACGCCAACGCGATAATCGCCTCACGCTGGGCCCAGCGCTCGTCGCCAGGCTACGCCTCTCATTGCAGGATCGGAACATTCCGCTGTGGTTGGATTCCCCGGTGCAGGAACTGCTGACTGACAACAAAAAAGTCTGCGGGGCATTAGTTAAACACCAAGGCAAGCTGCTTCGAGTCCACGCGCGTCGCGGCGTACTGCTGGGCACCGGGGGCTTCGCCCACAACGCTACAATGCGCAAACTGTATCAACAGTCTCCAATTGGCAGTGACTGGACGGCAGCAGCGCCTGGCGCCACGGGCGACGCGGTAACAATGGGCACTCATATTGGTGCGGCACTGGGATTTATGGCGAGCGCCTGGTGGTCACCCACCTACACTATTCCTGACGGTCGGGTACTGGCGTTGATCTCTGGAAAATCGAATCCCGGCTCGATTATGGTCAACCGCAAGGGCAAACGCTTTGCCAACGAGGCGCAACCCTACGAAGAGTTGGTAAAAGCGCAGTATGCCAGCGAGGCCAGAGGCGAGCTGGCGATTCCCTGTTATCTGATATTCGACGCTACATACCGCAGCAAATATGCAGTGGGCCACCTCAAGCCGGGCAGGGTGGAACACGATGCACGTCTTGCCCGGGACAACTTCGACTCGGGACTGTTAACCCGGGCAGATACCCTGGAGGAGTTAGCTGAAAAGTTGAGTATCGAACCCGGTGCACTGGTGCAGACTGTACGAAACTTCAACCAGCATGCGCGACAGGGCCTGGACCCGGACTTTGGACGTGGTGACAGTGAGCATGACCGCTACTACGCAGACCCATCAGTGAAGCCCAATCCATCGCTGGGACCACTGGAGAAAGCGCCCTACTATGCTCTGCGCTGCGAACCCGGCGACCTGGACACAAAAGGCGGATTATTGTGCGATGAATACGCCAGGGTGTTGCGTAGCGACGGCTCCGTTATCGAGGGCTTGTACGCTGCGGGCAACGCCAGTGCCGCAGTGATGGGTGACACTTACCCAGGTGCGGGTGCAACGATCGGTTCTGCCATGACTTTCGCTTACATCGCCGCACAGCACGCTTTTGCCGACGTCACGGCAACGCATACCCAGGTTGAGTAGTCCAAGTTAAACCAGACCGAGGTGTACCGATTTAGCTGTCGTGAGTCAAATACAGGGCAATAAAAAAGCCCGCGCTGCAAGTAAGCAGTGCGGGCTTTTATTAAAGCGGGATTAAACTGGTACGATATTCTCTGCTTGAGGACCTTTCTGTCCCTGAGTAACAGTGAACTCGACCTTCTGGCCTTCAGCCAGTGTCTTGAATCCTGAACCTGAGATCGCGCTGAAATGCGCAAAAACGTCAGGGCCTGATTCCTGCTCAATAAAGCCGAAGCCTTTAGTTTCGTTGAACCACTTAACAGTTCCGGTAGCCATACATACTTCCTATATTTTCAATGGTAATTGTTACCTCTTGCGGAGGCAGAGTGTGCTTGAAGGGATAAATTACTTATGAAAAACAGGGCGAGGTGCTTACAGAGAGACTTCGAGATGGTATGCATAAGATCGTTTGCTTACAAGCGCACCACAGTATACAGCGGCGCCTGTGTAAGTCAATAAGAAAAGAATGTGGTGCTTGGGGAGCCTACCCGACCGGCAGGGAAACAATGCCGCCGGGGTCACTCCCTAGAAATGCGCTACCAGTCAAGAAGCAGCGCTGCTGTTACCCAGTTTAATGTGCCGGTTAACCGCCATTGAAGGCTGACCACTGATACCAGACTTGATAACTTCGATCTTATTCCCGGACTTAAGGAATTCCCGAGTTTGTTCTTCTATGGAGCTTGATGTCTCCACTGCCGCCGGTTGCTTTCTTTTGGCTGGCGCTCTCGTGGGTTTGCGTGCCATTTTATGTCGACCTTTGTGAGAATGGGGCTGCACATTATACACATATTAGGCCGCACTTGTTGGGATTCTGTTCTCACGCAGGATTATGGAGTCTCCATCAGCGTTGTATTTTGCGTTACGAACAAGCAATGCGAGGTTGCCAAAACACAGCGCACATGCTCATCATTGAGGCGAAATCAGCTTGCACGGAAATGACATTTTGAGCACTAATCGCGAAGCATGGAAACCCTTGTTACTCGAACTGCAGTTACGAATAAAGCAGGCCAATGCCATGGGTGGCGAGGAGAAACTGCAAAAGCAACGAGAACGCGGCAGGCTCAACGTACGCGAGCGAATTGCCACCTTGTGCGCTGGCGGCGCGTTTAATGAGTACGGCGCTTTAGCCGGCGGCTGTCACCCAGCAGGCGAACAGCCACTGCCTGGCGACGCACTGGTAGGGGGAACCGCACGCATAGAGGGTCGGAGTGTGGTCATCATTGCCGAAGACTTCACTGTAAAAGGCGGTTCGATTGGGCATCCCAATGCCGCCAAGCGCACTCGATTGGTGCGGTTAGCGCTCGAACAACGACTGCCACTGATCCTGCTACTGGACGGCGCTGGAGAACGCACCGGCAACCAACGTGAACGTTATCCCAACAGCCCCAGCGATCTTCAGCTATTGGCCGACCTCAAGGGCCGTGCGCCCATAGTCGCACTTGTGCTGGGCAATTCAGCCGGCCACGGCGCATTAACGGCATTATTCGCAGACTTCATCATCATGGCAGAAGGCTCTGCCATGTTTACCGCTGGCCCGCCACTTGTTCGAGCTGCGCTGGGAATCGATACGACACCGGAAGACCTCGGCAGCGCAAAAATGCACACTCGCGACAGCGGGGTGGCGCACAATCTCGGCAAAACAGAACAGGAGTGTTTTGCCATGGCTCGCTATTTCCTGTCTCTGCTGCCGTCCAGAGCCGGCGATCAGCTGCCTGAACAACGAAATCTGCCGGCAGCAGCGCCACGTGATGTCGACAGGCTACTGGATATTATTCCACCGCAAGTGAACCGAGCATACGACATGCGGGCGGTACTGCATGAATTGTTCGATCGCCAAAGCCTGTTTGAACTGCAACCAGACTACGGACGAAGCCTGATAGCCGCCATCGGACGAATGGGTGGAATACCCTGCATGGTAATTGCCAATCAACCGCAAGTTGAAGCCGGCGCTATCACTTCTCAAAGCGCCGAAAAAGCCAGCCATTTCATAGAGGTCGCTGACAGATTTGGACTACCACTTATCAATTTACTGGACAATCCGGGTGTCATGCCCGGACCCGAAGCGGAGCGCGCCAGTGTACTAAAAGCCGCGTGCCGGATGTTCGTGGCACAGCGCCGCTATAAAGGGTTGAAAATTGCAGTGACACTGCGCAAGGCTTTTGGATTTGGCAGCTCTGTGATGGGCATGAACCCATGGGACGGCCAGGTTATCAGCCTCGCGCTACCATGCGCCAATCTCGGCGGTGTGCCCGCGATAGGAGGCATCGAAGCCGCGCATGCCAGCGAGGAGGAAGGAGCCATATTACAAGCGATACAATCGGGCGCCTGGGTACCGGCAGATGCTATGGCCTTTGACAAAGTGATTGCGCCCGAGCAACTGCGCAATGAACTTATCGCCTCACTGAATCTGCACCACGCATCTCCGTCACGCACTTAAGTGGATTATTTTGGCAGGCCTAGTGACAGCCTTACCCAATCATGCCAACATCGTGTTTCGCTTAGGGACCTATCCGGAAATTACGTGACCATCACAAAATCAACGCTGGCTTTAGTTACCGGCTTATGCGCACTTTTATTCGCTTCCTTGGCAAGTGCCGCCGTTATTGCAGAAGACAACTATGGTTACCCCATCACAGATCGCTTCGTCGCGACTGTTGTCGGTACGCCAGAACAGTACGTAGCGCAGTTACCAGAGAATATACCTTTCAAGGGCCGAAGCATTACCATATTTCCGGATCGTGTGACACCGGATGTATTTTTCTATGGCAGTGAGTTGCTCTACTCCGTTGCACTGCAAAATCACAAAGCACCGCTGATCTTTCTTATCGCCGGCACCGGCGCCTCGCACAATGGCAGTAAGAACTTCAACATGGCCAAAGCGTTTTATCAGGCGGGATTCCACGTCGTCTCCATCTCCTCCCCCACCTACAATAATTTTGTTATCGCCGCCTCGCAGACCGGCGTGGTAGGAGATGCGGATAGGGATGCAGAAGACATCTACCGCGTTTTCGAGAAGATTTGGGGTGAATTGAAGGATGAAATAGAAGTCACGTCTTTTAATCTTACCGGATATAGCCTGGGCGGCTTTAACGCGGCGTATGTGTCGAAACTGGACGAGGATCGCAAGACATTTAACTTTGAGCGAGTTCTGCTGATTAATCCACCCGTATCGCTTTACAATTCGATCTCTCTGCTGGATCGCATGACCGACAACATTCCCGGTGGCGTGGATAATTTTGACAAGTTCGTAAACAAACTCATCCACGCTTACACCACGACCTATAAAGAGGCCGCTGATGCTGGTGGAGAAGATTTCCTCTACAAGGCCTACAAAGCCTTGAACTTGAAAGATGAGGAGTTAGCAGCGCTGATTGGGACATCTTTCCGTATTTCTTCAGCCTCTCTGGTGTTTACCTCCGATGTAATGGCCGACTACGGTTATATTAAACCGAAAGGCCTGCAACTGGATCGCTATAGCAATCTGGGTGAGTACAACGATGTAGCGGTGCGACTGGGGTTTACCGATTACTACCATGAGTTTTTCTATCCCTATTACGGCGCAAACGACCCTGAGAGTGACAGGGATAAATTTATAGCTGCTATCAGCTTGACCAGCATTGAGGATTACCTGCGCAATACGAAGAAAATCACAGTGATGCACAACGCCGACGATGTCATTCTCGAGCCCGGCGAGATTAACTTTTTTACCAGGGTTTTTGGAGAACGGGCCACGATATACCCACACGGAGGCCACTGCGGCAACATGAACTATAAGGACAATGTCGCCCACATGGTTGCTACGTTTACGAATGGAGGTGAGCAGTAATGGCGCGCTTCCTTCCGCAGATTTCCATGTTGATTCTGTCGAGTGTGCTCGCTGCCTGCAGCAGCGGACCTCAACCGCAACAAGACACAGTAAGCTATCCTGAGCCCATATTTACCGCCAAACGATTGTTACCCCCTGAGCATGCTGACCTGACAGAGGTGTTCGACCCTTGGGAGCCAATGAACAGGCGCATTTACATTTTCAATTACCATTTCGATAAAGCTATTTTCCTACCAGTAGTTCGAGGGTATGAGACAGTGGTGCCCAGCGTTGGACGCACCGGCATCCACAATTTTTTTAATAATTTTGAAGATCTGCTGACAGCGCTCAATTCCATATTGCAGCTCAACCCGGAAAAAGCTCTCAACAGCACAGGTCGTGTCATCGTTAACAGCACAGTGGGTTTGTTTGGCCTGGTAGATGTGGCAAGCAAAATGGATATACCAAGACCAGTGGAGGACTTCGGCCAAACGCTGGGTTACTGGGGCGCCGGTCAGGGTCCGTTTCTGGTTATACCCTTTTTGGGTCCATCAAATCTCCGCGATGGATTGGGTAAAATCCCTGACTTTTACGTACAGAGCAACGTACAAACTGACCTACTCTCGCAGCCAGTGGATTTGACAGCCACAGTACTTAACCCAATCGATACCCGGGCCAACACCTCTTTTCGCTACTACGAAAATGGCTCTGCATTCGAGTATCGAATGGTACGCTGGCTGTATTCCACCAAACGTGAACTGGACGTGAACCAATAGTGGGGACCAACGTGATTCGGCATTTTCTTCTGACCTTTTTTGTCGGCGCCTTGGTTATATCAGGTGTGGTGCACGCCAATGAACCTATCAAAATCGGGACGACTCAATCGCTCACCGGGCACTACAGCGAATTTGGCCTCGAGCAGTTACGCGGATTGCAAATGTGGGCTGCGGATGTGAACGCTCGTGGCGAACTGCTCGGTCGACCGGTTGAGGTGGTGTACTACGACGATGGTTCCAGAGACGCCGGCAGTGTCGCTGGGTATAAGAAACTGATTGAGCAAGACAAGGTCGACGTTCTGGTAGGGCCTTACTCTTCATCGCTAACGCTTGAGGCCAGCCTGGTCGCGGAAAAACACAATATTCCGATGGTGACCGCTGCAGCTTCGGCAGAGGAGATCTGGAATCGCGGATTGAAATTTATTTTTGGCGCAGACACGCCTGCGGGCGATTATCTCAATGGTCTTGGTGTGGCCTCCGATGCCGGGGTCAGAACAGTCGCGCTGGTATATGCGCGCACCGAATTCGGGTCAGAACTGGCCACCAGTTCAAAAGGTTCGATAGTAGATCGTGGCTTGAAAATTGTTATGGACGAGGGCTATGCACCAGAGCAACGAGACTTCTCTGCTCTGGCAAAGCGTTTGGCCGAGGTGGATGCGGATCTTATCTTCGGCATCTCATATCTGGACGACTCGATTGCTCTGGTAAGAGACCTGAAAAAAGCAGGCGCAAAGCCCAGAATGCTAGGCTTTACAATCGGTCCGGGCTTGCGGGAATTTGGCGATAGATTGGGCCCTGACGCAGAAGGTGTACTGGGAATTGTGCAGTGGTTGCGTGCTTCACGTCAGCCAGGCGCCCAGGACTTCGCTTACCGATTCAAGCAACGCTACGGCTACAATCCCGGAGTTTATGCGGTATTGGGCTATAGCGCGGGACAGATTCTTGAATCGGCGGTGCGCTTGGCAGGCACTACTGAGCATCAGGCTGTTAGAGATCAACTGAGCTCGATGTATTTCCGTGCACTGATAGGTTCATATAATGTCGATTCGACAGGCAGACAAAAGGGCCGTCTGAACTATGTATTGCAGTGGCAGAACGATCAACGTCGCCTCGTTGCACCTGCAGATATTGCAGAGAGCCCGCTGATATACCCCTTGCACTAAACCCTGCGGTAAAACGTATTCACTCGAATCCTTGTCGCCATTGGGAGGCATTGTCAGGATCGGGTTTAACGCTGAGCAAAGTTTGAGGTAGGTGTCGAAAACGCTGAACAGCGACTCACTTCGTGGGCAGGACCCGATAAAGGCATCCGGATATACTACAAAGACAACTGCTTTAGCTCGAAATTTAAATTAAAGAAATTGGTCGGGACGGCAGGATTTGAACCTACGACCACCACACCCCCAGTGTGGTGCGCTACCAGACTGCGCTACGCCCCGAATTCGCTTGAGTTGCGAGGGCGGCATTATACTCAATACCGCGTTTGATTCAAAAGCTATTTCGACGGAGAGAGTACTTTGAGGACATCTTCCAACTCCTCGATAGTCTCCTTGATGACCGCGCTCAGATCGTGTGGAATTGAAGCCTTGCCAGTTTCATCCGTCATACGCTGTCTGGCACCACCAATGGTGTAGCCCTGATCGTACAATAGCCCACGAATCTGCCTGATTGTGAGCACATCATCGCGCTGGTAATACCGGCGGTTACCCCGGCGTTTCACGGGCTTTAGCTGCGGAAATTCTTGTTCCCAGTAACGCAACACGTGCGGTTTGACTGCACAGAGTTCGCTTACTTCGCCAATTGTGAAATAGCGTTTTCCGGGAATCGCGGGTAATTCATTGTTGTGGGTCGGTTCCAGCATATTCTTCTACTCGAGCTTTAAGCTTTTGACCAGGCCTGAAAGTAACAACCCTGCGGGCGGAAATTGGAATTTCTTCTCCGGTTTTGGGATTGCGACCGGGACGTTGGCTTTTGTCGCGCAAATCGAAATTGCCAAAACCTGACAACTTCACCTGCTCGTTGTTTTCGAGGCAACCTCGAATCTCCTCAAAAAACAACTCGACAATCTCCTTGGCTTCCCGCTTGTTGAGTCCCAACTCCTCAAACAGGCGTTCAGCCATTTCGGATTTAGTCAGAGCAACCATCGTTCCGTCTACCTAGTTTCTAAGCTCAGCATTATAGTTTTTTTCCAATAGATCAATGACTTGACCTACGGCCAGATTTACAACTTCATCATCAAGAGTGCGCGATTGATCTCGGAAAGTCAAACCCAGCGCAAGACTTTTTCGTTTAGGATCAATACCTTTGCCAGTATAGACATCAAATAGCCTTAAGTCTGTGAGGTAAATCCCGGCTACACCCCTGATGTCTCTCATAAGTTGCGCCGCAGCTACTGATTTATCAACAACCACCGCTAAATCCCGGCGAATTTCGGGGAATTTCGACAATTCCGTGAATTTCGGTAAAGCACCCTGCAGGAGCACATCCAACGCAATTTCACACACGATCAACGGCGCAGCTATCCCTAATGCCGCGCCTACAGACGGATGAAGCGCTCCGATTATCCCGGCAGGCTGCCCCTTTCGGGTTATCTTCGCAGTCTGTCCGGGATGCAATGCCGGGTGGGATTGTGCTTCGAATCCGAAGTCTTCAGACGACCGAGTGAGCGCGAAAAGGCTCTCCAGATCGCCTTTAAGGTCAAAGAAATCGACGCCTCCGGCATTGTTAGACCAGGATTCATCGAAACGCTCCCCGGTGCAAATCATCGCCAAAGTAGGCACCTGGCGCAGCTCCGTCTCCGATTGCAGGAAACGAAGCCCGGTCTCAAACAAACGCACTCGCGGTTGCTGGCGCTTAACATTGTATAAGGCAGCGTTGACCAGACCAGGCAACAAACTTGTTCGCATAACCGCCATTTCTGCTGAAATCGGGTTCTTCAAAGCAACGGGCGACAGCGTTGGATCAAATAGTCGCTGCAATTCTGGCGCAATAAAGCTGTACGTAATGGCTTCGCGAAAACCACGTGCACTCAGATGCCGACGCACATGTCGCAGGGATAGCGCAGACTCCGGCCGGGCATTTATCTTCAGGTCGGCGCGGATCTGCGTCACAGGGAGGCGATTGTAGCCGTAGACCCGCGCCACTTCTTCAAGCAAGTCGACTTCTATCGAGATATCAAATCGCCAGCTCGGAATGGCACAAATCCAACCATCAGCAGTTTCGGTAACGCCCAATCCCAGACCGAGCAATATTCGCTCAACCTCATCGGTAGGCAGACTGAAACCCAATACTTTCTCAATTCGCGCGGAACGAAGGATCACGTCCGGGCGTTCAGGCAAATACTGCTGTGAGACGACTTCCTGAATCGGACCCGCGCTACCACCCACGGTATCGAGCAACATCCTGGTAGCTCGTTCCATGGCTTTAATCTGCAGTTGAAAATCCACTCCCCGCTCAAAGCGATAGGACGAGTCAGTGTGTAGACCGTAGGAACGCGCTTTCCCGGCAAGTAAATTAGGAGTAAAGAATGCTGCCTCGAGTAAGATATCCTTTGATGCACCTGAGACTGCGGAAGATTTCCCTCCCATTATTCCGGCTAGAGCCAATGGCCGCTTGTGGTCGGCAATAACAAGGGTGTCCGAACGCAAGGTTACAGTTTGCCCATCGAGCAATTCAATCGTTTCGTCCTCATGAGCCGTACGCACTACAATTCCACCTTGCACTTTGTCCAGGTCGAATGCGTGCATAGGTTGGCCGAGTTCCAAAAGTATATAGTTCGTTACATCTACAACAGCGTCGATGGATCGAATGCCACAACGCCGCAGTCTCTCCTGCACCCACAACGGGCTTGGGCGAGACACATCCACGCCCCTGATAACTCGCCCGACATAGCGAGGGCAATATTCATTCGCCGCGAGATCTATTGTAACGGTGTCTGCGATGGACTCATCGACACTGGCATAGTCCGGCTCTTTTACTGGAAGATTATTCAGCAGCCCCACTTCACGTGCGACTCCCGCCATCCCCAAACAGTCTGCGCGATTGGGCGTGATGCTGAGTTCGATGATTTTGTCATTAAGGTTCAGATATTGACGAAGATCGGAACCCAATGGAGCATCTGTCGGCAGCTCCATCAAGCCATCAGCGGCCGTCGAAAGCCCGAGTTCCTGCGCCGCACACAGCATTCCCTGCGATTCCACGCCGCGCAGTTTGGATCGCTTGATCTTGATACCACCGGGCAGTTCGGCATTAATACATGCCAGCGGCGCCCTTAATCCAACGCGAGCGTTGGGCGCACCACACACCACCTGTAGGCTTTCGGTGCCAATGTTAACCTGGCAGATACGCAGCTTATCGGCGTCAGGATGGGGCCGCGTGCCAACGATTTCAGCCACCACTACCCCGGTAAAGACCGCGGAAACGTCATCAATCGCGTCTACCTCTAGTCCTGCCATAGTGACCTGATGCGCTAACTCTTCAGTGCTTAATGCGGGGGAGACCCATTCACGCAGCCACTGTTCACTGATCTTCACTCAATCTCTCCCTTTAGAACTGACCCAGAAACCGCAGATCGTTGTCATAAAACAGTCTCAGGTCGTTCACACCGTAGCGCAACATCGCCAAGCGCTCGACTCCCATGCCGAAGGCAAAACCAGAATATCGTTCAGTATCAATTCCAGAAAACTCAAAGACTCTCGGGTGCACCATGCCGCACCCCATTACCTCTATCCAACCCGTCGAACTGCAAACTCGACAGCCTTGACCACCACAATTAACGCACTGGATATCCACCTCTGCCGACGGTTCGGTAAAGGGAAAGTAGGATGGTCGGAAGCGCACGGCCAGTTCACGCTCGAAGAAAACCCGGAGAAAGTCTTCGATAAGTCCTTTGAGGTCAGCAAAACTGGAATGCTCATCAATCAGTAGACCCTCTACCTGATGAAACATCGGGCTGTGCGTCAAATCAGAATCACACCTATAAACTCTGCCTGGGCAAATAATCCGCAGTGGTGGCTCCTGACTTTCCATCACGCGCACTTGCACGGGTGAAGTATGGGTGCGCAGCACCGTGTGATCGTTCACATAAAACGTGTCGTGCATCGCTCTCGCGGGATGGTGTGCCGGAATATTGAGCGCTTCAAAATTGTGGTAGTCGTCCTCAATCTCCGGCCCTTCTACAACATCAAATCCTATGCCAGAAAAGAAATCTTCCATACGTTCGATGGTGCGCGTAACCGGATGTATCCCACCGGTACTTTGGCCGCGCCCGGGCAACGACACATCCAGTGTTTCCTGATCCAGTTTCGCACGAACTGCAACGGCCTCAAGCGCTTTCTTACGCTCGCCAATTAGATCCTGCAGTTCTTGCTTGACCACATTAATTAACGCACCCGCCTTGGGTCTATCTTCTGCTGACAATCCGGCGAGGGATTTGAGTAGTCCGGTGATATGGCCTTTTTTCCCGAGATAGTCAACGCGCAACTGCTCTAATACAGCTGCGTCATTCGCCGCTGCTATCGCAGCCTTCGCCTCCTGTGTGAGTGGTTCGAGGTTTTCCATTGTATCTATCTCTGATCTGTTTCAAGTACAGGCATGGCCCGCCCCTATCCGCTGCTCTGCTGTATCAGCAGCAGCGCACTGACAGCGGCAAGAAAATCCAACCCACCAAAAACACAAAAAGGGAAAGAGCAGCGCCCTTTCCCTTGATGTTTTTACTAGTAGCCAGCGAGCCGCAGGGCTGTGTTGCCAACGCGGCAGGGGTGGGCTTAGGCCAATGCGGCCTTCGCTTGCTCCACGATCGCTGCAAATCCTGGCTTGTCGTGTACTGCCAAATCCGCCAATACACGACGATCAAGCCCAATCTGCGCTTTCTTCAATCCATTGATCAGGCGGCTGTAACTCAGTCCATTGGCACGAGACTGCGCATTGATACGCGTAATCCACAGTGCACGAAACTGACGCTTGCGCTGACGACGATCACGGTAAGCATACTGGCCGGCCTTGGTAACCGCTTGCTTGGCAACTCGAAATATTCGACTGCGAGCACCGTAGTAACCTTTAGCCTGCTTTAATATTTTTTTGTGACGGCGATGCGCCACCACACCACGTTTTACGTGAGGCATAGTCTTCTCCTAATTTCTAATGAATACCCGGTTAGCGCGCCCGAAACATACGGTCAATAAGCACTTTATCGCTGTCGTGGATCATTGAAGTTCCACGCAACTGACGCTTACGCTTGGTGGTCATCTTGGTCAGGATATGACTTTTGTTGGCGCTCTTGCGCTTGTATCCGCCGGCAGTTTTCTTAAACCGCTTGGCAGCCCCACTGTGAATTTTTGCTTTTGGCATAATCAAATACTCCGCATTTGAAAGTTGATAAATAAAGATACTAGGGCATTCACAGGCCGCTAGTTCTTCTTCTTGGGGGCGATAACCATAGTGAGTTGTCGACCTTCCATTTTTGGAAATTGTTCGACAGCACCCAACTCGGCCAGATCAGCTTCTACTCGTTTGAGTAGCTCCATGCCAATTTCCTGGTGAGCCATTTCACGTCCGCGATATCGCAGCGTAACTTTGGCTTTATCGCCATTTTCAAGGAAACGCGTCAGGTTGCGTAGTTTTACCTGATAGTCTCCTTCCTCCGTCCCTGGACGAAACTTCATTTCTTTAATCTGTGTACGCTTCTGCTTCTTTTTCTGTGCTGCTTTCTGCTTCTTGATTTCGAAGACATATTTGCCGTAGTCCATTAACTTACACACTACGGGGTCGGAATCTGCAATCAGCACCAAATCCATGGTCGCAGCCTCAGCTGTTGCGAGCGCCTCTTTGAGGGAAACTATTCCTATTTGCTCGCCTTCAGCTCCAACCAAGCGAACGGGGTCCGCCGTGATCTGGTCGTTGATAATCGCCTTTTTACTGGCTCCCTTGCCGCTATCTTTCTTAATACTAATTCTCCAATACAATACGGCCGCGACATGCTACATCATCTGTAAGGCGCGCTATAAACGCGTTGAGATCCATCGATCCCAGATCCTCACCATGACGGGCACGCACGGCCACTGTCTGTGATTCCACTTCTTTGTCCCCCACGACTAACAGGTAAGGGACCTTCTGAATCGTGTGCTCGCGGATTTTAAAGCCGATTTTTTCATTTCTCAAGTCCGAAATGACCCGAAAGCCGTTGTTTTGCAAGGATTCTTCCACTAATTGGGCATATTCAGACTGCTTGTCGGTAATATTCAGCACCACCGCCTGAGTTGGCGATAACCAGGCAGGGAACACACCCTCGTAATGCTCTATAAGAATTCCGATAAACCGCTCAAAGGAACCCAGCACAGCTCGATGCAACATAACGGGGACCTGGCGGCTCCCATCCTCCGCCACATATTGGGCGTCCAGCCGACCGGGCATGGAGAAATCGACCTGAATAGTACCCAATTGCCAGATTCGTCCGATGCAATCCTTAAGCGAAAATTCTATCTTGGGGCCATAAAAAGCACCCTCTCCGGGCAGCTCTTTCCAAGGCAGATTCTGGTTGTCCAAAGCATCGGCAAGGGCTTTCTCAGCCCGGTCCCAGTCCGCGTCAGTACCCACGCGCTGCTCGGGTCGTGTCGAAAGGCGATAGATGACTTCGCTAAAGCCAAAATCCGCATAAACCGCATGCAGAAAATCAATGAATGCAGAGACCTCGGGCTGAATCTGGGCTTCGGTACAGAAAATATGGGCATCGTCCTGCACAAATCCCCGCACGCGCATTATGCCATGCAGTGAGCCCGAAGGTTCATTGCGATGGCAGGAGCCAAATTCAGCCAAACGCAACGGAAGGTCACGGTAGGACTTCAATCCCTGATTGAAAACCTGAACATGACAGGGACAGTTCATCGGCTTCACCGCAAACTCGCGATCCTCTGACTGCAGCATGAACATGTCATCGCCGAACTTATCCGCGTGACCTGATCTTTTCCACAGTGAGAGGTCGACTAACTGCGGTGTCTTAATCTCAAGGTATCCGTTCTCGCCCTGTGCCTTGCGCATGTACTGCTCAATGGTCTGGTAGATACTCCATCCCGCCGGATGCCAGAACACCATACCAGGCGCCTCCTCCTGCGTATGGAAAAGTCCAAGCTTCTTGGCGATCTTACGATGATCACGTTTTTCAGCCTCTTCTATACGTGTCAGGTATTGCTTTAGCTGTTTCCGCGATGCCCAGGCAGTACCGTAGATTCGCTGCAACATTTCATTGCTGGAATCTCCACGCCAGTAAGCACCTGCCACTTTCGTTAGCTTAAATGCGCCAAGTTTTCCCGTGCTGGGCACATGGGGACCGCGGCACAAATCACCCCAGGCACCCTGCCTGTACAAGGAGATTTCTTCACCTTCGGGGAGAGCTTCGATGATCTGGACTTTATAATTCTCACCCAGGTTACGGAAGTGCTCGATGGCTTTCTCACGGCTCATAACTAACCGCTCTACCGGCAAATCCGACTTCGCCAGTTCCTCCATCCGCTGCTCGATCTTTTCCAGATCCTGAGGTGTAAAATTGTGACCTGTCGCAAAGTCGTAATAGAACCCGTCTTCGATGACGGGTCCAATGGTGACCTGGACCCCAGGAAATAACTCCTGGGTTGCCATCGCAAGCAAATGCGCAGTCGAATGTCGGATGATCTCCAAACCGGCATCGTCCTGGTCAGTAATAATTGCCAGTGTGGCATCCTGTTCGATTGCAAATGAGGTATCCACTTCCCGGCCATTCACCACACCGCCAAGCGCGGCCTTTGCCAGACCGGGGCCAATATCGGCGGCAATTTCATACACGGTTACGGGCTGGTTAAATGAACGCTGGCTGCCATCGGGCAATGTAATAACAGGCATGATCTTTCCTTCTATCAGTGGTGACCCCTACCAAAGGCCACGTGCTTTTAATCAAGAGATTGCTCTTACTGAGTAGGCATATCACCTCAGCAAGGACAATTTTACTGAGTGTTGACCCTCTATCAGGGGGCGAGAGTTTGCACGATTGGAGCTCAGATTGCTAGGGCAGCATTATGCTTACAGCTCACGACAAAATTACAATAGGAAGCAAAGCCAGAGTTAAAGCATCCGGAGCAGATTGAACGTCGGAAAAACCTTAATAGACCTCGGGAGGGCTGACATTTGCCAACTCTTTACCCTTGATACGCCGATAGCCTTTCAGTCGCAGCGCAGAGCTCGCGCGCCAGCGATTACCGTAGCTGGACCGGCGCACTGTCTGTCCGTGTTCGTCATACACCACCACCGCTCCGCCGGGCAGAATGAGCGCCCATTCCTGCCAAAGGCTGCCATGTACTCGAAGCCACCATTTTTTGGTGGGCGGCCTTCTCATTGACTTCGATTTCCACCTGTAAAAATACTTGGTCAGCCAGCCTGTAAAATAGTTCGGACTTGAGAGAACGAGCCTGAATGAAGCAAAATGTGACGCACCTGCCCCGATTTCGTCAGCACGTAAAATACGATCTTTCTTGCCCATTTTCCAATAACCGAGACGCGCTGAAGACACATCCAATCGAAGTGATAACCCGCCCCGTAGTATTATTCTTGTGGTCCATCAAGCAGGTTTTGCGATGTCATTCTGAGTCAGGCTACCAGGCTTGTCAACGCGCGCACTGCAATTACAGATAGGTCCTGTAAGTTCACCATTACCACCAAGTTGTTAAGTGACAAAAGCCAGTTGCCGGATCTCCGCCAGTTGATCCCGGAGTGCGGCTGCCTGCTCAAACTCCAGGTTCTTCGCGTGCTCATGCATCTGATTTTCCAACTGCTTGAGTTTACGGGACAACGCTGCGGGCGTGAGTTTGGCTAAATCGGCCGTATAGGCCATCTGCGAATCCGCCGCTTTCCGTGATTTGCCTTTCCCCCGCGTCGGCATCCTCCGCGCTCCCTCCATAATATCCTGCACCGACTTCTCCACGCCGATAGGAGTAATGTTGTACTCCTCGTTGTGGGCGATTTGCCTCTCCCGTCGACGGTCGGTCTCCGCCATAGCTCTCTCCATAGAACCCGTGATTACGTCAGCATAGAGAATCGCCCTGCCGTTGAGGTGCCGGGCAGCGCGCCCCATGGTTTGGATAAGTGAGCGCTCTGAACGTAAAAAGCCCTCTTTATCGGCATCAAGAATTGCGACAAGCGAGACTTCCGGCATATCCAATCCTTCGCGCAGCAGGTTAATTCCAACCAGAACATCAAAGACACCAAGACGCAGATCACGAATGATTTCTACTCTCTCAACCGTTTCAATATCCGAGTGCAGGTAGCGCACTCGCACGTCGTGTTCCCCGAGATATTCTGTCAGATCCTCCGCCATGCGCTTGGTGAGGGTCGTTACCAACACTCGCTCGCCGCGCCCGACTACGGCGCGTATTTCGCCCAACAAATCGTCAATCTGGGTGGTAGCCGGCCGCACTTCCACGGCCGGATCCACCAGCCCTGTCGGGCGCACCAACTGCTCGACGGTGCGCCCGGACTTTGCCGCCTCGTAAGGGCCGGGAGTCGCCGATACAAAGACTAACTGTGGCACCAATTGCTCCCACTCCTCAAACCGCAGTGGCCGGTTATCCAGCGCGGAAGGCAATCGAAATCCGTATTCGACCAGCGTTTCCTTGCGCGATCGGTCACCCTTATACATCGCTCCAATTTGCGGAATGCTCGCGTGAGACTCGTCCACTATCACCAACGCATTCTCAGGCAGATACTCAAACAGGGTGGGAGGCGGCTCACCCGGTGCACGTCCAGACAGATAGCGAGAGTAGTTCTCAATTCCTGTGCAATACCCCAGCTCCCGTATCATCTCCATATCGTATCGGGTCCGCTGCTCCAATCGCTGCGCTTCGACCAGCTTGTCGTTCTCCCTGAGTTGTTTGAGCCGTGTTCCCAGCTCTTCCTCGATATGAACCACCGCATCCAGCATCACTTCCCTGGGTGTCACATAGTGGCTCTTGGGAAAAATTGAAACGCGCGGCACTCTGGCCTGCAAGGCACCCGTCAGCGGATCAAACCAGCTGATGTTTTCCACTTCATTGTCATAGAGCTCAATGCGCACGGCGTCACGCTCGGAGTCCGCCGGGTAAATGTCGATTACATCACCACGTACCCGATAGGTACCGCGTCTAAAATCAACATCATTGCGCGTGTACTGCAACTCCGACAGATGTCGCAAAACCTCGCGTTGATCGACTATCTCGCCCCGAGATAAGTGCATCAGCATCTTGAAATAGGACTTGGGATCACCCAATCCGTAAATAGCCGAAACAGTCGCGACCACCAGACAGTCACTGCGCTCCATCAGGGCCTTTGTAGCGGATAAGCGCATCTGCTCTATGTGCTCGTTTACAGAGGCGTCCTTTTCAATAAACGTATCCGACGATGGAACATAGGCTTCGGGCTGATAATAGTCGTAATAGGAAACGAAATACTCGATAGCGTTGTTGGGAAAGAATTCCTTGAACTCGCCATACAGCTGCGCCGCGAGCGTCTTGTTATGCGCCATGACTATCGTCGGTCGCTGTAGCTGCTCCACGACGTGTGCCATCGTGAAGGTTTTTCCGGAACCGGTAACGCCCAATAGTGTCTGGGCAGCAAGTCCTGCACGGGCACCTTCGACCAACTGCGCTATGGCGCGCGGCTGGTCTCCGGCCGGTTGAAAAGAAGATTCTACTTTGAAGCGTTTTGACACGGTTTTCCTCACTGGATGAGGTGAGAATAGCCGTTCATTATCATCTACTTACCGCCGGAATGCAGCCCACAGACAGTGGCGCCCAAGCAAACACATTTATCGGTTGACCGAGGGCCTGTCCATCATTAATATACGCGACCTCCGGCTAGTGCCATTCCGCCTTAGCTCAGTTGGTAGAGCAAATGACTGTTAATCATTGGGTCGCTGGTTCGAGCCCAGCAGGCGGAGCCATATTTTTGTAGAAAAGAGAGGGCTGCAGCGATGCAGCCCTTTTTTATTGGACGTAATTTGTGTTGCTCCAGACCCCGGTATAAATCCACGCAGCCCAAGGCGGGTGGACACGCAGGAATCCGCGCCGCTGCCTTAAGTATGGCCGCCCGGACATAGCGCCACCAGACCAGCAAACCCCGTTATAGTCATGATAGCCTCCGCGGGAACCGAAGACAGCGCTCCAGAAAGCATCAGCGTTGTTGCAATTATGAAGGCAATAATTTTTCAAGGTAGACCCCTCTTGGGTTCTTATCTGCGCTTGCCGTCGTCATCTACTCAACAACTGCATACCGATTGCGCGTACTTCATACTGAGCCTGCAACCACAACAATGTAAGTCTATCTTCTCGCCCAGCATAGTGGTCGTGCGAGGTGTGCAGGATTTCTTCGCCAGGTTGCAGAGTCATGCCGCTGTAAACGATGGCGAGGCCCATGGTAGTGCTGTCGGTCAGCGCGATCGGTCTGCGTGCCCTCCCAGATAGCGTGCAGCCGCTGCGCGAATGGCGGGTTCGACACGGTAGAAAGATTCATGCACGGTGGTTACCGGGTCTTAATCCAGCTACTCCCGGTAGCGGCCGATGGCTTCGCGTACCGGCGCCGGATGGGACGCCAGGATATACAATGCCAACTGAATCTGGTCCTAGCGCAAAATGTCTAATTGCCGCAGTGCAACCCAGTCTCCGGCGACAACTGGAGAACTGCAGTCATCGACGCCGAGTGGATTGCTCGCCGCCGGTGTGCTCGTCATCAAACCATCGCCAATATCCAGCGCGACAGTCTTGAGAAAGCAGCGCAGATGCATTATGAGTCCTCGGAAAACTTCTGGCGTCGCAGCACATGCGCAGTCTGTCACCAGATCGACGCTCGCCGGTCACAGTTTGGCACTTCCGGCTGAGCGCAGTCGTTGCCCGGTTGCATGCTTACAGTAGGTTAGACTCCCCTGTTCTTGTGGAGTCGACTTGTCAGTACAATAAGGAAAGACTGCCGCCAGGTTGTTGAAAGATATGGAACTCAACCGTCGAACTTTTCTGGAAACCGCCGCGCTCGGGATCGGCGGTGCAATGCTCGGCGCAGTAGGCTGCAGTGATTCATCAGATTCAGGAGCAACTGCCGCCCCGACGATCTCCCATCCGTTTCGTCCGCCAGCGGGCCAGGCTTACCTCATTGCCGGCCAGGACTCGGTGCAGATCGGCGGTCTGGGCCCCAATGGACCTGCAGATGGATACCTGGATAACGTGCCAGTGACGCCGAGCGGTATTACGATGTACATCGCATTTGGTAAGCCGGGTCAGACAGACGGATTCAAAATGGATAAATCCGTGGAGGACTACATAGCTCTCCCTGCTCTCGACAACACCATTGTGCACCTTTCTGCCAATTGGGTCGGTGAGGGCGTAGATGACGCCACGATGATCGAGAAGGAGGAGGACATTCTAAACGGCAGGCAGGATGCATTCATCGACTGGCTTGCGGACTGGTGCTCGGCCCAGCGTCGTCCAATACTTTTTCGACTCGGCTATGAATTCAACCGGCCAGTTTTGGCGCTGTTCTCACCCGAACGCTACGCGCCCGTTTACCGCTATATAGTTGATCGTATGCGCGCGCGTAACGTTTCCGGCGTCGCGTTTGTCTGGGCATCGGCCAATCTGTCCTTCGATCCCGCGGGTCCATCCACGCCCTGGGATTTCGATGTCTGGTACCCGGGAGATGATTACGTTGACTGGTTCGGTTTCTCGATGTGGTTTCCCGGCGTGCCCGATACGGTGATGCTCGATGCGGCGCGCGCCCGCAACAAACCAGTCCTGCTCGCCGAGGTGTCACCTGTAGAATTCAATGTTAGCGAGAGCGCCTTCTATCCACTGTTCACTCGAGAGGGACAGGTTCTCGACGCCAGGGAATTATGGCAGCGATGGTGGCAACCAATGTTCGATTTCGTCAGTTCAAACATTGATGTCATCGGCGGTCTCGCCTACATAGCAAATGATTGGCGCAGCGATAGATTATGGTCCTCCAATCCTTTCTTCTGGAATTCGGATGCCCGCGTGTGGGCAAATAACACAGTTCTGGAACTTTGGACCGAGGCTGTCTCAAATCCTGTGTTCGTGCAGCCGAACTCTCGACTATTTTCCTAGCAGCTTGTTGCGAGTAGACAGCCGCAGACCCACCAGCCTTGCACTGGCTTCCCACAGTGCTACGCAGGCGTCATCGCCCCGGGCGAGGGTAGACGGATTCGTTCGCACTCACTCGGCGCCGCGCACTGCCCAATAATCACCGTGTGACATCGAAAGACATTACGTTGATACCGGGATAACGTTTTGCGGCCTCACGCGCAGTCATTATATTGCACAGCTTGGATGTGGAATATGCGCGAAAACCCGCCTGTCTGGGGCGAGTCTCTCGCTGCGGATCGCGCGTTCCGGATAGGCAAGGTACTCTGCGTTTGCGTGAATCGAAGGGGTAACAGGCGTTTTTTCCGCCGGGTGATGCGTCCCGCTGCCAGTCAATATCCCCCGACTACTCGGATGCAAGCACACCTCCAACTGCCGCGACAGTAGACAGTGCGCCAGATGGTTGACGGCAAACGTGCGCTCAAAGCCGTCGGTACTTGTTGCGGCTCTGGCGAGCTGCAGTCCGGCATTGATTATTGGCCTGTAAATTCTGGCGCCGTGCAAGTCGCTGAAGTACAGGAGCCTGTCCGAATAATAGGCGCAGTAAGAGGGATTCACCACCAACTGTTCGCGAAGTGCGGAAGTGCCGATGATGTTCGAGCACCAATTGAGGTTGTGCTTCGATCTCAGGTTTCTGAACTTTTGGTATAGAGCGTGAGTTGATCGCACTCAACCACAAAAGTAGGAACACTGACGTAACTAGATCACGGTTTAGGCAAAGGAATGCCACGATGCTTAGAAAAATAGTCGCCATAATACTGGCTGTAAGCTTATCGGCATGTGACCCGGAGATAGACGCGAACGTGCTATATCTTGGTGACTCACTGATGGTGAGTGCTGCCGGTAGAATTGCATCAATCAATACAGCAAATAGTAGATCGGCACTCACCATGTTTGAGGTGTTGGGTGGCACTGCCATCGAACATTCAGACTATTTCGCTGCAAGGCTTGCTAACGTACAGTCCAGAGTCGAGCTGGATGAAGTGTTCATATCTTTAGGCAGTAATGTTTACGATAAAACTAAAGATCCTTCACAAGGCATTGCTGAAATACTGAATGCCATAAGCCCCAACACCAGAGTTTGTTGGATTGTGCCTCACTCAAATGTACGAAACATAAGAGATTCTGAGACCTATGATGCAACGCTGGAAGCACTTAAAACTGCCAGTGAATCTGGAGAGTGGCCAAACTTGACGCTACTAAGTCTCGATGAATATGCTGAATCCAATGCCATCAGCTTGGTTGATTCATGGTTAGCACCTGATGGGGTGCATCTGTCTGAAGCAGGCATCAGTGCGTGGACGACAATGCTGTATGCGTACCAGGCAGAATAAGCACTCGAATATTCGGCGCCAACACAGTAAATAAAGATAACGCCTCCGATCTTCTCCCCTCCAGCTCGCTGAGCCGGATGGCAGTCGCCTTGAATTCATCGCGGTATGCATTCGTCGTTTCGGGGTCTGGCTTTGGGTAATAACAAGTTAACTCGAGGTCATGGGCTGGCATTACACAAATGAAGCCAGACTGACCAGAAATACCTCATCAGGCCCCGCTTCCGGCCTTACTTGGCAGGAATTTTGAATTGTGATTTCCACTTTGTGAGCGAAAATACGTTAACTTGTCAGTACCCAACAATACGACTGTACATTCATGACAACCAGACTATCGATACAAAACATTTTGCTGGTCATACTGGCCTTCATTACTACCGCCTGTTCCGACGGTAACGATAACCCGCCGCAGGAGAGTACGGTCTATCAACAATTCTACTCACCTGCTGAAACCTCTATTGAAGTCCATGCGTTAGACTCCGGTGACGCGGGCAAAAGGTACTATATCGATGAAGGAGACCCGAATGGCATCCCGGTGCTACTGGTTACCGGCACAGGAACGAGCGTTACTGCAGCACTACTGACAAGCCACCTGAACGCCCTGAGGGATCAGCTCGGCATCCGTATTATTTCGGTACAAAGGAACGGTTTCGGCCAGAGCAACTATCAGGAAACCTGGGGATACCGCGATTATGTTGATGATGTAGAGCGCGTTCTGGAAGCGCTCGGCATCCAGGAGTTTCACGTTTTCGCCATTTCCGGTGGCGGTCCGTACACAGCATTCCTCGCAGAATCACTGGGCGACCGAATACTCTCACTACATCTGGCGGCAACCATAACGGGCAATAATGTTATTGACGGCAACAGCACTCTGTCCGGAACGCTGGGAACACTCTGCACGATTGCAACTAACTCTGGCGATCCGATTGACACCATCCGCGGGCTGGTCGCAACCTACGCTCTGAGCTCTTCGCAACAGTGGTGGGGGTTTGAGGAAAACAACCCGATGCTGGCTGTAAAAAATTTCGAGGCCGCCGCCGCTGTCGATTGGGAGTACACATTTTTTTCCCATTCTTCCGACGAGGCCCTTAGCGCATTTGCGGCGGAGATAAACCGCTATTGCACTGTATCCCTACCAGATTTAGCCAATGTAACGGCACCGCTGTTCGTTTACTATGGCGAAGCAGACACCAGCGCCTCGCAGAATAATGTGGATGCGTGGATCGCTAGTCTGGCGAACGCGTATAGCATAAAAGTGAGGCTCTATCCGGAAGAGGGTCACTGGGTGCAGTACAACCATCTCGAACAGATTTACACCGACATTGCGCAGCCGGGCAATCTCGTAGTGTGTTCTGGCAACAATGAAACCAGAATCTTGCCAGAGACAGAGGGACAATCGCTACTTGACAGTGACATGGCAACACCAGGCACTTGCATCGAACCCACAAACTAGTGGCTGACTGCCGCGAGAGGCCGGCTGTTGGGGTTTATCCTCGGGTGATATGGACCGCAAAGACATAACTGAAAAGAGAGAGGTAGACCATGGTGCTTAACCGCAGACAGTTTATCCACGCCTCCACCGCGACACTAGCGGCAGTATCGCTCACTGGCTGCAGTGGCGAGGATTCTGTAGTAATAGATACCAGCCTGCCGGTTGGCCCCTACAACGCCAGTTCCACTGCCGAAGAAGTCACCAGGGGCATTGACCTTACAGGCAAGACCGCCCTCGTCACCGGCTGCAATTCCGGTATCGGGTACGAGACCATGCGCGTCCTCGCGCAGCGCGGCGCCCATGTTTTCGGCACCGGCCGTACCCTCGAAAAAGCCCAGCAGGCCTGTGCAAGTGTAGAAGGGATGACCACGCCGCTGGCACTGGAGTTGGCGGATTTTGACTCCTGCATCGCCTGCGCTCGAGCGCTTGCGGAGCAGAGCGAGGCATTGGATATACTCATCCTGAACGCCGGTATCGGTATCTTCACCGACTTCGAGTTAATCGATGGTATCGAGAAGATTTTCGTGGTGAACTACCTGGGGCATGTCGTACTCACCATGAATCTTCTTCCGCTGGTGCAGGCAGCAGATCACGGCCGCATTGTTCATGTCGGCAGCCAGATGGGATATCGCAGTGTACCGGCGGGCGGGATAGACTTTGGCAACCTGCGCGGCGAGGCAGAGTACGAGGCCAATCTGGCCTACGGTCGATCCAAGTTGGCCAATGCGCTGTTTTCGCTAAAACTCTCCAGCATGCTGGACCCGGCACAGACCACATCCAATGTGGTACATCCCGGCTTCGTTAAATCCAATATCGGCCGCAATGCCACCGGCATCATCGGGTTTCTCTACAACAATGCTGCGACATTCATTCAAAAAGACCTTGCCGAAGGCGCTGCCACCCAGGTGTATGTAGCAACCAATCCACTGCTGGAGGGTGTCAGTGGCGCCTACTTCGAGGATTGTAATCCGGTAAAAATCAACATTCCCAACTACATGTTTGATCAGGTGCTGGCCGACAGGTTATGGCGTGAAACGCAGGATATGGTTGGTAACTATTACAGTGACAAGCTGCCTGCGTAGAGTACCGAGAGCGATACGCGCGCAGCTAGATTGGACGATCTCCAATGATCGTTACACGATCCATCTGGCGGCGTTGCGGCCAGTAGTCGTTCGCCGCGTAATGTTGAACAACACGATTATCCCAGAAGGCAATGCTGTCCTTCTGCCATTGGAACCGGCACTGGTATTCGGGCACGCGCGCTTCGAGGAAGAGTCGACCCAGAAGTTCATCACTTTCTGCGCGATCCATGCCGACGATGTGACTGGTAAAGGCGCCATTCGCATAAAGGGAGCGCTCTCCTGTAGCACGGCTTGTACGCACTATCGGGTGTTCAACGGCAGGGAACTTTTTCTGCTGTTCGCCAAGTTCCTCGGGGCCGAGCAGCATCCCGAAGGCCTGCGTGAAGTCGTTGACGGCACGCTTGCCCTCAATCAACTGCTTCGTATCATCGTCCAGGCATTCGTAGGCGGCTACCATGTCAGCAAAAAGCGTGTCGCCGCCTATCTCTGGTACTACATGTGCCCGCAACACTGACCCCAAAGAGGGAATCTCACGCCAGCTGACATCGCTGTGCCAGACGTTTTCTACACCGGGAATCTTGTCACTCTTATCGAAGCGGACAACTTCGGCATCCGGCGCGTCCGAGGGAATGAAGGGATGCTCTTCGAGCTCGCCAAAGCGTCTGGCAAAGGCGATATGTTGAGCCGAGGATATATTCTGGTTGCGAAAGAAAATTACGCGGTAGGCCAAAAGCGCCGCATGGATTTCATCGAAGGTTTCTGCATCAAGTGGCTCGCGCAAATCGACGCCGCTGATCTCGGCACCTATACACGGCGTAATACGCTTTGCGATGATGCGGTTCCATGTGAGCAGCTCAAGCTGTTCATGCCTGTCCTTGAGATAGGCACGTGGCCCCGGTTTGATGTTGTGTTGCAGCTTCATTTTCTTACCTCCATCGCTTCCGGGCTGTACTTATTTGTTTGCACAAAAAAGGGAGTTATGATTGCATAGCTTAAACGCTTGTTATCGCTATTAGATAAAAAATTATAAAAAACTTCGAGGCACTCGCGAAATGCAATTCATCAATTACACACAGCTTGCCCTGACTAACGGGAAGCGGCAACACCTGTTTTGCGCCACCTTGTTTTTCGTTCTACTGACGGCATTGTCCGGTTGCTCTGGTTCAGGCGATAGCTCTCTCAACCTGGTTACCGAGGTCAATGCCAATGAGCAACCGCAACCGCCGGTGGATGCCTTACCCCAGCTGCGGCCGGCTTCCAGTGCCAGTGAGTATGTTGGCGTCGCGGTTGGAACCCCAATGGAGGAAGAGCAGGTTTTGTCTGTGCTCTCACAGCTGCTCGGCCATGATGCCGCCAGCGGTGCACATCTTATGAATTTCGAATTGCAGCCGGGCGTCAAGCTCAGCAGCACCAACGATTCGCGCACCAGCGAGCAACTGATTCTCCAGGTCGATATGGCAGTGAGCAACGATGGGGTTGCGCCGGCGCAACGCACCCTGTTCAGAGGGCCCGCCTCCTATGTCTATGGCGCGATATTCGTCGACGTGGTCGCCGCCGCGCTGCAGGAGCTGCGTAATAACACTGAAGGTATGAGCCCTTTTACCCTCGAGTACCGCTCGCGGTCAGCACAAGGTGGCGAACTGGCAGTCATTGTGGATTTCGCGCAGGACAGCGGCATCCAACTAAAAGTAGATGTGAATACCCCGCGAACGTCGCTGATAGCCGGCAATATCAACCAACCGTACCTGAGTGGTGCGCCTTTTGAATCGATTTATGGTCTGGTGAATTTCAGCCTCAGCAGAGACCAGTTCGACTTTTTCTCCACGCGTGCCTATGGTCTGTCCGCCGGTGCCAACCAGAACTTCAACGACTTTCTGCTGCTGCCACACCGCTGGCTGCGTCTGACAGTAACCCCTATGCTGGACGACCTGACTGTCGATGTCGGTTTTGAAGTGGTTACTGTTGACGGCCGTCGACTTGATATCGCCAGGGCTCCCGCCTCTGTTATCGCCGGTGAACAATTTCGCGAGACCGTATTTCGCATGGTGGATAACATGAACAATGCCGAGAAGCGCGAGTCCGGATCATCGGTGCCCTGGTCAGTCCCGTTCTACTATGACGATCCTGCTGGCGGTGGCGTAGTGGAAGTGCTCGCGCAGGGCAGTGATGGCGAATTTCGCATCGCCTACGCAGTAGAGACACCCATTAACCAGCTGCAGGATACGGAATTTGTCGCCTACCAGGGTCAGGTAGAAATCCCCGAGGACTGGAACGCTGCCCGCCCAAGCTGTGAAGACCTGGGCAGCACAGCTGCACTGGAAGGCAATTTTGAACTGCGCTTTAATGCTTCCAGTACCGTGCGCAGATCCGGAAATCTGGATGGTCCGCTGCGCGGCACCGTGGTAGGTAGTATTTATCACGCCGAGGATGTAACCATTACAGGCCCCTTGGAGGGCGCTGAAGCGGTGTACCAATTCCGCTTTGAAGATGTCGATGTCACCAGCGAGGATGGCAGTCCCGAGAGTTACAGCGTTCCCGTCAAATTGAGTGCCGGTGATTATCAGATTCTTGGCTTCATGGATATTGACGGCAATGCGGCTCTTGGCGAAGGTGGCCCGGATGTGAACGACCCGGTAATGATCCCCATCGGCGCCTATGCGATGGAGTGTGCGTTACAGCCGGTTACGGTCGAATTTGCAATTTTGTTGCCTGATGATTTCTAGGAATTCCGGCTTACCAGCTCGGCTGGCCTTTACGCTCTTGCTCGCAGGTTTGCTCAACGCCTGCGGTGGCGGCGGTGGCGGCAGTTCCGACAGCACTACGACAACTGCGCCTATTCCAGAGCCGATCATTCCCTACACCAGTCATTCCAGTACCCTGTGGTATGACAGTGAGAATAGTGCGTTGTGGTTACTGTCACCGGATGATTCACGGCTGGTAAAGCTGGACGGCAGCAGCCTCGAACAGCTCGCCTGGTTTGCATTGGACCAAAGGCCCATCGCCATGAGCGCTGCGGCAGGACATCTCGTTATCGCCCTGCAAAATGGCGTGCAGCGTTTCGACCTGGCCCAGGAGTCATTGGGGCCAGTTGTTGCCCTGCCCTGTGGCGACCCCCATGGCGTTGTCACCTCCATCGCAGCAGATAAGGCATGGGTCAGCTGCATCAACGACGACCTGCTGGTAGAAGCTGAACTGGGTGCGCCCGCCAGCGTTCGCCTGCTGCACGCACAAAAGCCTGCAGGGCTGTCGTTGGTCGCAGATCAGTTACGAGTCACTCATGCGGCTGCAGGTGCTGTGACCACCGTGGATTTGGACGCGTTTGCAGCACTACCCCTTTGGGGAGAAGCCCACCCGTTACCTGCGCCTGCACTGGAATCGCAGTACCGCATCACAACTGGTGAACGTCACAGCGTCAGTCAGTTCAATAGCATGTCAGCGGACGCCCGGACCGGACAAGTCGTTGCTGCCTATCAGTTGGTAGAAAACCAGGGGGACCGCAGTCGGGCGCCGAGCGAGGGAGGCTATGGCTCGATCTTCGACGGGCAACCGCGCATCGAGCCCCGTCTGGTTGCCGCCTGCGGCGATCGCTATGCGCGCTTCGACGGTGGCATCAAGGTATTCAGCGGGCCTGCAGATCTGGCGCTGGCTGAAGGCCTGCTGTGGGTGGTCCACGAGTACACGCGCAATGTGGCCGTGCTGCGCTGTCCGCAGCCAACCCCTAATGCACAATGGCCCCAGGACACCGCGAGCGGCGAGCTGCAATTGATAGCGAACTTTGCCGTTGGCTCCGGAGCCCGCGGCATCGCTCTGGCTGCAGATGGGCGCACCGCATGGATAGATAACGCCTTCGACTATTCCGTCTCCAGATTGGTGTTGACCGAGGACATGCTGGCCAGCGGTGACGCCTTTGCCAGCCCACAGCTGAGCCGTGTGCGCGACACCGGCGACCTGGCGCTGTCCAGCACTGCCCGCGCAGGCCGCTCCCTGTTCTTCGACGCCACCAACATCCATCTCACTCCCAGCGGTATCGTGACCTGCGCCACCTGCCATCCAAAAGCCGGCAGTGACGGGCTGGATTGGTTTTTGCACACCACCGAAATACCCCGAAAGTTCCGCAATACGCCACCGGCCTGGGCGGCCCGCACATCGTCCAGCCCGTTTCACTGGGCCGGCGACTTTACTGACGCAGCAGCCTTAACCAGGGTAACCATACGCGGACTCATGGAAGGAGACGCGTTACTGGTGGACACTGCTGCAATAGCCGCCTACATGAACGAAACGCCGGCACCGGCAACAGCGCCAGTGCCCATCTGGCAAAGGTCCAGATTGGAACAGGGCCGGGAACTTTTCCAGTCTCGCTGCAGCGCCTGCCATTCCGGCGCCGCCTTCAGCGATGGCGCAAAACACAAGGTCGTTCAGGATTCAGAAGACCCGGATGGCCTGATGGCCCTGGTAGATACTCCCAGCCTTATTGCGGTACGCGCCACCGCACCCTACTTGCATGACGGCCGGGCGGCCGGGTTGCAGGATGTGATACTTACACACAATCAGGATGATGCCCACGGTCAGGTGAGTGACCTGCGTGACGAGGATGTGGAGGCGCTACTACTCTACCTGCGCTCACTGTAACCACGGCGTGTGGGGGAAATATTTTAAAATCGCGCTGGCGCTTCGCTCCAGGGTAGGTCATCACTGAGTAGTGAAACACATGAATATCAATACCACTACCATTCGCCGACTACGCGACGGACTCGTGCAGCGTGGCAATAGTGCCAATACCGAGGCGTCAAACCAGGACCTGCCGGCGCTCTATCAGCAAGCTGTGCTGGAACGCTTCGCACCTTTCGCTGAAACCATGTACCTGATGATGCTGATAGATGAACATGCTGACAGCGTCGAACTGGATGCTATTGTCGGCGCGATGCAGATCCTGACCGATGGTGCTCTCAACCATGATGTTCTCAACCAGGTATTCAAACGCTGCGCCAGGGAAACCAAACAGCATGGGGTGGAGGGAAGACTACAATTCATAGGCGCTCAATTATGCGCTGACCGGGTCGATAGAGAAACGGCCTTTTCCCTGGCCGCCGCTGTGGCAATTGCAGACAACAAACTGGAACGGGTTGAAGCGTCACTGATGAAATCCATTGCCGAGTGGTACGGCATATCCACAAAGCGCTGCCATGAGATATTGCAGGACCTTTAAGGGCTTCAGGCACTAACCGTACTCGGGCACTAATACTTCCTGGGCAACCAAATCAGTTTCACTGATCGTCAAGCGCACATGGTGTCTGTAGACATTCTCTTTGTCCGAAAATATTCTCGGAACTCGCGCTGCGTTGATGTGCAAAGTTTCATTGGCATCTTTTAACCATGGGCGCTCCACGCCTTGCTTGGTAAGCAAATGCATGTGTCCGGCCACCACGGCTAATACACTTTTACCAATAGCTCTTGCATGCGATATAGCCTGGGCCAGGTCCGGGTCCCCCCAATCCCCACCCCCTTCCTTGAAGTCGCATCCCCACATGTCATGTTCCTGACCGCCCATGCCCCTGGGGCCGTTGTGCGATAAAAATATGATTTCCTCGGCTGCGTCTTCCACCAGAGCCTTCATACGGCTCAACGACTCTTCCAGGCTGTTGATTGCATAGGTCGCCGCCATAAAATCGGGAAACGTCAAATTGGGACCCCCCATGCTATGCGGGCGCGCGGCGATCAAACTGATAATCCTGGTTCCAACCTGAATTCGATGCTCACTATAGCCGCACAATCTTATCGGCTCGTGACGCTGCATCTGGCTTCCGCTTAATTCACGCAGTTGATTGAGGCCACGCTGATGGGTTAGTTCGGCCGCAAGCTCGGCCATATCAAACGTATCGTTATTGCCGGGCATCACCAGCGCCGGGCGCGTTAACTGCGCCATTAAGCGAGCCATCCTCAAACTGCTATCCTTACTGCCACCTCCGAGGTCACCGGTAAAAAACAACAGGTCATAATCAGTTGCTGCAAATTGGTGTAGATCGATTTTGTCCCAATGGGTATGCAAATCACCGATTACACCAAACTGGAATGTTTCGCTTCTGGACGTGATGGGTGGGTTCACTTTTATTCTGTCCCGGTATGTAACCTCGATCAGTCGTGCAATTATTCTATCGACGCAGCTCGGGGATTGCGAGCAGGAGACAGCGCCGCAGAAAGGACGTGTCCGTGCTGCAATGAATTATTCGCAAAGTCTCGTGTTCAATAGACTCCCACAGAATACAATTTAAACCTGCGGCGCGCTTGGACACGCACAGTCAGACTCAGAATCGTTTGCGCAGTGCCAGTACAACGTAGGCCTGCTGGGCTACAAGGGTATCGGACTGAAAGTCCTGCGACAGCCACTCATAACCGAGTTCTGAATCGAGCATGAGGTCTGGCTTGATATACCACTCCAGGCGCACACCGGGACGCACGGTGAAAGCATCCTGACTGTAATCGGTCAACCAACGCTGCGAACCGGACAACCGGAAGATGACATCCACATTATTCTCAAAGCGTAATTTCTCATCAGCGTAAACAGTGACGCTACCTGACGTGTCACCATCGGTATAGCGCAATCCGGTGCTGAGCATATCATTGCCGAATAACACATCGCTCCAGATAAATTGCAGACCCAGGGTAGTGTTGGCGTCAGAATCCGGCGTGCTGTAATTTGGATCGTACTGCGGCAGTTCGCTGATCTGGTAATAGAATGCCTCGCCCACCATACGCAGACTGTCCGTCAGTTCGTAGTTGACCACCAGCGAGGCGTATTCGCTCAGTGCAGTTCTCTCCAACGCCGCGTCGTAAATATCCAGGCCATCACCTAGCCGCTCCACCAGCTGGTTAAAATCCATGTCATACTCACCGATCAGTGCGTTAGTCGTGCTCAGGAACGGGCTGCGCTGATAGCCCAACGACAGCGAAACCGTGGTGGAATCGCCCACAGCCCTGCTGCCATTGAACGTCACATTATTGATTTCCCCGAACTCGAAATCGTAATCGGCAATCAGTACACCTTGGTACAGCTCATCGAAATAGGAAAATTCGCCGCCCACGGCGCGACGTTCCGTAAGGCCATCGTAGGTCTGCTCGACAACGTAGAGTCCCAATTGCACAGCTGGCTGCGGAAAATGAAATTCAGTGGCTACTCCGTAGGCCATGTGGTCACTGCTCGGCGCATCGCCGGAATAATAATTGACACCCCCCGCCAGCAGTTTGAGCGCCGCCATATCACCCAGCGGATAACCGAAGGTAGCACCGTCAAAATAGCCATAGATGCCGTTGTCGGTTGCACGCTGCCGCCCCAGAGTCAGCTCCGCGCCGCTGGGCTCGTGCAGCATGTTTATGTAGAGGTTACTCGCCCTGCCGTTGGAGTCACCGCGATCAGACTGGTCGCTCAGATAACCGCCACTCAGTCGCCCGCGCCATACAATATTACCGCTGTGGGCGCGCACATGCAGATCGAGATCGCTCGACAATGAGGACACCGGTGTCGTCGCATCCTGGTCCTCCACTTTGCTTTGCACGCCACGATACATCAGTGAACTGCTGCCGTAGAACACCAGGTCTTCTGTCTTAGCGGAACTTAGTTTGCGCACAGACTGCGGCTCCTGTGAAGCGGTGAGCAGCGCGGCCGCACGTTGCTGCACCCTTACCTCTCCTGAGGTGCCGGCGTACTGTTGTAGCCAGGCCTCATAGAGCGCGAGCGCCCCGTTCTGGTCTCCTTGTTGCTCCAGGCACACACCATAGAGTTCCAGTGCCCAGGCGGCCTGTTCCGCATTTGCCGATTCGCTGACGCGTCGGTAAATGACTGCGGCGGCGGCGTAATCCCTGTTGCGATAAAGGTCAGCGGCCTGCTTCAGCAGCGCGTCAACCTGCTCTTTACTGTCTGGCGTCGCGCCTGCTTCTGCTTCCGCTTCCGCCGCTGCCGCCGCTAACGGAATTCCCCATGCGCATGCCATCCAGCAGCACAGCAGCAGGCCCACTAGACGACTTCTAAAGGCAAAGTCAGTCAAAGCTTCTATCTCCCACTCTGTGTTCACCCGAACGGACCCTACTTATCGTGGTCAGGGTCGAGTCCGTATAGGTATGACAGGCGCCGGAGCAATCGCGCAGCTCGGAGACGTTGTACTTGACCGTGGGGTTGTTGTACTTGGTGTGGGGACCAGACTCATAATCTCTGGCATGGCAACCTGCACAAGCGGGTTGGTAAGCAGCAAAGCGCCAGGGTATGGCTTGCGCATTACTGGTATGGCAGTCATTGCACTGCAGATTGCGCGAGTGTTGTCCAGGGTAGTTGGGCGATGAATGGCGGAAGGTATTCGGTGACCAGGCCGCAGTCGTGTGGCAGCTGGAGCAATCGAGTCCCGTCAGGAAGTGTCCATTGCCTTTGCCTGTCGCCGTGGTCCCGTTGTGGCAGCTCTGGCAGTTGCCGGTAATACCGGCGTGAGAGAAGTTCGCCGGGCGCCAGCCAACTGTCGCGTGGCAGGCCACACAGTCCTGCGTGGTCGGGATATGGTTGTTGCCCTTGCCCTCAGCGGTGGTGCCGTTATGGCAGCTCTGGCAGTTGCCGGTGATACCAGTGTGGGAGAAGTTCGCCGGTCGCCACGCCACCGTCGCGTGGCAGGCCACACAGTCCTGCGTGGTCGAGGATATGGTTGTTGCCCTTGCCCTCAGCGGTGGTGCCGTTATGGCAGCTCTGGCAGTTGCCGGTAATGCCCACGTGAGAGAAGTTCGCCGGGCGCCACGCCACCGACGTATGACAGACCGCGCAGTCCTGCGTGGTCGGGATATGGTTGTTGGACTTGCCCTCGGCCCGGGTGCCGTTGTGGCAGCTCTGGCAGTTGCCGGTAATGCCCACGTGGAGAAGTTCGCCGGGCGCCAGCCCACTGTCGCGTGGCAGGCCACACAGTCCTGCGTGGTGAGGATATGGTTGTTGCCCTTGCCCTCAGCGGTGGTGCCGTTATGGCAGCTCTGGCAGTTGCCGGTGATACCAGTGTGGGAGAAGTTCGCCGGGCGCCACGCCACCGACGTATGACAGACCGCGCAGTCCTGCGTGGTCGGGATATGGTTGTTGCCCTTGCCCTCGGCCCGGGTGCCGTTGTGGCAGCTCTGGCAGTTGCCGGTAATGCCCACGTGGGAGAAGTTCGCCGGGCGCCAGCCCACTGTCGCGTGACAGGTCACACAGTCCTGCGTGGTGAGGATATGGTTGAAGGACTTGCCCTCTGCGGGGTGCCGTTGTGGCAGCTCTGGCAGTTGCCGGTAATGCCCACGTGAGAGAAGTTCGCCGGGCGCCACGCCACCGACGTATGACAGACTGCGCAGTCCTGCGTGGTCGGGATATGGTTATTCCCCTTGCCCTCGGCCCGGGTGCCGTTGTGGCAGCTCTGGCAACTGCCAGTAATGCCCACGTGGGAGAAGTTCGCCGGGCGCCAGCCCACTGTCGCGTGGCAGGTCACACAGTCCTGCGTGGTGAGGATATGGTTGTTGCCCTTGCCCTCAGCGGTGGTGCCGTTATGGCAGCTCTGGCAGTTGCCGGTAATGCCCACGTGAGAGAAGTTCGCCGGGCGCCACGCCACCGACGTATGACAGACCGGCAGTCCTGCGTAGTCGGGATATGGTTGAAGGACTTGCCCTCTGCCCGGGTGCCGTTGTGGCAGCTCTGGCAACTGCCAGTAATGCCCACGTGAGAGAAGTTCGCCGGGCGCCAGCCCACTGTCGCGTGGCAGGTCACACAGTCCTGCGTGGTGAGGATATGGTTGTTGCCCTTGCCCTCAGCGGTGGTGCCGTTATGGCAGCTCTGGCAGTTGCCGGTAATGCCCACGTGAGAGAAGTTCGCCGGGCGCCACGCCACCGACGAGTGACAGACTGCGCAGTCCTGCGTGGTGGGAATATGGTTGAAGGACTTGCCCTCTGCCCGGGTACCGTTGTGACAGCTCTGGCAGTTGCCAGTGATCCCCACATGATTGAAATTGGCCGGGAGCCAGGCCACTGTCGCGTGGCAGGTCACACAGTCCTGCGTGGTGAGGATATGGTTGTTGCCCTTGCCCTCAGCGGTGGTGCCGTTATGGCAGCTCTGGCAGTTGCCGGTAATGCCCACGTGAGAGAAGTTCGCCGGTCGCCACGCCACCGACGAGTGACAGACTGCGCAGTCCTGCGTGGTGGGAATATGGTTTAAGGACTTGCCCTCAGCGGTGGTGCTGTTGTGGCAGCTCTGACAATTGCCGGTAATACCCGCGTGGGAGAAGTTGGCAGGGGTCCAGGCCACCGGCGAGTGGCAGACTGCGCAGTCCTGCGTGGTGGGAATATGGCTGAAGGACTTGCCCTCGGCGGTGGTACCGTTATGGCAGCTCTGGCAGTTGCCGGTAATCCCCACATGATTGAAATTGGCCGGGAGCCAGGCCACTGTGGAATGACAATCCGTGCAATCCTGAGTGGTGGGGATATGCGTTGGCGTTTTTCCCTCGGCTTGAACCCCGTTGTGGCAGCTCTGGCAATTGCCAGTGATCCCGGCATGGTCAAATCTGGCGGGCAGCCAGGCAAACGTGGTGTGGCAACTCTGGCAATCGGACGCCGTGGTGATGTGGTTGACTGTCTTCCCCGTCGCAATCGTGTTGTCGTGGCAGGTGAAACAAGGCTGGGTGACATTGCTGTGGTCGAATACAGCAGGCAGCCACGCCAGCGTAGAGTGGCAAGTCTGGCACTGCGGCCCAGAGACCACATGATGGGTGCTCTTGCCCTGCGCAACAGTGTCGTTGTGGCAGACAATGCAGGTCTGCGGGACCTGGGTGTGATCGACTCGCAAGACCTCCTGCCAGTTGAAGGAGTCGTGGCAGCTGTCGCACTGTTCCGATGAGGGAATATGATTCTGCGGTTTGAAGGACGTATCGAGTAGGCCATTGGTTGTGTGACAAAGCTGGCATTCACGCGGGGTACCGGCAAAGATTCCGCGCTTGTGGCAACTCTCGCACTGCAAATCCTGGTGAGCGCCGCGCAGTTCAAAACCGGTGTCAAAGTGGTCAAAACCTGGTTCTTCAGCCCTGATCTGCGAAGCCGCAGCCAGCCAGAACAACGCCAGGCAGATAGCCAAAGTGATGCGTGTCACTTGCGCCATTGGACAGCTCCGAAAGATTCAGTGGAATGGCAGCGGCTACAATCGCGGCCAAAACGGCCCTCATGTCGATCTTCCGAGGCGTGGCAGCCGGCGCAGTCGCCGGGAACGTCAGCAGCTTCCTTGCCCCGATGGCAACTGCCGCAGCTCAGATGTGCGTGGGCGCCGTCGAGCCTGAAGTCTGTCGCGTTGTTATGGTCGAACGTCCACAAGAGCCAGCCGTTGGGCGTATGGCAACTGCCGCATTGCTGTCCGAGGGCCGACTTGTGCGGATCTTCCGCGTCGTGGCAGTCCACGCATTCTTTTTTCGCCTCGTGGAATTCATCGCTTTCGTGGCAGCCCTGACAGGGAACGACGGCGTGCATGCCCTCCAGTGGAAATTGCGCCAGCTCATGGTCGAAGCCGTCTGTATCACGCCAGCCTGTGGGCTGGTGACAGGCGCCGCAACTATTCAGGGCTTGGGTTTTGTGCGCATCGTCCGCGCGATGGCAGTCGATACACTGGTTGCCCGGACTGTCCTTCAGTGAACCCTGGTGACATTGCAGGCATGACAGTTTTTCGTGTTTTCCCAACAGCGGCCAGTTGGCCTCTTTAGCGTGGTCGAAGCGCGCCTCGTCCCAGTTAGTGGTGTTGTGGCAGCTGTCGCATTTGTCGCCGTGTCGGCCTGTGTGAATATCGCTGCTGCGGTGACAGGACACGCATTGGGTTGACAGCTTGGTCTGCTTGAGGTCACCGAAGTGGCAGGCCTGGCAGGTGAGACTGTGATGCGCGCCACGCAGTGGAAATTGGGTTTCGGCAGCGTGGTCAAACACGGGTGAGGTCCAGTTCTCCTCACTGTGACAGCGCTGGCAGTCCTGCCCATAGCGCCCCAGGTGAACATCCCTGAGCTGATGGCAGGCGACGCACTGGGTATTGTCAAACGTGTACTGACCGCCGGCATGACAACTGCTGCATTGCAGTTCTACATGGCTGCCGTGCAGCGGGAATTCCGTACTGTCGTGATCGAAAGTTTCAGGTTTATTCCAGGCATCGCTGGAGTGGCAGTCACCACACTCCTCCCCCAGCGAGCCGCGGTGCTTGTCTTGCTCCCGGTGGCACCCGTAGCAGGTGGTGGCGGTGTCGCGAAATGCGGTGTTCGGCAGGTGGCAACTGCCGCAGGCTGCGCTGGCGTGCTTACCGAGCAGGGGGAAATCTGTGTGGGTATGGTCGAAGATATCGATATCAAACGGCACTATGTTGAAGTCCCGACCCTTGTGGTCGGTATGGCAGCTCTTGCACTCGTTCTTGCTGGCCATCGCATCGAGGCCATGAAAACCTTTTTTGAGCTGTTGATCCTCCGCGACGGGTTCATGACACGTCAGGCACTTTGAGTTCTGCGCCGACTTGTCAAAGTTGCTGTGGCAGGAATCACAATTTTTCTCCTCTTTGGCATGCGACAGCGTGAGCGGTCCCGGCATCAGGATCATCGACTTGATATCCAGGCTATCGGCGCTCACTGGCAACACCGTGCTCATCATGACAGCAGTAAAAATGGCAGTGAAAACAAGGGGCAGGCCTCGCATCCAGTCAGTACCGATGTACGACGACTATGTGAACGATCACCGTGATGATCATCAGTACAAACACTGGCACGTGCATCACATGCCACAGGCCAAACAGGCGCTCGAACAGGCGCAAGCCAGCCAGCTTATCCAGCAGTGCGATCAGGGCGCGCTGATGGTTAGCCAGCGCACGGTCCGCACCGCCGGTTGCCGCCGCTCTACCTTTGGGCGCCGATAGCGCGGTCCGGCTCATGCCGCGCAGCCAGCGGCGCTGGCGCAAGAGTTGACGCAGCGAAACGCGCTGCCGCTGGCTGTCGATAATGTCACAGCACCCGGTATAGAGCGTTTCCAGTTGTCGCCTCTGCTCAGCTGGTTGGGTGCTCCCCTCAATTTCCCGGTAAAAGAAATCCAGGTCAGTTTTCAGGTTCTGGAGGCTGACCTGTTGCCCGTAGAGGCCGAAATGGAACTTGCCGTACAGGTAACGTCCTATCAGGCCGCTGCCGGCAACGAGGAGCATGCAGGTAAGGGCGACAGTGCTATTGGGGGAGCCCAGTCGAAAATTGCTGTGCAACAGGATACAGAGCGGGCCCAGAACACCCAGCAACATATGCAGCCGAAACCAGTTCCCCAACCGGAACCAGTTGCGCATGAAGCGCAGACGCTTGCGCAGGGGGTATAACAACAGGATGCCCATCAGACTGGCACCCACAATACCCAGCGCATACCCTATGCCCGATTCAGCCCGCAGGTACTGGTAATCCCGCACCCACCAGGCCCAGGCCATCACTGCGGCTACCAGCAGCGAGAACGTCCAGAACCCCGCACGCGAGGAGCCCGCCAGGTACCGCGTAAGCTGAGACTGATTGGAGAAATCTCCAGTTATTGCTCCCATAACGACTTTTTTTCCTTATACAATCTTGAGTCATAGGCCTGATGAAATGTGCACTGATTCACACTGTATCGCATCTTATTGGGAATATAATCCCATAAACTGCACTTTTCTCTACTTTTTGACAGGAAACGGACTTTGTCGCAGTGGTTGACCATAACAACGGTGTACGGTGTTCCAGCGCTGGGCCTGATGCTGTTTTACGTATCACTGCAGCGGCGCAAATCGAAAGCGGCCGAGCGCATCTACCGGGAGGCCACGGTGTCGGGCCTGCTGGAACCGGCATCGCTGCACCCGGTGATCGATCCCACCCGCTGTCTGGGTTGCGGCACCTGCGTCAAGGCCTGCCCGGAGAAGAGCGTACTCGGCATCATCGAGAACCGGGCCCAGCTGATCAGCCCCTCTTCCTGCATTGGGCACGGCGCCTGCAAAGCGGCCTGCCCGACACAAGCCATCGAACTGGTGTTTGGTACCGCCACCCGCGGCGTTGATATTCCCCAGGTCGGTCCGGATTTCCAAACAAATATTCCTGGTATCTATATCGCAGGCGAACTGGGCGGCATGGGGCTGATACGCAATGCAATCGAGCAGGGACGGCAGGCGCTCGATGCGATCTCGCAGAACGGTCGCGGCGGACAGGGCGATCAACTGGATGTGCTGATTGTCGGTGCCGGCCCAGCCGGTATCAGTGCAGCCATGGCTGCCAAGGAAAAGAACTTGCGCTATCAACTACTGGAGCAGGATACGGTGGGTGGCACCATCGCGCATTACCCCCGGGGGAAAATCGTGATGACAGCACCGGCGACCCTCCCCATCGTCGGTGAGTTCCAGTTCGGCGAAACCAGCAAGGAAAATCTGATGTCGTTCTGGTCCGAAGTGGTTGCAAAGACACAGTTGAACATCAGCACGGGTGCCAAGGTTGAGGCCATTGCAAAGACCGACACCGGGTTTGAAGTGCGCGCCGATGGGCAATACCGCGCCAGCAATGTACTGCTGGCCATCGGCCGGCGCGGCAGCCCGCGCAAACTCGGGATTCCCGGTGAGGACTGCAGCAAGGTCATTTATCGCCTGGAGGATGCACAGGAGTATCGCGGTAAGAACGTGGCAGTGGTGGGCGGCGGCGACAGCGCACTGGAAGCCGCTCTGAGCCTCGCCGAACAGCCTGGGACCGATGTCCTGCTGACATATCGTGGAGAGGCGTTCAACCGTGTGAAAAACAAGAACCGGGAGCGTATCAACGAAGCCGTGGCTGCTGGCAGGTTACACCTTGCACTCGCGTCACAACTGCGACGGATCACGCCCTCCACAATTGAGCTGGAAACCGCTGGCGGCGTGGTCGAGCTCGATAACGACGCTGTCATTATCTGCGCCGGCGGAGTTTTGCCCACCGCTTTTCTACGGTCGATTGGAATCGAGGTGGAAACGAGGTTCGGCACTGCATGAAAAGGACGTTGGGCGGCGTGTTGGGGCTGTGGTGGCTGTGCCAGTCACTACTGTTGCAAGCGGCGGACCTGTCCGGCGCGTACAAGGCCATGCGCCTGGGCGATTTCAGCACAGCGGCTGAGGTGTTTGCTGCTGGCGCAGCCGAGGGTTCGGTAGAGGCCCAATACCAGCTCGGCAAATTGTACCTGGTGGGCCGCGGCGTGAAGAAAGATAAAGCACTGGCACAGCAGTGGCTTGAGCGTGCGGCCGCAAAAGATGAACCGGACGCGCAGTACACGCTCGCGTTGATGCTGCTGGAAGACGACCAGACGGCAGAGGGCAGGCAGTGGTTGCAGCGGGCGGCAGAGTTGGGCCACAAGCGCGCCACAGCCGAACTCGATAAATTAGCCGCCTCAGGTTCATCCGGGCCACAACGCGAGCTACCCACCAACGCCGACCTGCAATGGCAACAGGGGGCACTGGCCTGCGATACCCAGGCCCTACAGGCCCTGCTGGAGAGCGGTGCACCGGTGAGCGCTCGCGACGAACACGATCGCAACGCGCTGTATTACATGGCCGCCTGCCATAACAGCGCAGGGATTCGCTTGCTGCTGGATCACGGGATCAAGGTGAATAACGTGGATCGCTTTGGCGAAACGCCGCTGACATTAGCCGTCAAGCAGGGCGACATCAGCACCACGCGGCTATTACTCGCAGCGGGCGCAGATACTGCTGTTGCCACCCGTTCCGGTGACAGTCTGTTGCATCTGGCAATCCTCAGTCACTCCAACGATGTTCTGCAAGCACTGATTGCGCGCAAGGTATCCAGCGAGCCACTCAATGCGGACGGTTACACAGCACTGGACCTGGCGCTTATTCTGCAGGACGAGGCTGCGACCCAGGCGCTCCAGCACGCCGGCGCGCGGCATGGTGCGCGCTGGAGATCCGCACAGGAAGATGTCGGCGGATCGATTGCGGACTACCTCGCCACCGGTGACGCCGGGCAGACCGCAGATACCTGGCAACTCGCCAAACAGGCAGCCCTGCAGGATCAGGCGGATGTGCTCGCGGCGCTGCTGCAACGCCATGGGCAGCAGCTCGCGTCGCAGGTGGACGCCCAGGACCGATCCTTGCTGATGTACGCGGCCGAGTCCGCCAGCATCGCTACAATGCCCGTTATCACCGCAGCCGGGGCAGATCCGGACCAGTACAACGACGCGCAGGAAACTGCGCTGATGCTGGCGGCTACGCGCGGCAACAGCGACGCGGCAGTGCGCCTGGTGGAACTGGGCGCGAATGTATTACGTGTTGATGCACAGAACCGCGATGCAATAGACCTGGCCCTGCTGGGCGGGCAGGAGAATACGGCCTTACAGCTGTTGCGACGTGTCAAGGACGTCAACCACCAGACCGCGGAAGGCAAGACCTATCTTATGCTGGCGCTGGAACGCGGTGCGTCCGCAACAGCCCGCTCGCTGTTGCAACGCGCACCACGCGTTGACCTGCCCGATGCCCAGGGACGCCGGATTCTCGGGTACGCGGTACGCTACTGCAACGAAGAATTTATCGACGACCTGATCAAACGCGACAAAGACATCGATCACGCGGACAAGAATGGCTATACCGCACTGCACATTGCGGCGAGCCAGGACTGTGCCGCCGGAGTCAAAATGTTGCTGGCGAGCGGTGCAAATATCAATGCGCGAACTGCGAGGAACAACACGCCCCTGATACTGGCCGTGCGCAATCGACACAAAGACATTGCGCTTGACCTGATGGCACGCGAAGCCGAGATCGAGCCGCAGAATAACAATGGCGATACCGCGCTGATTTACGCTGTGGCCACCGATTCCCCGGTGCTGGTTGAACGCTTGCTCGCACTCGGTGGCGATGCCTATCGCCGCAACTCGCTCGGCGAGTCAGCGCTGTCCATGTCCGAGGAACATCACCCGGCACTACTGGACATTATCAAGAACAGCAGCGGTTTCCGCTTTCTTCCCTTTTGATACCTTCTCAAACAACCGCCGGTGAACCGACCTGACAGCGTGCGTCGCCGGCGCGGGACACTCGCCAAGCCCTGCCGAATCGAGCTCTCAGGTAAACGGCAGGAAGTCGAATGAATAGTGCACCCGGGTGTTGACTGCATCCTCAGCGCCGAAGTTAATCAGCCTGATGCGCGACAGGATCTTGTTGGTCAGGTCTTGATCGGACAGTTCGCTGGAGACCAGCGTGATTTGCACCACAGTGCCGGCGGGATCGATGACCATCTCGAATACCAGCTTGCCCGCCAGTAGCGGGTCAGCGCGCAGCGCTCGATTGTAGATGGCGAAGATTGCGCTTTTATTGCGATCCATGGTGCGCCGTATCGACTCATCGGAACGGCCGCCCAGCGCGACCGAATCGCCTTGCCCGGTCTCCTTCGCGCTGCTGGCAATGGCGCTTTGCACCCGCGTGGTCTCGCGTCCCGACAACGCATCTCCACCCGCATCGCGGCTTGCGGCGCTGGTTTTGATGCCACCACTGCTGGCGCGAACACCGCTGGTAATGACGGCGCGCTCGGTCTCCGCAGCACTCTCCTGACCGCGACTCAGCTGCGTGTGGTTGAGTGAATTCACATCGACACTGTCGCGCATTTCGCTCAGCTCATCCTGGAACGCCAGCAAGCCGGATACCGCTGCGACACTGCGCGCCTGCTTTACCTGGTCTGCCGGCCGGGGTTTTTCGCGCGGTAATTCCCTGGGCTTTGCCACCCGTGGCGGTTCCACTTTCTTCACCACCGGCTTTGGCGGCGGCTTGACCGGCTCAGGTAGCGCCTTTTCCTGCAGAATGATGCGCGCCAGTTGCGCCGGCACTGTGGCAGACTCCTCGTGTACCGGATAGGTCACAGGCAGCAGCGGCACCGCGATCGCAAGAACGCCGAACAGCAGGAGCATGGTCCGCAGTACTGAGCGGAAACGGCGGTCCTCCTCGCCACTGGACTCCCAGGGCAGCAACAACTCGGGCGCAGGCATGATCGCAGTCACGTGCTATCCCTCCTGCGACGCCAGCGCCGGGTTTACGCCCGGTGCCGGCGGCTTGCTGTTAACCGCCAGAGAGATATCCCGGTAGCCTGATTGCGCACAGGTGGCCATGACACGCTTCAGCAGTGCGTAGGGCGTACCCTGGTCACCCATGATTATCACAGGCCGCCCCACCGCCTCTTCCTGCTCCGAAAGTGGCGACGCGAGTGATGCCCGGCGCTGCAGTTCCTCGCCGAGGCCCGTCAGCAGCATCTCCGGCTGTGCCAGCACGGTGTCGATGCGTTCAACAGTAAGATCCTCGACGATGACATCGTCGCTGGTGATCTTGATGGTCAGCGCCAGCTCCGGTTTATGCTCTGACACGGATTCCGGCAGTGTAATATTCCGGTCGGACTGCAACACCTCCACGTCACCGTTATTCACGATCAGGAACAACACCAGGATGGTGAAGATATCCATCAACGCCACCAGATTCAGTTTGGGCTGCCCGGCCATACGCTTGTGATTGCGCGCCATACGGCGCGCGCGTGGTGACGTACTCATCCGGCATCTCCCGCACTCGATGTCGGCGCGTCACCGAAGGAGATTTCGGGGAACAGGGCGGCGTCCACCACCGATGCCGCCACCACGGCCTTGAAAGAGCGCACCGTATCCATGACGCTGATGATAGTCTGGTAGTCGATTTCCGGCGTGGGCAGCAGCGTGATCGCGTCCTTTTCCACACCCTGCTCGCGCAACTGTCGCTTCACTTCCTGCAGGACCAGACTGAGCATGGCGAAGTCGTACTCGCCCGATGCCTGCTTGGGAATCTGCTTCAGTTGCACCCCGCTGGGGTAATCCAGACGCATCCCGTCCGGCTTGATCACCAGCTCGATCTGTCGCAATTCCTGTGAACGTGCATCCGACGCGGCCGCAGGCGGCAGCGTGACTTCGACCTGGGTAATGCGTGAAAACACCATGCCCAGCAGCAGTATGGGCACCAACACGATCATCAGGTTCATGAAGGCAGTGATGTCCAGCTCGACCTCGCGATCGTGGCGGTACCTGTTTCGCTTCATGACCCTGTCCTAGTCGGTGGCGCGGGATTCAGCGGGCAGCATGTTCGCGTCCGCCAGCGTGTTGAGAACCTTGACGCTCGCCATTTCGAAACTGTCTACGATTTCGGTAGTCTTGGTCTGCAGCACCGCGTGCAACAACAACAGTGGAATCGCCGAGATCAGGCCGAATGCCGTGGTGTTCATCGCCACCGATATCGAATTGGACAGCATGCTCGCTTTCTCTGCCGGTGCCGCGCTGGCGACCGAAGTGAAGGCGGCGATCAGGCCGACAATGGTTCCGAGCAAGCCCAGCAGGGTCGCGACATTAGCAAGAGTCGCCAGATACTGGGTGCGTTTTTCCAGTCGCGGCAGGGCCTCCATCACACCCTCTTCCATCGCAGATTCGATATCATCGCGTCGCCGGTTACCAGAGAAGCGCGCAATACCCGCCGCGACAATGCGCGACATGGGCACGCTGGATTCACTGCCGGCGGCGATTACCGCGTTGAATTCCCGCTTCTTCACCAGCGCCATCGCCGTATCGAAAGCACGGCGATTGGTGTATCGCGCACTCGTCAGCACCAGCCATCGCTCCAGCGCAATCGCCAGCCCGATCACCAGCACCGCCGCAATGGGGTACATAAACGGCCCCCCACTCTGGAAAAACCGGACTATCATCTCAATGGTTTCCATAATATTTCCCTCGTAATTAATCGCTGTTTAGAAAATTGTCTGTCGCTTCTCGCCCACCAATTTGCTGCGCGGCGTCCAGTTGTGTCTGGTAATTCAATTGTTGCAGGAACTCATCGCGGTCCTGCGGCACAAACAGATCACCCGCCAGTCCAGCGCTGAAATCCTGTTCGAAACGGATATCCCCGGGCTGCTGCCAGGGCAGGATGTACATCACCTTGGGTTGCTCACGGTTGCCGCTGACGGTCTCATGCAACGTGACACTCGGCTCCTGCGCGGCAAGCGGCACACTCAGCAGCAAACAGGGCAAGCATCGCACTGCGCATCCTCGGATATTCACGGCTCTTCCCCCTTCGCTATCGACGGCGTCCGGCGTTCCAGGTCGGAAATCCATCCCGCCACGGCACGATCCTGCGCCCCGGTGAGTGCCTGGTAGCGACGGTAGTGCTGCAGTGCCTTGTCGCTGTCGCCCAGATATAAATCGTACAGAATGCCTATATCGCGGTGGCTGTCGGCACTCTCCTCCCATTGCTCCAGCGCCTTGAGGTAAACCAACTCGGCCTCCTCGAAATGGCCCTGCTTGCGCAAGAATATGCCGTACTCGTTGTAGGCGGCGATATTGTGGGGGTTCGCCTCAATGCTCTGCTGGAACCAGTGCTGCGCCTGCTCGGTATCGCCGGTCTGCTGGTAAACCAGAGCGAGGTTCAGACTGGCGCCTGACAACTCCGGGTGGGCCTGCGTCAACGCCTGCAGTTCCAGCACTGCTCCCTGCCATTCCTGTGCCTCAATGAGTACCCGCGCCTGGTCAAACTGGCGCTGCACGGCAGGCGGCACTGCCTCACGCCCCTGCAGATAGGGATTGACGGACACCGGCGCGCCAGGCGCTCCGGCAACACCCGGCGCTGTTTCGCTGGTACCCACGGCGACGGCTGCAGGCTGGCTCGCGCAGGCACCGAGTAGCAACGACGCAGAGGTAAAAAGCACCAGGACGGCGTATCGCATGGTCAGTAAATCTCCTGGCTGAAACCGAGACTGGTCTCGACCTTGTTGTAACGCGCCGGAACCAATTCACCCAGGGCAGTAAAACTCTCCCGGACCCACTGGTCATAAAGCCCTTCCCGGACGCGCCCAGCGTTGGTTTCGTAGATCGCGATCGCTTTTTCCTCGAAGGGGAAAGCCTGTTCCTCAAGCAGCGTTTCGTACTGCTCCAATGCCAGCGGGTCGAGATTTGCCGGGCGCTCGGACAGCAACAGGTCGCTGCTCAACTGCTGGTAAATGCGCCCCATGCGATAGGTCGCGAGCGTGCCGAACTGTCGCACGCCATAGGCGGCGGTTTGCTGATACGCGTCCAGTGCACGTTCCATTGACGATTTCTTGCGATCCAGCGATGCTTTGATCGGGTAGCGCAACTTGATTGCGCTGAACGACTGGTAGGCTTCATCGGCAAGTTCACTGGATGCATACGCTGCCAGGTACAGGGAACGCTCGGACTGCTCAGCACCTGCGTGCTCATGCGCGGCGATAATTTTCTCCAGCCAGTAACGCTGCTCCTGCGTTTTGCCGTTGCGCTGGTAAAGTCCCGCCAGGCTATTCATCGCCTCCATGCGCGCGGCCGGGGGTTGCGGCCATTGCTTTGCATAACTGCGGTAGCGGTCTATCGCCAGGTCGCTGGCACCGGCCCGTTCGTAGTAACTGGCGGCGAGGTAGAGCGCCTGCCGCTGTTTCTCTCCCGGCGGTTGCTGCGCCGCGATACTGTCTAGCTCGGCCGCTGCCGCTTTCCAATCCTCGAGTTGCTCGTAGTTGCTCACCAGGTTTGCCGCGATGGAAGCGGCCAGTTCGTGATCCGGATAACGGCTGCGGAAATCAAGCAGCAGGCGGTTAGCTTCCGCCAGGTCGCCGGCCTGAATAAAATTGCTGGCCGCGTCAAACTGCGCGTTGACGCGAATATCCGATTCCGGCGCGGCCGTAATAACCCGGGCGAACTGCCCGGCAGCGGACTCCGGGTCGCCGGCTGCAGCGGCGGCTTCACCCTGGCGATAAATGCTCGCCGCAACTCGATCGACGGCCGTGCCATGCCGCGGATCTTGCGCAGGTATCAGCGCCAGTGCATTGCGGTAGGCCTGCTCTGCATCGGCATACTGCTGAAGTTCAAAACGACTGTGACCCAGTAGCAGCCATGTCGCGCCGAGCTGGTTGGCATCGGGCGTCGGTTGCCAGCTGATGATGCGCGCGGCAACCTCGCCCGCCTGCTCATACTCGCTGCGCTCCAGCAGCGCCGTTGCGGCATTTCCCAGCACGGCCGGTACACGTGGGTCAGCGGGAAAGGCGGCAGCAAACTTCAGTTCGCTCTCGATGCGTTGGCGATCAGGCTGTCCCTTCACGCCGGGATCAAGCTGCTCGTACGCCAGAATTGCCGCGTAGCCGGCATCATTCGCCTTGGCGTAATCGCTGAACTGGTAGGCGACCTGCTCATAGACGCTGATCGCGCCTGCGTAGTCGCCTGCCTCGAACCGGCTTTCGCCCAGTAGAAAGGCCATGTCCGGAACACTCTCATCCTGACCAAAGTTGTCGATGAACAACTGGTAGTAGGAACCTGCCGCCAGATAGTGTGCTTTCGCCACCTCCGGGTTTCGGTCGTTGCCGTGTTCCGCCTGCGCCAAAGCGTGGTGATAGGCGGCCAACTCCCCGATAAACTGTTTCAGGTGCGGGCGTATCTGCGACTGTGCTTCGGCGCTACTGTTTTTCCAGTACTCACCCGTCAAGCCGAATCCTTCGACGTACGCCTGCTTTTCCTGCACGATCAGTTCGGGGAAGCCACCGGCTTCATAGGTCTCGATCACCTGTAGCTGAAACTGGGGCGCCAGTTCAGAGTCGGCAAATTTGCTGGCGAAGGCCTTGTAGGTTTCTGCACTGTCGCGATAACGCTTTTGTCCCAGGTACAACTCCCCAAGTTGCGCGTACAACAGCACCTCATAAGACCTTCGGCCGAGTTCATCATAGGTTTGCGCCAGCGTCGTCGCCCCCTCCAGGTAACTGAAGTCAACTGCCAGTGCGCGCAGGCAGTCCTGCACAATTTCCTGCTGGCCCGGCGCAATGGCGTCCATGGCGTTGTCAGCCGGCATCACCAGATCCAGTGTCGCGGTAAAGGGCGCAATGGCAGCGCTATATTCACCCTGCTTGAAGCGTGACCAACCCTGCATATAGAGCGCATTAACGTAATAGGGGCTATCAGTGCCTGCGTCTATGACGCCTTCGTAGGCGAGCTCCGCACGGTGGTAGTCGGACGCTGCGAAATAGCTTTCTGCGAGACGAAACCTGGCTTCCGGCAGCAGCGGGGAACCCTGGTAGCGGCTGGCCAACTGTTCCAGTGCTGCCAGCGACTGCTCGTTATCGCCGCTCAGTGCATACGCTCTGGAAAGTTGATACAGAACCTGGTCGTTCGCTGGATTCTCCGGGCTGTCGCGCAGCAAGGCTTCGTAGTCTTCAATGGATTGCGCAAAATTGGCCGGATCAATATCGCCGTCGCCGAGAGGCAGCGTGGCTTCGCCTGCCGCCAATTCCAGATCCGCCAGGCGGTGCTGCACCTGCAAGCGCGTAGCAGGGTCGACGGATGATTCAAGGACTTTCCTGTATGCGTCGGCCTGTTTCTCCAGACTTACCTGCAACAGGCTTTCATCATTCTCCGGCAGACTGACCTCGTCCAGGTCTGCCAGGGTCGAACCGGAAGGTCCACCAGCGCCGCCGCCGAACTTGTTCATCCCGCGCAACAGGTTGGCGACGAACACGTTTTGCTCTCCGTCCTCAAGCTCGATGACAACGTCGCGATGCTGCACCTGCAGGCGCACTGTGTCTTCGGAGATAACCTGCAGCACTTCGGGATTGCTGTCGGCCATCTCCTCCACCGTATTCGCCGGCAGTGCTACCTTCGATGCTGGAAATACGGCCGGCGGCAGCGAGGCCAGGGTTGCTTCTGGCACAGGACGTGCCCCATCGAGTCCGCTGCAAGCTGCCAGCACACCGAGGGCACCTAGCAACCAGCACCGGTTCATGGCTGCACCTGCGAATTGCCGCTGTCATATAAACGGGCAACCGCGAGGCGACACTGCCCCAGCGCGGTATCGAGCTTCGCGGCCTTTTGCTGCAACTGTGCAACCGCTACCTGGTTGATGCGTTCCCGGGCGTCTTTGAGCGCGACCTGTACCTGCTTCTCCTGAGCCACCACCTGTTCTTGCAGTGCGCTGATCCGCGGGACGTAATCCGTCCGTTGCCGCAGTGCAACGGCCGCCTCGACCGCTGACAAATGTCGCTGCGACTCCTGCGCCAGCATCTGCAGGGACTGCGCATCATTCGCCAGTTGCGCATTCCCCGTGGACGCCTGCTCGCGCAACACAGCCGAACGCAACTCGTCGGCCTGACCCAACAACTCGTGTTGCGCGCCTTTCAATTGTGCAAGACGATCGCTGCCAAGAATTGCAGCCCAGTTCGAGCGTTGCGCTTCATCTGCTTCCGCCAGCATCTGCAGGCGCAGGCGCGTCTGGGAAAGGTTGAACGCCAGTTGGTGCAGGTCCTGCAGTTCGCGCAAGGCGACCTGGAATTTGCGCTCCGTGACCAGGTGCCGGACGTACGGCAAGTGTTCACCTACAGGCAGCACGCCTTCCGTGCTCAGCCAGTCCTGCGATACTCCCTGAATCGGCCCGGCCTGTCGCGACAGGTCGCCCTCACCCAGAGCGGAGACGGCTGCGCGCACCGCTTTCGACTGGCTAACGAAGACCTCGCAGGCCTGGCTGTATTTTTTCAGCGCGGAATTGCGCAGACCCAGTTTTTCATAAGCGTAGGGAATCGCCAGCAGGCTTTCACGGACGCTGTCGCTCAGCACAGAACGCTCGCCCAGTGCTTGCCAGGGACTGAGCGCAGCCTGGTATTCCTGCATCTCACCCGAGGCCCAGCCGTAACCGAGCAGTGCGCGATCCACCAGCGGGCTGTCGAGTCGTACCTGGGTAAAGTCCTCGATCGCCTCGTCGTAATCTTTTGCGGCAAGCAGCGCATAACCGGATGCCGTCAGCGCTTTGTCGCGCAGGGCATTAATTTCCGCCGTGTAGACAGGGGCTTCGCTCGCGCGGTGAAAATACTCCACCGCCGTCGGCCAGTCGGCGTTCGCCGCACGCGTTGCACCGAGATTGTAGTAGAGGTAATACGGCCAAGGTGATTTGCGCGCCAATCGGCCGGCGTAATCAGCAGCCTGTTGTTCATTGCCGCGGCGCAACGCGATGGACGCGCGCAGGTAATCAGCTTCCGGTGCCAGCGGCCCGGTGTAGGCGGCGTCCATTTTTGCCAGCGCGGCTGCGGCGCGCTCCGGCTCGTCACGCTGCCAGGCCATTTTCCCCAGGTAGAACCACGCCTGGTCGCGATCGATGGAGGTTCCCGGGCCCGCCAGCAGCGTCTCGAATATGTCTGCGGCGGCACCGTCCATGCCGAACGATAGACTCATACCACCGCGCAGCAGCTCGGCGTTTTCCGCAGGAATATTCAACTCGCCCAACTGCTGCGCCACCATCAGCTCGGTCAGCGCATTCAGGTAGTCCTCCTGATAATAGTAGAACAGCACTACGCCATACCGTTCCGAGTGAACGGCTTCCGTCGCCCGGGCGGTGCTGGCAATAAGCGCAAGGCAAACCAGTAGCAGTCGTTGCAACACGCGACACTGAGCCAGGCACGTCGATGAATTCCTGCCAGCCATCACCCTGCTACCACGCTTGTACCGTGAACTCAGGTTGCTGCTGGCGTGCCGGGTCAGTGATTTTCAGCTCAAGATTTTTAGCACCGCGGGTTTTTTCCACAGCAAGTTGGGCCTGTCGCTCATAGTCAACACCCTCGCCACCTTTGCCGGTAAACACGGCGGAGACCTGATGGTTTCCCGCGGTGACATTGCCCATATACAGCCGCTGCACGCCGCCCTGACGCAGCGCGGCGAGCTGGTGCGGGGTATAGAGATAGTGGGTAACCTGCGTACCGTCAATGCTCAATCGGACCGATTCCAGAGTCAGAAAATCACCGACATCCATGGACAGGTAAACGGTCATGCGAGAATCCATCGGAACGAGAAGTTCCTCTTCCAGAATGGCCAGGTCCCGGTTCAACTCGAGCGCCTGTTGTTTAATCTGCTGAATCCGGGTATTCAGGTCGCCGGCGCTCGCAATCTCCTGTGCGCTCGCGGCATAAACGCCCACAACAATGAGCAACACTCCACAGAGAATGCGCATCGAAATGGCAGCGGCTGTACCGGGTCGTTTACCACTGCCGCCCACACCTCCGCGCCCACGGCCTTTGCGCCCGGACAAGCGGAGTTGGTGGCCGCGGGCAGCTGCGCGCGTCCGGTGAACCGGTAATAGATTCATGCTGCACTGCCCCCTGTCCGGTCACCAAGCCCCTGCGTGTGACTGGATCGCATTCCCTGTTTTTTTTCAGCATTGCAAATGCGATCACAGTTGGGCAAGAAAAAACTGGCGAAATGTCCATTTTTATTGAGCGCTAGACATAGATTACTATTTCTTATATTTCATAGAGTTACGGTTTTATTCGAGCACGACAGACAGAACGGTGCGGCAGCGAACAGGCAGTTGATTTCGTGACGTTCAAAATGAGAGGGCAGAGAAGGCAGCCTGAATAAAATTGGACCTTCCGCACTATAACCTGCTACCGATCAGGCTTTGCTTTACCTGGCAATGAATGCCGCTTCATATTACAAGAGCGATGTAGCGCCAGCGCTTACTTCGTACATTCAAGCCTGAAAAATACAGGGATGACGTGAATCACTCCTTCGCTGCTGCTGAGTGAGTAGCACCAATGCAGCCCCTACTAGCCAAAAGGTGGCTGGATTAGGCACATGGCTGCCCCCAGTGTTCAAGATGAGCCTGGGTGCCCCGTTGAAGGCGATAGAATCGAATCTACTGAAATTACTGCCCACCAAGTTGGAGCTCCAGTTCAATGCCAACGCAAACAATCCGCCTCCGGCATTTATCAGGTTGAGCGCGGCATCGCTCAAATCAATTTCAAAAACTCCGTTGAATGGGCCATGTTGCTCGAGCATTCCCAGTTCAATTCCGGCACTGAGAGCCGAATACTGACTGAGCAATTCGTCATACAACGGCGGGGGCGGCGGCGGGTCAAAGACACTGAATTCTGCGCTCTGAGTGCCAACCGGATTCGCAACCAGTGCAGCGGCTGTTGCACTGTCGACGGCTCTTACACTCAGTGTTGATGTGGCAGCTGCTGTATAGCGCAAACTGACTTGAAATTTGGCACTCAATACGGTTTGCGACAGGGAACTGAGGTCAAATGCGGCATAACCCTTATCGGTACGCTGCGCAGTGGCGGGGCGTCCCGCCGGAAAGGTTACGGTAAAACTATTAACCATGGTCACCAGCGGATTAGTGGAGGCGTACGATTCAAAAACGCAGGCAACGGGTAGGCACCCGACCGTTTTCGATAGGGACCCGGTGGCGTCTGAATCCAGAGTTATTGGTGACGCTTGCGCACTCTGGTTCATAAAGCACAAGACAATAGTAAAAAGCACTATCCAGGATTTAGACATCGCTCTCGCCTTATCAAGTAAGCCTTGGGCTCAGGATAAATCCAGGCCAATAACTTTGAGCTTAGTGGCTATAAACAAATCTGTAAATGCAGTGCTGAGGAGTCGCGGCACTGACACAGAGTGGAGCGGCGCAGTAGCCTAAAAAACTGTGGCTGCTTACCTTTGCAAAAGCTATAGTGTTTGGCGAACAGTTACTATCCTTCTATTCGTCAGGAGTAGCGGCACAATGCACAGGATAATCGCGGCTGTAGGCCTGCTGTTGGCGCTAGCGTCTGTCGTGATGCCGCCAAGAGCAAGTGCCAGCGTCATGATTACCGACACTATAATAGCCGACGGCAGAGTTTGGGCTCAGCCCGACCTGTTTTTACAGGCCCCTGGTGTGCCGAACTGGTATGCGATCGACGCGGTGTGTCCGGCAGGTGTATGCGCTGGCGACTGGCAGATTAATGGTGCCACTTACGACATGGAAGGCTGGACATGGGCTGCAGTTGAAGACGTAAACAGCCTGTTCAATTACTACCTCGGCGCGAACACCTTCGGCAGCGATCCGCAGCAGCTGCAAGGGCAACTAATCGCCGCCGTATTCTTTGCCGATGGGTGGCGCGCAACGCACTTTACCAATAGCTCCATTTTGTTATCAGCGCTCACACGCACGTCGAGTGATCGCTTTCCCGACTTTGCTCATGAAGGGTCCGTTTCTCATATACCCTCGGGTATTGGTGTCGATACTTGGGCTACGAGTCCCTACAGCAGAAAAAACGGCGTGTGGAGTCCCGGTAATTTACTGAGCTATGGCGGCTGGTTTTATCGGTCTGCCGAGGTGCCACTACCGTCCAGCCTGACGTTGTTCATCAGTGCTCTGCTGCTGTTCCAGCGAGAGCGAGGACCGAGGAAATTCAAATCAGGTTGTCAGACACTTCGTTGATCGCCCTGACGAAACCCTGGTTACTCGCTTGGTCGTCGCCAGGGAGTTTTCCCCGGTCGTTATCCCTCCCCGCAGACAAAACGGACCACGCGAGTTTCAGGCTGCATGACGAGTAACGTCGAGCCATCCTGATTCAGCAATGCCACGCGGTCGTCTGTCGTGGGTCTTCGATTGGCTGGCGACATCGCCACCATAGCAATGGAACGCTACTGCATCCACGTACCTGGCGGCAGCAGTGAACAATGTCTACAGGCGGAGTATCATCTAGTCCAACAGACCTGGTGTCACCAACCCAGATCCTTAGCCCGGAGGCGCCGACAAGGGGAAACAATGCCGGTCAACGAACTCGAACTGCGCGTCTACGGCCTGATGCGCAGCGGCAACCATGCCATCATCGAGTGGCTGCTCAGTCTGTATTTAGGAGAAAAGACCTGTTTTCTCAATAACGTCGATCATGGATTGTGCGACCCGTTCGCTACCGCGCGTAAAGTGGTGATCAGCGGTTTTGAACACGATACCGATCCACAGGCAACCCGGCTGCAGGACAAACGCGTGCTGATTTATTCCTACGAGGACCGCAAGCAATTACAAAAAACCGGCACGTCATTCTTGGACAGTGTATTCGACGCGAACTTTGAACGCCGTCGAGAGGAATTTCTGGGGCACAGTCAGTGCGCGCGCGATGTGTTGATACTGCGTGATCCGTTCAACTGCCTGGCCAGCCGCATCACCATGATTCGAAACAGGGGCGCACAGGGCGGAATGAAAAATCTGCAGGCTATCGCCGATAACTGGAAGGCATTGGCCAGGCGGGCACAGCAGATACGCGACGGGAACGCGAACGGTGAGATCGTCATTCTCTTCAACACCTGGATCAGCAGCAGGGAGTATCGCCAGCGCATCGCCGCCGATCTGGGCGGCCATTACACTGAAACGAGTATGCGCAGCGTATCGACGTTCGGCGGCGGGAGCTCGTTTACGCCTGGGCAGAAAAAACGTGACACGGCTGCAGGAAAGCAGGGGAGTCCGTCAGGACTACTGTCGCGACAGCGGCTACGCGAGTGGTATCACCACGCGTTGGCAAGAATTGCACCGCACAGGTATCAGGCGACAATGCTGACCCGGCGCTGGCGCGTGCTGCGAGGGTCCACTGCCTTTCGGCAGTTGTTCAGGGATCCCGAAATCCTGTCGCTGTCGGAAGAACTGTTTGGCGAGATCCCCGGCACCCGCAAATTTGTCAAGGACGTCATGTCTCAGTCTGCACGCCGGCCGCCATGACGATTTCTGCTGTAGCGGCCAGCCGGTTGCGACATGCGCTCATCGTTCGTCCGACATCATTCCGGCGGCGAGCAGGCACTGTTCTAGCGCTTCTATATCCACGTGCGCCTGATCGGCGGCGCAGGCAAGATGGTGGTGTTGAATGCCCATAACACGACACAGCGTCGAGAAGTGGTCTTGCCTGGTGTCTGTACCGATTTCAATCACGCGCGCGGCGTCGGGCAGCCAGAGTGCGTTTGCCAGCGCCGCGCCGTGCTGTGCAACGACCAGGCGCGCGCTGCGAAAGTAATCGATCTGCTCGCGTAGCGTCAGGTTTTCCAATTGCAGGTTGACCACGTTGCCGGCCCTGCCAAGGGTCGATTCGAGATGCCGCAATACCTCTGCGTGGTTGAGGAGAGAGCGCCGCCCCGCGCCCGAGGTGGATCGTCCCTTTTCCACGTAATACGGTTGTGGTGGCAGGCGCTCGATGAGCAGGACTTGGGTGGGCTGCGGCGCCGGTGGACAACCCAGCACATCGAAAACATGGCGGCGAAACGCGCGCAGTTCTCCACCGTACAGGTAACAGCACCGAGGGTTCATGCCGATAAGCGAATGTGCCGCCAGTCCGGGCGGAGCGTCTTTCAACTGTAAACGTTGCGGTATGACATCCACCCGCCCCGGAAAGAGCTGTTCAAAGTACGTGGCGAAAGGGCCGAGACTGCCCACGGTAAAACGCGCTGAGGTCGGTGCGCGCAGCATGATCCGGTAAAGGGGCAACACGAGGTCGAAGACAAAATGGTAGAACCGGTCGGGTTTCCCGGCGCATCCCTGCGGCGGTTCTGTCCTGATGTAGATTGCCGGTGACTGCCTGCACAGTCGCAGCAGGCTGGACTGGTTGCGCTGCACCCGCCAGCGGTTGCGCAGGCGCGCTGCTAAGGCGATGCGCCGGTTTGCGGCCATGCGATTTTTCTTTCGCGGTGGAGGTGAACTTCCAGCATCTGCGGGCCGTGATTGTCGCTCGTCGCGCGCGTGCGCTCTCGTGTGCGCACGGTCAATACGTTCGCTCATAGCGGGTCCGAAAGATTGGCAGTAACAGCAGTTTACCACTGCGGTATCGGCAGCAATCAAGTCTGCACGGCGACATGTCCGCCCTGACTGCAGGCAGTCGAGCCACAGTCAAAACTCCGGGAACCGGAAACGCGCGCCGGCCTATCCCGAGACAGCAACGGTTCGCTTCACTGGCGAGTAGACCAGTGCGTCGTCATTGAGATCAAGCGCTGGCAATATATCCTTCTCAACATAATAGTCGCGGCAAAACGCCCAGGGCTCGTTACCACCCTGCTTGGGTAACAGGTGCATGCTGCGCTTCAGGTAACCGGCATTGAACTCGTCGTCTTCGATCCACGGACGCACTGCCATATCCTTATCCTGCTCGCGCAGGGTGGGTGTACAAACACCGAGGCCCTCGGCATCCATTTTGTTCAGCAAACGGCAGATATAATCACTCACCAGGTCAACGCGCATGGTCCAGCTGGTGCGCAGGTAACCAAACATGAATGACATATTGGGAACACCGGAGTTCATGATACCGCGGTAAGTGAAGGTATCGGCGAAGTTGACCGGCTTGCCATCCACATCAAAGGCGATATCACCCATCACGCTGAGGTTAAACCCCGTGGCGGTGATGATGATATCGGCTTCCAGCAACTCGCCGGATTTGGTGAGAATGCCGTCTTGGGTGAAACGGTCAATTTGATCCGTTACCACCGACACCTTGCCGGACTTGATCCCCTCGAACAGATCGCCATCAGGCACATATGCGAGCCGCTGTTGCCACGGGCGGTAGCTGGGCGTGAAGTGACTCATATCAAAGTCCTCACCCAGGCGTTCACGTATCACCTTGAAGAGTTCTTCCTTGACCAGTTCCGGGTTCGTCATAGAGAAGTACTGCACATCCTTGGCCAGCTTGAGAATGCTGCGGCGCACAATCTCGTGCACCCACTCTTCCGGTACTTCCAGTTCACGCAACTGATCGGCGAGTTCATTGCGGTTTTCACCCGTCCAGAAGTAGGTGGGCGAACGCTGCAGCATGGTGATATGGGAGCAGTCAGCGGCCATGTTCGGAATCAACGTTGCCGCTGTGGCACCAGAGCCTATGACGACCACTCGCTTGCCTTTGTAATCCAGGTCTTCGGGCCAGGTTTGCGGGTGCACGATGGGGCCCTTGAATTCACTCATCCCTTCCCACTCGGGCGTGTAACCTTTGGCGTGCCGGTAATAGCCCTGGCACATCCACAGGAAATGACAGCTGAAGAAAACTACCTCCCCGGTATCTTTTTTACGGGCCTCTATCCACCACAGTTGGTCGTCTCCCGACCAGGACGCACGCAACACCTCATGCTGGTAGCGTATGTGTTGATCGATATTGTCCTCTTCAATCGCCTCGCCCATGTACTCAAGGATGGAGCCGGCGGACGCAATCGGCTGTCCGGTCCACGGCTTAAAGCCATAGCCAAAGGTGTACAGATCACTGTCTGAGCGAATGCCGGGGTAGGTGTGCTGAAGCCAGGTGCCGCCGAAGGACTCTTTGGACTCGAGTATGACATAGCTTTTATTGGGGCATTTTTTACTCAGGTGATGAGCGGCGCCGACGCCGGATATACCGGCACCTACGATCAATACATCAAAGTGCTCAGACGCATGGGAGGGCGATTGATGAAGCTTCGTGGCATTGCGCATGGGCAGACCTCATTCGCTGGTTGGATTTTACTGTCTGCATTCTGGATTCCTGCAGGTCAAGAAAACATTGCTGACTGAGCCTATTTTTTGATAGTTTGGGCCAATAATGCACTTTATGACAATTTATGGCTGATCAAACCAGCGTTATCGCCAGCGGCAACCTGGCCTCGGCGCAGCGCACCGTAACCGGCGTGCTGGGTCAGTTGGTGTTTCTGGGCGTGAGCGATCAGGATGCGCTGGAACTGTTCACCGGTGCAGGACTGCCAGCAAGGTCCCTCACGGAACCCGACTTTCCCATTTCCCTGCAGCAGGAGCTCGTCATCTGCCTGGGGTTGATACGCCGTCTCGCCCCCGGTCGCTCGGCAGTGCGGCTCTTTTTCCAGAACATGCACAAAATCGGCATTGAAAATCTGGGTGTACTGGGCATGGCCATGCGCCACGCGGCGACCGCAGTCGCGGCCCTGCAAGTGTGTCTCAATTTCCCGCAGCTCACCTGGGGCCATTCGCGACTGGTGGTTCAACGTCAGTCAAAAATTTCACTGTTCACGTTCACGATGCAGCGGCCAAAAATACGCGACGCCTCGAGGGCGGAGATCGATGCGCTGGTGGAGTACTGCCTGACCCTGGACCTGGTGACTTCCCTGCGCAACATTCAGGATATTGCCAATCTGGATGCGACCCCACTCTACATCACCCTCCCCTTTGCACAGCCCTGCGACTGGCACCTGGTGGAAAACACGCTGCCCTGCCCGGTAGAGTTTGCCAGCACGGAGGCCTGCCTGGCATTCTCGGGGGCTGTTGATAATACGCCTCTGCCCAAAGCCAACCCGCTGGTGTACCGATCGTACGTCGCCATCGCGGAGAAGTTATCGTTGATGCTGGCGGAGGACATCAGCCTCACCGAACGGGTCACCCGATGGTTGTGGGCCTATACACCGCCACTGAAACGGGGCGAGGTGGCCAGTCAGTTGGCCATGTCCGAGCGCAGCCTCACCCGGCAGCTGGGCAATGAGGGCACGTCGTATGCCACGCTGCTTGCCAGCGTACAGGCCGAACGGGCCAAAAATTATCTGTGCAACCCGAGGCTCACCGTTACCGAAGTCGGCTACCGACTCGGCTATACAGAACCCGCTGCATTTAGCCGGGCGTTTACCAAATGGACCGGGGCGTCTCCACTGAAGTGGCGCAAAGATTACATCGCTTTCGATGATGTCACCGTAAACCAAGAACGTGCTGCGCCTTTGCATGGAAAGGATCACGCGAATTCACAACTCGGGTAAAATGACCAACGGTGACTAAATAAGCCGCTTGCATTATAGTCAAGCACTGGCTTCTCCGGTTTCATGGTTTTTTAATAGCGACAAAGGCGCACGGGTTCTGCAGCTCCCAGTGTTGACACGGGGTTAAAACTGTCACTCAACGGATGAGGAAAGACTACGATGACCATCGCCGCAAGAGTCTCGGTGCTATTTGTCTGCTCCGGTTTATTTCTTAGCGGAATCGCCGCTACCTATGTTGCTCAACGCGAGTACCAACTTGCACTGAACGAATTGGTCACTAATGCACTCGCCCGTGTGCAAAATCGGACTGATTTACAATTCTACATTTATAGTCAGAACAGTGCCGGATTGAATCGGGTACTGAGCGACTTTCTCGAGCCAGACGCTGTTTCGATAGCAGGCGCCTACAACAATCTCGGCGAATTGCTGGCAGGCAAAGATCACAACAAGGCATCGTCTGGAAATCTCCCGCCGCTGAACTCAATCAGAGGCGACGCCTCGATAACAGACACCAGTTTGACGAGCTTTGATAAAAACCGGGAATTAGGCAGCACCGGATTTTGGTCCTCGCTCATGAACAACAGCCAAACAATTCATCTTGCAACACCCGTGTTTTCGCCGGTTAATCCGCTGACCAAGGGACAAACCCTTGCAAACTTCGCCGACGCCCTCAATCACCAGAATGCCAATAGTAGCCTCGTGGTAATCGGCTATTTATACCTTGCCATCGAGCGCACCACCCTCCTCCACGATTTGCTCCCCGCAGTTTTACGCGTTTTTTTCATCAGCCTGGCAGGTATGTTGCTGTGCACACTTCTGTTGTATTCGGCGTTAACACGGATCACGCATCCACTGACACAATTGAAACAGTTGGCCGGCGGCATCGTGTCGGGTGAAGGCTCTGCGAAAGTCCAGCTCGAAGAAGGGAATGAATTCCATGTTATCGCTCTGGTTCTGAACAGTATGCTGGAAGATAAGGAAAACTACCGGAGTGAAATCGGCCTGGAACACAAATTACTGCAATTGCAGTCCGACGAGAGAGCCTCGTTATTGAATATGAGAGAGCAGGAACTGAGCAGAGCCGCTGAAGAGATCAATACCGCGCGCGAGCAATTGCACCAACTGGCCAACTATGACCGACTGACCTCATTACCCAACCGTCAACTCTTCGCGGAACAACTCAACGTACTGTTGCGCCTGTGTGCCCGCGATGCAAAACCATTGGCGTTACTCTTCATCAACCTCAACAACTTCCATCGTATTAATGAATCGTTGGGACGAAGTACGGGCGACATCATTCTCCAGGAGGTCGGAAAACGGTTGATCGGCTGTCTGCGCAGTAGCGATATGCTCGCGCATTATGTCAATTCAGTTGATGGATTAAGCATATCGCGACTGGGCGGCGACGAGTTCGCGGTAGTACTCAGCCAGCTCGACAATGTTGAATCAGCCGGAATCGTTGCGCAACGCGTAACAGACAGACTGGTTGAATCGATGCAGATCGATGGTCACGAGTTGGTGGTAACGCCCAGTATCGGGATCGCAGTTGCACCGCGCAATGGCATGGATGTGGAAGGACTCTTGAAGGCAGCAAGCATAGCAATGCACAGTGTCAAATCGGCGGGCAATAGCAGTTACCTTTATTACAACGAGCAAATGGTGGCAACGGGACAAGATGATTTCAAATTAGAGTCTGAACTTCGCAAGGCTATCGAACGCAATGAACTGAGCCTGCACTATCAGCCGCAGGTAGACACCAGTGACGGAAGTATTATTTGTGCAGAGGCATTGCTGCGCTGGGAACACCCCGAATACGGGTTCGTAGCCCCCTCCAAGTTCATTGAGCTCGCGGAAAAGGTGGGTTTGATCGGAGACCTGGGTGATTGGGCCCTGGTAGAGGCTTGCCGACAAATGAAGGCCTTCAAAGATCAAGGAATAAAATTATCCCGAATTGCAATAAACATCTCCCCGCAACAATTTACACCAGCGTTTGCAACACGGGTTCAGGAAGTACTAACAGCTGCTGAACTCTCTCCGTCAATGCTGGAACTGGGTCTGTCTGAGACTATTTTGAAAGACAGCGACCAGAATATTCTCAAGTTTTTACAGGACCTCAAAGCCACAGGAGTGTATCTCTCACTGGAAAACTTTGGCACAAATCATGCCCCGATTAGTTATCTCAGTCGCTATCCGTTGGACGAGATAAAGGTAGATCGCAGTTTTGTAGCCGACTGCGACAAACGTAAAGATGCCGCGCGATTGGTAAAGGCAATCCTGGCGATGGCTAAAAGCCTGGAACTGCACACAGTAGCTGAAGGCGTTGAAACAGAGGGTGAATACCGCTTCCTGACAGAAAATGGAGTCGGCATCATGCGCGGGTATCTATTCAGCAAACCGGTACCTGCAGAGCAACTTAAACAGCTTCTGGTGGTACCGTGGCACTTTATGACGCAACTGCAACGAATGGTGATGAGGGCGGAATTGACTTCGTCACAAGACACATAATCCCTGATTACCATGCCTACCTAATATGGGTACACCCTCACTCTTCCCGATACAACCAGTTCGCCTATCATTCTTACGCATACAAACAAAAAATGACCAATAAAACCTGTAAAGCCAGCCATTGCAAACTACCGGCGGCGTAACGAAGTACACACAGGAGGGCGGCGTGATGGGCAGATCAAGTGAGTGGAGAATCATCGAAATCAAGGAAGATGCCTATAAACAGAATTCTGTGTACCGCCCCTGGGTAGAGATTGCCTGGGCGGATTCGATTTCACAAACGCAGAAGACATCAAGTCGAGTGGACGCTTCGATTTCGCCTTCGTCGTCCGATCTGAAATCGCCCCCCTCCAGCGCGGTCGGATAGGGGGCCAGCGCCCCAAACACCTCAATTGCGCTGAGCCGCGGCTCAAGCAACAGCGCGCCCAATAGATGCAGCGTACCGGCCTAGCGCTGCAACGACTTCTGCGATTATTATAGTGGGCGAAATTATTGGGAACTTACCGACATGGCTAACGAATTCAACACGCTCAGCTTTATTGTTCGATGGCTGTTTGCCATCGCGTTGGTTTTGGGTACGTACAACCCTACCGATTATTCCTATGTAAGCTGGGTGATGGCCGAAAGTTCAAAGTTCGGTCCGATTATGGCGCTTGCCGGAATAGCGCTGTTGATCGCCTGGATAGTTTTTCTGCGCGCAACAGTCGTCTCTCTGGGCTTATTAGGTATCATTCTCGGAGGAGCGCTCTTTGCCTGTATCATCTGGCTGGTAGTCGACATGGGCTGGCTCAGCCTTGATTCAAGTAACGCTATTACTTGGGACGTTCTGCTGATACTTTCGTTTATTCTTGCCGTGGGCATGTCCTGGTCACACATCAGACGACGCCTGTCAGGGCAGTTCTCTGTTAATGAACAGGATCACTGACAGTCCACAGACGTATGAGACGCAGTGATCTCATGCTTTCATTTTCAACCGATATCGCAAAAACCAAAAAGCGATTCTGCAGCTATGAAGCAGATTCAACCTTCAGTGATGATCGGGAAATAGCTCCTTCACGTTGGAAACAGGCGTTGCGTCAACAGGGATCAGCTTTCCCTGTCTTTTCCACAGGTGGTCGTAGCGAACCTGGTGATCTGCAAACCCACTCACTGCAAAACTTAAAACCGAACTGATGCCGTCGCAATCCAGGGTGTCGCAATAGCGACGCAGTTTTGCCAACAGGCGCTGAATTTTTCCAAACGGCAGGCACTCCTCCTCGGCTCGCATAATCATGGGGTGACCAGTCCCAGTTACGTTGGTACCGAGCAACAGCTCCTCGTGCAACTTTTCTCCAGGACGCAAGCCGATAAACTCGATGTCAATGTGCTCTCCAGCATGCAGACTGTGGCTGGTTTCATACCCACTGAGCTTAATCATGCGCTTCGCAAGATCCACAATGCGCACGGGTTCACCCATGTCGAGAACAAACACATCGCCGCCGGTCGCCATCGCGCCTGCTTGCAACACCAGTTGTGCCGCTTCGGGAATACTCATGAAATATCTCGACACATCAGGGTGTGTCACAGTGACCGGGCCGCCTTCCTCAATCTGCTGCCGAAACAGTGGCACCACCGATCCGGACGATCCCAGCACATTCCCGAACCTCACCATACAAAATCGAGTGGATGTTTCCTGCTGGGCCAATCCCTGCAATATCATCTCGGCCAGGCGCTTGGATGCACCCATGATATTCGTTGGCCGGACCGCCTTATCCGTCGATACCAGGACAAAAGTTTCCACGCCTGCTTTACGGGCTGCCGCCGCGGCATACCAGGTTCCGAAGACATTGTTCGCAACCCCTTCGGCAATGTTGTACTCAACCATCGGCACATGCTTGTAGGCAGCGGCGTGATAGACCGTTCGCACCTCAAAAGTGCGATAGATACTCTCCAGACGATTCTGGTCTTGTACCGAACCGAGCAATGCTACCAATTCTACTGCGGTCTCCAGACCTGCCATCGAATCGCGCAGTTCACGCTCTATGCTGTAAAGTGCATACTCTGAATTATCCAACAGGATCAATTCTTTCGGACCAGAAAGTATGATCTGCCGACACAACTCGGCACCGATAGAGCCACCGGCTCCAGTAACCATCACCACCTTATCGGTAATACATCGTTCGACCAATTCCGGGTGCGGCGGCACTGGGTCACGACCGAGCAAATCGTCCAGATCGATATCGCGTATCTGGTTAACGCTGGCTTCACCGGCTAACAATTCATTGATCGTTGGTACGGTGCGCACATAAACGGGCAGCCCGACCAGCGAATTGATGATTTCCTTGCGTCTTTCCGGAGAAGCGGAGGGAATCGCCAACAACACCTGCGTGATGTCATGCTGAACAATCAACTGTTCAATGTCTTCCGGCCGGGCAACCTGCAGACCATTGATAACGGAATGTTGCAGGTAGCGATCATCATCGACGAAAACTACCGGGTGATACTGCTCACCGTGTTGCAGCGCGTGCAACAACTGTCGTCCTGATTGCCCGGCACCATAGATAATGACATTTTCAGACAGCGCTCGCAGCTTCGCCTGATAATACGCACGCACACCCAGGCGCGTACCACCGATACCTACAAGCAGCAGTACCCAGTAAATAAAGGGTGTTGATCGAGGCACTTCCGCTCTGGCGAAAAAGATCGTCGCGCCCAAAATCAAGGTGGAGTAGCCCGCTGCAGTGATAATGGCCCAGATCGCCTGCTGGCCCATGAACCGGATAACGGCGCGATAAAGACCCAAGCGCAAAAACATTATTGCGCTGGCGATTATGGTAACCACACCGCACGCATACTCGACAGGTCCGAGCTGGAATTGCAGATCGCCATAACGCAATGCAACTGCGGACCACATCGCAGCAGTCACATAGACCATATCCAAAGAAAGCAGACAAGCCTGTTTTATATTGCGCGGAAGTTCGACTACTTTCTGCAGGAGCTCGCGTGCGCTTCCGATGAAACCGACAACAGAACGCGACACGATACTAGCGGGACGATTCAGCAAGTCACCTCCTGCTCTCAAGGCTAAAGTGGGCACATACTGTGGTGATTGAAGTGCTTCCGAGATGTTACAATTTTACGACAAGCGGGCTGTTTTCACCATGCCGAACACCAGTGGAAGGTATGCCAAAAGTACCAAAAATAGGTTGATTTTCGGCCATGCTTGAACCGCACAAGCCAGAGGCAGCAGCCACAGAACATTGATCACCACAAACCACGCATCCACCTTTGAATGAGACTTCCAATACCGACTCAAGCGCTGGTAAGCATGTTGTCTATGAGGTTGCATGAACGCTTGCCCGGTGCCTATTCGCCAAATCAAGGTCAGGCTCGCATCGGTGATAAAGCCTGCCAAAAGCACCAGCCAACACAACGGGTTGATCTGACCCTCAACGGCTCCCAGAAGTGCCAGGCCCGCCAGCAAAATGCCGGTTGGAACACTGCCCGCGTCTCCCATAAACAATCGTGCCGGGGGATAGTTCCATACCAGAAATCCACCATGCGCTGCAGCCAGAAGAAGACAAAATAGGGCGTAGCCTGTTTCCTGTTCCCAGATAAAAGCAATTAACGCAGCGCCGCAACAGGCCAAAATTGTTTGCATTGCCGCTATGCCGTCGATGCCGTCCATAAAATTGTACAGATTGACGACCCAAAGCATGGCAATCGCTATGACGCATACCAGTAATACCCACCCAATAGCATGTTCCGCTCCCGTCTCCGGCAACAACGCGCTTGCTACCCACAAACACACTATCGCGTAGGTGAGAAGACGCAGGCGCACAGACAAGCCACGCAAGTCGTCGAGAATACCCAGCCCCGTCAAAATTAGCGCGGAGATACTCAATGTGGTAACCGCGCCGCTCCAGCCACCATACAAGCGGTTAGCCAACAGGAGTCCCAACATAAAAGCGAGCATCAATGCCACACCGCCACCATGGGGCGTGGGCGCCAGATGAGAACTGCGGCTATTCGGCTCATCAAGCAACTGCCAGTGCCTGGCAAGGCGCAGGTACGCTCCACACAAAATCACTGAGATCAGCAGCGTGAAGAGTACGGCTATCACTGATCAGCACTCCCTGAAGCAATGTGCTCAATAACGTGCTCGAGCCTCACTTTCGGTCGCCACGTAGTAGCTGCGAGCACTGCGGCATTGCTATACAACTCGGTCCCGAATAATTTCTCGTAGGTGGAGTCGTCAAATCTCCTGGACACCCAATCCAGCGCGAAGGCGGCCGCCCGCCACCCCCAGCGAGGCAACCATCCCACTCCGGGACGTTTACCCTGAATCGTGCGCAGAAGGTCGTAAATATCGCGAGTGCTATAGCGTTCTTCAGAACACGCAATCCAGGTGTGCACGCCGGATGTAGTCTGCTGTGCGATAACCAGCAGCAGCGCAACCAGGTCGTCGAGCGCGATCATTGAACGTTGGCCGCCTTGCGGAGGCCGAGGTATGCCCAACCTTGCTGCAGTTGCCAGAGATTGCAGGTTCCCCTTCACACCAGCGCCGTAAACCAACACCGGCCGCACAATAACCACAGCCATTCCGACACCCGAAAACTGGTCTCGCAAACCGCATTCCGCTTGCCATTTGGACAATCCGTAGGCGTCAACAGGAGTTACCGTATCGCACTCCGAGCGCTCACGAGACGACAAAGGTACACCCATAGCTTTTACGCTACTGAGGAAAATGAAAGATCTGACGCCTGCAGCCGCAGCCATGCGAGCTAAACGGAGTGTCGCGCGCGTATTAAGTGCCTGATAGTCCGATTCCTGTGCTTGCCGGTGCGCAATACCCGCAAGGTGAAAGCAAACGTCGACATCCTGCAACACAGTATCGTCAGGTTCGTGTTCAGACAGGTCCAAGGCCTGCGTCGGCTGGCCATTTTCCAGCGATTGGCCATTTTTGCTTAGGGCTACGACGGTGTGTCCACAAGCCGCGAGTTGCTCGCAAAGCTGGCGTCCGATGAATCCGGTCGCACCAGTGACTAGACATTTCAAAATTCAAACTCACCGACATGAAAAAGGGGACAAAAGCCCCCTAATAATACGGATGCGGTTAGCTTATTCCAGTGTTATTGCGTCCCTGTTCATCTCCAATGTGGAGGGTCCAATGCCTTTGACCTCCGTGAGTTCATCCGCCGAGGCAAACGGGCCATACGCTTCGCGATAGCGCACGATCTCCATCGCTCGGGATTCACCAACACCCTTGAGATTAGCTGCCAGTGTTTGCGCATCTGCGGTATTGATATTCACTTTCGCGACTTCGGTTGCGGCAGCGGCTTTTTGTTCCTGTGCAATAAGCGACGGGCTGCCGGCCATCACTCCTACACCCAGCAACAGCATCAGCATGAAAGCGACGATACCGCCCCGGCGGTTTAGTGAAAGAATGTCCCGCGCGGCCAATGCGGAACGACGATGTTTTGTTGACTGATCGGAATAGATCATAAGGTAATCTCCATATAGTTTAACTGCGTCCTTGCAGGCATCCGTATCGGAGAAAAGTCTAGCTGAGATTTGCAGGCCGGAAACCAAACAGCCCACATTTGATGTTACAGCGCTGATCCCAACTCGTAATGCACGCGGTGCAGTGCGGCAAGCGGGTCAGCGGCTGAAGTTATCGAACGTCCGATAACCAGGTAGTCGGACCCCACCGCGATTGCAGCAGCGGGCGTAACTACACGACGCTGGTCTGCTGCATCATCGCCAGCCAAACGGATGCCCGGTGTTACCAGGCAAAACTGCTGTCCATGCACCTCTCGCAGTGCGGTCGCCTCCAGTGCAGAGCAGACCACACCATCGAGGCCACTCCCCGCCGCCAGTGCTGCGAGCTGCAGCACCCGTTCCTGCGCCGAAACAGTACAACCCAGTTCCTGCAGGTCTTCATCCGTCATGCTGGTAAGCACCGTTACGCCAATCAGCAAGGGCTTGTGCGCTCGGCCAGCGATTGCCTCGCGCGCTGCAACCATCATCCTGCTTCCGCCACTGGCGTGCACGTTTACCATCCACACGCCAAGATCCGCAGCGGCGCGCACAGCGCCGGCTACAGTTTGTGGGATATCGTGAAACTTCAGGTCGAGAAAAACGTCAAAACCCAGATGATGCAACTGTTCAACCAGCGCAGGACCGCTGCGCGTGTATAGCTCCTTACCTACTTTGAGCCGGCACAGATCGGGAGATAAATGCTTCGCAAGCTCAATCGCCGTTTCCGCCAGCGGAAAATCCAGCGCGACAATGACGGGGGTCGTCACTGTGTGTCAACAACGGGACTTGCAGCGCGCAGCTTGCTGGCTTCCTCCCGTGCGCGATCCAACTGCCGCCGGCACATACCCAGCGTAGCGCGCGTGCGAACCAGTATTACCGAGGACACGAGCATGCCGAGCACTCCACCGATAGCGAATGCTATGAGTATCCACAGAGCGAGGCTTTGTGGATCAAAGGTATAGACCAAAATATCCAACGGTACCGGCTCTTTATTTTGCACAGCAAATAACACGCCAATAAGCAGGGTGCCCAATACGACGAGAACAGTAGCGAGATTGCGTAAATGTTTCATCGGCTCTTCCAGATCGAAAAGTGACTATAAAAAAACGGTATGGCCTTTCGATCATACCGTCTGGTGTTCGCATAACAAGCTCAATTACCCATCTGCAGCCCCAGATTTACCCGTTCGCGCAATTCCTTGCCCGGCTTGAAATGAGGAACGTATTTGCCGGTGAGCTCAACTGCATCGCCAGTCTTGGGATTACGGCCCTTTCTGGGCTCCCGGAAGTGCAAGGAGAAACTGCCAAAACCCCTGATCTCAATCCGCTCTCCATTGGCGAGCGCCTGCGACATATGTTCAAGAATTGTCTTTACCGCCAGTTCCACATCCTTTGCGGACAACTGGCTCTGTCGCGACAGGATAGTCTCGATCAGTTCGCTTTTGGTCATGCGGCCCCCGTTCGAGGTGTTCTTATGGGTGAACTCAATGAACCGACATTGTGTACCCTGTCAATAATTTTCGCAAGTCGTTATTTTATAACGAAAAAGTGCAAACAATCTTGCGCATTCGGTCGATTAACAAAGTCAGCGCGCAAAAAAAAGGCCCACCAGTAAGTGAGCCTGTTTTGCAGTGGCGGAACGCCCGCAATGGGACTAGCTTTCGCCCATTTGCGCCTTGATCAGGTCGCCGATAGTACCGGGAGACGCTGTTTCGTTCTCCGAGTCTTTCAGTGACTTCACCGCTTCTTTCTCATCATCAAAGTCCTTGGCCTTAATGGACAATGCCAAACCGCGGTTTTTGCGATCCACCGAGATGATTTTCGCTTCCACCGAGTCGCCGACTTTGAATGAGTTGCGCGCGTCTTCGACTTTCTCACGGCTGATGTCAGAGGCTTTCAATACACCTTCAACCTCTTCTGCCAGTTTAACGGTCACTGACTTGGCATCTACAGCGATAACTTCACCGGTGACGATTGCACCGCGATCATTTTCTGCAACGTAGTTACCGAAAGGATCGTCTTCCAATTGCTTGATGCCAAGGGAAATGCGCTCACGCTCAGGATCAATTGACAGTATCACTGTCTCGATTTCGTCGCCCTTCTTTGTAATTGCGAACGGCTTCTTCTCCAGGCTCATTCCAACTAATGTCGGAAAGGTGAACCAGGCCATCGATGTTGCCTTCCAGGCCTATGAAGATACCGAAGTCAGTGATCGATTTGATGTTTCCGGAGATTTTAGCGCCTTTACTGTATTGCGATGCGAAAGCATCCCATGGGTTTTGCTGGCACTGCTTGATACCGAGGGAAATTCGACGACGATCCTCATCAATATCGAGCACCATCACTTCAACTTCGTCACCGAGGCTGACAATCTTGGAAGGGTGTACGTTCTTGTTGGTCCAATCCATTTCGGATACGTGAACCAATCCTTCCACCCCTTCTTCCAGTTCTGCAAAACAACCGTAATCCGTCAGATTGGTGATTTTTGCTTTTACACGGCTGCCTTCTGGATAGCGACCGGTAATTTCCAACCAGGGATCTTCGCCCAGCTGCTTGAGGCCCAGAGAAACACGGTTGCGCTCACGGTCGAACTTGAGGATTTTGACATCGATCTCCTGCCCCACTTCCACTATCTCGGAGGGGTGCTTGATGCGTTTCCAGGCCATATCGGTGATATGCAACAGACCATCCACACCGCCGAGATCGACGAATGCACCGTAGTCGGTAAGGTTCTTAACGATACCTTTTACTGACATACCTTCCTGCAACGATTCCAGCAGAGCATCGCGCTCGACACTGTTGGCTGCTTCCATCACTGCGCGACGTGAAACCACCACGTTGTTGCGCTTCTGGTCCAGCTTGATAACTTTGAATTCCAGTTCCTTGCCTTCCAGGTGCAGCGTTTCGCGCACCGGACGAACATCGACCAGAGAGCCCGGGAGAAACGCCCGGATAGTATTGATATCCACGGTAAAGCCACCTTTGACCTTGCCGTTGATAATACCGGTAACCACTTCGTTGGCTTCGTGTGCCGCTTCCAGGTCCTTCCAGGATTCGGCGCGCTTGGCTTTTTCACGCGACAGTTTGGTCTCACCAAAACCGTCTTCCACGGCTTCCAGTGCGACCTGCACTTCGTCACCGATGCTCAGCGTGCATTTGCCGTTGCCATCAATAAATTGGGCACGGGGGATAACACCTTCGGATTTCAGACCCGCGTGTACAGTAACCCACTCGTTATCGATGTCGATAATCACGCCGGTGACAATCGCACCGGGCTGCATATCGACGGTTTTCAGACTCTCTTCAAATAGTTCAGCGAAGGATTCGCTCATTGCACAGTACCTGTTAATTTTGAGTGAGACAGTGGCCTGTCTCTACACCGCGTCTCCAGCCGACCCGGGTCATCCACTATAAGCCCTCTTTCCCACCCTGACTGGAGTTGACGGGCAAAAGAGCACTGAGTGCCATATTTCAAGAAGGAATTTAGCGCCGCGACGGCTAGGCAAGACCTTTCTTCTTCACTTCGCGCATCACCTGCTCAAATACATCGCTTATCGGAGTGGCGCTGCTATCAATGATAATGGCGTCTTCTGCAGGCACTAGCGGGGAGATCGGGCGACTGCTGTCGCGTTCATCTCGCTCCCTGATATCCTCCAGAAGGCGCGGCAGACTAACACTTTCACCCTTTGCAATCAACTGCTTATAGCGCCTCTGGGCCCTCTCGGAAGCGCTGGCTGTGAGGAAAAACTTGAGTGCAGCATCACGAAATACCACGGTGCCCATATCGCGTCCGTCAGCAACCAGCCCCGGAGGCTGCATAAACTCGCGCTGGCGCTCCAGCAGTGCTTCACGTACCGAAGGAATAGCAGCGACAGTAGAAGCACCGCGCCCCCCCTCTTCGGTTCTGATCCGCGCACTGACATCCTGCCCCTTGTAGGCAACCTGCATTTCACCACTGGGAGCCAGCGTAAAAACGACATCGAGGTGTCTGGCTACCTCGGTGACTGCGGCGTGATCATCCCAGCTGACCCCTTCAATGACACAGGCCTGCCCGGTAATGCGATACAGGGCACCGCTATCCAGCAGATGCCATCCAAGGCGCTGGGCCAGCAGATGGGAAATGGTTCCCTTACCTGCGCCCGACGGGCCATCGACGGTTATCACCGGCACGCGACTCATCAAGCCCTACCCCGCCACCGCGGTGATACCAAGTCCAAGCTCACGCGCCAACGTGTCGAAACCGGGAAACGACGTCGCGACATGATCACAATCCAGCACCGTAATCTCAGCGGTAGCGCGCAGGGCGGCGATCGCAAACGACATAGCAATGCGGTGATCCTGATAGGTATGTATGGTGCCACCGCCCAGTATTCCACCCTCGATTATAATGCCATCCTCCAAAACTTCATTGTTCACACCTAACGTGGTGAGTCCTTCTGCCATAGCTGCAATGCGATCACTTTCCTTCACGCGCAATTCCTGTGCGCCACGCAATACCGTACGTCCTCTGGCGCACGCGGCAGCGATAAACAACGCGGGAAACTCGTCAATGGCAAGCGGCACCTGATCCAGTGGGATATCGATACCGCTCAGCGCGGCGCAGCGCACGCGGATGTCGGCAACCGGCTCTCCACCGACTTCGCGCTGGTTCTGCAAGGTAATATCGGCGCCCATCAGTCGCAGGATATTGAGGACACCAACACGGGTGGGATTGATACCGACGTGCGTTAGCAACACGTCTGAACCCGGAGCTATGCTTGCGGCGACGAGGAAAAATGCCGCGGATGAGATGTCCGCAGGGACATCAATATTACAGGCTTTGAGCTCTCCACCGCCGTGCACCGAAATTCTCGCGCCGTTGCACTCCACTGCGTAGCCAAAGCCACGCAGCATGCGTTCCGTGTGATCGCGGGTGGGGGCGGGTTCGGTCACCGAAGTCTGGCCTTCGCTGTACAACCCCGCGAGCAATAAGCAAGACTTCACCTGTGCGCTGGCGATGGGGAGATCATAGTGAATACCATGCAACCGCTGGCCGCCTTGAATGGACAGCGGTGGCCTGCCACCATCGCTGGAACGGATTGCTGCACCCATTTTCGTGAGCGGGTCGATTACGCGCCCCATCGGCCGACTTCGCAGCGAAGCGTCTCCGGTGAGTTCCGAGTCAAATTCCTGACCCGCGAGTAGACCACACATCAACCGCATGCCTGTTCCCGCATTGCCCAGGTCCAGCGGCGCTGCTGGCGCCTGCAGTCCATGCAGTCCTACACCGTGGACAGTGACTCGGCCATCGCATGGGCCGTCAATTTTCACACCCATAGCGCGAAAGGCTGCCAGGGTCGCAAGCGCGTCTTCACCTTCGAGAAAGCCCGTTACTCGCGATGTACCGTGCGCCAGCGCGCCAAGCATGATTGCACGATGGGAAATGGATTTGTCGCCTGGAACCCTCACCTGTCCTGCTAGTGAGCCGCCGGGACGTAACTTGAAATGCATACGCTGCACGCCTTAAGAAGTTTTTGGTTCGTTGCGCGCAGCCAACAGAGCAGCGAACTCATCGCGGGCGGATTTTGCCCGGTTAAAAGTGCGCAGTAACTCATCTGCGTTTTCTCCTTCCACAGCACTGCGCATTGTGTGCAAATGTTCGCTGAACAGATCGATCGCACTGAGTAGCGCGGTTTTGTTGGCAATCGCAATATCACGCCACATGACCGGGTCGCTGGACGCGATGCGGGTAAAATCGCGAAAACCGCCGGCAGCACAGCGGAAGATATCGTCGCTGGCATCCGAGGCTGCCAACGCATCTACCAAAGTGTAAGCAAGCACATGTGGCAGATGACTGGTGGCGGCCAGCACCGCATCATGGCGCTCCACTGACATATCCACCACGTCCGCGCCGGTACTGGCCCACATAGCACGCACCAATTCTACTGCGGCGTGGTCATTGCCTTCTACTGGCGTGAGGACCACGCGATGATTGACGAACAAATCAGCTTCAGCGGCTTCAACGCCACTGCGCTCTGAACCGGCGATGGGATGACCCAATATAAATTGCGGCGGCATCGAACCAACAGCGGCTACAGCAGCATCCCGAAGAGTGCCCTTGACGCTGGCAACATCGGTGACTATCGGCCCTGTACCCGGCGATCCCAGCCTCGGCAGTATCCGTTCCAGCATCGCTGTGGCGGTGAGCGTAGGGGTACAAATCACAAGAATGTCCGCCCTTTCTATCGCCTCATCCAGATCGAGCGTGAATTCGTCGATAACACCCAGATCCAGGCCTCGCTGCAAAGAAGCGGCTCGATGTCCGTAGCCTATAAATCGCTGGCTGAAACCACTGGCACGCAATGCCTTGGCGAGAGATCCACCGATGAGCCCAAGCCCAAGGATTACGAGATTTTCAGTGCTGTAGCTCACACTCGCTCTAAAGCACTGCCTGGGGGTACGATCCCAGCGGTTTGAGCATGATGGACTGCTCCTCTAATTCCGCCATGATAGCGGCGATTTTTTCATCCTGCAGGTGTCCTTCGAATTCGATAAAAAACACGTATGCCCATTTTTCAGTGCGTGACGGCCTGGTATCAATTCTAGTGAGGCTCACATTACCTCGCCTGAACGGCTCCAGCAGGGTAAACAGCGCTCCCGGCTTGTTGCGACTGGAGACGATGATAGAGGTTTTGTCTCGACCGCTGGGAGGCACTTCCTCGCGACCAATGATCAAAAAGCGTGTGGTGTTATCCGTGTAGTCTTCTATGTGAGTCGCCAACTTCTCCAGATGATAAAGCTCCGCGGCCATATCTCCCGCCACCGCCGCAACACCCGGTAGTTCCGATGCCATACGTGCCGCTTCACCATTGCTGCTGACCGCCTCGCGTTCAATATGCGGCCAATGTTTATCCAGCCAGTTGCGGCACTGCGCCAGCGCCTGTTGGTGCGCGCATATGCGCGTTATGCCACCCTCAGTTGTACCTGAAGCTGCCAGTAGATGCAGGCCTATACGCATTTCAACTTCACCGGAAATCTTCAGTGAGGAATCCATGAAGTTATCCAGGGTATGACTGACCATGCCCTCGGTGGAGTTTTCAACTGGCACTACACCGTAATTGCATTCACCTGACGTAACCTGGGAAAACACCGCGTCGATGGTCGTCTGCGGAACACAAATCGCAGCATGACCGAAATGCTTGATAGTCGCACCCTGGGTAAATGTTCCTTCGGGACCCAGATATGCGACCTGCAGTGGTTTTTCCAGCGCCAGACAAGCTGACATGATTTCGCGAAAGATATGCGCAATGCTCGCGCCATCCAGCGGCCCTGAGTTGCGACTGATGATACGCTGCAATACCTGCGCCTCACGCTCCGGGCGATAAAACACCACCTCGGCCTCCACCTCACCACGTGCATGCGCCTCGGCAATATCTTCCAGCTTGATAGCTGCAACGCGCTGCGCACACTCGGCACGCTGGTTAATCAGGGTCTGGAGCTGCTGGTCAAGGGCATCGATGTCCGCCCGTACCTGTTCAAGATTTCTGTTGTCTGCCATATGCGGGATTAACCGTTGCGCTGCTCAAAGTCCTGCATGAATGCTATCAGCGCGTCAACAGCCGCCTCGCTCACTGCGTTGTACAGACTGGCGCGCATACCTCCCACCGAGCGATGTCCCTTCAGATTCAACAGACCAGCCGCCTCTGACTCCTTCAGAAACTGCTTGTCCAATTCTTCGCGCGCCAGTGTGAACGGCACGTTCATCAGTGAACGGCTGGCCAGTTCCACCGGGTTCGCATAGAAATCGCTATTATCGATCGCCGCGTAAAGCTTTTGCGCTTTGCGCCGGTTCCGATCCTCCATCGCTACCAGACCGCCCTGCTCCACCAACCAGTCAAAAACGAGCGCCGCCAGGTACAAAGCAAACGTCGGCGGCGTGTTGTACATGGAGTCGTTCTCCGCGGCGACCTGCCAGTTGAGCATGGCCGGACACAGGGCATTCGCCTTTCCCAAAAGATCACGGCGCACGATAACCAGGGTGAGACCGGCAGGCCCGATGTTCTTCTGCGCACCGGCATAGATCGCGCCGAAATTTTCAATTTTTATCGGCCGCGACAGAATCGTGGACGACATATCAGCGACCAGCGGCACTTGCACCTCTGGCGTCCAGAAGTATTCAACACCGCCTATCGTTTCATTCGGGGTGTAATGCAGGTACGCGGGATCCGCACCCAGTTTCCACTGTTTTTGCGGTGGAATCGACGAGAAGTTAGTCTCTTTGGAACTGGCAACCACGTTCACATCGCAGTAACGCTGCCCTTCCGCAATCGCCTTTTTCGACCATTCGCCTGTATTGACGTAATCCGCACTGAGCTTTTCACCCAGCAGGTTTAATGGCACCGCAGAGAATTGTGTACTGGCTCCGCCCTGCAGGAACAGCACCGCATACTCCTCGGGAATAGCCAGCAATTCGCGCAGCGTTTGTTCGGCATGTTGTGCAACACCGACAACCTCCGGGCTGCGATGGCTCATTTCCATCAAGGACAGGCCCTTGCCGTGCCATTCCAACATGTCATCGCGCGCGATTTCCAGAACGGATTCCGGCAGCGAAGCCGGTCCGGCGCAAAAATTATAACAACGGGTCATTTTTCTAACTTCCTCAAAGCGTGGACTAAAGATGCGTCAGTCAGCGGCATCCGGTGCGGTTTCGATAGCGGATACGTCTTCGTCAGCGGGCTCATCAATGCGTTGTACACCGACCAGGCTTTCGCCATCCTTGGTGCGAATCACACGAACACCCTGGGTATTGCGACCAACCACCGACACTTCTTCCGCACGTGTGCGTACCAGCGTTCCCTGGTTGGAGATGAGCATCAGTTCGTCCCCTTCAAACACTTGTACAGCACCGACCATATCGCCATTGCGCTCGCTCATCGCCATCGCGATCAAGCCCTTGCCGCCGCGGCCCTTGGTGGGAAATTCCTCGATCAGTGTGCGTTTGCCGTATCCATTTTCGCTCACCGTCAGTACCATGCCACCGGCGCGAGGAATGATCAGCGAGATCATTTTATGCCCTTCGCCAAGGCGAATTCCGCGCACACCACGCGCTGTGCGACCCATCGCGCGAACATCCGCTTCCTTGAATCGCACTGTTTTGCCTTCGCTGCTGAACAGCATCACATCACAATCGCCTTGCGTTACCGCAGTACCAACCAATACGTCACCTTCATCCAGATGCAGTGCGCGCAAACCAACACTGCGCTGGCGCGCGAAATCCGTCAATGCGGTTTTCTTCACGGTGCCATTGGCTGTCGCCATGAAAATATAATGCCCCTCGGTGTAATCCTCGACGGGCAAGATCGATGTCACACGTTCACCTACTTCCAACGGCAGCAGGTTGACCATCGGTCGACCGCGGGAATTGCGACCGGCCAGCGGAATCTGGTACACCTTCAACCAGTAGACTTTACCGAGATTGGAGAAGCACAGAATCGTGGCATGCGTACTTGCGATCAGCAGGTGTTCGACAAAGTCCTCGTCTTTGACCGCGGTAGCGGATTTACCCATACCGCCACGGCGCTGCGCCTGGTAATCACTGAGCGGCTGGGTCTTGGCATACCCTCCATGGGAAATAGTGACCACCCGATCCTCTTCGGTAATCAGGTCTTCCACCGTCAGGTCATGCTGTGATGCAGTGATTTCAGTACGGCGCTCGTCGCCATACTCGGTAACGATTTCTTCGAGTTCCTCGCGGATAACCAGCTTCAGTCGCTCCGGGTCATTCAGGATATCGAGAAAATCCGCGATTTCGCGCAGTCGTTCCTGATATTCATTCAACAGCTTTTCGTGCTCCAGTCCGGTCAGGCGATGCAGGCGCAACTCAAGAATTGCCTGCGCCTGCGCCGGCGACAGGTGGTATTTCCCGTCGTGCATGCCGTACTGCGGTTCCAGTTCATCCGGACGACATGCATCGCTGCCGGCCCTCTCCAACATGCCGGTAACGTCACCTGGCTCCCAGGCCTGCGCAAGCAGTTTCTCCCTGGCTTCAGTGGAACTGGGCGACGCCTTGATCAGCGCAATGATCGGATCGATATTGCTCAGCGCAATGGCCAGACCTTCAAGGATATGCCCGCGCTCACGAGCTTTGCGCAACAGGTACACGGTGCGACGCGTCACCACTTCGCGGCGGTGGCGAATGAAGGCTTCGAGGATTTCCTTCAGGTTGAGCAGCTTCGGCTGACCGTCAACCAACGCCACCATATTGATCCCAAAAACCGACTGCATGCCCGTCTGCGCGTAAAGATTGTTCAGTACCACATCACCAATCTCACCGCGTCGAAGTTCGATCACCACGCGCATGCCGTCCTTGTCGGATTCGTCACGCAACTCAGTGATACCTTCAATATTTTTTTCTTTTACCAAATCGGCAATGCGCTCAATCAGGCGCGCCTTGTTCAATTGGTAGGGCAGTTCATGGATAAGGATAATGTCCCTGCCGCGTTTCTCGTCCTGCACGACTTCTGCACGCGCACGCACATAGATTCGGCCGCGACCGGTGCGGTAGGCCTGAATGATACCGGCCCGTCCATTGATGATCCCGGCGGTGGGAAAATCCGGACCGGGAATATACTCCATCAATTCATCGACGGTAAGTTCGGGATCGCGGATCAACGCCAGGCAACCGTTGACTATCTCTGTCAGGTTGTGAGGCGGGATATTGGTAGCCATGCCTACGGCGATGCCGGATGAACCGTTGATCAGAAGATTGGGCACCCGGGTCGGCATAACGGCCGGAATACGTTCGGTGCCGTCGTAGTTGTCGACAAAATCTACAGTTTCCTTGTCCAGGTCGGCGAGTATGGCGTGAGCAATCTTGCGCATACGGATTTCGGTATAGCGCATCGCGGCGGCAGAATCACCATCCACCGAACCAAAATTACCCTGGCCGTCCACCAGCATGTAGCGCAATGAAAAAGGTTGCGCCATGCGCACGATGGTGTCGTATACCGCGGAATCTCCATGCGGGTGGTACTTACCGATGACATCACCGACCACACGAGCAGATTTTTTGTAAGCCTTGTTCCAGTCATTGTTAAGCTCGTTCATCGCAAACAGCACGCGCCTGTGTACCGGCTTCAATCCGTCTCGCACATCTGGCAGGGCCCGACCCACGATGACGCTCATGGCGTAATCCAGGTAAGACTGCTTCATCTCGTCTTCGATATTGACGGGGAGGATTTCTTTGGCTATTTCACCCATGTACTACGACTTCCTTGACCGGCTGCGAGCGCATTTTAAGGACAGTGATTGATTCTTATAAAGGGGCTATTCGCAGTCATCAATTGCCCACCGCGATGCCCTTAAATCAAACCGCAGATTATACGGGAAGATGCGTCGTTCCCGCCATGTTTTTGCAGAAATTCGCGGCTATGGAAGCAGTCCCGGCTCAATTGTGGTTATACTTTCGCGCCGACTCCCCAAATAAGGCTCAGCAATCGCCCGAGGAGGAGAATTGAGGTAACTACGGCGCCCCTTTGGACTCAGGAATAAACCATGGAACCGCGAGCGCAAGCCGCAGACATATTGATCCATCCGCAGTGGATTGTACCCGTGCAGCCCCACGGTGTAGTGCTGGAAAACCACAGTATTGCACTCAGTGGCGACCGAATTTCAGCCCTGGTGCCGCGCAGCGAAGCGCAGTCAATTCAGGCACAAACAGTGCTGGAGTTGCCCGGACAGGTCGTGCTACCCGGTTTGATTAACTGTCACGGCCATGCGGCCATGAGCCTGCTGCGCGGCTACGCAGACGATCAGCCGTTGATGCCCTGGCTGGAACAGCATATCTGGCCGGCAGAACAAGCCCACGTCAGTGCGCAATTTGTCAGCGATGGCACCGAACTGGCTATTGCGGAAATGATTCGCAGTGGCACCACGACCTTCAGCGACATGTATTTTTTTCCCGATGCATGCGCTGCTGCGGCACAGCGGCTGGGAATGCGCTGTCAGATCACCTTCCCCATATTCGACTTCCCGACGGCCTGGGGCAAGGATGCCGATGACTATATCAGCAAGGGACTCGCGCTGCGCGATGACTTAAAGCACAAGCCCTTGATAACAGTTGTGTTCGGTCCACACGCCACCTATACCGTATGCCAGAACAATCTGGCCAAAGTGGCTACGCTGGCGGCTGAACTGGACACTGCTGTTCACATTATTTGCATGAAACGGCCGGTGAGGTCCTGCAGGCGGTGGAGCAGCACGCGGAACGCCCGCTCGATACGCTGCATCGCCTTGGACTACTCGGCCCGAGAACCCAGTGCGTACACATGACCGACCTGGGCGACCAGGACATCGCGCTGCTCGCTGAAACCGGAGCACATGTGGTGCATTGCCCTCAATCCAATATGAAGCTGGCATCCGGCACCTGCCGGGTAACAGATTTGATGAGACACGGCGTGAATGTCGCTCTGGGGACAGACAGCGCTGCCAGCAACAACGACCTGAACCTGTTCGGGGAAATGCAGGCTGCCGCGCTGCTAGCGAAGTTACATACCAGGGATGCCAGCGCACTACCGGCCGCCGATACACTGGCAATGGCCACTATTCACGGCGCCAGGGCGCTGGGAATGGAGGACCGTATCGGCAGCCTGGAAGTGGGGAAACAGGCAGATCTGATCGCCGTGGACCTACGCGGCCCGGAGACACAACCGCTGTATCATCCCCTGTCGCAACTGGTTTACGCCTGCAACGGCAGCCAGGTAAGCCACAGCTGGATTGCCGGCGAACTGGTGATGTCACAGCGACAACTCACCCGCATCGACCTTAACGCACTGGGCCAGCGAATCAGTGCGTGGCGGCAGCGCATCGGGGCGACTATCGGAGTCACGCAATGAACAGGAAACTGAATGTCGATCCACTGGAAATCGCCAAGTTCGAGGCCCTCGCCTCACGCTGGTGGGATCGCAGCAGCGAATTCAAACCGCTGCATGATATCAACCCGTTGCGCGCCAACTATATCGACCAATACTCGCCGGTCGCCGGCAAACGCCTGGTCGATGTCGGTTGCGGTGGCGGCATTCTGGCAGAGGCCATGGCGCAGCGCGGGGCTGTGGTTACCGGCATCGATATGGGCGAGGCGCCGCTATCTGTCGCCAAACTGCATCAACTGGAATCCGGTGTCTCCGTAGACTACCGCCAGTCGACCGCCGAACAATTAGCCGCCGAGGAAGGCGGGACATACGACATCGTCTGCTGCCTGGAAATGCTGGAACACGTGCCTGATCCGGCGGAAGTGGTAGCGGCCTGTGCAGCGCTGGCAAAACCCGGAGGCGCACTGTACTTCTCCACCATTAACCGCAATCCAAAAGCGTTTGCCTTCGCCATCGTGGGTGCCGAGCACATCCTGCAACTTCTGCCGGCAGGCACGCACGAATACGCCAAGTTCATCAAACCCTCAGAGCTGGCCAGCTGGATGCGGGCGGCGGGTCTGGTGCAGCTCGGCATGACCGGTTTGACGTATAACCCATTCAGCAAACGCTACCGCCTGGATGAAAAGGACGTGAGCGTGAACTACATGGTACGCGCAGTAAAACCCACCTGATGAAAACGACACAAACAGCCTTCCCCAAAACCCTGGGCGCCGTGATCTTCGATCTCGACGGCACGCTGGTCGATACTGCCGATGAATTTGTGCCAGTTGTCCAAACCCTGCGCGCGGAACACGGTCGGCAAGCGATGGACCCGCAACGAATTCGCGCGTCGGTGTCCAACGGAGCCAGCGCACTGGTCACACTCGGCCTCGACCTGCGCGAGGATGAACCGACATTCGACAGCAAACGCCTGCGCTTGCTGGAATTGTACGCAGAGGTACTCGGCACGTTGGCAACACCCTACCCGGGTATCGAGACACTGCTCGCACAACTACACAAACGCGGTATTCCATGGGGGATTTCCACCAACAAGCCACGTGCATTCACTGAACCGCTGCTGGCGCGGCTAGCAATTCAACCACCGCCAGGAAGCGTGGTTTGCCCTGATGACATCGGCAATCGCAAACCGCATCCTGAGTCACTGTATCGCAATTGTCGCGATCTCAACTGCGCGCCGCACGAAGCCATCTATATCGGCGACCACGCGCGGGACATCGAGGCGGGAAGGCGCGCCGGCATGTACACCATTGCTGCTGCCTACGGCTACATCGAAGCGGGCGACGACCCGCAGAATTGGGGCGCCAGCGCACAGGCTCACTCCAGCCAGGATCTACTCGAACTCATCCTCGGCCCGCACTAACAGGACTTCGCATGCCAGTTCATCACATCCCCGTCAACTACCTACCGCGCGCCAATCTGCTGGCGAACAAAACTGTTGTGGTAACCGGTGCCGGAGACGGCATAGGTCGCTGCGCAGCACTTACTTACGCTCGCTACGGCGCGACGGTGTTGTTGCTGGGACGCACCGGAAGCAAGCTCGAGGCCGTCTACGATGAAATCGAGGCAGACGGCGGCGCCAAACCAGCTATTATCGAAATGGATCTGGCGACAGCTTCCGAAGAGAGTTACGCAAATCTCGCAAACAGTCTGGCCAATGAATTTTCCTGCCTGCATGGGATTTTGCACAACGCTGCAGTGCTCGGAGACCGTCGGCCGATTGCCAACGCCAGCTATACCAGTTGGGCGGAGGTAATGCAGGTCAACGTAAACGCCCAGTTTTTATTGACCCGTCATCTGCTACCACTGCTACAGATGGCACCTGACGCTGCCATTATTTTTACCTCCTCCGGCGTGGGCCGCATCGGCAAGGCGTACTGGGGCGCGTATGCAGTATCCAAATTTGCCACGGAAGGTTTTATGCAAGTGCTTTCCGGCGAACTGGAAAACACCTCAAGAATACGCGTTAACAGCCTGAATCCATGCGCTACCAACACGGCGATGCGTCGCACCGCCTATCCTGCCGAGACGCCTACCAATAACCCGGCGCCGCAGGACATCATGCCGGCGTATTTGTATTTAATGGGAGATGACAGCGCCGGATTTACCGGTCGCGCATTCGATGCGCGCTAACGGCGGTTCACTCAGCTTCGGCCGCGCTTCTTGGCAGTAGCGCTGCTGCGTCCCGGTCGCTTGCCGAACTGACGCTCCATCACTTCGCGCTCCTTCACCGTAGTACGCTGAATGTCCTTCGGCACAAGGCTTGCCATACGGTACAGCGATTTCACCTCGGTGCGCTCCAGTTCCACCCATTGGCCCTGCTTCACTTTGGATGGAATAAATACCTCGCCGTAGCGCACGCGCTTGAGCCGGGACACGGTAAGCCCCTGCGATTCCCACAAACGTCGCACCTCACGGTTGCGCCCTTCCATCAGAACCACACAAAACCAGCGATTAATGCCCTCTCCACCCATTTCCTGGATATCGGTGAACCGCGCCATGCCGTCATCCAGCATGACACCGTCCAGCATGCGCTGCAGCATATCTTCCTGTATGTCACCCATCACGCGCACCATGTACTCCCGTTCTATATTGGAGGACGGGTGCATCAAGGCATTCGCCAATTCACCGTCGGTGGTGAACAGCAGCAGTCCGGAGGTGTTGAAATCCAGGCGGCCAATGGAAATCCAGCGCCCGGTTTTCAGTTTCGGTAAGCGCTCAAAAACCGTGCGGCGACCCTCCGGATCGTTGCGCGAACAGACCTCACCCTGCGGCTTATGGTACAGAATGCAACGGGCTTCCTGCGCCGGTGCTGGCTCCAGGATATTTCCATCTACGGCCAGGCGGTCGCGCGCGCCGACGCGATCACCCAGATGCGCCACTTTGCCGTTGACCGCTACTCTGCCCGCTTCAATCCAACGCTCCATCTCACGCCGCGAACCCAGGCCCGCGCGGGCAAGCACTTTTTGCAGCTTTTCGCCTGTCTGCTTTGCAATGGGGGAGACAGCGACGTCAGCGGGTGCTGATGCTGGCATGGAGGACTGCAAAGATTTGACCGGTGGACGAACGGAACGCGGCTTGGACTTTCGAGCCGGCTTGGTCGGCTGATCGCCAGAGCGGTCCCCACGGGACTTGTTAGGCATACAGGGTCAGTGCTGCGAATCGGGTACGGACGGGGCATCGTCCGGAAAATCATCCGACTCCGGGTCGAATGCATCGTCGTTGTCACTGAACGGCGAAACGTCCTCAGCTGTCCGTGCGGCTCGAACTTCGAGGTCATCAACTGCCTCGGAAAGCGTAACAGCGGTGTCCTGCACCGCATCCACCGGCAGGTGTTCGGTCCCGCCTACCAGGGTCAGCCCCTGCGGCTGTTCGTCGGCCTGCGACGACGCCTCCGGCATGTCACTGAAACCCAGTTCTGCATTCAAGGTTTCAAGGTCGCGAATTTCCGCCAGAGCAGGCAGCTGATCGAGGGTTTTCAGGTTGAAATAGTCCAGGAACTGACGCGTGGTGGCGTACATCGCCGGACGCCCCGGCACGTCGCGGTGACCGACGACCCGCACCCATTCGCGTTCATGCAGAGTTTTGATGATGTTGGAGCTGACGGCGACGCCGCGTATTTCCTCGATCTCGCCGCGGGTGATGGGTTGCCGATAGGCGATCAGCGCCATTGTCTCCAGCAGCGCACGCGAATATTTTTGCGGCCTCTCATGCCATAGACGCCCGACCCACGGACTCAGCGACTGTCGCACCTGAAAGCGAAAACCGCTGGCCACTTCCTGCAATTCAAATCCACGATCCTCGCAGCGCTGCGCTACAACCTCCAGCGCAGTGCGAATGTCGGCGTTATCGGGTCGCTCATGCTCTTCAAACAACTCCGCCAGTTGCGCTACAGTCAGGGGCCTGCCGGCAGCCAGCAGAGCACCCTCGACAATCTGTACCAACCCAATTTCCGACATATTACTCAGACCTTGCCTTGACGTGGATCGGACCAAAATTTTCGGTCTGTACGATTTCCACAAGTGATTCCTTGATGAGTTCCATAATCGCCAGAAACGTCACCACAACGCCCAAACGCCCTTCAGAAACGCGAAACAGCGACACAAACGGTACAAATTGCCGGCCTGAAAGTCGCTCCAACACCTCGCTCATTCGCTCGCGCGTGGACAGCGCTTCACGCTGGATATGGTGGCTGGCAAACATATCGGCGCGGCGCATCACTTCGCCCATCGCCAGCAGCAATTCCCGCATTTCCACGTGCGGATCGGGCCGTGAGCGGTTCAGCTCCGGCGGGCTGGCGCTGCCAACCCAGGTATCGCGCTCAATGCGCGGTAATTCCTCAATTTCCTCTGCCGCCTTCTTGAAGCGCTCGTACTCCTGCAGCCGCCGTATCAGCTGGGCTCGGGGATCTTCCTCATCGTCCTCCACTTCGCTGGCACGCGGCAGCAGCATGCGCGATTTGATTTCTGCCAGCATCGCCGCCATCAGCAGGTATTCGGCCGCCAGCTCGAATTGCATGGCGTCCATCAATTCCACGTATTCCATGTACTGTTCAGTAATTTTGGATACATCGATATCGAGGATATCGAGATTCTGCCGCTTGATCAGGTACAACAGGAGGTCCAGCGGACCCTCAAATGCCTCCAGGAACACCGCCAGCGCCTGTGGCGGAATGTAAAGATCCTTGGGGAATTCAGTGAGCGCCTTACCCATCACAATGGCGAATGGCATCTCTGCCTGCTGCGGACTACCTCCGACCAATGGCGCAACAGGGGCTGAAACTGACTCGGCAGCGGCCTGCGACACGCCGCTATTCTGTGATTCCGCGGGTTGCGCGATTGGCTCGACTTCTGTACCTGGTTCGGAAACTGACACTATTTCTACCTGTTTTTCGGTCGCCGCCAGTATACCTGACTAATCCCCAAAGAGAGAGCGAGATTGGCAGGCTCTATTAGCGTTGATAATCGCGGATTCCGCGAACTAGGCCTTTCGCCGGCGGCAGGAATCTATATAATCCCCCTCTCCACGCGCCCGTAGCTCAGCTGGATAGAGTAACTGGCTTCGAACCAGTTGGTCGGGAGTTCGAATCTCTCCGGGCGCGCCAATTCCTTCCAGTCACCGCACGCAGCTTGCTCACCGCATTTTAACCCTGCGAGGATGCGCGCAGTAATGCCTCGTCAGACCTCAAACGGCGTGAGATCACCCTTGCCCGCGCGTACGATCACAGGCGCTTCGTCTACCAGATCGATTACGCTGGTCGGCTCCATCCCGCAGTAGCCGCCATCGATCACCAGATCGACCTCGTGCTCCAGTGTTTCACGAATATCATAGGGATCGATCAGCGGCAGTTCATCACCGGGCATTATCAGCGTCACGCTCATCAGCGGCTCGCCCAGATCTGCCAGTAGCGCTGACGCAATAGCGTTGTCGGGAATCCGCAGGCCGACCGTTTTCCGTTTGGGATGCAAAAGTCTTTTCGGCACCTCGGAGGTCGCCAGCAGGATGAAGGTATAGGCACCAGGTGTGGTGTGCCGCAGTAAACGATAGACGGCGTTATTGACCTTGGCGTAAGTGGCGATCTCCGACAGATCGCGACACACCAGCGTAAAATTGTGCTTGTCGTCGAGTTTACGAATGCGGCGAATCCGGTCCAGCGCGGCCTTGTTGCCAATTTGGCAACCCAGCGCATACGCAGAGTCCGTGGGGTAAACCACCACCCCACCGTCGCGGATAATATCGACCGCCTGACGAATCAACCGCGCCTGCGGATTGTCCGGGTGAATTTGAAAAAACTGGCTCACGGCTTATCTCTGGCTGAGGCTGTAATATGACGCGAGAATGTTACCGGGGTTGTGACCAACGCTCCCACACTCCGCGCATTCCTTTCAAAATCGACGATTCTACACCGAGCACGGCAGCGTAAGCGGCATCGCGGTGAAAATCACTTCCCGCGGATAATTCCAGATCATAATACCGGGCAAGCCGAGTCAACTGATCGATCTGATCCTTCGTCTGGAAACCGCTGAGCACTTCAATCGCCCGTCCGCCGGCCGCCACAAAATCCACAATAAGACGTCGCAGTTTCATACCGGTGAAACGGTACTTCAGTGGGTGGGCGATAACAGCCACACCCCCCGAGGCGGAAATCCACGCAGTAACCTCAGCCAATTGCGGCCACATGGCCTTCACGTCCCCCATTTTCCCCTGACCCAGGTACCGGTCAAAGGCCTGGTTGTGGTCCCTCACATGTCCGCGCTCCACCATCCACGTCGCAAAGTGTGGCCGCCCCAGTTGGCTGTCACCAGCATGCGCCCGCGCACCCTCCAGTGCCCCGGAGAATCCCCTGGCTGCAAGGCGCGTGGCTATCACCTCACCCCGCTCCTGTCGCGCCACCGCCAGCGTCTGCAAGGCTTCGCGCATCGCCGGATGGCCACACTCTATGCCCAGTCCCAGAATATGTATGGTGGTACCGGACCACTGACAGGAAAGTTCCACTCCGGCGATGAGCTGCATACCGCCCGCGTTAGGTGTGTGATAAGCTGCTGCAGCTTCAAATCCAGCCACTGTGTCATGGTCTGTAATCGCCAGTAGCCTGATCTCCCTGGCCATGGCGCGCGCTACCAATTCGGCGGGGGCCAGAGAACCATCGGAGGCGTTGGTGTGGGTGTGGAAGTCAATCAGCACAAACTTTACACTGGGCTACGCAACCGCGACCCGTTTCGATTCGAATAATCATTTCTCATGGTAACAGCCGGAGCACACCAGAATCCATGAAGCAAATCGCTGAATTCATACCTATTGCGCTGTTCTTTATCGTCTACCAGTTGGATGGCAAGAGTATTTCACTGGCAGGATGGCAATATCAGTTTGATGGTATTTACTCCGCGACCGCGGTATTGATGTTAGCCACCCTGCTTCAGTTCATCCTCACACTGGCGATCACACGCAAACTGGAAAAGCGGTTGCTGTGGCTATTGCTCGCTGTGCTGGTGTTTGGGGGAGCCACGCTGGTGTTTCACAACCAGCTGTTTATCCAATGGAAACCCACTATTTTCAACTGGGCGCTGGCGCTGGCTTTCGGTGTCTCGCAATTTTTGGGCGACAAGAACCTGATGGAGCGCACGCTGGGCAGCCAAATTCACCTACCCAAACCTGTGTGGACGCGCCTCAACCTGCTGTGGGTGGCGAATTTCACGATTGTCGGCGGCTTAAACCTGTTTGTGGCATATGGGTTCAGCGAAGAAACCTGGGTCAGCTATAAATTGTATTCATCGATCGGCTTCACGCTAGTGCTTACCCTACTTACTGCACTGCTGATAAGTCCCCACCTGAAGGAAGACGGCTCGGACGAGCAACTGCTCTAACCCTACGATACGCCGTTAACGGAGATTCCCTACCTATGTACTACGCCATACTGTGTGAAGATGTAGAGAACAGCATGCCTCTGCGCAAAAGTGCTCGCCCCGCGCATCTGGCCAGACTTCAGGTATTGGCGGATGCCGGCAGATTGCTGGCAGCAGGACCACATCCGGCGGTTGATGCAGAGGAGCCGGGCGAGGCTGGCTTTACCGGAAGCCTCATCATTGGCGAGTTCGAAAGTCTGGAGGCTGCGACCGCCTGGGCTGACTCCGATCCGTATGTCGATGCCGGAGTGTTTAATAAAATCACCGTCAAGCCCTACAAGATGGTCTTGCCCTGAGCTTCAACTTGAGAAGAGTGCCAATCAAAACGCCATTGAAGGAATTAGCCGTGCGATTTACTGTGTTGTTGTTTTCATTAATCCTTTCTGCGGCCAGCTTGGCGCAGGATATCCGCTACATCAGCGGTGAACAGCGAGTTTCGCTGCGCGGCGGAGCCGGCGACGACTATCCAGTCGTCTACAGAGGCATAGCAGCAGGCACGCGGCTCACCGTTGAGGGCACGTCCGAAGACGGCCAATGGGCGGAGATCACGGCAGAAGATGGTGTGACCGGCTGGATTCCCACACAGAAGCTAACACTTGAGCCACCAGCGCCATCCGCAAAGCCGGCTGCCGTCGCGCAAACTCCTTCAGGCAACACTGCTATCGCAGAACCGGGAACTGAAGGTGCCGGACTGCTGAACGATCCAGACGAATCAGCCATGGTGACTGACGATTGTGAAACTCAGTTCAACACAGTTGCGCAGGAACTGCATCGCTTGAAGCAGATATCCGGCAAGGCAGAGCAGCTGGATATTGATAACCGGCGGTTGGTGGAGCAGCAGGAAAATCTGCGCTCTGAAGTAGATATGCTAAACGCTGAGAATCAGCGACTGCTCGACAAAATAGAGAGTGAAGACTTTATGAACGGCGCGCTTGCCGTTTTGCTGGGTGTCATCATCGCACTGGTGGCACCGCGTCTGGTGCCGCAACGGCGCAAAAATTCTGGTTGGGCTTGAGAGGAATCAAAATGTCGAGAATATTGTTACTGTGTATTTCCCTGCTACTGGCGAACGTTGTCGGCGCGGCTGACCCTGACTCCAACAATCCCCTTGTTATCATCAAGACGAGCGAGGGTGATATCACCGTACAACTGTTGGCCGATAAAGCACCCGTCACCGTGGCAAATTTCTTGGCATACGTGGACAGCGGCTTTTACAACGGCACGATTTTCCACCGAGTCATACCCAACTTCATGATTCAGGGCGGTGGATTCACGGAAGATATGAAGGAGAAGGCCACCGGCGAACCCATCGTCAACGAGTCAAAAAATCGACTGCACAATACCCGCGGCACATTGGCTATGGCACGCACCAACGACCCGAATTCAGCCACCTCGCAATTCTTCATTAACCAGCGCTCCAACCTGCGACTCGACTGGGCACCGGGACAGGATGGCTACACGGTGTTTGGCGAAGTTATCCAGGGCATGGATATTGTGGATTTCATCGCCACCGCGCCGACTGGCAGTGCTGCAGGAATGAGCGACGTGCCTGTACAGGCTATCGTGATCAAAGAAATTGCGCGCCAAAAGCCCTGATGATCGCGCTCAGCGTAAATCTCAATAAAATTGCGCTGATCCGCAATTCACGCGATACCAGCAACCCGGACATTCCGCAGCACGCCCGTATGTGCATCGACGCCGGGGCCGATGGCATCACTGTGCATCCGCGCCCCGATCAGCGCCACATCCGCGTGCAGGATTGCTTTGACCTCAGTGCCATGCTCAACGTGGAGTTCAACATTGAAGGTAACCCACTCACCGGCCCGCGTGCCAGCGACCGAATCGGTGTCACGGATTATCCGGGATTTATGGCGCTGGCCAGGGAGTTGCGACCCACGCAATGCACGCTGGTGCCGGACAGTGACGGCCAGCTCACCTCGGACCATGGCTTCGACCTGAAGCGCGATGGCGAGCGCATCGCGCCCCTCGTGCAGGAATTGCAGGCCCTGGGTATTCGCACCAGCCTGTTTATGGATCCTGACCCGGAGCAGATTCGCCTGGCGGCACAAATCGGCACCGATCGGATTGAACTGTACACCGAGACATACGCCCGCGCGTTTCAGTCGAACGACAAGCTGGATGCCATCTTCCAGCAATTTGTACAAGCCGCAGAAGTGGCGGTCGACGCAGGTCTTGGCCTTAATGCGGGTCACGACCTGAACCTCGACAACCTGCCGCGCTTCGCAACCATCGACGGATTGCAGGAAGTGTCAATTGGCCACGCACTGATCGTGGATGCGATTCGACTGGGAATGGCCAGCGCTGTGGCTGCCTATCAGCGCGCATTGGGGAAATACTGATGGATACTCGTTTGCAGCAATTGCTCGATAAATCAGAGATTACCGCCCTGGTGCATCGTTATTGCAATGCGGCCGACCGGCACGATCACGATTTGATGCGTGCGCTGTATCACGAAGATGCAATTGATGACCACGGTGCATTTTTTAAAGGGCTGGCGATGGAATTCATCGATGCACTGCCGGCCATTCAGGAGCCAATGCTCATCCTGCACCACAATGTCACTACCGTGAACATCGCGGTGGATGGCAACTACGGTGAGGGCGAGATCTACGTACTGGCGTTTCACCAGGTGCAAACGGAAGACCAACCGATGGACTTGCTCATCGGCGGGCGGTATTTCGATAAATACGAAAAACGCGCAGGCGTGTGGAAATTCGTTCACCGTGCGGTGGTTGCCGATTGGGCCACTAGCAACTCCCCGTCTACCGTATGCCTGCAACACCCGATGATTGAGGGTTCGCACATCGGCAGGCCCGGCATGGCAGACCCCTCCTACGCGTTCTTTCGCCTGCTAAAGCGCGGCCAAAGGTAGCGCACCCATGCGCCTGATGCTCGCCCCGATGGAGGGCGTAATCGACCATACGATGCGCGAGCTACTCACTTCGTTAGGCGGCATTGATCGTTGTGTCACAGAATTTGTCCGCGTTACCGAACGCCTGCTGCCACCGCGCGTATTTCATCGGCTTTGCCCGGAATTGAGTCAGGGCGGCACTACCGCTTCAGGCGTCCCTGTGTATCTGCAATTGCTGGGTGGACAGGCAACGGTACTTGCAGAGAACGCGGCGCGTGCGGCTGAACTCGGTGCAGCGGGAATCGACCTCAATTTCGGCTGTCCGGCAAAAACCGTCAATCGCTCTGACGGCGGAGCCATCCTGCTGCGCGAGCCACAGCGGGTGCACGAAATTACCGCTGCGGTGCGCGCCGCAGTACCGGCACCCATTCCAGTGACGGTGAAAATACGACTGGGATACGAGGACGATACATTGTTCCTGGACATAGCCGAGGGCATCGAGGCCGCCGGCGCCAACGAACTGACCGTCCACGCCCGCACCAAGACACAGGGATACAGGCCTCCGGCGCACTGGGGGGCGATCAGCACGGCACGGCAGAGACTGTCTATTCCTGTCATCGCCAATGGCGAAATCTGGTCGGTTGCCGATGCACTGCGATGCCGCGAGGTCTCAGGTTGTGAGGCGCTGATGTTGGGCCGCGGGGTGTTGTGCCGCCCCGATCTGCCGCGTTTGGTGGCGGCGGCGAACGCTGATGCCGAGACCATCGCGCCACTGCAATGGGACGATATTTCGCCGCTGCTGCTGGAGTTTTTTGCATTGACGCTGCAACACTACGATTCAAAGTGCGCCGGCAACCCGCTCAAGCAGTGGCTGGCCTACCTGCGCAGCTATTTCCATGAGGCAGCGCATCTCTTTGATCGTATAAAGCGCCTGCGCAATCCGGATGAAATTCGTGCTGTCTTGTATTCGGCGATCCCCAAAGAGCCAGCGAACCGCTGCGCTGCCTAGCGGGTTGCGGGGCGCAGCGTGCTCCGCAGGTCCGCAGCACAACGGCAGAGCATTTGCACAAACACCGCCAATCAAGGGATAATTCCTCGTTCAGTTAACACCGCCCCCGCCTGCCTGTCAGGCTCTTCCCGGAACCGTTATGGACAAGACTGCGCGACACATCCAGTTGATGGACACGACCCTGCGAGACGGTGAGCAGACCCAGGGTGTATCGTTCTCACCTGAAGAGAAGGTCAACCTCGCCAAAGCGCTGTTACAGCAACTGCGGGTAGATCGCATCGAAGTGGCCTCAGCGCGCGTATCCAAAGGGGAAATGGAAGCGGTTTCCAATATCAACCAATGGGCGCAGCAACACGGTCTGGGTGACCGCATAGAAGTGCTCGGTTTTGTCGATCACACCAAGAGCGTCGATTGGATTCTGCAAACCGGCGGCCAGGTGATCAACCTGCTGACCAAGGGCAGCGAAAAGCACTGCCGTGAACAGTTGGGAAAAACGCTGGAACAGCATGTCGCTGAAATTCTGCGCACCGTCGACTACGCGCTGCAAAGGGGGCTGCGCGTTAACGCGTATCTGGAGGACTGGTCCAACGGCTATCGCAACAGCCGAGAGTATGTCTACCAGATAATGGACCTGCTCAAAGACTGCGGCATCGAACATTTCATGCTGCCCGATACGCTGGGCGTCATGTCGCCGGAAGAGGTCTACGAAAGTTTGAGCGATATGACGGCGCGCTATCCGCAGCAACAGCTCGACTTCCATCCCCACAACGATTACGGTCTGGCTACTGCCAATGTCATGGCCGCGGTACGCGCCGGCATATCCACAGTACATTGCACAGTCAATTGCCTGGGCGAGCGCGCCGGCAATGCCTCGCTGGCAGAGGTGAGCGTGGTGTTGCGCGACAAGATGGGACTGGAACTTTCCATCGACGAAAGCTATATCGTGCAATTGAGTGCCATGGTGGAATCTTTCTCCGGTAAGCGCGTACCGGCCAATGCACCAATTGTCGGTGCCGATGTATTCACCCAGACCGCCGGGATTCACGCTGACGGCGACAAAAAAGGTGGGCTGTACAAAACGCGCCTGAGTCCGGAGCGTTTTTCACGCACGCGCAGTTACGCGCTTGGTAAAATGAGTGGCAAAGCCTCGCTGGCGAAAAACCTTGAGGCACTGGGCCTCAACCTGTCAGAGGAAAATCAGCAGAAAGTACTCGCCAGGATCGTCAAGCTTGGCGACTCAAAAGAGCTGATCACCACCGATGATCTGCCGTTTATCATTGCCGAAGTGCTGGAGAGCAAAAACTACCATCACATCAAACTGCTGAATTGTTCGGTCACCAGCGGACTGAACCTGAAATCGACCGTGAGTATCCGCGTCGACATCGACGGCGACATCCAACACGCCGTCGGCTCGGGCAACGGTGGCTTCGATGCATTTATTTACGCCATGAATGAAGTAATGGCGAGCAAGAACTACGTGCTGCCCACGCTGGTGGATTACGAAGTGCGCATCCCCAGAGGTGGCCACACCAACGCACTCACCGAATGCGTAATCACCTGGGATTGTGACGGGCAGGAAATAAAAACCCGTGGCGTTCACTCCAATCAGGTATTTGCCGGTATCCTGGCCACACTGCGTATCGTCAATCTTCAACTGCACGAGCGCGAATCCAGCGAAAGCGTGATAGCGCCCATCGTTGGTGAGGGCCAGGCCTGAACGTCTTACCCTAAGCGACTTTCGGCATCGCGCGCAGCGCAGCAACCACCTTGTCACCGAACTCCGAGGTTTTGATCATCTTCACGCCGCTGCCGGGTTTGGACAGATCGGGTGTCGAGTAACCGTCAGCGAACACGCTCTGCATCGCGCTCCACACGTTCTTTGATTCCTGCACCATGCCAAAGCTGTCCTCAAGCATCATCGCAACTGAGCCAATCATGGAGTACGGATTGGCAATATTCTGGCCGGCGATATCCGGAGCAGAACCGTGTGACGGTTCATAGTAGCTTTTTTCCGGACCCTTGCACGCTGAGGGCATCAAGCCGAGGGAGCCAAGAATCCCACCGCCCTGATCACTGAGAATGTCGCCAAACATGTTTTCCATCACCATCACGTCGAACTGCCCCGGGTTGAGGCACAACAGTGTGGCAGCGGCATCAACAAGAATGTGTTTGATTTCAACCTCGGGATATTCCACAGCAACTTCGCCCAGTACTTCATTCCACAGCACGCTGGATTTCAGCACGTTGCTCTTGTGAATATTGTGCAGCACTTTTTTGCGACGCATGGACAGTTTGAGGGCCTCATGCATGATGCGGCGAATCTGCTCCTCGTCGTATTCGAGCGTTTCTTTTACATAGCGCAAGCCGCGCTCGTTCACGCCGACTTCTTTCTCACCGAAGTACAGGCCGCCCACAAGTTCACGCACCATAATCAGGTCGATACCCTCGCCGATAATCTCCGGCTTTAACGGCGAAAAATGGCCGAGCGCCTTGGGCAGAAATACCGGGCGAAAATTGGCAAAGGTATTGTAACGACGGCGCAGCGGCAGCAGCGCGCCGCGCTCCGGCTGCATATCCACCGGAATTTTTTTCGACTCTTCATGACTCAGGCCGATGGGTCCTTTGAGAATGGCATCAGCTTCATCGCAAATGGCCTTGGTCTCATCGGGAAAAGGATGGCCGCATTTGAAATATGCCGCGGCACCAAAATCAGCCTCAACCAGGGTAAAGGTGACATCATTCCTCTCCTCGACCAAGCGGAAAATCTTCACTGCCTCGCGCATGATTTCCGGGCCGATTCCATCACCGGCCAACAGGGCGATTTTGTAGTTCTTCATACTGTGGTTCTCTGGATTGGGTTCAAGAAGGTATCGGGATGCTGCTGTCCCGCTCGCAAAAAGGCGGCCATTCTACTGTAGATGAAACCAAGTTTCACCGGTTTGAAGTTATCGCTGGTGGCTCGAGCCGCAACTCAACACAGCAGGATGCTGACTAGTGCTGCCGCACAGCAATCCAAACCTGCTCAACCAAACAACGTCGGCACATGGGCATCAATCAGTCTTGGACCCTTTGCTGCCATCGCCTCGGCAAACAGTGTGTTGAACTCCTCGGCAGTTGTCGCGCACTCGGCCTGTACCCCCATACCCCTGGCAAGGTGTACGAAATCCAGATCCGGCCCGTCAATACGCAGCGTGCTGGCTGCTTTTGGCCCCGGCTTACCACCGCGCGCACCGGTGCGACTGAATTCCAGTTCGAGAATACTGTATTTGCGGTTATTGAAAATCACTACCGTGACATCCAGATTTTCCCTCGCCATGGTCCACAGCGCCTGTATGGTATACATCGCGCTGCCATCCCCCTCCAGGCTGACGACCTTGCGCTCAGGGCAGGCAATTGCTGCACCGACTGCTGCCGGAAGGCCCCATCCGATGCTGCCGCCAGTCAGGTTTAACCAGTCGTGAGGTCGTGAGGTAGCAGTCGCCGGGGACAATGCCAGTCCGCTGGTGTTGGCCTCATCCACCACAATAGCCTGTTCGGGCAAGTAGTGCGCTACAGCCTGCGCCACCGCTTGCACATCCAGGGTGCCAGTGGCTAATTCCGGTAGTGACAACGGATAGACATCCGGCGCAACTGCGCCGGCATCCAGCCGTTGCAACAGCGCTTCCAGCAGCTGGTCGATGTCATCATGCGGTCTGGCCAGCAGAAATTCTTCACACTGCGGCGATGAGATGCGACTGGGGACACCCGGGTAGGCGAAAAAGGAAACCGGTGCAGCAGCGCCGATCAGTATCAGGTGATCCAACTCCTTGATGTGGTCGATGGCAAGTTCTGCCAGATACGGTAATCGCTCCAACACACCGCTGCCGGCGCCGCGCGCCTGGCGAGTGGGGAAAGTGTCGGTGCTGACGCGCGCACCGCAGGCCTTGCCGATGCGACTGAGCAGCAGCCCACGCTGCTGGTCGACTTCGCGCCCGCCAATTAGCAGCATGCACTTTTTGCCCGAGGTCAATTTCGCCACTGCGGCATCGATACGACTGGCTGGCACCGGCACCGGCGCAGCGATTTCAACCGCCGGCTCAGCGCCGTTAGGGTTGTCACCCCAGGAGACATCTGCCGGCAACATCAGCGTTGCAACGCGGTTTTGACCTGCCTGGCGCACCGCTTCAGCCGCGTCGCGAGCAATGTCGGCAGGCGAAGACGATGTGTGCACCCAATAGGAGACCGGGCCGGCGATACCCTCAATATCGGCCGTCAGTGGCGCATCGTACTGCACATGATAGGTGGCGTGATCGCCTACGATATTCACCATCGGCACATGGCCTTTGCGCGCATTGTGGATATTCGCCAACGCGTTGCCCAAGCCAGGACCGAGGTGCAAAAGGGTAGACGCCGGTTTACGGGCCATGCGCGCATAGCCGTCGGCGGCACCGCTGAGCACGCCTTCGAACAGACACAGCACACAGCGCATACCCTCTACTTCATCCAGTGCTGCGACAAAATGCATCTCGGACGTACCTGGATTGGTGAAACACACTTCTACACCGTTATTGATCAGGGTGGTAAGCAAACTCTCTGCACCGTTCATGCGGTCACTCCATTGTTTTGTCTGGCAGGTTTCAGGCAGCGCCTATCTTATCTGCGGAAAATATTTTATTGGGATTGAGAATATTTTTTGGATCGAGCATTTTCTTCATCGCGATCATAAGCTTCAATTCCTCAGGACCGCGGCTGCGGTGCAACTGCTCGCGCTTACCAAGGCCGATACCGTGTTCCGCCGACACTGACCCTTCGAATTGCTCCACCGCGTCATACAGTAAAGTGCTCAACGCTTGGTAATCAAACTCACCTGCGTCCCGGGACCCAAGGATCACATGCAGATTACTGTCGCCGAGGTGGCCAAAAATCACACAAATGGGATCTAGTAACTTCGCCATTCCGTCGCGAATAGTCGCCACAAACGCTTCCATCCGATCCAGTGTGATACTGATATCAAACGGTATGATCGGGCCGAGCTTGAACAACTCCAGCACGTCATCGCGAATTTCCCACAGGGCATTTCGCTCCGCCTGGGAGCGCGTCAACACCGCATCGGCTATCAGACCGTCCTCCATCGCCTGGCCCAGCACAGTTTCAAACTGCTGGGCATCTGCCGTCGCATCGGAGCCCAGCGTCTCTACCAGCACGTAGTAGGCGCTGCCGTGCGGCAGTGGGCGTTGGTGCAGGCTTTCCTGCCGCGTTATGAACTCGTAATAATCCGGCCACATCACCTCAAATGCCGATAAGGTCCCCGCTGTCTGGCTGTCCAGCCAATGCAACAGTGCAATCACATTGGAAAACTCATCTACGGCCAACAAAGCGGTATTCTGGCTGCGCGGATTGGGGCGCAGGCGCAACACCACGCGGGTGATAATGCCCAGTGTGCCCTCCGCGCCGATAAACCATTGCTTGATATCGTAGCCCGTATTGTTCTTGAGCATTTTATTCAGGTTGCTGACCACGGTGCCATCGGCCAGCACCACCTCCAGCCCGAGCACCATATCGCGCATCATCCCGTAACGGATCACCATATTGCCGCCGGCATTAGTGGCGACATTGCCGCCCACGGTGGCGGAACCGCGCGCGCCAAAATCCAGCGGTAAAAGTAGATCCTCAGCACATGCGGCTTCCACCGCTACCTGCAGGATACATCCTGCCTGAACGGTCATGGTGCGATTATGCACGTCGATCTCTTCGATGGCGTTCATGCGCTCCAGCGACAGACCGATCTCAGAGCCAGTGCGGAAGTGACCGTTGGCCATCCCGGTCTTGCCACCTAATGGCACCACGGCCTGTCCCGCCGCATTGCACAGCCGCAATATGGCTGACACCTGTTCCGTTGTTTGCGGCCGCAAAATAACATTGGGAAGCACATCGTCGGTCTGTGCACGCACCCCTGGCTCACCCAATAGCTGACGTAGTTGTTGCAGCAATTGCTCATTGGATTCAGACATTACCATCTCCTTCGATCGTTCACCGCTCGCTGCCGGTGCATTTACCGATCAAGCATAGATCACACAATGCGGACTGGCTATGCAGCATCAATCCGTGGCACCGATTGCAACAACGCCTGCGTGTAAGGATGCTGCGGGCGGGTGAGAATTTGTTCGGCACTGCCCTGCTCTACCAACCTGCCTGAACGCATCACTCCCACGCGGTGCGCGATACTGGGCACAATGGACAGATCGTGGGTAATGAACAGGTAGGACACGCCGAATTCCCGCTGCAGTTCCTGTAGCAATTGCAGCACCTCGGCACGAATCGACACATCCAGCGCACTGGTGGGTTCGTCGCAGATAATCAACTCTGGCTCGACCGCAAGCGCACGGGCAATCGCGACACGCTGCAACTGACCCCCGGAGAGTTCATGCGGGTGGCGCTGACTGTATTCGTTGCCCAGTTGCACACGCTGCAGCAATGCGGCGATACAGACCGTGCGCTGTGCTCCGGCGAGACCCATCCCGAGACTGTCCATGCCCTCGCTGATAATCTCCTCTACGGTGAGGCGCGGATTCATTGACGAATACGGATTCTGGAAAACCACCTGGATCTTTTTGCGGTACTGCTGCATCGCTCGCCGACCGAGAGAGTTAATCGGTACACCCTGAAAGGTGATACGACCTGCCGCGACAGGTTCCAGATTGAGAATGGCGCGACCCAGCGTGGATTTCCCGCTGCCAGATTCGCCCACCAACGCATAGGTTTCGCCGTAGCCGATACTCAATGACACACCGTCTACCGCGCGCGTGTGGTCGACGACACGCTGCAGCAGGCCCTTGCGAATCGGGAAGTGCACTTTGACGTCATCCAATTGCAACAGCATCTCGCCTTCACTGCGCGCGCGAAAGTGTGTGAGATCTGGCAGCGCAGCGATCAGGCGACGGCTATAGTCCTCCTGTGGATTGCTGAAGAACTGCCTGGCCGGCGCTCGCTCAATAATGGCACCCTCATACATCACCGCCACTTCATCGGCTGTCTGGCTGACCACACCCATGTCGTGAGTGATCAGCAGCACAGCCAACTGGCGGGAGCGGGTGAGGCCGCGAATCAGTTCCAACACCTGCTTTTGAATGGTGACATCGAGTGATGTTGTAGGCTCATCAGCAATCAGAATATCCGGCTCGCAGGCCAGCGCCATGGCAATCATCACCCGCTGCTGTTGCCCGCCGGATAACTGGTGGGGATAGAAATTGTAGCGCGCCTCCGGGTCCTGAATACCCACTTCTGCAAACAATTGCACAACGCGCAGACGGAGCTCGGCACTGCTCAACCTGGTATGCAGACGGAGGGTTTCAGCCACCTGCTCTCCGGCGGTCTGCACCGGATTAAGTGCAGACATCGCGTTCTGGAAAATCATCGCCACGCGTCGTCCGCGCACGGTTTGCATGCTCGCTTCAGACAATGCGAACAGGTCCTGCCCGCCAAGATGCACTTCACCGCCAGTGATGCGCAGCGCGTTAGGCAGCAGCCGCATGGCTGCCAGTGAGGTGACTGACTTGCCGCTGCCGGACTCACCGACCAATGCAAAAATCTCACCCGCCCGCAGCTCAAAACTGACCCCGTTGAGGATCTGCGCACCGGTCTCGACAACCTCCACCCTGAGGTCTCTGACTTCCATCGTCGCAGGTGTTTGCGGGGTCATGCAGCGGCACTCCGCTTGCTGGTCCGCGGGTCAAACGCATCGCGTACCAGATCGGAAAACAGGTTGGCTGCCAATACCAGCACGAACATAAAGAAGAAGGCGCCGGAGAGTGTCCACCACACCACCGGGTCGCGCGACAGTTCCGAGCGCGCGCCATTAATCATATTGCCCCAGCTGCCCATGCTCGGGTCTATGCCCACGCCGATGTAGGACAGCACCGCCTCGGCCAGTACCAGCGCACTGAAGTCCAGCACAAAGGTAATCAGAATGATGTGCGAAACGTTCGGCACAATATGGCGCGACAGGATGCGGACGTGACTCACACCAAACGCGTGCGCCGCCTGCACATAGCCCAGTTGGCTGATCTTCAGGGTTTCCGCGCGTATCAGGCGGCACAGAGAAGACCAGCTGGTAACGCCGAGAATAAAACACAGTGCGATAAACCGCGCATCGGCTTTTTCCAGCCCGATGGAAAAGAAATCCGGGTGCAGGTCGATATAGACCTGAAAGAGTAGCACCGAGGCGGCGATGAGCAGGATGCCGGGTATGGAGCTAAGCGTGGTGTACAGGTACTGCACCACGTCGTCGACCCAACCCTTGAAGTAGCCTGCCATCACCCCCAGGGTGACCGCGATCGGCAACATAATCAGTGTCGCCAGCGTACCCAGCAATACGCCGGTACGGATGCCCTTGATACTCTGGTAGGCGACATCCGCACCGCCGAGGTCTGTTCCCAGCACGTGGTAGTAGCGGCTGATAGTGACCAGCCACACGCCTAGGCAAATCACCGCGCCCTGGGTTATCCACGAGGCATACCAGGGCAGCGTACTGCGCCGCAGGAAATACCACTGCACACCTACCACCAGCAGCGTAATCAGCGCACCGAGCAACAACCCTCGAAGCGACTTTCTCAGGATATCCGCAGCATGATCATCACGGTGTGCGAGATGCTGCCCGGCGTGTTCCAGTGGCGGAAATCCCGGTAGTCGACACCACTTTCATCTTGCATGTCCTGCTTTTCGAAGGAGTCGAGTGCAAACGGGGCGGAGTAAGTGCGCTCAAAGCGCTCACCCATACCGTCCAGCATGACATCGAGTACGCTGGTTACCTTGTTGTCATAGAATACTTCGCTGTCCGGCGAACCGGCTAGCGGTTCCAACGCACGACGAAAATGCAGTGAATCCAGCAGTGCGATACCCACATACACCAGAATCACGGTCACGGTGACCATGCCCAGTCGTGAACTGAACACTTCGCGCCAGTGTTCACGGGTCTGCGGATCGCGCCGCAGGCGTATGAAGAAAATACACAAAACTACCACCAGTAGGTAGATCAGCACATCAGACCACAACAGCAACGGCTTCATCGCTTATGCCAACCGCAGCCTGGGGTCGGCCCAGGTATAGGAAATATCAGTCAGAATCAGGCCGACGATGTACAGGATGGAGCCGATGAATACCATGCTGCGTACGATGGCGAAATCCTGGGCATTGATCGCATCGAGCATGTAGCTACCCAGCCCGGGAATGCCAAAGAAGGACTCGATCAGCAAACTGCCCATGAACAACGAGGGAATCAGCACCACTACGCCCGTCAGAATCGGGATCAGCGCATTCGGTAATATATGCCGGAACAGAATGCGCAACTCACTGGCGCCCTTGGCGCGGGCGCTGCGCACATAATCCTGGTTGGCCTCCTCCAGAAACAGGGTGCGATACCAACGCGCCCCGGAACCAATGCCGGCAACGACACCGACCAGTACCGGTAGCAACAGGAATTTCCACGGCTGGATATCGGCATTAAAACCAGAGATCGGCACCAACTTCCAGGTCTTGGCCACCAGGTACTGGCCGCCGATGATATAGAACAGGTAAGAGATAGACATCAAGGCGACGAATACGAACACCGCCCAGCGATCCAACCGCGTGGCGTGGAACATCACCACCAACAAAGCCACGCAGATATTCACCCAAATGCCGATGATAAACGTTGGCAGTGCCACGGCCAGACTCGGCCACATGCGCGTGGACACGTCGGTGGTAATATCGCGGCCACTCTCGGACCGGCCAAAATCAAACGCAAACAACCGGATCGACTTGGCAAAGAATATGGTTTCCGTCAGCGCCTCACTGCCCGCAGCTTCAGCATTGAAAAACAGCGGCAGGTCATAGCCGTTCTTTTCCTTCCAGGCCGCTATCGCTTCCGGTGTCACATACTTCGCACCCAGTTGCGATACCGCCATATCATCAGGCGAGTTCACCACAAAAAACAGGGTGAAGGTCAGCAAGTTGACGCCCAGCAGGATGGGAATGGCATACAGCAATCGCCGGATAATGTAGGCAAGCATTACTATCCCCTTTGATGCCTGGCGGTGGCGTTCTGACGCCGCCGGTAGGCGATCACACCTGGCAGCAACAGCGCCGTCAGCAACGCCGCGAAAGCGTACAAAGGCCAGGTGACCGGCTGATTCCACAACGCCTGCATGCGTGCGCGCTCCTCGGGGTCAATCCGTGTGTACTTCAGTGTGGCCTTGGAAATCCCGTGGCGCTTGTTGTTGTGCACCCAGCTGTTGTTGAGATAAATCTCCTTCGGGTAAAAGGCATACAACCAGACCGCATCACGCCGGTACAACTCCACCATGGCGGCCACCAGTTCGTCGCGCTCTGGACCCGGCGGTAACACGCGCATCCGACGGAACAGATCGTCATACTCCGCGCTGGCATAGTTGGAGTTATTCGCGCCGTCGCATTTACACTCAAGAGGACTTTCCGGGCCGTACAGCAGAAACAGGAAGTTTTCCGGATCGGGGTAGTCGGCCAGCCAGCCACTGGAATAAATCTGTGTGTTGCCCGTGAGCAGTTTCTCGCGTGTACGATTCCAGTCCGCCGAGCGAAATTCCACCTGCACACCAATCGCAGAGAATACCCGATCAATCCAGTTCATCGAGGTGTTATCGATAGCCTGCGACTGCACGTCGATAAAGATCTTCAGTGGTTCGCCGGTGCGTGAATCCCGACCACCGGGGTACCCCGCTTCCGTCAACAATTGTCGCGCGTAGTCGAGTGATTTACGGCGCGGTTCGCCGTCCACCCAATCGTACACGTAGGGATTCATGCCGGCCTCGCCGGTAAGATTGCCGGGTATTCCTGGCGGGATAATATTCTGCGCGGCGATGCCATTGCCCTTGTAGAAAACGTTGAGGTACTCCTCGGTTAGAAATGCAATCTGCAACGCCTGTCGCAATTTGCGTTTGTCGTCGGTGTAACCTCCCACCACCGGGTCGCGCATATTGAAGCCGTAGTAATACAGCCCCGGCTTCACATCGGGTGACATCGTAATGTTGTGGCTCTGCAGCTCGGGTGACATTTCAACACCATCCGGGCGCACCACAAATGCCTGATCAAATACGCCGGTGGTGTGGGAGTGCACCTCGCCAGAGCGATCGTAGTAACCCTGCATGAACTTGGTCCACAGCGAGAGTCCCTCCTTCTCCAGCCGGAATACCGCACGATCAACAAAAGGAATAGGTTTCCCCGCATCGTCCAGGTAGCCGGCCTCGGCATCTCCGGGCGCGCCTTCGGTGGGAAAATACTCTTTGCGATAATTGGGATTGCGCTCCAGCACGATTTCGCTGTTGGGATCATTCTTCACCATCATGTAGGGACCGGACCCGACCGGCCACCAATCCAGGGTGAGATTGCGATCGACAAATCCGGGATTGTGATAAAAGCGATCGACTTCCGGCGCAATGGGCGAAAAGAATGGCATGGCCAACCAATAGAGAAACTGTGGATAGCGCCCTTTGATAGTGATCTGCAGAGTGAGTTCATCCACAACTCTCAGCCCCTCCATGGGAAAATCATCGAGGTTGAGCCACGTCTCTCTAGGCAATTGACCGACAAGCTCCGAAAACGCGCCCATACCGACGATGTAATGTGCCATAAATCCCAGCATCGGCGAGCCATTGAGCGGATCCGCCAGACGCTTGATGGCATACGCGTAATCGTTGGCGCGGACTGGTCGATCGCCAGTGTGCGGAAAATCCGGAATCTGATGATACTGCTTACCCTCTGCGGCATTGGCGAACAGGTACTCCGGTTGCCCCTGGGCATCCAGCGCAAACGCAGGATGCGGCTGGAAATGCAGGTCGTCCCGCAATCGCAGTGTATAGCGGGTAAACGCCACGGAGTCGTCCGCCTCCTCCACAATCTCACCGTTTTGATCCAGAAACACCACCTCAGGCGCAGAGGCCAGTGCCGCGGGAATCAACTCGTAGGGACGCTTGAGAAAATGGTAGTCCATCGGCGGTTCATAGATTTGCTGCGTGAACAGTGACTCGTCTGACGCGTAAGATACTGCGGGGTCCAGATGCTTTGGAGGAGAGGGCGACATCATCGACAGGTACGTTATCTGTCCTTCCGGTGATGGCGCGTGCGGGTTGTTCCAGGGTGGCTCACCGCAACTTGATAAGAGCGTGAATACCAAAAGCAGCAGCGCGCGCAAGCAGACGCGCAGATAAAAAGGTGTGGCAGTCGGGTGCTGGATGGTCTGGTCGCCTGTCATTCGCCGAGCGCTTTGGTGGCGTTATTGCAAGCGCGCAAGCATACCCTTTTGCCGCGCGTGGCGCACCCCGAAAAAGGGCTGCGATACCCGCAATTTAGTCCCTATAATGTGCGGTACAACAAAACAGCGCTACACCGGGGAGAGTACTCACGATGCCTACCGCCAACGCGGTCACTCGAGAACCACCAAGTGATACTGATTTTCTCGGCCACCCGCGCGGGTTGTTCGTCTGCTTTGCAACGGAAATGTGGGAGCGCTTCTCGTTTTACGGCATGAAGTTCCTGCTGTTGCTCTACCTCACCAAATACCACCTGTTCAGCGACAGCAACGGACTGGAGGTGCTGGGAAGTTACGCCGCACTGGTATACGCCATGCCGGTAATCGGGGGTCTGTTGGCAGATCGCTATCTGGGTATGCGCAAGGCGGTCATCTTCGGTGGCGTTTTGCTGGCGCTGGGCCATCTGGGCATGGCCGTTGAGGGTGAACAGGCCCGATGGATCGGCGAGAAGATTGTGCGCGATGAAGGTGCGCTACAGGTATTTTACTTGTCACTGGCGTTCATCGTGATCGGTGTCGGGTTTCTCAAGCCGAATATTTCCACGATTGTGGGCAGGCTCTATGGCGATGATGATCCGCGTCGCGATGCCGGATTCACCATTTTCTACATGGGTATCAACATTGGCGCCTTCACCGCGACCCTGTTGTGCGGCTATCTGGGTGAAACCTACGGCTGGCGTTACGGCTTCGGTGTCGCCGGCATCGGCATGGTCATAGGATTGATCACGTTTCTGTATGGCCAGAAGTATCTGCATGGCCTGGCCGATCCGCACGACAAGGCGATCTTGCGGCAAAAGTCACCGCTGGGACTGAACAAGGAGTTGACCATCTATCTGGGTGGCCTGCTGGCAGTGATCGCCGCATGGCAAATGCTGCAATTTCACGGCGCAGTGGACTGGACACTGCATTCGTTATCGGTGGCGGTGCTGCTCGGGCTTACCTGGTTTCTGGCTGTTAAATGCAATCCAGTGGAACGCAGCCGCATGCTGGTGCTGCTGATCCTGACCGTATCCACGGTAGTATTCTGGGCGCTGTTCGAGCAGGCCGCTGCATCGATGACACTGTATGCCGATCGCGTGCTGGATCGCCGCGTGCTCGGACAGGAAATGACCGCCTCACAATTTGGCTCGCTCAACGCGTTCTTCATCTTTCTCTTCGCACCACTGTTTGCCTGGCTGTGGACCTTCCTCGGGCGCAGGGGGCTGGAGCCCAGCACGCCGGTCAAATTCTCGCTGGGGATTGCGCAGGCCGGTCTTGGGTTTGGCGCGCTGGTAATTGGCGCAGCGTCACCCAACGCGGCTGGGTTGGTTGCAGGCTACTGGTTGGTACTGGCCTACCTGCTGCACACTACGGGTGAACTCTGCCTGTCTCCAGTGGGACTTTCGGCGGTCACTAAACTGGCGGTGCCCAGTGTGGTCGGCGTAATGATGGGCTCCTGGTTCCTGGCAACAGCCTACTCGGAATTCGTCGCCGTACAACTGGCGAAACTTGCGGCGATCGAAACCGTCGACGGCGCAGTGACCGATATCGCTGCGGCATTGGCCAGCTACACGCAGTTGTTCACTAACTTGCTGTACACGGGCCTGGCTGTTGCGGCGGTGTTATTACTATTGTCGCCACTACTGAAGAAAATGATGCACGGTATTCACTAGGAGATCACCATGAAGAAACGCGAGTTCGATGTCATTGTCTGGGGAGCAAGCGGCTTTACTGGCGCACTTGTAGTGGAGTATCTGGCGCAGACTTACGGCGTAGACGGCGACTTGCGCTGGGCCATAGCCGGGCGCAACCGCGAAAAACTGGAGGCGGTACGCCACAGCTACCTCAGCGCAACTCAGTGCGACAAACTTCCAATTCTGTTGGCCGACAGTGACAACGCAGACAGCCTGGCGAAACTCGCAGAACAAACCAACGTCGTGTGCACCACGGTCGGTCCCTATGCCAAATACGGCACGCCGCTGGTTGCCGCCTGTGTAGAAGCCGGTACGCACTATTGTGACCTCACCGGCGAAGTGCAGTGGATGGCGCGTGTGATACCTCAGTTCCAGAAAGCTGCCGAGGCCAGTGGCGCACGCATCGTGCATACCTGCGGCTTTGATTCGGTACCTTTTGATATGGGCACCTGGTATCTGCAGCAAGTGATGTTCGAGCGTCACGGTGTCTACGCAAGCCAGGTAAAAGGTCGCGTCGGGCGTAACCGTGGCACCGCGAGCGGGGGTACAATCGCCAGCATCCTGAACATGCTGGAGGAAGCAACTCACGACCCGTCGGTGCGGCGTCAGGTTGCGAATCCCTACGCTCTCTACCCTGCAGGCACAGCGCCCGGGCGCGATGGTCCTGACCAGCGCGGCGCAGTGTACGACCCGGACTTCAAACAGTGGACCTCCCCTTTTATCATGGCCGCGATCAATACGCGGGTGGTACGCCGCAGTAACGCATTACTGGGATTTCCCTGGGGCGAAGATTTCCGCTACGACGAAGCAACATTGAATCACTCGCGTTATGAGGCAACACGCAACAGTCTGGCAGGCGGTATCGGCATGCTTGCCCTCGCGCTGGGTCCGACCCGTAAACTGGCGCAACGTTTTCTGCCTAAACCTGGCGAGGGACCGAGCAAAGCACAGCGCGAGGCGGGGTTCTACGAAATATTCTTTCGCGGCATCACACCGAGCGATCGCACGCTGGACACCACCGTCAAGGTCAGCGGCAATCTCGACCCGGGATACGGTTCCACCTCCAGAATGCTAGGGGAGGCAGCGGTTTGCCTTGCTCACGATCCGCTCACCACGGGCGGCGGTTTCTGGACACCCGCCTCGGCGCTCGGCGAGCACTATCTGGCGCGCTTAACCAGCAAAGCAGGACTGGAATTTACGCAGATCGACGCCATCCAGGACCGGCATCAGTCAAGCGATTGAGTGCCTACACACAGGCGAATTATTCAACAGTAGCGATGCTGGTAATGCGGGGTGAAACCTCGTACATTCCCAGCGAGAAATGATAAAAACACAGGGGATATCGGGCGCGAGGTGAACAGATTTAACCTCACGTTTAGTGGCGAAATCATCGCGGGACACGATCCAGCAGAGGTCAAGCTGCGCTTCGGCAAACTGTTCGCGATTGACGATCCGGTTAGACTCGATCGATTTTTTAGTGGCGAAACCATTACCCTGCGCCGCAATCTGGAGCGCAAAGAAGCCGCCCACTGCTATCACGAACTGCATTTGCTCGGCGCCGTCGGCGCCTTGGTCAAAATCACCGCCAGTGAAGCGGCGGACACTATTGCCAACACTCCGTCAGCAACACGTAAAACAGCGGCAGCACCTGATAGACAGGGTGCCAAAACTACTGCACTTCCACGTCGGTCCGGGTCCAGCGAACAGACATGGGCGGTAAGCACTGCCACAACAAAACGTAAATCAAATTCAAAAAACAAGCGGCAGCAGGTCGTAGCAAAATCGCAGGAGCACTCGCACCGCGACCGCGTCGATATCACTGCCGGGATAAAGGCGAGAAAGCTATCGGCCGGGCGTGCAAAGGCGGAGAAAGCGGCGCAGGAAAAAGTAGCACGAGCGGAGCAACAACGCCGAGCCAGGGAAGAAGAGGCGCGGCTAGCCGCTTTGGCTGCAGAGCGTCAGCGCATCGCAGAGGAGGAAGCCGCTCGCGCGGCACAGGAACAGAAACGCAAGGCAGAAGAAGCCGCAGCACGCCAGGCAGCACAGGAAGCAGAAGCGAAACGCAAGGCGGCTGAGGAAGCGGCTCGCAAAGCTGCGGAAGAGGCTGCTTTGAAACAACGTGCGGCCGAAGAAGCGGCACGCATCAAGGCCGCCAAAGCTGCTGCCAGGCGCAAGGCCGCCGAGGAGGAAGCACAACGCAAAGCGCAGCGCCAAAGGGCAAAAGCGGAGCGCGCCCGGCAAAAAGCGGAACACGCTGCTCGCCGCAAAGCCGAACTGGAAGCAATAAAACGTCAGCAGGCTGAAGAAGAGGCCAGGCGCAGAGCGCAGCAGGCAGAACTGAAACGGCGTGAGGCCGAGGAAGAAGCTCGTCTGCGGGCCGAAATCGCCGCGATAAAGCGCCGGGAAGAAGCGGAAGCTGCTCGACTGCAAGCCGAGTTGCAAGCCAAGGCACGTGAGGCCGCAGCACAGGCGGAGCGTATCAAGCAGGAAGCGCAACGACTGCAACTGGAAGCCGAGCGCAAATCCGCAGATCGGCGGCGCGCTGCAGCACAGGCGGTGATCTCAGAACCAGTGCAACGCGATGACCAGTTGCACATAAGCGCTCCCGAGACGCTGCCAGCGACCGTATCCAAGCCGGCTAAAGCGCGGGTCAAAAAGGCGCTGGAACTACCGCAGCGCAGCTCAGACCAGAGCTCCGCTAAACCGCCACCTGTTTCGCGCAAACGCCAGCCAGGTGAGCCCAACCTGTACAAGCTGCGTCCCTTTCGCGCGAATGGGGAAGTGCGCACACGGGCACAGCGGGCGCAGCAGCTCAGGCGCCGCAGTTACACGGTCGGGATGATAGCCCTCGCAGCATTGCTTCTTGGCATGGGCAGCTTTCTGCAACGCTCGATTGAGCCGGTCATCAACGGCCCTCGCGCACTTGCTATACCTCCTCACTCAGGTCCAATGTTGCTGGCCGGCAATTCCCTGTTATTTCATGATCGTGCCGGCATCAGCACCAGCACCGTGACGCTACACGAGTTGCAACTTATTACGCTGGAGGCACCCATCGCTTATGACAGTGAGGGCGTATTGTTTGCACGCGGAAGTCTGGCTGCAAACCAGGTTGGCGGCGCGTCGAATACGTCTTTGCAAGTGCTGCGTTGCGACCCACCCTTGTCGGCCTGCCGGGAATTCTCTGGCGAACTGCAAGGGCACACTATCGACACTTTCGTGCTCAACCCGGTAGATGGCAGCCTGCTGCTAGTCGACGCACAAGCCGGATTACTCATCAAAGCTGATCGGGACGGCAAGATACTGGCGAGCACATCCATTTCGCTACCCGCACACCCGATACTGCGATTGCATGGTGGACTGCTGCTCATTAACAGTGCCGCAGCACCTGCTCTGAGCGTGTTGCGTTATGAAAACAACGCGTTTGGCAAGCAACTGGACGAGATCCTGTTGTTGCCGCCTGCCGCAAGCGATGCCGAACTGTTGCGCGTCAGCAATTTTCTCTGGTCCGGTGATGCGTGGTGGGCGAGTCTGGAAAATACTGAGTCGGGTGCAGTGAAGCTGTATCGCTTCGACGAGAATTGGAATTACCTGAACGAGGTAGCTCTGCCGTATGCTGTCGGTTCATTGAATCTCACGGCGTGGGGAACAAAAACACTAGTCAGTAGCGTGCAACATGTCGCTGTAGAGAGATTCAACGCAGAAGGCGCCAGGGAGGTCAGCTTTGTCTCGAGCGCGCTGGAAACACTCAGAGCATCGCAACAAAAGCGCTTAGGCATCGCCCGCTCAGTGTGGGGTAGCGGCCTGTTGCTATGCGCCCTGGTCGCCGCACTGGGGCTGAGTCTGGGTTACTTACACAACATACGCGCGCTGGTTTACCACACGCGTCGGGAATCCGGTGCGCAGCCGATCGATGCGTATGCAAATGCGCTGCAGTGGATTGACCCGGTCAGCAATCGCAAGTCGTTACTGCGACGCCGCACCGCAAGCTACGGCCTGCTGGTACTGGGTCTGCTGTTAGTAGCGGTAGCGCTCAGTGTAACGGTATGGCAATTGGCCGCTCTGTTGCTCGCGCTTGTCGGCCCGTTAATTGCACTCATGGTCTTCAGTCGACAGCCCATCGGCCATGTTGGTGTCCTGGACAACCAACTCCTGTTGGTGGACCACAGCGACATGTACCACCTCGCCGGTGGTTCACGCATCCAGCACAGCGGCCCGTTTCTGTGTATAGACGATGTCGTGGTATTCACTGGGACACCTCTATTGCCTGCGTTCTCTCCTGCCCAGATACAGAAACAGATAAGGCCACTGGCGCTCGAGGGCATAAAAGTGGATCGCAATACCGTGCTGGTCAAACTCATCCAGTCACGCCATCCGCTGGCCGCAGGAGCGCTCGCCATACTGGGAATGGCCGTCGCAGCACTGCTGGTGCTGTGCATACAGGCTATTTACTGAAACCAACGCCGGATGATGCGAGGCGACAGCGACTCCTGCAATTGGATATACTGCGTTTTTGCGGCGCCGCCAGTGGCTCTGCATCAGATGACATCGACTGAGAGGTTGCGGGCTGCATGAATGAGCAACAGGATGATCTCACTCCGGAGAACCGGAGACTGCGGGTCGCGCTCTTCGTCACCTGTCTGGCGGATTTGTTCCGTCCTTCGGTTGCGTTCGCCAGCATCAAACTGCTGGAGCAGGCCGGCTGCGAGGTCACTGTACCGCTGGAGCAAACCTGCTGTGGCCAACCTGCTTACAATAGTGGCGATTACGAAGCCACCATACCGCTGGCGCAGCAGATGGTCTCACTGCTGGACGAACACGATTATGTGGTTGTACCGTCCGGCTCCTGTACCGGCATGATCTGCCACCACTATCCGCGCATACTCAAGGGCGCATGGCGCGACCGCGCACTGGAATTGGCCGCCAAGACATTTGAATTAACTGTTTTCCTGAAGGAAATCGCAAAAATCCAGCCGCAGGACGGCCAGCTTCCAAAACTGCCGTCCGTCACCTATCACGACGGCTGTGCCGGCCTGCGCGAACTGGGCATCCGCGAACAACCGCGCCAATTGCTGCAGGAACTGTGTGGCGTACAAGTGAGCGAATTACAACAGAGTGAAGTCTGCTGCGGTTTCGGTGGCACCTTTTGCGCCAAGATGCCGGAAATTTCGGGCAAGATGGTCGGCGACAAACTTAAAAATGCAGTGGACACGGGCGCAGCCATCCTGGCCGGTGGCGACCTCGGCTGCCTGCTGAACATCGCCGGTCGTGCGAGCCGCGAGGGGCAAAAGATCGAGGTTCGCCATATCGCCGAGTTGTTGTGCCACGAGCTCGACACACCTGCTATTGGTCAGGGGAACTAGTCCGTGGAGCAGCACAGCGACACGTTTCTCAGCAATGCCAGTGAAGCGCTTCACAATACTGCCCAGGCGCAACGCCGCGATGTCGTTGCGCTTTTTGCACCGCTGATTCGTGCTGCGGCCGTCGACAGTTTTCCGGAATTTGACAGTCTTCGCCAGCACGTGAAAAAAGTGCGGCAGTACTGCCTCGACCATCTGGAGTACTACCTCGGCCAGTTCGAACACGAAGCTGTCCTTAACGGGAATCGTGTACATTTCGCCCGCAACGGCGATGAAATGAACAGCATCGTGTTGGATATTTGCCAGCAGCACGGTGCCCGTCGCATCGCCAAGGGCAAATCGATGGTGACTGAGGAGACCGGTCTTAACAGCTTTTTGCAGCGCGCCGGGCTCGACGTTATGGAAACTGACCTCGGCGAATATATTATCCAGCAGGCCGGCGAAACGCCCAGCCATATCGTCGGGCCAGCGCTGCACAAATCCGCAGACGAAATCCGCGAACTCTTTCAGCAAAAGCACAAGCTGGGACCCAGGGAACTGGAGAGCACGGCCGATTTAGTCAGCGAAGCGCGACAGGTGCTGCGCGAACACTTTCTCAAAGCCGAGGTAGGCATTATTGGTGCCAATGCACTGATTGCCGAAAACGGCTACTCCATGCTGGTTACCAATGAGGGCAACGGAGACCTGTGCGCCAACCTGCCAAAAGTATTGATTGTGTGCACAACAATAGACCGCGTGCTACCGCTGGCACAGGACGCCACCGCCATGTTGCGCCTGCTGGTGCGTTCAGCCACGGGTCAATCACAGACCTGTTACACCAGTTTTTACTCTGGCCCGAGGCGTGAAGGCGACCTCGACGGTCCGCTGGAGACGCACTTTGTGCTGTTGGATAATCAGCGCAGCGACATACTCAACAGTGACTATCGGGAGATGCTCGAATGCATTCGCTGCGGCGCCTGTCTGAACCACTGCCCGATCTATGCCAGTGTAGGTGGCCACGCTTATGGCTGGGTCTATCCAGGCCCCATGGGCTCCATCCTCACGCCGTTATTGACATCGCTGGAACAAAGTAACGCGCTGCCCAATGCCTGCACCAGTTGCGGGCGCTGTGCCGAGGTTTGCCCTGCGAATATTCCACTACCGGATCTGTTGCGCGACCTGCGCCATGAAGAGGTCACTAAAGAATTATCCGCACCGCGCTGGCGTTTTGGACTGAAAGCACACGCCTGGTTAGCAAGACGTCCGCCGCTGTATCACACGGTGACGGGCATGGTGATACGCGTGCTGCACCTCTGGGGGCGCAAGCGTGGCAGTTTTACCCGACTGCCAATGGCCGAGGGCTGGACCAGCCAGCGCAATTTCCCCGCACCGCAGGAAAAAACATTTATGCAACTGTACCAGGCACAATTGAAGCGTGACCATGAGCAGTAGCGCGCGATCAGAAATATTCGCCAAACTGCATGATCCGGATCGCGCCGCGAGTGCAGAACGTATCCAACTTGACCGCCAATTGCTGGGTAGCGCACCCTGCCCTGCAGCCCCAAGTGAAGAACTGTGCCAAGCGTTCCTGATCAATGTGCTGAAGAATCGCGGCAGCGTGGACTGCGCAGCAAATCGCAGCGAGGCCGTGAAAGCCGTAGGGCATTACCTGTATACCCATTTTCGCAGCTATCGCCTGGTCGCCGGCAACGATCCGCGGCTGGCAGCAATGCCTTGGCGCGATGCCGGCGTGCTGCCACGATTTGGCGTGCTGGAAGAGGGCGAAACCGTGGCGTTGAGCTTTGCTCGCCTGGGCGTGGTAGAAACCGGCGCAGTGGTCACCTGGACAGGTCGAGCCAATCCTGCCGCGAACAATTTGCTACCGGAACACCATCTCGTGCTGGTCGATAGCGCTGACCTTGTGCCTACCCTGGAAACGGCCTGGGATCGAATCAATCGCGACCAGGCAGCAAACGGCAGACCGCGCGGTATCAACTTTATTGCCGGGCCTTCCAGCACTGCGGATATCGAAGGGCAGCTGGTTTACGGTGCCCACGGACCTCGTCACTGGCATGTCATTCTAGTGGGGCAAATACCGCCTGATACATTGGCGCTGGCGCAGGCTGCCGCGCTTTAAAATGTTCGGTGTAGTTCATCGCGAGCGCCACTGGTTACAACGGCTGATAGGTGAATTTCTGACCACCCAGCGCCGCTTCGAACATCAACCCTCCGGTGGCAATGGTAAAAATCGCCATTCCCTTGCGATAACCACCGGACACTGTCGCGGCATCATTGCGTCCACCACTGATTCCCGCCGCGGTTCCGCCGCCGGTATTCGCTTCCGCTGAAGCGCCTGCTGTGATGGCTACTGCTGACGCCTGAGCACTGAATTCAAAATTGCCGGCGGTGAAATCATTGAATGCCTGTTCGTGCTCAAAGAAGATTATCTGGCTGAACGCCTGGCCTCCCCACTGCGCACCCAATGACAACTGGGTCATTGTCGAATTCCCTACGTGTTTGCCGCCCACAAAGACTTTGCCTTCGCCGTATGCGCCACCGACAACGAACCCGGCCTTGCCAATGGTAGGGAATATTGCATAGCCGTAGGCCGTTTTGAAAAAGCGCCCACTTTCTCCGGCGTTGCTAAAGGCCTTTATCGCGTCGCTGTACGCATTGGCCCATGCTGACGGAGCTCCTGCACACAGGAGGGAAAAAAGGAGGACGATCCTGGTGACTGCTCGCATAGCGGGTAATCCTGAAGTGAGTATAGAAAATACACCTGCCAGCACTACCCTGCGCGCGTTATTAACACAGGGCGTAATGGCGACGCCCGCCCATTCTGTTTACTCAGCAGTGTCAGGTCAAGCGACTTAATTGCGCCAGCAAATCGCATACCCGGCAGGAGTAACCCCATTCGTTGTCATACCAGTTAAGGACACGCAAATAACGACCACCCACCACACCGGTGAATCCTGAATCGTAAATCGATGAATGGGAGTTACCTATGATGTCACTGGAAACAATGGGCCGACCGCTGTACTGCAAGATGCCGCGCAAACGCTCGGTTGCGGCAGCGGCTCTCACCACCTCGTGCACATCCTGGACAGACACCTGTTTCGCCAATTTCACAAACAGATCGACTACCGAGCCGTCGGGCACGGGCACGCGCGCGGCTATGCCGTGGAGTTTTCCCTGCAATTGCGGTAGAACCTCTCCCACTGCCTTGGCTGCTCCGGTCGAGGTGGGAATGATGTTTTCCGCTGCCGCACGGCTGCGTCGCCAATCGGTATGCGGCACATCAGCCAGACGCTGGTCATTGGTGTAGGCGTGCACCGTATTGATCACCCCCTCTTCAATACCGAACGCTTCATCCAGTACGCGCGCCATCGGGGCCAGGCAGTTGGTAGTGCAGCTGGCGTTGGATACGATGCGATGCTCTGCTTTCAAGCCCTCATCGTTCACACCCAGGACAACGGTGTAGTCAATGTGGTCCTTGGCCGGCACGGTAAGCACGACCCGTCCAGCGCCAGCGGCAATGTGCTGTTGTAACTGTTCGCGCTTGCGAAACTTGCCAGTAGCTTCTATCACTGCATCAACCCCCAGTTCAGCCCAGGGAAGATTAGTCGGGTCGAGCTCACTCAAAAGTTTTACACGGCCCTTCTGCGTTACGAAGTGGTTGTCCTCCAGCGCCAGGGGCTTACCGAATGGCCCCATGACCGTATCGTAGCTGAGCAGATAGCGCAGTGCCTCGAAGTCAAAGAGGTCATTAATCGCCACCACCGAGATGTCGTCCCGCTCCTCAAGCAGTCGAAAGAGAGAGCGCCCGATGCGGCCAAAACCATTGATTGCAACTCTCATTACACTTTCTCCTGCTGCCGGTCCAGTTGTGCATACAATCGCACTACGTCCAACAGGCGTGTAGCGTGACCCATATTCTCATACCAGCCCAGCGCTTTAATCGTGTGACTGCCGGCCTTGATAGTGCCGCGCGCATCAAATAACAGGGAGTTCGCATTGCCGATCACATCCGACGACACAATCGGATCCTCCGCAACCGCGACAATGCCCTCATGTGTTGCCGCCGCCTCGCGCATAACCTCATTGATCGCATCGGCGGAAACACTCTCATCCTTCATCACCAGCGTGACATCCAGCAGGCAGCCATCCAGAACCGGCACATTGAGCGCCCAGGTCATCACATTGTTGTCGAACTCGGGAAGGATGCGGCCCAGCCATAAGGAGGCTTCATGGGTATTGGGGATAATATTCTTGGCGGCTGATCGACTGCGGCGAAAATCGCTGCCAGCGTAGTCCTGCAATGCCTGGTCTGAGGTAAATGCGTGTATTGTGGTCATACTGGCGCACTCAATCTCGTAGCGACGAGAGACGCTGTGCAGCAGCAGGCACAGCGCCGACGTCGTAGCCGAACCGGCTGACACCATCCGATCAGCAGGCGAGGCAGCCTCACTATTGACACCCGGCACTACTATGCGATCAATATGATCCAGCGGCAGGCTGCGCAGCAAAACGCGTCCAGCCCCGTTGGTCAGATGGGCTTGCATTGACGCGCGGTCGCGAAAGCTGCCGGTAGCATCGATGACCATGTCGACACCGAAAACATCCCATGGAATGTCCTCAGGGTGGTCGATCTGCATCAGTCGGGATCGGAAGCGAGGATTGACCAGAAAGTTACCCTGCAATTCGTAGTGCAGCGGCTGAGCGACTTCAGAACCCAGCAGGTAATGCAGGATTTCCGGTCTGCCGGAGTCGGCAATCGCCGCCACCTCCACATCGGTGCTGTGCGCTGCCAGGTCATATATCAGACGGCCGATCTGACCGAAGCCCATGATACCCAAGCGTATAGGCTTGTGCGCTGCCATTATCTCTCTCCACTGCTATGCCGCAACTTCTTGCCTCCGATTCGGTGGCGATGTTTTCCGTTGCCATGATCGCAAAACCGCGCGCTGCCAACCATGACCCAGCGCAATACATAGTCATGTGGCGTAAACGAGATATTCAAGATATCACTGCATCGGCAACACGCTACGAAGCTATCGGGGAGTATAGGTCACAGCGCCGGGTTTGAGCTAACCGGGTAGGGAAATTCCCTATGAGGAGGCAGCGCTACAGGGAAACAGTGGTCAGGTCGATTCCGTAGGCCTCGGGTTCAAGGCTGGTTTTAATACTCAGGGATGCACCGGAAGTCCCACTGTAGTCCTGCAGGTCAATCAGCTTGCTACGCGGCAGCTTATTCTTGTTGGCATCGAGCAACACCATGACCTTTGGCCGCAGACGGCGGGTACGATACTCCGCCACTACCACACCGACTTCGCCCGAGGACAATTCAACCAATGTTCCAGCCGGGTAGATACCGATCGCCTGAATAAAGGATTCCACCAACTCTGCCTGGAAGTCTTCATCGCGCGACTCATACAGGAGTTTAATCGCATCGCTGGGAGAAACGGCTGTGGCGTAGTGGCGATTGCTGGTCAGCGCATCATAGGTATCTACAATTCCCGCGATGCGCGCAAAGGGCGGAATCTGGTCGTGCTTCAGCCCGTTGGGGTAACCCGAGCCGTCATAACGTTCATGGTGATGTGCCACCATATCAATCACGTCCTGGTTGAGGATGCCGCACTCCAGCAAAATCTCCATGCCATGGCCGACATGCGCCGCCATCTCAGCCGCCTCCTCGGTGCTCAGTTCTCGCTGCGCCTGCAGCAGTTTGGGGTCGACACGCAGTTTGCCGATATCCATCAACATACACCCCATAGCCAGCGACCGCAGGTCGCGCCGCGGCAAGCCCACCTGCCGACCCAGGGAGACCGACCACATTGCAGCACTCAGCGAATGCTGATAGGTGTAATTGTCGTGCTTTTTCAAACGCGTGACCCACAGACAGGCATCGGGATTGCGGCTGATACTCTCAACCACGGGTTCCACAGACTTTCGCAACTTGATCACATTCAACTTTTCACCCGAGCTGACGTGTTCAAAAATATCGTCGATATCGCAGATCAGCGTATTCAATGCCTGCTGAGCGCGCGGCTGCTCCTCTTCCCAGCCACTGTCATCGTGATAAGCCTGAAGCGGCCTGCCGGCGAAAATGCGGTCCATCGGAATTCGAGGACGGTCCTTGCTCTTCTTCTCAGCTTCAGGCTCCTGTGATTTGGCAAGCTCGCGCCGCTTAAACGACCGTAACGGTGCTTCACGATGCAGGGAAAATTCTGTTTTGTTACTACGCCGTGTATCGATGTATACCGACTGGCAATACTTCTGCAGACGGCCAATATCATCACGGGTCTCAATCATGAACCCCTGGGTAATAAACGGGGTTTCCAGCCACGGACGGTCGAGGGCGCTGACATACATGCCAACATCCAGATCAACCGTGGATATCTTAAGAGTCTTCAGCATAGGCGCCCCACGTCCGAATTTGTGCACTTGCCCGGCTTCAACGATAGCCCAAATGCCTATACTTTAGTTACATTTGTGCATATTCACACTGTCAGACACTAGGGAGTTACCCAGATAGTGTCCACCATTATCTGGAGATTTCTACAGATAATTCCAGACGGGGTTACAAGCCGATATCAGGCGGGGCCTGTGCTATATTCGAGCGCGAAGAACATACCCCTCCGCAATGGGGACTGGAACAGGAACTTAACTATGCGCAAATTTTTACTCGCCCTCGGTGTACTCATATTGCTGCCGGTTGTCCTGGTGGCCGCGCTGTTGGGCACCGGAACAATCGACAGCAGCAGCTTGCGCATGCTGCTCAATGTCATGGCGGGGGTTGGCGGTCCCGCAGTCAGTGATACCAGCGTAAAACACCGCTACCAGGTGCCCGAGGGGTTCACACTGCAACTGTATGCCGCAGACCTGCCGCGTGCGCGTTTCATGCGCTTTACCTCAGCCGGCGACTTGTTGGTCAGCCGTCCGCACGCAGGGGATATTGTGCTGCTGCGCCGCGACGCAAATGGCGACGGAAAACCCGACGCCACGGAAACGCTGCTGAGCGGGCTGGAGCGTCCGTTGGGTATAGACATACAGGGTGACTGGCTCTATATCGCCGAGTCCAACCACATTGGTCGCGTGCTGTTTGACAGCAGTACAGGCAAGCTGGGCGGGGCCTATCAACCGCTGATCGAAGGGTTGACTGACAACGGTAATCACTGGAGCAAGACCATCCGCATAGGGCCGGATAACAAACTTTACCTCAGTCAGGGATCGACCTGTAACATCTGTGTGGAGACAGATGAGCGGCGAGCAACCATGATGCGATTCGAGTTGGACGGCAGCCACGGCGAGATTGTCGCCACCGGCCTGCGTAACAGTGTCGGCTTCGACTGGGCACCGTGGAATGGCGAACTCTTCGCCACCGACAATGGTCGCGACCTGATGGGCGACGATTTCCCACCCTGTGAACTCAACCAGATCGAATCCGGCAAGTTCTATGGCTGGCCCTACTTTAACGGCAATAATGTTCCGGATCCGGACATGGGACCGGACCCTCTGGCCGGTCAACGCTCGCCGACCGCTCCGGCGCATGGATTTCGCGCGCACAATGCACCACTAGGCATGACCTTCCTCAATGCCGACAAACTGCCTTCGCAGTACCAGCGTACTGCGCTGGTTGCACTGCACGGCTCATGGAATCGCAGTTCTCCTGATGGCTACAAGGTTGTGGCACTGCAATGGACAGACAGCGGCATCACCGAGCGCGACTTCCTCTCCGGCTTTAACCAGGACGGAGATATCAGTGGTCGCCCGGTGGATGTTATCCAGGGTCCTGACGGCGCGATCTATGTCTCTGATGATTACGCCGGCGCTATCTATCGTATTACCTACGGACAAGGCGAAAAAGGTAGCGGTATGCCGCTAACTGCTTCCGCTCCCAGTCGTCTCGATAAGCACCCACCCCAGTGGCTGGCCGAGGCCGATCTCGCAGCCATGTCGCGCAATGGCGCTGCGCTGTACCAAAACTACGAATGCGCCAGCTGTCACGAACAGGGGGAAAACCCGGTGCGGCTCGAAGGGCTGAACGAAAGACTAGGCTACGCAGCAGTGCTCGATGTGCTCACCGCGCCGCAGTCACCTATGCCAGTTTTTCCCCTTAGCGAAACTCAGCAGCGCGAACTGGCCGTCTTTCTCCTGTGGCAACCAACGGACCGCAACTAGGCTCACGCATGTTGCGCTACCTACCAAACGGTCTCACACTGCTGCGCCTGGTGCTGGCCATGCCACTGGGAATTTTCATTCTGCGCGAGAACTATACCTGGGCGTTGGCGACGGGTGTCGCAGCGGGCCTGAGTGACGCGTTGGATGGGTTTGCCGCCAGGCGCCTGGGTGTCTTGTCGCGCTTTGGCGCTGCTCTGGACCCGATCGCCGACAAGATACTAATCACCGTGAGCTTTGTCTGCCTCGCGCTGGTGGATCTGGTACCGTGGTATCTTGCGGCAGCGGTGATTATTCGCGATGTGGTCATCGTTGCCGGCGCTGCCTGTTACCACGCCCTGATCGGCCCGTTTGAATTCACGCCAAGCAACCTCAGCAAAAGCAATTTGTTCATACAGATCAGCTACATTGTGCTGATTTTGTTGTCTCAGTTGGTGGCGGAGATACCGCCGCTGGCAAGCGTCATCGGCGAGATTGCAGTTTTGTTCATTACCGCGGCCAGTGGCTTTGATTACATCATGTCATGGACCATTAAAGCCCTCGACTCGCGAAAGTCGACCAAATAGTCGAGCACCAGCAACTACCAAAATACACAAAATGGGATCACAGTGAGAAAGGATATACACGTCCTGACGTACAACATTCACAAGGGCTATTGCAGTGGCAATCGGCGTTTCGTGCTCGAGTCCATGCGCGAACGTATCGCAGAAACTGGCGCGGATATTGTGTTTTTACAGGAAATTCACGGTACAGCCATCAAGAGCAAATCCAAGCGCCGACGTTTTTCCTACCCCGACCAGCCGCATTTTGAATACCTGGCAGACGAGGCCTGGCCGCACTTCGCCTACGGGCGCAATGCGATCTATCGCAAGGGCGATCACGGCAACGCAATCCTCAGCATGTATCCTTTCATTAGCTGGGAAAACATCGATGTCTCGGTATTCCCGCGCTCCAGCCGCAGTATTCTCCACGGGGTTATCGAACTGCCGCACAAGAAAACCCGCCTGCATACATTGTGTGTACACCTCGGCCTGCTGGAGCAGGAGCGACGCGAGCAGTTGCAGGCACTTACCGAACGCATCAACAGCCACGTTCCACAAGACGAGCCAATGATCATCGCCGGTGACTTCAACGACTGGCGTCGCCGCGCAGAAAATCATTTGCACGCGGATCTCGGACTGCGTGAACTCTTTGTTCACATGCAGGGGCGGCACGCTTTGACGTTTCCCGTGTGGGCACCAATGCTGCCAGTTGATCGTATTTACTATCGCGGCCTGAAGCCCTCTGCCTGCCAAAGGCTGGGCCAGGGACCGTGGCGTGACCTGTCTGATCACGCGGCACTGTTTGGAGTATTCCGCCTATGACCCTGGATGCAGGCGCCAGTATCCTCTTTGAGGAGCCCGAATTTTCAGCGGAGCTAGCCCAGGCAGCTGCGGAAAGTGGCAAATCCCCGGAGCAGGCCAGGGCTTATGCGCGCAAGTGCCTGAAAGAAATCGAGGCCACTCCGCGCGACGCCTGGCTGCGTCCGATGTCCCGATTAGCGCGATTTATCTATACACGCAGCTATGAACCGGAGCTGGATATCAATCTGGAAAAGCTGGAGGAACTACGGGCCCTGTCGCAGGACCATTTGCTGTTGTTTCTCTGGTCGCACAAATCACACATGGACAGCTTCGTATTCCTGTTGTCGCTGTACCAGAACAAATTTCAACCACTGCCGCTGATTTTTGCCGGTATCAACATGAACTTCCTGGGGTTTGGTGCGCTAGCCCGGCGTGTCGGGGCAATCTTTCTGCGCCGCACGTTTCAGGAAGACCCGATCTACAAACTGGTGTTTCGCCGCTATATCGACTATCTGATACGCAACCGAATGCCGCTGTCGTGGTCGATAGAAGGTACTCGCTCGCGCACCGGCAAGCTGTCACCGCCAAAACTCGGTTTGTTGAACTGGGTGGTAGAGTCCTGCCATCGCGAACAAACCAAAAAGGTTCTGTTGGTGCCAGTCTCAATCGCCTTCGACCGTATCGCCGAAATCGATGACTATGTCGCACTGCAAAGCGGGATGCCCAAACGCAAGGAGTCATTGCGCTGGTTTTTCAATTATGTTTTCGGGATGCGCCAACCCTACGGCAAAGTGTATGTCCGCTACGGAGAACCACTACCGCTGGAGCAACCGCCTGCCCCGCAGGAGGGAGAAAATACAGCGGCGTCTGAACAAACCCCATTTGATGTCACGAAGATGGCCCTGGAGGTGTGCACGCGCATTGAGCAGATCACACCCATCAAATCTGCCGACGTACTGGCTATGGTGCTGCTGGGAGCTAACCGCCGCGCCCTGACAGCGACTGAAATGTATCGCCAGTCGGCCGGTATTGCGCAGTTGATTGAAGAGCGGAAATTGCCCGCCTCCTCAGGTTTCAGCCTGAATGACGAAGCACAAGTCAGTGCCGCCGTACTGGCCCTGCAACAATCAGGGCTGGTCAGGTCATTCGCAGCAGCGCAGTTAGCGGTGTACTACATTCCCGATGAACGACGTCTGGCCGCCGCCTATTACCGAAATACCATTACCCACTATTTCCTGCACGCGGCGCTGGGTGAAATTGGCCTGGCCATGTGCGCGCTGGATATCGAATTGCCGAGCGCCGACGCATTGCGCGCTAATGTCACAGCATTGCGTGAACTGTACAAATTTGAATTTTTCTACAAACCCGCGGACGAATTCTGGCAGGAAGTGTTGTATGAGACCGGCCAGCGCTACCCCGCCTGGGACAGCGGCGAACACTCCATTCAGAAAATGCTGCTGGAAAAGCCGCCTCGGTTCGGGCACGCAATCATGCGCTCTATTACCGAGTCCTACCTGATCGTCGCCGTGGCGCTGATGGATATGGACGGCCGCCCGGTTCACGACCAGAAAAAGCTGGTTCAGCAACTTTTGGCCCAGGGCAAGCAGATGCTGCTGCGACGTACCATCAGTTGCGAGTCTTCGGTATCGCAGGATTTGTTCACTAATGCCCTGCGACTGGCCAAGGATCTGGCGCTCCTTGACGGTCGGACGCAGGAACTGGTTGCCAGACGCAGCGCATTCGCAGAGTCCGTAGTGACCGCTCTTTCGGCCATCAACCTGCTACAACGTGCGTACGATGAAGCATGGTTTTCGCAATTGTCGGCCGGCAAGATTTCAAACTTACTCGGCCCCTGACAATAGCCGTTAAGCGCTTAACCTCACCCTTTGTCAACGAACTTGCGGACGCTGCTCAGACCCGCTATCTTTCCAGCTCACACACTTGTGGAAGAATAATTCGATGAGCCTACGAGAAGTCGTGACGACATTGGCAGAAGCCAAAAACCTGCTGCATATCGCCAAGGAAGTTAAACCCAGACCGCTGAGCACCTGTGACAGTTTGGCAGCCCGCGTCGAGCGCACCACAGCACGCTTCCCCGAGCATATCGCCATCAAGTTCGAAGGACAGACGCGAACGTGGCGCGAACTCAATGCGCAAGCCAACCGCTATGCCGCTGCACTGCGCGCACAGGGACTGGTGCGCACGGATACTGTCAGCCTGATCATGGAAAACCGCATTGAGTTTCTGGCGATACTGATCGCACTGAATAAACTCGGTGTGATCGCGGCGCTCATCAATACCAACCTGACCGGTAAACCACTCATTCATTGCATCAAGATTACCGGCTCGCGTCTTTGTATCTTTGGCGAAGAGCGCCAGGAGTCTATAAACGCTGTACGCAATGAACCGGAGTTGTCAGGAATAGAGAATTGGTTGTATGTGGCAGACACCGGTGCTGAATCCTGTCCGGGCTGGGCCGAAAATCTGGATGAAGCGGCAGCTGACCAGGACAGCGCAAATCCTGCAGAAACAGGTAAAAATACCCTGGCCGACACCGCACTGTATATCTACACCTCCGGCACTACTGGAATGCCGAAAGCCTCGGTAATTACCAACCGTCGGTATCTCCTGTCCTCGGCACTGTCTTACACCGCCGGGCTGAAATGCAACGAGAACGATTGTATCTACCTCTGTCTGCCCTTGTATCACGGCACCGGCTTGTTTCTGGGTGTGGGCGCAGCGCTTTCCACCGGGGCATCGATGTTCATCCGGCGCAAATTTTCCGGCAGTAATTTTCTCAGTGAAGTGCGCGAACACAATGCCACCTGTTTTATTTATATCGGTGAGTTGTGTCGCTATCTGCTGAACACGCCGGAAAGCAGTGATGACCATGCCAGTCCGTTGACGTCGATGATGGGCAACGGATTGCGACCGGACGTCTGGCACAAATTCAAAACACGCTATGGCATCAAAAGAATCGCGGAGTTTTATGGCTCCAGTGAAGGCAATGTCGCCTTCGTCAATATGCTGAACAAAGACTGTACTGTAGGGACTACCAGCGTCCCGATTGCCTTGGTCAAATACGATGTAGACGCCGACGAGATCGTACGCGATGCACAGGGCCACTGCATCAAGGTTGCTGCCGGGGAGCCAGGCCTTCTGCTGGGTAAAATCACCGAAATGACTTCGTTCGAAGGCTACACCAACAAGGAAGATACCGAGAAGAAAATTCTGCGCAACGCATTCAAAAAGGGTGATGCCTGGTTTAACACCGGCGACTTAATGAAAACCGTGGATGTGGGTTTTTCGCTGGGCTTACCCCACTACCAGTTTGTCGACCGCGTCGGCGACACCTTTCGCTGGAAGTCCGAGAATGTCTCGACCAACGAGGTGGGCGAGATTCTCAACGGCCATCCGCAAATCGATTTTTGCAATGTCTACGGTGTGGAAATACCCAGGGCGGACGGTCGCGCCGGAATGGCGTCGCTGGTTTTGGCAGACGGTGTGGATACCCTGGATATCGCCAGTTTTTCCGCCTATGTTATGGAGCATTTACCCGCATATGCCCGGCCTATATTCCTGCGCATTCAAGGCGAGCTGGATACAACCGGCACATTCAAACTGGTCAAGGGTGACTTGCGCAAGCAGGGCTATGACCTGGAACAAGTCAACGATCCGCTCTATGTACTAAAGCCCAGGAGTGACACCTACGAACCGTTGGATGAAGAGTTTGCCGCAATACTGCGTGCCGGAGACGCAGGATACTGACGCGATGTGGAATTTGCCACATCGTCAGGGTTTGAATCGATCCAGACCGAAAACTTTTGATACCATTTTATCAAACATGCGCAGCGGCATGAGTTTTTTCAGTAGCGGCAGCCGGACACTGTTCTTGCCACCGCGAATAATCGCTGGTGGGCTGTCCCGCAATAGCGCGTCGACCACCGGCATCACGAAGGTTTCTACCGGGGTAGCGTCCTTCTGCCCGGCCTGCGCGCGTGCGCGAATTCCTTTTTCCGCTGACCGGTAAACCGAATCCGGCGGCAGACGAATGGCCTCCTCAGCGTGATTGCCGAAGGCAGAGCGCACCCCACCGGGTTGGATAGTTACGACATCAATTCCGAAAGGCGCCAGTTCCATACGCAAGGCATCAGACAAGGAATGAAACGCCGCCTTGCTGGAGCAATACGCACCGGCATACGGCGTAGTGAGTATACCGACGATGCTGCCCACATTGACCACCATGGCTTTGCCATGGGCAGTGCTTGCAGCGCGCAGCAGTGGCAATGCCGCACGCGTGACCGCAACCGGAGCGATAACATTGGTTTCATACTGCTTACGCAGGTCCTCGCGCGTCAGGTCAACAACCGCACCAACCTGCGAGAACCCGGCGTTGTTTATCAACATATCCAGCTGACCGGCTTCATTCTCCACGCGTGACATCGCAGTGGCGATACTGGCGTCATCGTTGACATCCATTTGTAATGTTGCAAGGCCCATGGCGGCCAGAGGTGCCAGAGTTTCCTCGCGGCGAGCGGTGGCATACACCCGGTTGCCGCGCCTGTGTAACTCAGCCGCAAGTGCGGCACCGATGCCAGAGGAGCAACCCGTTATCAACACAGTGCGCTGCATACTCAATACCTCATTTCAAACGTCAGTACCCGGTCTACGCAATTTACCAGAAGTTTGACTACGTGTGCCGACCGCATTCCAGGATCAGGCCTGCCGCGCCCCGCTGCCACTGCCTCTGTTGCGACGTGGTCGATTGTGTCCCTCACCGCCTCGTCCACGTGCGTTAGTCCTGGGATTGGGCTTGCGATTGCGGCCATCCTGCGCCGCCGGATGCGGGGCTCGCCCCTGTGTCTGCGGCTTGCGCAGCGGCGCACTGGGGGGCACATCGTGGTCAGGCTCAAATCCATCCACGTATTCCCGCGTGAGATGGCGCTGGATAACCTGTTCAATACCATTGAGCTGCTTGATCTCGTCAGCACTGACCAGGGAATAGGCGTGCCCGGATGAGCCTGCCCGTCCCGTCCGGCCAATACGATGTACGTAATCTTCAGGCACATTCGGTAGATCGAAATTGACCACCTGTGGCAACTGCGCAATGTCGAGGCCGCGCGCGGCAATGTCGGTTGCTACCAGCACGCGAATCTTGCCATTCTTGAATCCGGAAAGAGCGCGGGTACGGGCAGCCTGACTTTTATTGCCGTGAATAGCGGACGCATTGACACCCGCTTTCTCCAGATGATGGGCCAATTTATTGGCACCATGCTTGGTGCGACTGAAAACCAACACCTGCTGCCAGTCGTTTTTTACCACCAGTTCCAACAACAGATCGGGTTTGCGCTTTTTATCCACTGGATAAACCCACTGCTCTACGCGCTCCGCAGTGGCATTGGGCGGGGACACCGATACTTCCAATGGGTTGTGCAGAATACTCTTGGTAAGTTCCCTGATTTCGGCAGCGAAAGTCGCAGAGAACATCAGATTCTGGCGCTTTGGCGGCAGCACCTTGATAATCCTGCGAATGTCATGGATGAATCCCATATCGAGCATGCGATCCGCTTCGTCCAGCACCAGGATTTCGAGATCGGAAAACTTCACCTCACCCTGCTGGTAAAGATCCAGCAGTCGGCCAGGCGTTGCCACAAGAATATCAATACCTCTGCGCAGCGCCGCGATCTGTGGATTGATTTTCACACCACCAAATACCACGGCCGATTTAAACGGTAGATGTGCACCGTAGGTGGCCACGCTCTCAGCCACCTGGGCGGCCAGTTCACGCGTGGGGGTAAGCACGAGTACGCGTATGCGATGCGGATGCGTCGAACCGCTGGCGTGCAGCAATTGCAATATTGGCAACGTAAATCCGGCAGTTTTACCAGTGCCTGTTTGGGCGGCGGCCATCAAGTCGCGACCTTTAAGCACAGCCGGAATAGCCTCCGCCTGGATCGGCGATGGTTCGCGGTAGCCCTTTTCTTCAATAGCACGCAGCAATGGCGCGGACAGACCGAGCTCGTCAAATGTCATGGGGTTTCTCTTGCCTGGATTGTAATGAGCGCTCTCTCAGGCATGAACCCGAGGACTGCGAGGGAGGCGCATCTTACTGTATTGGCTGCGAAATAGAAACCGCAGCCGGTCCGTACCCCGCAGCTCAGGGAGCTGTCGGCGGAAACTGCGCGAGTATCGCTTCAGCGGCTGCGGCGCGATATTGCGCAGCCGCATCGGTTTCTGGTTGATCGCGCAAATCTGATTGGAAACTGGCACGCCACACTGCCTGCAACGAGAGCGGTTCAATCATGGTGACATACAGCATGCCCTTCACCAGCGGTTGTGTAGCGGGGTCGTAAGTAGCGACCTCGGTGCTTTCTTGCGGCACGAATTTCCAGGACAAAAAAATGTCTGCTGCGGCATTGCTGGCAACTAGCTCAAATCCGCGGCGTCGCAATTCTGCACTCAGTGCCTGATCAATCCTCGCGATCTGCGCATCCGAAATCATCATGGTTGCCAGCGTGTCTTTTGGTACCGGCTGTATCGCAATCTTATGCACATGACTGAAATCATAACTGTGGTCGTAGTCCGTCGTTGCGCTGGCCGTAGTAGGCAACTGCGCACAGGCACCAAGCAACAGCAGGACATATACAAACAACATCTGGACAACAAGCAGTGGCATTATTTTTTCTCCCTATGAGCCGTGGCTAGACACAATTGAAACGTTCCATACCCTCTTCGCGCGCGAATATAAAGACAATGGCAACTAATCAGGGCCGGTCTGTTGGATAGCGTACCGAATGAACCTATAGTGTTTGTCTAAATCCATCGCTGCAAGAGAAATTTTCAATTGCACGCAATCCGGCAGCGCGCGACCTTACTACCAATAATGCAGGACGCACTGTGGCATCGCGGCTGCCGAGTCTTCGGCCAGCGCGGGGCAAGCAGATATCTCTTGGTATTCAGGCGAACGGTATTGCAGGCTGTGTACTAAAGATCGCGCCACACTCTATTTTACGAATATCGGGGGCCACGGTGGGTAGCGTGATGGGAGTGAGTTACGACGAGGTATTTACGGCCAGAACAGGACGCCGGCCACAAACCCTGCAGCGAGCCCGAATATCGCGCCCAACAAATAGGCGCGATTAATCGCCGCTGCCACGTACTGTTCTATGATTTGCTCTGAGTTCATGACCCAAAGACTAGCGCAGCATATCAGTCGTCAGTACCCTCACGCCGACCCAAAATGGGTAGCCTGTAACTCCCGCAAAAGACGGAAAGCACAGAATTGCCGAAAAAATCTGTGCGCTCAACTCTCTACAAACGCGCGCTCAACAACATAGTGCGCCGCTTCACCATGGCGCGCCTCCTTGAGACCGCGGCTGTCCAGCAGTGCGCATATTTCCTTGAGCATGCTGGGGCTGCCACAAATCATAAATCGGTCCGTCTCGGCATTTATTGGCGGTAGACCGATATCCGCAGGGAGTTTGCCAATGCGCAGCAGGTCGGTTAGCCGCCCGTTGTTTGAAAACTTCTCGCGTGTCACCGTTGGGTAGTAGATCAGCTTGTCGCGCACCGACTCACCCAGATATTCGTGCTGCGGGAGATGTTCAGTAATCAATTCACGATAAGCGAGTTCTTCTGTATAGCGACAGCCGTGCGTCAATACAATCTTGTCATACTGCTCGTAAATTTCCGGATCGCGGATGATGCTGAGAAACGGCGCCAGCCCGGTACCCGTGGCAATCAGATACAGGTGTTTTCCCGGCAGCAGGTTATCCTGCACCAGAGTGCCGGTGGCCTTGCTGTTGACCAGCAACCCATCACCCACCTTGATCCGTTGCAATTTCGAGGTCAGCGGGCCATCCGGCACCTTGATACTGAAGAACTCCAATTCGTCCTCGTAATTGGCGCTCGCCAGACTATAGGCGCGCATCAAAGGCTTGCCCTCCTGCTCCAGGCCGATCATGGTGAAATGCCCGTTCTTGAAGCGAAACCCGGGGTTACGCGTTGTTTTGAAGCTGAACAAACGATCCGTCCAGTGGTGAACCGCCGTCACTTCTTCCCTCAATATCTGTGCCATCTGACGAAGCCTCCGCCTCTGTGGAATATGTGGCTACCATAGCGCTTGCTCTTAAATCGACAAAGGGGATATATTCGATATGTATTATCGATAAAACCGATTTAGGATGCCTGTCATGCGTTACAGCCTCAGACAGCTGGAAGTCTTTCTGGCCACTGCTCGCCATGAAAATATCACCCGCGCCGCAGAGGCGCTATCGATGTCGCAATCGGCCGCCAGCGGCTCGCTGAAGGAGCTGGAAAATCAGTTCGACGTGCAGCTGTTCGACAGACTCGGCAAACGGCTACAACTGAGCGAACTGGGTCGCCAACTGCGGCCCCAGGCGGAGCGGCTACTGGAACAGGCACTGGCACTGGAACACGCTCTGGCCGGCGAGGACGTGATAGGCCGGTTGCAGGTCGGGGCTACGCTGACCATCGGCAACTATCTGGCGGTCAATATGATCGCCGACTTCCGCCGGGTGCACCCGCAGGCCGATATCGCCCTGAGCGTTGCCAATACAGAGTCCATTGCCGAGCGGGTCGCCGGGTTTGCGCTGGATATGGGTTTAATCGAAGGTGAATTGCAGCACCCGGATCTGGAGATCGCACACTGGCGGCGCGACGAACTGGTGGTATTCGCCGCACCGGGTCATCCGCTTGCGAGCGTCAAGGCATTGTCTGACCGCGACTTGATTACACTGCCGTGGATTGTGCGGGAGCACGGTTCAGGTACCCGACAGGCCTTTGAGCGCGCCATGCACGGCATTCTTACCGATTTGCACATCGCGATGGAATTGCAGCACACAGAAGCAATAAAGCGTGCAGTAGAAGCGGGCCTGGGCGTTGGCTGCCTGTCACAGGTGTGCCTGACGGAGGCATTCAAACGCGGATCGCTGGTGCCGCTGGCCGTGCCGGATCGTGATTTTCGGCGGGAGTGGTATCTCATTACCCATCGCGAAAAATATCACAGCGCTGCTCTCAAGGAATGGCTGACGTTGTGCCGGGACCGCTGGTCGACCTGAACGATCCCGGGGCGCAGACCCCTCAATGTCGCCCCCTGTTTAACTCTGCGCATCATCTCGTTAGACTGAGCGACTTCTTTTTATCACTCGACGAGACATTCCGATGAAAACACGCGCAGCTGTCGCCTTTGCGGCAGGCAAACCACTGGAAATTGTAGACGTTGATCTGGCCGGCCCCAAGGACGGTGAGGTTATGGTGGAGATGAAGGCGACTGGTGTGTGCCACACCGATGCCTTCACTTTGTCAGGCGATGATCCGGAGGGCGCTTTCCCGGCGATACTAGGACACGAAGGCGCTGGCATCGTGGTGGAAGTGGGTGCTGGCGTGACCTCGCTCAAGCCGGGCGACCACGTTATCCCGCTTTACACCGCAGAATGTCGCGAATGCGAATACTGTCTTAACCCCAAGACGAACCTGTGCCAGGCTATCCGTTCCACACAGGGACAGGGTGTCATGCCCGATGGCAGCAGCCGCTTCTCACTGGACGGCAAGCCCATTCTGCATTACATGGGTTGCTCCACGTTTTCCAACTACACGGTGCTGCCAGAAATTGCGCTGGCCAAAGTGCGCGAGGATGCGCCCTTCGACAAGATCTGCTATATCGGTTGCGGCGTTACTACCGGTATTGGAGCTGTGGCTTTCACAATGAAAGTGGAACCGGGATCAACAGTCGCTGTGTTCGGCCTGGGCGGCATCGGCCTGAATGTTATCCAGGGTGCAAAAATGGTCGGAGCCACGCGCATTATCGGCGTTGATCTCAATCCCTCCAAGGTGGCGCTGGCGAAAAAGTTCGGTATGACGGATTTCGTCAATCCCAGTGAAGTTGAAAATGTTGTTGATCATATCGTTGGTATGACCGGCGGCGGCGTGGACTACAGCTTTGAGTGCATCGGCAATGTCAATGTCATGCGTCAGGCACTGGAGTGTTGTCACAAGGGTTGGGGCCAGAGCTGCATCATCGGCGTCGCCGGTGCAGGACAGGAAATCTCCACCCGCCCCTTCCAACTGGTAACAGGGAGATCCTGGCGCGGCACGGCGTTTGGCGGCGCACGGGGCCGCACTGATGTGCCGCGCATCGTCGACTGGTATATGGAGGGCAAAATACAGATCGATGATTTGATCACCCACACCATGCCGCTCTCCGACATCAACAAGGCCTTTGACCTGATGCACAAGGGCGAAAGCATTCGCTCCGTCGTGCTGTACTGAGCCGCCGCAATCCCATGGAACAGATTGCGGAAAATCGCAGCTTCGGCGGCCGGCAACTGCGCTTCTCACACATGTCGACCTCACTCGATTGCACCATGAATTTCTCTGTGTACCTGCCGCCAGCAGCGGAACAGCGACCGGTGCCTGTGTTGTACTGGCTGTCGGGGCTGACCTGCACCGATGAAAATTTCGTCCACAAGGCGGGTGCGCAGCAGCACGCGGCGCAGCACGGCATAGCGATCGTTGCACCCGATACCAGCCCGCGCGGCGACGGCGTCCCGGACGATGCCGATGCGGCATACGATTTTGGGCTGGGCGCAGGCTTCTACGTCAATGCCACGCAGGCACCCTGGTCCAGTCACTACAGGATGTATGACTATGTGGTGAAAGAACTACCCACACTGGTGAATGCGAATCTGCCAATAAACAGTGAGCGCACCGGAATATTCGGGCACTCAATGGGTGGCCACGGCGCATTGACCATCGCACTTAAGAATCCCGGCAGCTTCCGCAGCGTCTCTGCATTTGCACCCATCTGCTCACCGTTGAACTGTCCCTGGGGAGAGAAAGCGCTGGGGAACTATCTCGGCCCCAATCGACAACACTGGCAGGAATACGACACCACCATGCTGGTGCGGGCGTCGCAACAGCACCTGCCGGTGCTCATCGATCAGGGTGAGGCGGACAACTTTCTCACAGAGCAGTTGAAAACCGAACTGCTGGAGCAGGCTTGCGCCGAGGCGGCCTATCCAATGCAAATCCGACGGCAGGCGGGCTACGACCATAGCTATTTTTTTATTGCCACATTTATCGGCGAGCATATCGCGTTCCACGCTGCTCATATGTAAGACTTTAACTGCGCATCCATCCGAATGTTTAGTCGATCATTTCGTCCACCAGCATGTACACTCAAGTCTAACCACCTACAAGTCCCAGTGAGGTAAGTTCTATGTCAGATGCCGCCAACAAGATTGTCATGAATATGGATGAGTCCATGACCATGGTTCCACAACTGGAGGGCATGGAAGAGATTCGCCGGGACCGCAAAAACAAGTTGGCCGCTGCACTACGCCTGTTCGGCAAGTTCGGTTTCGACGAGGGTGTAGCGGGTCACATTACAGTGCGCGATCCTGAGCTGACTGATCACTTCTGGGTAAACCCCATGGGCCGAGCGTTCAAGCAGATGACGGTGTCGGATCTGCTGTTGGTCTGCCACACAGGGAAAGTGGTCGAGGGGAACGGTTTGTTGAACGGGGCAGCCTTCACCATTCACTCGCAAATCCACATGGCCAACCCCAGGGTCACGGCAGCGGCGCACTCGCATTCGGTGTACGGCAAATCCTTTTCATCACTCGGCAAACTGCTCGATCCGCTGACCCAGGACAGCTGCGCATTTTACGAGGATCACGTGCTGTTCGACGATTTCACCGGCGTGGTGTTGGATAACAGCGAAGGCAAGGCTATTGCGGCAGCTCTGGGTGATCGCAAAGCGGCCATCCTGCAGAACCACGGCCTGCTGACAGTGGGTGAGACAATTGAGGCCGCTGCATGGTGGTTTATCACCATGGAACGCAGTTGCCAGGCACAGTTAATGGCCGACGCGGCCGGTACGCCGAAGTTAATTCGCCACGATATTGCGCTGCTCACCCGAGAAACTGTGGGGAATCCATTGGCGGGCTGGTTCAGCTTTCAGCCGCTGTACGATGTGATTACGGCGGAACAACCCGAGTTGCTGCAATAAGCGGGTCAGTACGCGCTGGCGAATTTCTCTGCCTCCAGCTGGCTAGCCAGGTACTCGTCGTAAGTCCCCTGAAAATCCACCAGCTCGCCATCCTTGATATCAAGGATGCGCGTTGCCAGAGATGACACAAATTCCCGATCGTGACTGACAAAAATCAGCGTGCCATCGTAGTGTTCCAACGCCAGGTTGAGTGACTCGATACACTCCATATCCAGGTGGTTGGTCGGCTCATCCAGTAACAATACGTTGGCGTCCATCATCATCAGCTTGCCGAACAGCAGCCGGTTTTTCTCGCCACCGGAACAGACCTTCACCTGCTTCTTGAAGTCGTCGGACGAAAACAGCAGGCGACCCAGCGTGGCGCGGACAATCTGGTCATCGTGATGTGCCCTGCGCCACTGGCTCATCCAGTCGAACAGGTTCAGATCACACTCGAAATCGGCGCTTGAGTCCTGCGGGCAGTAGCCGAGTGTTGCATTCTCGGCCCACTTCACGCTGCCATGATTGGGTGACAGCTCATTCATCAGGCAACGCAGAAATGTGGTTTTACCGGCGCCGTTGTCGCCGATGACGGCCAGCCTCGCGCCGGCCTCAAGTATCAGACTGCCCTTCTCAAACAGCGGGCCCTCGTCAAAGCCGTGGCCCAATTTATCCAGCACCAGCGCCTGACGATGCAGCTTCTTGTCCTGCTTGAAGCGGATATAGGGACTCACCCGGCTGGACGGTTTGATATCGTCCAGTTTGATCTTTTCGATGCGCCTGGCGCGGGAGGTCGCCTGCTTGGCCTTGGAGGCATTGGCCGAGAAACGACTGACGAACTGTTGCAAGTCGGCGATCTGCGCACTCTTCTTGGCGTTTTCCGAGTGCAGGCGCTCGCGGGCCTGGGTGGACGCTGTCATAAAGTCGTCGTAGTTGCCGGGGTAAATGCGCAGTTCGCCGTAGTCGATATCGGCCATATGTGTACACACGGCGTTCAGAAAATGCCGATCGTGCGAGATGATAATCATCGTACACTTGCGCTCGTTGAGAATCGCTTCCAGCCAGCGAATGGTGTCGATATCGAGGTTGTTGGTCGGTTCGTCCAGCAACAGGATATCCGGATCGGAGAACAACGCCTGCGCCAGCAACACACGCAATTTCCAGCCGGGTGCTACCTGGCTCATCGGGCCGTAATGCAGCTCCTGCGCTATACCCGCGCCCATCAAAATCTCACCGGCGCGGCTCTCAGCGCTATAGCCGTCCATTTCAGCGAAATGTACTTCGAGCTCCGCGACTTTCATACCGTCGTCTTCGGACATCTCGGGCAGGCCGTAAATGCGGTCGCGCTCCTGCTTTACCTGCCACAACTCTTCGTGACCCATCAACACCGTGTCGATCACGCTGTACTGCTCATAGGCGAACTGGTCCTGGTTCAGCTTACCCACGCGCTCATTGGGCGTAATAGACACATTGCCGGCAGAAGGCACCAGGCTGCCGTCGAGAATTTTCATGAAGGTGGATTTACCACAGCCGTTGGCGCCGATAAGGCCGTAGCGATTACCATCGCCGAACTTGACAGAGATGTTCTCAAATAGCGGCTTGGCGGCGAACTGCATGGTGATATTGGCTGTAGAAATCAACGGATACGTCCTGACACTGGCGTGTTGTTGGCGGTGAATGCGGGGGTGTTTACAAACAGGGGCGGTACTTTAGAGGCTTGACGGCTTCAGGTCGAGCCTGCTGTGTGGTAATAATTCTATGCAGAATCCCGACATTCAATTTTACGCACCTTGAACTTGCGACCCTTGATTTTGCCGTTGAGCAAGCGCCCCAGGGCCTTATCTGCCACGGCTCGTGCTACAGCAACGTAGGTCGAATACTCCGTCACTGTGATTTTTCCCACTGCCGCGCCCTCTATTCCAGCGTCGCCGGTGAGCGCCCCGAGGACATCACCTGCCCGAACTTTATCCTTGCGCCCGCCGCCGATACACAACGTGATAAATGGCGGCACCGGCAGGTGAATGCCTGCCTCCGGCAGTTGCTCAATCGCTTCAAAATCCAACTCGCGCTGCTGGTAGTCACCAATGCCTTGCAACCTGTAGCGCTGGGACTCGTCGAACACACTGAGTGCAAGTCCCTCGTTGCCGGCGCGCCCGGTGCGACCGATGCGGTGCACGTAGACCTCAGCATTGCGCGGCAACTCGTAATTAATCACGGCGGGCAAGTCGTCGATATCCAGGCCCCTGGCGGCAACATCGGTGGCAACCAGAACGCTGCAACTGAGGTGCCGGAACTGAATCAACACCTGATCGCGGTCGCGCTGCTCCATATCACCGTGTAACGCCAAGACGTGGATACCACACCCCTCCAGGTATGCGCACACGTCTCGCACCGCTTGCTTGGTGTTGCAAAACACGACCGCTGCCGAGGGCTGAAAGTGCGTCAATAGCCTGATCAGGGATTGCGGTAATGCCTTTTGCTGACAGATGAAAAAACGCTGTGAAATCTGCTGTTCATTGTGCAGTGACTCGACACTGATATGCTGCGCTGCACGCTGGAAGCGGCTGCTGAGCGACTGGATATCCTTCGGGAACGTAGCCGAGAACAACAGAGTTTGGCGGCTGGCAGGAGTTTCCCGGATAATCGTTTCGATATCTTCAATAAATCCCATCTCCAGCATGCGATCGGCTTCATCCAGCACCAGCGTCTGGACGCGCCCCAGCACCAGACTGCCCTTGAGCAGATGATCCTTGATTCGCCCCGGCGTCCCCACCACCACGTGTGCGCCGTGCTCCAGGGATGCCAGTTGCGGGCCGATCGATTGACCACCGCACAGCGTGACGACCTTGATATTGCTCTGGTAGCGGGCCAGTCGACGGATTTCGCTGGCCACTTGCGCAGCGAGTTCTCGCGTCGGACACAGAACCAGGGCCTGCGCCGCAAAATCCTGCGGGTTCAATCGGTTAAGCAACGGCAGGCCAAACGCTGCGGTTTTGCCACTGCCGGTCTTGGCCTGGCCGATCACATCTGTTCCTGCCAGCGCAGCCGGCAGCGCCGCAGCCTGAATCGCCGTCATTTCCAGATAGCCCAGTTTCTCCAGATTTACGAGTTGCGCCGGCGGCAGAGACAGCGCGGCAAACGATGGATTGCTCACAACAAACACCTCGGGTGATGCGAAAGGGGCGGCAGTGTAACAGAGCGTGGCGGTACTGTACGCGCTCGTAAAACCTCGATATTCACTGCGCAAACGGCATTTCTAACGTAACTATGGCCGAATCCTTTGCTGTGTGTGAGCAGCCGAATGTCTTACACTGGGCATCAACTATCCACTGTGATTACCACAGACACGAGCCTCTACCAACCTGATTCGCAAACAAGAGAGTCGCATTATGTCCCAAGCGCAATGGCGCCGCCGCCAACTCCTGCACTACATGGCAACACTGGGAGTACTTAGCGCCCTACCCTCATCCGTGCTCGCCCAAATCATCACCCGGCAACCACCGCACAGCCCTTTTAATGGCAGCTCCACCGCCGAAGAGGTGACCGAAGGCATTGACCTGACGGGGCTTACCATCGCCATCACAGGTGCCAATTCAGGCCTTGGATACGAGACCATGAGAGTACTGGCGCTGCGCGGTGCACACATAATCGGCATTGCACGCACACAGGAAAAAGCAGAGGAAGCCTGCGCCGGGATTAAGGGACAAACCACGCCGATGTTCCTGGACCTGGCAGACTGGGCGTCGGTGGTGCACTGCGCTGAAGAAATCCGTGCAATGAACATTCCGTTGGACGGGCTGATTACCAATGCCGGGATCATGGCGCTACCCGACCTGGAGTTGGTGAATGGCATAGAGAAACAGTTCGCCGTGAATCACCTGGGGCACTTTATATTGATCAACCAGTTGCGGGAGCCCGTACTGGCCGCACCCCAGGGACGCTTCACCCTGCTCAGCTCGGTAGCACACCGCCGCGCCAACAATGGCATCGAATTTGATAATCTGGATGGCAGCAAACACTACGATGCGTGGAATGCATACGGTGTCTCGAAACTAGCCAATGCCTTGTGTGCCCGCGAACTGGCGGCACAGATCTCCCATACAGAGGCCACGGCCAACAGCGTGCATCCGGGTGTCATTAATACACAACTGATGAAGAATCTTCCGGCCTGGCAACAGTGGGGAGCCAAGTATTTCGGCTGGCTGCTGTTCAAGACTATTCCCCAAGGAGCGGCTACCACCTGCTATGTGGCCACCAATCCCGGGCTGGTCGATGTGCGCGGTTTCTATTTCTCGGACTGCAACGTCGACGAGGGCGATACACCTTACATGCAGGATGACGCCATGGCTGCAAAACTGTGGCGGGTCTCCGAGGAACTCACGCGGGATTACCTTCCTGCAAAATCGCCGTCCTGAGCAAATCCGCCACTATCCGTTTTGTTGCGCCTGCAGCAGCCTGATCTGGTTGCGCAACCAACTGGACAACCAGAAGTTGCTACTGTCCTGCGCCAGCGCCTGATGCGCGGTGATGGCAGCGGCCACAGCATCGGGCAGGTTGCCGCGCAGGGGTTGCAGGATATCCAGAAGGTGCAGTGCCTCGACATATTTTTTTTGCGCAATTTTGTCCTGCGCGCGATCGATAATCGCCTGCTCACCTCCCGCTAGATCAATCAGGTCAGGATAGATCGAACTGCACGACTGGGGATAGAGTTCCGTGGTCGACTCGTGCTTGAACCAACCCGCATAATTTTCCCAGATCGCACGCACGCTCCACGACACCTTGCCGTAACCCTCGCCCACTTCCAATTCCGGAGGTAACTGTACCTGCGCCATTAGAGTGTGCACGTCCAGGCCTGCGTTCATGCCTTTAACAGTCTCGTCGTGGACATAGAGAATCGCGTCGCGCAGTACCCGTAGTTCCGTCGCGATCAGTTCACTACCCACTACCGGCGCGTGATGGCCATAAAGAATGGTTTGTGGACACAGGTCCATCACCACCTGCACCGCCGCCGCCACGGTCAGCGCGTCGCGGTAGCGGTCACCGCGAATCGTTACCAGGTTGGGAAAGTGGCCAAAGGGGCAACCGAACAGATTGCCGGTCAGGCATATCTTGTGTTGCGGCAGCCATACGACCAGTGAATCGTTGGTCTCCGCCCCGGGTACGGCGATGAGTTCCACCTCCAACTCCCCCAGCGTAAAACTGTAACGGTCTTCCACCAGGATATCCGGCACCGGCACATCCTGTGCTGGATACTCTGTAAGGCCGTGCTGAGCATAGTCGGCAAATGCCCCGGCAAATTTGTCAGTGAACGCAAACGCAGAGCGATTGCCGCGAAATGTCGCTAGCCGTCCGTCGTAGGCCTGATGCTCTGGGTTACCAGCCTGTGCGACCACGGCCAAGCCAGGATTATGCTGGCGAAAATACGCCACGCCACCCACATGGTCTACGTGCCCCTGCGTCAAAATCAGGTAGCGCAGTGGCTGTGTCGTAAACGCGTCAAAATTGTGTTTTATGACCGGGGCCTCGATGCCCATACCCGCGTTCACCTGAATATTTCCCGCCGACGTTTGCAGCAGGTAACTGTTGGAAAAAGCCTCGGATAACACTATGAAATCGTTGATGCGCTGGCCGCCAAACCTGGCCGGATTGGGCTCGACGGGACGTGTTTTGTATACGGGCTCTCTCATGGCGTTCCCCAGCTGGACTAACTCGCTTCCACCTGCACGGGAAAACGATCGAAATAAAAACCGAACCTGGCGCGCAACTGCTCGGGCTCGACACCAAAATCCCCAAGCAGGTTGTACACGATTCGACCATCCCTGCCACGCGGATGCTGTTGGATAAAATCGCGCAATTGCTGCCGTGCAGTTGCGGTCATCGCAAGGCCTGCGCGTGCGTATATTTTTTCCACCATGCCAAAGTCATCAGCCATGAATTCATGGAACAGTATATCGATGCTCTGGGCATCCGGTATGCAGTCCCGGTCGCGCACACAGGCCTGTAAAAGATGTAGCACGCGATCGGTCCAGTAATGCAGCAGGCCATTGAGGTCAACCGACCGGCGACTGATACGCTGTCCGTACCCCAACATAGTTATTGCAGACTGAATGACCGACACCGGGTCGCGGTGTGTAATAGCAACAGTAGCATCGGGAAACACCTTACGCAGCACACGCAGTTGCTCCAGGTGCTGCGGGCACTTCAATACCCAGCGAGTCTGCGCACCGCTGTGATCACCGTCCTGCCAAGTGAGGATTTTCAGTACCGTTTTCATGTACTCGTAGTGTGGTGTCTGGTCGCAGGCGTAGTAGTGATCGCGCCAGCGTGGTGAAACGCTGAGCCACTCATAGTTGTATGAGGCAAAGTCGGGGCCCATCAGCTCCAACTCCTCGTGTATATGCTCCGGATTCATCGGGTGCATCGCGGCCAGCAATGGCGACAGCGACTGCATCATCTGCCATTGATCTGCACAGCGTTGGAATCGCGGATCAATACCGCCATCGAGCATACTTTCACCGGGAAGCGGCACCGGCTCGTATGACTCCCAAAGTGGCAGCGCCCGCAGGCGCGAATCCGCAGCCATCAAATTCAGCAGGTGAGTGGTGCCGGAACGCGGCAAGCCAGCCACAATTATGGGCGCACGGATTTCGATGTCATGAATTTCGGGATGGCCGGTAAGCACATGTTGAATCAGCAGACGGCTCCTGGCATGTTGTAACAATTTATTGCGCAGGGAAAGTCGACCCAGATTGAGCAGGTCGGGATCACTACCCCACTCATCGCACAATAACGCCAGCCGTTGCAGGAAATCGTCCGCGCCAAAATCTGCCAGCCCGGTAGCTTCCCGCGCCTCACCCAGAATGCTCGCAACGCTGAGATCGACCTCAATCGTCTGTCCGTAATCCACGGCACTGCGCTGCATGGCGCTGAGTTCCGGGTGCGCCAGATCGGTAATGCGAATGGCGTCGCTCAAGCGAACATCACGCCACAAGCTGCATGGTGAGACGCATTTACCGGTTCATCCCACGTTTACTGGGTGATCGCGGCCAGATGCGAATTCAGTATTTGCGCCCAGCGCTGCACAATGCGATCAAAATCTGCAGTGTTGGTTACCCCGTTAGCTACCTGCGCCATACCTGCATCATCCGCAGCTTCTGGATCAATGACCCTGGCGATGAGGTCCCCTGTCTTGCCATCGAGCAACTCCAGGTACAGGGTCATGCTTCCAGCACTGGCAACGAAGGTCTGTTCCATTCCGGGTGTCATCAGGTCGGGGGCTGTTATCTCAAGATTTATAATTGCCGGGCGCAAAATGAGAACCCCGGTGCCACCGGTTGACACAATCTGGCGACCGTCGGCCTTCAGCACCTTGATTAATTCGCGGGAAAATTCCGTCGCAACCCTTTCTCGAATTTGCTGCATATCTTTGTCGGTGACCTGATCTTCGAAAGTCGCGTCCTCGTTGTAGGTGCGCTGCCAATTCTTGGCAAACGCTACATAGGGGTCCAACAACGCGATCCTGTCATACTGGCTCAGCTTCGCACCGGGCTTCAAATACACTGCGGCCAGCTTGGTATCCGGTACCAGTTGCAGGCCGTCACTGGTCTGGGGAGGAAAGCCGGGTTTGCCTGTAGCGCAAGCTGCTACGAATACCACCATCAGACAGACAAAAATGTGCTTCAGCATGACGTACGCCTCGTGGCTAAAGTAAGGACAGATAACCTAGTGCATCGCCGAGGACAAATCAATCCTGCCGTTGCCTGCGCGCAGGCCTGCCATTGACTTGCTCCGGTATTGTATTTCGTACCCAATCAGGGCACTGGTGCATCTCACGACAGGCTGGTAGCATGGTGGGCCAACATTCAGATACGGGGACGATCGCAATGTTTGATCGAACCAAGAAGAAAGGCGCGGCGACACCACCCCAGGACGCCGTCCTATCAACTCCATCTCCATCCCCATCCATTCCTGCTGCCCCTGTAACTGCGAGGAGTATCGCTATGATAGGCCCAAGCATCGTAATTAAAGGCGAAGTCACTGGTGAAGAAGACCTGATTATCCAGGGAAAAGTTGAAGGTAAGATCAACCTCAACGGCAACCAGGTTTCCATCGGCGAAAACGGCGAAGTCAGTGCCGATATTCAGGCCAAAGTCATCATCATCGATGGCAAGGTCACCGGTGACATCACGGGCAATGAAAAGGTCGTTATTGCCAAATCGGGTAATGTGCACGGCAATATCGTGGCACCACGGGTTACGCTGGAAGACGGCGCGATCTTCAAGGGCAGTATCGACATGGATCCGGCAGGATCAGCCGCGAGCAGATCATCTGTGGCAACACATTCTGCGGCAACCCCATTGAAAGCAACCGGCCTTGACCTGAAAAGCGTTTGAGATTGAAAGTTTCCATTGAGGCCTGCCTGTTGGCGTGTATGAGCGTTTCCGACACTAAGTCAACCGTTGCGTAAAACTTCGACACAGGCCTCCAAGTTACTGCCATCGCTGTTCCAGCATCTCGACGAGGAACAATCGGTAACGGTTTTTCACGTCGGCCCTGCCGTGTCCGAAACCGTCGACTTTTTTGCCAACTACCGCTGTAAGTTACATTTCATCGACCTGTTCGCAGAACTGCCGATAAAAGCTGATGAAGATAATCAGCAGTCACTGCTGCAACAATTCGCAACAATGATGCAATTCCCAAACAATACGCAGTTTGACATTTGCCTGTTCTGGGATGTGTTCAATTTCCTGGATCGACAGGCTGTCGGCGCCTTTATGACAGCGCTACAGCCCAACCTGAAAAAGGACTGCACAGCGCACGCGTTTTCCGTGCACAACCGCAAAGCCCCGCAAGTGGATCACCTTTACGGAATCGGCGCGCTGGACATGCTCACCTGCAGGAGCAGACGCACTGCTCCACCAGGCTACGCCCCCCATAGCCAAAGTGAGTTAACACAACTGCTGAACTGCTTTCGGCTGGAACGCAGTGTGTTGCTGCCCGACAGTCGTCTGGAACTCCTTTTACACGCCAGCTTGTAGTGCAGTTGCCCGCAGCTGCCACGCTGTACACCCCTAGCGTTTGTCTTATAATCAACGTTATGAATCGACTTCGCAGCAATCTTTGCCTGGCGGGAATGGCGCTGTTGTGCAGCCTTCCCGGCCTTGCCGCCACGGTGTACAAATCCATCGACGCGAACGGCGTGGTGACTTTTTCGGACAGCAAACCACCGGAAGAAATCCTGGTCGAGATACTGGAAATAGATGCGTTGCAGCCGACTAATAACGAGGCAGCCCAGCAGCGTCTGGAGAATATGCGCGAAACCACGGATCGCATGGTTGCAGACCGCATGGCGCGCGAGCGGCATCGCGCGGAATTGCGCAACCTGGATGCACAGACAGCCGCCCAACAGACAGCCGCCCAGCAGTCGTCGCAGATTGACAACAATAATTCGATAACCTACACCAACTTTATACCCTACAGGGTGCATCGGCCATGGCGTTCGCCGCGCGTACAGCTACCCGAACACCCGATCACGCGCCCGCCAATGAGGCCTTCGCAGCCAAACCTGCCACCGGGAGTCAGACCATTGCCCGGCAATGAGTATCCGGCGTCCCTGATCCGCAGGGGCTACGACCCCAAAGTCCGGGCTGCGCTGCGCTAAACGCCCGGCCGCCCAATGGACAATCGGAGGCACAGTGCGCCCAGTGTCCGTGCAGTCGAACCTCCGGCGGTGCTCACGTACAATGTCCCTCCTGTTTATCCTGCCAGAGGAACAGCTCCAACATGCAAGAACCTGCGGAATTTCAGGTGGATGTCGGTGACATCGCTTTATTCGTAAGTGAATGGCCGGGCCAGGGTGACCCGATTTTGCTGCTGCACGCTACCGGCTTTCACCGTCGCTGTTGGAACGAGGTGGTGAAAGCACTCCCTGACCGCCATATCTACGCTGTGGACCTGCGCTTTCACGGTGCCAGTGACAATCGCGGTGAGGTGAACTGGAGCTTGATGGCGTCGGATATCATCGCGCTGGTCGCGGCACTGGATCTCAAAAACATAGTCGGCGTCGGGCATTCGATCGGCGGGTATTTGATAGCCCGCGCCGCTGTGCAGATTCCGGAGCGCTTCAAGCACCTGGTGCTGATTGATCCAGTGATCATGTCGCCCCAGCGTTATGCCGACTTCCACGCTGTCTCTGGTGTTCTCGACGCGACGCAGCACCCGGTGAGCCGACGCAAGAACCAGTGGCACAACGCGCAGGAAATGTACGATCGCTTCAAAGACCGGCCACCATTCAATACATGGCAGCCCGGTGTGCTGCGCGATTACTGTGACTATGCACTGGCACCGGTCGATGACAATGGGTTGCACCGACTGGCCTGCGATCCCATCCAGGAGGCCAGCATTTATCTCAGCCAGCAGGGCAATGACATTCTGCTCCTGGAGTTGTCCCGCATCGTCACACCGGTCACCTTGTTGCGTGCACAACCCGGCGACGAATCAGTGCACGACCTCACCACCTCACCTACCTGGCCAGGGCTGGCAGCAGCACTGCCTCACTGCCACGAGGTTTACCTCCCGCACCTGAATCATTTTATTCCAATGCAGGACCCGGGACTGGTAGCCAAAATTATCCAGGGTGCACAATAATCGCGTCATTACGCAGACGCTATGGTGTATGCTGCGGCGATAATGACAAAACAGACGAGATCAACATGAGAACTCTACTCGCAATCGCAGGCCTGCTGGGCAGCGCAGCATTGCTCGGATGTTCCAACAGCTCCGACAGCCCGCAACCACCATCATCCCTGACTGTCGTTCCCACCGCCGCGCCGGAAGGTGCTGCGGGTGAAATGCGCCAACTGGCCCTGCGAGTGACCATGACGGAACCCCAGCAGCAGCCAGTGACCGTCAACTACGAAACTTCAGCCGGCAGCGCCACCGCCGATGAGGATTACCTGCAAACAGCCGGCCAGATTGAAATTCCCGCCGGCGCGATTGAAGGATTTATCCGTATCGATGTGATCGGCGATGGGGAGGAGGAGCCTGCAGAAACCTTCACCGTGACTGTCGCTACCTCTGGCAACGCCCGACCTACTGCCACAGACATCACAGGCACCATCTCCAACGACGACACGGCATGCGACACGCCGTTCAGCAAGGATCCAAATCCCTGGCTGGTCAACGGCGGCGACCCGCTTAATTTTGCGCATCGAGGAGGTGTTACGGATTTTCCTGAAAATACGTTGTATGCCTATTCAGAAGCGGCCAGGGCGGGAGCCGATGTACTGGAAATGGATGTTTACCAAACCAAGGATAACCAGTTGGTAATCCTGCATGACCTGGATGTAGATCGCACAACCAACGGTAAGGGCAACGTGGTCGACCTCACACTGGCTGAACTGCGCGCGCTTGACGCGGCCTACTGGTTCGTGGCCGGCTCCGGCACTCCCCACGACCGTCCGGCTGCCGATTATTCCTTCCGCGGTATCGCCACTGGCGATAAACCGCCACCGCCGGGCTACAGCGCAGAGGACTTCCGAATCCCCACATTGGAAGAAGCCCTGGCTCGCTTTCCACGCAATTTGATCAACATCGAATTGAAACCGGATGTGGATGGCACAGGCAACTACGAACAGCAGATTGCCAGCGTATTGCAACAGTTCGGCCGCTACACCGACCTGATTGCCGCGTCATTCGTCGATCAAGCGGCTAATAATTTCAAGGCCATTGCACCGTGCGTATATACTTCCGTACCACTGGACCAGGGCACCGGATTGGTACTGGGCGCACTTGGCGATGGGGTGATGCCACCGGTGCCAGAGCACATTGCCTTCCAGGTTCCGCCCGATACCAGCCAGATTGGCGAACAGATACCGGATGACTTTTATCTCGAGGTGGTGACACCCGATTTCGTCGCCGACAGCCACGCCGTCAATCTGGCGGTACAGGTATGGACCATCAACAGCTGTGAAGAAATGCTACGCATGATTGATCTCGGTGTGGACGCGATCATGACCGACCAGCCTTTGTTGTTAGAGCGGATACTGGCTACGCCACCGGACGAAAGACAGTGCAATTAGCAGAATTCACAGTACCAGGGTGCATACCCATTAACGACCACTCATAAATAACCAGGAGTACAGCGAAAATGAATACAGTAATCGGCAGCCTTTTGGTGTTGTGCATTTTGCCAATAACGTGCGCATGGATCGCCGGCTATCACCGCCAGAAGCAATTCGGCAATGTCGACAATAAGGAACCGCGCACCCAATCGCTGAAGCTTACCGGCGCCGGGGCACGCGCTGTAGCCGCCCAGAGCAACTGCTGGGAGGCCTTAGCGGTATTTAGCGCCGCCATACTCGCGGTGTTTATCAGCGGCATCGACCTGCAAAGTATCGCCACCCTGACGCTGGTCTTCGTGCTGTTGCGTATAGTCTACATCGCACTGTATTTGGCCGATCAGGACAAATTACGCTCGCTGTCGTTTCTGGGCGGTTTCGGAATTTGCATGTACCTGTTTTACCTGGCGTTGAGCGCCGGTTAACCGGGGGCTCTTCTACCACGCGACTGCCTGCGAGCTTTGGCGCAGGTAGTCGTTGCTAGTGCTTATCGCCTGAATAGGGATTTGCGAGCAGTCCTTTCAGCGACAGGACCAGTCTTCGTTTGGACAATTGTCCGGCAGAGATAAGGATATCCTTCAGTGTATAGGCTCGTTCCATATACGGCACATCGTAAACATAGTGGTACCGCGCTTCATCATCGACCCGCAAATCGGCCAGCTCGGACTTGGGGTCAAATGTCCTGTCATTAGCCGCCATCACCGGTGCGTGAATCTCGCTGGCATCTGAAAGAAACGCTGCCCACCAGCTAAAGCCACTGTTGGACAATATGATGCGATTGAAACCCTTCATAAATCGGAAGTCATCCACCGGCTTGCTGTGCACATAGATCGGATCAAAACGGGCAAAATGATTGCGCACCTCCGCACCGAGACCAAAACCGCAGATGTACAGCTTGCGAAATTGCAGCGTATCGAGCAAATCCGAATAGAAGTTCAGGCTGATTGCCCAGCCCAGTACAACCAGATCGCCCATACGCACGTGAACGACGACATCGTCGGGATGAATGTCGTATCCCAATGAGAGCGGCGCAATTTCAAACCATGCGCGGATCCGGCTTTTATAGGGCCGAAGTATTGCATACTGCTGAAAATACCCCGCCAACATAATTTTGCGCTGATCACGACAATCGACAATTTTTTGCAGATCTAGATGAAAGCCATCAAACCCGTCATGGCCAATTAGCCCTGTTTTGTCGACTGGATGCTCAAACGCAAGGCCGGGTATGTGTATGGGTGCATTCCTGAACTGTGATAGCAGTTGCAATAACTGCGGTACATTCCGGCGCGGATGCATGCGTGAATGGCTTACGCGAAGCTCGTAACCCAGTTCCTCAGCAACAATGCGCCCAACGCAGTATTGAAAAAGGTTGTCTGCGATAAAGCCATTCATCTGCAGGTGGATCATGGTGGGCTCAAACGTCCTCGCGACGCGACAGGAAGTAAGCCTCTACTTCACGTTGCATCGCCTCCTTCCCCGGGGACCACGCCAGGCAGCCGTTCTGGTCAACATACAAATCTGCGGCGGGATCAAAATTATTCCTGTAAAGGATATCGTGGCGTGTCATGTAACCGCGATCATCGCGGCGACCGTGGTACATATCGGTGAGGTAAAGACGGGCATAATCGACTTTTCCAGCGACCGCGGCAGACCAGCGTTGAGCCCACTCCGTCAACTGCTCGGTGTATGCTTCTGACTTATTCCGGTGTCCACACACACTGCACGCAATTCGGGACCGGCTCAAATCCTCGAAGTTCTTCTGGCTAAAGTCATCGGCAAGACTGGCAACAAAAATCAGCTTGTCTCCTCCCCCTACCACGCCGCCCTCAAACAGCATCACCTGCTGTAATACTTCTGCCCTGGCTGCCCAGCCAAATCCGGACTGACCGCCTTTGAGTATACCGCTAAGCATGGGCCAACTGCGACGAGCCGGTTGCCTGTACAATCGGCCCGTCTCGCGGAAATACTTCACTGCAGAGGGCGCGACGATCGGCGGACCCTTTTCATGCACCTGAATGCCAATCGTCTCGAACACCTGGCACAGGTTGGCGTGCTCCAGTCGATTGGCAATCTCCAGTGGCCAGTTGGCATCTGCAAATTCAATATCGCCATCGCACCAGACAATTTTGCGATACCCCTCATCAAGAAGCGTCTTGATGCCAATATTGAGTAAACGCTCCTTATGCCATAGCACATCGTTGCTTCTGAGCCGGATCACATCATCGTGATCGCCGATGACAAAATCGTTGTTACCAAATGCAAGCTCCACCACAATGCAGCGAATACCGCTTTGTTTCATTGCAGCAAGGTAGGCTTGGAAGTTGTCGACCCGACGCCGCGAACCTCCGGGATTGAAAAAACAGGAAACGACACCCATTTCCCGATCGGGCAATGCGGCCTGGAATGGCGCTGATCGCGCATGTAATTTACGTTGAATTGGCGCTCTGATACTGCGATTCGCCCGATGTAAGTCCCAAAACAACTTTCGCGCAGCGGGCGATTCTTTCAGACTCTCTGGACCAAAATTGCGGATCGAGTTAACAACTTGCCTCGCGCCCAAACGACGTGCCGGTGGCATATTCGCTCGTGCTGAACTACCTGTTATCGCGGACAGCTGCTTTTTCTTCAGGATGGTCAGGTTGTGGCAGGACTGGCACTCAAGGCCGCGCTTCAGGCGCCGCTGTTCCTTGATCATTTGCGCATCTTCAGGGGTATACTTTTGCCGATTAGCGTGCGGAAACGGACGCTCCGGTACTGGCAAACCCAGGAAACCACACAGTTTTTCCCAGCCGTCGCCCTTCTCCAGATCCATCACCAACAATTTTCCTGAGCCTGCGAAATACGCTTGCACTTCTGTGTTGTAGCGCAGGTAGCTCTCAGTCATCGACTCTTTACTGGGATCGTGCACGCGCAGGTGCTGCGTGTACCTGTCCATCACTGTCGGTTTGGTAAATGTGATCCACCGCTCAGTGGAACGCCACCAGGACTCCGGATCGCGGACAGTCAGAATAAAGCGACTGTCGGGAAAGCGTTCGTGTGCATGTCGGTACATGGTCCACATGTTCCAGGGACGATCTTCAAACGCTTTGTAGTGCTCCGCCAGATCCAGCATCTGGGAATACGATTTATGCTTGTAAAAATGCTCAATCTGGCGCCTGATGGCCGCGTCGTAGGCTTTGGGGGATGCAATGGGGGTGAGACTCAGTGACTCAAAACAGTGGTTGATCGTTGACGTGCCGGTTTTGTTCATGCCGATACAAAAAACGCGTTGGGAAATTGTACCGTCTGAAATCATCCGCTGCTTCCGCGTATCAATACTAAACAATTACGCAACGAACCCTGCGTGCAGAGTGCGTTCGCAATCAGCGTCAACCTGGCAAGACCGATTGCCCGTTTACAGCTGCCGAGTAAAAGAGACGCAACGTCCCGTGATTGCTGAACATAAAAGGGTCGCGAAGCACATTAACGAGGTCTATCTCCAGGCCGCTGGAACAAGTCCACCGCTCTCCCATTAACGCTGCGCCCGTAACACTTCAGCGCGCCCTGTCTCAGGTGCGCCATTGAACCAGTTACTTTTACCTAAATCCACAGTGATCACCAATATTCTTTCCGGGGAGGCGATAGGTAAACCGATGTCATAGCCGCCGAACAGCGCAATACGCAAATCACTACCCATATCCAGCATACCGCGTTCACCTGTCGCGACATGCACTCCCGCTTGAAAGCGATGCCAGGGCCACTCAACAGCCGATACGGCGCACTGGAAAAAAAGGAGCTGGCCAAAAGTGTTCTCCAATCGCCGACAGACAGCATCCACCAAGTGTGCAGGAATGGCTATCATAGACTGAGAATGGTAGCCTTGCCAAAGCACCCAGGCCGCCCAAAACGCCGCACAGCCAACGCATGAGACGAGTTCAGTACCCTTTGAAAACCTTAGCTGCACTCCTGTATGTCGCACCCTGGATTTAAAAACTCCCCGATTATGAGTCTTGCGCCATTGTTCGATGGCCTGCTGATAGCGGCAGCTGGCTGGCTGGCCTATTTCATTCGCTGGGACAGGTGGAACATGTCGCTGGAGTACCTCTCGGTACTGCTGCTGGGAACGGTCCTCGTGTTCGTTGTTTTTCCCGCCACGGGTGCCTATAAACATTGGCGAGATGACAGCTACTGGCGCAACACCGGCACAGTGTTGCCCGGACTTCTTATCGTTGCCGCATTCTTGATGCTCGCCGGAACGCTGACCAAAACCACAGCAGAATTTTCCCGACTGTGGATGGCTTACTGGTTTGCCTACGCACTTGCCGCAGTGTTCCTCTGCCGCTGGCTTGCCAAGCTGCTGGCTAAACTCCCCGTTCTCGGCCAATCCCCAACCCGGGTATTGATTATCGGAGAGGGCGAGTTCGCCCGCGCTGTAGCGCAGAAGGTACAACAGGCGGAGGACAGGAAATGGCAAGTTATCGACATTCTTTCTCCCTTTGGCGTCAGAGCACAGCTGGCTGGTGACTTATCCGAAGCCAGGCCGGGCACTGACATGGAGACGCTGATTTCCGATCCTGACAGTGGGATTGATGAGATATGGATCGCCATGGACAGCAGTGCAATCAATCAGCAGGAAGCGGTTATTCGTGTATTGCAAACCAGTTGCCTCACCGTGCGTTACGTACCGGATTTATCCATGCTCACGCTGCTCAATCATATGCCCTCAGAAGCGGCGGGTATGACCGTCATCGACCTGAACACCTCACCGCTAACGGGCCACAACGCACTAATCAAGGCCGGTCTGGATAAACTCATAGCGCTGTTCGCGCTGTCGCTGCTGGCACCCGTACTACTGATAATTGCGTTTCTGATAAGACAGGGATCCCCGGGACCCATTTTTTTCCGGCAAAAACGCCACGGCTGGGACGGTCAAGTCATTCAGATACTGAAGTTCAGAACCATGTATCAGGCCACGGAACAAACCGACGATTCACGTCAGGCACAGCACCACGATCCCCGCGTCACCACGATAGGTCGCTTCCTGCGCAGAACCAGCCTCGATGAGCTACCGCAGTTTATCAATGTGCTGCGTGGCGAAATGTCGGTGGTCGGTCCGCGTCCACATCCACTTGCGCTAAACCACAGCTTTGCCAACCGTATCGATGCATATATGCAGCGCCACCGGGTAAAACCCGGTATCACCGGCTGGGCACAGATTCACGGCCTGCGCGGAGAAACCGAAACGCTGGAGAAAATGCAGCGACGTATCGAGTATGATCTTTACTACATTGAGCACTGGTCGTTGTGGTTGGACATCAAGATCATCCTGCGCACTCTGGTATCTGGTTGGGGTGGCAGCAATGCGTACTGAGACCAGGCCCAATCTGTTCATAGTGGGTGCACAAAAGTCCGGCACCAGTGCACTGGCTGGATGGCTGAGCCAACATCCCCAAGTCTTAATGTCGTTTCCCAAGGAGCCGGGCTTCCTCGCCTTCGGCAGCAACGGCTATACCTACCCTGACGGATGGGGCAGACCGGCGCCCGCCAAACAGTACGTAGTGACCGATGAGCGCGCCTATCTCGACCTGTTCAGTCGCGCAAGTTCGCAACAACATGTGATCGGGGAGGCGAGTACCTGGTATTTTGCGCTGCCGGGGATGGCGCATAAAATTCACGACTTCAATCCGGACGCAAAGATAATTGTTATGCTGCGCAATCCCGTTGAGCGGGCATACTCTGCATGGTGCCACGCCAAAGGCGATGAACTGGAGCCTTGCGAGAACTTTGCCAGCGCACTTGCTTTGGAGACACAACGCGGAGAAGTCGAATTCCTGCTGCGCTATCGCTACATGGGACTCTACAGCGAAGCGTTGGCGGACTATCAGGCTGTTTTTCCCGCCGCGAAATTACTGGTGCTGTTCCACGACGATGTGCGCGCAGACGTCCTCCCAGTGTGGCAACAGGTCTGCTCTTTTCTCAATATCGACCCCGCCCAAGTGCCGAATTTTGCGCATCGTTACAATCCGTCTGGACAACCTCGAATCCGCCTGTTGCACAAACTACTGCGTTCGCACCGAATCAGGCGTTTTGTGCGAATATTGGTGCCACGTGCTGTGGCGATTGAAACCAAGCAGCGTCTGGATAGCATCAATCTACAAAAATATCCGCCGATAGATTCTGAGAGTCGTGCTGAACTTCAGGCCTATTTCCATACTGACATCCAAAAAGTGAGTCAGCTCACCAACCGGGATCTGAGCAGTTGGCTGCAATAGAGAGTAAACGGGCGAACGAGCTATCAAATGTGCGTCGTGAGTACTTCGGCACCGACGTCACGCCCAGATCGTTTCAACAATGGCTCGATAACATCGCCGCCATTCTGGCGAGCGGGCAACGTGGCTGGCTGTCCGGACACCACAATCTGCACAGCCTTTACCTGCTCAACCGCAACGACGATGTAGTAAGGTTCTACGCACGCTGTAACGACTGCTATGTCGATGGTACGCCGGTACGTTTTATATTGAAGTGTTTCGGTAAACCGACGCTGGCCGCAATGCGGTTTTCACTGATGGACCATTTTTTTGATCTGTTGCAGCACGCAGAAAGAAAACGTTGGTCGGTGTTCTATCTCGGATCGCAGGAGTCTGTAGTGAACTGCGGACGAGCATTAATCAAGCGGCGATTTCCCGATCTTCGCATACAACTACAGAACGGCTACAGCACCGACCAAGCGACAATAGTCGCCAGGATCAATGCGCTGCAACCGGATATTCTGCTGGTGGGTATGGGTATGCCGTTGCAAGAGCGTTGGCTTATTGAACATCTGCAAGAGCTCGATATCGGATTCGCGACGCAAGCAGGTGCCACACTGGACTACTACACAGGCGCACAAGCCAAACCACCGCGGTGGATGAGCGACATCGGGCTGGCCTGGTTGTATCGACTCGCCAGCGATCCTGCACGTTTATGGCGCAGATACCTGCTGGAGCCCTGGGCTCTGCTGCGCCCCACGCTGCATCACTGGCAGCGGTATCGTCATACTGCCAGGCGCGCGCGTGAGTAGCGAAGACCGGGCTCACTCTCGCGGCAGGTTTTCTGGTCGCGATTTCCTGAAGCGCAGCGCGTTTGCCGGTGCCATTCGCGTGCTGGGTTTGCTTTGTGTTTTTGTTTTACAAGTGTTTTTGGCACGACTCATCGGTAACGGCGAAGAGTATGGCAAGTATGCCTGGGGTCAGTCACTGATGTTCTTGATGGGTTCCCTGGCCTGTCTTGGCCTGCCCGTTGTAACCAGCCGCTTCATTGCCGCGCTGCGCACCCAACACAATGAAGCCGCGATCAAGGCGATTGTCACCAGAGCAACCAGCCTGCTGCTGCGCACCTCAGCACTGCTGCTACTGATCGCATTGGCATTAGCTATCTTCTGGCACGCAATGGCCAGCGATAACCCGTACCGCAATGTCGCTATACTGGCATTTGCGCTGGCACCCGGCATCACCTTCGCAAACCTGTACCAGGATTTGTGCCGCGCGCGCCAATGGCTGGGACTCGCTCTGCTGCCGCTGAATGTGTTTCGTCCCATAGTCACCGGGATACTCGCTTTCTGCGCCTGGCAGCTGTACAACAGGCAACTCACTGGCGATCTCATCATGAGTCTCGCCGGAATCAGCGTATTGGTGATCCTGCTAACCCAGTTTCTGCTCTATCACTTGCGGGTAAGGCGCATTGACGCCAGCCATGACGCACTGCTGCCGCAGACCGATTATCAGCCCTCGCAGCTACTGCGCACCGCACTGCCAGTATTCGCGATGCGTTGCGCAACGCTCACTATCCGTTACTCGAATGTACTTTTGGTCGGATTCCTGGCCGGGCCACTCGCGGCCGGTGCCTATTTTGCCGCGGAGCGGCTCGCACAGTTGGCGGCAATACCGCAATCCGTTGTCAGCTCCGTCAACCAGCAATCCATGGCCGCTGCGCACGCTACCGGCAATATTACAGGCTTGCAGAAGGTGACCTCGCAAAGTGCTCACGGCAGCCTGTGGCCGACACTTCTGATCGGTATTGGTCTTGTTATACTCGCCTCGCCTTTGCTTCAGCTATTTGGCGATGACTTTCCCGCCGCGCGTACAGTGCTGATTGCTCTGGTGGTGTGCAATGTGGTTGATGTCCTCACCGGACCAGCACAGGACGTATTGATTATGACTGGACGCCAGAGACAGATTCCGCGAGTAATGCTGGTATCCGCGACAGTACACGTTATCGCGCTGTGCCTTTTGGTACCGCAGATCGGCGCTGTCGGAGCGGCGTTGTCAAGTATCGCCAGTGGACTCATCGCTAACGGCTGGTTAATGTGGCTGGCACACAAAGAAGTCGGTATCGGTACAACAGTAATGGGCAAACGTACACTCTCGCTCACAGCTGCCATAAACAAGGACACGCCGTGACCACACCCAGTAATACAGCCCGACGTAACGTCGAGCCGGTGCAATTCTCCATTGTTGTTAACAACTACAACTACGCCCGCTATTTACCTGAAGCGCTGGACAACGCGCTAAGCCAGATGCGCGCAAGGGATGAACTGATTGTTGTAGATGACGGCTCCACCGACGATTCAATGCAACTGCTCAGGCAGTATGAACACGAACATGGGGTTCGCGTTTTTCAGCAGGAAAACAGTGGCCAGATGCGCACAGTGCGTACCGGAATGAGAGTGGCGCGGGGAGACGTCATCGTATTACTGGACAGTGATGACTATTTCCTTGAGGGTTATCTGGATCGACTGCGGGCCATCTATGCACAGCATCCGGACGTCTCATTTACATTTTCCCGCGCACAGCTCTCGGGGGACGCAGAGAAAGCGCGAAAAAGTATGCAGACTATGTTGAATCGACTGCAACTGCCTGCAGGAAAAGTCGGACCAACGAAGTGGGCTGCACTGCTGTTTAACGAGTTTGTCGGTGTGCCCACTTCCGGCATCTCCCTGCATCGTTCCCTCGCCGAGCAGATCAACGCACTACCTTCCACCACAGAATTAACCACAGTTATCTCGCCGCTGGTCTCGAAAGTACTGGGCATATCGACAACAGAACAAAAGAAATCCGGGTACACAGCAGATGGCGTCATAGTACGCTGCGCCTCAATTTTGGGCGCGATCAAGTATTACGATGATCACCCCGGTTTTATGTATCGTATTCACGGTGCCAATAAATATGCCAATGCCTCGCGACTTGCGCGCGTGCATCTGCTTCGCTTACGGAAGAAGCAGTTTGTAAAGATGGTCAGGGAGCATTATTCCATTGTTGAGAGACCAACAGCAGTTGAATTGCGCGAGGAGATCCTCAGTCGCGTATTCGGCGTTCACCTCAGAAGACGCATAGCCATACGCGGCCGCTACTGCCGCGCAATTCTTTCGAGCGAAGGGAGTCTGCGCGAGAAAATATCAGCTTTGACGGCCGCGCTGGGACTGCAAAGGCGCATTACCTGAAGGTAATCGTATACTCGCCAACTGAACGATCTGGCTGTTGAAACCACAAAAACATGCAGAATATCAGCGCCGGCACCGGGTAGAGTAAAGCCCTGTTTAAGGTGACGAAGTTCAGGGCTGCGATATAGTGCCTGCTGAACACAAACACCACGAACACAAATGCCAGTGCTGCCACAACCGGCAACACCTCCGCAGATGGCTTGCGCAGCACCGACCATCGGTAAAAACTGAAGCAGGCAGCTGGCACCAATAGATACCACAACAAATGCCAGTTGATCATAACGAAAAAGGTTTCGAGAAAGGCATTTCCAACAGCGTGATACGCGATCTCAAACTGCCCGAATTTGCCCACCTCGATCATTCCATGTTCAAAGGCAATATGACCCAGGTAAGGGACATCAAAACTAAAGCCCCAGATCAGGGCCGAAATCACCACCACGGCGCTCACTACCCACAGCAACAACTCCAGCGCCGGTTTTAGATTGAGCCAGATTCGAATAGCGAACAGCAACACGATTGCCGCCAACACGACACCGGGATTTTTCAGATCAGCGCACAGCCATGCCAGCAGGAGGCACAGTAGCGCATAGCCCCAGTGACGGGTTCTCTGCGCCTCGTAAAGCGCGCAGACGGCCATGCAAAATGCGGCAGCCAACCAGATATCCGCGTAGCCGGCGAGCACTGAGTGCACGTTCAGGTAAGGCAGGCTCAACAGCAGATAACAGGCGGTCAGCGCGGGGAGGAATGGCACTCGAGCCAGGCGCAGGTGTCCAAACAGGCCCAGGCCGAGTGCTATCGGCGAAATAATCCAGGGTAGAAAAACCGCGCTGGAATCCCAGGTACCGGCACCCAACATCGTCCACAGTTGAATCAATGGCACGGTGATCGGGTAGGATGACGCCTGCCGGTTACCCAGTGTGTAGGCGTTCGGATCACCCCAAATCCAGTTGTGTGAATTGACAAACTCCACCAGTGATCCGTGATAAAACCAGACGATGGCCTTCGGGGCCCAATTCATCCAGGCGTCCCAGGCATAGAGGGGACGCAGCAGTAATTCCTGCACCAGTGTTACTTGCCGCCAAGCGATCAACGCCAGCAACAGCGAGCCAATAAGCAGGTGCCAACGGGGAGTCGGTGCCGCGTAAGTGTGCGGCAGTGCTGACACCCGGCTCCAGCGCTGCAACAACAGCCCGCACCCACACACGGCCAACAAAAGCACAGCAAGCTTCCAGAAGCTCAGCTGGAAACCCAACATATCCCACAGTCGAATCACCAATGTGGTGACGAATGTTCCAAGGAAATAGCCCTGCCCGAGCACCACGAATACATTGCTCCGCCTGCTGCCACGCAACAAACAATGCACCCATATACAGCCAAGGCACCAGGGCAAAATCAGGGCGATGCACAGTCCGGTCAATGAAAAAGGCATCATCTACTGCCCTTCTGGAGACTGTCGGAGGGCATTACCCGAAACAGCCGGCCGAGAGGATCGCTGTCAACGAGCGCCACGCGCAGGCTTCTTTTACCGCGTTTCCACATCAGAGCATTCGCGTCTTCACGATACTGAATATCGGGCACATCACCCAGCACCAATACATAGTCAACCCGGTCCATGCCCCCGTCGGGGGGCACCCGGCCAAAATTGTAAACGTTGTTTGGCAACAGGTAATACTGCGCCTTCAACCGTTCGAAGTTGTGGTCATAAGATTTGTGCAGGATGACAATGCGCGAAACCTGTTCGGGCAACACTTGCTGTTTGAGTCGTTGGATGTAGCGGTAAATCGGTCCGTCAATATCGGCCAGGTGTTTCTCATGCTCACTCTTGCCCGCAAATTGATCCCGCGTCCTGGCCAGCTGGCTTTCCAGTTCGTGCTGCCATAACAGGTCCAGCGCAATCCAGGGCAAAAGCACGACCGCCAGAAGTGCCACACGGTGTACCACGCCTGAAAAAAAACTGACTACCAGCAGCAACACCAGAGCCAGTGTGGACCATGCTGCGGCCGCTTCAACCGGCGACAGTGCCGCACGGTCCACCGATCCATAGAGGAAGTTTATGGAGGGTACGGACCAACCACGATACGCGGTCCAGTCGGCCCAGTGACTGCATAACGTACCCCGCAAGCTCTGCGGCTCCAGCGTGAGATGCCCTATAGAGAGCCGCTGATCGGCAGCATTGGCAATGACATAGACACCGATCTCGAGCACCTCACCGTGCCAGTCAGGGCTGCGCGCCAGATTCAACCATTGCGAATTGCCATCAGTATCGCTGAGCGTCACACTTTTGACTGTGGCAGGATCAGACGCCAGTCGCCAGATCAGATCCACTCTGGGTCCGGAAAGGTCAGCATCCAGCGCATAGCGCAGCAGTGGAAAATCGTCGGCGAGAAAGTGTCCACGCCGCACCGCAATCGCGATCAATTCATCGTCGCGCGGGTGGTAACCGGTGATTGCCAGCGTCTCACCCACAATCTGACCGCTGCCGAAAACCACCTGCATTTTCCTGCCGGGAATGGCGAGCGGTTCAGCACTGGAGGCTGCATCGCGCTGACCATACTCCACGTAAACCGCCAATCCCGCGAGTAACAGGAGCGCACTGGCTACCAGCGCGAGGGTTGCACTGAGCAGCTGCCTTGCCGGGGAGTGATTGCGCCTGTCCATGCCTGCGGAGTGTGTGTTTTATGAGTGGCGTTACTATCACATATGTTGACCGCGACATACAGTCTCATGCCACAATGCGTTCTTCAGATACGTTGAACCAGGACAAGTTATGAGTGACAACCCCAACAAAGCGGTCGTCGAAAAAATGTGGCGAGCCCTCAGTGAGATGGATTGGGAGACCATGAAACGTTGCATGCACCCGCAAATTCACTATCGCGACGTACCCAGTGATGACCCGGGTGCCCACGGGCCGGAAAATTGTGTGAAGCGATTGCAAATTGCCTTTAGACACCTGACCAGGCAGGACCAGGTAACCCACCATATCGCCGCCGACGGGGACGTGGTCTTTCTCGACCACACCGAGACCTGGACATTTACCTCGGGCGAAACCGCCGCTCACACATTCGCGAGCATGCACGAGATCAAGGACGGTCTGGTGTACCGCTGGAGCGACTATTGGGACATGCAGAAATTCGTCGGGCAGTTCCCCGCCTGGTTTCTGGAAGAGATGATGAAATCTACCGCAGATGACTTTACTGACTAAACGCCAGGAGCCGTCGCTGACAGCGCGTCAGCGACTGTCCGTGACAAGGACCTTCACCACTCGCTTCAGGCACCCACACTGATCAACTGGGTATCGGCCTGACCGCTGCCGTCGGTACGATAGCGATATTTGACATCACTGCCTGAGGGAGCGTCCTTCAGCCGGGTATCCGGTGGCAGTTTGAATTCCAATTTCTGGCTACGACGCACATTACAACGGGATTGCTCGTCGTACTGGCTGATCGAATGGATTTTCACCGTTGTGGTGTCCTGGCCCGCCTGCTCTCCGTGCAATACCGTCCCTTCCAGCAGACAGTCCTTTTCACTGTCAGCCAGCACCAGCGGGCTGCCACAAATCAGTAGCGGGATGACCATTATCTTTGCAAAAGTGTTCATATTATTGACCTCCGTTTTCACCTTCGAGAAAACTCTACACCTAAAACGTTCGCGCTTGCCACCTCGCTTCACGAAAAATTCATCATACTGTAACAATTTTGTGTTTAGACAACTGAAACATTCTCCCAACTGCGCTGCGGAAGCGAATTACAGCGACCCGGCAACCCCGAAAATTATCGGGGTCTGTCATCTGGCTGTCATCTCAGTGTAAGAAACCCCACATATACTTCTCGTCAGGTATCTGGTTATGCGCCCTCCAAGCGCCCTGAAGTGAGTAACAATCCGCATGAATACCCTGGTTCGCCTCAGCACAATCCCAATGCTCGCCTGCGCCATGCACAGCATGGCGCTTTCGCTGGCACCGGAGGAATTTGCGGCCTCACGCAAACTGGCCTGCGTGTTAGCGCAGCAGTCGCTGGGCCAACTCACAGAGGAGGAGTACGGCGAAAGGGCCCACACCTTGCTGGATGACTTCGATGAAAGCGAGCGCGACAATATTCTGGCGCAAGCGGTGGGTTACTACGGAGGACTGATGTTCTCCACCACAGAAAATGATGCACACACGACGACCCTGAAACTCGAAGACTTTGTTGCCAGCGGCACCTGCGTAGAAGGCTATAGCAAGGTTACGTTGCGTTTGTAGAATTAACCCAGGCAAGTGTTCGCGGATTTGCTGGCGACACTACTGCCGCGAGGCGGCTCCGGCGGTGAGCGCCAGCCGTCTTCGCGCTGCCTCAAATCCCGTTTCCTCAAGCTGCGGCGCCACGCAGACTCCCACTGCCTGTATTTTCCTCTTGGTATCTCCACCACCCGACAGACTAGTGCGCAGTGCTGAGAAATCAATTGCCACCAACTCTTTGCGACGTTTAATAAAACTGAAACAGAAACATCACGAGACTGTCATTCGCCACGACTAGCATGCTCCCGCAATGGGGATCAAACGGCAAAGCTTACCGCCAGCACAAATATCAGGGGACCGACATTCCCTGAAACAACAATCCCAAGAATCATCAATCCGTTCCAGGCGAAGGCGAACATCAACTATGAAAAGACTTGCATGCTATGCGGGGCTAGTACTCTCTCTCGTTACTCACCAGGCACTTGCTGCCGATGTCTTCCTGATGGTTTTCTACGATGACGCCCCGCTGAAGGGCGCTACCGTAATGCTGGACGAACGCAATCTCGGCACTACTAATAGTCGCGGTGCCAGCAGTACCCAACTGGCCGCAGGCAGCCATGTACTGACTCTGGTCGATAACGATATCGCGTTTCCGATCGAGTTCAGTTCAGAGTCCGAGGAAGATGTGGAAATCAAAGTGGCCTTCTCTTCCGCCTCCGGAGTCCAACCCAAAGTCACCATTCGCAAGTTCGGCGCAAGTGCCCCAGCCGGCGAAGGTTTTATCACCGGCAAGATATCCGATGTTAATGGTAATGCCATTGCCGGCGCGACTGTCTCAGCGGCAAATACCGCTTATAGCGCCACCACTGATGAGTTCGGCGTCTATGTATTGAAGATTCCGCGCGGTGCCTACGAAATCGATGTTCGCGCTGCGGGTTTTCAGGCGGTTTCAGTGCCGGACGTGCGCGTCATGGCAGACCTTGGCGTGAATGCCACAGTCACTCTGCGCGAGGAAAGTGCGGCACCTGTAGCCGGCGTCGTGGCACCGCCATCAAGTGCCGCGCTGGAAGAAGTGTTCGTGCTCGGCGTGTTCAACCCCGAAGGTAATGCAGCCAGTGTGGAGCGCTTCGCAACCTCCATCACCAATGCCATCGATGCGGCACAACTGGAGCGTTTTGGTGACAGCGATGTCGGCTCGGCGCTGAACCGCGTTGCAGGTGTCGCGGTGGTCGATCGCAAATACGCAACAGTTCGCGGCCTTGACGGACGCTACATCTCTTCGTCGTTGAACGGACTGTTAATGCCCAGTACAGACACCCAGCGCCGCGAGGTTGAACTCGACCTCTTCCCCACCGTAATTGTCGGTGGTATCGAAATTCAAAAGACATTCACCGCCGATCAACTGGCCACTACCACCGGCGGTGCCATTATGATTGAAACCAAGGGTATACCCGACGAACGCATTCTGGAAGTCAGTGGATCGCTCGGGTACAACCCCGGCGCCACCGGCAGCGATATTCTCAGTTACGCCAGCAGCAATGGAGACTGGGCAGGCTACGACACTGGGCTGAGGGAGCTTCCCAACGGCATCCTGAATGCAACAAACGGCGGGCGGTCGCTGACCATCTGTGACCCGAAGATTGATCCCGTGCGCTGTACTTCCCCGGCTACGGCGGCACAACTGGGCGTGCAGTTTCAGGATGATTACGACGTGGGTGATAAGACCGCCCTGCCCAACGGCGAGGTCTCCATCGCGTACGGAGATCGGCTGCCTGCTGGCAACAACGAGTGGGGATACTATCTGGCAGCCGACATGGATCGATCGACTGTCGATCGCGGCAACGCAGAGCTGTCCAATCCGTTGGGCGTGACCGGCAACTACCAACGCTCGCAGGAAACAACTGCCATCACCACCTATGCAGCGCTGGGCTATGAGTACGGTGAGGCGAACGAAGTCCTGTCAAAAACCATGTACCTGCACAATACCGATGACATCACGCGCGCGGAAAGTGGTATTAATAATCGGGAAGACAACAAGATCGATACCTACATTCTCGACTGGGTGGAGCGTCAGTTCATCTCCCAGGCATTCACCGGCCACAATGACGTTGAATACAAAAATCTGGTGCACCAGTTTGACTGGCGAGCGGCGTATTCAGAAACCGAGCGCGATGAGCCGGACCGTCGTACCTACACTTACTTTAACAACCAACTTTCCAGTTCCGCGTTTGAACGTCGCTGGTCAAAGCTCAAGGAAACCAGTAAAGACCTCGGCGGCGACTACTCCGTTGCGCTGGACTGGGGCGACCTCAGTTCCACAGAACTGCAGGTTGGTGGCATGTGGTCCGACAAGGACAGAAACTTCGATCAGTATCGCTTTGGTATCGCGTTCACCCAGTTCGGATCGGATATCAACCTCAACATCAACCAGGATCTGGAAACCGAAGTACTGCCCTACAACAATTTCGCTATTAACAAGGTGAATCTGGCCGCCAACACAACCGACACAGACTCCTACGATTCACAGGAAGAACTGCAGGCGGGCTATCTGAATACCATCACCGACTTCGGTGAAAACTGGACCGCTGTTATCGGCGCTCGCTATGAAAAGTTTAACCAGAAGTTGCAATACCCCAATGCGCCGAGGGCGTCGAACGAGCTTGACTATGACGACTGGTATCCGGCGTTCAACCTGACATGGCGTCTCAACGAGGAGTTGCAACTGCGTGCAGGTTACTCCCAAACCGTGTCATACCCGGGCATTATTGAACGCTCTGAAGCGCAGTCGTTTGATCCGGACACCGATGACCCGATTTTCGGCAACCCGGACCTGAAGGTGTCTACGATCGACAACTACGACCTGCGCGCGGAGTACTACTTCTCTGATTCGGAGAGCGTGTCGCTCGCCCTCTTCTACAAATCGATTGACCAGCCGGTAGAACGCGCCATCCCCGACGCATCGGGTTCTGCTGCCAGCGGCACCACGTTCCTGAACCAGGAGAACGCCGAGTTACAGGGCGTGGAAATCGACGGTACCAAGAACGTGTGGGAAAACGACGACTACCTGATGTTTGTCTCCGGCAACGTGTCCTACATCGATTCCAAGGTCGATCTTTCTGCGGATTCTATCCGACTGGAAGGTGCCTCGGCCGATGGCCGTGAACTGCAGGGTCAGTCGCAGTGGCTGTCAAATTTGCAGATTGGGCTGGATCACTACCCGACTGACCAGAAGTTCACGCTGCTGGTCAACTATTTCGACAAGCGCATCTTCCGTATTGCCCGCGGCACCAATACCGGCCCGGAATACGAGGATGCCCGCGCCATCGTCGACTTCACCTATGAAAAAATCTGGAGCGACAACCTGGTGATCGACGCGTCGATCAAGAACATCCTGAATACCAAGGTGGAGTACTCGCAGAACAGCAACACCATCGAGAGCTACAACGTGGGCAGGTTCTTTAAAGCGGGCCTGACCTACAAGTTCTGATCCGGAATCAGCAAAGTGATGAGGAGTTTGGCAGTGAGAAAATTGGTAAAGCGAAGCAGATGCAGTGGATTTGCATTGAATTTTAACCTGAGTAGGAAGTGAACCATGTTTAAACAAAAACTCTTAGCGGCTTGTCTTATCCCCCTCACTGTCACAGCCACAGCCACGTTGGTAGGCTGTGGCGGAAGTGACGGCGACAACGTCAACATCACCAATCAGTTTGGACCGACAACCCCCACTGATCCAACAGATCCCACGGATCCCACGGATCCCACGGGCAATTGTGCTGCCGTCGTTGCGGCAGACTTTGTCAGCTTCAATACCGATTGCTCTGTGGGCACACTGTCCGGAATCGTAAACACCGATTACACCCTGCTCAGCCAGGTACAGTGGCGACTTGATGGCACTGTCAAAGTGGGTGAAGGTAACCAGACGGTCAACAGTCAGGCCGATGTGGACGCATTGCGTGCCAACGGCGTTACGCTGACCGTCCAGCCCGGCACAGATATACGTGCATTCAATACCGGAACATTACTGGTAACACGCGGCTCCAAGTTGATGGCCGACGGTACTGCCGCTCAGCCGATCACATTCAGCAGCCTCGATGACAATTTCGACGGACTCGGCGAATGGGGCGGTGTGATCCTGCAGGGCTTCGCACCGCAGTACGGCCAGGGCGGAACAGGGCCCTGCTACGGCAGCGGTGTAGTGTGTAACGTCGAAGGGGAAGGCGGTACTGATATCGCCGTGTACGGCGGTAATGACCCCGCAGACAACTCCGGCACACTGCGCTATGTGCGTATCGCCGAGGGCGGTCTGGTGGCCGGCCCCAACAACGAAATTAACGGCCTGACCTTACAGGGTGTTGGTTACGGCACCACTATCGAGTACATCCAGGTGCACAGCAACCTTGACGATGCTATCGAGTGGTTCGGCGGCACCGTAAACGTGCGTTACGCGGTTCTCACCAGCAACGACGACGACGACATCGACTACGATGAAGGCTACATGGGAAATATCCAGTATGCACTCATTGAAAAAAGTCAGACCGCTACTGCACCCCAGGGAAGTAACGATCCGCGCGGCATTGAGGCCAACTCCAGCGATGCTGAGTTCGTGCCGGAGACCGAGGCTGTTATCGCCAACGTCACCATTATCGGTGGACCGATGAACAACAATGCATCCTCAACGCAGGGCCAACAGCCCGGTATGCGTCTGCGCGGTGCGGTCAAGACGGCCATTTACAACAGCTCGGTGAGTAACTTCGATATCGGCTGTGTGCGTATCGACGACGCGAACGTGAACGGTGACGGTTCCGTCATCGTGCCCTCGTTCATCGTACTGGAAAATATACTTGGCGACTGCCAGGACGGATTTTACGTGAAGCGACCGGCGAATGAGGCTGTTAACATCTCCGATGGCACTATCACGTTCAGTTCTACCTTGGCGATCCAGGAAAGTGCGGCGCAGTTGGCCGAGGCACCTGTCATCAATGCAGTGAATAACGGTTCCGGATTTGTGTTTGACCAGACTGACTATGTCGGCGCCGTTGACCCCAACGGCAGTGCCTGGTGGCAGGGCTGGACCCTCCCCGGCACTATCGGTGAACCGGAAACCGTGCAGCCTGCAGACTTCGTAAGCTGTAACGCAGACAATACCGTATGTACCCTGAGTGGCCTTATCGACCAGAACTACACACTGGTAGCAGGCACTGAATGGCGACTGGACGGTGAAGTGATCGTCGGCCGAGGAAACGAAGTCGTTGCGTCAGACGCCGACGTACAGGCATTGCGCGATTCCGGTGTGACCCTGACTATCCGTCCGGGCGTGCATGTGCGAGCCTTTGATACCGGTTCTTTGATCGTGACTCGCGGCTCCAAGTTAAATGCAGTCGGTTCGCCGGCCAGCCCAATCACCTTCAGCAGCCTGAGCGACGATAACTTCGACGGCGAAGGCGAATGGGGTGGTGTCATCCTGCAGGGCTTCGCACCTCAGTACGGACAGGGCGGCACGGGTCCGTGCTACGGCAGCGGCACCGTGTGTAACGTCAAGGGTGAAGGCGGCACGATCGTGGGCAACTACGGTGGCAACGATCCCGCTGATAACAGTGGCTCACTGCGCTATGTGCGCATTGCAGAAGGCGGCAAGATTGCCGGCCCGAACAATGAGATCAATGGCCTGACACTGCAAGGCGTGGGTTACGGCACCAAGATCGACTACATCCATGTGCACAATAACCTCGACGATGCTATCGAGTGGTTCGGTGGTACGGTCAACGTTACCCACGTGGTACTGACCAACAATGACGACGATGACATCGACTTCGACGAAGGCTACAAGGGTAATATCCAGTTCGCCGTGGTGCGCAAGAATCAGACCAAGCCGGCGCCTAGTGGCAGCAACGATCCGCGCGGTATCGAGGCTAACTCCAGCGATGCTGAATATGTGCCTGAAACCAGCGCCGTGCTCTCCAACATTCTGATTCTCGGCGGACCGATGAACAACGCGGCCGACTCAAATGCCGGACAGCAGCCTGGCATGCGACTGCGCGGTGCGGTGAATGTCGCGATTTACAACACTGCCGTCAGGGATTTTGATACCGGCTGTATCCGTATTGACGACGCTGATGTGAATGGCGATGGCTCCACCATAGTGCCTTCAGATGTGTCATTGGTGAACGTGCTTGGCGAGTGCCAGGATGGCTTCTTTGACAAACGCGCTGCCGACTCCGAGGTGAACTCTGGCGAGAATACTGTGACGGTTGACGCAGCCTTTGCCCTCACCGATGCAGCTGCCTCTGTAGCGGCACCGACTATCGTCGCAGAAGACAACGGCTCGGGGTTCAGCTTTGAAAGTACCGACTACGTCGGCGCTGTGAAACCCGGTACCGCCGCCAATGACGCGTGGTGGGCAGGCTGGATTATCGAGGGCGCACTCGACTAGGCTTCACCCCCTTTCCAGGGAACTTTCTGGCCGCGCCTCAACAGCGCGGCCTTTTTTTTGCCTGCTACAGCCACTTCCGGGCACCCGCACGGTTTCACACTATTTTCATTATTCATTCGCACTGTTGAAACATGCCGCTGGCATAGTCACAGGCACAAAAAACAGGGAGACGGATCCATGGGACCAAACAACAATTCAGCAGACACCTGCGCCAAGGACAGGATACGCATCGAGATCACCAGCCATGTGCAGGAGTTTCTGCACAAAGGCGGTCGTATCGAGGTGCTCAGTGAGCAACCGCCATCAAGCAGCTATACGCGCTACTGCGGCAAGCCAGCAGCTATCGACGAAATGGGCTTGCACAGCCGGGACTTCGAGTAACTCATTAACTTCAGTTTTAGTTGACTGGTTACCGGCGTTGGTATGGAATCAATCTGAATCAATGCAGGTGAGTGCCGGACGCGGGCAATGCGCCCCTGGCATTCATCCCTGAAGGTGACTGCTGAAGTGCCAGACCATAGATTGATCTCCCTCGCTACCGGCGTGTTGCCGGAGTTTTCGCCGGAAACGGTCATCCACGCCGCGGCGGAAGCGGGGTTCAACGCGACGGGTATCTGGTGCGACCTCGACAGCTGGAACCGGCAACGCAGCAATCAAGTGTCCCGTGCGCTGGCGGAAACCGGGCTGTGCCCACTGGACATGGAAGTCGTGTGGCTACAGCCGGGCGAACCGAACGGCAGCCACGATGCGCTAGTGGAGATCGCTCTGGAACTGGGGGTCCACAACGTGCTGTGCGTCTCATCAGAACCCGATGAGGCACAAACCCGGCGTCGTTTTGAACACCTGTGTCGCAGGGCCGAGGCCGGTAATTTGCGTGTCGTGCTGGAGTTTCTGGCGATTACCGAGATCAAATCCCTGCACGAGGCCGTGGCGGTCGTGCAGGACGTGGGGCACCCGGCCGGGGGTGTGCTGGTAGACACGCTGCACCTGCACAGAACGGGCGCTACCGCGCAAGACCTGCGCGACATCGATGCCCAAATGATGCCCTACCTGCAATTGTGCGACGCCAGCGATGCGTTACTTGATGACAGTCCGCAGGGACTGATAGAGGACGCACTGTACCTGCGGCGCTTACCCGGTGACGGAGAACTGCCCCTGCAAGCCATACTGCAACAATTCGACCCGCTACTGCCTCTGAGCCTGGAGATTCGATCGCGGGAGCTGATGCAGCGCTACACGAACGATCCAATGGGTCGGGCACAGGCGGTATTTACAGCGACGCAGCGATTTCTGCAGCGACTCCAGCAACAGCAGCAACAGCAGCAATAACCGCAGCAAAACCAACGACCGCAGCAGACACCTGACTGAGTCTTATGGCGGAAGCTATCTAACGGACGCTGTCCAGGCCCAGTCGTGCAACTCCCGTAACGACTCGGGTCGCGAGAATAGCTCCCGTTGTTCTGCCGTGCTCAATGCCTGCAGTCCCTCCTCCATGACTTTGTACATCAGTCCTTGCCGATAATGCTGTTGCCGTCGACTCAGCACGGTATCGGGTGGAAGCAGCGCCACATGCAAGGCCTGCACATACGGCTCGCGCAATGCCTCGTCAACCGCCAGCGTATTGTTCGCTGCTGCTGCCAGAGCTGTGTCGAAATCCAATAATACCTCGGGACGTTTTCGCTCCTGCGGCGTCACGAAAAGACCCCAGTCACGGGCGCGTCGCCCCAGATACACGCTGCTGGAGAGCATGGACAAAGGAATCCCCAGCAACGCGCCGCTGAGCACCGGGACGAACCACCAGAAATAGTCCGGCAGATACAAAAAGGACATCACCCCTGCCGCTATACCCAGCAGCGTCTGAACCCCGTGCATCGACAAAGCATCACGAAAACTGGTGCTGTGGTCAGCGCGCTGTTGACCAGGCCACCCTATGGTGCGGCGCAGCACAATCGCCCATACGAATTTGGTCTGAAACAGCATCAAAACGGGTGCCACCAGAATTGAAAAAACACTTTCCAACACGGCACTGGCACCCGCGCGGAAAACACCGCCAAACGCCTGCCGCTGTGCCTTGTTGAGAGCGATCAACAGCAACGCCAGGAGCTTGGGCAAAAACAACATCGCCAGCGTAAAGATCAGCACCACCTTCATTTCGACAGTAAAGGAATCCGGCCACACCGGGCCGAGGTGGTTGGCAAAAAAATAATCCGGAATATCCTGGCTCTGAATATAGCCCTCCACGCCGGTGACCAGCAGGAACAGCATCCACAGAGGCGAGGACAGGTACGACATAACGCCCATGGCAAAATGCAAGCGACTGACAGGGTGCCATCCCTTCGCCGCGATCAGTCTGGCGTGCTGCAGATTACCCTGGCACCAGCGCCGGTCCCGTTTGGCAAAGTCGATCAATGTCGGCGGCAGCTCTTCATAGCTGCCATTCAGCTCGTAGGCCAGCCAGCAGCGCCAGCCAGCGCGGCGCAACAGTGCCGCCTCGACAAAATCATGGCTGAGGATCTCACCCCCAAACGGCTCGCGACCCGGCAAATGCGGCAGACCGCAGTGCGCGGCAAAGGGCGCCACCCGGATGATCGCGTTGTGTCCCCAGAAATTGGCATCACCTAGCTGCCAGAAGCTGGCACCGGCGGTGAACAACGGGCCGTACGCCGTACCGGCAAACTGCAGGATGCGAGCAAACAGTGTTTCCTTATTGACCGGCAGCGGTGGCGCCTGAATAAGCGCAGTGTCCGCATTGGCTTCCATCAACCGCACCATTTTTACCAGCGTGTCGCCCGCCATGATGCTGTCCGCATCCAGCACGATCATGTACCGGTAGTTACCGCCCCATCGCTGCACAAAGTCGGCGACATTGCCGCTCTTGCGAGCGCTGTTATCGCGACGATTGCGGTAGAAGATACGTCCGTGGGCGTCCAATTCACTGCACAGGCGATACCATTCACATTCCTCACGAATCCATGTCGCGACATCGCGCGTATCGCTGAGCACGAAAAAATCAAAATGGCCGGCCTGCCCGGTTTTCTCCAGAGAACGCGCAATTGCCCGTATACCGGCGAACACGCGGTCCGGGTCCTCACTGTAAATCGGCATCAGAACTGCGGTTCGTCCATCCACCGGCAGAACGCGGGTCTCATCCGCTGCGGCAATGCGGCGCCGCCTGGCAAAGAGGTCGAAGCGCGTCAGCAACACCCAGAAACCCAACGTCGCCGACCAGAAGGAGGCTGCAATCCACAGTATCAGGATCGCATAGAGCACCAGCAGAAGCAGTTTCAATGCAGTGAAACCGCCGCTTCCATAAGCAGCGCTCAGCAGACCCATTGCACCCAGACTGGTCAGCGCCACCAAAAAGAAATAGGCGCTGCGGCGAGCGAGGTAAACACCACCATCGAGCTGTTGACGCCAACCCACTTGATCGCCTGGCGTCACCGGGACGCTCGAAACGGATGACGCAGGGAACGCAACTCTATCGTTTGCGTGGGCATGGACAACGGTGCATCGGGCGGTACTGGTTGTGGCTTATCGGCGAGGATGGCGCTGCGCAACGCCTTCTGCAAGTGCGGATCACCCGTATTCTCAAAATCCTGAAACAGTGCATTCACCAGGTCGGCGTACTCTTCATTTTGCAGGACGGCCAGAACAGCTGCCAATTCGTGACGCTGGTGCACTCTATCGAGATCGACAAGCAGCGCCAGCCTCGCGTCGATGGCATCGCGCAAATGCTCCACCGCCTGCTCAACAATATCATCCTCTGCGAATTCGCCGACATGCAGGTGCAGGCCAGCCAACACATGTGCAACCCAGCGCATTCTCGCTTGCGTGGAATGCAAGCCAATTTTACGCAGGTAATCATCGAGCAGCGGTTGTAAGTCCCGCTGCCAGTGCATGCCGGTATGGGGGGCGCTCACTGTTCCTGTCTCCACCACTGATAGGTCCAGGTCTCACTGACGGCGGCGTCTCCGGCACGCAGGTTACAGCGCAGCTCCGCCATCTCCTCATCGCCGGGGGAAAATTCAAAGAACACCCTGTAACCGTTCACAAAAGGATTGCGTTCTACAACGGCTGGACCCAACGTGCCTGATGAAGTTGATATATCCGCCGTCAACTGTGTCGAGTCAGGTAACATCGGCAGCTCACCACCGGCAAAATCAATACTGAATAGCCGCTGGCCAGCTTCACGATCGCGACCGGGACCAATCCCGGTAAACACTGCGCGTCCACTCAGCGAGTCCAGCCCGGGATCATCCTCAAAACTCAACTTGTACTCAAAACTACGCCTGGAACCTGCAGTGACAGGCTCTGACGGCACCCAGAATGCCACGATGTTATCGTCGGTCTCCCCTTCACTGGGAATCTCGACCAACTCCACTGTACCTGACCCCCACGATCCTACGGGTTCAATCCAGGCGCTGGGTCGGCGTTGGTACTTGGCCTCAAGATCCAGGTAGCGACCAAAATTTCGCTCGCGCTGCAACAGGCCAAAACCGCGCGGATTTTGTATCTGAAAATTGCTGAACGCCAGCCGCTGCGGATTGTTTAGCGGGCGCCAGATATGCTCGCCGTTGCCCGCCTCGATCATCAGGCCGTCGGAGTCGTGAACCTCGGGCCGAAAATCATCCACATAGCGCTGCGTAGTCTTACCGTGATAGAACATGGAGGTGAGTGGAGCGACACCCAGCTTTTCAATGTCACTGCGAAAATACAGCTGCATTTTCACTGTGACCTCAGTGGCCGCACCCGGCCTGATAATGAACCGGTAAGCGCCAGTCACACTGGGAGAATCCAGTAGTGCATACACCGTAATTCTTCGCGCATTGGGCTGGGGCTGCTGCAACCAGAATTCTTTGAAAACCGGGAACTCCTCGCCCTGGGGCAATCCGGTATTGACCGCCAGCCCGCGCGCCGAGAGACCATAGACTTCTCCGCGCCCCACAGCGCGAAAATAGCTGGCGCCCAAAAAGGTGATGACTTCATCGAAGTAGCGATGAACATTGAGCGGATGGTGTAAGCGAAAGCCGGCAAAGCCCAAATCGGCAGGGACATCGATGGGTGCCGGAAGTCGGCCAAAATCGAACATGTCCGGCGTAAACTGTAGCAGCGACGAATTGCCCTGGGCAATGACGTGAATCTGTACACGCTCGCGAAATATGGAACCACGGGAAAAAAACTGCACTTCATAGGGCAGCTGTTCCGCGCGCCACAGACTCTTGTCAGGTCTGAAGCGTATATCGCGATACTGGTCGTAATCCAGCTCCGCAAAAAACGGCGGCAACGCACTGGTGTTCTCGGCAAAAGGCTGCGCAGCCAGCGCCTCTGCCTTGGCCTGTATCTCTCCAAAGAGGGTGAGATACCCTGTGTTTGGCTGGGCTTGTGCGGGCGGATTCGGCGCAGCTTGCTGGGCAGAGAGGCTGGAAGAGGTGAATACAATCACCAGTGCTATTAGCAAACGGCGGAACATCTGACTACGGGAAACGATGGCGAGCACCTTCAGGGCGTGGGTTTCTTGATACAGCAATACTGCGGCCATCATAGTCGCTGCCACCATATGCTGAGAAGTCGCGTCAGCGGTAGTATTACAGCCGCCAGAGTTGAACGCGCAGGGCACAAAATTCGTTGGCCGGGGACAGAGAGGGCTGCGTCACATGCCTGCTGCGGCCACTAGCTCACTGCACCGAGACACCGTGCAATCCCGCTTTGCTCACCTGCATTGATCTTCTGGTATTTTTTCCAGAACGCGGTATCCACTTTTTTCTGGAAGGCCGTGACGTCTGTTTTGCGGTAGCGCGAGGCTTTTCCGGGACCACCGTTGTAGGCCGAATAGCTGGCGCGGGCAAGATTATCTACACCACCGGCATGGGTGTGCTCATTGCGGTTTATCGCGTATTTCACCAGGTAGTCGAGCAACACCTCCGCCCCCGCATTGCTGTTGTAGGCGATATTCCAACGCAATTTTTGCAGATCGTAGAAACCGCGCCAGACCCGCTCATTCATCTGCATCAGCCCGACATCGCCAGTACTCGACAATAAAGGGGTTATCTGCTCGTCCTTCACCACAAACTGGCGCCAACAACTCTCCTGCCATGCTGTCGCCAGCACCAGCTTTCTGAACAGGTCGTGGTAGGCCTTGTCGAGTTTGTACTTGTGCAACATTGCGTTCGAGCTGGTATCAAGCAACTGCGCGACCAGCGTCAGATACTCATCCACTTCCTCTGGAGCTGGCACCCAGAGGTCCAGCCGGTCATTCTGTGCGGCGTAGGCAGGCGCGATCAGGGAAAAATTGATATGCCAGGCAGCGGGGACGGCAGAGCGCCGCTCCAACTGCTGTTCGAACAGTTGCCGCAACTGCGGATCAAGCGCTTCGTCGTAACGCAGTTCCTCGGGCTGCACCCCTCGATTGATCATCCTCGCCAGACGGCGCAGCCCATCAGTGGAAATATCGAAGCCGATCTGGGGGCCCAGTTGATCGAGCGCATAAAGTGCGTCTGTGGCAGTCAGCACGCTGATCCACATGAGGGTCTCTTTGCCCTCCTGCTCCAGTGCAATGTTACGCACTACCGGGCTCAACTTCTGCCAGCTCTCTACAAACCAGGTGCGCACCAGGTCGTTGGACGGATCTATCGGCTCTGCCAGTGCTGCCACCAGCTGATAGCGGCTGTCGATGAGGATATCAAGTAAAGTGCTGCGCAGCGCGGCCTGGTGGGTCGCGGCGGCATAGTGTTTCACCGCAAATACCAGCAGTGCGTCCATCGTTTGCCAACGCACTTCCCATTGCTGCAGTTCCTCGGGGCTGAGTGCCGGCTCGGCCGGCAGCGCATCTGCCACACTTTGTACGGTAAAGTTCAGGGACGCCTTCAAGGTATCATCTGTGACCTGCAGGTCAGCCAGCTTTAGACTCGCCAGGGTGTCCTGCATCTGTTGCTGCGATTGGCGCGGCAGAAGATCCGGTAGCAGGGAGCCCACACTAGCGGTAAACGGCGACAGATTGATGGTAAAACTACTGAACAGATCGCGCACGGGTTGCTGCGCATAGTCCCATAGCCTTCCCGAGGTTATGCGCTCACCGTCACTCCCGGTCAGCCAGATACCCTGTGGCTTCAAGCCCAAAGCGGTACCACCTGACCTGATCACCGGCAGCCCCAGGAAACTGACGCCGCCCTCCCAGTTGATCAGGGTAAAACACCTGCCAAATAGACCCAGACCCAGTTGCGTTGCGACCCTGGCCTGAATTTCCAGGTTGGTATCCTTTGGTCTCAACCGGGGTTCGGTCAGCAGCGTCTGATTACAGCTGCCGGCATCGTTAAGCAGCGTCCGGCTGTTGTTGGGTTCATTGAACAATTGCTTGCTGAACAACTGCTGCAGTAACGGGTAGTCAAGACGAATGGGTACCGACACCGCAACCTGACCGGCAGCGGCGGCTGGCTGCACGACAGAGATCACTATCGTCAGAACTGCTAGAAAATGGCGCGCTGTGAACCTCATGCAACTACCTTTGCCTCTGCCGCTGCGACGCGGCGATGTGAGCGACCCACTGAAGCGGCGGATTATAGGGCGGCAGTCCCCAAGTTGTCTGTGGTACTACTGCGCAACTGCACCCCTGGCGGTAGCGCAGTCGTTCTGGCTTGGCGAGATGGCCTCGATTATCGTGTGCAACTGGTCCTGTGCACTGCGTATTGCGTTTCGCAGGGCACTGGCCATCGCTTTTTGTATTGCGCAATTACCCTGTGACTTTGGTAAGGGTCAACGTTTATCACGCATTAATCCTGTAATTGGCGGCATGATGTGCGCAAGGGAAGTGGCATTCGGTTAACCGGAAATGTGTTGCCGTAAAGTCATCAACCGGCATTGAACGGCAGACTCGCACGATCCAGGCGCGCAGCGTCACGAAGTAGATCCATCAGCCGATACTGTGCGAAACTGTCGCCAAAGCAATTCAATCGCTGCGGACACTACTACCATACCCAACAAAATCCACAGGTGATTGCGCGTGGCGGGGTTCTCATCAACCTCCACACACAGCACCACCAACGCGAGCGCCGTGCTAATGGCGGCCAGCACAGAAATCCAGGTGTGCCCGCCTGTCTGCTTTGCCAGACGGACGTTGGCGATATTTACCGCCATAAAAATCAGTAAAAACCCGGCACTGCCCATAGTAGCAATCGATTCCAGCGGCACCAGGTTCGCCACGACCAGTGCCAGCGTTGCGGTGATCAATGCACCGAGCAGATGTTGGCCGCGAAAGGTGCGTTCCATTGCCGGCGGTAACTCGCCACCTTTGGCGATCATGTAGGTGAGGCGGCCTGTACCATAGAACGAGGCATTGATGGCCGAGCTGGTAGCGAGCAAGGCGGCGATCGCAATGGCTATAAAGCCAGCTCGCCCCATGATGTCTTGTGCGGCAACTGACAGGGCGTGATTGCTCACCGCAGCAACCTCAGAAAATCCAAGATGCCCGACCACCACCATCGCGATCAATACGTAGAGCACAATCACGATCGACACGCCGCCAAGGTAAGCAATAGGCAAGGTGCGTTGCGGATTGGCGATATCCTTTGATGCATTGGCAATCAACTCAAAGCCTTCGTAGTTAAGAAAAATCAGCATCGCACCGGCGATCAAGCCCATATTGGACACATACTCCGCCGGCGCCATCCGCTGCCATTCCATGGGTGTCGACAATCCGGCTACAACGAATGCCAGCAATAACACCATCTTCAGCAGGTTGAAGATGTTTTCGGAGCGGATCACCAGTCTCGCACCAAAGATGTTGAGCAGCACCAGGCCCACCATCACTGCGCTGATCAGAACGTGGTGCCAGAAGGCGCGTTCACTCTCCGGAAAAAAAGCCGATCCATAGCTGCCGAAGGCGTAGGCATACACCGCCAGCAGCACCACGTAATTGAGCAATAGAAGAATGTTGGCAGATCCAGCGAACAGACCGGTGCCGAACGCTCGATTCAGGAATTCAACCGTGCCACCCTCACTGGGGAAACACAGGGTCAATCGGAGGTAGGAGTAGCTGGTCAGCAGAGCCACAATACCGGCGATCAGGAATGCAATGGGCGCGGCGCCGCGGGTAACCTCGATGGTGAGCCCTGTCACCGCGAATATACCGCCGCCGACCATGCCGCCTATGCCTATCGATAATGCGCTGAAAACGCCGATCGAAGACTCGGTTCCGCGCGCTGCAGGCTCTACCGCCTCAATAGACATTTTCGTTACGCCATGCAATCACTGCAGCGCCCTTCACCGCAAGCGCAGTGGGGATTTGTGACGAGATTATGCGACAGTATTCCAGCCATATTCATCACGGCGTTAAACAGGTATCCTGAATCGATAGCTAAAAAAATAAAAAGGTCGCCTTATGAAAGGAAATAAGCACAAATCAATCGCGCTATTTTATACCACTCTCTACGTCGGCCTGCTACCGCTGGCATCAATGGGCCAGACACCAACCACGGGAGACAGGCCAATACTGGAGGAACTGGTGGTTACCGCGCAGAAGCGCGAACAGAATTTGCAGGACGTGCCGGTGGGTGTATCGCTGCTGTCCGGCAAGGCCATGAGCGAGGCGCAAATCAAGAACGCTGCCGAACTGGCGACGCTATTGCCTACGCTCAATGTGCAGGCCAGCTCAGGCCCGTCGACCTCCTCCTTCAATATTCGCGGCATTGGCACACAGGCGTTCAGTCCCGGCGTCGACCCCAGCGTTTCAACCATGCTCGACGGCGTGGTGATGGGCCGCTCCGGCATGGCCTTTCTCGACCTCGTGGATATTGCGCGCGTCGAAGTACTGCGCGGACCGCAGGGTACGCTGTATGGCAAGAATGCCTCAGGCGGCGTTGTGCACATCATTACCAAGGACCCGAGCGAGGAATTCAGCGGGACTGCTGCAGCAACTGCCATTGAGGATGGTGAATACCGGCTGGATGGCAGTCTGTCCGGCCCCATCAGCGACACTCTCGGCTATCGAGTGACCGGCTTCGGCGTCGAAGACGATGGCTACTCCAGGAACTATTACAACGGCAAGGAAGTCAACGATAACGAAAGCTTCAATGTGCGCGGCAAACTCCTGTGGCAGGCCAGCGACACACTCGACCTGATGCTGGCAAGCGATTACAGCAAATCCGACTGCGACTGCACCGCGCTCAGTGTGCGCGCCATTTTGCCGGGGCCTGACCAGCAGCGCCTGTTAGACGAACAGTTACCGGTAGTGCCCTCCAAGCACAATCAGGACGTCAATAACGACCAGCGCACATTCACGCATATCCGCAGCAGCGGCTATTCCCTCACTGCGAACTGGGATGTCGAGGACTATGTACTCACCTCAATCACCGCCTACCGCGACTGGACCAGCGAAAGTATTGTCGACTTTGACGACTCCCCCATTAACCCGCTCGCGCTCAGCTTTCCGTCACCACCGGAGACTGACCAGAATCAGTTCTCACAGGAAGTGCGAATCGCATCGCCGCCCACCGATTGGGGCTCTTTCGTGATCGGCGCCTTCTATTTTGAGCAGCATGTCGATACCAGCAACACGACGACCACAGCACTGTTTGAACCTCTATTGCCGGCCACTACCCGGGCATCAAAAACCAATGTCGATAGCAAGAATGCGGCCTTGTTTGGCGAGGTGAATTTCAACCTCTGGCGCGACTGGCTATTGATACTCGGCGCTCGCTACACCTACGACGACCTGTCGTATGATACCTCGGCAGACCGCAGCGACGGTTTCATTTTCCCGCCGCCCGGCGAGGCCAGCGACTCGCTCGACGAGGACGATTTTTCACCCAAGGTAGCCCTGCAGTGGGACGTGAACGACTACGCAATGGTGTACGCCAGCTATATCAGTGGCTACAAGGGCCCTGCCTTTGATACCGGCCTGATTACCGGCGGCACCTCGGTCAAGCCGGAAACCAGCGATTCCTGGGAAACCGGGTTGAAGTCCCGATGGTTCGAAAATAGCCTGATACTTAACGTCGCAGCCTTCTACTCTGAGTACCACGACTTTCAGGCAGAAACCTCGCTCGACGTCGGGCCACTGGGCACCATCGTGCTGACTAATGCGGGCGAAGTATCCACCCAAGGCGTGGAAATCGAGTTCCTGGCCCAGCCGCTGGATGACTGGTCCATAGGCGGCGGCATCACCTACACCGATGCCACCATTGATGATTACCCCAACGGCAATTGTAGCGGCGGACAGAAATACCGCGGCGAATGCCCCAATAATTATCAGGATCTCGCCGGGGGCGAGTTACCGTACACGCCGAGATGGAAAATGACGCTCAGCACTGATTACACCATCCGCCTTGAGGAAGCACCGTTCGATCTGATACTCGGCGCCAACGTGCGTTCCCAGGATGAAGTGCTGTATGAATTTTCGCAGGATGACGAGACCAGGCAGGACGCCTATACCATAGTCGATATCCGCGCGGTGCTGGCGGGCAAGCGCGAGGGCTATCGCATTACCGCATTCGTGAAGAACCTGATGGACACCAACTATGCGTCATTGATCTACGCCAACAGCCCGGCGCTGCTGCCCAACGGCTACATTCAGTACGTGCCGAAATACGCCAACCGCACGGCGGGTATCGAAGTACGCTACGATTTTTAGCGGGCGCGTAGGTGGCATGGAAATATTCCGCAACCGCTGAGCATCAATCGAGGTAGCGCGCCCTGATACTCGCCTTGTACGCCGTTGTATCCAGCGCTGATCCAGTGGCTTTCTCAATCAGTTCGTCCGGCATGTAGAGGCAACCCTGGCTGCGAATATTGACATCGAGCCAGGCGAATAGCGCAGTGACGTCACCCTGGGCCAGCGCTGGAAGTACCTGCGGACTCTCGCGTTGCGCAGCGGTGAACAATTGCGCCGACGCCATTGCGCCGAGAGAATACGTGGGGAAGTAGCCGAAGATGCCTTCCGGCCAGTGCACATCCTGCATTACCCCCTGCGCATCATCCTTGGGCTTTATCCCGACCAGTTTATCCATCAGGTCATTCCAGGCGAGCGGCAATTGGTCAGTGCTCAACTGATCCGCCAGAATGGCCTTCTCCAGTTTGTAGCGCACAATGACATGTAACGGGTACGTCACCTCGTCGGCAAACACACGAATTGGGCCCGGCTCCACGCGGCGATACAGGCGCAGTAGATTGTCTGGCTCCCAGGCAGGCCCCTGACCACCCAGAATGCGTTTCAGGGTGGGTGTAATGAAGCGGATAAACTCTGTCGAGCGCGCCGCCTGCATTTCCAGCAGCAGCGACTGGCTCTCGTGCAAGGTCATACCACGACTGCGACCCACCGGCTGCCCCAGCCACTGCGCAGGGCGACCGTCTTCATACAAGGCGTGGCCGGTTTCGTGGATGACCGCCATCAGGCTCTTCATAAAATCGGCTTCGTCATAGCGTGTGGTGATGCGGATATCCCCATCGGCGCCACCACTGAAAGGATGATGCGCGGTATCGAGCCGACCGCGTTCGAAGGGAAAGCCAAAAATACGCATCACTTCGTGACTGAGTTCAATCTGGCGCGGAATCGGGAACGGACCCTGTGGTACAAGCGCCTGTGGCTGCTTTGACTGCTTTTCCATTACCTGTCGCACGAAGGACGGCAGGAAGCCTTCCAGATCGTCGAAAATCCTGTCCACCTGCGCTTCCCGCCGCCCCGGATCAAACTGATCGAGCAGCGCCTCATACGGCGTCACCCCCATCACTTCGGCCTTGATGGCAGCCTCCTCGCGTTTAAGCTGGAACAGGTAATCCAGTTTAGGGGCAAGCGCTTTGAAATCGTTGGCCGGGCGCGCTACTCGCCAGGTCATTCCCGAGTCTGATTGCGCCAGTACCAGCTTTTCAACGAGGTCTGACGGCATTGCAGTGGCATGGGTAAACTGGTGCCGAATTTCACGCAGGTTGGCACGCTGCCAGTTATCGAGCTCTGCCACCTCAGTCTCAGCCTGATCGATCAGGTCAGACAGCTCGCTGCCGGTCTCCAGGTCGTGCAGCATGACGCTGAGCTCGGCCAGCACCGAGGCACGTGCCGGCGCTGCGCCTGCGGGCATCATGGTTTGCTGGTCCCACTCCAGAATGCCCATCGCGTTATTGAGTGCCGATACGCGCTTTTTGCGGGCTTCCAGTGATTGATAGGCTTGCATACTGGGATTCCTGAACAGTGGGATAACGATTTCTCAAGCGGCCCACGATAACCTGAAGCTTGATGGCTAGCTAGTGAACCCGGCTCTGGGTAATCGCTGATTTTTCTCGTAGTATTCCGCCACCCATGTCCCCCGACAGCCTCACGCGGTTGATACCCCACGCCCTTGTGAGGCTGTCGGGGGACATGGGTGGCTGCATCCCGTTACCGTTTGGCACAGTGTCAGCCGTTTGCTGTGCACGCGTTGCTGTGAACGCGCCACTTAAGGGCGTGGGGTTCCAACCGCCAGTGGCTCATGCACCGCAAACAGCGGGGTAAATAGTACTTCCGGCTCGGATCACAGCAAGCTATCTTAGCAAGCGTGCTGATGTACACATTACTGACTTAAGGACCCGAGCGTAATGCAACTTGGAAGACTATGGCCGAGAAATGCAGATGACAGCGCGCTGGATCGTGCTCTGTTGAAAATCGGCCGGGTTCCCGGCTACTGTAATATTTGCGGCAACCTGACTATTTTCTGGCTGAACAACGCCAACTTCAGGGAGAGTGTGTACTGCATAAATTGTCGCAGCGTTAATCGGCAGCGTCAGATTGCTGCTGTGCTGCTGTCGCAGGTATTGGGTACGCGCAACCGGGTGCCGCATTTCTCCAGTGTTAAAGACATACCCGCGGATACCGTCATCTGGAACGCCGAATCCACACGCGCACTGCATAAAAAACTCGGACAACGACTCGGAGATAGTTACATTGCCAGTGAGTACATCTCACCCGGTCTGGACAGTGGCGAAATACGCGATGATGTTCTTCATGTGGATATTCAGGCGACGCATTTTGCCGATAATTCCATCGACTATATTTTAACCAGCGATGTGATGGAGCACGTTCCATCGCCGTTAGAAGCGATGAAGGAAACCTACCGCATACTCAAGCCAGACGGTTGCCATATTTTCACTGTGCCGTTCTATCAACACCGCTTTTCCAACGAGACCCGAGCTCTGGTCAACAACCGCGGCGAACTTGAACACTTGTATAAGCCCTGGTTTCACGAAGACCCCATTCGTAGCGAGGGTGTGCTGGTTTACACGGTGTTTGCGCCTGAACTACTGGGCCAACTGGAAGCCTGCGGATTCGACGCAACACTGCACATTCTGCACTCCACTGTACACGGCATACTCGGTGCTAACGGGATCGTTGTAGTGGCGAAGAAGGCTCAGCAGCCTGTTTGCCAGAGTGACTGGGTTTTCGGCAGTGGATAACGAGGCGTTCATCGCTCTGATATGTCCCGCCATCCTCTGCAGTTGCTTGCCACACGCGGTTGGAACCCCACGCCCTTGTGTGGCAAGCAACTGCAGAGGATGGCTGCACCGAAGTATTCGACTGGCACTGTACCAGCTGTTTGCTGGGTACAGCTTATAGGCACGTCCCCAAACCCATGAACCACGAAGAACCATCGGTTGCCAGTGTATAGGAGAACGTGCCCGGCGCCACAGGCGTCACATTGCCCTGTGCATCACAACCCTGGAAATCATCGGCGGAGAATTTAGCGGCAAGTAGCTGGCTTTGAAACTCCCATGCTTTCCTGCCGTCTTCGGTCATGAATTCCCGAACGCTCTTGCTATCTGACGGCAACATGTTTGCCGTTTCTTGTTTGACAGCAGCTTCAGTGAGCGTTTCTGTATCGCACGCATTGCGCTGAATGCCGGTAAGTTTGCCGCCGGCCGCTTTATCAGAGTCGCTGGCGTCAGGCAGTGGTGGCAGAAAAACAAAAGCCCACTTGGCGTCGCTGTTGGCACTCTGGCAGCTTTGGAATTTTACAAACGTGCCCAAATCCTGCAGAGGCTGCCCGTAGCTGGACTTCACCTGCGCTGAGGTAGATCCCAAAGCTATTGCCGTACTCTGGGCAAACGAGCCTGGCGAAAACAGAAAACCGGAAACTAAAATACCAACAGCCAACCGCTTTATGTGCATAAACATTACCTGCCGAATGTGTGATTGATAAATAGAAAACTCCAGACCCTGATCAACCGATTGACGTACGCCCGCCAGTAGACCTGACTTGAGTATAGCTGCCAATTTGCACGCTATATTGCAAAGAGTGTTCTGTGTTATCCCGCCACTCTCGGTCGCTGTTAACCTCACGCGGTTGGAACCCCACGCCCTTGGAGGCTAACAGCGACCGAGAGTGGCTGCACCGAAGTATTCGAGTGGTACTTAGGTAGCTATTTGCTGTGTCCAAGCCACTGAAGGGCGCGGGGTTCCAACCGCCAGTGGCTTGGACACAGCAAACAGCGGAATCGGCGTATTGCTCTTTTACAAAAAATGCAACCAAACGCAGAAAATTGGATACCAGCGAAACTAAAGAATCGGCCCCAGCATCGCGATGGCGTTATTCCACAATCGCCTGGGCAATGACCAGTTCTTTACGTCTTCCATTGTGACCTGAACAGCACTGTCGATATACCGTTGTTGTCGGGCACGCAGCGCTGCTGTCAGCTCAACGTCGTGTAGCAGAATATTATTTTCAAAGTTCAGCTCGAAGCTGCGCCTGTCCATATTGGCTGACCCAATCAGGCTGATCTGCCCGTCCAGCGTAACTGTCTTGCTGTGCAACAGACCGCCCACGTACTCGCGAATATCGACTCCCGCCTGCAATAATTCCTCATAGTAACTGCGACTGGCTGCCGCCACCTCTCTGGAGTCATTACGCGCAGGGAGGATCAGCGTAGTCTTCACACCGCGGTAGGCGGCGGCGCACAAGGCGCCCTGCATCGCCTGGTTCGGAACATAGTAAGGCGTCGAAATAGTCAGCTCGCGCTGCGCGGTAAACATCAACGAGATAAACAGTTCCGGCATGGCGGAGGGGCGCATGGTCGGGCCACTGGCAATGACCTGTGCAGTAAAACCCTCCTCGCCTTCGCAAGTGCTTTCCTGCGCAATATCTATGATGTCGGCAGATTTCTCGCCGGTGTAAACGCTCCAGTCAGTTGCGAAAAGAATTTGATTTTGTCGTGCAACAGGCCCCTGCACGCGAACCACACAATCCACCCACGGCGCGTATTTGGGTTTAACCCTGAACTCGGCGTCGGCACAATTCTGGCTGCCACAGTAGGTAATGACGCTGTCAATCACCAGAATTTTTCGGTGATTGCGCAAATCAAAGCGTCCCTGCAGCGGGCGCAACAACACATTACCCAACGGGAGAGCGACCGCCGTGAGCACACCGGCTGCTCTCATGTCTTTCCACAGCTGGGAGTTGAGTAGCGCTCGCGAACCCAGAGCGTCGACCATCACCCGACATGCCACCCCGCGCCTCGCAGCACGCTGCAGGGCCTCGGCAATACGCGTACCGCTGGTGTCGGTAAGCCAGATATAAAACAATACATCAACCTGAAGGAGCGCCGCGTCTATATCTGTAATCATGCTGTCGATGGTGGCCAATGAATCCGGCATCAGTTGCGCCGTGTTGCCCGATACCGCAGGGAAGGCGCTGATCGATTGCCCAACGCGGAATAAATGCGCGTAAATCTCGGGAACCCCGTCGCCAGGATCGACCGCGTGTTTACGCTCACCTTCATGGTGCAACACACCGCGCGTTGCACTGTGCATCGCCTTTTGATTCCGGCGCCCTATGCTGGTCTCACCCAACATGAGATAAGCGAATACGCCGATAACCGGTACCACGACCACGACCACTAACCACGCCAGCCGCGAAGCAGGCTCTCGGTGTGGGCGTTGCAACACACGGAGCATTACACCCACCTGAACCAGCAGGTGCACTATGAGAAACCAAAGGCTATTTTCCATCATTCGATCAGCTTGCCTCATCACTGCAAATGCAGCAAGCATGGCATCAGCCAGACAACAGAATCAACGGGTGGGGAAAAACGCCCATGGAGTGGACCCCCAAAACCGTGCTTTTCCAACATTCGGTCGCTGGGTTACAGTATCAACTGAGAACGCAGGCATCGCCTGACACCGCTTGCGGCCGAAGCTATCCAAGGCAGATGATCGAATGCCTGCTAGTATGATCTCTCGGCCGACCTGGAGAATAAAAATGACCCACGACAAAACCACGTCAGGCTGCCAGACAGAGACGTCAGACAGCCAGTCTGTGTCACAGGTATGGGATCGGCCGGACGCGAGTGTCATAGACAGTTTAAGAACGCTGTCCTTCAGGCAAATGCAGGCCGCATTTTGCATACTCAACCTGAATGGACTGCACATGGATGTAAACCCCGCATTATGTCGAATGACAGGCTTTGCGGCAGAGGAGCTTCTAGGCTTCCACCCTGAACGCTCCTATTGGCCATCCAACGCGCGGCAGCAGCTACGGGCCGTTTTTGATGCTGCGTCGTGCAGCGATGTCACCGGCATTGAAACGACACTTGTACGCAAGACCGGTGAGCGTTTTAACGTGATTTTGCAACCATTTGCTATCAGAAATAGGGGCGGCGAGGTGGATTACTACGCCGCTACGTTGGTGGACATCACGAAACAAAAGAGAGCATTCAGTGCCTCATTGCAGGAGAGCGAAAAGCGATTTCAAACGCTGTTTGAGAATGCTGGCGATGGCATCATCATACTGGAAAGCGATAGAGCCGTTGACTGTAACGAACGCGCATTGGAAATCTACGGTATTTCCCGAGAGAAATTATTGGGTTTATCCGGATTCAGTTTATCCCCTGAGTTTCAGCCCAATGGACAGAGTTCCTCCGAGTACATCGGCGAAAAGACAAAGCTCTGCCTGGCGGGAAAGCCTCAGACCTTCGAATGGAGCGCTAATAGATTCGACGGCACCCCCATCGCAACGGAAGTCACGCTAACGGCCTTTATGCACAGCGGGAGACTCTGCACACAATCGATAATCCGTGACAAAACCAGCAGGAAGCAGATGGAGGATTCCCTGAACTTCAGTGAAATTCGTTTCCGTAACCTGTTTGAATCTGCCGGCGACGCCATCACTATTATCAAGGATTATCAGATCATAGAGTGCAACAAACGCCATTTTGAGCTTTACGGTTACCCGCAAGAACAGGTTCTTTCTGAACCCACGTTTGAGTTTTTCCCACCGACCCAACCCTGCGGAACGGATTCACGTACGTTCTTCCGCAATAAAGTCGATGCCGCCCGCAAAGGAGAACCGCAGATCTATGAATGGTATGGTCGTTCTCGCCATGGCAAAGCCGTCATTACAGAAATTACCTTGACCTCATTCACCGTCGGAGACAACACTTTTGAGCAAGCCATCGCTCGCGATATCACGCAACGCAAGCGAATGGAGGCAACCCTGAGAGAACTGAACAGGACATTGGAAACTCGCGTTGCACAGAGAACGGAAGAACTGGAGATCGCCTGTGCTGAACTGCTACAACGCAACAGCCAATTCCGCACGCTGACCCAAAAACTGACGCAGGCTGAAAATGATGAGCGAAAGCGCATCGCCGGGATATTACACGACAATCATCAGCAGTTGCTCGTTGCAGCCAAATTCAAGACGGAGACAATGCTCCTTGGACTGAGCAAGGCCGAGATAGAGAAAAATGGCCAGCAACTGATCGAGATTCTTGACCAGGCGCTGGATGTTACGCGCGAACTCACTATCGAGCTTGCTCCGCCCGTAGTCTTCGCACAGGGGCTTGTCGCAGCTATTGAATGGCTGGCGAAGTGGATGGAGGACAATTACAAACTGAAAATCCAGGTCAGCGGTTCCCTGCCAATGACACCTCTGCCGCCAGAACTCAGCACTGTGCTCTATCGCGCTACCCGTGAGTTGCTGTTCAATGTGGTCAAGCACTCGGGCGTCCACGACGCCAGCGTTATCATCGCATTGGACCACCAGGAACTGCAGATAGCCGTGGTCGATCAAGGGGCGGGTTTCAATGTCGTAGATGTACTGTACACCCGCACCTATGGCCTGCTGAGCATCCAGGAACAGCTGATCTCATTCCATGGTCGATTGGACATGCGCAGTGAACCAGGCTGCGGAACCACTGCCCGCTTGACAATTCCGATCTCTAAGGGGTTGAGTACAGATCCGCGATTGTCCGCGTCACTGCACGACGCTATCGTATACAGCGAGCCCATGCCACAGCAGCATCCAACCCCGCTTCGCATATTGATAGCAGATGATCACGCGCTGGCACGCGAAGCAATAAAAGTGATTATCGACATGGCACCGGATTTTGAGATCGTCGGCGAAGCGGTCGATGGGTTGGATGCCATCGATCAGGCACGCAGATTACGGCCGGATCTGATCCTGATGGATATGAGCATGCCGCGACTGGATGGACTACAAGCGACCCTTCAGATTACCCGCGAATTTCCCCAAATACGGATCATTGGTGTTTCAATGTACACGGTAGATGCCATGCGTGACAGAATGTTTGCAGCAGGTGCCAGCGGCTACCTGTGCAAGCTTCATCGTCAAGATGAACTGATTTCCACCATATACCAGACGATGCGTGCACCACCGCGTGCAAACGCGCAATGCGATTTGGACACTCATTGATAGTATCGGCCATGGCATTCACACTCACGTTTCTAAAAGTGTTTCTGGCTATCCTTTACCTCATCTCGCCGATTCTGCTGGCGCTTTGCACCGCCATCGTGATTTTGGGAATAATCGTAGGCCGCCATGAAAACTGGAGCAGATTTAACTCAGTGTACTGGACCTTCATTACAGCCTTCACCGTCGGCTACGGTGATTTTCGGCCTTCAAAAAAACTATCGAAGATACTTGCCATCGCAATTGCATGGCTTGGTGTAATGTTCAGTGGCGTGATAGTCGCAGTCACGGTTGCATCGACAACTACTGCTTTTAAAGCACATATTAATCCAGCTGCGTTAGAGAAGATGGAGCAGCAGCTCGATGTTCCCAAAGCAGATCATACGGTCAACCTCGAATAGCCGCGCTACCACTTCTAGGCACTGACGCCTAAAAGTGATAGCTGGCGTACACCCTCACGGTACGCGGCTCAAGAATATGGTAGTGGATATCTTCCACGCCCTCGGCGGGCTCATTCGGCAGCCGAGATGCATAGTAGTAATCGATATCGTGATCATCACTGTCCAGCACATTGAGCACATCCACCTTTACTGTCCACCTCGGCGTTGCATAGCCCGCGCGCAGATTCAGCACCGTCGCGTCATTTGACTGCACACTGCCGTCTTCGATCAGCGGCCGCTCGCCGAAATAGCGCAGGCGCAGGCTGCCGAACCAACCGTCACCCAACTCGGCACTGAACCCGGCCTGTACCACCTGATCCAGGGCGCCGGGTATCTGATCACCTTCGGGCGCATAGTCGGTAAACTTCGAATCGGTGTAGGCGTATTCCAGATCGAACGTCCACTGGTCTGTGATGCGGTAGTAAGTAGAAACCTCCACGCCCTCCCGCTGTGAGCCGCGAGTGGCCTCGGTATTCCCAGCATCGCCGACAAACAACAACTCGCTATCGAGCTCAAGATGCCACAGCGCAATGGAGGTGTTAAGGCGATCGCTCCAGAATCCGCGTAAACCGATTTCATAACCCAACGAATCCACCAGTGGGTCGACCGGCGTCACCGCACTGCCATCTCCAGGATCCACTGTCGTGGTAGTGCCGCGCGCGTCATTGGAATGCAAACCCTGCCCGATTGAAAAGTACGACTCCCACTCAGGATTGAAGGTGTATATCAGGCTGCCTTTAAGGGCCAGTTTGTCATCGTGCTCGGTGCCGCTGTTGGCGCCGAGATCGACGCCATTGATATTCTGCACAATGCGGCTGTCCACATCGAAATCGAAATAGTCGTAGCGTGCACCCAGAACGGTGCGCACATGGTCTGTCCAGGAAATCTGGTTCTCTGCAAACAGGCCCGTATTCCACTGCTGCACACGGTCACTGCGCACCGGCCCCGATCGGGTCTGCTCGCGCGTTTTGTACAGGCCGACCTCGTCGATATCATCGTAGCGAAACTCACCGCCGAAACGGTTGACCGTCGTGAGTCCGGCGAGTGACAGTTCCCGCCGATATTCAGACTTTCCGCCGTACAACCAGCGATCGTCTGTTTGCTCAAACTGGTCGCCGTTGATTTCGTCATCAAGAAAGTAGGTAAAATTGGACCACAAATTCAGTTTGTAACGCACCGCATACGCTGACGCATCCCAGCGTGAATTCTTCCAGCGCGCGGCCAGACTGTAGCGACTGGACTTTCCTCCCAGTGTGTCGTCAATGGAGCCCAGTGCGTCGATCAGACCGTTATCCACCGCGCGTGCAGGAATCTGGTCGGGGCTGTTCCACTTGTTGTCGTACGCCATCATACTTACGCTGGCTTCGCCATCGCCGATACTGTGGGCATACCGCAACAACAGGTTGAATTTCTTCACGTCTTCCTGAATATCGCTCCATGGCCCGTCGTAGCGGTTGAGTTCCAGCGCATAAGACGCAGTGCCGTCGGCCAGCGACAGGCTGTCGAGCGATACCAGGCGATAGAAGTTATCCTCCCCGATGCCACCTTCGAGCAGACCGTCCCGAAAGCGGTCCGCCGTTGTCATTTCTGCGCTGCCGGCGCTGCTGAAATCACCGACGTCGGCATAGTACGGACCTTTTTTGTAAGCCAGCGTATCGATGGTCTCCGGTATGACGAAGTTAAGGTCGGTATAACCCTGCCCGTGCCCGTGGGTGCGCATATTCACCGGCATACCGTCTACCCAGGTAGCAAAGTCGGTGCCGTGGTCCAGATTGAAGCCGCGCAAAAAATACTGGTTGGCCTTGCCGGTGCCGCTGTGTTGCGTGACCACCATACCCGGTACCAACTCCAGTACGTCACCAGTGCGCAACAGTGGGCGCAGGGCGATCTCGTCCTGGCTTACCAAACCCTGCGAGGCGGACACTGCCGCCCCCACCAGGTTGATGCGTCGCCCGGTCACCTCCACCTCTTCCAACTCCGTAGCAGCGTCTGCCAGGGTCATGGTAGACGTTAGGAACAGCACGCAGGACTGCAATACACGGCCAGACATGGGTTATAACTCTCCTTGTGAGACAGCTTTGGATGCCGCTCGCGCGACAGCGCGCCGGCTTGCTTGACTACGCGCGGTATTGCGTTATGGTTGCTGCGCGAGCACGCCAGAGCATAGGTATTAGGGACGGTTTACTCAACAAAAATAGCTATATATAACAATGTCTTACGAAATTATTTGCCAATTACCCCCCGCTGCTGGCGGCGCCGTGAAACACCGACCGGCGATCGGTGTTTAGGCGGTATACGCTGATGCAAAAAAAGCCGCCCCACCTGAGCAATACGTTACCCCAACTGGGCGAACTGGAGCTGTCCCTGCTCAAGGCGTTGTGGACGACGCCCGACCAATCGGCGCTGCGCTTGCAACAGGCTTTACCCCCGTCCAATAGCTGCAGCCTGAGCACCGTGCAGTCGACGCTGGAAAGGCTGCATCGCAAGGCGCTGGTACAACGCGAAAAACGCAGTCACGCCTATCTCTATCGCGCCAGGCTGGGCCGCTCTGAACTGTTGGGCAAACTGCTCGGCGGCGTTATCCGCCAACTGCACAACGGCAGTCTCGACCCGATTCTTTCCAGCTTCGTCGATTTCGCCGATCGCTTCGACGAGCACACGCTGGAGCGACTGGATGAGTTAGTGCAACAGCGACGACTGCAACGTATGGAGGATGAGTGATGCTCACGCTGATGTCCTCCATGATGATGTCTGCGCTGGGGTTATGGCTGGGCTTTGGAGCACTGGCAGCGCTGATCTACCGATCGATCGGGCGGAGGTTACAAGCCATCGATCCCGCCCAGGCCAGCCTGTTGCTGCTCGCTTGGATGACGTTGCCACTGTTCGCGGCGCTGCTCACCACCTACGTACTTTATTCACCGGACGTGGCGCAATGGTTGGTGGTCGGACACTGTCACGCCAATACCTGCAGTCAACACGGCCCGCAGTCCTCACTGGCGATCATACCAATGGCACTGCTGGTGATGTGGACTGCCTACAGACTGTGCAGTTGCGTCATTCGGCAATGGCTCCCGGCGCAGCGTTTGTATCAGCAGCTGTACCACATGGGTGACGACACCGGTGAATTTATGCGCCTGGGCACAACTGCACCAATTGCGTTTACACTCGGCGGACTCCGACCCAAAGTTTTCATCTCGGCGGGAATGCTGTCAGCGTGCTCGAGCGAGGACATTGACTGCATCCTGCGCCACGAACACGCGCATCGGGAAAGACACGATAATCTGCGCATTATGGTCGGCCGCTTCCTCATTGCACCTTTTCCCCGGCGCTGGTCTGAGCCGTTGTTGCATGACCTTAAACTGTGTTGCGAGATGGCCTGCGACATGCGTGCGGCGGCGGATTCTTCGCGTGACAAGGTTGCCGCTGCACTGCTGCGGGTCGCGCGCGTACAGCAGCAAGCCGCACCGTCGGGCAGCCTGGCGTTCGCCGGCAATGCCACTGAACAACGGATACTCGCGCTGCTCAATGCACCGCTGTCGCCGCTGGCCAATGAACTGGTATTTGCCACTGTGACAGGCACGCTGCTGATCGTGCTGGTGCTGATTAATCCTCTGCATCGCGCAATAGAACTCATCCCCTGAGTGCCTTACTGCGAATCATTTATCGCGCTGTATAGTCATTAATATTTCTTATCAGACCCATCGTGACAATTAAATTACTTCTATCTTTGGGAATTGCTATAAAGGTACTGTCAGAACAGCGACACACAGGTTCCAATCACACGACCAGCACCGGAGAGAGATATGAACGCCAAGAGCAAACAGGTCGGGTCTGCAGGTAAATGCCCGGTAATGCACGGCTCACGCACTCGCATGGCTGACGCAGGCACGGCCAACCAGGACTGGTGGCCCAACCAGTTAAACCTGAAGATCCTTCACCAGAACTCGCCACAGGGGAACCCGCTGGGCGAGAAATTTCACTACGCCAAGGAATTCAAGAAACTCAACCTGAAAGCGCTGAAGAAGGATCTCTACGCGCTGATGACCGACTCGCAGGACTGGTGGCCGGCCGACTACGGTCACTACGGACCGTTCTTCATCCGCATGGCGTGGCACAGCGCGGGCACCTACCGCATCGGCGACGGCCGTGGCGGTGCCGGTTCCGGAGCACAGCGTTTTGCACCGCTCAACAGCTGGCCGGATAACGTCAGCCTCGACAAAGCGCGCCGCCTGCTGTGGCCGATCAAACAGAAGTACGGCAACAAGATTTCCTGGGCCGATCTCATCGTGCTCACCGGCAACTGTGCGCTGGAGTCGATGGGCTTCAAAACCTTCGGTTTCGCCGGCGGCCGCATCGACATCTGGGAACCGGAAGAGGATATCAACTGGGGTGCAGAGCGCGACTGGCTGGGTGACGAGCGCTACCAGGGCGACCGACAACTGGATAACCCGCTCGCCGCCGTGCAGATGGGCCTGATCTACGTAAACCCGGAAGGCCCGAACGGCAACCCCGATCCACTTGCATCTGCGCGCGACATCCGCGAGACCTTCGCGCGCATGGCGATGAACGACTACGAAACGGTCGCACTGACGGCTGGTGGCCATACCTTCGGCAAAACCCATGGGGCTGGCAGTCCCGAGAAGTATGTCGGACCCGAACCCGAAGGTGCACCCATCGAGCAGATGGGCCTCGGCTGGAAAAACAGCCTGCGCAGCGGCGTGGGTGTGGACACCATCTCCAGCGGACTGGAAGGCGCGTGGACACCCACACCGACCCAGTGGGACAACAGTTACTTCGACACCCTGTTCGGCTACGAGTGGGAACTGACGAAAAGCCCCGCCGGCGCGCAACAGTGGACGCCGAAGGACAAGTCGGCGAAGAATACCGTGCCCGACGCGCACGATCCGAAGAAACGGCACGCGCCGATAATGTCGACGGCGGATATGGCGATGCGCGAGGATCCGGCGTACAGAAGGATCTCCAAGCATTTCCATGAACACCCGGACGAGTTCGCCGATGCGTTCGCGCGTGCGTGGTACAAGCTGACTCACCGTGACATGGGGCCTGTGTCACGCTACCTCGGCCCGGAAGTACCGGCAGAGGAATTGATCTGGCAGGACCCATTACCCCCAGTTGACCATAAACTGATCGGCAAGAAGGATATCGCTGCGCTCAAGCAGACACTGCTTGCTTCGGGCCTGTCGATTTCTGAACTGGTTACAACTGCCTGGGCATCCGCCTCTACCTTTCGCGGCTCCGATATGCGCGGCGGGGCAAACGGTGCGCGTATCCGTCTGGCACCGCAGAAAGATTGGGACGTAAACCAACCCAGGCAGTTGGCAAAAGTGCTGAAAGCACTCGAAGGTATACAAAAGGCATTCAACAGCGCACAGTCCGGCAAAAAGCACGTTTCGCTTGCCGACCTGATCGTACTCGGCGGCTGTGCCGCGGTGGAAAAGGCAGCCGCAAACGCCGGGCACGAGGTACAGGTGCCGTTCGCGCCGGGACGCACCGACGCAACGGCTGAACAAACCGATGTTGAAGCCTTCGCACCGCTGGAGCCGATTGCCGATGGCTTTCGCAACTACACGAAGGCGAAGTACAGCGTACCGGCTGAGGAACTGTTGGTGGATAAAGCGCAGCTGCTGACGCTGACTGCGCCGGAAATGACAGTGTTAATCGGTGGCTTGCGGGTATTGAATACCAATGTCGGCAAGTCGAAACACGGCGTACTCACCAAACGCAGGCAGACACTCAGCAACGACTTCTTCGTCAACCTGCTGGACATGCGCACTGCATGGAACAAGAGTGCGCACGATGACGCCGTGTTCGAGGGCCGCGACCGCAAGTCGGGCAAAGTGAAGTGGACAGCCACACGTGTCGACCTCATCTTCGGTTCGAACTCGGTATTGCGCGCAATAGCGGAGGTTTATGCCAGCGATGATGCGCAGAAAAAATTCCTGCGTGACTTCGTCGCTGCCTGGACCAAGGTGATGAATGCGGATCGGTTTGATCTCGCCTGATGCGGTCCTGAACATCACTCGGGCGCAGCCGGATCGCGGCTGCTTCTGAGTGCAATACGAAAGCTGGCAGTACTGCTGGTTCTTGCCGCGACATCACAAACGCTGGTTACTATGCCCATGCTGTAAGCGTACTGACTATTGCTGCGAACAACTGTATTGACTCTCCCACCACTTTTTCTGGGGTGGCACATTCCCTGATTAATCATCACGGCTGCGCACTGAGCGCGGCTAAGAGTTCGGGAGTCACTATTGGTTCGCTGTCAAAGCTGCTCCCCAGCGCGAGATACAGGCTGACCCGGTTGCTCAGCAACGCATATCGCAGATTAATCGCATCGGCTTTCGATGCCAGCTCTTTGGTCTGCAATTGCAGTACAGATTGCATGTCTGAGGCGCCCGCTTGGTATCGATCATTGGCCAGTTGCACCGCCTTGGCCAACGATTCCACGCCACGCTCAATGTAGGCCAGGCTGCTGTTGAGGTAGTGTTCGTTACCGATGCCGGTTTCAACCTCATTGAACGCGCTCAATACCACGCCGCCGTAGTTTGCCACTGCGGCCTGCTCCTGTGCATCTCCGATAGCGATCTGGGCGCGCAGTGCGCCCCCCTGATAAATCGGAATCTGCATGCCAATGGCGGCATGCCCCATCCAAGGGTTCAGGTCCAGCAGTGAAATGACATTGTCACTGAAGCGGCCCACCTCCAGTTTAAAAGCGAAGTCGGGCAAAAGCGCCAGTCGATCCGACTCCAATACGCGAAAAGCGCTTTTTACCTGCTGCTCGGCAGCCACCACGTCCGGACGCCGCTCAAGCAACGTCATCGGTGCGAAGTCGGCAACCGGTGGGGGAAGTGCGGACGATTGTGCTGCCACCGCAATTTCAGCCGCTGGATAGCGACCCAACAACAATTCCAGATTACGTTTGGCGATAGCCAGATTATTGCGCGCATCCTGCAGCGAGGCCTGGGCTAAATCCAGTGAAGCCTGTGCCTGTATCACATCAAATTCGGAGACTTTGCCGGCGCGATTGCGCGTGTCGCTGAGGTGCAACAGTTTCGCATAGAGCGCTTCAGATTCTTGCGACAGCGCCAGCAGTCGAGCAGCCTGCACAGCGGAGAACCAACTTCTGGCGGTTGTCGCGGCGAGTGATTGTCGCGCGAAAGCGTATTGCAGTGAGGCCGCAGCGTAGTTGGCTTGCGCTGCGGATTTCTGTGCGCGCAGACGCCCCCATATATCCAGCTCCCACGCGAGGACGATATTGGCCTGTTCCGCGCTATTGGTATTGGACTCATCGAAGTCGCGCGTTCTGGTTTCCCCCAGCGCGCCGCCGATCTGCGGCAGCAGGGGTGCCTCGGCAAGATTAATGCTCTGCGCGACGATCAACACATTGCTCGCCGCTTGACGCAAGTCCGGGTTGTTAGCCAATGCCTCGGCGATCAGGGATAGCAGTTGCGGATCGTTGAAACTCGCCAGCCAGTTGTCGCCAACCTCGCCAGCGACACTGCCCGGCTGTTGCCAATCGTCAGGTATCACCGTGGTTGGCAGCGCGCGCTGCAGCACTTCTGAACGCTCCGGGGCCGGGGTGAGGGAGCAGCCGGAAAAGCACAGTGCGAGCAACAGCAAAGTTAGCCCGGCTGCTGCCCGGATGATTAAGCTCCCGCTGTACTGACCTGCCCTCATCCCGCCACGTCCTGTTCTAGATATCCAGTGGATACAGCCAGTTACCCCAGGAACTGATGCGAATCGCGATGCGTCGCAGATACGCGAAACTGGTGTGCTCGGTGTAGATCGCAGCCTCGCCCTGTCCGCCAATCGGGAACAGTGACTGATCCGGCCCGTCGAAAACAATTTTTACCGCGAACTGGCCCTGAGGTGCCTGCGGGGGTGGTGGGTTGAATATCGACATAGTGCCACTGGGCAGGAACTGCCCTGCGCCGCTACCCTTCCAGATATCGTTGACCGTCGCCTTGAAAATCTGGCCTGGATAGAGGTCGAGCGCCACCTCCACTTCCTGTCCTACTTTGACGTACTTCAGGTTCTCCTGGTTGTAGGTGGCGAGCAGATAGCGATCCTCATCGCAGATAAAGGAGGCAATCGCACCAAAGCGCACGATACCCGATACCATGCCGGGCCGTACCTGCAGGTTCATGATGCGACCGTCTTCAGGTGCAACGATAGTGGTGTTTTCCAGATAGTAAAGAGCCTGATCAAGCTTGGCCTGCGCCTCGGCAACTTCGGTGTTGACGCCATCTATCTGCGAGTCGTACTTGGCCTGCGCCGCCACCAACTCGGCGCGCGCTTCCTGCAAGGATGCCTGCCCGACTTTTGCCTGCGCGTTAGCGCGTTGTAAATCCTCTTCAGAACCGGCGCCCTGTCCTGCAAGGCCGGAAGCGAGTTTTTCGCCGTACAGGTCGTAATCCAGCTGCGCCTGTGCCTGCACAATTTTTTGCTCGGCCACCGTGACGTCTGCCTGCAGCACCTGGACGTTCTGTTTCGCCCTGGCCAACATCGCCTGCATTTGCCGAACTTTGTATTCATAGGGACGACGGTCGAAGCGAATCAGCGGCTGACCCTTCTTTACCGGCTGATTCTGCTCCACGAGGACGTCAGTCACTAACGTCGGCTCAGGCAGCCGAGGCACCAGTTGAATGGTGTACTGCACAATGGTCGCGGTACTGCTGCTTGGGGTCATAAAGCGCATGCCAACCATAAACACCAGCAGCAGATGCAATCCCACCCAGAGCGATACCACCGCCCACGGAATGGAAAACTTGATCCACTTGAATTTAAAAAATACCAGCCAAACAAGGGCCGCGTAGAAAATGCAGATCAGCAGTGCTGCAGCCATGCGATTAAATCTCCGTTATCAGTCTGCTGATTTATCGGCAGGTACAGTCGGCGGTTCCTCACCGCGCAGGCGCGCAATTTCCTTCGCGATGCTCTCGCGCTCCTCTGCGGGAAACCGGCGAATATCGATAATATCGGTCGGTTTGAAGGCCCAGATAAACGCTTGTATCCACGGCACGACGGCGAGAAATCCGGCCCAGCCCATCATTTTTACCGCTTCTGCGTCCGGGTGGTTGCGCGAGATCGCGATCTTGCCGGGCAATCCGGCCATGATCACCAAACCCGCTACCAGGCCGACAAGCAGTACCAGCACAGCGAGGAAAGTCAGGTAGTCCCAAAGGTCGAGTTCGAATCCGAGCATGCAGCGTTCCCCGAAAATTGTTATGGCGGAATTATCATAGACTGATGCGCTAACGATTAAAACCGCAGCGCGGAATTTCGCCAGGCACTGGGCGATACCCCTGTCCACTGACGGAACGCACGGCGAAATGCCGGTGCATCGCTGAAACCCAGTTGTGCGGCAATCGCATTGATCGACAATGCGTCTTTGTGCAGCAACTCCTGCGCACTGAGGCGCAGGCACTCTTCCCGCAACTGCCGATACGACGCACCTTCGCTGGCAAGACGACGCCTGAATGTAGAGAGCGGTATATCGAGGCTGCGCGCCAGCGCTTGCTGATTAGGCAGTCCTGCACCCTGGCGCACACTGGCGTGCAGTAATGCCAGCACTTGCTCGGGCAGGCCACTGCCGGTGAATTCAAACACGCCGCAGGAAACACCGCAAAGAACGGCGTAAAATCCGCGCTGGTGCGCACTACTGGCAGTGCCAGGGCTCCCGCGCTGAAGCGCAAAGTATAACTGTCACCTCCAGCCAGCACCGGCGCACGAAACAATTGATGCGGTCCTGAACATCACTCGGGCGCAGCCGGATCGCGGCTGCGTCCGAGTGCGACTTAGCGCCGGTCAATCAGCGTCAGCTTTTTAACACTGCCAGTTCCACGCCAGAGCACGCGCTTGCTAAAGCACTGATTTTACCTGTCTGGCACAAAACTTGCTTTCCTATAGCCCGTCCAATAACGGACACTTCCCGCCCCGAATTTCATAAGGTAATAGGTATGAATGTAATGCGAAAGCTGGCAGCACTTCTGGTTCTTGCCGCGACATCACAAACGCTGGTTGCGATGCCCATGCTGTCCGCAGACGGTTCGCTACTGAGCAGTGTCGAAGTGACTGGCTATGGCCTGTACGACATCCATTTCGGTGACGGCACCGTTGGCGACGTGTATGCCAGCGTGACCTTTGATGCGCAGCGTCTGCTCGAAGCCGAGGCAGTGAGCGCTGCGATGGTGGCCGCGCTTAACAGTATCGGTGGCGTGACCCCGACAACATCGCCGGCTGTACGAGCATCGAACAGTGCGTACTTTTAATCCGGATCAAGCGGATAGCAGCGCGGGTTTTCCTGCGCTTGCGGACGAAAACATCACCAACTATTCCACCGTGACACAGTCCTGGCGTGTGCGGACAGGTTCCACAATATCTCTTAGGCCGAGTGCGTCGGTCGATAACGATCCGGTAAGAACCCTGGTCACGTATACCGCGCAGACACCGCCGTCAGATGTTCCTGTACCTGCCACGCTGGCCCTGCTCAGTCTGGGGCTCGCCGGACTGGGGATGGCAAACCAACGCAGGCCGAAGCGCTCTTGATCAGGACCGCGTCGCGCCCTTTCGCCAGGCACTGGGTGACACCCCATGCCACTGTCGGAACGCGGCGAAACGCCGGTGCATCGCTGAAACCCAGTTGTGCGGCAATCGCATTGATCGACAATGCGTCTTTGTGCAGCAACTCCTGCGCACTGAGGCGCAGGCACTCTTCCCGCAACTGCCGATACGACGCACCTTCGCTGGCAAGACGACGCCTGAATGTAGAGAGCGGTATATCGAGGCTGCGCGCCAGCGCTTGCTGGTTAGGCAGTCCTGCACCCTGGCGCACACTGGCGTGCAGTAATGCCAGCACTTGCTCTGGCAGGCCACTGCCGGTGAATTCAAACACGCCGCAGGGAAACACCGCAAAGAACGGCGTAAAATCCGCGCTGGTGCGCACTACTGGCAGTGCCAGGGCTCCCGCGCTGAAGCGCAAAGTATAACTGTCACCTCCAGCCAGCACCGGCGCACGAAACAATTGATGCGGTCCTGAACATCACTCGGGCGCAGCCGGATCGCGGCTGCGTCCGAGTGCGACTTAGCGCCGGTCAATCAGCGTCAGCTTTTTAACACTGCCAGTTCCACGCCAGAGCACGCGCTTGCTAAAGCACTGATTTTACCTGTCTGGCACAAAACTTGCTTTCTATAGCCCGTCCAATAACGGACACTTCCGCCCCGAATTTCATAAGGTAATAGGTATGAATGTAATGCGAAAGCTGGCAGCACTTCTGGTTCTTGCCGCGACATCACAAACGCTGGTTGCGATGCCCATGCTGTCCGCAGACGGTTCGCTACTGAGCAGTGTCGAAGTGACTGGCTATGGCCTGTACGACATCCATTTCGGTGACGGCACCGTTGGCGACGTGTATGCCAGCGTGACCTTTGATGCGCAGCGTCTGCTCGAAGCCGAGGCAGTGAGCGCTGCGATGGTGGCCGCGCTTAACAGTATCGGTGGCGTGACCCCTGACAACATCGCCGGCTGTACGAGCATCGAACAGTGCGTACTTTTTAATCCGGATCAAGCGGATAGCAGCGCGGGTTTTCCTGCGCTTGCGGACGAAAACATCACCAACTATTCCACCGTGACACAGTCCTGGCGTGTGCGGACAGGTTCCACAATATCTCTTAGGCCGAGTGCGTCGGTCGATAACGATCCGGTAAGAACCCTGGTCACGTATACCGCGCAGACACCGCCGTCAGATGTTCCTGTACCTGCCACGCTGGCCCTGCTCAGTCTGGGGCTCGCCGGACTGGGGATGGCAAACCAACGCAGGCCGAAGCGCTCTTGATCAGGACCGCGTCGCGGCTCTTCGCCAGGCACTGGGTGACACCCCATGCCACTGTCGGAACGCGCGGCGAAACGCCGGTGCATCGCTGAAACCCAGTTGTGCGGCAATCGCATTGATCGACAATGCGTCTTTGTGCAACAACGCCTGCGCACTGAGGCGCAGGCACTCTTCCCGCAACTGCCGATACGACGCACCTTCGCTGGCAAGACGACGCCTGAATGTAGAGAGCGGTATATCGAGGCTGCGCGCCAGCGCTTGCTGATTAGGCAGTCCTGCACCCTGGCGCACACTGGCGTGCAGTAATGCCAGCACTTGCTCGGGCAGGCCACTGCCGGTGAATTCAAACACACCGCAGGGAAACACCGCAAAGAACGGCGTAAAATCCGCGCTGGTGCGCACTACCGGCAGTGCCAGGGCTCCCGCGCTGAAGCGCAAAGTATAACTGTCACCTCCAGCCAGCACCGGCGCGCGAAACAATTTAAGAAATGCCAACACATCCTCACGGGCTATCGGGCCAATACCCACCTGATGCAGCGGGATATCAATGCCCACCAGCCACTGGAACAGCTGGTGAAATGCAATCAGACCGGTGACATCCACCAGACTGGCAGCGCTGGTCGTTGCGCGGCGCAGTGAATTGAAAGTAAAGATGGCGACGTCACCTTTCTGTCGCAGTGCGGGTTGTCCGGCGCGTGGGTAGATTGCCTCACAGCACTGCACGCACAGTGCGATGGCGTCTGCCAGCGTGCCTGCAGTTAAAGCACACCGGCACATCAGCTCGACATCTGTCCGCGACATGGGCTCATGGTCGTCACTCGCTGCGACGTGGGCTTCCAGCAACTGCACAACTTCCAGATAGTAGCGCGTGAACTGCGCAGCAGAGCGGGTGCGCGGGCGCGGATAGGCAATCCCGGCTGCGGTCAATTCCTGCTGCAGCAACGCCACCAGCGGTTCGAAGGTCGCGTGCAGTGGCGCAAGCGCGTCCTCACCCTGTCGATCACCCACGTATGCCTCCTGTTGATATCTTGCCGGCTCGGATGAGCGCCTGTAGCTTAAGTGATTATGGATATTATTGTACTCATAATTGAGCATATTTGATCCTTAATGTTGGGTCACTCACGCTTATGCTGGGCCACCTCAATACTATAAATGGGTAAACGGTATGGCACAGCGCGACAAACGGGTGGTCGTCCTCGGCGCAGGCATGGCAGGTATTCTGGCGGGCATCAAGCTGCAGGAAGCGGGATTTACCGACATCGCCATCTATGAGAAGGCGGACCGTATCGGCGGCACCTGGCGGGAGAACACCTATCCCGGGCTTACCTGCGACGTACCCTCACATCACTACACCTACACCTTTGAGCGCAATCCCGACTGGACGCGACACCTGCCACCGGGTGCTGAAATCCAACGCTATTTCGAGCGCACTGTAAGCAAATACGGCGTGGATAAATTCCTGCACTTTAATAAGGAGGCCACCAGCGCACAGTTCATCGACGGGCGCTGGGAACTGGAGTTTCGCGACGGTGACCGCGACACCGCGGATATTTTAATCGCCGCCACCGGTGTACTGCACAAACCGCAGATGCCAAATATTGCAGCCATGGACTCGTTCAAGGGCGCGGCCTTTCACAGTGCGCGCTGGGACCACAGCGTGCCACTGGAGGGTAAACGCATTGCTGTTATCGGCAACGGCTCTACCGGTGTGCAGATCATCTCTGCGCTCGCCGGTCGCGCCGCATTGATAGAACACTATGTGCGCACGCCGCAGTGGATCATGCCGGTAGAGAACGGCTATTTCAGTGACGAGGAGCGCGCGGCATTTCACGACCCCGAAGTGCTGAAGGAAGCCATGAATTTCGAGCAGTACAATGCCGCAGTCGAACTCTACACCATGGCGATTCTCGACAAGGAGTCTGAAGGTGCAAAGCAAATGGGAGCGGCCTGCCTGGCCAATCTCGAACAGAGTGTCACCGACCCCGTGCTGCGCGAAAAACTGCGACCTGACCACGCAGTGCTGTGCAAGCGATTGATTTTCTCCCCCGATTATTATCAGGCGATACAGCACCCGAATGCCGCACTGGTGACTGACGCTATTGAGAGGATAGAGGAAAACGGTATCCGCACCCGTGACGGCCAACTGCACGAGGTCGATATCATCGTGTATGCGACCGGATATCACGCCGATACGTTTATGCGCCCCATGGTATTCAAAGGGCGCAATGGCGCGGATCTGGAATCATTATGGGCTGAGGGTCCCGTCGCCTATCTGGCGATCACGCTGCCGGAATTCCCCAACTTTTTCATGCTCAACGGACCCAACGGCCCGGTCGGCAATTTCTCCCTGATCGATATTGCCGAGCACCAGTGGCACTACATTGCGCAACTCATCGACAAGGTATGTAGCGACGATTGCAATGAGATTTCACCACACTATGAAGCGATGCACGCGTTTGAAACAGAACGGGGGGTCGCCGCCAAGCAAACCGTCTGGTACACCGGCGGGTGCACCAGTTGGTATCAGGGAAAAGACGGTGTGCCCAGCAGCTGGCCGTGGAGTTATTCGCGCTTTGTACAAGCCATGTCATCACCCGACTGGGACGCGTTTGACATCGTAAAACGCAGCGCCTAACAATCCCACAAGACGCGACTTCACGCCGCATTGAACCCTTGCAGGTCTGTGTCTGAAGGCTGTCTTGAGGGCATTCAATAATCACCCAGAACAAGCAAACCGACAAGTGGTTCGCTGCACGCCAAACGCGTTATTAATGCCAGAATCAATGCATATACTTCGCCCCTGTTACCCGATACAAAGACCGGAATTATTCAACCATCGGGAGTGGGCAAGTGATCCATCCAAACAGCGAGTTAAGGTTTATTTCCCCGGAAGTGGGGTACGGTGTTTTCGCCACCCAGGACATTCCACGCGGTACCTTTCTGTGGGTCCTGGATTTCTTCGATCGCATTCTCACCCCGGCTGAAGTGGGCGCACTGCAACCGCAGCTGCGTACCATTGTCGACAAGTACGCCTACCAGGCGGCGGACGGCAACTTCGTCTTCTGCTGGGATTTTGGGCGCTACATGAACCACAGCTGTGAGCCGACCAGTCGCGGCGTCGGCGACGCTTTTGAAGTAGCGATCCGCGATGTCGCAGCAGGGGAAGAGCTCACCTGCGAATACGGCACCCTGAACCTGCTGACACCGATGACCTGTTACTGTGGCGCACCCAGCTGTCGCGGCACCATCCGTCGCGACGACTCCGCCCGCTATTTCGAACGCTGGGACGAGCAGACCCAGACTGCGTTCGCCCTTGCGCACACCGTGCCGCAACCACTGCTGACTTACGCCAAGCTCGGTCCGCGCGATCTGCCGCTGATGGAAGCAATGCAAGCCGGTCGCGCGGCCTGGGTGCCCTCCTCGCGCGATTTTCACATTGTCGATGTGCCCGAAGAGGTGCTGCATGCATCCGGGCACGGTGCGCCGTGATCCATCCTGATACCCGGCTGGTTACTATCGATGGGGTTGTCGGCAGCGGTGTCATTGCGACGCGCTTTATACCGCGTGGCACCATTACCTGGGTGCTGGATGAACTCGACAGGCCCTTTAGCGGCTCACAACTGAACGCCCTGCCTCCCTGCTACGACCACCTGATCGACCGCTGGACCTTCCACGACGGTCGCGGGCATCGCGTGCTGTGCTGGGACATCGGGCGCTACCTGAACCACTCCTGCGAACCCAACTGCGGCGGCAGTGAATTCTGGTTTGAGGTCGCCTTGCGCGACATCGAGCCCGGCGAGCAGCTGACCAATGATTACGCCACGCTATACATGCGTCCCAGTGAGGATTTTGCCTGCTGCTGCGGCGCGCCGAGTTGCCGCGGGGCGGCCTCGCACGAACAGGTATCGCTGGCAGTCGCAGCGGTGCAACAGCAATTGCATCTGGCGCTGGACGAGCTGGCTTCGGTCGCCCAGCCACTGAGTACGCTGCTGCATGTCGACTGGCTGGATCTGGCGCGCAATTCTGTCGCGACCAACCTGAATGCAGCAAAGGCGGCTGGAGTGTAGCAGTCAACTGGTGGGTGGTAAGTCGTAAATCAGTTCTCGGTGGTCAGGTAAGGCGGTGCGCGATCCGGTTCCTGCCCGATACTATCGAGTAGGAACCCGATCAGATATTGACGCTACTGTGCGTCAGCCAGCGACAGCATTTCACGCACCTCTCGCTTGACGAATTTGCCGTTGGCATTGCGCGGCAGCGGCTTTTCCACCAACCAGATATAACGCGGGATTTTGTAGGACGATAGTTTTTCCCCCAGGTAGTCACGCAACCGGGCAACGTCGACAGTTTCACCTTCCTTGGGAAGAATAGCTGCACCGACCTCCTCGCCCAGACGCTCATCTTCCACACCGAACACCACACATTCAGAGACCGACTCATGAGCGAAGATGGCGCTTTCAACTTCGGCGCAGTACACGTTTTCGCCGCCGCGCAATACCATCTCTTTTGCGCGATCCACCAAATAGATAAATTCGTCCTCATCCATGTAGGCGATATCGCCGGTATGCAGCCAGCCGTCGGTGATAGTTTCGGCGGTTGCCTCGGGTCGATTCAGGTAGCCTTTGATCACACATGCGCCACGCACCCAGAGTTCACCAGGCTGACCGGTGGCAACGGTGTTCCCCGCGCCGTCGACGCACTTGGCCTCGAACGTTGGCATTGCGCGACCGACACTGGTAGGACGATCTACGAGGTAGCTGCCGGACAACGCGGAAATAATCCCGCAGGTTTCGGTCATGCCATAACCGGCATTGGGTGCGGCATTCTTCATGCTTGCGTGTACTTTTTTCGTCAAATCGGGTTGTACTGCGGCACCGCCACCGCCCATCGACTTGAGGCTGGAAGTATCGCGGGTGGCAAAATCCGGGTGTATCAGCATTTCGCGCGACATCATCGGTACGGCACTGAAGGTCGTTACCTTTTCCTCCTCGATGATGCGCAGTGCTTCGCCAGCGTCCCATTTATACATGTGGATCAGCTTGCCACCCACGGCAGCGATGCCCTGTGCGACACAGTTGTTGCCCGTCACATGAAATAGCGGTGTGGCCACCAGCGCGACATTCACTTCGTCCGCTGCCATCTCACCCTTTGGTTTCACCCCGGCACGCGACAATGCCATACTTTGCAGTGCCCGGCTAAAACCGATATTCATCAGGTTCGCAACACAGCCGCGGTGCGTCAACTGCGCGCCTTTGGGCTTGCCCGTGGTACCCGAAGTGTAAAAAATACAGGCGTCATCGTCAGGATCGATAACGACTTCTGGCATGACCGCCTCGGTATTGATCACCTCAACCCAGTCCACCACGTTGGGTGCCGCCGGCTCCCTCAGCCTCACTGCGGCTACCACCAACTGCGGGAAGTCGGCCTGAATCTCGTTAAACCGCAGCAGGCGCTCCTTGTCACAAATCAACACCTTGGGAGCGGAATCCTGCAATGCGAACTGCATTTCGTCGGCCACCCACCAGGCGTTCATACCCACAGCAACAGCGCCCATCGACACCACTGCCCAGTAAGAGAGCATCCACTCCGGATAATTGCGCATCGCGATGGCCACGCGGTCGCCGGGCTGCACGCCCTGCTGGACCAGCCAGTTGGCGATGGAAGCGGTGAATACGTGTGCCTGCGCATAGGTACAGCGTTCCTGCTCGAAGATCAGGTATTCGCGATCCTGATGCGCGGCAGTGCCGAGCCAGATATCGCGCAGTGAAGCGGGCGCATGCTTGTAGCTGCGCATAGGAGAGCCGCGTACCTGGAGCGTTTCGATTTCAAACAATTGTCCGGGGCCGGTCAGCTCGTCCCAGGTGCTCTTTAGCTCGCTGTACATCCACCTACCTCATCATGCCGTGTTTTATGCCTGGCTCAGGATACCGGTTGCGCCGATGTCCCTCAACACACGTTTCCAACTCTCAGAGTACTCTCTGAGTATACTGGGATGACGCAATCGGGACGGCCCCTGCTTGCAATAAACAGCCGGCTGATTCTTGTTATGATCTTCCCGGCACTAAATCCGATTACTACAGGATATTCCGGGGGTTCGGCCCTCGGCCACACTCAACTCAGGAACCTACAGAATGAAAGACCGCGTAGCCCCGCTGCCGCCGCTGGACAGCGACAGCGTGAAGAGCTGGCACACCGAAACCGATGTGTTGATCGTCGGCGGCGGCGGAGCCGGAATCTGTGCAGCCATCGAAGCAGCTGACGCCGGCGCCAACGTCCTGGTACTGGAAGCGGCCAGCGAAGCGGGAGGGTCAACGGCTATGGCCGGTGGGCTTATTTATATGGGCGGAGGCACGCCGACACAAAAGGCCTGCGGTTTTGATGACGATATAGAGGACATGTACAAGTACCTTTTACAGGCCTGTGGACCGGATGCCGACGCCGGTAAAGTCCGCTTGTACTGCGATCGCACGCTGGAACACTACGCCTGGCTGACACGCCAGGGCGTTGTGTTCAAACCGGAATACTATCCGGGGAAACACACCAACACGCCCAATGAAGCGGCGCTGATGATTACCGGCAATGAGGAGGCCTGGCCCTACATCAACTATGCCAAGCCTGCGCCGCGCGGACACAAGCCGCAAATCAAGGGCGATCATGGTGGCATTCCGCTGATGCACCATCTGTTGCACAGCGCGCGGAAAAAAGGTGTACAGATCCTGTGCGATGCCCGGGCACTGGCTTTGATCCGGCAAGGCGCACAGGTGACAGGCATCAGTGCCCGAATCGACATGCAGGAGGTCTGCTTCAGGGCGCGTCGCGGGGTCATTCTGGCCGCCGGCGGTTTCATCATGAACCGCGACATGGTTGACGCCTATGCCCCGCGCCTGGCTCACGGCAACTACCCCAACGGCAACCCCAACGACACCGGCGACGGTATTCGCCTTGGTCTTGGCATGGGCGCTGCGGCGATCAACATGCATGAAGGATTCATCTGCACGCCCTTCTACCCACCCGGCCAGTTTCTCGAATCCATCATCGTGGATGAAAGCGGAAATCGCTTTATCAATGAAGACGTTTACCACGGTCGCCTGGGCAGTGCGATTCTCGATCGACCCGAAGGCCGCTATTACCTGATTATCGACAGCCGCCATTTCGACGTATTGCAGCGGCCCCCGATGGGAGGTTATCCGGTGGCAGCAACAGGTGAGACCATCGATGAGCTGGCGCAGGAATTACAACTTTCTACAGCAGCCCTGACAAACACGCTGTCGCAGTACAACACCTTCGCCGCGCAGGGGCAGGACCCGCTGTGCCACAAGCAGGCCAAATACCTGAGCCCGCTGGATCAGCCACCGTACGCCGCTTTCGATCTGACACCGGGCAACGGCGCAATCTTCGCAACGATGACGTTCGGCGGCCTGGACACCCTGCCTACCGGCGAAGTGCTTACAGCGTCCAAGGACATTATTCCGGGCCTGTACGCGGCGGGACGTAACAGCGCGGGATTACCGCGCTGTGCAGCCGGATACTCCAGTGGTATGAGTATTGGCGATGCAACCTTTTTCGGTCGGCTCGCAGGTGCCAGTGCCGCAGGGCGCAGTACCGTATAGACCTGCAGCGGCGCTGGGGCATAGACGCGCGCGAATGATAGCAACATGCCGATATGCCAAACGGTTTTTAGTGCGCGATTTCGGTTTCGTCTATACTGCAGCAATGCTGAATATGGGGGGCCAAACCGTGCGCGCCAGACTCTACCGACTCACCCGTTTTACCCGTCGGGCACTGATAGCAATTTTTATTTTGCTATGGCTGCCGCCGAGCAGTTTAGCCTGCAGCGTGTACGGCAAAGGCTGGGGCAGCAAATGGGACAATCCGGTCTGGCCTGACAGTGCGGTCATTACCTGGAGCTTCATGGCCCCGGGTGTCGCCCTCGGCCCGGCGGCGCCGTCTGCGTGGAGCGGGACCAATACATTAGGCACGGGTGGCGCGACTGATCTGCGCGTCAAAATCGACAGCGTCCATGGTGCGGGGGCATTCGATGCCGCTGTGCAGCGCGCATTCAACACCTGGGCTGCCACCGCAAACGTGCAGTTCGTAAAGGTTGCCGACCAGGGTGGCAACTTCGGCACCGTCACTTACCCGGACATCCGTATCGGTGCGTTTAACTTCGGTGCAGGAGACTTTGCCGGTGCCGCAGGATTTGGTCCGCCCGGAAACGACATCGATTTTCCGGATGCACTGGCTGGCGACGTCGCCTTCAACAATCTGAACAATTTCAATATCGACCCTGGCAGCGAGGGTGCGCCGCTGCAAACAGGCCCGAACAACCTCTACCTGAACGACATTGAAGGGCTGTTGTTACACGAGTTGGGGCATACCCTGGGTATCGGACATTCAGCGGTAGCGACCGGCGTAATGTGCGGCTACCAGTCGCAGGTATTCGACGGCTCGACCTGCGACTACACGCATGTGAATCGCGTTCTGACGGCAGATGATGTCAACGCTGTGAGGAATATTTATGGCCCGGTTCCACCACCGGACGGCGACATCTCGTTCGACTGCAAAGTCGACGCTGCGGATGTCCTGCTCGCCGACCAGATAATCCTTGGCTTACTGGCACCCAATGCCGCGCAGATTACGCGGGCAGATGTTGCTCCATTGATCTCTGGCAATCCGGCGCCAAACGGTATGATCACAATGGCCGACCTGCTATTGATACTGCAGAAGAGCCTGAAGCAGATTAACTTTTAACGCCGTACAAACGGAGTCCTGTGAATGCCGTCCATCAGGGCATCTCACAAATCGGCCGCATGGGTAAGCACCGGGTAGATGCTGCCAATAGCGTCGCCATTCAGGTCGAAGTAATAACTTTTAAAGGTATCCACACTGAACCGGGTTTTGGCCTGCGCCGGTGTGCCGCTGGAGAAGTAGTTCATCCTGACCGTCAGGTCGGTCAAGTACGAGGAGCTAGGCGTTGCAGTTGCTACTGTCCTGAAACCGCCGGGATTGAGCAGCGTGACATAAATCGTACCCGTGCCATTGCCGTTGGGCACGACATTGTAGTGCAGCTGAACATAAGGGTTGTGGGCAGAGGGCACCACCACCGGGAGCAATCCGTTGGTGAAGAACGAGTCGTCGCTATAATTAATTGCCAGGAACGCACCGCCGACGTCATTGATGCCTGTCAGGGTATTTGGCCCAATAACGAAACTGGCTGGCGAATTGATATAACCCGAAAACTGCTTGATAAAGTCAACATCCTGCGCAGCAGTTCCGGCAATTATCTCTATTGGAATTGCATTGAGGTTACCCTCGTTGTTGCTGAGTGTATTGAGCAATTTGGGCGAACTCACCGAGATTGTCGCCGACCCTGTCGCCAATGGTAACGGCGAGTTGTACTGACCCGGATAAGTCAGGGGCGCGACCACGAACCAGGCGCCGTCGTAGGGCACCATGCCTACTAATCCTGCCAGCTGGTTGGTCCCGTCAAACGAAAAGGTGTTTATGGCGGCAGTGTAGTCAGGGTAAGACTTGAATATGAAGCGCGGTTCCAGATTAAACGGCTGGCCATTGTGATCAGTCAACGTAATCGTCAGGTCACTGGGCTTGAGCGCCGGGGTCCCACCCGCATTGCGCGCTGCGCCGCCAACCCCGATAACAATATGGTCCCCGGCTCGCGCGTACCCCGGCGTGGTCTTGCTCTGCACGCAACCGCCCAGATAGACCGCAACGAGCCCCACAATCAACACCCTCAAAAACACGGCTTTGGTAAACATAGATAGTCTCATCAGACACTCCCCACAATTTCCGGCTCTCGGCGCTGCCAGCGCTGTAGCACACGGCTATACTGCACCTCGCAATTATGGTCCAAGAATAATTATCTGCAAAAGATCAAATTTCTCTAAGGACAACTCCCTACCATCTGCACAGGAAAAGGCTAATGAAGGCAGCAATATTTGAGGAAATTGGCAAACCCATTCGCATTTATGACGACGTGGAAATCATTGATCCCCGCGCCGGTGAGGTTCGGGTGAAGATAAAATTCTGCAGCGTATGCCACTCAGACCTGAGCGTTGTCGACGGCAGTATTCCGGCCTTTGGACACGTGATTCTCGGGCATGAGGCATCCGGCGTGGTGGACGCTGTTGGCGAGGGAGTAACCCGGTTGCAGGTGGGCGATCACGTGGTACTCACACCGGTTCCACCCTGCGGCACCTGCTATTTTTGTATTCGCGGCGAAACCACGTTGTGCGCGAATAACACCAGCCTGTATTCCTCAGCCCTGGGCGATGGCAACACCGGCCTTTCACGTAATGGCAACGTAGTGTACCGGGGGCTTGGCGTAGGGGCTTTCGCGGAGTATGTGATTACGCAGGTTAACGGTGCAGTGAAGATATCACCCGAGATACCGCTGGAACTGGCCTGCCTGATGGGCTGCGCGTTGCAGACCGGGATCGGCTCGGTACTCAATACCGCGAAAGTCGAAACCGGTGCCACGGTAGTCATTATGGGTCTAGGTGGCGTCGGTATTGCCGCAGTTCAGGGTGCCAGGCTGGCAGGGGCAGCAGTCATTCTGGCGTCTGATCCGGTCGCTGAACGCAGGGAACTCGCGCGACAGTTTGGCGCTACCCACGTTATCGATCCGATCAATGAAGACCTCGGCGCACGCTGCCTCGAACTGACTGGCAATATCGGAATGGACTACGCGTTTGAAACCGCCGGAATTGCCAAACTGGTGGAAACCGGCATCGCGATCACCCGCTCCGGCGGCACCACCGTGTGCGTTGGCGCGGCGGCACTCGATCAGGGTATCGAAATCAATCCATTCACGTTGTTCAGCAGTACCGAGAAAAAATTGTGCGGCTGTCTGTTGGGCAGTTGCAACTCTCTACTGGAGATTCCGCGACTGGTGAGCCTGTACAACAGCCAGCAATTAAAGCTGGAGGAGATGGTGACCCGTCGGCGGCCGCTGGAGGAGATCAATGAAGCCTTTGAGGACCTGCAGTCGGGCAAAGGGATACGCACGGTCCTGGCGCTGTAGAATCGGTGACAGGATACACTTCCGCTGCTATATCATTGAACACTCGCGCTGAGATTTTACGCTGTGCAAATTCCAGTTCATTACAAATGCATCATTATCGGCAGCGGCTTTTCCGGCATCTGTCTGGCGATCAAGCTTCAGCAGCGCGGCATCGATGATTTTGTCATCCTGGAAAAAGCGGATGCCATCGGCGGTACCTGGCGCGACAACCACTACCCCGGTGCGGAGTGCGACGTGCCGTCGGCGCTGTACAGTTTTTCCTTCGAAACCAAAACGGACTGGGACTACCAGTGGTCGGAACAACCTCAAATTCTGGAGTACATCAAGGGTACTGCACACAAACATGGTCTCAATGCGCATATTCGCTTGAATAGTGAACTGTGTGCCGCCGACTACGACGCTGCAAGCGCGCGCTGGAAGCTGCAACTTACCAACGGTCAAACGCTGACAGCACAGTTCCTGATCTGTGCTGTCGGGCAGTTGCATAAACCGAATATCCCGGCTTTTCACGGCGCAGACTCGTTTCAGGGGCCGTCTTTTCATTCCGCTAATTGGCAACATAGTATCAATTTAAGCGGCAAGTCGATCGCCGTGATTGGCAATGCCGCCAGCGCGACGCAGTTTGTGCCCCACCTGGCAGAGCAAGCGAAGACACTGACGATATTCCAGCGCAGCGCCAACTGGGTGTCGAAGAAGCGCGATCGACGCTATACCGAGCGCGAAAAGAAGTGGATGCGACGCTTCCCAATCAGCAAAAAACTTGCACGACTGAAGATCTACCTGCGCAACGAATTGCTCGTGTTCCCTGCGTTCAAAGGCAATCCGATCAACAAATGGTTATTGAAGATGGCCTGTCTCAGTTACCTCAATAGCACAGTCACGAATGCCGCGCTGCGCGAGAAATTGTTGCCGGACTATCCTGTAGGCGCCAAGCGGATACTGGTGGTGGAGGGCTATTACGAAGCGCTGATGCGCGACAACGTGGAAGTAGTCACCGATGCCATCGAGGCGATTGATGCAACGGGCATTCGCACCAGCGACGGCAATCACCACCCCTGTGATGTAATCGTCTACGGCACCGGCTTTATCACCAATCCCTTCCTTGACGGCATTCGCATCCGGGGCAGCGCAGGAACCCTGCTTGCGCAGCACTGGTCAACCGGCGCGCAAGCGTATCTGGGTATCACCACCAGCACATTCCCCAACCTGTTTTTCATGTACGGTCCTAATACGAATCTCGGGCACAACTCCATTCTGCTGATGGCGGAGTCGCAGGCGAACTACATCCTGCAGGCGATAGAAAATGTCGAACAGCGTGGTGCATCGGCACTGGAAGTACGCTCGGATATCGAGGAGCAGTACAACCGGGATCTACAAGCCCGATTGCAAAGTATGGTGTGGAACAGCGTGTCGGACAGCTGGTACAAGAGCGGCGGTCGCATCACCAACAACTGGCCGGGGAGTGTGGGAGAGTATCGCCGGGTGACGCGCAATTTTCGTGCGACCGACTACTCAGTAACCTGACTCGGGTACTCGGCGGATACCGATACCGCCTCCCATGCATCCAGCCGTCGCTGAATCTCGTTAAGTCGTTGGCGATACGATTGCAGCAGCCCTGTGCCAAGCACCAGTTGCGCAGGTGGATTGTCCATCGTCGCCAAATCGACAAACACCTGCGCAGCGCGCACCGGGTCACCGGGCTGCTTGCCATCGATAGCTGCAATCATGTCCAGGCGACTGTGCACGATATCTGCATACGCCTCGATACGCTGCCCACTGCGCTGCATGGAACGGCCGGACCAGTCGGTGCGAAAGGCACCGGGTTGTATGGTAATCACCTGCACCCCCAATGGCGCAACTTCCTTACCCAGCGCTTCCATCACCCCTTCCAGTGCATGCTTGGAGGCACTGTAGAAACCCGTCCCCGGATTTGCCATCAGGCCGGCCTGCGACGAATTATTGAGAATGCGGCCGCAGCCGCGTTCACGAAAATACGGCAGGACCAGGCGGGTCATCGCCAGCGTGGCAAAAAAATTGGTCTCAAACATTTCGCGAAACGCGGCATCATCACCCTCTTCTATCGCCGCGACATAACCGTATCCTGCATTATTTACCAGAACATCCAACTGCCCGAAGTGATCCAGCGTGGTTTGCAATGCGTGCTCGCGCTGTTTCGCGTCGGTGATATCCAATGCTATCGCCAGCGCCCGCTCAGGAAATTCAGCGCAGATATCCGTCACTGATTCCACACGCCGTGCCGTAACCGCCACGCGTGCACCAAGGCGTAGAGCGCAGTTGGCAATTTCCCGCCCGAAGCCGGTGGAACACCCGGTAATCAGCCATACTGTGTCTGCTATTGCGATCACGAGTGTCCCTCCTGCGATAAACGCCAGGCATAACTTTCAGCGCGCGCTGTCAGTTGCTGTGCTCTGTCGGTCGGTGTGATGGTACTGCACCCTGCAGGCAGTTGTTGCTGCAAGTCATCCAGCAACAGTAGTGACGAACGCACACCAAAACTGTAACCGGGCTCGCCGCCCGCGAACTCGGCCCAGCGCAGTGTCAGAATGCCTTCGGGCATATCGGTAGGATCCAACCAGTTGTGCACCAGCGGATCGCGCAATGACAGTACGAACGTGTAGGTACCATCATCGTTGGGTCTGGCCTGATGCTTGTTGAGGCAGCCGTTGCGGGAAACGATTTCATTACTGGTACCCCAGATATTGGTAATCGGCGCAATAAAATAGTTGGCACCACCCATGTCCACATCAAGCACCAGCGCGTGCCGCTCATCCGGGAGCGCAAAATGCCCCATGATGTAAATCTGGCTGCGCAGGGCACCGTCGCTGTCGCGGTCAATGACAAAATCAAAAGCGTTCACCGGCCGGTCCAATGCCTGCCGATTCCAGCGCGTAGTGTTGGTCGCCCACTTGTGCATGTATAACTTGATTCGCTCTAGCTGCTCCCGTTCAGTAAACGGGGGCCGCGACGGTGCTGCACCGAGGCGTTGCACGCTCAGTTCATTGGGACGATCTGCGGCCCAGTCGAATATCACGTCCCGGATGTAGAACTCATGCGCATCGGGGCCGGTCTGGATATGGTTCGCCCGGCCCTGTGCCGGTGAACTGTCGACCGAGATGGTGAAGTATCCGTCGGCATCTACCTGTAAATCGTGGCCGGACAGCAAACCCACCGTCTGCATGGTCGGGCTCCACAGGGTGAAATAATTCTCTACCAGCCGCCGTGCGGCAACGCGGCCGCGAATCTCGTAGGACTCATCCCCACTGATGGGAATCACCCGGTAGACACTGTCGGGATTGTCGATCCCCCAACGACTCCCCGGTATCGACTCGTTGCCCAGTTCGTGCGGCAAGCGGGTGATAGTGATTACCTTGGGATACAGCGGGTCCTGATTCAGTGCCCATACAACAGCACCGAACATCACTTCTTCAAAGCTCGCATCAAAGCAGCTGCGCATCACTGCTCCGGGCCTGGCCAGATCAAGCCAGTAACTGCGGATGTCCTCACGGGCACCACGTATTTCCGGATGATGGTAGTAAGACAGTGCCAGCAATTCATGCTCGCGCTGCTGTGGCGTATCAATCGGGTTATTATTGAGTATCACTTATTCATCCCCCTGTTTTGCTCACTCGGCTAATACCTTCGATTCACCATTCAGTGCAGAAACGTGCTGCGGTACTCGGAAAAATCCTGCTCCAGATCGGCAGCGGTAAAACCGAACTGCTCCAGCGTGTAGTGATGCGGCTCTCGATCCTGGCGACGATTTCCATGCTGCCAGCGTTGCATCGCCTCGCGCGTTGTGTCGTGGAGAGGAAAATTCAGCTGATTGTATATCCGTTGTATGGTGGCATCGGGACGATCTGCCAGCTCCGTGTACAACACATCGATAAACTGCGATGCATGGCGGGACCTGACTGCTAGTGAATGTTTCAAACTGCGGGAGAACTTGTCGCACCAGTGACGACCAAGAACCTGAGCATCTACCGAGTCGCTGCCCATGCGTGCCAGCGCATAATTCATGCTGCACAGTGAGGGAATGGTCTGCAGCGGATCGCGGTGCGTTTGAATAATGGTGGCACCGGGAAATACTTTCAGCACAATGTCCAGATGATGGAGGTGATGCGGCGTTTTGAGCAACCAGCGCTCGGCGTTTTTACCCTGCCGCTTTTTCTGCCACTGCAGGAACTGTAGCAAGGTGCAGAGATAGCGATAGCCGGGCAGGTTGTCATGCGCCTGCAACCAGTTTGCGTAGCCGGGCAGGTGCGCAAACGACTCGGGGATCGTGCTGTAAAAACTGTGCTCCAGCAACATGAGTTCTTCGTCTACCGCACAGGCCTCGAGTGGATGGATAGCCGCCAGCTCAGGGCTGGCCGCGATCATCTGCTGCACTTCAGCTTTCGCCAGCGGGATACGATCATCTGCAGCGCTAAAATCGTAATCGGGTAGTAGTGGCGCCGGATAACGTGTCTCGTACCACAGCGGGGCATAAAAGCGCTGGTCACAGGCCATCATCCGATGTAACAGCGTTGTGCCGGTACGCATCAGGCCGACAATAATCACCGGTGGCGCAATCTGCTCCTCGCGGATTTGCGGAAACCGCTGTAACCAGTGCTCAATCCGCAAACGATTGACAAGCAGGTCGACGATGCGTGTGAACTGCCCAAAACGTCCAACCGCAGACAGCTGCGCGTCTGTCTCCAGCGAGTGTAACAAGACCTGCAGGGGCGGCATAAAATCATCGCCGCCAAAATCCCGCAACTGCGCCTTAGTAATGGCTGCGGCAAGGATGCTGTCCAGATCGAAAGTAACATCGGGCACTTGAAATTCAGGTGAACTTACCATTCCGGCAGTCTACAGTCCGGGCTCAACGTGCGCCGGTGTTCAACTGCGGCGGGCTGGCAGTGAGAATCACCAGATTCGGGGAGCTCAACAGCCCCATAGTGTAATTGCCCCGCCGCCAGCTGAGACGTTGCGAGTGATTCCAGCTTGTCTCACTGTTGGTCGCACTATCGTTATCCGGCGGACCAAACTGCTCGGTCAGGCTTGCGGCCACTGTATCGAGTTCACCATCAAATAAAAACACCACGCGCTGCAGCGGCGAAGACTCATCCTGGGCCTCCAGTCCAATTCGAACAACGGGTTGCGTGCCTACCAGCAATACCGCATTGGATGCAGGCTGATTCTGGCAACGCCCAACCTCCGTGCCCACGGTACACGGAGCCAGTTCGCAGTGCGCCCTGACACCACCAGCGACGGACTTGGATGCACTGACGCGGCAGACACCGCCAAGTTTTTCGCTTTTTTCCACCGCGTCACGGAACACCAGATCGGCGTTCAGACCGCCAAACTCGAAGGGAGCCTGCGCCTGCGCGAGCAGCGGGAATAATGACAACAGCGCAGCCGATGCCAACCGACGCACTTTCAACACGTTCTTGCTCATAGTGTTTCCAATCAATTTCATCACTGACTACCCAGGCTGACCAGAGCGCAGTATTTTGCGCGGTTGTGCATATCGGTTCAGCATAAACGACTCAGTGGTAAAAGCGCCATCATCACCAATCAACTTCACATTCACGCCAACTTACACGATGAAATTGCGAGAATAACAATTACACTAGCACCCTGCTGTTACTTCAGGGCATAACACTTGAATTCGCTTCGTCTCCCGCCAGCATACATTCGTCTGCTCAATAGTGCCGGTCGTGTTCTCGAACGCGCTCACCTGGTCAAACCCGAATTGCGGGTTCAAGAGTTGATCACGCAGGCGCAGCAGCGCACCGGATTGCACCACTGGGGTGACGCTGCATTCAAAGAGGGCCTGGAGCAGCTCACAACAGCACTGAAAGAACAGGCACGACTGTCGCAGGTAGGACGTATCGCGGCACATTTCAATCTGCTGGATCACCTCTGCGTCCGCTTGCGACTGATCGACTACCGGCGCAAGCACGCGGAGGTAGCAGAGCAACAGGTCAGAAATCCACTGTTCATCCTGGGCCTGCCGCGCTCTGGCACCACGATTCTGTATGAACTGATTGCACAGGATCCTCAGTTTCGTTCGCCTGCCACCTGGGAAGTCGCCAGGCCCACTCCGCCGCCGCGGCAGGAGTCGTATCAAACCGACCGTAGAATCCGCTCGGTGGATCGATTGCTCGGGTTGATGGAAAAACTGTCTCCAGGGTTCAGAGCCATTCACGCCATTGGTGCGACGCTGCCGCAGGAATGCGTTTACCTGATGGCATCTGCGTTCGTCAGCGAACAATTTGGCTATATGTATGACATACCCGAATACCGCGCGTGGGTTTTGCGGCAGGACATGAGCGCCACCTACCGCTGGCACGCGCATTTCCTGCAGCACTTGCAGGTAGGCCTGGCCAGAGACTATTGGGTGCTGAAATCACCGGCCCACCTCGGTGCGCTTGGTTACTTGTTTGCCGAGTACCCGGATGCTCGCGTGGTCTGGACCCACCGGCGGCCACTCGATGCAATCACCTCCTTCTCCAGCCTGACATACGCATTGCGCAGCGGCTTTAGCAGCAGTATCGATCCGATTGCTACCGGTAAACAGGAAATGCAGCATTTTGCTGCAGTGGTGCAACGCGGCATGGCCGATAGACAGGGCCTTGCGAGCAGCCAGTTTTTTGACGCCAGCTTTAACGCGATCTGCACTGACCCCCTGTCCGTCATACGAGCCATTTACCGGCACTTCGACCTGGAACTGAGTACAGACGCTGATCGCCGTATGCGTGACTACCTGCAAAGGCGCCCGCGAGACCTGTATGGCGAGCACCACTACAGCCCCGCCACCTTTGGACTCAATAGCGCACAGGAAGCACTCGGCTACAGTGATTACCTGGCGCGCTACAGCGACTGGCTGTAACTCGCACTGTCGTTCATCGGACCAGTATTTGGAAGCGAAACCGGCCTACGGTGACAGGATTTTTTACACGCTTTCGTTTTAAGCCCTACCGCGTTAAAATTTATCTCTTAAAAATCAATACATTATGAAAACCGGGTATGGATATTGCCTTTATCCATAAACCTAAGTTTAGTACGCCGGGGGCGTGGGTTGCATTCAGCGCTGGTCAGGTTGCCTGCAGGGATGGCACTGAACCAAGAATATAAAGTTAACCTTTACTAATTTTTTCAGGTTAGCGCTATTTTCCAGATTAGCGAATATGTTAATCTGCCAGCCTGTTTGAACTAAACGAAAGTTTATAATAAAACGTTTTGCGCAAACGCCACGACAATAAGGAAATTCGAAACGGCCTACCGCAAAATCTGATGAGGATGCATTGCATGTCGATATTTCAACGAAACCCCTACGCTGTCTACACGCTGCGACGCTCAATTTTCGCCGGCCTGGCTTTGGTGCTCAGCCTGGCGGTGAGCGCGATGCCTGCGATGGCACGCAGTTTTGTCACCTTTGAGAGCGGTCAGGTCAGACCTGTCGTGCTTACGCCTGACGGCACTAAATTGCTCGCTGTCAACACGCCCGACAACCGTCTGGAAGTGTTCTCAGTGCAAGGCGGCTCACTCAAGCTGATTGACTCCATTCCCGTGGGTATGGAGCCGGTATCCGTGGCTGCGCGCAATAACAGTGAGGTCTGGGTGGTGAACCACCTGTCTGACAGCGTGAGTATTATCGATTTGACTGCTACGCCAGCGAAGGTGGTACGCACCTTGTTGGTGGGCGATGAGCCCAGAGATATCGTGTTCGCCGGGACAGGTTTTACACGGGCGTTCATCACCACCGCGCACCGCTGGCAACAGCGCACAGACGCCTCCATTGCTTCGGTACCTGGCGCCGGTGATCCCGGCCTAAAAACACCGGGCATCGGCCGCGCTGACGTATGGGTGTTCGACGCGAACAACCTCGGCACAACCTTCGGTGGTACGCCGCTGCGCATTCTCAGTTTCTTCGCCGATACGCCTCGCGGTCTGGCGGTTACGCCAAACGGCAGCAGGGTTTATGTTGCCGCATTCCAGTCTGGCAACCAGACTACAGTGATCAATGAGACAACGGTGCCCGACGGTTTTGGACAGAATGGCGCGCCTGGTCCCAGCGATAATGCAGATGGCGTCAGTGCACCAGAAGTCGGTGTAATCGTTAAATTCGACGGCACCAAGTGGGTGGATTCCAAAGGCAAGGACTGGAGCAGCAGCGTCAAGTTTAATCTGCCCGATCACGACGTGTTTTCTATCAATGCGAACACACTGGCAGCCGGTTCCATCGTGGAGTTCGATCACGTAGGTACGGTGCTGTTTAACCTTGTGGTTAACCCTGTCACCGGTAAGGTGTATGTCACCAATACCGAGTTGCCCAATGACGTTAACTTTGAAGGTCCCGGTATTCACGGCGGCAGCACAGTTCAGGGTCGCCTCTCCGAGTCGCGCATCACTGTCCTCGACCCGTCGGGCCCCAGCGTCGATGTACAGCACCTGAACCAGCACATTGACTACGGTCAGCTCCACACGGACGCCGGAGCGGATCACGCCGCCATCAATGCACAACGACAACACAGCCTGGCGACGCCAACGCAACCGGTCGTTTCCAGTGACGGCTCCAAGCTGTATGTGGCTGCGTTCGGCTCTGCCAAGATCGGTGTGTTTGACGTGGCAGATATCGAAAACCCCAACTTCGAGAACGACTTTGATCCGACTGCAGAAAGCGCCAATTACATCACTACCGGCGGTGGCCCCAGCGGCATGGCGCTCGATGAAACCAGCAATCGGCTCTACGTGCTCACGCGGTTCAATAACCAGGTGGAAGTCATCGACCTGAACACCAATACCGCGGTGGAAACACATGCACTGCACAACCCTGAACCACCCGAAGTCGTTGCAGGGCGTCCGTTCCTGTACGACGCGTTTGCGACATCGGGGAATGGTGAAACCTCCTGCTCCAGTTGTCACATTTTCGGTGACATGGATCAGCTGGCGTGGAACCTGGGCAACCCCGACGATCACGTTTCGGTGAGCACACAGCCTGCGGCAACGATCCTGGCGCCGCAAAATACACTGCACCCGATGAAGGGGCCGATGACCACGCAGACCCTGCGCGGCATGGCAACGCACGGCGCCTTGCATTGGCGCGGTGATCGCGTTGACGGATTCTTCGGCACAGATCCCTGCGCTGAACCCACCGGCGCCCCCTGCTCCGAGGATTTCTCCTTCCGTAACTTTATCGTTGCGTTTGAGGGACTCGTCGGCAAGGAGGGCACCATCAGTACCAGCGAGATGCAGCAGTTCTCTGACTTCGCACTGGAAATCATGCTGCCACCTAACCCGATTCGTGCGCTGAATAATTCCCTGACGGGCGCGGCAGCGTCAGGGCAAGCGCTATTCAACGGTCGCGCTACGGACACGGTAGCAAACTGCAACGGCTGTCACACACTGAATCCGGCACAGGGCTTCTTTGGCAGCGGTGGCGAACAGAGCTTTGAAGGCGAGAGCCAGCATTTCAAAGTCGCGCATATGCGCAATTTGTATCAAAAAGTGGGGATGTTCGGTCTGTCGACCACCCCTACATTTACTGGCGACCAGATTCGTGGCTTTGGATTCCTGCACGATGGCTCGGTCGATACCGTGGATCACTTCCTGTCAGCTAACGTCTTCAATCTCAATGCTACAGAGCAACTCAACCTCGAAGCCTTCAGTCTTCAGTTCCCATCAGACCTGGCACCGATTGTTGGCCAGCAGGTAACACTGACGGCTACCAACGCCGCAGTTGCAGGACCACGCGTGGACTTGTTGATACAGCGCGCGAATGCGAATTTCAATTCGCTGATGCTCGGTGGCGCGGTCAAAGAGTGCGACCTGATCGTCAAAGGGTCTGTCGCTGGAGTTGAGCGCGGCTGGGTGCGTAACCCGGGCGGGAACTTCCGCTCTGACAAGAACGAGATCCTCCCAGATGCCACACTGCGTACCTTCGCTACCACTGAAGGGCCTCTGACTTATACCTGTGCACCTCCCGGATCGGGCGAACGTATGGGTATCAACCGGGATGAGGACGCTGTGCTGGATGGTCTGGATAACTGCCCGGCAGTAGCCAACGACGATCAAACCGATTCAAACAGCAATGGTGTAGGCGATGCCTGTGATCCAATTACCGATGCTGACAACGACGGTGTGGATGACACGATCGACAACTGCCCGCTGATCCCCAACCCCGACCAGACAGACAGCGACGGCAACGGCAGGGGCGATGCCTGTAACAACCTGCCACCCGGCTGCTAGTTTTCCACTCAGGGAATACGCGCTACACTGGCGCGTATTCCCACTTAATCTTCCCAGAGTTCCGCTATGTACCCGAACGGGCTGTTCGGCCTTGATGCACTGCAGTTACTGCTATCTCCTATTGCGATTTTCGGGATACTGTTCTTTATTCTGTACCTGCGTCAGGATGGCATCCGCGCCACACGCACTGTTGTACTGTTGCTATCGATATGTGTCATTGCGTTCGCAGGCGCCAAACTGTTCTCGCTCTATGTGAGGGGCTGGGAACTGTATTCTCCGCTCTCTTCCGAATTGCGCAGCGGCTTGCGTTATCCCGGTGCACTGCTGGCTATGCTCCTGCTCGGCCCGCTGCTAAAGCACTGGCTTCTGCCTGAATTACCCGTCGCACGATTTTTTGACGTGCTGGGAATCACCGTATGCTTTGCGTTTGCACTGGTACGTATCAGCTGCCTGATGAACGGCTGTTGCACCGGCGGGCAGTGCACGGAGTTTTACTGTCTCACCTACGCTCCCGGCAGCCAGGTGTGGTACATGCATCTGCAACACGGCCTGCTGGAATCTGCCGCGCATCGCAGCCTCCCGGTGTTACCGCTGCACCTGCTGTTTATGGCTGCGTCGCTTGGCGTAGGGCTGTTTCTGATGTGGTTTGACGGTCGGCGCAGCTTCAACGGGCAAATCGCGCTGCTTTACCTGGTACTACACGAAGGCGCAAAGGGGTTGCTGGAGTCGTTCCGAGACCCCTATGTGGCGCAACTGCAAATAACCTCGCTACTAATGAGTGCCGCGGGGTTACTCATACTGATCACTATTGTGCTGCGGCGCAGAGGCAACGCTACCGCACCGCACTAGAACGCCGTAGTCTCAACGCTCAAAGTTACCCACTGCCAGACTGAAGCTAGAGACTATTGCTTACTTATGCGCCAGCTCTTTAGTAGTGAACAGATAGTCTTTCAATTCCTTATCGAATCTTGGGTCCTGCCGGCGAATCCATTCCAGCACCATCGCGGCATGCTCTTTTTCCTCATCGCGGTTGTGGGCAAGAATCGCCCTCAATGCATCATCCTTGCACGCGTCTACACGCTGGTTGTACCAATCAACCGCTTCCAGTTCTTCCATCAATGAGGTAATTGCGCGGTGCATGTCACGTGTTGCGTCTGACAATTCTTCGAGCGGCTCGTGATACCCTTCGTTAGCCATTTCTATATCTCCTGTAAATTTTTAAGGGCGGGTTGCAGCGTAACAGACTACCGCATAAGCGATTCTCAATAAAGCTGTCGGCCGTGACCAGAGCCTGAACGAACATTCGTAACGCTGTGCTACTATTTCGCAATGCGAATCGCGCTCTTTGTATTTCTGTGCCTCTGCTCGACGATGGTCTCAGCCCAACGCGCGCTAACCACGATCACTGTAAGCTATAGCTCGCCACAGCAACTGCTTGCAGTGATCAAGCCGTATCTTTCACCGGGCAGTACGGTCAGCGCCTATCAGAATCAGTTGATACTCAACGTCACCCCACAGGAACTGGCGAAAACGCAAGAGTTACTAAAGACTCTGGATAAGGCGGGACGCCAGTTACTGATTTCCGTGCGCACTGACGGTAATGGCAGCGATAGTGAACGTGGCGTTGATATCAACACAGTGATCAGGTCAGGCAACACCGTCATTACCAACGGTGCTGAAGGTCGGCCAGGCGAGTCCCGGACGACTGTGCGCGTGCAAAATCAGCGCGGCACCAGCGCGGACAATGGCAACCAATCTGTCAGGGCGACAGAGGGAATGCCCGCTTACATCGGCACCGGGATGACGGCAGCGGTGCCCGGTTACTCTGTCAGCGCGGACGGACGACGATATTACCAGCAGGACTATGTCAACGCAGTGGCTGGCTTTTACGCGACGACCTGGATAAATGACGGCACGGTGCGAATCAGCATCGATCAAAGCAACGACAGGCTGCAGGGACAGACGATCGCCACCCAGCAATTGCGCACCGAGGTCAGCGGCGCGCTAGGGCAGTGGCTACCCATCGGTGTTATTAACGATCAGGCAAAGCAACAGGATAGTAATCTTGGTTCAGCAATGCAGTCCAGTCGATCGCATTCGACCCAGCTCTATCTCAAGGTTGATGTCATCGACTAATGGGTCGTATAGCAATTGGAACGACTGAACGAAAACGGTCACTTTACGCGGCATGACGTTGCGCGGCAGCTTCTAAATTGGAGATCATGTCAGCGTAGACGCCTTCCATCATTGCCTGGGTGTCGGCCTCTGAGATACCCTGCGGTGTGAGTTGGCAGGTCCAGTAGATTTTTGTTGTTGCGCCATTGTCCGCCGCTTCAAGGCGAACATCGCCGCGGTAGTCGGTAACCGGCATCGGAATATTGGGTATGAGGTAGCTGAAGGTGTACTTCGCGCTGTCCATGCTTTCGAGCACTTCATCAATGGCTCCCGCCCCTTCGATATGCAGTCGCCGCGTCATACCAGGCCCGCTGCCGATTACCTCTACCTTTGAAGGACCCGGATACCAGTCCAGGTTGCCGAAATCCTCCAGCAGGGCCCAGACGACCTTGATCGGAGCTGCGATGGTACGTTCTACGGTAAAGCTAAGCATTGGTTTGTACTCCCATAATAGTTTCCTGCATGCAATGAGGTTTACACTACGGCGATAATGGCTGTAACGCCCTCAGTAATCTACCGCAATGGCTGCGTGCATTAAAGTGTGTTGCGCGCTGTTCAGAACAGCTGCGTCACTCTCGATCTCCGGTGTTACACTGAAACGCGCTGCCACGCGCAAATTGTTGGAGTCCCTGTTGAATGCTTGAGCACAACTCCGTAATGCATTCCAGGCCGAGCATGGCAGCTCCTATTCCAATTGCGACGTACGCGCTGGACACAGTGGCGCTTGCCATATTAAGCAATGCACTGCTGCATCTGGTATTACTCGACGAAACAACCCTGCCTAACATACATCAGCAGGGAAACACCTTGTTGCAATCGCTCAATGCCGTGGTCTACGCCATTTATGGCTTGCGCCTGATTTTCAATACCGCTGTGAAGAGCCAACTGCGCATCCTGATCAACAATGATCGGCTTTTCTGTTTTCCAGTGGCTGTGTTGTTGGGATTGGCCTTCGCGTCCATGCTATGGTCAGGCGAACCCCAGGTCACTTTTCGCCGGGCTTTCGCACTGGCCGGAACTACCCTGGTGGGTATCTATCTGGCACTGCGCTATACGCCCCGCCAGTTCCTGATGCTGCTATTGGGCGTGAGCGCAGTCTTCGCCCTATCGAGTATTGCCATGGTGATGCTGTGGCCGCAAAAGGGGCTGATGCAAGTATCAACGGTGTTTGCCGATGTGCATAAAGGCCGATGGCGCGGTATCTTTGTGCACAAGAATCATCTGGCCAGCCTGATGGCAGTCGGCATTGTCACTGCGACAGGCCTGCTCACAGGTCGAGGCAAACAGTTGCTGGCAGCGGGGTTGATGCTGCTGGTGTGTTTGGGTCTGCTGCTGCTTGCCGAATCATTAACATCACTGTTAGCAACTGCAACAGCGTTGCTGGCAATCTCGATTGTCCGCATGCTGCCAGGCAGGCAAACAATGCGACGCGAAATACTACTCGCGCTCACTCCTTTGGTTTTGCTGATCGTGTCTGTTGTGCTCTACCAGAGCGCCCAAAATAAGCCCGATGCCAGCACCCCAGTGACGACTGCACAGGTAACAGAAACTGCCAACTCTGCGAGCAGTAATAGCCAGCACACCCCACTTCAACGCGAGGGTTTTCGTCGCGATGCGGGCGCCACCGGTCGACTGAATATGTGGCGTTGGTGCTGGGATGCGATACAACAACAGCCACTACTGGGATACGGCTACGGCACATTCTGGCGCACCGGCGGCCCCGCCGAGAGGGTGTGGAAGCATACCCGTTTCCGCTTACCACATGCGCACAACGGCTGGATCGATCTCGCATTGCAACTGGGCCTGCCGGCAACGCTGCTCACCGCGGGCTGGATGCTCTGGCTCGGGGCGCGGCTGCTGCGCGGGGTATACCAAGATGGTGAACATGAGGCTCAAACCGCCGCCATCGCATTATTCGGTCTCTGGGTCTGCCTGAACGTTCTGAACCTGGCGGAATCCGTGGTATTTCGCCAGAACGACGTACTGTCGGCGCTGCTACTTTCTGTCGCAGTGTTTACTGCACTGCCACGCAAGACCCACTTCGAGTCGACTTTCCGGTAGCTTCTTTTGTGACTGGCAAAAAACTATATGCGCACTCTTACGTCAGATAATTCGGCAGCCAGGACTTCATGGAGGTAATGCCGGGCTGCGTTGCGCTGTATCTGTCGCGGGGCAAAGTGCGCCTGAAAGAAACTGCTGACCACCACCGAACTTATCATCTGCTGGCGCAGCACGTTCATCGCTCGTGGCAATGGATTCACCTGACACAGCTCATTTTTTGCACTGTAATCAATCCCCTGCTCCGGCGTACCAATCAACTCGAACCATGAATCTTCCTCTGCAACGTCAACATTGCGCATCACCATAAAGCAGCCCAGGGCGTCGGGGTTGTCGAGCCAGCGCAACGGCGCAGCTGGTCCGGCAAAGCCGGTATGTGAACCCCCTGTGATAGTAATCAATGCACCGTTGGTGACTTTGTCGGGTATGGGTGCTGCGTTCGTTGCATAGGGTATGAGCGCGTCAACATCACCCGCCAGCATCAGAAATGGCACTGAGGCATTGGCGAAAAAATCCTTGGTGAACATGGACGTCGGACCGGCAATCGACAATGCTGCGGCGATACGTTTGTCGCGCAGGGTGGGATGAAAGGTCACCAGTTCAGTTGTCATGCCACCGAGAGAAATACCGGTAACACCAATACGCTGCGCGTCAATCTTGCCCTCCAGCTTGTGCCCGGGGGTGGTACTTTGCTGTAGCAGCGTGTCGATAATGAAACTGACATCGCCCGGTTGGTTCACCACATCCTTGACGTTAGGGCCGCCTGGTGCCCGCAAATGGGTTAGTGGGTAGTTCACCGCGACCACCACATACCCCAAACTGGCCAGATGCTCCGCCAGATAAGCGCCTTCCCTGAAACTGGACGTAAAGCCATGACTGTAAACAATCAGTGGGAACGGGCCTCTGGCCTTACTCTGGGGATACCAGATCACGCCTTCCAGACGACGCTCCGGCGCGCCGGTGAAATCGCCGTTGGCATCAGTGGGCCGGCTCTTGTCAACGTACGTTACAGACTCCGTAGTTATCAACAGAGGCCCCGGCTGCAACAAAGCCGCACTCTCGGATTTTTTAGAGAATGGCATTGGCTGCCTGCCGTAATGCAATATCGTTCCCGCTATGAGAACAAACACTGTCAGGAGTACCGCTAGCAACAGCAATTTTTTCATAGCGGGGGGTTCCTCAAGTGCACATCCGGTAAGCGTTTCATCGCGGATGCAACTGGCGAATCAATGCGGGTATCTCGCTGGGATGAAGCACCGTATGGTGGGGATTGATCCCCAGCTCCGCGTCCAGCGGTTGCTGGTGTTGTATCCAGACAGACGTGATCCCGCTGTTGTGGGCACCGGCGATATCCGTGGCCAGACTATCACCAACGTGGATAGCCTCGTGCGCCTGGCAGTTGGCAAGCTTCAGCGCCTTCTCAAAAATAGAACGCGCTGGCTTCTGTTCAGGCTCCTGGCCGCCGATGATAATGTGGTCGACATGTTCGGCCAGATTTACCGCTTCGACTTTGGGAACCTGGGAGAATTCGGGCCCGTTGGTTATGACCACCAGCGTAAACAGTTTACGCGCTTGGGCGAGAAATTCCGGGATACCAGGGAAGAAGTCAAAGGCTGCGATGCGATCGCTGTCAAACGTCTCTTGCAGCGTCTGTGCCTGCCGGTCATCCACTTCCTTAACTGACTGCTGCAACAGCAAATCACGAATCAACTGTGTGCGAAATGCACGCTCTCCCTGATGCTCGATGATCGGCAGATACCGCGCCCTTTGTATGTCGTCCCAATGGCGGTAAATACCCAGCAGGTAAGATTGCGCAAAACGTTGACCATCGATGCCGTCGCCGTACATTGCCTGCACCGCCTCACCCATTCTCTGCGCGGCACTCGCATTGGCGCGCTGTGTATCGCACAGCGTCTCGTCGAGGTCCAGGAACAGGGCTTTCAGCATTGGTGCTCTATCAGGTCATGGCGAGCGCCCATGGTATTTTAATAGGAGACCACCGACAAGTTGCGATCACCACCATGGCTCCTGCACGCTGAATGCGCGCCGTCTGAAGCGCAGTTGAGCTTGCTATATTGTACTGCGGCTCCTTGTATATAGCGGATCACTCGCTATTCACAAAGGCTCCTTGCTAGGATTGGCCTTGTTTGAAACCTCGCCCGCAGCAGGAGCAGCCCTACATGACGATCTCACCGTTCGACCCGATCACCATTGGTCCGCTGCAACTACGCAACCGCTTTATCAAGTCAGGTGCCAATGAGGCCATGTGTTTTAATGGCGTGCCTACACAGGCACTTATGAAACACCACAGCGAGCTTGCACGCGGCGGTGTTGGCATGACCACTGTTGCCTACATGGCAGTGGCACCAGAGGCGCGCACCCTGCCCAACCAGATATGGATGCGAGAGGCAATCATGCCGGACCTGCGCGCGTTGACCGCAGCTGTCCATGCTGAAGGTGCGGCAATTTCTGCACAGATAACCCATGGCGGATCGTTCGTCACCGGCATGAAGGTGAAGGGACGCACGATCAGTTCGTCCTCGGGCTTCAACGCTGCGGGCATGCTCAAGGGCAATTTCCTGCAACGCGCAATGAATGAGGCCGACATGCAGCGGGTCACCGCCGAGTTTGTCGCGGCGGCAATTATGGCGCGCGACGCCGGGTTTGACGCCGTTGAGCTGCATATGGGTCACGGCTATCTGCTCAACCAGTTTATTTCACCACTGAGCAACCGACGCGAGGATGAGTACGGTGGCAGTGCTGAGAATCGTGTGCGCTTTCCCGCCCGGGTATTAGCCGCAGTAAAAGCAGCTGTCGGCGATACCACCGCCGTGCTGGCGAAAATCAATGTTGCCGATGGCACGCGCCGCGGAGCCAAAGTGGAGGATGGCATCGTCACGGCTAAGGCACTGCAAACGGCAGGCGCTGATATGCTGGTGCTGAGCGGCGGTCGCAATGTGGAATCGACCTGGTTCATGTTCGGCAGTCGCATGAACCGGGAGGAGATCGGCAAGGTACTCAAACAACAGGGCGACTGGCTGACCGCACTGATGATGAAGGCCGCCGCGTCCAGCGAACCGGACATCACATTCAAGGAAATGTACTTTCTGGAGTACTCACGCAAAATTCGCGCGGCGGTGCAACTGCCGCTCGCCTATCTCGGCGGCATTAAATCGTTGGCGAATGCCGAACAGGCAGTTGCCGAGGGATTTGAATGCATCGTGCTGGCCCGTGCGCTGCTGCATGATCCCGCGCTAGTGAGTAAATTCAAGAGCGGTGAAGTGACGCAATCAGGCTGTGACAATTGCAACGGATGCGTGGCTTACATCTACCATCCGGCGGGTACACGCTGTGTCATGAACCCGCCGAACGATCTGGCGCTCAACCGGATTCCGGCATCTGCCCCTACTACTTCTGTTTCTCCTGGCGCCCCTGGCTCAATACCTGCTCGCGGCGCTGGGCGATAACGTGGCCCATCGCCTGCTTCGCTGATTCAATGGCGACAGCTTCCTCCCAGCGCAGGGCTTCATCGAGCGGCTTGCTGTAACCCTCGTCGATCAATGGTTTGTACTGCGCCAACACTTGCGGCACGCAGGCACACATGTCCTGGGCCATCTTGATTGCTCTTGGCAGCAGTTCTTCGGCAGGGAGAACATGATTGACCAGTCCCCACTCATAGGCTTGCTGTGCAAATACCGGCGTCCCTGTGAAAGATATTTCCTTGGCGCGCGAGAGACCTATCAGGCGCGGCAACTTCTGACTGAGACCCCAGCCGGGTAACATTCCCACGCGCGCGTGAGTGTCGGCAAAGCGGGCATTTTCCGAAGCGATCAAAATGTCGCAGGCCAGCGCCATTTCAAAACCGCCAGTGATCGCATGGCCGTTGATCGCGCCGATAATCGGACCCTTGAATGCCTCCATTGCACGCGCGACCACGTTGTCTGCTTCCTGCGAAGCGTCGCCCTCGCTGGCACTCAATTCCTTCAGGTCAAAGCCGGCGCAAAAAGCCCGGCCATTACCGGTGAGGATCACCACGCGAATAGACTCATCACTGGCACACTCGGCAAACGCTGCTACAAAGTCTGCGCGCAATTCGCGCGACAGCGCGTTCATTTCATCCGGTCGATTCAGCGTGATGATGGCGAAACCCTCGCGCTTTTCCAACAGTACCTTGTTCATCTCACTCTCCCAGAAAAGACGGTAATTTCAGTGCATTCAGGTGTCGGGCGATCGCCGGCGCAGCCAGCGTTTCCAGCGGTGTCCATGCGTCCAATGGCTCATTGTCTGCTATCCATGCGACGACGGCAGCTATCGCCTGCGGCGTACACGGTTTGTAGCGCTTGAGTATTTCATCGGAAATACCGGAGGCGCGCATCACTTCCGTGATGACTGTTCCGGGCTCCATATTAAAACAGCGCAGTCCCGCGCCCGCATGCTCCACCCGTAAGCTGCCAACCATACGTGCAAGCGCGGCCTTGGATGAAGGATAGGCAAATCCCCACCCGCCCCTGTCGGCCGGTGCGGGCGGATTGTGAAACGCGGTATAGGAGACCATGTTCACAATGGTGCCACCGCCCTGCGCCAGCATCACCGGCAGAAACGTTTTCACCAGCGCCAATGGTGTAAACAGGTTGCCCTGGTAGATTGCATCAAGCTGCTCGCGCGTAACGACAAGCACCGGTTCCTGATTGCCGGTGCCCTGGTAGACAGCATTGTTAAACAGCAGGTCTATCCTGCCGAAATGTCCGAGGGCCTTTTCAGCTGCTGCAATCACTGCGGCCTCATCCAGAATATCCGCCTGCAGGCACAGTGCTTGACGACCCAGCGCCCGCACCGCGGCAGCAGTCGCCTCCAGGCTGCCAGGCAAAGGCGTCGACCGGCCCAGGTGATCGTGGCTCTCCCCTTCACTGAGCGTACGCGCAGTAATGGCCACGTCATATCCCGCCTGCGCCAGCGCAACGGCCGATTCAGCGCCGATACCGCGACTGGCACCGGTGACAAATGCAATCTTTGAGCTCATGTACGGCCTCCGTCAAACGTTGCTTCCTGCAGTAGCCGCAGCGCACTCAATGTACGATCGAGCTCCGCCTCGCCCAATAGGGCGCAGTACTGATCCCAAACCAGTTCTGTGGTTTGCGTCAGTTGGTCGATCAGCGCACGGCCTGCCGCGGTGAATTGAATCAACTTCGCCCTGGAATCGGCGGGGTCTTCTTCGCGTGTCACCAGCCCCAGTTCTTCCAGTTCATGCACAATTTTCATCATCGATTGCGGCCTGATGCCCGCAGCGGCGGCCAACTCAACGCTGCGACTGGCGCCGTGTACGTTCAGGTGGATGAACACAGCGCGATGGCGCTGGCGGATGCCGGGGAAGCCGCGCTTTGCCAGTTCAGCATCGAGGCGTTGCTGAAAATTCTTCAGGGCCAGCATCAGCGTCTGGCCCAACTCACTTTTTTTGACCTTCGGCATTGCGTGGCCCGACTATTATAAGCTAAACTTATTATCAGTTTAGCTGCTTAAAACCAATGAGGTCAAGCCATGTTCCAGGTATTCGCTGCCACACCGGAAGACATGGGGCCAGGTGAAATCGGTGCACATGCGGCACGCGCGGAGGCGATGGGCTTCGATGGGCTGCAGGTTCCGGACGCGATTCACGATGGCCTGCTGCTGGCAGCAATGGCGTTGAACGCCACTCAAACGCTGATCGTTGGCACCGGTGTACTGGTCGCATTTCCACGCAGCCCGATGACGGTGGCCGTCGCCAGTTGGGACTTGCAGGCCATGTCGCAAGGCCGCTTCGAACTGGGTCTGGGTACGCAGGTCAAAGGCAATATCGAACAGCGCTACTCCGCGCGCTGGGATTCACCGGTGCCTCAGCTGCGCGAGTACGTGCAGTCGCTGCGGGCCATCTTTCACAGTTTCCAGACCGGTGAAAAACTTAACTTCCAGGGCGAGCACTATACGTTCACCAAGCTGCAGCCGTTCTTCAATCCCGGCCCCATCGAACACCCTGATATCCCGATACTGTGTGGCGCGGTGGGTCCGGCGATGACCCGCATGGTCGGCAAAGTCGCCGACGGCATGATCACGCATCCCACCAACACACCGCCGCGTTACATTCGCGAGGTTTGCCTGCCGCGACTACAGGCGGGATTTACAGCAGCGGGCAGATCAGGCAAAGACTTCAAATTTGTACTCGGGCCGCTGACCGCAACCGGCAGGGACGAAGCCGTGGTAGCGGCCGAGTGGGAGAAGCAACGCAACCTGCTGGGATTCCTCTACTCCACCCCGGCCTACTGGCCGAGCCTGGAATTGTTTGGCTGGCAGGACAAGGGGCAACAATTGCTGGACATGACGCGCAGTGGCAACTGGCAGGAGATGACCAACATTATCACCGATGAGATGCTGAACACCTTTGTGCCGCGCGGAACCTACAGCGAGATCGCTGCGATTTACCAGGAGCGCTTCGGCGACCTCACGTCTCGCGTAACATTTCCGATGCCGAGTGATCCAGCGGATGATGTGCTGGCGGCGCAGGCCATTGCGCAACTAAAAAGTTGATGCTCTGGTTCGACCCCTCAGTCTGCATTGGAGCGTGTGCGGTTGCAGTGAAAACTCCGTAGCAAACTGTCTAGTCTGATGCTGGATGAAGGTCAGCTTTCATATTGACAACAACACGATAACGAGCGTCTCCGCTGCGCAATCGCTCAACCGCGTCATTCAGCCGTGCAACGCCGTACTCCTCAACATCCGCTTTGATCCCATGGAGCGCGACAAAATCCAGCATTGTGGCAATGGTTGCTGGGGACCCGACGGGTGATGCCGATACTGTTTTTTGTCCACGCAGCAGCGATATCACGCCAATGTCCAAGGGCTGCAGAGGTATTCCGACAAAATGCAGACGTCCTTTTGGTTTGAGCGTATTGAGGTAGTCAGTCCAGTTCAGTTTGACGTCCACAGTGGAAATAATCAGGTCAAATGCATTCAGATGTTTCTTCAATTTTTCGGGATCAGTTGAATCAATGGTATGTGTTGCGCCCATATCCAGGGCCTGTTGTCTTTTCTGTTCACTGGAAGTAAAGGCGGTTACCTCACAACCCCAGGCGTGCAGAAATTTCAGGGCCAGATGTCCGAGCCCTCCAATCCCTATGACTGCGACCTTGTCTGTGGATTGAACCCCGAATTGGATCAGCGGATTAAAAACCGTAATTCCAGCGCAGAACAAGGGACCGGCGGACGCTTTATCGATTCCAGCAGGCAATTTCACCACACTGGCGGCTGACGCCCTCACTTTGTCTGCAAAACCGCCGTGACGTCCCACAATGGTGGGCTTCACAGAGAGGCAAAGATTGTGGTCACCCGCCATGCACTCACCACAGCTCATACAATAAGAGGCGTGCCAACCGAGGCCGACTACATCACCCGGCTTAAGCGTCGCTACGCCAGGACCTGTCCTGGCAACAGTACCGATGACCTCATGCCCGGGCACCAATGGATACTGCGACCTGCCCCATTCGTTATCGATCATACTGATGTCACTGTGGCAGATGCCGCAGTACTCAACATCAATCTCTACCTCCGCAGTCTGCAGCGCGCCGGGATCATACTGAAATTGCACAAGCTGACCTTTCGCTTCCATTACTGCGAACGCATTAATCATTGAGAGAGCCTCCCGAGTGCTACAAAAACTGTACCGAGTGTAGGGTGACCACCGGTAAGGCACCACCAGAGTGCTTGATCAAGCACCCTGTTCCATCACCATAACTGATCTGCCGATGACTCGCCGCTCATCCAGGTTTGCCAGCGCAATTGGCAGCTCGCCGAAGCGGTGTGTTTGTTCGATGTAAGGCGTGATCTTTCCGAGTTTATACAGCGCATACAGTTCGTCTTGCACTGCCTGTGACATCTCAGCTGTTGGCAGCGCAGCCAGCACACCAATCACCGAGCGATTGTTCAGAGCGAGATCCTGCGTCAACGCATTGCCCCAAACGCCGCTGGCGAATCCTATCGCCAGAAGACGGCCGCCAAAACCAAGGCAATTGAGTGAACGATCGAACGTGTCTCCACCGACAGGGTCGAAGACCAAATCCACCCCGGAACCGTCGGTGATTACATTGATTCGCTCAACAAAGTCTTCACAGCTGCTGTCAACGGCATGATCGGCACCGAAGCGCAAACATTTTTCCGTTTTTTCCCGGCCATTGGCCACGGCAATTACCCTGCCACCGAGCGCCTTGCCGATCTGAATAGCGGCGGCACCCGTACCGCCTGAGGCGCCGTGCACCAGCAATGTCTCGCCCGCTTTCATTTGGCCTCGGGTCACCAGAGCCACATACCCCGTTCGATAAGCGATATTAAACACAGCCGCTTCTGCATCAGACATCTCTTCGGGAACCGGAAAGACATTCTGGTCATAGACCAGCGCTTCTTCAGCGAAACCACCATAGCCCTCAATAAAAGCGGTGACGGCCATCACTCGTTGTCCTGTGCGAAAATCGGGATGTCCATTGGCATCGGTAACAATACCGCAAACTTCCTGGCCGCCGGTAAAAGGATGTTGCGGTGTGAATGGGTAATTACCGTAACACATCAACACATCGGGCAATCCAACACCCGCAGCCAAAACCTTGACCCGCAACGTGCCGGGAATTGGCACTGGTAGCGGACGATCAGTTTGGCTTAAAACATCCTTGGGTGTTCCGGTCTTCGTTACGATCCAGGCTCTCATCCGCAGTAATTCCCAATGTTTTTATAAATATGGCAACGGCTTGCAGTGCTGAGGATACCAGACCTGACGCCTTTATCATGCATTGAGCATCCATTGCAGGCTGTGCGATTACTGGCCAAATGCTGCGCACAAAAAAAGGGGGACTATTGTCCCCTTTCCCAGTGCACCAGAAAGTCACCAGCCCTTTTCTGCAAACGCTGTCGATCAGCGGATGAACAACATCTCAGAGTACTTGGGTAGCGGCCAATATTCGTCTGACACCATCATCTCCAGTGCGTCTGCACTGGCGCGCAGTTTATCCATCAAGGGACGAATCGTCTTCGCGCAATAGGTCATATGGGCTTCAGTCGAGGCAAAATCATGTTTTGCGCTCGCCTTCTCCAATTTCCCTACCGCCTGCATCAAGCTACTTGCCTCTTTAGCGACTGCACTGGCAACAGAAGTATCAAACTTGATCTTTAGCTCCGCCAGACCAAGTCCCGTCGCCGACACCTCACCAAGATAGCTAACAGCCGCGGGATAAATCTGCGTGGTTGCCATATTGATCATGAGCTTGGCTTCCACTTCGATAGAGAGAATATATTGTTCTGCGTACACAGCGAAGCGGCTCTCAAGCTCGGTCTTCGTGAGAACACCTGTGCTGGTAAATAGCGCCATTACCTCTTTCGATTTCAGAGCGGGCAAGGCATCTGCAGTCGTGGGTAGGTTCTGCAGCCCACGCTCCTTCACGGCTTTTTCATGCCATTCTGAAGAGTAGCCGTCGCCACCGAAAACGACTTTGTCATGCGCCTTGAGTAATTTCTTGAGGACCACCAGGACTGCGTCACCTATGCTGGTGCCTTTTGCCAGAATCGGTTCAAGCTCGTCTGCGATCCAATTGAGCGAGTCGGCCAGCATCGTATTCATTGCCACCAGCGGACCAGACACTGACTGCGATGAACCCACTGCACGGAATTCAAAGCGATTGCCGGTGAAGGCAAACGGAGAGGTTCGATTGCGATCACCCGGGTCACGCTTGAACTTGAGAATCTGGGAAAGACCCAGATCCATCATGCCTCCATCATTGATAACCGATACCTTGCCAGCCTTGATGTCCTTGTAAACCTGCTCCAATTGATCGCCGAGATAGACAGACAGGATTGCCGGTGGCGCCTCGTTGGCACCCAAACGATGGTCGTTGGAGGCGCTGGCAATGACGGCGCGCAGCAGCGGACCGAATAAATGCACTCCGCGTATCACAGCGCCGCAAAAAACCAGAAAGTTCAAATTCTCGTGCGGTGTGCTCCCCGGGTCCAACAGGTTACCCTGTGTACCATTGCCCACCGACCAGTTAACGTGTTTACCCGATCCATTGACGCCCGCAAACGGTTTCTCGTGCAGAAGGCAAAAGAACCCATGCTTCTTGGCAGTCATCTTCATCACTGTCATGAGTAACTGTTGATGATCTGCTGCAACATTCGCTGACTCGAAATAAGGGGCGATTTCAAATTGTCCTGGCGCCACTTCGTTGTGATGCGTCTTGGCAGGAATGCCGAGACGATAGAGTTTGTCCTCGAAATCCTGCATGAAAACCTGAACGCGCGCGGGAATTGCACCGAAATAGTGATCATCAAACTGCTGGCCTTTTGCTGGCGCCGCACCGAAGAGAGTACGGCCAGAGAGCAGGATGTCTGGTCGGCTGGCCGCAAAATTTGCATCGATCAGGAAGTATTCCTGCTCCGCACCACAGCTGGAATTTAACGGCTCAATGTCCGTCTCCCCCATCAAGCCAAGCACCCGCTGTGCTGCAGTATTCATTGCGTGATTTGATCGCAACAAGGGAATTTTTTTATCGAGAGCTTCGCCAGTCCAGGACATAAAGACGCTTGGAATCATCAGCGTGGCACCGTTATCGGTATGCATGATGTACGCAGGGCTGGTGGGGTCCCATGCCGTGTAACCACGTGCCGCGTTAGTCATACGGATACTGCCATTGGGAAAAGAGGACCCATCTGGTTCGCCCTTGATCAATAAGCTTCCTGTAAACTCGGTAATACAGCGGCCATCGCCGGCGGTGATGATAAAACCATCGTGTTTTTCTGCCGTGGCATTGGTCATGGGATAGAAGATATGCGAGAAGAATTTAACGCCCTTCGATATCGCCCAGGCTTTCATTGCTGCTGCCACAACATCGGCGGTAGCGGCATCGAGGGCAGCACCTGTCTGTACCGTTTTCTTCATCGCTTTTACTGCATTTTTAGACAGCGTGTTCTCCATTGTTGCGATGTTAAAAACGTCGCACGCCCATATGTCCTTTAGAGAATCTGGCATATCAACGGGGACGGGTGCGCGATTGGTGATTTCAGAAATTGCTTGCAGGCGGGCGGTATTTCCACTCATTGATAGTTCCTCATTGGTTGTCTAAATCGACGGGATAACTTAACGAGATAAGAAATCCCGTCTAAAGGAACAGGTTTAGCAATAAACGAACCACTTATATAGAAACGGGGGAAAACTCTTTGGAATTACTCAATTTTTGTGGGATTTGTATAAATTGTGCTCAGGATTGATCTCGCGGGAGCTAGATGCGCACCTATATCGCGCAATGGCCGCTCCATTTCAGTGCGCCACACGCAGACGTTCTCGATGTTTACATTATTCTGGTCTGCGTCGCAGATAAAATGCCACGGCAATGCTCAACGAAAACGAGAGCAGCAACAGTTGCAGGGAGCTGAGCGCCGGCACAGGCGCTGCCGATGACCCCGCCTGGCATGACGAAAGATCAGTAAGCACCTCGACGGTTGGCGCGCTGAATGTATAGCCCGATGAGATGTCTGGCCTCTGGAATGTAGTTGCGCCGTAAACGATATAGACACCCCCGGCCAGACCAGCAACTGAACTCCCTATCGTTTGTTCCAGTACCGACGAGGCGCCTATCGATGTTGGACTCGCATAGGTCTGCACTCCAGCACCTTCGTCAGCATCCAGTACCGCGAAAAAAACATTATCGTTAATACCAATATCGGGGCCATTGGCAGTGATAACAATCGATGCCCTGACACCGTAAACGCCGCACGAGTCAACGTCCTCAGAAAACCGGTAGGAATAGATTCGGTAGCGAACATCCTCATCAACGGCGAGGACGCTCACATCTTCGGCGACCCAGGTAAAGGGGTCGCCATTCGACAGCGTAGAGACGCCTGACATGGTATTGCCCTCTACCGATGCATCCAGAGCGTCGATTATTTCCTGCGGCGGATCCTGCGGTGTCGGAGTCACCTCAAATGCAACTGCGGCACCGGCAGATAGTCCTAAGACAAGTGCGAGCAAAAGCTGGAAAGAAGTCGTTGCTGGGCTGTTGTTGCTTGGGGCGCGCATCCAATGCGGGGCGTTGCGATGTCTCATGAAAATATCCATATTCTTATTTTGCTGGTTCGAGTGTAAAGCGATAAGCACAGGATATAAAGTTACTATTACCGCTCGTTGAGTTCGTCTGGCACCTGCGTTCTCACCTTCAGGTCGCCCCTGTCGATAGGAGGCCAACGGAGTTTTGAGTATGCCTGGCACAGGCCGCGACCACGGCACGCTAAAGCGAAAGCTGTGCTCGCCGAATCCCCCAACGGTCTACAACCACAGAAATTCATGAAGAGATTTCCATAAGGCCTGAATCACATTTGAAAATATTTCTTGGAAAACCCGCTAAATTCAGCTTCAATCTGAGTACTGCGTGCCATGCTTGGAGCTAGAGCCCTTATAAAAAGTGGAAATACAAAAGGAAGCAGTAGAAAAGCCCCGCGTTTCATTGTTCTACGATATATCGGATTGGGCTTTTCACAATACAGCACAAAACATTGACCGCATTGTGCGCGGTTCTTATGTTGTCAGTCTGATTGCCCGCGACGATTGGTTCGGCAAACCCGGGACGCCGGATCAGATACTGGCCGATACTGATATTGCAGTGTTTTTGTGGCGGTTCGATCTGCTGGCTTTTCTGGATAGTCTTGGCGAGGCCAGTTGGTCACAGCTGATGGCAGAGCGGCGCTGCGCTTTCGTCACACTCGTCTACGATCATGTTTACTCGGAAGAGAGTGACCTGAAAACCCACGGAAATCCGTTTGCCGTTGCCGATGGTGTCGGTGCGTCGTCCTTGCGGCTATGTCGTTTCTATCGCGCTTCCGAACATCTACCGGATATAGAACATTGTGTGCCTGACGGCGTGGATTTGGAATTATTCTCACCGCATTACGTGGATTCGTCGGTTGTGGATGCACCGCTGCGCATCGGATGGGTCGGCAACAGCGATTGGGGAATTACGCTGGGCCATGATTTCAAAGGCACTCGGGCGATATTCGCACCTGCGCTGGACCTTCTGCGGCGTAAAGGATTGGCATTCACAGTCCACATCGCCGATAAGGCGGAAAAACAACTGCCACGTGCTGCAATGCCGAATTTCTACCGAAACATCGATGTATTGGTCTGCAGCTCACTGTTTGAAGGTACGCCTAATCCCGTACTGGAAGCCATGGCAACCGGGTGTGCCGTCGTATCCACTGACGTTGGCATCGTGCCCGAGGTCTTCGGTCCGACGCAGATGCAATTCCTACTTAAAGAACGCAGCGCTCACGCCCTGGCGACTTGCCTTGAGCAACTGATTCGCGAACCCGAGACGCTGCTCGCCCTGAAGCGCGAAAACCTGCAACTGCGCGAATCACTGGATTGGCATACACGCTGGCCTGCCTGGCACGCATTACTTGAAGAGGCTCGGGCAAACGTACTTAAGGAACCGGGCACGACAAAAGCCCTCGCCGCATTTAGAACTCGCTCTAAAACCCGGACCGCGCGCATGCGCCAAATTATTGCGACCAACCGGTTAGCATTCAAGGGATACTCAATGCTGCTTGAGCGGTGGCCTGGTTTCATTCGTTGGTCCAAGAGATTTCTCTCGTGAAAGTTAAACGTCAGCAAGACTTTGTGCACCGTCCACGAATACTGCTGTGCCCGGATACGCCGAACTGGGCGTATGACAACATCTGTGATCACATTGAGAGCAATCTTTCACATCGCTTTGATTTCAATCGCTTTTACATGGCCGGAGTGGTGGGTTACCCGGAAGTGTTCCTGAACCAGGTGTTCATGATCATGAAGGCATTCGACATCCTCCACCTGTTCTGGCGCGAGGACGCACACTTCCTCACCAACCCGGAGAATATCTACAAAGCGGCAACCGCGTTTCGGCGAAGGCCGGAGGATTTTTTTGAGGCTATCAGCCGGGTCGTCGTAACATCATCTGTGTATGATCATCTGCATCTGGAACCGCAGCATTTTCCCTGGAGGGAGCGCGCTTTCTCGTTTATCGATGGCTACTCGGTTTCGTCTAAACTGCTCGACGAAATCTACCGGGGCATAGACGCCTTTCCCGATCCGCTTGCGATTATTCCCGATGGGGTAGATACCGACCGATTCAAGCCGAGAAATCTCGAGAGATTGACCCGGCTCAATCAACCCCTGGTTGTGGGATGGGTCGGCAACTCCGACTGGGGTAATGATCGGGCCCGCGATCCCAAGGGGGTCTATACCATCCTGAATCCCGCGCTAGAGAAGCTCAGGGAACGGGGCATAGATGTCGTACCGCACTATGCGGATTCGACCATCCGCATGCGAAACAGGCAGGAGATGGCGGAATACTACGCTGAAATCGATGTGCTGGTTTGCGCATCCGAGGTCGAAGGCACACCAAACCCGGTTCTGGAAGCGATGGCTTCAGGTGTTCCAGTTGTCTCAACCAGGGTAGGTATCGTTGCGGACGCTCTTGGGTCCGCACAACATGACTTTTTATTGCCCGAGCGCTCGGTAGACGCGCTGGCATCGGCGCTGGGCCGGCTGGCCCAGGATCGCACCCTCCTCGCGCAGCTGTCTTGCGAGAATCTTGAGCGCGCATCTAGCTGGACCTGGGCCGAAACAACAAAAGGCTGGCCGGATTTCTGGGACGCAGCCACTCAGCAGCACAAGATACGTCGCGCACTCAAGTATCATCTTTTGCGTGAACGATACAGCGCCTGGTATGCCGACAACGTGAAATATAATGAACGATGGCTGCCCGCTGCCGGGCCGGCAACAATGCAGCGAGCAGCCAAACAACGGATCGCCGACTGGGTTTACCGCAGTCCAAGGCGTGCCAAGATCTACAACAAACTGCGCCGGCGATTCTGAGCGGAAAGCGCCGCGATGAATAAGGCTGCTACACGCTTTTTCGCGATACTGATGCCCTGGGGTCGAGTAGGAAGCAATCTTGTCACGGCGGCGCTGGTAGATTCTGCGAATATCCAAATCGACAATGAACCGACAACGCGCCTTAAAACCATCGGGCAACAAAAAGGGTGGTCGCGCGAGATTATAAATGCGCGACAACTCGAACAGCTCTCGATTTTCCACCAGGCTTATCGCAGTGCGGGAGGTGTGGCGGGTTTGAAGCTGTCTCACCGATCGTTGATCGCACCCCGCGACTACGCGGAACAGCTGATAAAACTCGGTTTTCGACCGATCATAATGTTGCGCAACAACTTCCTGAAATGTGCCGTATCGCAAATGCGCGCTGTTGCGCGCGCGAAGGCCCCGTTAGAACAGCGGCGAAACTGGCAAAGTCCATGGGCAGTTGGCAGCAATGAGCTGAAACCCGGTCCGATGCCGATCAATCCCGGCGAAGCGATCCAACTCGCCCACGAGTTTGCTCAACATCACAGGGCACTGCTGGATACCTCAAGGTCCGTGTTCGGTCAGGACGTGGTGCAGATTGAATACCGCGAACTGGCATCGGACCCGGCTGCTGTGATCCACAATTTATTCATAGCGCTGGACCTCGCCCCGCCCAGGCGCATACGCATCCCTCACAAAAAGGCGACCTCGGATGAACTGAGTCAGGATATTACGAACTACACAGAGTTCGCGGACGCCGCTCGCGCAGCAGGATTAGGGCATTTTCTGGAGGAACAGGGTTAACGAATTGATGCATGGTTGCCGGGTTTGAACACGGCTGACAGGCGTTCAAACAGGCCCTGGGACGGTGCCTCAGTCTCCAGGAGGATCTCGACCCTGGTAGCGTGCATTTCGACCACGTAGAAGCAATAGTCGTCAGCAGTATCGCGATGCAGGATAGTGGCTCCTGCGCACGCTACAATCCGTACGCGAGGCGTTCCATTGGTCCGCAAGCGGAAAAATCCGCCGGCAGGGCCAGTCACCACAACGCGGTCAGCGCCCACGTCTACCTTCCAGTCGCTCACAAGAAATGGCTTCATGATTTCAACAGCATCGGATGTCGATCGGAAGATCAACCAGGGAAACCGCGAACGTACCTGTGCAAAGATCTCGGCCAATGCATCGTACAAACCTCGCTTTCCGCTGCGGCTGCGCCATGGCCTGCTATAGGGGTTCCGGACGGCCGCTCGCGTTTTACCCGGGCCCGGCAGGTCCGTCACGTCATCGGGATGCAGAAAATGTGTCCATACACCCAGCGCAGCAATCTGGTTCGCGCAGTCAAAAAGCAGTTGTGGAGAGCATTCGTGCCCGCACGTCGCGCGCGGTAAGCAAAACAGAGACTCGTTCCAGGGCTCCGGTCCGAAGTCCCTCTCCGTGGCACCTCCCATGGCACCGTTTAGCACACTGGAAATGGATGTGATACCAGGAATTGCTTTGATGAGTGCCGCAATGCCGTCGCGGTCGTAAATATTCATGGGCGGTACGTAGCTGCTTGGCAGCGGTCCCAGTTCCGCACTGGTCCACTCCAGAATCGCCCTCTCAAAAGATTTGACCATCTCTGCCGTATCTGACCAGTTATCAGCTGTCAGCGGCAGGTGGTTATAGCCGTGCAGGCCGATCTCGGCAGGAGGCAAGCGCTTGATAGCGGCAATGTTTTTCGATTCGCTCGTCACTAGCCCCGGCTCTGGGCGGCTCGCGACATCGTCCAAGGCGACATTCGAATAATCGAACGCAACAAAGCAGGTGAGCGCCACGTCATACCCGCTTGCCAGTGCATAGACATCAGGCCACCATCGGTGACTGTAGAATTCATCAAACTTCGAGGTTCCACCCAGTTCTGCAGGGGGTGACGGCAACGGGGCTGGAAAGTCGTCTATCTGCACGACTCCTGCGTTAGCCATTGGCACCACCGAAATCGGAGTGACGCTTTCCAGAGATTCGACGATCAACCCGCGCATCCGTTTCTCGCTGAAGATAGTGCTATTCCAGTAGAGCACATAACCCTCACTGTATCGGGTGCGCCATGCAAGCGGCTTTCCACTCCACGATGTCGCTACAATGCGAGCGTGACTGACCGGAACGACCTCAAAGGAAGCATGCCCATCAATCTTCGAAGCGTCCAGACTCAGACCCTGAAACGAGGGCAGCACGCGCGAAGGGAAGATCATGCCCGCGGCGTTGTATCCCGGCGTCGGAGCGGCAGACAGATCCTGGAAGACTATGCCGAACAGCTCGCAAAAATTCTCCTTCAGGCTGCGATGAAGAACGACCAGACCACCACCATCTTCTACAAAACACTGGAGTGAAGTAACCATACTTTCAAGCGCCTGGTCCAGGCGTTCAGTGCAAAGAAACACCGCGGTAAAATCCTGAAGATCGGGCAATGGTTCGGAAATCTCAAATTCTTTGAAAGAAACATGAATCTGCGACAATGCTGAAATCGCGTTTCCCGCCGTTCGCTCGCCATAAGCATCCTCTTGGTGCCTCAGAACAGCAACCTTCAGACTTCTGCACACTTCATTTGCTGCCATTAACCCCTCGGTTTGATATCGCCAAGCTCACTATCCGTCACTGTTAGAATCAACCCACAAATACATAAAAGTGCCATCGGTTCCACGGAAACATCATATGTCATGCCGTCTGGCTCTGCCATCGGCTCACTATCAGGCACCTTAATATTGATGGTCTACTGACTTTATGCGGGTGACGCGCTAAGGAAAATTAGCATCTAATCTCCTTGGGTCGTGCAAAAAAGTCCTGACGAGAGTGTCACTAAATCTTAATGATGGAAGTACACTCTACACATGATTATTTCACCGATTTCTCCCTCTACAGGATCGCTTGTGATGTTCCGATCTATTTGCATCAAAATTCTTTGATGCATTGCGGCAGTATTGCTTTCTGCCTGCAGTTCCGGTGATGGCACTAACAAAACCCTTGCAAAAGGCGATCTGCCGAACGGTAACACCGGCAGTAACTTTCCTCCCGTTGCGAGTCTGACTGATGGGCAGTGGCTCGCTGGCGATCTTCACGTGCACTCGGAGCATAGCAACGATTCAACGTTGAACCCGATCTCCAAGATCGTCGCGCTCGCGGACTCAGTCGGGTTGCAGTATCTTGTGATTACCGATCACGATAATCACGTCGAAGGAGACGTGGCCAGCCATACCTGGGCCGATCCCGATTTTCCGAATAGCCCCTTGATAATGCTCTACGGCGTGGAATGGACCACCCATCGCGGCCATGGCAACCCCTTTTCAGCTCAGCATTACGATCATCAATGCTTATACGATGTGCGCGATCGTTATGATGTCGAAATCGGTGCACTTAAATAAGAACTGGGTGTCCACATGTCAGCTAACCATCCTGCTGTCAGTGATCACTTTGGTTCCAGATATGACATGGTCGATTCAATGGAAGTCCGGGGTTCGGCGATTTGGGGGGACAGCAAGAAACGCGCGCTGGCGATTTGGGACGACATGCTGAAATCCGGACGTACCATAACAGCACGCGGTGGCGGCGACTCACATCACGGCTATCCTGGCGCAGGGGAAACACCTTCTGATAAATCCTATCAAGCGCCGGCCAACAACGTGGGTACACCAACCACCTGGGTATCTGCGACCGATTGGTCGGCTCAGTCTGTGATTGATGCGCTGGACAATGGGCGTGAATCGGTCAGTTCTAACACGCTTGCGCCGCGAGTGGAGTTTTACGCCGATTTGGACGCAGATAGTGATCCGGACATGATGATGAGATACAACACAGGCGCTAGCGGCGATATGATCGGGCTGTCCAATCCAATTTATTTCAATTTCGATCCAACATTCTAGCTAATTGAAATTGGCGCTGCTTTATTCCTGAACATAGTATATCAATGGCCGACCATGGGCAGTGTAATGAGAAAATTGCCTGCTGTCATGGTGGTGGCGGGATGGCGATCAGTGCGGTTGAAAAACGAAAACCGGCCGACACGGAGACTACTTTGGCGAGATTGCCAACTCCCAATTGATTATTGTCGTTCGATCCAAAACAATCGGGAATTGCATAGCCGGTGGCCGCACCAGTTACCGTTTCCAGAGTGGAGAGGCTAGAGATGACATTGATCTGACCCCAATTGACTGTACACATATGCTCACCGCCAACTGAGACGCTTGAGTACATGGCTTGAATCCGGTAAGCATATTGGCCTTGGATATATGCGCGTTTGCCAACCAAGGCTGGCTGTAAAACGTCTACACCGGCAGGCTCTTCGGGAATCTGCTGGTAGTCGTTGTTACCCCAACACCACAGTGTGCGAGACTCAGGTATGTCGTCATCGGGATCTACGGCAATAACCTTCAGGATGGCACAGCTCAGATAAGTACCGGCACTGACACTGGACCAGGTTCGCACACCGGAGTTACCAAGGCCATCATTGGCTGGGTCACCCAACGGAACCCCGAACAGGGGTTTGGTCAGCAAACCGCCCACCGGAACATACGTTGTTCCCAGTTCGCCGTGTTCATTGGAACCCCAACACAACAATGCACCCGACTGTACCTTTCGTATAGCACAGGTGTGGGATTCACCTGCGTCCACTGAGGCCCATGGCCCCAGGCTCACTAACTGCGGCAAGAACGCATTTACATTGCTGCCATTACCCACCTGGCCGTAGGTATTCAACCCCCAGCAGTAGAGATTACCGGCACCGCGAATACCGCAGGAGTGATACTGGCCCAGGGAGACAGACTTCCAGTCACTGGCGGTGCCGATGCGCTGAGGGGAGGAGTAAACTGCGGTGTTACTGGCGTTATTGCCAATCTGCCCGTAGGCATTGGAACCCCAACACCACAACTGTCCGGCGCGAATGCCACAGGTGTGGCGTGCACCGGGGGAAACCCGGCTCCAGTCGGTGGCGGTACCGACCCTGTTCGGCGTGACCTGATTGCCGCCCACACTGCCATTACCCGTCTGGCCCCGGGAGTTGTCGCCCCAGCACCACAGCTCTTTGGCAACATTGATACCGCAGGTGGTGACCGGGCCGGCCTCCAGCATTGACCAGGGTATAGCCGCACTCAGGTAGCCGGCGTTACCGGCGGTTCCCAGGCCCAACTGACCCTGCGAATTATCACCGGAGACGTAGGCATCACACCCGGCGCCAACACTTATCACAACTGCAACCAGCAACGATCTCAGCCACATGACGTGCACTCCAGTTAGCTGAAGCGGTGGACAGGATTTTTCTCTCGACAAAAAAACAAGAGTTACTTTGGGATTACCGCATAGCGGTCAAGACACTAGGCTGCTTTAGGAATAGTGCACCTGTTATGAATTGTCAAATTATGTAGAAGGCGCACTGTCACCATTGATTATCTCTAATTGGAATAGGCAGCTGACCCGATGACCATACATCGAGACAACGACCTGACCGTCCCGACGGTTACATCATCTTTGTCTGTGGCGCAGATAAAATGCCACGACAATACTGAGCGAGAACGAGAGGAGCAACAGTTGCAGTGAACTGAGCGCCGGCACAGGCGCTGCCGATGGCCCCGACTGGCACGACGAAAAATCAGTAAGCACCTCGACTGTTGGCGCGCTGAATGTGTAGCCAGATGAGATGTCTGGCCTCTGGAACGTTGTTGCGCCGAACACGATGTAGACACCTCCGGCCAGACCCGCAACTGAACTCCCGATCGTCTGTTCCAGTACCGATGAAGCGCCTATCAATGCGGGACTTGCATAGGTCTGCACTCCAGCCCCTTCGTCGGCATCCAATACCGCGAAAAAAACATTATCGTTAATACCAATATCGGGGCCATTGGCAGTGATAACAATGGATGCCCTGACACCGTAGACACCGCACGTGTCAACGTCCTCAGAAAACCGGTAGGAATAGATTCAGTAGCGAACATCCTCATCAACGGCGAGGACGCTCACATCTTCGGCGACCCAGGTAAAGGGGTCGCCATTCGACAGCGTAGAAACGCCTGACATGGTATTTGCCTCAACCGATGCGTCCAGAGCGTCAATTATTTCCTGTGGCGGATCCTGCGGCGCAGGAGTCACCTCAAATGCGGCTGCGGCACCGACTGATAATCCGCAGACGAGTGCGAGCAAAAACCGGAAACAAGCAATGGCTGGTCGGTTACTGATTGGGGGTCGCATCCTATGCGAGGCGTTACGAGGGCTCATGAGAATGTCCATTTTCTTATTGTCTGAGCTCCAGTGTAAAACGATAAGCACAGGATAAAAAGTTAGTTTTACCGCTCATTGAGCGGGTTTGGCGCCCACGCTCTCCCTTTCAGCTCGCTACGTCGAGGGCACCAGCCCCAACTCCTCCATAACGCGCTGCCGCAACTCGACTTTCAGTACTTTATTGGTCGCATTTCGCGGCAGCGGTTCCTCACTGAACACAACGCGCGTAGGTACCTTGTAGGACGCCAGTCGCTCTTTCGCAAACGCCACCAACTCTGCCTCGGTAACCGGGCCCGACGTGTGCACCACCACACAGACTTCTTCACCCATGCGCTCGTGCGGCAGGCCGATAACGGCAACTTCTTTCACTGCAGGGTGCTCGATCAATTCATTCTCAATATCAAACGGGTAAATGTTCTCACCGCCGCGAATGATCATATCCTTGGCGCGGTCGGCCAGAAAAAGGAAACCGTCTGCATCCACGTAGCCGATGTCACCTGTCTTGAGCCAGCCGTCGCGAAACTCCTGTGCATTGATCTCCGGTTTATTCCAGTACTCGCGAATGTTCGCGCTGCTGCGCACCCATATCTCGCCAGTACTGCCCTCTGCCAGCGCTTCACCGTTTTCATCACAGATGCGTATCGAGACGATAGGATGCGGGAAACCCGAACTACCCGGTTTTACTTTCCATGCCTTGCCAGTGAGAGACGCGCCCTGCGCATTGGTTTCAGTCATCCCCCAACCAGTACCGCTGAAATTCTGTGGCAGCTTTTCTCCCAGTAATTGCGTCACCCGCTTCGGAGTTGCGGCACCGCCGACACCGAGAGTGAACAGACTGCTGGTGTCGGTCTGGTCGTACTTCGGCGACTCCAGCAGGTCGAGGATCATCGCCGGCGCAGCGGAGATGCCGGTAATGCGTTCCTGCTCGATATACTCGAGCGCGCGCTCAACATCCCATTTAAACATCATCACAATACGCCGACCGGCTCGCAGGTTGACCAGGAACTGCGCGTGGCAACCACTGACGTGAAACAGCGGTACGGCAAGCAATGACGTTGGTTCGAAACCGCGCTGCAGCATCACACCGATGGTTTCCCCGTTGGTCATCGCAGCTGCGATTGCACAGCACTCCATATTGAAGATCGCCTGGCACAGCGCACGGTGTGTCGATGCCGCACCCTTGGGTTTGCCGCTGGTGCCTGAGGTATACATGATCATCACCAGATCATCGCCATCGATCGCTACCGGTACCGGCGTTGCGCCTGCATATGCCGCTGTAAAGGCAGTCCAGCTGCGCCCATCATCGGGCTGCGTGGGGCGCGCGATTACCGCATCGATACCTTTTTCCTCTAGCCACTGCGCCACGCCGTCGTAGCGCTGTTGATCACAAATTACCAAGCGCGCACCGGCATCCTCCAGGGTATAGGCAATGTCGGCAGGTTGACCCCAGCTGTTCACCGGCACAACCACTGCGCCGATTTGCGTAATACCGATAAACGCCACCATCCACTCCGGGTAGTTGCGCATCGCAATCGCTACCCGCTCACCCTTTTTGATGCCGTGAGCCTGTAACGCACACGCGAGCGCATCGGCTTCTGCCATCAGTTGCCTGAATGTGCGCCGCTCCCCTTCGTAGATCAGAAATTCCCGATCGCCATGCTGCCGCGCTGCCGCCAGCGCCTCTGGCAAAGTCGCCGGAGCATGCGCATAGTACCTGCCCGTTACGTCATCGCCTGACAGCTCAAAGGGCGCACCAGGTCCCGTCAATTGTGTAATGGCGGCTGCAAATTCCTGGCTGAGTTCAGACATGTGTAGGCTCCCGGAGCGTGTCCATTGAATACGATGGCAACCTGCACAGCACAGTACAAAGCCCGGCAGGCACCAACCAACGGTGGCAGACAAATTTAGAGCGTGAATTTTGCACCACTGGACTGCGTTTTCCCACCGCAGGCAGGCAGGAGCCGCACGGCGGTACAGGAGATTGGTCTAACGCCGGCAGTCTATCGGCTATGGCGGTAAATACCGCGCTGGCGGTGCGCTGCGCACAGACTTTACAAATCTGTATACCCTGTGTCGATTGCGCTCAAGCTCAATAGTGTATCTTAGGCTTGAGGCATGCGGTGGCATTGTAATGGCGAGGTGAAGTACGAAAATTCTATTGGTAGAAGATGACGCGGTAACAGCCGACTACATCCTGCAGGGATTAGTCGGCGCCGGGCACCACTGCGATGCGGTCGCAGACGGCATCGACGGGTTAGCCATGGCTTTGCGCGGCACGTATGACGTCATAGTGCTTGATCGCATGCTGCCGGGTATGGATGGACTGGCGGTACTCAAGGCACTGCGCGCTGCTTCCGTCGCTACGCCTTTACTGTTTCTCACCGCTATTGGTGGCGTCGACGACCGTGTAGAAGGCCTTGAAGCCGGTGCCGATGATTACCTGGTTAAACCTTTCGTCTTTTCCGAACTGGCCGCACGAATTGCCGCCATGGGCCGACGGCCAATGGCGATGGCAGAACAAACGCGATTGCTCGTACTCGACCTGGAGTTGGATCTGGTGCGTCACGCAGCTACCCGCAGCGGACAGGCAATCGAGTTGCTACCGAAGGAGTTCGCACTGCTGGAGTACTTCATGCGCAATGAGGGGCGTGTGCTGAGTCGCACCATGCTGCTGGAACATGTGTGGGATTTTCATTTCGATCCGCAGACCACCATCGTGGAGACGCACATCAGTCGACTGCGCAGCAAGATCGACAAACCGTTCGACGTGCCACTGCTGCACACCATCAAGAATGTGGGATACAGCCTTCGTGCGCCTGTCTGAGTTGCGTCGCAGTACAGCCTTTCGCTTTGCTGTTGCACTCACGGCAGCCTTTGTCGTGGCCTACCTTATCGCGGGCGTCATTGCCTTTCGCGCAGTCAGTACTGACCTGGACAAGCGGGTTATCCAGGCAGTGGAATTGATGGCCGAGCGCTATGAAGACACCTTTGCACAGGAAGGCCGCGCCGGTCTCATAGCAGCAGTACAAGCACGCACACGCATCGCCGATCCTGAGGATGAATTCATCTGGCTCGGTGGCCGCGACGGCGAGCGGATAGCAGGACAGCAGGCCTCCGGCGTGGCGTCACTGTCTACCGGCGACGTGATAGGTGCACAATTGAACGCGGAGGCGGATGAACGCTACCGCGTCACCGTGCGAGACTTTGACGATCTGCGCCTGGTCACCGGCCAGAGCTATGAAGAATCCGATGCCATCAGCCGTACAGTGCTGGGCGCATTCGGCGGTGCTACCGCACTGCTGGTGCTACTTGCCTGCCTGGCTGCGGCATTGCTCGCCTGGCGCAATCAACGGCGGCTGGACCGCATCTCATCCACACTCGCCCAGGTCGCAGCGGGCAACATGTTGGCACGCGTTCCGGCCACAGGCACGGACGATGACCTTGAACGCCTGTCACAGCGAATAAACGAAGCACTGGAACAACTCGAAGCAACGGTCGAAGGCATCCGCCAGGTCAGCACTGCTATCGCGCACGATCTGCGCACCCCGATCAGCCGCCTTGGCATTCGCCTTGAACAACTGAAAGTAGAGACCACGTTGCAACCTGGCATCGCCGATCGTCTGGAATTGGCCGCAGCCGAGGCGAGACAGATCACCTCGACATTTGATGCCCTGTTGCGTATTGCGCAAATTGAAGCAGGCGCACGTAAATCGCGATTCTGCCCGGTGGCGCTGCCGGAAATTGCCATCGCGCTGCACGACGCCTATCTCCCCGTGGCAGAAGAGCACGGCCAGACATTGCAGTTTGCTATAGCCTCCCCCGCCACGCCACTGGTATGTGGTGACCGCGATTTGCTCACCCAACTGCTGGCCAATCTACTGGAAAATGCAATTCGCTATTGTGCAGCAGGCGCTGTTATACGCATCGAGGTCGGATCGACGCAGCGCGAGGTCTGGATCAGCGTGAGTGACAATGGGCCAGGTATCCCGGCGCACGAGCGTGAACACGTAACGAAGCGGTTTTACCGTGTCGACCAGGCGCGACACACACCGGGCTCAGGGCTAGGACTGGCACTGGCCAAGGCCATCAGCGATCTGCACGACGGACAACTGATATTCGATGACGGCGATCCCGGATTGATCGTGCGCCTGGTACTGCAACCCTATTCACTGTCCACAAACGGTCGCTCGGCAGTACCGAAGAACACTGTATGAAACAGGCTCTGCATGTTGCCTTCGCGATTTACCTGTGTTTATTGCAAGCGTGCGCGCAGGTTCCAGTCGAGCCTCAGCCGCTGCCACCTGCAGCGCCACTGGCAGCGCCGCTGGCCGACGTTGCTGCAACGCAAAACATTGATCTGTCACTGCCGCTGAGTGCCGATGCGCTGGCAGCAATTGCCGTGTACAGCAATCCGGACCTGAACGCGTTGCGGGTTGCACAAGGCGTGGCAGAAGCACAGGTGTTTGCCGCAGGATTATTCCCAGACCCGACGTTCACCTTTGGACTGGACGCGCCACTGAATGGTGACAAGGTGTCCTCCGCACTGTTTCTGGGCCTGGGAATGGACTTCGCCGCGTTGGCCGGCCGTCCTGCCGCAATGCGCGGCGCGCAGGCCAATCTGGAGTCCGTGCGTTTCGATATCGCGTGGAGCGAATGGCTGACAGGCGAACAGGCGCGTCTACTTGCGCTGCGCATCGCGTACCTGCGGCAGATCAGGGCGCTGACCGCTCAGCTGCGAACACTGGCCGATGCTGAAGTTGAGCACAGCCTGCACGCGGCAGTGCGTGGCGATGTGCCAGAATCTGCGCTGCAAGGCAGACGTCTGGCGGCTGCAGATGCTGCAGACCGTGATCGCAGCGCACAACTGCAGTTGCGCACGGCAGAGCTGGAGTTAAACCGATTACTGGGCATCGCGCCGCAGGAGCAGTTGCAACTCGCTGCGCCACCGCAACCGACAGAGCAGTTACTGTCGCTACAAGCACTTTACCAACTCGCGGTCAGTACCCGCACCGACCTGATGGCGCTGCGCGCAGCGTATGAGGGGTCGCAGGCGGCTGTGGACGCAGCGCAGTTGGGTCGCTATCCGCTGCCCACGCTGGATATCAACGCCGCGCGCGATACCAGCCGCATCAAAACACTGGGGCCCGGTATCACTTTTACGCTGCCGCTGGAATCGCGGGCGCGGGGATGTCGCCATCGCCACTGCGGGGCAGGCGCAGCTGCGCGCAGAATACCTGGCCCGACTGGCAACCATCCGCGCGGACCTTGCCGCTGCTCTGGCGGCACTTGAAATCACGCAACTGCAGTACGCCGATGTCGACCGGGAAATGTTGCCGCTGCAGCCACAGGCCGACGCCTACGACCGTGCCGCCGCGCGTGGCGACCTGTCTGCATCTGCCGCCAGCGATGCGCGCATGGCATTACTCGATAAACAGATCGTGGTGACCACGCTGGCACTGGCAATGGCGGAGTTGGAGATTGCGCTGGAAGTGTCTGTCGGTCGCCCTCTGGAGAACAGCGAATGAACCGTTTGCACATAACCGTCTGCCTGTCGCTGCTGCTCGCTGCCTGCGGCGGGCCGGAGCCGGAAACCACATTGGAACCGGTAGCGCTGGTTACACTGGAGTCAGCTGCACGCACCGATCTGCCTGTGCTGATACAAAGCTATGGCACTGCCGAATTCAATCCGGCCCACCTGTATACCCTTAACGCCGAAATAGAGGCGCGGGTACTGGCGCTTGATGCGCTGACCGGGGAGACTGTGGCGCAAGACCAGGTCCTGGTGCGCCTCGCACCCTCCAGCGCCGGTGATACCGAAGTGGCACAGGCGCGCAGGGATGCTGCCAACGCGAGCGCCGCCGCCGAGCGCACGCGTCGATTGCGCGGCGACGGCCTCGCCAGCAATGCCGATGTGGAGACCACTGACAACGCGGCAAAGGATATCGCGGCACTCGCCGCCAGCCTCGAGGCTCGCGCCGGCGCTGTTGTGACCTTGCGCGCACCGGTTAACGGTGTGGTGGATGGAATGTTCGCCGCTGTCGGCGACCTGATCGCGCCGGGTACTGCCATCGTGCGCGTGGCATCCTCCGACGCAATTCAGGCACGTCTGGGCATAGAGGTAGAAGACGCCGCAAGGCTGCACAGCGGGCAGCCCGTTCACCTGCAGTCACTGGACAATCAACACACCGCGGTGGACACCGTACTGAACGTGATCGACACCCGCGTCGATCCGACCACGCGCATGGCAACGGCACTGGTCACCATACCTGCGGACAAGGGTTTTCTTTCCGGCGAGGCGGTGCGCGCACAGATTCTTGCCAGCACCCATCAGGGCGTAATCACGGTGCCGCGCTCAGCGGTATTCAACGATGAAACCGGATCGTATGTGTTTGTTGCCGACAATGGTGTCGCGCAATTGCGGCGCGTAGACGTCGGCTTGACCAACGACGAGCATACCGAAATACAAAACGGCGTGATGCCCGGTGATGCGATCGTGGTAGCAGGTGCCGCCACGCTGTCCGATGGCATGAAAATCAGAACGGTCGACACAGGAGTCACGCAGTGAACCTGTGGCTCACTCGTCAGTGGCGGTTTGTACTGGCAGCGTTTGCCGTGCTGACGATTGCTGGCGGTTATGCGCTGTTGCGCCTGCCGGTCAGCCTGTTTCCGGCGCTGGAGTTCCCACGCATTGCAGTATCGCTGGAAGCCGGGGATCGACCGGCCGATGAAATGGTAGTGCGTGTCACACGGCCCGTTGAGGAGGCGCTGCGCGCGATTCCCGGCGTACACGACATCCGTTCGCAATCCAGTCGTGGTTCAGCAGAAATCTCCGTCACGTTCGGCTGGGGCCAGGACATGATCACCGCCGCGTTGCAGGCCGAATCCGAGATTGCCCGTCTGGAACCCAACCTGCCGCCGGGTTTCTCTTTTCTGGTTCGCCGCATGGACCCCACGATATTTCCAGTACTCGGCTACTCCATCACCTCTGAAGGCGGCTCACTGGTAGCACTGAAAAATTTCGCGCTGTACGACCTGCGTCCGCTGCTGGCCGCTATTGACGGCGTCGCTGAAGTGTCCGTACTGGGCGGGCGCGACGCGGAGTTCCAGGTCGTGGTCGACCCGGTGCGACTACAGACGCACGGCCTGTCAATTGCCGATGTCGCAGCGGTACTGGGTTCGGATAATCTGGTGTCTGCCAGTGGTCGCCTTGAGGACCGCTCGCGACTGTTCCTCACCATCGTCGACGACCGCCTGACCGGGCTGGACGACATCGGCTCGGTGATACTGAAGTCGGCCAACGGCACCGTGGTCAAATTGAACGACGTTGCCGACATCCGCCTTTCCACTGCACAGGAGTGGACGCGGGTAACGGCAGACGGGAAGACCGCAGTGCTGGTCAATATTCGCCAGGCACCCGAGGCCAACTCGCTGGCACTGACCGATGCCATCAAAACCATACTGCAGCGCGAGCAACCACGATTTCCACCAGGCCTGGTCATTACGCCGTACTATGACCAATCGGACCTGATACGCAGCGCCGCCTCCAGTGTGCGCGACTCCATCTTGTTGGGCACCCTGCTGGCAGGCATCGTGCTCTACATTTTCCTGCGCAGCCTGCGTTTTGTGATGGTGGTAGCGATACTGTTGCCGGCGGTACTGACGTCAACGGCCCTGCTGCTGACAGTACTGGGACTCAGCCTCAACATCATGACCCTGGGTGGTATGGCCGCAGCGGTTGGGCTGATCGTGGACGACGTGGTAGTGATGCTGGAACACATCTCGCGCCATCTCACACGTAAAACCGCTAACGTGCTTGAAGCGGCAAGCGAAATGACGCGCCCGCTGCTGGGCTCCTCAATGGCTACCATTATTGTTTTCACACCACTGGCGTTTCTGGATGGTGTAACGGGCGGTTTCTTCAAGTCGCTGGCCATCACCATGGCCTCTGCCCTGCTGTTCTCCATGATCTATGCGATGGGCGTAGTGCCGCTACTGGCAATGCGCCTGGCACGCGCCGAAGACGCCGCACGCGCGGAGCACGCCAATCGCTGGTTGGTCTGGCTGAGCGAACATTACGCGAGCATTATGGCGCGGGCGCTGCCGTACTCGCGCAGGTTGGCACTCGGCCTGATTGCCCTGGCCGTGCTCAGTGGCGGTGTCGCCGCCAGCAAAGTGGCGTCGGGTTTCATGCCGGAGATGGACGAAGGCGGCTTTGTCCTCGACTACGTTGCGCCGCCCGGATTATCGCTCACCGAAGCCGATCGCCTGCTGCTGCAACTTGAAGACATCATCCGCTCCGTGCCGGAAGTGGCCAGCTATTCGCGGCGCACCGGCATCCAACTCGGCGGAGGGCTGACCGAAGCCAATGAAGGTGATTTATTCGTCCGGCTGAAACCGTTACCGCGTCGTGGCATTGATGACGTGATGGCAGAAATTCGCGGACGCATCGAGCGTGAAGTACCGGGACTGGAAATCGAAACCATCCAGCTAATGGCTGACCTGATCGGCGACCTGACGGCCGTGCCGCAGCCCATTGAGGTCAAGTTTTACTCCAATGATCCCACTGCGATGGCGGCAGCGGCTGAGCTGGCTGTTACTGCACTGGAGGGCATCCCCGGCGTGATCGAAGTGCAACCATCAGATCGCATTGCCGGCGATGCGATCGTGGTGACCTTTGACCGCGCGCACCTCGCACTGGAAGGCCTGGATCCCGCCCAGGTTACCGCGCAACTGGAGGCGCTGGTCGGCGGTGGCGTGACCGGTTCGGTGCAGGCCGGCGAGCGCACGATAAATATCCGGGTGTGGACACCACAATCACTGCGTGACCGGGTGGAGGCGATCAGCGCATTGCAACTGCGTGCACCCGACGGTCACCTGTTGCCGTTGCAACGCGTCGCACGCGTGGAAGTGATCAAAGGACAGGCGCAGATCAGTCGCGAAAACCTGCAGCCGATGACCGCTGTCACCGCACGACTGGATGGCCGGGACATGGGCTCCGCAATGCGCGATGTCAGCAGCGCTATGCAGGCGGTGAGTCTACCGGCTGGCGTGCGCTATGAGTTTGGCGGACTGTATGTGCAGCAACAGAAATCCTTTGCCGACCTGCTCACCGTTTTCGTCTGTGCCCTGGTGCTGGCGGGTCTGCTATTGCTGTTTGTGTTCCGCGATTTTGCGCAGACGGCTTCGATCATGCTGGTGGTTGGCCTTACGGTTGCAGGCGTGCTCTGCGCGTTGGTGATTACAGGCACCGAACTCAATATCGCTGCGATGATGGGCCTGACCATGGTGATAGGCATCATCGCCGAGCTGGGCGTATTCTATTTCGCGGAGTTGCCAGACACACCGATCGACCACTCGCATCGCATCGCCGCCGGACGCGCGCGACTGCGTCCAATTTTTATGTCGGCACTGATTGCGATACTCGCTCTGGCCCCGTTGGCACTAAAATTGGGAGAAGGTGCCGCGCTGCTCGCGCCGATGGCCGTGACTATTATCTCCGGGCTGTTGTTTGGTGCGCCGCTGGTATTGCTGGCAGCCCCGATTCTGCACAGCGCACTGACACGCACCCCATCGCATGAATCTATTGCTTTACAATAAACTTCCGCTATATTGAAACAAAAGACCATTTCATCAATCAGCGCGGCGGTGATTAGAAAATAAGAACGGGTGACGTTTCAGCGTATGAATAATCTGAAAGTTGAAAATCAACAGAATCAACGCATATCGGAAATCGCACTATGAAAGCAGTACTACTTGGTCTCTGTTTTCTTTGGGGCAGTATTCTTTCGCTCAACTCACACGCCTACCCCATGCTTTCTGCAGATGGCAGTCTTCTCACCGGCGTGGAAGCAGGTGGCCAACTCTATGACGTGATGTTCGGGGATGCGGTTCTCGGTGACATATATCCAGCCTCTGTCGTGGGACAACCGGGGTGGTTTGACCTGGCAAATGCGATTAAACAAGGCATCGTCGATGCACTTAACGCGTTGCCAATCCTGCCCACTCCGGGCGACATCCAGGGTTGTGATGGAGTTGTTGCTCAAGGCTGGCCACCTGGCTGCCTTATTCTAATTCCTGACCAATTGTTCGGCTCTGGCCCCAGTGTGCGCTTTGGCGATAGCAACGCCGCCGGACTTTCACCTACCGAGGCGCGGCGCGACTCGGTAACACGTATCATCACCGTACTTGATACCTATGATACTAGTGATTACGGCCAACTCACTTTCGCACAGTTCCGCCTGGCGCATACAGACATACCCGTACCCGGCAGTCTTACCCTGATAATGCTGGCGTTGTTCGCTGCGCGTTTTTTCCATCTGCGCGCCAGCTAGGCGAGCCGTCTACCACGTGCAATCACTGCACGGCATCAGAACGGGTAACTTCATCCAGCCCTTCACGGAACTGCTTCGCCCATAGGCGCAGGATACGGTTCGCCTCAGCCTGATTGGTTATCGAATTGGTCCACTGCAAGCGACCGGTGTCCATGCCCCGCCTTCTATCCACTACACGCACCAGTATTTCACCGGTGGTGGCGTCCTGCGCTTCCAGTAACAGCGTCATTTGTCCCGCATCCGTCGTGTAATTCCGCTGCCGCCCCGCAACCATCATATCCGGCGCATTGATATCGAGATTGATAATCGCCGGCCGCAGTATCAGCACATGTTCGCCATCGCTGAACTGATCGACCAGGTTGTAGGGTGGTGCCTTGTCCAACGCCGCCCGAAACGTCCGGTCGCAATCAGCGCCGAGCTTGTCCTTGATCTTGTCCACGTCCTGCTGTGTCACCCGATTATTCAAATTGATGCTGGAATTATTCTGGTCGCGCTGCCAATTCTTCCGGAATGAGACCTGGCAACTACTGAGGCCGAAGGCGCTGTAGCTCGACAAGTCGGCACCAGGGCGGCGATACACCTCGCCAAACCGTGTGTTCGGCACCAGCACGAGGCCGTCATACGTCTCCTGCGGCGGTGAGAGGCTCGAACACGATGCCACCAGTAACGCAACGCCCAGCACCAGTAGATTTCCGGCTGTCTTAATCATAAATTCCTCCAAGCAATGCGCCCGTGTAGCTGTGGTCTGCTATCGGTCGTCAGACCATACACTACCTTTCGTTGAATTTTGCATATGTCTGTAAACTGATCAATGGCCAGATGCAATCGGACGACGTCGCTATGGCGGGACAGGCCACTCCGCTAGTGCCAATTATTGCGTATCGGGTTATTCTGCTGTCCGGGGCGCAACTCCAGTTAGGCACCGCGTTAGCGGTCAATGACAAACGCCGATATTGTCACCAAGAGAATAATAATCATGGCTCGCTCATTAGTAAGAAAGACCTTCCATTTGACACTCATCACACTGGCCTCGGGTTTGGCAACGCAGGTTCGCGCCGAAGATAATCGCATGCTGGAAGAAGTAATCGTCACCGCCGAAAAACGCACGGCAAACGTGGAGGACGTGCCGATATCGATCGCCGTGGTCAGCGGCGAGGAAATTGCCGCGCTCAATCTCTTTGATTTTGTCGAGACTGCACAGCTAACGCCGGGTATTGCGCTCAACAGCGGGTTACAGGCTGCCGCTATCCGGCTGCGCGGTGTTGGGCCAGGCTACTTCGCACTGGGCCAACCACAAAGTGTGACCGTGTTCGTCGACCAGGTCGCGCAAGCCCAGATCGGCGCGGTGTTTACCACCATGGTAGATATTGAACGGCTGGAATTGCTGCGCGGCCCACAGGGAACACTGTACGGCCAGAATGCGCCCGGCGGGGCCTACAACATCACCACCAGAGCGCCCAACTTCGACGGTTACAACGGCTATATCGAGGGCAGTTACTCGCAGTGGGACAACACCAGCGAGGGCAAGGTAGACACTCGCGGTGCAGTAAATATTCCACTGGTACAGGACACCCTGGCGCTGCGCATCGCCGGCGTATACAGCGACTCCGACGGTTATATCAAAATGGAAAATCCCGCCGCAGGTGCCGATGCCTCCGGTGGCCAGGATGTCCAGGCCTGGCGTTCTCGCCTGCTGTGGCAGGTGGACGAAGACATGGATATCAACTGGACGATGAACTACCAGGACATCACGCAGTACCAGGAGCCGTTTAACTACGACGGCCTGCTGCCGGGAACCGGCGGCAACAATGCCACGCCCGCCATCTACAACGAATACAAGGAGCGCAGAGGTTACGGCGATTTTCGCAGTGAGGATACCGGCGACATCAAGGACACCAACGTGCACCTGCGCTGGGGCGATGCAGCATCGCAGATTGACGGTATCGCCTACTACCAGCGCTTCGACAGCCAGTCCAACGACAATCGCGAACCCTATCCCGGCGGCCTGGGTATTTTCAAAATCGGGCTGGACACCGACCTCACCACGTTCGAGCTGCGCTACTCCAGCGATAGTGACAGGATCAGTTACCTCACCGGTCTCTACTACCTGTATTCGAAAGCCGTCAGCGACACCACGGTGACACTCAGTGGTATCGACGTCGCGCAGGATGCCAAGGGCACCACGGAAGGCTACGCGGCTTACGCCAATGGCACCCTGCACCTCGATCCACAGTGGGATTTGTCGCTGGGCGCGCGCTACGACTACAACAAATCGACACTGGACTCGAACGTCGGCTTCCTCACCTACGCCGGCGCTATTGACGATGCGGTGGATTTCGACCACGTGTCCTGGAGCGTAAAACTACAGTACTACATTCAGGACAATCTCAACGCCTATCTGGCGGTCGATAACGCCTACAAGCAGGGCGGATTCAACACGCTGCCGACAGCAGTGTTGCAATTTGAGGATATCTTTCCGGAGATCGCCGCTGTTGCTGCGGATGTAGTGCCTATCAAGGAAGAGGTATCAACGGCCTATGAGATCGGCCTGAAAGGTACCGTGCTCGACGATACACTGCGCTTCGCCGTGGATGTCTTCTACCAGGAATTCCACGACCACCAACTCACCCAGCCCAACAACGTGGCAGCGCTCGCGCCACTCGATGGCTTGTTCAATGGCGCCGTGGACAACGCCGACAAGGTCACCACCAGCGGCATCGAGCTCGAGCTGACCTACCTGCTTGGTGAAAACTGGGATATCGACTTCAGCGCTGCGTATTCCGATCCCACCATAGAGGACTGGCCGCAACGCTTCTGCGAAGGTGGCGAGGAACAACGCCCCGACCAGCTGTATTGCCCGAAAAGTGGCGGCGATCCGCTGAACTCACTTCCCCAGTGGAACACCAACATGCAACTGGGTTACCAGCGTCCGCTAGCGGGCGCCTGGGACCTGTACTCTCGCGTCAACTGGACCTGGCACTCCAAGGCAAATTACACCACCAATACTGACCAGTTTGATACCGACAAGAATCTGTTCAGCCTGAGCCTGGGCTTGCGCGAGAACGACCTGGGGCTGGATATCCGGCTTTGGGGAAAGAATCTCACCAACGAGGATTTTAATATCGACCCGGAAGTGAAGGCCAACGGTGACCCCGCCTTGCCACCTGCCTGGCAGGGCACCTATTGGCCGGGTCGAGAGTATGGGGTGACCGTAAGCTACAACTTCTGAGCACGCCTGGGCCAATGTCGCCAGAATCGCGGCAAATCCAGTAGACTACAGCCTATAAAGAATACAGCGCTGATAATCAGGATGATGAGGCATGAACGATAACTTACAGAAGCTGCTGGAAGGTGCATCACAGGACGAGCTGGCCCTGTGCGTCCAACTGCTTGCCCTCAATATTGCCCAGTACCGGGCGAAGTTCGGCCTGGTGACTTTCCAGAAATCGATGGAGCAGTTGCGTGCCAGCGCAGAGGGAACACAGAGCAGCCGTTTCATCGAACAGGGAAGGGAGGTGCTGGACGAGGTGCTGGAAATGGTGAGGGTTCTCAGCGCCGAGCGGTCGGGCCCTGAAGAGAGTGTATCGGACGACACCCCGCGCAGAGAGAACAGGAGACAGTTTCGCATCAACGTCAACGCACCGATTAAAATATTGTGGCCGGACGCGGCGACACCTGCGAAAGCGCAACTGGAAAATATTTCCTGGGGCGGCGCAGTAATTCAGATTGAGGACAAAAAGGTAGATGCTGGCGACACCCTGCGAATTCTACTTCCCGGCCAAAACGGTTCAATTTCGATTGAGGCAAGCATACTCAGAACGTGGCCACTCGCCGACGGCAAAGGCATGGCAGTGGCAACTCGATTTTCAAGCCTCCGCACCAGCGATGAGGCTGCGCTGGAAGTGTTTCTCGAACGCCTTGCACATTCAGCAGACGATCAGGGTTCGCGCAATAAAGCGAGATTGACGCAACGACTTGATATTGAATTCAACGACATCGAAGAACTTGAGGCGACACTGGATGATATATCTGCTGGTGGTTTGGGAATTACTGTCCCTGAACCATTGCAAATCGGTCACTCACTACAGGCGGTCATCAGCACACTTGATGGCACCTGCTGCCTGAAGCTACGTGCTCGTGTTGTGCGCCAGGATGCCTTAAATATCAGAAACATTGAGTTTTACCGTGTTGGCTTGAAGTTCGAACATCCCACCGAGGAGTTATATGAGAGCGTCAACGAACTGATCCGCAAGATAGCGAAAGTAAAGAACTCCAAAAACGATTAGACGGCGAGTTTGGTTACCTTTTCGACCCTCCAGGATACGGCCAGCAAAGATGTGCGCATCCTCCGTATCGAGCTGGCAATCATAAGCAACTACACAATAGCAGGAGCCCTCAAGCAATGAGCGTTGAAACCAGTCAACACGGACACGTACTCGTCATCAAAATGGTACGTACCGCAAAACGCAATGCGCTGAACAGTGAAATCACCGCAGGTATCGACGCGGCCATGAATGCACTGGAAGACAATCCTGAGCTGTGGTGCGGCATTCTTACCGGTGATGAATCGGTGTTTTCCGCAGGCGCAGACCTCGCAACAGGACCGGGAGAACCTACCCCGCGTGGCGGTATTGTCGGGTTGATAAATCGGACGCGGCCCAAGCCATTGATTGCGGCCGTGGAAGGTATGGCGCTCGGCGGTGGCTTTGAACTGGTGCTGTGCTGCGACATGGTGGTCGCATCGCGAACCGCGCAGTTTGGCCTGCCGGAAGTCAAACGCGGCCTGATGCCGGACTTTGGCGGCGCCTTCAGAGTCGGGCGATTCCTGCCAATTAACATTGCTCGCGAGTTGCTGCTCACCGGTGAGAACATGTCAGCTGAGCGCGCTGAACATCTCGGCTTCGTCAACGCATTGGTAGAGCCCGGCCAGGCGCTTGCCGCTGCTCTCGTGCTGGCAGAAAAAATCTGCAACAACGCACCACTCGCCGTGCGTGAAGCACTGAATGTGTTTAATACGGAAATCAACGGCGACGAGTCGAACATCTGGCGGCACAGCCATAGCGCGCATGAACGGCTGCTAAAAACCGAGGATGTCAAAGAAGGCGTCGGCGCGTTCTTTGAACGGCGCGCGCCGCAGTGGAAAGCTAAGTAGGGGCAATTGCTTTTATGCAAAGAGTGAGGCGGGACAAAACGCTGTGTTCAGGCGCACCTCAGCGACCGACAATACAAGCGCAGAATCACGTCAAGGATCACTGATGTACGCCATGTTCATAGAGGAAACCGGTGGCCCGGAAGTGCTGCAGTACGGCATTTTACCCAATCCGGTACCGCAAGCGCAGGAAGTACTGATCCAGGTAGCCTATGCCGGCGTGAATCCTGCCGACTGGAAAAATCGCCAGGGTTTACTTGCGGCCTTCCGACCCTACTACTTTCCGTACATTATTGGTTTTGATGCGGCCGGTGTGGTCGCCGCCGTCGGTGATGGCGTGACAGCATTCACACCGGGTGATCGTGTCTTTACACCGACTAACCACGGCCAGGGCGGACAGGGAAGCTATGCGCAATATACGCTGGCGCACCAGGACAGGGTTGCGCGGGTGCCGACGACTATGGGCCTGGACCAGGCCGCCGCACTGCCCGTCGCTGCGCTAACCGCCTGGCAGGCGCTGTTTGATCGTGGTGGACTGAAACCGGGGCATAAAGTCCTTGTCCACGGCGGCTCCGGCGGTCTCGGTGGCTTTGCCGTGCAGTTTGTACGCTGGGCGGGCGCGCAGGTCGCAGCCACCTGCAGCAGCGCCAACGTGGACTATTTGCGAGGTCTGGGGGTAGAACGTGTTATCGACTACCGAGGCGAAGACATAGCTACAGCAATAACAGCCTGGGCCCCCGACGGATTAGACCTGCTGCTGGATGCGGTTGGCGTTACCACTCTCCCCAACGCCCTCGATATGGTCCGGCCCGGCGGCACACTGGTAAGCATTCCCACGCTTGTCGATGATGGCGATTTCGAAGCAGCGGCGGCAGCGGCGCAAGACAAGGGTGTCAGGCGCGTGTTCTCCACCATGAATGACGTCAATTGCGCCGCCACGCTGGACAGAATTGCCAGGCTAATTGGCGACAAACACATTGCGCTGCCACGCATTCGGGAGTTTCCGCTGACTGCCGCTGCAGAAGCGCACCGGATCATTCAGTCGGGGCACAATCGCGGAAAACTGATCCTGAAAGTGACTGATCTTTGACAGATTATCGCTCTTTCTAATGCCTGGGCTGGAGTAGCATTGTCATGATCGTAGTGCAGGACAAAATCGAGATCGACGGTCGACGACTGGATCAGGTGATGCAGCTTTTTCGCGACGAGTACATGGAGCATGCCGCGCTCCGCGGTCTGCAATTTATTGAATCCCTTATCTCTCCGCCGGTGAAGTTACAGAACGCTCCCAATACGCTGTGGCTGCGATGGCAGGTGGCAGATGCCGGCGCATGGTGGGCGATGCGAGCACAGTCAGGCGATCCGGTGATCAGTCAATTCTGGGCAAAAGTAGATTCGCTGTGTATTGCCAGAGAGCGTAGCTATCTGTCCGAGAGTGCTGCGACGGCGCTGCCGCAGCCAACAGATGTCGGCGAATTTATCGTCACGACCCAGGGCTATCGTGAGACTGCACAACTGTCCCTGCGAGACAGCATCAGCGCGGAGCAACGCAGCGAACTGGATACTGTCCTGCGTGAGTCGGCAGCAGAACTGCCTGGCCTGGATGCAGCCAGTCTGTCAGCCAATTTTGCGCCTGAGTATGCGGCGGGGCACTACACATGGGACTTGCTGTACAGGAATCGCGCCAGCGCCGGACAGGCACAACAGAGCGCTGTCTGGCAGAGCGCAATCAAAGACGCCATCACCCGCTACTGCAAAGCGTGTCACGCACTCGGGCTCGATACGATCAGCGCAGGTGTACGCCAGGCCGAATTGACCAATGGTATAAAACGCACTGCCTATTTCCGGTTGCTACCGGGTACTTCAGATGACACCGCACGGCGATTCGAACAGGACTTACTGGAAATGACCGGGCACATTCCGCAGATTCTCAACTGGCGGCTCAGTCGGGCGAGCGTTCTGCCGTGGAATACCGCCCGCTGCGAATCCTGGACTTACGTGTGGGAGCAGGAGTACGAGACACTGGAGGACCTTTTGGGCCCGTATATGATGCATCCACATCACTGGGCACATATCGATCGATGGTTCGATCCCGAGTCGGGGGTACAAGCCGTAGACGTACAGTTATCCCATGCGTTTTGCCCGCTGGACAGAAGTATTATCAGTCTTGACACACAGTAAACTGAAAGCACTGGAGCACCTTGGACCTGGGAAACCAGTGCAGATGGCACTCAGTTTGGAAACGCCCACGCATCGGCAGCAGCTTCCAACTCAACGGCATCAGCCGGTAGCAGGAATCCGTCTGCCACACTGGCGTTGATCGCATTCACCCACTTGCTCATGAAGTCGGCTTTATCCGGGTACAGGGACAGGATCTGAGTAGACGTCAACGGCAGGGTCCTACCAAATAGCCTGCAGAAGAAAGGACCGGTGTTTAAACTGTCCAGCGTCGCGACAGGTACGTCCACATGAGGCGAGCGTATGCCGCCGAGTCCGTTGCCAATGGCATCGCGGTTGAGCACCACTGGCGTATCGGACAGCACGTCCATCAGCGGTCCCTGTGGCGGCGCGATATCCGCCACGTTCGGATCCTGCAGGGTGCGTATCCAGGTATCGAGTGCGCTGTAGGCCGCCTGCACGATCCAGTGGTGCGGTCCGGAACCAATCGGGTAGTCACAACCAAAGGGGTTCGAGGGTGCCCGCATCAATCCGAACATGGTAACGGCGCCACTGCCGTCACCCGGGTCGCTCAACCCCTCAAGCAGGTAAGCGTCGGTGTGCGGGGTACCCGCCATCTCCCACAAGCGAAACAGCGCCGTTGTGTGCAGACCTAATGTTTGTCCTAAATGTTAATTATGGGATGGAGCGATTTTTTTTGGTAAATAATGGGATGAAACCCGCGCCACACAAGGGCTGCAGGCAATTTGATGGCGGAATTCCATGCAGAATTTAGAAGAAGTTAAATGGCGGTAATGTTTGGCGCAAATGCCACTTTCGCCCAACAAAACGAACTTGCGCATCCACGAAAAGCCAGAGCGAATAAATGGCTGTAAAGCAGACGTGGCGCGGGCTGTAGGGGTTTCGTTTAGCCAGAAATGTTGACGCCAGTCCACATGCGCGGTTCGTTTTGAAAAAATTGGTTCGTTTGGGTATTTATTCCTATAAATATCAATAGGTTATTGAAATACAACTATCCGAATGAAAACGAACCAAATCGGGTCGAAAAATGCCTATTTTAGGGCCTATAAGCGCCTCCCAATCCACTCCACCTTACCGACGATGACCAGGTCTTTCGCCTTCCTATAAAGCGGCTCATATCGCGCGTTATCCGAGCGGATATGGTAGCCCCCATCCAGGTCCGGCTGTAGGCGTTTTACGACTTCTCCGCCATCCAGTTTGAGCACGAAAATGCCCTCCTTGCCAGCCCGCTGTTCGGGCCCAGTCCCTTCACCAGAACCTGCTCATTCGCGGTGCCTTGATTGTGAAAATATACGGTTACCAGGAGTGAATCGCCGGACCGAATTGTTGGGTCCATTGAGTCGCCATTGGCGGTGAGGAAACACAACTTTTCGGCGGCTAACCCATGCTTCGTAAGCCAGTCCTTTCGGAACGCCATTCGTGTGTTCGCCACTTGCCCATTTTCGTCCTCTGAATACTCCACTTCCAGATTGTTTATATAAGCAAATTCGTCGTCCGAACCGCCTGGATTTTTGGGGCCAGTTCCTGTTAGCAACCAGTGAGGGTGCAATCCGGCAGCTCCGGCGAGACTAATTAGGTTCGAGGAGGTGGGTTCCGAAATGCCCTTGATCCACTTTCGTATGGCTGTCTCCGAGCATCCCGAACGCCGAGCAAGTTCCGCTACACTGCGGCATCTCCTCACCGCATCCTCTATACGATCGCCAATAGTTATTCGTCGAATTTCTTCAGGATCAGCCACCCAATTTACCCCTAAACAAGAAAAAACGCCCATATGGGATTGCAATCATCCCATTTGGGTGTATATTCCCCTCACTGAGAGGAATCATTATCAATAAGCCAGCCGATCTGCCTAAACCCGAGGTCCTTGGGGACGACAAGCGGCGGAACGCCTGGATTATCTATCAACTGAAACTTAGAGGCCTGAGTTTGGCAGACCTCGCTCGCAAATTTGGCGCTCCCCGGTTTTATCCCGGCCAGGCAATCAGAAAGCCGTGGCCCAAATGGGAAAACCGAATCGCCCGCGCTTTAGGCCGAGAACCCCAAGAAATATTCCCAGAGCGCTACGACGAAAACGGAACTCCGCATCGACGGCCGGTTGGTCGCCCCAGGGGCAAAGCCAACGCAAAGCGGAATGAATTGCGTGATTGAAATCATAGCACCTACAGCCACCAGCACAACGCCGATGGAGGAACGAAAAATGGACGTACTTCAGTCTGACTTGTTCTTTGATTCGATCGATGTCGATGCGATACGCCAGAGTCGCGACCAGGTGTGTGTGATGGTTGCGCGGGCGACCGCTGGGCTAAGCCGTGACCGAATTGCTGATTCGATGACCGACCTCGGGTGCACGACGTCCAAAGCAATGATTGATGCTTGGGCAAGCCCATCGCACACCGGCCACAACCTTCCCTTCTACCTGGTAGCTGCATTCGAAACATCCTGCCGCACGACACAACTCACTGACTGGCTGGTGAACCTACGTGGCGGACTGGCCTGTTATGGCGAAGAGGCTCTCAGACGCGAGGTTGCTGCAGAGCTCGCAGCACTGGAAGTTGAGCGGTCGGAGTTCACGCGAAGAATAACAGCGTTGCGCAATAAGATGAGGAACATCTAGCAACATGAAGAGAGAACAGAGCCTCATTACATTGCAGCGAGTCTTATCCAGGATGGACCGAGGTCCGTTCAGGGATGGCCTGATGACCTGCGCTACTTTCTTTTTTGTGGAACCGACTTGGCCATCATGGACAGGAGATACCCCTACTGCCTGCCACTCGCGCAAGACATACTTTGCGAATTGCAAGCGTTTGAAAACACTCTCCTATTCGTTACGCCCCAAAAAGTGTATTTCATTCTCTTGGCCGAAAATAGCGTTGAAATCTCTGTCTTTTCAATCGAGGAAACATCCGACCTATCGGACGGGGTGCTACGCGAGGAAAGCCTTGTTCTCCATGACAGCCTTTGTCGAGCCGAGTATATAAAGCACGAATTTGATGAAGACTTGCCATTTGTTCCCTTCAACAAAAAGGAGCAAATGAACTTCATTACCAGCACCCGTCACACCGTGTTGCTAGCGCTAGTCTCTCTGGCTGAAAAGCGATTCGAGGTGAAGAGTTGAACGCGGAATTTGATAAGAATTTCACGACTTCTGAAGAGGTGGCGTTTGCACTAAAAATTTCCATTAGAGCAGCTCAGAAAAAGTTCTATCTGGCAGGCACCCCTTCAGAGAAAAAACGGGGTACAAAAACCAAATTTTACCCGCTTGCATTTTGCTCTGGTGAGATTGTCGACGCAGTCACCATCTACCGCGCGAAACAGGAAGTCGCCTCCGAACCGGCAATAAGGCCGATGCGATCCCTAGAACAGATCCAGGTTGCACCGGGCTCCTACGAAGACGCGAAGCACCGCGACAAAGGGATTGCACAAAAGCATTTGTTGGCCGTTGAGGCAGTAGTCGCCTTGATTGAGCAGGGCAGGACACGCACTCGAGCTATCGAGATCGTCAGCGAAGAATTCGAGATGAAGTTGAGGTCTGTAGCGCGCTGGTACGACTCCGTTAAGAAACACCCTCGCACAGAGTGGCTCGATTTGTTGACCCCCGTATGGGGCAAAGGTAGACCGGTGACTTCAATCGATGAAGACATCATCGATCTCATTACCGATGATTTCTTGCGGCTAGAAGGGCCCCAGTGGGAAGCGTGCTACGACCGTTTGGTGTGGCAGTTAGAAGGTCTCGACTACAACATTCCAAGCTCGAAAAAGCTACGAGCAGAGATTAATCGTCGCTTCACTAAAGCCGAGCAGAAATATCTACGCAGCGGAAAGCGATTCGCGAAAGAGAATCTACTGCCCGCGCAACGTCGATCAGTGGCTAATGATTTCGCGATGCTTCGCATCAATGGAGACGGCTACACGCACAACGTGAAGGTGCAGTGGCCCGACGGTGCGGTATGCAAGCCCCATGTCTGGTATTGGCAGGATGTCTACTCCCGTCGAATCCTGGCATGGCATATCAGTAAGACCGAAAACACTGATCAAGTACGTTTGAGTTTTCTGGACGTCATCACCAAATACGGCATCCCTGAACACATCTATACAGATAACACGACGTCAGTCACCAGTAAGAAGCTTACCGGTGGAATTCGAAATAGATACCGACACAAATTTGTAGAAGGTGAGCCTCTAGGGCTATGGCCTTTGCTTGGCTGTCGGGTGCATTTTTCTGGTGTGTATTACGGGGGAGGCAACGGTCGCGCGAAGCCCATTGAACGCATGTTTTCTCGTAAAGGTGGATTCGGAGACCGCATCGACAAGCATCCCGCATTCCAAGGCGCATATGTCGGCCCCAATGTTATGGAAAAGCCAGAGAACTATGGTCAGAGAGCAATCGACATGGCTACTTTCGAAGCCGTGCTCTCAGATAGCATCGCGAGGATTAATGCCAAACCTGGTCGTCGAACTGAAACCGCACAAGGCAAGTACTCCTATGATCAGGTATTCGCAGAAAGCTATTCGAACGCTGTCATTAGTATTCCATCGAAAGAACAACTACGCCTATTTGGCATGACTGCCGAGACGGTTCGAGTTCACAAATCAGGCAAGTTTACATTGAAGGCTGGATCGGCTCGTGGAATAGAGCGCAACGAATACTGGTCGCGTACATTGCGCGATCACTATGCGGGAGAGCAGGTAGTAGTCCGTTTCGATCCCGCTAACCTGCATGGCGTTGTCTCGGTCTATCAAAAAGCAGGCCCTTTCATATGCGATGCGGAGATATTGGACGCCAAAGCATTCGGTGACACCCAGGCGGGCCGTGAGTACGACCGCTTTGCCAAGCAGGAAATGAAACACCTCAAGCTTTCGACTGAAGCGAAGATGCGCAAGTCGCAGCTGCTTGAAACAGCCGAGCCACCGCGCGCAGATGATCCGATTATTAGCCCACCAGCGGTATCCAGACTGGTGCCGACGCCACACCTTGGCGCTGGTAAGAAATCACCACAGCAATCCCTCACGCCCGAACAACAGGCCGCGCACGAGACGATCTCGCGCGAATTCAGTGAGCGCCTGAAAGCCCAGGAAGCGCGCAAAAAACTCGCCGAGGAATCCCCAGTTGACCGCCTGCGCCGCTGGTACGCGATCGACGACAAGCTGCAAGAAGGCGTGAATGTAGACGAAGGCGAAAAACGCTGGTGGGAAAGCTACCAGGGAACCAGCGAGCACAAGGCTGGCATGCGCATGATCAAGAATTTTGGCCGGGACGGATACCTGGGATCGAGAGAAGCCGGGGTATCCGCTGGCTAAAAAAAAGGCCCGCTGTAACGGGCCGATTTTAATAACCGCTCACAGAGCGATTACCTACTGGAGTTGCAAATATGAAGCACAAAGCACGATCCGTCAACAACATCGCATCGTTGACCAATGTCACGCTGACGGCCGCAGCGATGGAGGCCAGCATCGGTCGCGAGGCGAGTGTGCCTGGCATCACCTGTCTCTATGGCCCCAGCGGCTGGGGTAAATCTCAGGCCGCCGCCTACGTGCGACGCGAGTACGAAGCGTATTACATCGAGGCCAAGTCAGTCTGGAGTCGCAAAACCTACCTGCTCAGTATTCTGAAGGATATGGGGATCCCGGTGTTGCGCCAGGAGACGCTGCCTGAACTGATGGAGAAAGTCGCCGAGGAACTTTCGCTCAGCGGCCGCCCATTGATCATCGACGAGGTCGATTACCTGGTCGACAAGGGGTTTGCCCCGCTGATCATGGACATCTACCAGAGCAGCCACGCCTCAATCATGATCGTCGGCGAAGAGCGCCTGCCCACCAAGCTGCTGGAAAAGCACGAGAAGATCCACAACCGCGTCATGCACTGGATCGCCGCGCAACCTGCCTCACTAGACGACTGCCGCAAGCTGGCGGATCTGCTCGCTGGATCGATAGACCTATCTGACGACCTGTTGGAGCACATCAGCGAGGCGGTGCACGGCTGTACTCGCCGAATCGCTGTGAACATCAACAAGGTGCGTGAGGCCGCCGAGAAAGAAGGCATCAGCAAGCTCGATCGCGACTGGTGGGGCAAACGCGAACTCTACACGGGCAGCACGCCCTCACGGAGGGTTTGATCCATGGCGAGGAAACCCGTTCACCTGAGACCTGGAGTACACGTCGACGCGCGCGAGGCGGCCTGGGCGGCGATGCGCAAACTCAAACAGTTCACGATGGAGGATTTGCAGAAGGCAACCAAAGACAATTACTCCACGCTTGCAACATACGTGCAGGCTCTAGCCAAGGGCGGCTATGTGGAGATGGTCGGCCACGACACGCGCGGAGTTCGCACTGCCGGTATTCGCCAGCGCAAGAACATCAACCACGCGGGTATCTTCAGATTGATCAAGGACGTGGGATATCACGCGCCAAGGGTCAAGCGTGATGGCACGCCAGTTACGCAAGGCAAGGGCCGCGAGAACATGTGGCGCGTGATCAAGGTGCTATCGGAATTCGATTGGCATGACCTTGCCGAGGCCGCATCAGGCAAAGACTGCGCTGTCGCACCCAACGAAGCCAAGGACTATGTCAACACGCTCGCCAAGGCTGGCTATTTGCGCACGCTGCAGAAAGCCAAGCCAGGAACCGCCGCCCGTTACTGCCTGATCCAGAGTCGCTGGAGTGGCCCTAAGTCTCCGATGATCCAGCGCGTAAAACAGGTTTACGACCCCAATCTCGGCAAGGTGGTGTGGCCCCTGGAGTGTGCGCAATGAGCAACTGGACTGAGCGACTCAAAGAGGTATGCGACAGCATATCGCAGCGGAATGTCGCAACAATTCTGCGGCAACCAGACGGATTCCCGAGTCCCACCGTCATCAATCAGGTGCTCAACGATTCCTACCCCAGTGATCGTGGGCGCGCGCGGTTGCAGTCACTTGTAAACAAGCACCTCGCGAATGACGAATGGGTTGAAGTGTTCCGCCAGGAAAAAGTAAGCCGTGCTAATGCAGCAGAGCAGGTGACGCCTCAGTGGATACAAGTGCTGCGAGCTGAGTGCGATGGAACTTCGCAGAGCAAAGTGGCAACTGCCCTTCGTCAACGGGATGGGTTCCCGAGCCCCACCGTGATCAACCAGGTACTCAATGATTCTTACCCCAGCGAACGTGGGCGTGATCGACTGCAGATGCTAATTGCAGGTCGCTATATGGGCGTGAAGGTGTGCTGCCCAGTGCAGGGCGATATTGGATTGGATGAATGCGCAGACTGGCAGTCACAGCCGTTTACCACGGCCAATCCAGTGCGCGTTGAAATGTTCCGGGCATGCCGTAAGTGCCCTCACAGGAGAGAAGAGCAATGAGCACAACACTCGTCTCAAAAACCAATGCCGCGCAGGTCTGCCTCGCGGATCTGCAAGAGCGCGGGATCGCGCACCTGGTGGAGTCGGTGTTCACCAGCAACAAGAACCCGACCCCGATCATCCGCCTTACCAAGGATCCGAAGGTGTTCTACGGCGGGTCGATTGTCCGGCGCGGTACTACCGGCCGCGTGATGGGCGTCGGATACCTCGGCTGCCAGTTGCGATGGGAGGTGGCGGCATGAACGACTTAGTGATTCCGAAACGCGAACCCTCGCCCTCGCATAAGTACACCCGAGAACTGGCCAGGAGACTGGACGAACGTCTGCCCTACGTCAGCATCCAGGCAAGCGATATCGAAGTGATCCTATCTGTCGCCCTGCGCCAGATCAGCCGCGACATCGCCGCCGGTCGCATCGTCACGCTGGAGCACCTTGGCGAATTCATCAAGATCGACCACTACGGCCCCGGCATTCGCTACCAGGCGGATCGCCGACTTCTGGAGAGCTGTGCGATCGAAAATTTAAAACAACAAGGAGTAAATCATGGCTAGGCGCAAACCACAGGCACCTGCAGTAGTAATCAACAATCTCGAACAGGCCGATGACCTCCTGCGGGAGATGGCCGAATGCAGTCGCAAGATCGAATCGATCAAGTCGGCAATGAACCAGGTCATCGATGACGCCAAGTCAGAAGCCAAGGAACTGGCGGCCACATCGCAGGCCCGGCTCAGCGAACTGGAAGAAAGTCTGGCGGCCTATGCCACGTACCAGAAAGCGGAGCTGTTCAAGTCCCGCAAGTCGGTCACTCGCGTGTTCGGCACGTTTGGCTTTCGCAAATCCACCGAGATCAAACCACAGACTAAAAACACCTGGGGCGGCATTCTCGATCAATTGAAATCGCTGGGCATGAATCACGCGATCCGCATCAAAGAGGAGGTCAACAAGGAAACGCTGCAGGAGTGGCCGGATGAGCGCCTGGAGAAAGTCGGCGCGCGGCGGGTCGTCGAGGATAAATTCTGGGTGGAAGTAGACCAGGCTGCGCTTGAGGACGGTGCCCGTGCAACGCGTTAGGTCGATGGTAAACCTGGTGGCGCAGCGCGAAGCGTTACTGCGCCTGGAGTCGAGAGAACCCTATTACACCGTCATGCATCAGAACTGGCTGGCCTGTCTACACCCGGCCGAGCGCGAAGCGCTGAAAGCCTATGACGAGATGGTGGAGCGGTACGTTCGCACGGCACCGCTACCCGTCCAGCAAGCACCGAAAGTCGCCACATTGCACTGAGGAGATGGCCATGCACGCAGCCCAGATACACAAGAGCGAACGCCTGCAACGAGTGGATGCACTGCTCGCTGACGGCAACCCGCACAGCACGATGGAGATTATCGAGGCAGCAAACGTCTGCGCGGTCAACTCGATTGTCGCGGAGCTGCGAGCCAATGGCCGAACAATTTCTTGCCAGCGCGTCGATGACGTCTGGTTCTATCAAATGGAGACAAAGCAATGATGCAATCATTCTCTTACCGCCCGGTGTATGCCGCGATACTTGGCACCACTGTGATGAAGCAATCCGCTGACATCATCCTGCAACTGCAAATCATTGTTCTGCTCGGCCTGCACCAGCGACTGACTGCCCCAGAAGTCGCGCAGTACCTGTACGTCGATCGCCCGCACGAGGAGCTTCCGTTGGCCACGGTGGAATTGGCACTGTGGGATCTTAAAGGACGCACCTCGTGCGCCGCCATTGATCATTCGACCCAAGCAATACTGCCTCTCGCACCACGGCCGCCAGCTACATCAGGAGCTGATAGGTGCGCATACGACCAGGCAGCATAAGCCACGGTGTCGCAACTTAACCTGGTCTGACGGGTTGCTGCCGTGAGTATTAGTAAAGAACAATGGATTGAAATCGAGAATCAGCTGAAAACGCAATTCGGTGTGTACAAATTTCGTGTTGCAGACCGCACTGTCACCGTTCAGCGCGAATCCTACTCGGAAGGTGTTCGGGAAACTGATTGTGTATATCGACGGGAAGTGGTGCTTCGGCTGGGGCAGCCCGGAGAGCGAAGCGTTCGACCCACTTACCACCAGCATTTGGCGCAAGCGCAGCAGTGCCATGTGGCCAGCAGCAAAGAAAGCCCGGCTGATCAAGGCATTCGGTGGAGTGAGAGCCACACGTGCGCGCATCCCCAATCTCGATAAGGTGCACATTCATTATGAACCCATTTTCTCAAAGGCCAGCACACTCGTTCGCCAGTACCGCCGCATCCCCGATATCGGATTGATCTCAATCGGCTATCAGCCGAAGGCCGACGCATGAGCATCTCGAACAAAGACCGCCGTACCATCTTCGCGTTATCGCGAGAGTTGCAACTCGATAATGAGGAGCGCAAGGCGCTGCAACGGCAAGTGACCGGAAAAGATAGCACCACTACGATGACACCACTCGAAGCTGCCGCTATGATCGCGCACCTGCAAAAGCGGCGTGGGCCGGTGAAGAATTATCCCAAGCGCGCAGGCCGCGTGCCGACCAATCTTGATCGCGAACCCATGCTGAAAAAGATCGAGGCGTTGCTCGCTTCAATGGCGCTCTCCTGGCAATACGCAGAAGGTATTGCCTGGCGAATTACAGGAGGCAAAGGCGACAGGCCCGATTCTCAACCGGGTGTGCGACGCATGGAATGGGTACGCAGTGAACGAGACCTGCGGGCCGTGATCGCAGCGTTGCACGTGGAACAAAAGAAACGACAGAAAAACCTCCAGGGATCGGAGATCAAGTGATTAGCTGCCCACATTGCAATTCCACGCTCCATCTGGAGCAACTCACCGAAGACGCAGCGGGTCGACACCTGTTCGGCCTTATCGCACAAACCAATTGTGGCCCGGCATTAGTGGCCTATTTAGGGCTGTTTAAACCGGCCAAACAGGCACTGCGCTGGAGTCGCGCCGTCGACCTGACCGAGGAAATTCTGGCGCGGTGGGCGAACGACAGTCGTCTGGGCACGGCAATGACCAAGACTGTGGAATCGATGCGCGAGAAACGCCAATCACCACAGTGGCGACCCTTGTCCAATCACAACTACCTGGCATCGGTGATTGATACGTTGCCTGCGCATGCAGCGCTGGCAGTGCGACGGGCAACTGGCAAAACGCGCGATCGCAGCTTAACCGAAGACCTCTCGGACACATCCTGGGCCGACTGATCGTGACCGAAGACGCCCAGCTACGCTTGCTTCCTCCTCGGACTCGCCTCCTGGCGCGACGGATTGGGTTGCCGGCATTGACCAAGTTGTCTCGATGGCGCGGTGGCGTCACGATTTATGTGCCGAGCAAGGCGCGATTGGGTTGTGGGCATCCGATCGTTCGCTGCATTGGGTGGGAAGCCGCTCTGTTGCTTGCGGATGAAGAGGGCCGCCGACTCGAAGTTCCCTTCTGCAACCAGGCAATCAACGCGGCATTACATGCCGAAATTCGAGCCTATCGACAAGAGCACAGCGAGCGGAACACCGCTCTGCGGTTTCAGATCAGCGATCGGTGGGTGCGGTATTTGATGTCTAAGGCAGAGCCAGAACCAGCACAAGTGTTTCAGGGTGAGTTGTTTGGTGCACAGCTATGACGGCGTCACGGGAGTGGCGTCTGCGATCTGTGAAACCAAGTCTCGAAGTCAGTTTGACCCAATTGGTTCAATTTTTCAGATGTGTCTACCAGACGAACCTGTTGCTGTAATACTCACGTAGCATTCAGCGAGCACCTGCCTCAAAATAGCCGTGACTGACCAGGCTATTACGGGGGCGACTATGGCAACACTGAGCAAGATAGAGTGGACCGAGCAGACTTGGAATCCTGTCACAGGTTGTGTGAAGGTATCTCCCGGCTGCAAGCATTGCTATGCGGAGACTCTGTCTCACCGACTGAGGGCCATGGGTGCTACAGGATATGAGCACGGTTTCCGTCAAATATCACTATTGCCTGAACGACTTGACCAGCCTCGACGTCGTCGAAAGCCAACGCTCTACTTTGTAAATTCCATGAGCGATCTATTTCAGGAGGCTGTGCCTTTCTCGTTCATTGATCAGGTCATGAATGTAATAGCAGACACGCCTCACCACACCTACCAAATTCTGACGAAGCGAGCAGCCCGCATGCGCAAGTATTTCGAGCGTCGTGACGTCCCGGATAATGCATGGTTAGGTGTTTCAGTGGAAGACCGACGCTACGGTCTGCCGAGAATTCCACATCTGGCAGCTATCGAGGCAAAAACTAGATTTCTTTCGATCGAACCGCTGCTTGAAGACTTGGGTAAAGTAAATTTGGATGGCGTACATTGGGTGATAGTTGGTGGTGAGTCAGGTCGGAAAGCCAGACCTATGGCCCAGAAATGGGCTCTGAACATCAAGGCTCAGTGTGAGTCCGCCGGAGTAGATTTCTTTTTTAAACAATGGGGAACTTGGGGTGCAGATGGATTGAAGCGAAGCAAGAGCGCCAATGGGAGGAAGTTGGTAGGCCGGACATGGGATAACATGCCTGACCTGATTGCGGCAGTTCCTGCCTAGATGTTATTGATGATATGCCCTGCGATTCGTTTAGCTGGCTGCTGCGCCGCCTCGCTCGGATTACTTACCGCAAAGAATAATGAAAACAAAGGGGCGTTCCTTGATTGTACCAAGCGACGAGGATCCAGGACCATTGGGAAGATAGTCTGTAGTCTCTCTTTCACATAGATCTCAAGATCGTCAACATCCATGTGTCGCTCACTGGTGGTGTTACGTGTGAATAGGTCGGGCTGACCGGTATCTTGATAGAATGCGCTCTTCCATTCGTCAGTGCCCAGCATTCGAGTTATGATCGCTTCTTTACCTGCGTCCACCGCCTCGAATTTTCTGGCCGCGTTTCTGAAGAGACCGCTGATACTGAACAGATACCAGAGGTCAATCGCCTTCGTGAGCGATATGGCTTCAAGAGTCGACCACTCGACTTCCATACCATAGGGGTCCAAAAACAGCACCGCGCGAGTGCGCCTCCAGTCATGCTTTTTCAGGATGTGTTTTACCAGATCATTGGCGTCCCCAGATTCGATGATTACCTCTTTGCCGGAAAACTCCTCGGCATCACACGCTTTCTTAAGTTCGTCAGCCCTATCGCATGCTTTTTCGAAAAAGTAGTAGGTGTTGATTCCTTCGCATCGGAGAGCCCTGAGAGCGGAGCCATCGACCTCGCCGCCGTCTCGCTTGCTGACACACTTGCCGTTCCCAGCGAAAGCGTCGATATACAGTAGATCAAATCGCTTGTTGTGCATTACTTGGAGCCATGCCTTGAGATACCGCTCAAGGAGGTCCAGTTTGATTTCTGTCCAACCACCACCAAACTCGTGCTTACCCACTATTGTGACCCTTATAATTAGATATGAAGCATTGACTGGCGCAAGGGTTAAGCATACCAGTTCCTTCGATGTCCGTATTCACCCCGACTTGCTCGCTTGACCCTCCGCTCATCTTCTGACACGCTAAGCGAATAGAAATGCCTCCAGACCCGGAACTTGTTCCGGGTTTTTTGTTTCCGCGCCAGCCACGACGATGGCGGCATGGACAATCTCTCCAATCAACGCCTCTCTCGTCGGTGCAGCCACCCTCGTCGACGTAGAAGATTGGTGCAACAACCCGTATCGCGACAGTGCAGGCTTACTCACCATCGGCGTTGGTCATTTACTCACACGTTCAGAACTCACCTCCGGAAAAATCATGATCCGTAATCGCGGCGTGAAATGGAGTAGCGGAGTCAGTGACGTCAATATCATGCGCTTGCTGGTCCAGGATATCGCTGCGCAGGAATCGTTGATCAACAGCACCGTGAGAGTACAACTCGCACAGTATCAGTTTGACGCACTTCTGCTGTTCGCTTTCAACGTGGGGCGAACTGCCTTCACGAACAGCACCTTACTCCGATTGTTGAACTTCAATCAGCACTCGTCCATACCCGAGCAACTGCGGCGCTGGATACACGCTGGCGGCAAGGTGGTAGAGGGCCTGCGCAACCGCCGCGAGGTCGAGGTTGCCATGTGGTCCGGGGACTATCCCGCATGAACTATGCCGACTTCCGCCATCTCGCAGAGACCGGTGATTTGCTTCTTCTTGAAGGCCGTGGCCTGTTCAGCACACCGATACGCATGATCACCGGTCAGCAGGCCTCGCACGTGGCGATCCTGCTCTGGATCGCCGATGGCCTCTGGGTGGCGGAGATGCGGGGCCAGGGCTACACGCTCATGCGCGCCAGTCAGCGAGTGAGTGAAATGGGCGAGCATGGCCAGGTGTATTGGGGTAAAGCACCTTACCGCCTGCGGTGGCAAGTCAACGAAGTACGCGACGCCGCGTTGAGCTATCGAGGCTATCGATACAGTTGGTGGACGCTGATCACCGTGTGGCTTTCCCAGGTTACGCGTCGGCGCATGCCCAGCAATCTGGTCTGTTCAACGTTGGTGCAGAGAGTTTGGTCCGCCGCAGGCTTCCAATTTACACAGACGCCGGACCCCGGTGATTTCTTCAAATTGTGCGCCGCAGTCACGCCGTTGCACACCGACGCAACGGAGTAACTCGGGTGATCGAGATGACAGTGTGGGACTACGACGCGGGCAAGTTCTGGGTGGAGGCAGTGTTAGGCGCGTGGATGGTCGTGACCACCGTCATTACCTGGCGATTGACTCGCCGCAGAGCAACGACGGAAAGCATTCTGGCTGTCGATGCCAGAGTGACAACAGTGCAGGAAGAATTTCGCCGGGATGTGGCGCGACTGCACAGCGACTTCGCAAAGCTGGATACCAAGGTCGCGAACCTGCCGGACCATGAGGACATCGGCAAGCTCTATGAACGGCTATCAGCCGTCGAGGGACAGTTGAATCAACTGATTGGTGGCGTGGCTGCGCTGGTCCGGGGCTTCGACACTATCAACAGTTACTTGCTGAATAAGGAAAAATTATGAGCTATCGGAAGTTAATCGATGCCCAGCAACGACTGGCATTGTGTCAGCTGCTCGAACAGGATCCAGACTACTCGCATAACGAGCATGTGATCAAGGGCGCGCTCGGCATGGCCGGTCACCACATCGGTACGGACCTATTACGCAACCACCTATCCTGGCTCGAAGAGCAGGGCCTGGTGAACGTTGATCGGGAGAGCGTACCGTCGACGTGGGTGGCCAAGCTCACCGTGCGCGGCCAGGACGTTGCTCTCGGGCACAGCCGCATTGCAGGCGTGGCCAGGCCGGCCCCCTGATATGGGACGAAAATCCAGCATCGACAAGCTCCCTCAGGAAGTTCGCGAGGCGCTCAACGCCTGGCTGCGCGACGCTGCACTGACACAGGAAGAAACCACCGACCGCACCAACACGCTACTGGCGGAGATCGGTGTCGATTTCCGCATCAGCAAGTCGGCCGTCAACCGCTACTCGCAACGCATGGAACAAATCGGCGCGAAGATACGACAGTCGCGTGAAGTGTCGGAGATGTGGATAGCCAACCTGGGCAGCCAGCCGCAGGGGCAACTTGGCAAACTGATCAACGAGATGATACGCACGATGGCCTTCGAGGCCAGCGCCGCACTCGCCGAATCCGGTGACCCGGTGCCGCCGAAGATTCTGAAGGACCTGGCACTCGCAGTGCAACGACTCGAGTCGGCTGCGAACATGAATGAAGACCGCGAACGCAAAGTGCGTGCTGAGGAGCGCCAGCGTGTCGTCGAAGAGGCTGCCACCAAGGTGGAACAGGCGGGCAACCAGGGCGGCATGAGCCGCGAAAGCATCGACACCATCAAGCGGGAAATCCTGGGGATCCGCTGATGGAGACCCCACTGCCCGACAGCGTTTTACTTCCCTACCAGAAGGCGTGGATTGCTGATCCTGCTGAACTCAAGATTGCCGAGAAGTCACGCCGCACAGGTTTGACCTGGGCAGAAGCTGCCGATGCAGTGCTGTCAGCCGCGGCTGAGCGCTCGGCCGGTGGCACCAATCACTTCTATGTGGGATCCACCAAAGACATGGCAGTGGAGTTTATCGAAGCGTGTGCAATGTGGTCGCGTGCATTTAACAAAGCCGCGTCTGAAATCGAAGAAGAAATCCTTGAGGATGAAGACAAGGACATTCTCACGTTCAACATCCGCTTTACCTCCGGCTTCAAGATCCAGGCGCTCAGCTCTCGCCCTTCCAACATGCGCGGCCGCCAGGGCAATGTGACGATTGACGAGGCGGCGTTCCACGACCAGCTCGCCGAAGTGCTCAAGGCCGCACTGGCACTCACGATGTGGGGGTCCAAGGTGCGCCTGATCTCCACCCACAATGGCGTGGATAGCGTTTTTAACGAACTGATCCAGGACAGCCGCGCGGGCAAGAAGCGCTACAGTGTGCACCGCATTACCATCGACGATGCCTGCGAGCAGGGTCTATACAAACGCATCTGCCAGGTGCGCGACAAAACGTGGAGCCAGAGCGCCGAAGACGAGTGGAAGGCCAACCTGCTGAAGGACACCGCCACGCAGGAAGACGCGCTGGAGGAATACTACTGCGTGCCCAAACAGGGCGGTGGCGCCTACCTCTCCCGTGCACTGATCGAATCACGCATGGTCGATGCACCGGTGCTGCGCTACGAGGGCACTACCGAATTCAATACATGGCCGGAACACCTGCGCGAAGCTGAAATCCGGGACTGGTGTGAGACGCATTTGTTGCCGCTTTTAACGGCACTTAATCCGCAGTTAATGCACGTGTTTGGTGAAGACTTCGGGCGCTCTGGCGACTTGACGGTGATGGTACCCATGATGCTCACGCAGCAGCTGCGTCGAGAGATCCCGTTCATCGTGGAGCTACGCAACGTACCGTTCAAGAATCAGGAACAAATCCTGTACTACATCTGCGATCGCCTGCCGCGTTTTTTAGCAGCGGCGCTCGATGCGCGTGGCAACGGTCAGTACCTGGCGGAGCAGGCCAAGTACAAATACGGCAGCGGCCGTGTCGAGGAAGTGATGCTCACACAGGGCTGGTACCTGGAGAACATGCCCAAACTCAAGGCCGGCTTTGAAGACGACGAGATTTCGCTACCGCGCGATGCCGATGTGGCGAACGACCTGCGCGCATTGCAAGTCATCCGAGGCATACCGCGACTGCCCGAGGGCAAAACCGATGACAGCAAGAAGCGCCACGGTGATGCTGCGATAGCCATTGCCATGGCGTGGTATGCAAGCCAGATGGACGTGCAGGAATACGCCTATATCCCCGTCAAAACTAAGCCCGGCGACGACGCGCCGCACCGAACCGTGCGCACCACCGCAGGGTTTCGTAACACAGGAGGCATCTGGTGATGAAACGAAGCGACCACCCCTTCCACAAGAACCGCGCACAAGTCAGCACCAAGAACCTCACACAGGAGATTGCACGTCCGTCACTCACGGGGCTGCGCCAGGTGTGGACGCCATCCGTCGTTGCCAATGGCCTCACACCACAGCGCCTGGCATGCATCCTGCGTGATGCGGAAGTCGGGCAGCACCACGAGCAGCTTGAGCTCGCCGAGGCGATGGAGGAGCGCGATGCGCATTATGGCAGTGTGTTGCGCACCCGGCGTCTGGCGATTCAGGGGCTGGAAATCACTGTCGAATCCTATAGCGACGATGACCGGGATATCGAAATCGCCGACCTTCTGCGCGACGTGATCCGCAGGCCAGAGTTTGACGAGCTGCTCGACGACCTCACTGATGCGCTGGGCAAAGGTTATGCAGCCGTGCTGATCGACTGGCAAATGGGCAAGACCTGGCGACCGACGTACCGCTGGTGTGATCCGCGCTGGTTTGTCTGGGACCAGGTGAGTGGCCGCGAGCTGCGCCTGCGAGACGAGGTCGATCCTACCAATGGCGTAGAGCTGGTCCCGCGCCGCTGGATAGTGCACGTGCCGCGCATCAAATCCGGCCTGCCGTCACGCTCTGGCCTGGCGCGTCTTGCTGCAGTTGCGTACATGTGCAAGTCCTGGACGCTGAAGGATTGGATGAGTTTTGCCGACACCTATGGCCTTCCGCTGCGCGTGGGCAAGTATGGCCCCGGCGCAAGCAAGGAAGACATCAACACGTTGGTCAGTGCTGTGGCAAACATTGCCAGCGACGCCGGTGCAGTGATTCCCGAATCGATGATGATCGAGTTTGTGCAAGCATCACAGGGCACGGCAGGTAGCAATGGCATGTTCGAGGGTTTGGCAAAATACCTTGATGCGCAGATTAGCAAAGCCGTGCTGGGACACAGCGGATCCTCCGATTCCACACCCGGCAAGCTGGGCGGCGATGATCAGGCCAGCGAAGTGCGCCTCGACATCCTGAAGGCGGACGCAAAACAGTTGGCAGCGACACTCAACCGCGACCTGGTGCGGCCGCTGATCGATCTCAATTTTGGGGAGCAGGAAAACTACCCGCAGATCTGTATCCCGGTACCGGAACCGGAGGACACAAACCTCCTGGTCACCGCACTGGAAAAGCTCGTACCTTTGGGGTTTGAGGTCGAGCAATCGGTGATCCGCGACAAGCTGGGGCTGCCAGATCCGGAGATGGACGACAACGGCAAGCCGGTCGGCAGGCTGTTCACCCCACAGAAAACGTCAGTCCAGCCACCGGCTACGGCAGAGAACCGCGCTACCGCACTCAACCGTGCCACAACTGAACCGGATGAGCTGGACGGCCTGGTAAATCGCCTCAGTGAAGGCGCAGACCGTGTTGTGGAAGGTTGGGTCGGCAAGCTGTTGGATGTGGTGGATGAGGCCATCGCTGATGGGAAGTCACTCGCAGACCTGCCCGAATTGGCTGCTGGCGCGCTATAACGATCTGAGTCCTGCAGAGCTGGCGGCCGTGATGGGTGAAGCGCTGGCAACGGCGAATCTGGCAGGGCGCGCCGAGGTCGCCAGTGGAGAGTAAGGGCTGCATCAAGCTGCGTTACCCCGGAGAGAGCGAGGCGCGAAACGCCTTGCGCAAACTGCACTGGCAGGCGCGCAGTAATCCCGGCAAGCGCCGAAAGCACAAGGAGTGCCGTGCGTATCACTGTGATCTGTGCAATGGCTGGCACCTGACCAGCAGCCCGGTGCCGCATGGCTATTGAATACGGCGGATTGCCGTTCAAGGAGGCGGTCGATTACCTCCAGGGCAAGGTCAATCTCCCGACCAAGAGCTGGACGGAAATCTGGCAGGGCGAACACACCAAGGCGTTCACCGTCGCGGGCGCGACCAAAGATGAGCTGCTCACCGATCTGCACCAGAGTATTAATACTGCGATCAAAGATGGCATGACGCTCGATCAGTTCCGCAAGGAATTCGATACGATTGTCGCGCGGCACAACTGGCCCTATAAGGGCGGCCGCAACTGGCGCACAAGGATCATTTACGAGACCAATATGCGCACCGCCTACCAGGCCGGCCGCTATCAACAACAGCAAGCAGTGAAGGCACGTCGACCCTACTGGCAGTACGACCATTCTGACTTTGTAACTCACCCGCGCCCAGAGCACGAAGCCTGGGACGGTTTGGTGTTGAGCGCCGATGATCCCTGGTGGGATACCCACTACCCGCCCAATGATTGGGGATGCCACTGCAGCGTGCGTGCGCTCAGCCAGCGCGACCTCAAGCGCCTAGGGAAAGAGGGGCCAGACATCGCGCCGCTGCGGAACTGAGGAGAAAACTGTCGGCATACGCGGCCCGAATCCACGGACGGTTGAAGTGCCCAAGGGCATCGGTCCAGGTTGGGCTTACAACGTCGGCAAGGCCGACAGCGGCCGACTCGTCGCTAAGGAAGCCATGGATCAATGGCGCACTGATGGCGGCAAATGGGTGCGCGAAATCCAGACAGGATTTGCGGAGGCTGGCCGACCGGCTAAAATTCCATTGACGCGGCCGCCAGCGAAGCTGGGGCCGACCCTAACAACAACGGACGAAATGACCGCCGCGTTGAAGAGCGAGTTGGGAGGTGAGTCGAAAACGTACCAGGTTGGGGGCTTATCGTTTTCAGCAGATGCTGAAGCGATTGCGGAGCACATCGCAAAGGGCGGCGACTTCCGTCGCACTGAATATTTCCCGCTGCTCGATGATGCGATGAGCAAACCGTACGAAACCTGGCTGAATTTCGAGACACATCCAGTCACTGGGAAGGTGCGTATGGTGGCGCGCATGATCAAGGGCTACGACATCGGTAGAGGCCGGGCGTTGCTGATCGTAACTGAAGCGAGCAGGCAATACTTGAGGTCCTATACGATGCTGACGACGACTGATGCGAAGTACGTCAATGCCCAGAGGCAAGGGAAATTGCTGTATGCGGAAGACGAAGATGAAAACTAGAATTGGGGCCCTCACTCCCTACGCACAGGGCGGGCGGACGTCGGGACACTATCGGGGTGCGTCCCAGTGTCCTTGGTCCAGCTCCCAGTATAAGGCGAGATAGTGGCCGGTGCCAGTCTGAAGGTTGAGTGGAATAGCGAGGATCTCAAAAAGGTCAACAAGGTCTTCGCGGATCTACTCGCCCAGACGGACAACCTCGAACCACTGATGCGTGATATCGGCGAGTACCTCCTCCCAGCACACAAAGACCGGATAGCCCAGGGAATCACGCCGGACGGCGTGGCGTTCGAGCCACTGTCACCGGATTACGTCAGCTCTGAACGCAAGCGTAAAAGCCGTGGTGCGGATAAGATTCTCATCCTGGACGACTTTCTCCGTGGCGATCTGGCCTACCAGGTAGATGGCAATGGGCTGCAGCTCGGGACCAATGTTGTGTACGGTGCCACCCACCAGTTTGGCCGAACCAAGGGCAACATCCCGGCTCGCCCCTTCCTCGGATTCAGTGACGCCGATATCGACGAGATCGAGGCCATTGCCCAGGACTACCTCGCCGAGATTATGGCGATCTGAGCGCCCTGCGGGTGCGGAGCGCGCATCTACTAAATTGGCTAAAAAATAACCACCCCCGAGAAGGCCCCAAAAATCGCGCACACGGGGCGATAGCGAGCCCCGCCATCATGGTAGCGAAAGAAAAGCTTAAACGTTTTTAAACAGGTTAGGGCGCTGATTAAACGCATCCGCTGATGTGCGCCGGGCGCAGCACCCCACCTTGACCTTTTCCGGGGCGCGTGACACGCTAAAACCTCCCCCTATGCCCGCTCCCCCGGAAGTTGTTCCGGGTTTATCGGGTATGCCTCGGGGCCGACACTGGCCCCATGTACGGACACCCCTCAGCTCTCAACGCAATGGCCGCTGCCCTGGCCCCGCAGACCGAATCGGTTGGCGTGGCCCTGCAGTTCCAATCCGGCGGCACCGTGCCCGACTGGATCGAACTGGTCCCGGCAGGAGAGTTCCAGGGGCGCGACGGTCGACGCTTCGTCAATGACCGTCCCGACCAGGTGGTCGCGGCATTCACCGCCAATCGCGCAACACTGCCCTTCGACATCGAACACAGTTCCGAACACAAGGCCGCCAAAGGCGACCCTGCGCCAGCCCAGGGCTGGATCGAAGAGCTGCAGGTGCGCAGCGGCGCTATCTGGTCGCGCGTCGAGTGGAATCCCTCCGGCCGTGAGCTGATCGCCAATCGGCAGTACCGCTATTACTCCCCCGTTTTTTACTTCGACCAGAAGACGCAACAGGTGCTCGCCCTCAAGAGCGCCGGGCTGACCAATCAGCCGAATCTCTTTTTTGCCGCCCTCAACCGGGCAACCACCACCCAGGAGACCGATATGGACTTTACAAAAATTGCGCTGGCACTTGGGCTGATCGCCGCTGCTGGCGAAACCGACATCCTGCAAGCCATCAATGCACTGAAAGACGAACGTGCAACGGCGCTCAATCGAGCGGAGACGCCAGACCCTGCCAAGTGGGTGCCGCAGGAGACGCACGCGTTGGCACTGAACCGCGCTACGACTGCAGAGACCAGCCTGGCTTCACTGAAACAGGCCGCGCTGGACGCTGACATCGAAGTCGCCATTAACAGTGCGCAGGATGCGGGCAAGATCGCACCGGCGAACAAGGACTACTACACAGCCATGTGTCGCACCGAGGGTGGCCTGGAGAAATTCAAGGCATTTGCTGCGACTGCACCGGCACTCATTTCAGACCAGGGCAAAGACACCAAGCGTGATCCAGGCACCAATGCCACCGCGCTCAACGCAGAAGAGGCGCAAGTCGCCAAGCTGCTGGGGATATCCACCGCCGACTTCGCAGCAGCTCGCACGGCTGCGGCAGCTTAATTACCACCCACCGGCCACATAAGGAGGCCCGAGCATGATTATTACCCCAAGTTCACTGTCCGCATTAATGGTGGGTTTCCGCAAGAACTTCCAGGACGGTCTGGCGATGACGCCACCCGAACACGAGAGGGTTGCAACCACTATCCCAAGCACCGGCAAATCCACCACCTACGGCTGGCTGGGCAAGTGGCCCAAGTTTCGTGAGTGGGTTGGCGACCGCGTCTTCAAGGATATGCAGGCGCACAGCTACTCCATTCTCAACAAGAAGTACGAAAGCTCCGTGTCCGTCGGTCGCGATGAGATCGAGGACGACGAGATCGGTGTCTACGGCCCGATGATGATGGAGATGGGCCAGGCAACATCCGCGTTTCCTTCTGAGCTGGTATTCCCGCTGCTCACCGCAGGCTTCGCATCCCTGTGCTACGACGGCCAGTTTTTCTTCGACACCGATCACCCGGTGGCGGCGAACGTCGACGGCACCGGTGCTGTGACTACGGTTTCTAACATGCAGGCCGGTGCGCTGACGCCTTGGTTTTTGCTGGACACCTCACGCGTCCTGAAACCGCTGATCTATCAGCTGCGTCGCGCACCCGCGTTTGCCGCATTGACTGACCCGAAAGACGAACAGGTGTTTATGACTGACACCTACCGCTACGGCGTCGACCTGCGGGCCAATGCCGGGTACGGGTTCTGGCAGATGGCGCATGGCTCCAAGATCGCGCTGACCTACGACAACTTGTGGGCTGCCTATTCCGCAATGCGCGCTTTCAAATCGGACGGCGGTCGACCGCTCAACATCAAGCCCAACCTGTTGGTGGTACCGACGAGCATGGAGAAAACCGCGCTCGATATCGTCGACAAGGAGTTCCTGGCAGGCGGCGAAAGCAACTCGCTGTACAAGAAGTTCGAAGTACTCGCGACCAGCTGGCTGTAATACGCGCCCGGACCGCCGGGTTCCGAAGGGCCGATCGCAAGGTCGGACCCTTCATCCACCTCAATGGAGAGGATCATCACCATGGCCAAAGCCAAACCAAAAACTGACGAGCAACCTGCGCCCTCCATGCCGCCGATCCAGGTGCGCTGCGCCGACGGCGATCGCTTCTGCCGCGCCGGGCGTTGTTTCGGTCCGGTTGCCGAGACCCTGACCGACTACACGCCCGAGCAGCTCGAAGCCTGGGAAGACGAGGACCGTCTGATCGTGACGGTCACGGACGAGGTGCAATAGATACCCCCGAGGGCGTCTCTTCGAATAAGAAGAGGATAGCGATCGGTGCTCGCCTACGGTCACCGATCGCAAAGCCCAGACGTAGGCTGAACCGCAAACCTTCCGGTAGATAGCGGGGATGGTGTAGGTAAACCGGCTTCGAACTGCCAGGGCCGATAGGCCAAACGTTTTCAGGACTGAGATACCCGATGCCAGAACTTGTTGACAACGCCAGAGGGTACACCAACACCGTCGGTTCCACCGGCGTTTACAGTGTGTTGCCTGGTCCCAGCGACTCTAGCCACATTGTCGATGTGTTCGCGAACAACCAAGAGCACGCTTTCCGAATCTCTGATGGGGATGAACTTCGAAACGATCTGGGGCCGCTATTCATCGGGAGGAATGATAACCGAGCTGGAGTTGCGCAGTTCTAGCAACGGCGGCGAGCGCGTCGAATGGGCACCGGGCTCACGCTTGGTTGAAGCTGTGGCGACCGCGGATCAGTTGGCCACGATGGGCAACAAAGTCGAGACAGAAGAATACAAAATTTTCAAACGCGACGAGCGCATCGCCTTGCGGAACAAGCGCTGACCTTCGGTTTACGTGATGACGACGAGGATCCAATTGTAATTTTCGTCATTTCTCAGTCAATCGGTGCGGGCCTTATGCCCTACTCCAATGGCCCCTATCCACCGCACGAAAACATGTACGACTACCAGTACATTAGCCCTAGTGTATGGGATTTTGTGCAGGCCCAGATTTGTCTGCGCCGCTACGCGCGGATCACGGTGCGAAGAGTGTACGTTGGTATGCAAGGCGGTGGCCTGGGTGATTTGGCCTACGGCCTGGCAATGGAGTGCATCAAAAGGAAAAACAGAAATGTCTTCATTTGCAAACTAGCCATACCTGGGTGTTCGGTCAGCGCGCTCGAAGGAACCCATTGGAAAAATGGAGTAGGCATCGACAGCGCAACGGGAGCTTTGTACACCGCAATGGCCACTTTGCTGGCGCCCGTGCTGCACTGGAGACGTTGATGGGCAAACCGGTGTATCCCAACTACCTGCTTTTCACGCAAGGTGCGACTAATGCGATGAAAGTAAATCCGCTCACCGGTCTGGCGAACGCCGAGTACATGCCACCGATGGAGTGGACAGAGCGCGTGATGCGGCTTATCGGCGACTGGGATAACCCTTATGCACTTGACCTCGCGATCACACAAAACTCCTGTTGCTCGATCTGCCCATTCCGAGATCTTACGATTACGACGGCGATCATATGCGACTGCTCGCCAGAGTGCTGGGAGGTCGCGCGCTGCTGATCAGCCAGGAAGACAGAGACATCGACGATTTTGTACACCCTACGGGTGACAGCACGATTGATATAGGTACAGACATTTGGCAAACCGTCGAGGGCATACGATGCATTTCGGCTCCTAAACTCGCTGGCTGGCGTTACATTCGCAACACCACAAATCTGGAGTACACGTCCTTCAAGCGCGAGGCCGATGGTGTGGCGATGTCGCAGGTCATAACTGGCGTTACGACGGTGCGAACGGGTACCTAATTTTATGTCCGTCCAGCAGCGGCTTTGATCAACGGTGCGGCGACCATTGACTGGGGTTGGCTGAATCTCCGTAAAGGTGATCACTACAAATTCTGGGAAACGGCGGCAGTCTACTAAGTCCGCCTGGTTCAAAATTACCGGACGGCCGCACTACGACCCTGCAAATATCTTCCAACTGCGTATCCCTGTTAGTGCACCGATAATCGGGGCTGGAGGCTGGCCAGCGGTAGCTGCAGACCTTACCAGCTCGCTGGTGTTCACTGCTCAAAGCGCAAATGGGCTGCAGCTTCCGTCCCCGCAACGGATCGCGACGCACCGCAGAGGTCGACAACGACCTGCGCAACGCCCGGCTGGCTTTCACACCGACTCTAACGCACGCGCAGCTTGTCGATAAGGTAAAGAGATGCCATTACAGACAACCGGAAAGGTGATATCGAGCGAGCGGGCCGCACATTCGTCGTAAAATTATCCGCTCACCGGAATAACTGGCGTCCTTGTCGGTATGGCCCATACGGTCGGGTTTGGATATTACGGCAGCAGCTGTAAATGGCCCGTGTGGGACAGTGACAATCTCGGGTAGCGCGTGGACAGTGGCGGCTCTGGTGAGCTGTTTACCTCGACACGCGAGTTTACTGCGAAGTGGACGACCGTGGGCGTTGCGCCGACATTCACCGTGTCCCCAGTACGCCAAGATAGACGGCGGCAGTTCCGCGCAGCCGATCATTGTCACTAATTCCTTCGGCGGACTGTGGGCACGGCCTACCGGCGTGCCGGCCAGACCTGGGATTGGCTGGGTCGCTGGGAATGGGTGGATTACCCAGCATGATCGCCGGTTTTGCCATAGCAGCTCACGCCATCGCGATGCCGGGTATGCCTTTTCTGCCAGAGGGCCCGGTTGACCCCGGTATCGTGCCGCAGCCTGGGCTGGAATTCACGCTGCCCGATCGCTTGCTGCACTACACGCAGCCACTGCGCCGAATGCACTTCACCCTGGTAGACGACGATGCCTGAGTTCGCGCCGCAAATTCATCCGATTAGCCGTAAGGAAAAGCGCACCCTCTCGGTCGACTGCCGTGGCAATCTCGAGGGCAGCTCTGTGATTATCGGTGCGCCCACTATCACGGAGTTTGGCTCTGCGCATTTGACCATCGCCGATCAACAAGTGAGCACATCTACTCTGGTGATTAACGGTGATTCTGTGGCAGCGGGAAAAGCCATCATATTCTCCGTGGACGCGCGCGGTGGTTCCGTCAGGCGCAATCACACCTACCAGATCACCCTTGAATTTGACACCGACGTCGGTGAGCGCGTGGCAGGCGGTGTCCGCCTGAGAACAGACTAATGAGCCAGTACGCGACGGTTAAAGACCTCATATACCGCACCGACGGCGATGAGATCGTGCAGCGTGGGCTGTCGAACTTGCGAGCAACATATCGCCAGGAAGTGTCGAGCGCGGCTTTGCTCGACTCGGTCTCGGATCCGCGCGTGGACGACATCGCCATGGCCGAGGATGACGGATTTCTCTACCGCTTTGATGGCGAGAGTTGGGCGGCTGTCCCCACACCCAAAATCGATCGCGCATTGCTGGATGCCAGCGACATCGCCGATGACTACTTGCGCGGCCGCTATACGCTGCCGCTGGCAGGACTGCCGCGTGCGCTGGTGCTCAATGTTTCCGATATCGCCCGTTACTTTTTGTACGACGATGCCGTGACTGAGATCGTCGAGAAGCGCTACCAGGGCGCAGTGCAGTGGCTGGGCAAAGTGGCTTCTGGTGCCATCACGCTCGATAGCACTGAAGCATCGCCGCCCGAGACCAGCACCGGCAGTGCCAACATCAGTGGTCCAGGGCGCATTTTCTCTCGCGACTCGATGAGGGACTTGTGACGTGTCCACGTTGCGGCAACAAATTATTGCGCACATCAAGATGTCCGATGCAGGTGCCGACCGTGTACTGCACGAAGTCGCAGGCGCTGCCGACGTTGCCGGGGCGCTACAGGGGCGGATTAGCACGCCGTCGGTATTCATCATCCGGGGCAGCAACCGCCGGGATGACAACGGCCGGACGGAAACACTTGCCGACCAATTTCTCGTGCTGATCGCGGTGAAGAACGTGCGCGATGCGCGCGGTGACGATTCCTCGGACGCGGCCGAAAATTTATCGAATGCGATCGCCAGCTGGCTGAAGCCGTTCACGCCGCAGATGGCGCAAGGCGACCAGTTCGACTCGCTCAAGCGCCTGCGTGGCAGTGTGCAGCGCTGGAACGACCAGGTGTTGGTCTGGGGCGATACCTATCAACTCACGTATGTACGGAGGTGCTGCCCATGAGCAGACGCACAGGCGGTTTGTACCGCAAGGATGAATCAGGGAAAGAAGTACTCGTGCACCGCTCGCAACCGCGTGGCACTGAAGTTCCCGCTAAAAAAACCACCGCGCCTAAGGCCACGGCGAAATCGCCGCCCGCTTCCAAAGCGCAAACCACTACCACCGGAGGTGAAGCGTCATGAGTATCTTGCGCGCAGAAAGTGAACTAGTCCTGGTCGGAGTCGAAGCCGTCTCCGGTACCGCTGAAGTCTTGACCGGCGCGGATGCCGTTCAGTGTGATCTCGAAATCACGCCAATGGAGGCGACGCCCAAAGAGCGTGTATTCACGCGGCCGTATTTCGGGGCCCGAGCAGCAATTCTCACCGAGATCCACAGGGCTTGCAAAATGACCAATCTGGAGTTGGCTGGCAGTGGCGATCCGGCCGACGCGCCCGCGTGGACGCCGATCCTGCGCGCCTGCGGCATGTCGGCCGTGACGACGCTTACCGAGACTACCTTCCAGCCCGTGACCGACGCCGTTGACACATTGACGATCAATCCGTCGATCGACGGTGAGCAGTTCCAGATGATCGGGTCCAAAGGCACCGCATCGTTCATGTTGGAAGTCGGCGAGTTTTTCCATCCATCGAAGCCAGCTTCAAGGGTGGCTGGGTAAGGTCGGAAACACTGGTCGGTGTGCCGACACCCGGATTACAGCGCCTGGAAGATCCCGCGTTCTGTGAACTGCGAAAACACCGCCGCGATCATGATCAATGGCGAAGCGTACGCGTTCTACTCACTCAAGATCGACCTCAACAACACACTGGAGTTCTTCTGCGTACCTGGTGAGCCTGGCTCGCGCATCGAGATCACCAAGCGTGAAGTGAAGGGCTGGTCAATGAAAGCGAAGAAGATCGACGAAGGCGACCCTGTTCGCCCTGGTCAAGTCGAACGCATTGGTGCCGGTGTCCGTGATGCACGGCACCGTAGCGAGCTCCAAAGGTTGGTATTAGTGGGCCGAAGGTGCAGCTGCTCAACCCACGCGCCTCAGATTACAAGAGGAGATCTCTTGCCTGGGAATGCGACATGGTCTGGGTACCAAGCGCCGGTGATGACGAGATTGTGATCACTACACCGTAAACCATTCAACCCCAATCCACCGCGAGCCACTGCGGCTCGCGCAACCTTAAAAGGAATCACGATGAAAGTTAACGATATTTTTATCAACGGCAACACCTTCACTGCGACGGTCGCCATCAATATCCCAGGTAAAGACGCGGACCGGGCGTACAGCCCTACGGTGGAATACCGCTACCTGGACCAGGATCAACTGGATGCCCTGCTCTCCGGCGAGTCTATCGAGATCGATGGCCAGACGGTTGAGTCCGGAGACGACGCCAGTCTCGACAAAGTCTGGTGGGCTGGAAAGGCTGGAAGGTCAACGGCGAGGAAATCCAGTACGACCCAGAAAACCACGACCAGGCACTGAAGCACCCGCCTATCCGCACGCCGATGGTGACGAAGTACTTCGAGCGGCTCACCGGCGGCGCGCGTGGCGGCAAGCGGGATAGCAAAAAAACTGATAGCGGCTGCCCAGCATTGGGCGGCGCTGTACCGGCGCTGGGCAGTCACAGCGCGGGCGTGCTGAACAAAACGATCGAAACGCTGCGCAAGCATGCCAGCCTCAAAAACTGCAGGGTACGTGCAGCTCAGGGGCAACGAGATCAGGGAGGACCGCGACCCCAGGTCCTCAACTGCAATTGGAACACGGTCGCGGTGTTTGTGATGTTGTCCAGTGACTGGGTGCGAGCAGAATGATCGGTGCCTTTGTCGGCATTCCCTGCCCGCCATTGTGAAAGCACATTGCGACCCAGCTGGCATCACACTTGGCCCGAGGAGTTCGAGGATCTGAAGGTGATGGAGGCAGTGGCAAACCGATACTGAACGACGCTTTACGCCGCAAATAACGGACGTGCCCGGCCCCGCGGCAGACCTGGAACTGGCACTCAATCTCCACAGCAGACTCTGGTGGTCTACGCGGTGAGGTGCGTCTGTCCAAAGACTGAACTGGACAAACTCACCCAAACGAATGGGCAGGTCGACAAATCCGGTCGCCGTGCGGGCAAAGGTCTCGACGACGGTGGCCGTGGTGCGGGTATCTTTCGCCGTCAGGCGCAACGACGAATCAGAACCGGCCTGACCTTCGGCAATACGCTAAATGGCCTGGCCAGAGTGGCGGGTCTGGCAGCAGGACTGCTGGTCAGCATCTCCACTACGGTATGTTCGATCAATGGCGCAGTAGACCATTTTTAAGCGGAGAAAATGCAAGGCGCATTGCTCTCAGCGGTGGCGGAATACCGAGCTGGCCGACAGGGCCTTTGCGGCTATCAGGCAATTTGCGTCGCGCACGCCGTTCTCCCTGGACCAATCTCGGTGCAGGCGTTCATCCAGATGCGCAAATCTGGGAATCCGGCCACCGAAGGCACCCTTAGCCGGGTTCGGCAATGTCGCTGCCGCGATGGGTAGGACCTGAACCAGATGATCGAAGCGGTAGCGGATGCCAGCACCGGTGGTTCGAACAGCTCAAAAGGACGATTAAGGCAAGCCAGGAAGGCGACAAGGTCAGGTTCACATTCAAGGGCGTGACCACCGAAATCACGCGAAGGACAGCGACATAATCGTTGGGTACCTCTCCAGCATTGGCAATCGAAATTCAGACGATGCAATGGCCAATCAGATGGAGCAGTGCCCGGCCTGTGGTCGAACCTCGAGACAACATCGATGGCATCTGGCGCGATGATATCGGCGATGCCGGTGCGACAGTGTCTTTTCACAGTGGACGCGGGCGGAACGCTGCGTGGACGCAGGATATTCGCACTACCATCGAGCGGGCTGGCTTGATTGGATGGCGGCCGGAGTTCGATCTGCAGTTAACCGTTTTGCGGATGATTGATGTCATCGTGGACGTATGGACAAGCGGCGTGACCCTGATTTCTACATTGTGGCGTGGCTATGGACCTGATCAGACCCCGCCGCAAGCGCAGGACAATTTTTGACGGAAGCGATTGCCACGCTACCGTCAACCTTCAGACCCTGGCCGCAATTGCGATCAGGTTAGGTAGGTGAATGCCCGGATCGATGAAGTTGTGCAGAACTTTGCCGAAGCAGTGCAGAGCTGGCCTGGAGGAGACCTCACCTGCGGCGTGGAGTCGATGCTGTTGTTTGCAGCGAAGGCTGCCGAAGTGGTGAGTCGATCATCAACTCCTTCGGTGATCTTGTTTCACGCCTGGGGGAAACGCTGTCGGCGATCAATAACACCAACATCGGCGATGCACTCATCTCTGACGCTGCACTGGCCAGTGTTCAGCAGGCCGGCGAAGCCATGCAAAACTACTCGGCGATCACCGATGATGTAAAAGGCAAGATCGCCACAACGAACGCCGAACACCAGGCTGCAGTCACGGTGTTGAATGCAGAGCGCGCTGGCATAGAAGCCGCAGCGACGGCGCGCAAAGACGCGGCGAACGAGTTCATCGATGACGCACTCGCGCAGCGTGATGCCACACTGTCAGCGCGTGATGCAAGGGTGCAGGAAGCTGAAGCTGCAGCGGATTCCGCGCGGGCTGCGTACCAGGCCAATCTGGCTCGCACGCAGGAGCGAGTCTCGATTGACGATGTCACTGAGGCCAGCAATGCGAGCGCAGGCGCAACCCAGAAAGAAATCGAATCACTCGACAAGCTGTTGGATCGACTCGACCCCACGCGTGTGGCAACGCGCAAGTACGAAGAGGGTGTGAAGGAACTCACCGACCGCCTCAACGACGGAACGCTCTCTCAGAAGCAATTCAATGCCGCAGTGGCGGCGCTTAAGAATGAGGCGGCCAAATCAATCGACGCGCAGACTAAGGCACTCGACAAATTGCTCGATCAGTTGGATCCCGCGCGTGCGGCAATGCAGCAATACAACAAGAGTCTGGAGTTGCTGAAGGCAGGGTTGGCTGACGGTACATTGTCGCAGAACCAGTTCAACACTGCTGTGGCTGCACTCGATAAGGATGCCGCGACGAAGATTGACCAACAGCGAGCATCTCTCGACAAACTGCTAGATCGACTCAACCCGGTACGTGCTGCCACACGAGAGTACAACGCGGATCTGGGAGTACTCCGAACTGCATTGGCAGAAGGCAAAATATCTCAAGACGAATTCAACGCCTCTGTGGGCGCGCTGGAGGAACAGGCCAACCGAGCGATCTCCGGCATCATCAGCCAGGGCGAGGCACTGGAGGCGGCAGCGAAGCGTGGCGTCGAGCGTCTCGATGATACTGTCCAGGGATGGTTCAAGGACTTTTTGCGCGGTGGGGAATTCACCTTCAACGGCGTGAAGGACCTGTTTCTCGACATGTTGGCGGAAATGATTTACGCAGCGGTGAGAAATCCCATCGTGCTAGCGGTCACGACAGGGAGCACATCCTTGGCTGCGGCGGCGGCCAATACCGGTGCCACTGCCGCGACCGGCGGATCGTCTGGCCTGGTTTCAGGCGCATCCAGCTTATACAACGGCTATCAGTATCTCACCAATACCGGAGCGGGCGGTGCGTTGTCACAAGGGCTTGGTTACATCGGCCAAAGCTACGCATCAACCGGCGCGTATGTTGGAAATATTTTCGGGCAAGGTAACGCCTATTCACAGGGTGCGGCTCAACTGAGCCGAACGTATCAATACGGCACAGTGGGTCAGGGTGCTGCGCTGGCTGCCGGCCAAATCGGTGGTGGATTAATCGGCAGTTACGCGGGACAGAAGGTCTTCGGAAATGAAAACAGCACCGGCTTAGGTGCCGCTGGTGGTGGCTACGTCGGCGGTGCAATAGGGGCTTACTTTACTGGCGGTTCACCCTGGGGTGCTGCGGCGGGATCTGCCATTGGCGCCTTCATCGGTGAGGGTATTGAGACAGGTCTGCAAAAAGTGTTCGGCTACAAATCCGGCGGAAACAATGCAGGCGGCGGAACATTTGATCTTGCCACTGGAGAATCAGACTTGGCCCTCCTGGGCAAAAATGGTGGTGCAAATCTTGAAGCGTCCAAATCCCTGGTTGAAAAGCTACAAAGTTTTGCGGATGCCATCGGTGGATCGACCTTTTCAGGTGGATTGACTGTCGGTAGTAAGGATGGCATCAAATTCCAGGGCCAGAAATACAAGACTGAAGATAGCTTTTTACAGGATGCCTTCCGGGCGGTGATCAATAGCGCCACCGAGTTGGACGACGAGGTGAAAGCCCTGCTGATCGCGCGCAAAGGCGATGCGAAGGCGCTGGCCCGAGACGCAATCGACGCCGCGTCACTCAACCAGATATTCAAGGCGGGCGAAACCTACTTCGCCGAGATCGACGATTTCAGCCAGACATTTGAAGTGCTCGCGCAGGATTTCCGGCGCGATGGTGAAGGGTTCACGGAAACGTTCCTGCGCCTGGAAACCGGACTTGCATTACTTGATGCAGCAGGTGAGAACGCAGAGCGGTCAGTGGACAACTTCAAGCGGGCGCAGGAGTTGGCTGACAGAGTCGGACTAGAGACGGCGAACAACATTGTCTTCACGGTGAACACCATCGGCGAAGTCCTTCGCAAGAAATTCCAGTCGCTGAAGGATGATGGCGGCCGCAGTAATCTGGACGTGTACGAAACACAGGTCGCGCAAAATCGCGCGCTGATCGAATCGTACAACGGCACAGTCGAATCCAGTGCTGCGCTGGCCCAGGCCACGGTCGCTCGCCGCGAGTCCGAGATCTACCTGCTGTCCGAGCTGGAAGCCGTCACGGCGAGTGTCACCGGCCGCATTGCCTCTTTCCGTGAGCAGCTCATCCTGGATGGGCTGGATGAGAAAGGGCAGTACGAACGGTATCGCGGCCAGATCGCTGACCTCGCGGAACAAATCTCCAGCGCTGGTAGCGCGGCTGAAGTCGATCGCCTCACGACACAGATTGATTCCTTGGGTAAAACCGCCTACGGGCTTTTGAACGAGCAACAGCAGAACGCTGAGCGGCCGGAGTTCCTCAGCTGGCTCGACACGATCGAGGAATTGGCCAGCGATCGCCTGGGTGAACTGCGCGACAAGATAATCGACACCAGCGAAGCGGTCGATACCGAAACGCAAGCCGCCTTCTGGGAGAAAGCGGGACTGGCAGGTGAAAACCTCCAGGCAGCAGCGGAATCACTCACCACTGCCGGCGATACCCAGCAGGATGCCGCGCAGGCGCTCATCGAAGCGGCCGAGGATCTATCGCTGTCGACGGACAACCTGGAAGCAGTCGTGCGCTTGCTACGTGAGATGCAGGCCCTCGCTCCACCGGTGCTCTCATGATCAGCGCCGCTACATTACGCCAGATCGCGCACACCCATGGGCAACTGCTGTATATGGCGTTGTCTCCGGAGGTGCGCTTGTGCAGCTATGGCGCGCTGAACGTATTGGGCGATGTGTGGGGGCACGGCGATTTTGGTGTGGCTGCGATAGAAGTGGGTCAGCAAGGTGTCGAGGCCATCACCATCACGCTCGGTGATCTGGACCATGCCTGGGCCCAGCGCATGCGAGCGGAATTTGTGCCGGGCATTGTCTGCGAGTGGCATCTGCTCTATCGCGGCCGCACCGAGTGGGAAACCGATCTGGTCTTCAGCGGTGCGCTTGAACGTCCGCGCATCACCGGCAAAGGCGAAGTGCAGATAGACGCGCAGGTCGCCTCGGCTGACACCGCTGTTGTGCCACGCATTCCGCATGAGTCCCCCTGGTCGCTGGCGCGTGGTACGCAGATCGTGCTCAACGGCACCACGTACACGGTGGAATAGCGATGCGGCCGACTTATCCTCTCACTTGCTTTTTGCTCGAACCCCAAGCGCCAGAATCCACGGTCCAGGTGCGCCGAGGTGCGAGCGGCCGGATCCGCACATACGACCTGGGCACGTTCAGCGATGCGATCACTACCATCACGCACTCCGCAGTAAAAATCGAAACCTGGAATGAAGTATTCGAGTTCTGGAAAGCGAATCGCGGGCAGTTGTTCAACGTGATTGATCACCTGGGCGACCACTGGATCGCATCGTTCCTGGGCAAACCCGACAAGCAGCACATCGACGGCATCTGGTATTACGTGGTTGTGAAAGTGGTTCGCTACGATCCACGCGAGGGTGGGTTGTGATGGCGCGCAGCAAGACGATCCCGCCCTGGACTGGCAGGCTCGCCGGTGACCAACGCTCACCGCTGGCGTCGACCACCAATGCCACGGCACGGCCGATACACCAGCAGACGCGGCAAGTGCCGGCGGCAAACCGTCGGTATGGTGCGGTGTTCGGCGAGACGTGGATTAGCGCAGACCCCGATATCGTGAAAGAAAAGAACGGCTTTCTATACCTGCGCGCCATCCTTTGCCTTGGTGAGCTTGATGCGATCACGACGATCGAGATTGCGGGCGACACCTATACGGCCGGTGCGCCCACAGCCACCGGCGCCTACCGTGGCGACTGGAGCATGGCCGCGACCTGGACAGCACCGAACACGCTGCCTTACGCCGCGCAGGTCGGAGAAATCTATCGGTTTAGTGGCCTTTATTACATCGTTAAAACACCTTTTACGGTGACGTCGCTCACGGGGATAACACTCCGGCGGGCAACACCTATCGTAGCTATTTTGGACGGGTATACGCCGACACCAACGTGAACAGCTATCGAGGCGTGTCTGGCCAGGGCATTGATGCCTACATGGTCGAGCTGTTTGGCAGCGGCTACACCGAGCGCCTGTCCGGCACCTGGTACGGCACGCCGTACAGCCTGGCCTACGTAACGGCGAAAATCCCGGTGGCCGAGTTCACTGCGGGTTGGCCTACCTTGAAAGCGAAAGTGCGCGGCTGGCGCTGCTTTGACCCGCGCACAGGTTTCACGGCGTTTACACGCAATCCGGCGCTGCACTACGCCACGGCGATCGCCAGCCCGTTAGTTGGTCTCAAAAAGCCAGTGAATCTGGATTCAGTCATTGACGCTGCGAACCGGTGTGACGATCTATTCCCTGATGGCCCGCGCATTCAATGCAATATCGAGATCGGAGGCGCACCGGTCCCGACGATGCAGTGGATGGAAACTTTGCGAGGCTACGCAGGCGTGATCCTCGATTGGCGCGACGGTGAATACCATTTCCTGACCGACGGTCCGCGCATGCCTGACTGGCACATTGCCTTTAGCGATCCAGATAGCGACGCGGAGATGGTCGACTTGCCCGAGATCGATCTGACGTCGGTTACAGCGCGCAAGAACGTCATTCGCGTGAAGTACACCGACACCAGTGTCTCGCCCTGGAAGGAAGTGGTCGAGGTGGTCGAGAGCGTCGGAGTGCAGGCGAGCTTGGAATTGGAGGTGGTGCAGGAGTACCGCATGCCGGGCCTGCTTACGCGATCGCAGGCGTTGCGGTACGGCCAGGAGCGGCTGGCAGAGCACCAGCTGGAGAAGTGGGTCAGCACCGTGCCGGTGGCCGATGAAGGCGCGGCAGTGCGCGTAGGCCACGTTGCCACTCTGCGTAGCCCTAACGGATTGAACAACGAGCCCGGCCGTGTGCTGGGCAAACAGAACCCGTCGGTCGGCCTCTGGCTGTTGCGCTGCAGACATTACGACCCGAACGCCTATCTGGAGCCCTGATTGTGAGAACGCTAATTGGCCCAATGATTTACCCCGATGGCTCGCCGATGGCGAATGTCACCGTGACTCTGCGCGCCCAGCGCGTGAACTGGTCAGCTGACGGCCTGGTGGCCAACAGCATCGAGCAGTGCTTTGTCACTGACGCTACCGGACAGTTTGCCCAACCAGTGGCATTCGGCGACTACCAGGTGTGGTTTCAGCTGCCAGATTCTTCGGCGAGCGAGAAACTGGGCAAGATCGTGGTCGAGGCAGGCTCGGCGATTGAGTTGGGCGAACTGATCGAGCTGTCGCGCGATGCCAGCGCTGACTGGTCTATCTCCGCTGATTGGGCAACTCGCGACTGGGTGAACGCGCAGATTTTACTCGGTGGTGTGCCCTACGACATCAACGTGACGGCATTGAATCCAGGCGCTGGTGCTGCAGGGCAGTTGTACAAGGTCTCGCCTGATGGCTTGTACCTGCAGCCATTCACCTTGCAACTGAACAACTACCCCTTGGGCAACGGCATCTCGCGCGGTCTGCTGTATGAAAAGGCCGACGGTACACCCGGCACGTTGCCGGTACCGAGAATCGTCTCGGCCGATACCCTCGCAGCAAAGGGCGACACCATTTACATCGACATGAACATCGCGGCCGGAGACATCGACATTACGTTGCCGTCCGCATGGATAACTGGCGACTGGCCCAGGTCACGTTAGTTGTGATCAGCGATGCCTTGCACTATCCTACATCATCAACGTGCTGCGCAATGGCGCAAACCATCATGGTCTTGCCGACGATCTTCAGATCACCCGGCGGCGTGAAATGGTGTTGCGTGCCGTGGGCGGCAATGACGTGAGGTTTACCTAAATGGACGAACAAGCTTTCTACTATGGTGCAGGTGCGGCGCGTGGCAGTGTCGTTACTAACCCTGGCGACTTGCCGAGATTCAGCATGGAGGCGGGGCGCGCTTAAGAATATGGGGGATCGATTGTTTATAGCACCAGTGCTGCTGCATTTTGGTCCGCCATCGACAAAGTCAGCCGTTGCCACAGTGGCGGTCGCCAATACCTGGACGGATATCGTCGACATCGGTGGCGCAGGCTTTCTTGGCAATGTGATTCCCTCGCGCAACTACTTCAATGGATCCAAAACCGTGGGCATCAGGATCACCGTCGATGGTGAGCAGTGGGAGTGGCTCGAAACCATAGTGACAGCCGGGCACCAGCACACACGGGCCTGGTTGGCACAATCTCCGATCGCCGTCAGTGGGGAGAGCACTTTTGCCTACAATTCTCGACTGACTGAGATGGCTGATGCGATCGCTTTCGACAATGCCACATAAATTTGCCACCAGCATCCTGCTAAATATCGGCGCGCCGGTGCTGGCGTTCGAAATCGCTCAAGGTGCAAGTGCGCAACAACCGCACCACGAGTCAAGGACAGCTGGCAGGCTGTACCTTTGTTCGGCGCTAAGCAGACCATGACGTGAACAGCCGTTTCCTGCTCGCGGCGGCTCCTGGCTGATGCAGGCACTCACCGCATCAGGCAAAGCTTATCCGGTCGACCGAACGACCTGGTGTGTCCGGCCGGGTCGATCATCACCTGGCAGATGGATTTTTACCGCTGCGAGTTCGGCGCGGAAGTCCCGGTACACCACCCACAGCAACGTGGCCGTACTTCGTCAGCTTCTTCGTACCATCGATCCTGCGCGCAATTCGCTGCAGATCGTTATGCACTGGGACGGCTACGGCGTGCCGGTGGTTGCTAAATGCCAACACCGGATGCCTCGGCAATCGTGGTGAAGAACTGCCCCGACCGAAATCCTCCGCGCACAGGATCGGCAACATCGATCCGCTCGGTTGAGGCAGTGCAACCGCCAGCGACAGCAACACCTGGCGATTCACCACGGCACTCGACAAGATCGCGCAGCGCTGGCCACGCTACATCGACTGGATGGCGGGCATCACGGTTAAGGGACAAAGCTACGGCGCGGCTACGGTACTCAACCAGAGCATGATGTTCGGCGACGTCCGTACAGTGGCAGAGCTTTAATCACAGGTACGGGCTACCGGCGCGATGCCGTTCACGCAGAAGGATGACCCCGCAACGCTGGTCAATGAGGCCGGCTGCGGCTGCAACACCGCTATCCAAATCGCCTGGGCTGGCTACGACCTCGATAAAGCCGACATGGTGAAACAGGCCGGCAGGCTGAAGCATATTTATTACAACATCGTCGGCAGTCCAGTGGACACCACGACGTATTTCTACCTGACATTCGTCCACCAGTTCTTTGAAGTGAAGCTCGCAGGCATGGTGGTGTGGCGCTGATGCCGGGCACGCCGATCACCCGCCTCGCCATCAAGCTCCCCTTCAATGCCATATTCGCGGGGCCGTACCAGGATGCGCGGCTTGAGTCTACAGGTCCAGGTATTCACCGAGGCCACCAGCAATTTCTACGGCAGCATCGGCTGCTACAACTGCGGCTTGAGCTGGGACAGCCGCAACCTGGTCGACACCCCGAACATGATCAGTACACCGCTGCGCTACCTGGCGCTGAAAAACATTTATCCCGGCGTGCAAGACCAACCGGATCAGGCCACGTTCAACTACACGCTACGCAACCGGGTAAGCAGCAAATTTAGATTTCGAGTGGGCGATCAAATCGCCTGGGTGCTGGGCAATCAGTCTGGCTATTCAACAGTAACGGAAGCGGGCGAAGTCACTATCGAGGGGCTGACGCTGCAATCCTCCACCGCGTTTACAACGCTGCAGGTAACCAGACCATGATCAACTATCTCAAGTCGTGTCTTTTCATTTTGGTGGTGGTCGGTGCGGGCTGCGGTAACGCGATAGCGCAACCACTGCCCGATTCGATGGTGTATCTGAGGCAGGAACGACTACCTGACAATATGGCGAACAGCCAGCACCACTATGATGGCGGAATCAACTGGCGGCACACGCGCACGGACCTGGTGCAAGACTACCTCGACGGCCACGAGCGGGTGCTGCACGCGTGCGAACGGCCGGGGTTGGTGTGCTCGGCGCAGGACCCACGACCCTCGCCTGACGCAAAAACAATCCTGTATACGGTAGCCGAGGGCGATGCGCTGTATCCGGTTACCACCGCCCCTGGCGCAGTCACCAAGGGCGTGCAGACGCCGCCGATAGAGTTTGTCGGTAAGCGCTACTCGTTGTGGCTCTACGACCTGGCGAGCGGCACGACCAAAAAGATTAGAAATAACGCCCGCAATGGCGCGTGGTTCAACCAGGACACCATCGTCTGGGCTAGCGACGACGCAAAGACCTACACGCCCCTGGCCCACGCTGGTCCGGAGACTGGCTACATCTATCCGGCTCTGCAGATTTACATCGGCACGCTAAAAAATGGCGTGGTCTCTGACGTACTGAACCTGTCGCCCGAGAGCGTGGGTGCGCTCAGCCCGGCGGCACTGCCGGACGGGCGCGTCTGCTGGTCCGATTGGAATGGATTTGAGCAGCGCGCTGTAGGGCACACGCCAGCAAATATGGTGTGGATCAAGTGCGCGCTTTCCGACGGTACGAAGTCGATGTACCTGCTTAACGCACACGGCTCACCGACGCTCAAGATGTACGCCTACGCGACTGACACCCTCAACCCGAACCGGCGTGGGGAGGGCTCTACCCAGCTGCGCCTGACGCGCGGCATCACCTACCTGCGCAACGGGTGGTACGCTTTCGTAACCTACTACCGATCCAACCACCAGGGCGAACTCGGTGACATCCGTGTTGCGTCCAGCCTGCTGCCCATTGGTGTGGAGGGTTACTCGCAGTCCCGCAACGTTGAGGAGTCTGATTACAAGTCGAGCGCACCGGGCAGTGGGCGGTACGTGCCGCCGATGTACAGCGTCTGCCCGACCTGCCAGGACCAGGACCAGGAGTGGCCCAAGTTCGACAAACAGGGCAGAGGTCTCGGCAAGATGGGTTACCCGTCCCCGTCGCCCGTAGCGGCCGGAAAAATGCTGGCGACGGATTGCGGCGCGGCGTGCTACGAGTTTATGTGGCCCGAGCGATCTACCCGTGAGGCCATGGGTGGGCTGCCCACGAGCCACATGCGAATCGTGTCGATCATGGTCGACAAGGTCACGGACAAGTTCGACCCGAAGCAGGTTGTCGTGAGGGCCTGCGCGGACGAGAAGTACAACTGCTATGACGGGTGGTGGGTTGATACCTACGAGAACCTGCACGGCACCACCCCGCCGGTGCGCCTGCCCACCCCGCCACAAACCGGAGTCACTGTGCTGCAGGTAGTCGATGCAAAGGCAGCGGAGTCAGCCCCGATCCCGAAAGGTAAGCCGCAGGACAAGATCAGCTTCCAGGGTAATTTCGCTGACGACTACGCAGAGCGCGTGACAGCGATCCGCATCACCGAGACTTTTCAGTGGAAGGTGCGACCGACCCGGCAGGGGTTCGATACCGGACGAGTTTGGAACTTCCCACTTGAGAAGGACGGCTCCGTCAGTATGACGTTGCCCTGCGGCATTGAGTACAGGCTTCAGGGGGTCGATAAGGACGGCGTAGCGGTAGCGACCGACCTTAGCCTGCATCACGCCACCTGCGGTGAAGTAGTGACGTGCCACGGGTGCCACGACGGGCACAGTATCGAGCGCAACGCGGAGATAAATCAGGCGGCCGTGGAACGGTTCAAAGGCACTATTGCAGGGTGTTAGCAATAGCCGTGAAAACAACTGAGAAAAGACGGGCGACTGACTGCTGCGCGAACAGCAGCCAGACCCCTCATCGCGACCAACCAGGGATCGCAAATCGGGCCAAGACCCGCCACTGTGCGCGCACAGCAGGGGCAGTCTACAGGCCACTTACACGGACAACAAGAAGGAGTGCCCGTGAACAAACCCCTGGTGCCATGGATCGGTGGCAAACGAAAATTGGCGGATCACATCGTGCCGCTGTTTCCTGACCACAAATGCTACGTCGAGCCGTTCTGCGGAGCGGCCGCAATCTTCTTTCTAAAGCCACCCAGCCCGGGTGATGCTCAACGATGGCAACGGCGACCTGGTCAATCTGTACCGGGTCGTTAAGCACCATTTAGAGGAGCTTTATAAGCAATTCAAATGGGCCTTAAGTGGCCGCCAAAATTGGGAGTGGCTGCAGATGACACAGTGGAAACATTGACCGATGTCCAGCGCGCTGCTCGGTTCCTCTACCTGCAGAAATTGGCCTTCGGTGGGTTGGTTGAGGGGCAGAGTTTTGGCACCGCGACGACGAGCCGTCCCGGGTTCAATATCTTCACCTTGGAACAGGATCTGGCAGACGCACATTTCAGGCTGGCAAACGCCACCATCGAGCACCTCGACTGGCGCAAAATCCTCGAGCGCTACGACCGGCCGCATACCCTGTTTTATCTCGATCCACCCTATTGGGAAACCGAGGGCTACGGCACGTCGATTTTGGCTGGGAACACTACGAGGATTTAGCCCGCTTGGCGGAAGAGATCGAGGCAGATGATCATCAGCATCAACGCGCATCCTGACATCGATGCTGCTCGGCCACCTGCCAAGCCTCGGTCAAATACCAGTACACAGTGAGCGAAATGGCCAGGCCACCGAGTGCACCGAGATGATCTGCGGCACCTGGCGCGAGGGTAAAGTGCCGGTGCCCAAGGGCGTCACCGGCGGGCTGTTTTGATGGCCTTCGATGAGCGGGTAGCGAGAGTAACCCAATACGCCTCCCTGATGTTTCGCGAGGCGTTGCGCCCACCTGGGCAACGATACCCGACGGGGAGTGGATTGTCGGATACGTGATGCAGGAAGCGGGCATTAGCAGGGTCGATGTCTCCCCGCCGAGCAGGCCCAGATCATCGGGATCGTGGATGCAGAACTGGTTGGCGCGATGCCATCGGATGGGTAGTAAATAAATGGGAGGCGGCACTCGGGGTCGGCTGTAAATCACCGGTACTGGGCCCCACAACAGGCTTGTAATGAGTCTAGCGCGTGGGTTCAGCAAGGCCAGTGGATGGCTGGATTTGGTGGTTTATGAAGGGGCAAAATGGGCCTGTATTTGGCGCTTACTGACCCCTCAAATCGACCCTGGAGGGCGGCGCGCTACAGCGCAGGTGCAAAGTTAGGCCAAACATTATGGCCAAAACGGCGAAGTTACGCCAAACATTATGGCCGCCTACAGGCAGAAGGAGGAAAGTGTCGGAAAACTGCCGGAAATGCGCGGGAAGGTTAGTGGCTGCTAAGCTGCAGACCCTTACGGAATTGGCGCGCCTGGCACGATTCGAACGTGCGACCGCCTGGTTCGTAGTTATCATCTTGTATTTTAACCATTTGTTTTTATTGACCTTTTTGGTGGGTCGCCCGTTGCAAACTGCACCACCGCGCACAACAACGCTGAACTGTCCGGCAGAACCACGGCAGATGAGTAGACTCGCGGTCAAGTCGTCAGCCGTATCTAATAGTAATGCTTAGTACTGCCGCGTAATCTCGGCAATGTAAACCGAACCACCTCAATCTCGGCATGCATTCAGTCTCTGTTACCCAATGTATTTTTCGGCTAACTTGTCGTTTCTACCCCGCTGGGTAGAAAATTTTTGCGAGCTATCCTCTAAGCGGCGGGCACCACGCGACCGTTGACTAGCACCAACGCGATTGCGCTAAAGGTAAGACTAATTGAGGCGAAAATGGCATTAATACTACTGATCTGAAAACGATAACCTCGGCACGTACTGGATCGCAGTAGCCGCAAGAGTCGGGACCGCCCAAACAGTTTCCGCCTCAAGTCGATTGTGGTGCGCAATACAGAACTCTCAGCAACCGGGCGGAAGGATGTTACTGGTGACGGCCAGCCGCACACGTGACGGATCCCGATAGATGACCAAGCCTGGAATGACTATCCGGCTATTGCTATCTGCCACGGCGGTGCCTGATTGCAGAACCTGTGAGTCGGACACGCGTGTCAGCGTCCAGTTCACGGTGGAATCGGGCGCCGGGAAAAAGTTCCGCGTCTTGTTAAGCGCAACGTCCACCGTCGCCTGCGTGCCAGGGTATACATCGCGCGGATGGCTCGGCGAACTGCCAATGAGAAACAGGGTGGACGCCCAGTCGGTCGTCGTGTCCGTGAGGGTATCCAGTTCCCAATCGAAGTAGCCGCCCCATGTACCCACCATGTCACCGTTGGTGCGGCTGCCGGTTCCAGGATCTTTCTGGTCCACGCCCAGATCGGCGTTGTGAAAACCCGGGAAGGATTGATCTGCGCTGTACCGGCTTTGATAGGCAACATCGTCGCGCTGGGTCTGGCGACTATCCGCAGCGCCTTCCTGCCAGAAATCCGTGCCCGAATCGATCGCGTGTGCGCTGTCATCCCAGTACAGGTGCATACCCCAACCCGATGCATCGGCCGCGCGGTACTGGTCGGTGACAAATGCCCCCCACTGCATAGCCGCAGAGGTATCACTCTTGCCGTTCAGCACGCGAATAAGCGGCATATCCCGCTCAGGAGACGTGTTGGCATCAAGCGACCACAGATCGCGCGTACCAACGGTTCCACCTTCATAGTTGGTCAAATTGGTTGCCAGATTCTGCGCACGGCTCCCCAATACATGCTCCGATTTCCCGCTTTCATTGCCCTCGAAGCCATTGCGCATTGACGTCACCGTCGAGAACTTGCTGGGGAAACTTTTTCCCAAGGCCAAGGCACCGGCCGACCCCATACTGTGACCGATAATCGAAATCTTGTTCGGGTTCACATTCCACTCACCGACCAGAAAATCGTTGATCCAAAGCAGGCGCCGCTGAGTGTAGTTGATCAGTGTCTCATGATTTGCCGGTCTCGCCGGGGGATTGCTGAATGGATTGTAGTCGGGGCTCCACCCGAACCACCATGTGTGCTCCGTCTTTACGACCGATTGTCGTTTCCGCAACATAGCGTCATCGTGCGCCACTATTACGCCATCCACAGGCTCCGTATCCACACGGGGTTTTGATCCCAGCGACCAGCCTGTCCACTGGCCACCACCACCGTGGAACAACAGCGTGGCGGGTATCGGGGTTCCGCCGGGGCCTGTTCCGGCGGGCAACCCCCCCACCGGCTCACTCACCGAAAACACATGTGGAATGCCATTGCGATCCGCATCGGCCATGATGGGGAAATCTATACGGCCAGAATTGTCATCGTCGTTCCCGTCAGCCCACATCGCATAAACGTGCGCCGTTAAATCACCTGCTGGGCCAACAGCCTGCAGGTGGGCGATGACCGGGTCACCGTCGGGGTTGTACGTATTACTGACGGGGCCGGTGCGATTGCTGCCCGATACCGCCGTTTGCCCCCATTTCACCACCGCGAAGTACGCCGTTTCAGCTGTATGCGGCGTGTACACGAACAGGCCCTCATTGCTGGCCAACGTGGTGGTGCCACCCAGGCCATCGGGTATCGTGAACTCGAGCGGCCCGGCCAGCTTCAACCGCTCTCCCTCCCAGTCGCCTTTGAACAGACGGCCCACCAATGTTGCCTGATTGGTGCTGGTGAAAGCGCTGGAACCCTTGTAAATGGCGTAGGTCTCAGGGTTCGTGGCCGCCTCGGTCCACTTGACCCAGACCTGGCCATTGGCGTACCAGCCCGAGACATTGGATTGGGCCATCACCGCCGGTGATAGCAGTGAGTAAGTGATGGCACTCGACAACACTGCCACCGCGTATCTTTTTATCATGAGCACGCCTTTAGCCATTTTTCGATTGCTGGCCTTGGCATCCGGAGCAAGCCTGTGTCCGTGGTGCGCGATGCTGAAGTCTCAGCAACCGGGTGGCAATGTAGCCAGTTCAAGCGAATAGGTATCATCCGCTGCAAGATTCCTTTTGAAAACCGGCGTGGTGCGGTTGGACTGCTCCAGCCGGACATCAACGCGGTCCACAGCGCCCAGACCGAAATGCAGGATGGCCGGGCGTTTCGAGCGGTAGGCAAAGTCGGTGCGCATTTCATCATAGCCAATAATGCGATCCGTGCCAGCTTCATAGACCGTGACCTTGGTGCCTATGCCGAACGGGTTATCCGGCATGTGTACTTTGATAAAAATGTAGTGGTTGTCGTTGTCAATCTCATTCATCCATATGTAATTCTTGTCATCCACACTCTGTCCACCACCGCTGCCATTAACAGAAGCAATGTCAATGCGCCCATCACCGTTAAGATCACCGTAGGACAGATCGCGAGCCGTGTGGGTCATACCATGGACTGCCGGCTGAACGGGGGTGAAATGACCCATGCCGTCATTGAGGAAGACCCAGTGTGCAAACTCGGCGTTGGTAAGCGGATTGCGGCTGGCAAGTTGCCTGTCGATAGCAACCCAATCCATGTCGCCGTCATTGTCTACGTCCATGGCTGCCGCCGAGCTAAGAAGCGGAGTCAAAACGAGATCACTTCCATCAAGCATATAGCCGGGAAGTACGACGGGGTAAACACCGGGAAGAAACACGCCGAGCGCCGTATTATCGTTCATGAAATCCACGCCTGATGTGGCAGTCACGTTGGTGAACATTATCGAGCCAGGCACAGAGTCGTTGCGGTAGACACGAACTCGATCCGTTTGAGCAGCAAGGCTGTTCTCCGTGAAGAATACCCTTGGTCCTGACGCCAGGAGATCGAGGTCTCCATCACCATCGATGTCTGCAGGCACTGTCACATACGTGTGCATCTGGTCGGTATCACCAGGCGCGTTGTCAATGGCCGTCACGCTGACATTCTCAAACGCGACATTGCCCGGTGTCGACACGTTGCGAAGAACCAGTATGCCTCGCGCCCAGTCACCTTGATAACCGCCGTCGGGCAGCCCGTCGTTGTTCACATCCAGCAGCGCACCAGCCGGGTCCGCAACACTGATGGGCGGTGTGCCGACATTGTCCCAGATATCCGCGATAGCGCTCAGAATGACATCAGGCTTCCCGTCTCGGTCAAAATCCCGCACCACAATGCCTTTGTAATCCACATTTGCCCGCCCGAGGGCATCACGCCAGAGCACTCCTGTAGGGTCGTTTACTACCGATGACTCCAGTACGTTCGGCCCGAAGGTGCCATCGGGCAAGCCCATGCGCAATTCATTTGGTTTACTGCTGGCCCGCCACCAGATGCCAAAATAGGGGGCCTGGCTGGTCATCAGATCGGTATTGCCGTCACCGTCAAAATCCGCGAATACCGCCGCCCGAGTATTACCGTCACCGTCGGCATTAAGTCCTCCCAGACCCGCGTTTCCAAAGGTACCATCTCCTAGGCTGAGTCCAACCCGATACAGCGGACTGTTAGTGAATCCCCCTCGAATATTCGAAGCAGACAGATCAAAAGGGGGACGCGGATTCCTGAGGCCGGGATTCCCCGGGCCTTGATTAGTGAAATAAAGATCCATCAATCCGTCTTTGTTAAAGTCGTGCATGCCAAGGCCGGTGGGTACGTTATTAAGACCATCCCCTATCTCCCCAATGTAGTTGGCAGGCAGGCGAGTAAATGTCGCTTGCCCTCCTGCATCTTGCCCGTTCTTCACAACAGTAAAATAAGGTGTACCGCCCGAGACAATTGCGATATCGAGAAGCCCGTCGTTGTCCGTATCAAGGATTGCGAGAGCATCTCCACCCAGGTTCCGGGGCTGGCCACCTGAGGGGTTTCCCTGAGCATTGGTGTTGGGGATCGAAGTTTCAATCGTTGCGTACTCGGTGAACATCGCGGCCTGCGCCGCGGGGGATCCTGCAATAGAGGCCAACGTTGCCATAGCAGTGGTGGAGATACCGATAATCAAGAGCCGGGTTTTCATTATGGATTACTCAAGTGGTAGAACATGGCTGATGAGCCATTTTCACCGAACTTTCTCAAAAGTCACCATTAGACTAAAGATGTATTTTGGTATCTATTTTTGAATGCGGTAGAACTTCCAGTATTGCCTATATGATTTTCAGTCGCCGGGATAGGGCAACCGCTTCGGTCCGCCTCCTCACGTTAAGCTTAACGAAAATATTGCTGATATGCTTTTTGATAGTTCCAAGTGACAGAAATAACTGGTTTGCAATTTGCTGATTCGAGAGTCCGGCAGCCACGAGTCGAAGAATTTCGATCTCTCGTTGCGACAAGCTTTCGCTAACTTGGGGCGGATTTCCTTGACGGGGTAATTGCTGATCTTCCTGCATTCGCACAGTCATGGTACTCAGCAATCGACCTGCAAACTCTTTACACACTCCCTTGTCAACGACCAGACGCAAAAGCGAGACCATAGGTAGACCTTCGCTAATAAAAGTCCTGAGATACCCCTTCTGACCAGCCAGTGATAACGCGCAGTTTATGTGCGTGAGTGCGTCGTCCTGGTCCTCCGTGGCTTGAAACGCAATTGCTAACGCAATATGAATTCTTAGTTGCAAGAAAACGATGTCTTCAGATATCACCCTGGGAAGCAGCTTGATCAATTTTAGCTGCTCGCTCCGCAGGTGCTCTATGTGATCTGGACTTCCAGTCACTGAAGCCTGAAAGGCAAGAAATCGTACAATGTTTATCAGGGCGACTACATGCCATGAATAGCATTGGAAATGGCTTAACTGCTTTGCTCCGACATCTATCTCCCGCAATAACAATCCTGCCAAAAGTGATGTTTGACTTATTAATCCTGGTTGTCGATGGCATTCCGCTACCATCAGTTCAAGCCGAAGCGCGTTCGGGAGAAACTCCATCCCGGGAAAATGTTGCATTATCTCTTCGAGCTTCAATACGATTTCCATCGATCTTTCAAAATCCCTGGATTCGGCATACTCGAGTCTCGCAAGAGTAGTGTAGCCATATACCTGAACTCCCCACTCTTTTAGCGGTTCGATGTCCTTCAGACCTGTTTGAAGATTCACTTTAGCTTTTCCCAATTCCTCCTTTTCAAACTGGACAACGCCTTCCAATAACCCAAGGCCGCCAGACATCGGCAGTGACCTGCCTTCAGCTTGTAGTGGCCTGACAACAATCCGCCTGGTCTCTGTGATGATGAACATTGCTTCATCAAATTTCCCGTGGAGAATCTCAATATTTGCCTTCATATATTGAGCAAATATCGCCGAATGATAGCTTCTGCTCTGATTGCCGGTACTCCATGCGTTATCGAATGAATCAAAGGAAGACCCGAGGTTTCGATTGTTGTAGTACGCGAGTCCAAGGCTATTATGAATACTGCACATTAGACGGGGGTCACCATCCTTATTCAGATCAGCGGCTCTTTTGGCCAATTCAATTACCTGTTCATCCGGCTTATTTAGTTGTATGGCTTGATAGGCTCGAAGCGCCTGTATATACCCCAATATTTGTTCGTCAGACAGTATTCGTCGATGCGCCGTAGACTGAGATTTTCTTGCTCTCGAAAGTAAATACTCGGCCTGATCAAGTCTCTTCTCCATTACACGAAGGGAAACATCGGACCGATCGGCGATCATTGTCCATGCGTGAAGTATGCACAAGAGAGGTCGCGACTGGACTATATTCTCAGGCATAAGACTTACCCAATTCAGGACTGTTGCTCTTTGCCCCTGAAAGACCACTTCCGTGCCATACATTTCCATTAGATCAGCCGCTAGGTTGAAGTGTGTAGCGGCCAATGCATGCCTGATTGCATCGCTCATCTGGCCGTTTTCCTGATACCACTGGCTGGCACGCAAATGGAGCTCTTGAATTGAATCCAGTGGTCTTGTTGAAAGTCGAGAAATCAGGAAGTCTCGTAATAATTGATGAAATCGATAGGAGCCACGCCTGTCATCCAGGGTAACAATAAAAAGGTTCGTGCTATCCAACTCCTCAAGAATTGCCTGACTGTCATCTCTCGTTGTCACGGAGTCACACAGTGGAGGGCTCAAATTATCAAGAATCGAAGTTTGCAGCAGAAACTCTTGAACTTCAGTGCGCTGGTCTCTGAAAACTTCTTCCAGCAAGTAATCATAAATGAGATTCTGCCCACCATCGAACGTCTGCAGAACATCAGACAGCTTCCTATTTCCGGTAGCTGATAGCGCTGCCAACTGTATCCCGGCAATCCAGCCCTCTGTTCGGCTCTCCATTGCCTGTATCTCAAGTTGAGAGCATGTAATACCCATAACCTCTCTGATAAAAATCCCGGTCTCTTCCACAGAAAAGCGCAGGTCCGCGGTCCGCAATTCTGCCAACTGGCGACGAACTCGCATTCTGCTCAGAGGCAATGGGGGATCCATTCTTGTCGAAAGGACAAGATGCATGCACGCCGGAGAATGCTTTAGAAATTTGTGGAAACTTTCAATGGCAGCCTTGTCTTTAATTACATGGAAGTCATCAATAAATACAAAAATATCTGCCCCAAATTGTGACAGTTCATTGATAAGCACATTTAAGATAGCGTCAAGTTCAGGAGCAGAAGTAGACCTGATCATTTCAAGTGCGGATAACCCCAGATTACTCTGTGCGTTGGTAAGCGCTGTTAAAAACAATGTCCAGAAACGGCAACTATCATCGTCTTTTTCATCTAGGGATAGCCATACTGCGGGTTCGCCAATGCTTCGATACCAATCGCTGAGAAGTGTTGTTTTACCAAAACCAGCGGGGGCTGATACAAGCGTCAACTTTGAGAGCTTACCTTGTTCGAGTTGACCAATTAGTCGACGGCGCGCAATGTGGCCATTTCGGTTCAAATCGGGTTCATACTTTGACTGCACGAATTTTGTATTCAACACATCTTTCCTGCTGCAAAGAAAGTTCTTGTTTGCGGCCTTAAGCCGCTAATAAAAATTCTCGTTTGTCTGGTCAATGTTACAATATCTCGGAAAATTGAGTACGTCTGGATTTGGAAAATTGATCATATTAGGCAGATTCCCTTGGGGAAATCGCAAGTGGACTATGCCCTCTTTATCAACGCGGGCGGGGAAGTAGCTTGTTAAGGGATGTATTTTGATTTTATTAGAGGCTACTTCCTTCTTTATCGGTCATTTTCATCCAGCACTGACATGCAGTTGAACACCTTCATGCGCCCACACAGCCGCCAGCACTTGAGACATATTATCAAGGCTAGGGTTACCCTTTTCACTCAGCATACGCATAAGACTGGACGGTTTTTTATCAACAATAACGCCCAATTCCTGAAAGCCTATAGTGGCGTTCACGTAATCGCGCAGTAGGGTTTTGGCTACACCTGGTTCATTGTTGAACAGGCATTCTGCGGCCTCAGTCAGTAGACCGATACGGAATTCAGGGTCATTTTTTGCCCGATCTAATACCGTTTCTTTGAAATCTCTTGTTAAAGCCATCTTATTGCCCTTTCCTTTTACGCTGCTTGTAGACCTTCCAAAGCAATTGCGCGGTTTCAATATCACGGTTTTGGCGCTTTTTCGTGCCGCCGCCGAGTAAAATTACAAGTGTTTCTCCGTCTTTGCCAAAGTAGATGCGGTAGCCAGGGCCAAAATTGAGTCTGTATTCACTCACACCCCGCCCCACTCCCTTTACATTGGAAAAATTGCCATCTTCCATCCTCGCTATGGCGGTGCGCACCTTCAGAGCGACCTGAACATTCAGTGACGAAAACCATTTTGAAAATGGGTGATCGCCTTCCTCGTCTTCATATTCAAGCACTTCTATCATACGAAAATGATAACATATATGTTATTAAAGTAAAGAGGAATATCTAAACCCCTGTGCCTACCCCAGATCATTGGGTAGCTCGGCAGGATTATCTTTTGCACTACCCGAAGAAACCTTTAGATCAGGAGACGGAACTGCCCAAGTCACTTCCTGCGCAGCGGGTAGTGACGTGGGTGCCCGCGATCTACAGTATTAATCTCAATATCACGTCTGCTCCATGCCCAAGGGTGGTTCCACTGGAACCACCCCTTCAAATGGATATCTGGGTTCAAAAACGCCATCAGTACCGCCGAGGTGCCATTTTCCGACCGGGTCCTGACAATCAAAGCACCAGGTGTCCGAAAAAAACACAACCGAGTTGGGCTGAATTCTCTGTGACACCGGTATTACGGGTTCGTATAGTAGGCCCACTTGTCGCTACCACTGCGCTTAAAGTGGTAAGGAAGACCCCTCCTTGCGCAAGCGAACGGGGTAGGCAGAATCTGGATGTTTTTGAATCTCGCTGAACGTCAGTCAGGACCATTTTTGACGCAGCGTCATTGATGATCGGGTCCATCTTCGAACTATCGCGGTACCGCATTATCTAGGTACCGCTCTTTCCAATTCCTCCCGCTTATCACGGGGAGCGTTCCATAACCACTGTTGATGTTGGGGGATTTGTGCCCCGCCAATTTGACAGCTTTTTCAAATTCCCGCAAACGCACTGGCGGTCAGTGCGTTCTGCTTTTTCTAAAACGGGAGGAAATTCCACCCCCAGCCCCTGGCTGGATAACCGTTGGTTTGCACGGCCAGTTTTCTTGCAAAACACACCGTGTTGTCTAGGGCCAGACACATTCAGGTCAACCGGGATTGGTGTCCCGTGATCGTACCGCTCGTCGGACCTGCGCAGCATTGTTGCCAGGTGATCAGAAACACTCACCGATGGATACAACACTATGCGAGACCTGAACTACCAACTGAAACTCTTGTGCAAACACAGCCATGAAGGCAGCTTCGAAACTCGCGTAGGCCGGGAGCGCCAGCTGGGCGCTATCGCCAACCAGTTACACGACCTGGGCTTCCGGCAATTGAAGGCATCCTCACTCAAACAAAAGCATGTTCAGGCGCTGGTGGATCACTGGCAGAGGCAAAACCTTTCCCCCGGCACCATCAAGAATCGGATGAGTTGTTTACGCTGGTGGGCTGAAAAAGTGAACAGGCGGGCTGTGGTGGCCAGCTCCAATGACTTCTATGGCATACCGGACCGGCAGTTTGTGTCTGACCAGAGCAAGGCCAAAGACCTGTCGAAGGAACAGCTCGCTCACGTCAAGGACGAGCACGTCAGAATGAGCCTGCGGCTACAAGAGGCCTTTGGCTTGCGACGGGAGGAAGCCCTCAAGATCCAGCCCCGTTGGGCAGACCGGGGCGAGCACCTGCAACTGAAGGCCAGTTGGACCAAGGGTGGACGCGAGCGCACCGTGCCCATTCGCACTGCTGAGCAGCGAACTGTACTGGAAGCGGCCCAGCGCCTAGCTGGCCTGGGGTCCCTGATCCCGCGCGGTCGGAACTACATCGAGCAACTCAGAATCTACGAGCGCCACACCGCCAACGCCGGGTTATCGAAAATGCACGGCCTGCGTCATGTGCCTATGCCCAGCAACGCTATCTGAACTCACCGGTTGGCTTTGCCCCCACGCTGGCGGGCCAGGCTAAAGGGGCACTGACCCGGATGCAGCGCCAGACCGATAGGCAGGCCCGACTGACTATCAGCAGAGAGTGCCATTACGTGAGAGAGCAGATTACTGCTGTTTACATAGGGAGGCAGGGCGCAGATCCAACCTCGCCTGATCCGCCTCCGCGATGCACCAACCTACCTGGGCATGGATCAAACGCTTAACCGCGAGGTCCGCCCTGCCCTGATGGAAATCCGTATTGGTCGGCAGGGAGTCGCCTTCGACCGCCTTGAATGGACGCCTGGGTAGACCAATATAAACGGTGCAACGGGCGTCCCGACTCTACTTTGAAAGGAGAGACATTATGGGACGCAAGCGAAGCCCGGGGCTTCGGAATCGAGGCGGGATCTGGCATATCGAAAAGCAGATCCTCGGCCACAAGATTCACGAAAGCACTGGAACAAGCAACCTCGAAACGGCGGAATTGATCCTGGCCCGTCGCATTGAGGAAATCAGGCAGGCCACCGTATTCGGGGTCAGACCGCGCAGAGTATTCCGGGAAGCAGCAGCAAAGTTTCTTGAGGAAAATCTGCATCTGGCCAGCATCGCGGATTACGCGACGCATCTGAAACAGATGGACCCCTATATCGGGGACCTGCCAGTGGAAAAGGTGCATCTGGGAAGTCTCCAGTCGTTTATAAAAGACCGGCGGCAGAAGGGCATCAAAACCAAAAGCATTAACCTCGCACTCAGCGTGGTCAGGCGAATTCTGAATCTGGCCGCACGACTCTGGCGCGATGACAACGGAATGACCTGGCTGGACACACCGCCGCTCATCCAGATGCTTCAGGTGACCGATGCCCGACCGCCCTACCCGCTATCCTGGGAAGAGCAGCGTACGCTGTTCAAGGCGCTACCCGATCACCTCGCCCGTATGGCGTTGTTCAAGGTCAATACGGGCTGTCGGGAACAGGAGGTGTGCCAACTGCGGTGGGACTGGGAGGTCGAGGTGCCGCAGCTGGGCACGTCGGTATTCATTGTGCCGGGAGCAGTGGTCAAGAACCGGGAGGATCGGCTGGTGGTATTGAATCGAGTTGCCGCATCGGTGATAGAACAGGTGCGGGGTAATCACCCCGTGCATGTCTTCACCTACAAGGGTAAGCCAGTTCAGACCATCAACAGCGGGTGGAAACGGCGCGCAAGAAAGTGTGCCTAACCCAGGTCAGAGTACACGACCTGAAGCACACCTTCGGTCGCAGACTGCGCGCTGCCAATGTGCCATTGGAAACCCGGAAAGTATTGTTAGGCCATCGCAACGGCGACATCACGACACACTACTCCGCCCCCGAGCTTGAGGAGCTTTAGGAGGCGGCAAACAAGGTCTGTGAAGAAAAGTCCGGCAAAACTTCGGCACTGGTTATGCTGACACAAAAAACGGCTGGCTCATGATGGGCCAACCGTTTGATAATTTTGGAAAAATTTGGCGCGCCTGGCACGATTCGAACGTGCGACCGCCTGGTTCGTAGCCAGGTACTCTATCCAGCTGAGCTACAGGCGCGTGAGGGGCGGTACTATAAGGATGAGGTCTTTTTGAGTCAAGGACTTATAAGCTTTCGCGGGCGTGGCGAACACTGCACGACGCTCAAAGAATCAGGCAGTACAGCAGGTGGCCATAACCTGGACAAAAATCATGTTATAACCCAAATGAATTTGGTATTTATTTATACATTCCAATAATGACTAATGTTGCCGGGGTGGCTATATCTGTTTCACAAGACTCTGTAAAAGGGCAGACCTGTCGCAAGCCAGGGGACAACAAGATGAAAAAGTCAGCACTCGCCTGTGTATTTTTTGCGATGGCCTCCACGGCCAACGCCGGCGGTGCTGACGATTTCTCCCTCCTCCGCTGCGGTGTCAACTTCGGGGGCAAAACCCTCACTTACAACGCGGACGCTGAGATCAACACAAAACGCGACGCACGCATGAATCACATACTCGGTGCCACGGCCAGCGCGCAATCTTCTCAGTTCAAGCCTGCCATGGCGGCAGAACCAGAACCCGCTGCCACAGTTAAAACGGAAACGCGATTGCCACGCAAATTTACACTGGCCACCATTGGTTGTTCCTGGCGTTAGGACAACATCGCCTTCTCACCCAATCGATTCAGGCGTCCACCACTCGCCCCAATGTTGCATCACCCATAATCGTGGTGCGGTGGATTGCGCGCGATACTCCGGGCTTGGTGCCGGTCGTGCAATGCATCGCGCGCCAGTTATCCCACAACACCATGTCGCCCGGTTGCCAGTGGTGGAAATAGTGAAACTCACGCTTGCGGGTGTGCTCGACCAGGCGCTGCAGTAAATCCACGGCTTCGTCGTTGGACAAGCCCGCACGGTGCGGTGTGACGATACGCTCCAGAAACTGTTCGCAAATTTCCAGTACCTTGCGCCCCGTAACCGGGTGCGTCACCACCGCAGGGTAGGCCACTTCGGGGAAATTGGGATAGTTCAGGTCCGACGGTTTTTTAGGACTGAACGGTCCCGGCTCATAACCTTCCAGGTTCACGTAACGCATATGGCGGCGCTGCATGCTAAAGGCGTAGGTGACTTCTATTTTGGCCAGCAACTCGCGCGTCGCTTCGTCCAGCGCATCATAGGCCTTGGCCAGGTCGCCAAAGCCGGTGAGGCCATCCTCGCTGGCGCACACCACAGCGCGCAACAACGCACCCCGGTTGGGCTTGCCGGTGTAATGCAGGTCCATGTGCCAATCCAGTTTGCTGACCATGTCTACGCCGTTGTAACGCGCGGTCATGAACTTTTCCGTGCCGGGGTCATTCACCAAGGTGAACAGTTCGGGGTATTCGGCAGACGTGGTCGCCGCCAGTGGGTGCATTTCCAACTCACCGAACACGCGGCTGAAAGCGATCTGGTTTTCCGGTGTTACATCCTGCCCGCGAAACACCAAAATTGCGTGCTCGTTCCACAGCGATACAAGTTCCGCTGCCAACACGTCATCAATAGCTTGCGTGATATCAAAGCCACTCACCTCGACGCCGACGTTGTCCAGCGCGCGTACTTGTAATGCCATGCCCAGTGCCTCGATTAATCCAGTATGGAAGGGTCTTCACGCAACTCACGCCGCGCCATGGCTTCCCACAGGAAAGGAAAACCGTTGGCGTCGGGCAGCGCAATCGCAGCAACCTGTGCGTCAGTCAGCGGCACGCCGCCACCGAGTTGCTCAACTTCGTAGGCGCGCATACTGCGCCACTCCAGCGTGATCGCGCGCAAGTGCGCCTGACGCAGGTCGCGGCCGACCACCAACGAACCGTGATTTGCCAGCAGCGCCCATTTGGCATCGCCCAACGCCTTGGCCGCCGCCAGCGACTGATCGCCATCCTCAAAAGTTCCACCGTATTCGTTGTACAGCGGCAGCGGCCATCAACGTAGGCACTGGCCTGGTCATACACAGGTGGCACGCGGTGCGCATTGGCCCAGATACCACTCCAGCGTGCGTGGTTGTGAATGACTACGTGCACGTCCGGACGCAGTCGATGCAACTGCAGATGTAATCCGAGTGCCGGCGTAGTGTTCCACTCGCCGGCAACGATTGCCCCGGATTCGTCCAGCGTGAGAATGTCGCTGGCAGTCACTTCGTCCCACGCCAATTCCCACGGGTTGGTAAGCACAGTGCCGTTGTCCAACCGATAGGTAATGTGCCCGGCGATGTGCTCGTTCCAACCCTCACGAAACAGCATGCGGCACATCAGTGCGACCTGCGCCTGCGCACTCAATTGCGGCAGTAGCGGTCGGCGACCAGGATTGGGGGCAAAGCGTTTGACGATATCGGCATTGATGCCGGGTATATGTTGCATGGCAAACCTCAGAGAAACTATTGAATCTGCAGACGCCTGTGCGGCGTAATTCCGTTTGCGGGCTTAGCGGATGAATCCCGGATCTGAATTCATGTACAGGCGGATCGGCCAGTTGGTGTTTCTGCCCAGGCGAATAACCAAACCATAATTTTCACTGTCGTAATCTGATACCCATTCATAGGAGAATTTTACGGGCCTTGACTGCTTGGGTTTATCCGGCATCTGGCCGATTACCAGTACTTCCTCAATCTCGTTGGGATTGGCCACCGATTTCTTGGGAATCGCCAGGGTGATTTTCTGGGTATCAGCGGAGTCGCCATCCTCGATTTCCACGACCTGCGCGCCACTTGCGCTGTCGCGGGCACCTTTCACCAGGTCCATCCAGCCCGTTTCCATTGAGCCGTTGTCTGACTGTACGTTGACACTCAGCAGAAGAAGCAACAATGCACCTAGGGTGGTGCGAAAAAGGTTACGTGAAAGCATGGTACTACCCCTCTATGGTCATGTGATGCGCCGCCCCTAGCAGGATAGCGCAAACTCAACGGCGAACAAGGCCGGTTTAGTCGTCCGCGGTATGAACTGGTGGCGCATCGAACGGCAATTTACCTCGCCGGTGGCGCAGCCAATTCATGCCGCGCATAACCCCCGGACGTGAAATAAGCCACTGTTCAAAATGATACTTGCCGGGAAAGTTCATCAACAGCAAGCCGATCAACAAGGTCAGCATGCCCTGTCCCGGCGTCACCAGCATGATCACGCCCAATACCACCAATATCAGGCCCAGCAGATTTTTCAGAATGGCAAAAAGCAGCCTGAGCTCCGGGTGGTTTGGTGCTGGATTCCAGGGGATACGTTCATCGCGGGCAAAGTAATCCCGAGGCAGCCGCGTGATGACCCAGGGGATACCGATAATACTCGCCACTGCCGCGACCAGCGATAATCCGCTGGCCCACAGAAGCGGTTGCTGCCAGTGTGCTAGAAATTCCATTGGCGCATCCTATCACTTGCAAAGAACTGCTACCCGGACAACTTGGATAACACTCGAATGCGTGCGATCATTCCTGCCTCATGTCGCCCAAACATCGCATCCATCGTCTCACCCATATACTCGGCAGCCGCCCGCTGCTCAAGCCAGCGCAATCATGACACTGGCCCTATCGGTTCTTGACCAATCGCTGGCGCGAGCGCCTGACCAGGCAGCGATCGCACTGCAGGAAACTCTACACATGGCCCAGTGGTGCGAGCAACTGGGGTACAAACGCTTCTGGGTCTCCGAACATCACGCTTTCCCGTCCGTGGCCGGCAGTGCACCGGAGGTCCTGCTGGCGGCATTGGGCGCGGCAACGCACAGTATTCGCATCGGCTCCGGCGGCATCATGCTGCCGCATTACAGTCCCTATAAAGTGGCGGAAGTGTTTTCCCTGCTGGCCAACCTCTACCCCGGTCGCGTCGACCTTGGCATCGGTCGCGCGCCGGGTGCAGACATGGCAACCGCTGTGGCGCTGGCGACTGATGGCCGCCCCAAATTCGATGTATTCCCCGCACTGACCGCGAAACTGAGCGAGTACCTGTGGGCGGAGAAAACCAGCCCGGTTGTCAGCCCTCGTCCTCCCGAAAAAATTCCCCTGTGGATGCTCGGCTCCAGTCCTGACAGTGCGGTTCTGGCTGCGCAGCGTGGCATGCCCTATAACCTTGGCCTGTTTATTAATCCGCAGGCGGACACCAGGCTGATCGGTTTTTACAAATCCCACTTCCAACCCAGCGAGCTGCAGCCCGAGCCTTACGCCATTCTGACGCTCAGTGTGTTTTGCGCCGACAGCGAGGAACAGGCTAACGTTTTGCAGTTGACCTACGACCTGAACCTGTTTCGATTTTTCACCGGCGTTAGCAACGGCCAGTCGATGACCCCACAAGAGGCGCTGATGTATCCTCTGGGTGCGCAGGAAAAAGCGTTCATTGCCAGTCGCGAAAACAGCCGTGCCGCTGGCACACCACAGCAGGTGAAAGCAAAAATCGAGCAGTTGGCGGCTGCGCACAACGCGGATGAAATTATGGCGGTAACCAATATGTACTATCTTGAAGATCGCAAACGGTCATTTGCGTTGCTGCACAACGCATTCAAAGCGCAGGCGGAGCTATAAACATGCTACAGCGATTTGTGGTATTAGCGGTGGTTGTCGCAGCAGCTTACTGGTATTGGACGGGGCCAATGCAGCACAAAAAGCATCCCGACTATGAAGCGACGTTGCAGCAGAATGCTCAGAAAATGGCGGAATGTAAACGTGCCGCAGCCTACAAACTGGGCGCTACCGGCATCGGTTCAGGATCGGAGGTCGCGGAGCAGGCGTGCGCGGAAAAATACAATCTATACGAGGAAGATGGGCGCTGGCACAGTTACAACCTGACCAGGCCAAATTAATTCAGGGCACCACATCCCCGGGGATGGAATGCCCTGCGGGTAAAGTTATTCCATCGCCTTCTTGGCTTCCTCGGCTTTATCACCGACATAATCCGCGGTCTCACCAGCGGCATCCTTGACGCTATCGGCAGCGTCGTCTGCCATTTTACCTGCAGAGTCCATGGCATCGCTGGCAGCAGCTGACGCGTCATCAGCCATATCGCCTGCAGCATCTACGGCATCTTTGGTTGCATCCTTGGTGGCATCGTAAGCATCACTGGCAGCGTCTTTGGTTGCATCAACGGCATCAGCTGCAGCATCTTTGGTCGAATCATACGCTTCGCTGGCTGCGTCTTTGGTTTCATCGACCGCCGTGCTCGCCATGTCGCCAACAGATGCGGCAGCCTCCTTGGTCTTTTCGCTCAGCGTGGCAGCGGAGTCTTTCATAGCAGCTTTATCGTCACTGCTACATGCGGTAAGGGCAAATGACACCAGGGCAAGCGCCAGTAAGCCTTGTAATTTCTTAGTCATCATAATCTTCTCCATCGTGGTTCTGTTCGACCTGGAAATGCGCTGTGAATCTTCAGAGTCAGAGACATAACGCTACGCAAAACAATATAGCATCCCACCTGCAAAGCGTCACCCCGCGTTGTGATAGACGTTCTGCACATCCTCCAGATACTCGAGCATGTCAATCAAATTCGACATAACGGCCTGTTCCTCCTCTCCCAGCGAAACGCTGGTCTGCGGCACAAACTGTATGTCGTCGACTTCGAACTCGATGCCTGGAAACGTATCGAGCATTGTCTGCCTGGCCTTGCCATACTCTGTATGCGGCGCGAACACCGTCACTTTGCCGTCGTCGCATTCGATGTCCGAGACATCGACGTCCGCCAGCATCAGCGCCTCCAGCACAGCTTCCTCATCGCTACAGGCAAACGCCAGGATGGCACTGTGGTCGAACAGGTGGCCGACGCTGCCGGGTGAGCCCAGTTTACACTTGGCTTTATTGAAACACTGGCGCACGTCCCCAAACGTGCGGTTGGGATTATCGGTCAGGCAATCGACGATCACCACACTGCCTCCCGGACCAAACCCCTCATAGCGTGCTGTGGCGAAATCCTCGCCACCCACACCGCGCGCCTTGTCCAGCGCCTTGTCGATCACATGCGCCGGCACCTGGGCGCGTTTGGCCCGCTCAATAACACCGCGCAGCGACAGGTTGCCCGCCGGGTCAACACCACCGGACTTCGCCGAGACATAAATTTCACGAGCGTAACGACTGTAAACCCGCGCCTTCATGTCGGAGGTTTTAGCCATCGAGTCCTTACGATTCTGATAGGCCCTGCCCATATCCCTACTCCGTGCTGTATTCAGGTTCAGTTTAACGAATCAGGGCAGCAATATAATCGCTGTGAAGCACAGTATCCAGAGTAGACCCCGCCTTTCGCCATCCCGATGCACTGCTATCCAGTGCCGTTAACACAACAGAGTTTGATTTAAATCGGTGAAAATAGCCGCCAGTCACCGCATAATGCGGCGTACCTCATCGACAGGGAGCCCTGTGTACGTGAAGAAACTCCTCGCACTTCTGGCAGTGGTGGTGGTTGCTGTACTGACGATCTGGTACATGGGCAAGGAGCCGCCGCCTGCAGTTTTGTTGCACACAGTGGCGCGCGGTACGGTGGAAAAAACAGTGTCCAATACGCGCGCCGGCACCGTCGAGGCCTGTCGACGCTCCAAACTATCCATGCCCAGCGGCGGACGGGTGGATGCACTGTTGGTCGATGAGGGCGACCGGGTTGAGCAGGGACAGGTACTGCTGTCGCTGTGGAACAAGGACCGCAAAGCGATGCAGGCGCAGGCCAGCGCGCAACTGCAATCAGCGCGTCACAGCGCGGAAAAAATCTGTGTTGAGGCCGAGAACGCCCAACGCGAAGCGCAGCGGCTGGATCAACTGTTGAAACGTAAACTCGCCTCGCGCGAGGCCACCGAACTGGGTCGCACCCGCGCACAGGGCAGCAATTTTGCGTGCGAGGCTGCGCGCGACGAGGAACAGGTCGCGCAGTCCAACCTCGATATCAATAATGTGCTGCTTGAAGAGACCTACCTGCGCGCACCCTTCGCCGGGATAGTGGCAAAGATCAACGGCGAGATCGGCGAATACGTCACGCCCTCCCCGCCCGGCGTCGCCACGCCACCGGCGGTCGATCTGATCGACTATAGCTGTCTGTACGTTACTGCACCGATCGATGAAGTTGATGCCGGTGAACTGCACAAGGGCTTGCCCGCCCGCGTGAGCCTGGATGCATTCCGCGGTGAGGTCTTTCCCGGGAGCCTGGATCGCGTCGCACCGTACGTACTCGACCTGGAGAAGCAGGCGCGCACTGTCGAGGTCGATGTCGTGTTCAGCGACCCTGCTGTGCGTGAGCGGCTACTGGTGGGCTACAGCGCAGATATCGATATCATTCTGGCCACGCACAACGATGTGCTGCGTGTACCCACCGAAGCGGTGATGGAGAATGACCAGGTGTACCGGTATAACCGCGGCAGCGGCACGCTGGAACTGGTGACCATCCAAATCGGCTTACGCAACTGGAACTTCACTGAGGTGACTTCAGGTTTGCAGGCCGGTGATGAAATCGTACTGTCGCTGGACGTGCCGGACATCGCCGACGGTCTGGCAGTGATTCCTCGCGATGATTGAAGTCATCGGTATCAACAAGACCTTTATCCTCGGCGACAGCAAGGTGCATGCACTGGACAATATCAACCTGCGTATCGAACAGGGTGAATACCTGTCGGTGATGGGCCCCTCCGGCTCCGGCAAATCCACGTTACTCAATATGCTCGGCCTGCTGGACCGCCCGGACAGCGGTCGCTATATGCTCAACGGTGTAGACACCCAGTCGCTGGATGAAAACGAACGCGCACGCCTGCGCCGCGACCAGATCGGATTTGTGTTCCAGTCGTATCACCTGATCTCTCGACTCACAGCGCGCGAAAATGTCGAGCTACCGCTGATGCTGTCGGGTATAGCGGCGAAAAAACGTCGTGCCAAAGTGGAGGAAATATTGGAGAAACTGGGCATAGCGCGGCGCGCGCACCACCTGCCCAACCAACTCTCCGGGGGCGAACGCCAGCGCGTTGCCATCGGCCGCAGTATTGTATTGCAACCGGCTATCCTGCTGGCCGATGAACCGACCGGCAATCTCGACTCACGGTCCGGCGCAGAGGTTACCGAGATACTGGAAAACCTCAATCGCGAGGGCATCACCCTGATGGTAGTCACACACGACAACAGCATGGGTGACCGCGCGCGCCGACGCATTCGCATGGTCGACGGCGCAGTCACCAGCGACCAGACCGACGAGCGGGCTGCCTGAACATGCGTCTGCTCGACCTGTTGCGTTTTACCCTGCTGGCCCTGCGTCGCCAGCGTTTTCGCAGCAGCATGTTGTTAACGGCAGTCGGCCTCGGGGTCAGCGCGGTGGTCGTGCTCACGGCGCTGGGAGAAGGCGCGCGCGGTTACGTATTGGGGGAATTCGCCTTCCTTGGCAAAGACACCGTGGTGATCATTCCGGGGCGCAAAGAGACCACCGGCGGCATGCCACCGATAACAGGCGTAGCCGCACATGACATCACCTTGCAGGAGGTAGAGGTGCTGGCACGGTCAGTACCCGGAATCACAGCTCTGGCGCCCATGGTATTGGGCAATGGTCCGGTCTCCTACAAATCACGCGAGAGGGACAGCATCGTGGTGGGTACCACGGCGGCGTTTTTCCCTATACGACAGTTGGAAATTGCACAGGGCACCGCACTGCCTGAACTTGCTCTTGGCGAAGGCAAACAGGTCGCCGTCATCGGACAAAAACTCAAACAGGAGCTGTTCGACAATGGCCGCGCAATCGGCCAGTGGATTCGGTTGCGCGATTATCGATTCCGCGTGGTCGGCGTGCTGGCAAGCTCTGGAGACTCGTTTGGCGCAGACCTCAGCGAAGCAATCTTCATTCCTGTGGCGTCAGCACAAGCAGTATTCAACGTGCACGGCTTGTTCAGGGTGAGCCTGCGGGTGAAAGAAAACTACCAGGTAGAGGTGGTGAAGAAGGCCTTAGCCAAACAAATGCAGGCGCTGCATAACGGTGAACTGGATGTCACCATCGTCAGCCCGGACGCAATGCTTTCCACGTTCGACAGCATTCTGCGGGTTATGACGCTCGCTGTGGCAGGCATCGGTGCGATAAGTCTGGTGGTGTCGGGCATTTTAGTGATGAACGTAACGCTGATGTCAGTGAAGCAGCGCACTGCGGAAATCGGCCTGCTAAAAGCCGTCGGCGCGCCGGCATCCCAGGTGCGCACCTTGTTTCTCACCGAGGCGGCACTGATCGCTGCTGCCGGTGCAGTGCTGGGGATACTGGTGGGCCGTTTGCTGGTGTTCGCCGGAACGCAATTCTACCCCTCGGTGCCCTTTGCCACGCCCAGCTGGGCGCTCTGGTCGTCGCTGGGACTGGCCGTGGGCACGGCACTGCTGTTCGCCTGGCTGCCAGCGCAGCAGGCCGCGAACCTGGAGCCAGTCGATGCGCTCGGACGCAAGTAACTCACCATGCTGCTGAGCGACTGGTTGCGCTGGGTATTCCACGCGGTGACCAGCGCCCGCCTGCGCAGCCTGCTGACGGTACTGGGCATCAGCATCGGCATTGCCGCTGTGACCATGCTGACATCTATCGGCGAAGGTATTCGCGTTTACCTGATGGACAGCTTCTCCCAGTTCGGCACACGCATCATTGCCGTGACGCCCGGCAAATCCACCACTGCCGGCATGGCCGGACTGCTGACCACCATCCGACCGCTGTCTCTGGACGATGCCACGCAACTCGGCCGGTTGCCGCATGTGGAAGCAGTAGTTCCCGTCATTCAGGGCACCGCGAAAATTGAAGCCGGCGAGTACAGTAGAGATACCGACGTCCTCGGTGTCGGCCCCGATATGGACAGGGCGTGGCGTTTCAAGGTCGCACAGGGGCGCTTTTTACCGCAGGGCGACCTACAAAACTCGCGCTATTTCGCAGTCATCGGCTCGCGCGTGCGCGCGGAACTGTTCCGCAGTAGCAATCCGCTGGGCAGCTATGTGCGTGTCGGCGGCACGCGCTTTCGCGTGATCGGCGTAATGGAAAGCAAGGGACAGTTGCTGGGTTTTGATCTGGACGATGCGATATATATCCCCGCAGACCTGGCGATGCAGATGTTCAACAAGGAAAGCCTGATGGAGATCGATGTCATCTTCGGCGAGAGCACTAACTCGCCCGACATGCGCGAGCGCGTCAAGGAACTGCTGATCAGGCGTCACGGCGACGAAGACTTCACGCTGTTCAGCCAGGAAGACATGCTGTCCACGCTGGACAAGATCATGTCGATCCTGAAAATGGCGGTCGGTGCACTGGGCGGTGTGGCACTGGTGGTTGGCGGTGTGGGTGTGCTCACCATCATGACGACAGCGCTAAAGGAACGCACCCAGGAGATCGGCCTGCTGCGCGCGGTGGGCTGCACGCGCGCGCAGATTTTATGGATGTTTCTCGGCGAGGCGATTCTGTTGTCGGGCATGGGAGGATTGCTCGGCCTCAGCATTGTGGCCGTAATGGTTATTTCACTGAACACGTTCGCACCCGGAATGCCTATCACGCTGCAACCGGGCTATATGCTTGCCTCGCTGGCGCTCAGTTGCGGCGTGGGGCTGGCTGCGGGCATATCGCCGGCGATGAATGCTGCCAGCCTTGACCCTATCGAGGCACTGCGCGCAGATTAGGCATGTCTGCATTTAGCTGTGTTGTTATTTAAACCTGGATATTTTCTTCGATTGCGTCGAGGAACCCGTACATATCCAGCAAAACTTCCGCGTCCGGGTCGGTGGTTTTGCCCTTCAGGTCGCCGGTAATTTTGCCCTGCGCCACCGTCTCGATCAGCGCTTCTTTCAACGCGCTTGAATATGCCACCAGCGGCTCATTACGTTCCCGCTGGGCGAGTGTCTCCAGCGCATTGGCCAGCGCAAATATCAGCGCCGATGAGTTGAAGATGGCCTCCTTGCCCTCGCTGGCGAGGTACTTCAGGTAGAGATCATGTGCCGTACCATGTGGCGCTTCGTAAAGCATGGTGCCGTCGGTACTTTCAATGATGGAGCTGGCAGTGGCCAGACTGCCACCCAACGCGGCAGAGATGTCGGAAAAAATATCGCCGTCGAGATTCTGCGCCGGGTACAACGCGTTTCTGGGCGGATCGGTGATCATTTTTTTCAGCTGGCTGGAGGGGCGCATGATCATAAACGACGGCGGTTGTGTACCGGATTTTGCCAGTGCGTGCCTGACATCGGTGATAGCCGTACTGAACACCTCGTCGTATTCCATGTACTCGCGCTTGAGCCCGAAGTAGACCTCTTTATCCTTTTTCGATGCGTCGCGAAATACCTGGTTAACCCAGTCTGTGATCGCCTGCTTGTCATTGGACATCAGTAGAATAGGATCGTTGCGCTTTACTGCGCGCGCATGCTTCTCGTCACCGTCAACCACCACTTTGATTATGCCGTCTTCCGCCATCGGCATATTGAAGCTGCCGTACTGGTCACCACCGCCTGCGCTCATGCGCGACAGTGACACATGGTGTTTGCGATCGGGAATACCGAATTGTTTCAGTTTGCCAACCAGCTTGAACAGTTTTCTACCGGTAGTGTTATCCGGTACGCCCCACAGCGCGCGCTGCGGTGGGTTAGACACGATACGCGCGGCCTGGGCGTCGATGAGTTCATAGTGGTAGGCCAGACCCGCCTGCTTGATGCGCTCCTTGTAGTGCTGTTCATACACGGCCTCTATTGCCTCGCGCATCACCCCGTCGTATCCGGGTATCACGGTATCCTTCAGTCCCAGATAGACATCGCGTTGCTCATCGAGCGCGCGCTGGAAAAATTCGTGCGCCCAGGCCCGAACGTCTTCAATACTATTAGTGGCCAATAGCCATGGATCACCTTTGTTTACCGTGCGGCGATGCAGTTCCACAGGATCACCACTACTGCCGACAAACAGAACCTTGAGTACACCGGTGGCCTTGGACAATTCACTGTGGCTATGTTTGATGCCGCCACTGTCCATGGTCATAACGTCGATATCGCGGCCGATCCAGTCGGGCTGCCGGATCTGCAGGTTGCGAAACTGGATATCCTCGCGCGTGATATTGCCGCCAATTCCCTTGCGAATCGCACCGTTGGGCGATTTGGTCGCCAGTTTGTGCAGGCTGGCTTCCTCAATAGACGGATGCTTTGCCAGCAAGTCATCCAGCTGCTGCCGATTGACCGTCATCCCCGCATTCTTTACACCCACGCCATACTGTTTAAGCGCAGCAATGGCATCCACCACCACCTGTCCATTAGTGATAAGGCGGTTCTCGGCACTGAGGTCGATCTCTACCAACGGAATATCCAGGTACTGTTTGACAAACTGCTCCAGAATCCGTTCAAAAGCGATTTGCGCCATCTCATCGCCGTGCAGAATAACCAGCGGATTGGCTACTTTGATTCTGGTGTTCATTCACTCTCCTGTTTTCTTTTACCCGGCTGCAGCACCGCGTTGGTGCACGTTACTGTGTTAACGTGCAGATATAATGCAGATGCAATATGCATGCCGTTCCCGCAATAAAACTGTATTCGATGTTGCTTAAGTCCCGCAGGCGGACTGCACACACAAAATTAATTGCCTGGGTTATGGTCTATGCAGTATCGCTTAAACTAGAATCACTACGTAATCAGTATAACGGAGCAAAAAACCATGTTGATGAAGAAAAAGGTGGTCGTGCTGCTTTGCGCCATGATGGGCAGTGGCCTCTCGCTGGCGCAGGTTGCCACAGATTCCGCAACACCTGCAGCGGCGACCGAGTCACAGCAGGCCGCTAACGCCCTGTTACAGAGAATGGCCACAAACCTGGCCGGTGCCCAGCGCTTCCAGGTGGACATGCTCGCCAGTTATGACTCCGTTCAGGCGGATGGGCAGAAAATTGAATTCAGTGAAAAACGGCAAATCTCGCTGGAACGCCCCTCCTTGCTGCTGAGTGAGACACACAACAGCGACGGGACGGCTGATTTCCTGCTATTTGACGGCAAGTCGATCACGGTCAACAACACGCAGGATAAAGTCTACGCACGCGCGCCACAGCCGGGCGACATCGATGCCACCATCAAGTATTTTCTCGGCGGCCTGCACATGCGCTTACCGCTGGCTGTGATGCTGATGAGCAGCTTTCCCCAGGAACTGGAAAAGCGCGTGATTGACATTTCTTCGGTGGAAGAGACGGATATTCTCGGTGAACCCACCCAGCACCTGGCCGGGAGAACCCAGGATGTGGATTTCCAGGTGTGGATCACCACAGACAACCGCGCACTCCCACTGCGCATTGTGCTCACCTACCGCCAGGCGGCCGGAGAGCCGCAGTTCCGCGCGAACTTTTCCAACTGGAAATTCAATCCCAGCTTCTCACAAAAGATGTTTCAGTTTGAACCGCAACCCGGCGCCCGGGAACTGCCATTTGCCGCAAGTTTCACCCAGGAAAGCGTAACGGGCACCGGCACCGCGTCACCCGCCACTTCAGGAGAAAAGCCATGAACCAGCATCCAGGAAAATTTGCGGCCGCCGCATTAATTGCTGCCGGCCTGCTCATTGTCAGTACCGCGCCGGATGTAATGGCACGCGGTTTTGGCGGCGGCGGTTTCTCGCGCGGGGGGTCTGCTTCCTTCGGTGGTTTCTCTGGTGGTGGTGAGCGCGGAAACTTTTCCGGCGGCGGTTTCGGTGAAGGAGGTTCACGTGAAGGCTCGATGTCTGCCAACCAGAGCCAGCGCCAGGATTCCTTTTCCTCGATGAGTGAATCCAACCAGGCAAACAGGCAGAGCAGCTACTCAAGCAATGAGGCCCAGCGCCAGGATACCTACAGCGACAATGTCGATACCCGGCAGCAGGGCGCGACAACGCGGCAGCAGAACTACACCAGCAACGGCAACTACTATCGGCCACCCGCTCCCGGCTACTACCCGCCACCGAACAACTATTATTACTCTAACCACGATGATAACGATTGGGACAGTGGTTCTGCCGCTGTGGGTATGGTCGCCGGTGCGGCATTAGGCGCTGCGGCGGCATCGTCCATGGCCAAAAGCGAAGCTGCTGCAGCGACCACTAACAACACCACGGTGGTGTATTCGCAGCCACCCTCTGGCGGTCTACCCTGTGCGGCGCAGACCGAAACCGTCAACAGCGTTATCTATTATCGCTGTGGCCAGCAGTATTACATGCAGGCCTACGGTAGCCAGGGGCCGGTGTACATGCCGGTTGCACCGCCCGCCTGACAGCGGCGGCCGCCAGTTCCGGGCTGCACGCTTCGGGTTTTGAATCGTTTTACACGGATGTTCCCCGATGCCAGCAGCTGATCGTCGAGCACTCGCTCTACTTCTTCTGACCCAGGCGTGCACGGTGACAGCGGGAGAGTTACGCCTCAATAATGGCGCAGTTCTGCCGGGAGAACTGGCCAGTGTCAAAGCCAAAACGCTGGTGTGGAAAGCCGACAAGATCGGCGAGATAACAGTGTCCAAAGGCGACGTGACCCGCCTTGATACAAGCCGCCGGGTGGCGGTGGAACTGGCGCCAGACACGACTGCAAAGGCCGACTGTATCGTCGGGGTAAAGGACAGCGTATGGTCTGTCGACTGCGCAGAACAGGCGCCGCAGGTTGTCGCTCTCGAGGAATTGCGCAGTGTCCCGCCTGCCACCAGCAGCACCGGGAAGTTTACCACCGCGCTGGACATTGACCGCGGAGCAAGTCCGTCAGAACAGCTCAACCTGGACCTGACAGCGCAGTGGTTGCGACACACCCACCGACATAAAGTCGACATCAATGTCGACTATGAAACGTCGGATGGCACTACGACAAACGATGATGCGGATGCTAACTACCAATACGACCTCCTGCGTGACAAAGGCTGGTTCTGGTATGGCCGCGCACGCTATTACCGCAACAAGTTCCAGACCCTGAAGGAAGTGTATGCGGTCGGCCCGGGTATTGGCCGCGACTTCAACCCGATTGACGATGTCACTCTGAGTGTCCAGGGCGGGCCAGTGGCAATGTATTATTTTTACGACGATCAGGATGGCAAGACCGAACCGGGAGGGAATTTGCACTGGAGCACGGTCTGGCATACGCCCTGGCGCGGTGTAGAGGCGTCCCACTCCGGAGACCTCGGCTGGGTATTTTCCGTGAGTGACGGCTACCTCTTTCAGACCAAGACAGCGCTGACGATTCCGTTGTACCAGGGGCTGATCGGCGAAGTCCGGCTGGACTACGATCGTACCGGCCTGAATGCTGACAATGGCAAAAAATACGACCTCGCGTGGGTGCTTGGCGTGGGCTATAAATGGTAGACCACCGATGTTGCCAAACGCACGCCACCGAGCAAAAACAACAACGCCCGACTACAGGCGCTAGAACTTCCAAACCACGTTGGCGATGATCTGCGTTGCATTGTTGTAGTCAAAATCGCCACCCCAACGCTGCGACTTGATGTCGGCGCTACCCAGATCGGCGTAATTCACATAGCCGCCCAGAGTCAGGGAATTACTCAAAGCGTATTGAGCGCCCACTGCATAACGCATCTGCTTGTCGACCGGCAACTGGGCATTGCGTTTCTGATCGCTGACCGGGTTGGTGTCATAGGCCACACCACCGGTGAGGGTCCAGTAGTTATCGAGTTTATACTGTGTGCCCCAAGCGACATGGTAGGTATCCTTCCAACCGGTTGCGAGGCCTGCCGAGCGCTGGTCAGTAGCAACCAGGACATCGCCAAGTGTGCTCCAGTTGTCCCAGCCCACGGTGAAATCCACGCTCCATCGGTCATCCATATCCTGGTGCACACTGAACCGTACATACTCTCCAAGCGGCAGCTTGGTATCGGTAGATACTTGAAGACCCCTCGGATTGGTTTTCAGATCGCCGTTAAACTTGGGTTCCACTTCACTCTGGTAGGTGAGGCCAAACCGCGTGCGCGGGGATAGTTCATACATTGCACCGAGCGTAAAGCCCGGCAACACATCATCACCATCGATCGAGCCGTCGCCGTCTGGCCTGTTAACGTCGAAGCGCGGTATCGCAAAGTGCAGATTGAGGTTGGAATACACGGCCTGCACTGAGGCACCCACCGAGAGCTTGTCGGTCACCTGGTAGGCAATGGTCGGGCTCAGCGCCATCACCGTCAATTCGACCTCGGTGGCCTGATAGCGGCCCACCCAGTCGTCTGTGAAATCCAGTGACGCAGCGGCCAACGGGACCAGTGCGATACCGGTGCTCCATTTGTTGGAGCCAAGATCGTGAACATAGGCCATGGAGGAGTACAGCGAAGTGCCGCCGGCATTGCCGCCATCCTTATCGCCATAGCGTGGACTGGTGTAGCTCACATCAAAATTTTGCTCTGCCACCACGGCACCGGCGGAGACAAACAGCTGGTTGCCCTGCAAGCGCGAGATACTGGCTGGGTTGTAAGCAATCGTCATCGCATCATCGGTCCCGGCAGCGGCGCCAGCTGCGGCCCGGCCGCCAGCCAGATCGCCGTACTCATTCAGCCATAGCCCGCCCGCTGAGGCGGAAGTAGCGCTCATCACAGCTGCCGCGACAGTAAAACGTCTCAGGGTTTTTCTCATACCTGTTCTCTCCGGTGTCCGGTGCCACTAGGGGCCCGCGTTTTCAGTTTCACGTTTATACCAAAATCCGGCTCCAATGACGCCCCCCTTGCACGACCATTTTTCACATTTACCGTTGACCAGACCGACTGTGGCAGCGGCATACTCAACTTGTCGGTCAATTTTTGCTAGTTTTCCCGGCCTCGTGCGTCATTCATCTGCCGGGGGAACTCCTATACTGTGAGCACAGTCGAAGGGGACCGTCCTCCATTGGCGGGCAATTACGAGGCACAACATGCAAACTGAATTCTGTAAACAACTGGGCATTGAAGCCCCCATCTTCGCATTCACCCATTGTCGCGACGTGGTCGTGGCCGTTAGCAAGGCCGGCGGTATTGGCGTACTGGGTGCAGTCGGCTTTACACCGGCAAAGCTGAAAGAGGAACTGGACTGGATCGATGCGCATATCGGCGACCATATTTACGGCGTCGACACCGCCATTCCGCAGAAGTACGAAGGCATGGATAAAACCAGCCCGGAAGAACTGGTGGCCATGCTGCAGGCTGCCATTCCACAGCAACACCGCGATTTCGCCGCCAAATTATTGGCCGATGCAGGTGTGCCTGAGTGGCCGGAGAAAGATGATGAAGTCAGCCTGAGCTTTTCTGCAGTACAGGCCCAGGCCCTTGTGGATGAGGCGCTGACGCGCCCGAAATGCCGCATGATCGTCAACGCGCTCGGCACCCCGCCGGACAATATCATCAAGCAGGTGCATGACTCCGGCCGTCTGATCGGCGCGCTGGCCGGTCGACTCAAGCACGGCATCAACCACAAGAAGGCGGGGCTGGATTTCGTCGTCTGCCAGGGGTCTGAGGGCGGCGGCCACGCCGGCGAGGTGACCTCAATGGTGCTGTGGCCGCAGATGGTAGACGCGGTAGCCCCGCTTCCCGTGCTCGCCGCCGGCGGCATCGCCAACGGGCGCCAGATTCTGGCCGCGATGAGCATGGGTGTCGCGGGTGTCTGGATGGGCTCCATGTGGCTCAACTCGGAGGAGGCCAGCGCCGAACCGGCACAGCGCGAGTCGTATATGAAGGCGACCTCAGAGGATACCGTGCGTTCACGTTCATTCACCGGCAAAACGGCCCGCATGCTGAAAAACGAATGGACCGAAGCCTGGGAAAATCCCGAGAATCCGAAACCGCTTCCCATGCCGTTGCAGGGTTATCTCACGTTCGACGCGGTGCGACGCACACACCGCTACGCCGGCCACGGCGACTGCCAGAAGGTAGCGTTCAACCCGATCGGCCAGGTCGTAGGGCAAATCAACACTGTGGAATCCTGTCGCGACATCATGTTCCGTTTACTGTCGGAATACAGCGAAGCGCTGGATCACGTTAACGCCATCACACCGCAGGAATAAACGCGGTAAGGTGTCTGCAGCAGGGGATCATCCTTCCCGGCTGCAGTCACCCGATTCATCCAACGCATTGCACGGCAGTGCAAAGGAACGATAGTCCTTATCGCTGATTTCAATGATCGTCAGCGTGTTGCAGGCCGGATTGACCTCACCTTTATTGAACTTGCCCGGGACATAGACTCCGTCGTTCGCTGGTGGTGTCGCCATTTCATCTTCTGTGTCATTGTTGCTCTTGCTGCGCATCGCAATCTCCCGATAACTTCCACCACCAGTGAAGTTGCAAGATGTTGCAGCGTGGACCGTGCAGCGGGAACACCAATTCCACCCAGGCCAACAAATGACGCCACCTTGCTCCTGTGCACGGAGTGTAGGTACGATGCCAACTTGGTTGACTTCGCAGGACCTGGCACTTGAAAAAGGCAAGCTGGTACACACTCGCACTATTACTGCTCGCCGCCTGCGGCTATGTTGTGCTGGTTGCCATTCCCCAGGAAGCAATTCACGCAAAGCGTTCTCCACTGTCTGGTACACCCGCAGACGTTGGCCTGTCATTTGAGTCTTTTGTAGTGGCGCCCAGCGACGGCGCACTGCAACTCACCGGCTGGTGGATGCCGGCGGACAATGCCCGTGCGGTACTGGTATTTATTCACGGTGGCGGCTCCAATCGCACCAGCAGTTATTTCAGCTCGCTGGATTTCTATCGCGCGATGGTAGACCGAGGCATCGCCATCGTGGCCATAGACCTGCGCAATCACGGCGAGTCAGGCAGCGATGGACGCGGGCTGCAGTTTGGAGGAACCGAAAAATTTGACGCGACAGCGGCAATTGACTGGGCGCATACCAGGAATCCAACACTGCCGGTATTTGCCATGGGTATCTCTATGGGCGGCTCTACCCTGATACAAGCCCTACATGACGGCGCCAAAGTGGATGGCCTGATACTGCTGGACAGCCTGTTGGACTCGGCTGATACCTTCAAACAGGGTGCCTGGGTGGAAACGGGGCTTCCCCCCGCCCTCTTTTCCCTGTCTGCGTGGGCAGCAACAACCTTCCATGGCCTGCCGGGTGGCGAGGAGCAGGCGCTGGAACGAGCCGTCAATCTGGACTTGCCCATTCTGGCCATTCAGGACCCCGGCGACCCGGTTACCCGGGCCCGCTACAGCCGCGAACTGGCGCAGCGCAACCCACGCGTCACCTTGTGGCTGGCACCTGACATTGATCCACAGCATCCCGACCTGGCGTGGAAGGCACGCTGGGGCAGCCATGTCTCCGCGTTTCAATTTTTCCCCCACGAGACTGTCGCACAGATCATGGCATTCATTGACGCACAGTTGCGTTAGGGACTCTGTAACCGGGCGATTCTTGCGATGAATGCGGTAGTCCACGCAGACATCAGATGTGCTAGATTTACCACCACCAGACCTACCGACCCACTATGGAGTGTATCTCGGAGTCGCATGACATTATGTACCGCTTAAGCAAAACGATTCCTAACGACATCGCCCTGAACCTGATTCCCGAAGTCGCTTTCAATCCGAGCGGATCGCTGTTTGCCGTAAGCCATCAACAGAGCAATGAGATCGTGGTTTACGATGCTCACACCCGAGAAGTCGTGCGCGTATTTAAAAACCCCGAGGCGGAACTGGATACACCGCATGGCGTACTATTGACTGACCGTCATCTCATTGTCAGCAACACCCACGGCGTCTCGCGACCAAGCACATTCAGCGTACACAGCCTGAGCAAACACTCTTCCGGCCCCGTGAGTGTCACTCCTACCCCTTACCCGCATATGCGCGAGGCTCACAGCCTGGCGCTGCGCGGCGCGGCACTGGTGGTTACCTATTGCCAAAACAGGGAGGGACCCGGCGCAGTGGTATCGTACCGTTACAATGACGAAACCGGCGAGATTGGCAACCCGATCACCGTGCATGAAGCATGCTTCGTCCCACTCGGCCAGCCCAAAGGCGTTGCCTTTAACAAGGATGGATCAGAAGTTTTTATCACTTATGCAACTCAGAAGCGCATGACAGGCCTGCCCAATCTCGCACGCCGGCTGAAGGCCGCGCTGCTGATCTGGAAACAAAGGAACCTCTCCGACTTCTGTAGTTATCTGTGGACAAAACTCAAAAGGCGACTGATCGCTATCCGCACACCAGAATCGGAGCCGAAAAATGGCATTGCTGTGTTTCAGGTTAACGAGCGCGGCGAGCTGTCTGAGAAACCGGTCAGGGTGTTGGAGCGAGAACTATTTTGCCGACTTGAGAACATCGACATTGTAGGCGACACCGTTATTTTGTGTGACACCATCAACGGCAACGTCTATCTGCACGATCTTGCGCAAGATCCACAACTGCAAACGCCGCTAGATACAATATCGGAAAGTGTTGTGCTGCCACATGGCGCAAAACTGTCGCCGGATCGCTCGATGCTGGTGGTGACCAATTACGGCCTGAAAGTTGAGAACCAGATTATTCACTGGATGACACCCGCACAGGGTTATACCAACTCGGTCCTGGTGTACGATTATCACCACACATAATAAGACGAGCCTGCCATGAGCTTCACACCGGTTGACAGCACCAATACAGACGAGGCCATTCGCATTCTGGCGACAGCGTTCCACGATGATCCGGTGGTCAACTGGACCTGCAACAACCCACCCTCGCTTGAACCCTTCTTCCAGATCATCCTGCCGATTTTTATTCCGCATCAACTTACCTATCTCGACCCCCGGGGACGCGGCGCCGCAGCCTGGCTGGGGCCTCATCAAGAGCTCAAGTGGCCAGTCAGGTTTTCTACCGTGGTTAAGGTACTCAAGCTCGGCGGCATCACCGGCGTCTATCGCTTGCTGTTGAGTGCCAACAAAACCGAGCACTTTCACCCCAAAACCCCACACTACTATCTGTTCGCCATCGGGGTTACGCCGGGCAACAAAGGCAAAGGTATTGGTACGTCTTTGATAGCAGAAATATTACGGCGCTGTGACGCCGAGGGTATGCCGGCGTATCTGGAAAATTCGAAAGCAGAAAACCTGGCGTTTTATGAAGGTCATGGATTCAAAGTGCAACAGCAGATTCGCTTCGCTGCCTCAGCACCACCTGTCTGGCTGATGTGGCGCGAACCGGTGCGCAATTGACGAACGCAGCGTATTCCGACTAAGCCGGGTATCGGTGCAGCTGTTTGTACGAATCCCGCCTCTGGCAGCTCTGCCATTGAACTAATCAGGGGGCGCGTTACACTGGCCTGCATGGAAAGTTTCCTCGCCGAGAGAGTGCTATGAACAAAGTGGTAATGATCAGCTCGGATTGTCATGCGGGCGCACTGCCCGAAGGCTACAAGCCGTATATGCCCAAGGAGTTCCACGCTGCGGCGGATACCTGGTGGCTGCAGTACGCGCGCGAGATGATGAAGCGCATGGGCACTTTCTTCGATCAGGAAGCGGCACAGGAATTCAACAGCCGCTCCGGCGACCAGGGTGCGGGCCGCATGGACCCCACCGCCGCATCCAAAGCAGCCGAGGCCAGCGATGCCGAACTGTGGGACTACCTGTGCGACCCCGAAAGTATGATCGCCCCGCGTCGCGGTGAGTACGAACCCGATGTTCGCCTGCGTGAACTGGAGGACGACGGCCTGGCCGGTGAAGTTATCTTCCCGCAGATGGCGCCGTTCGGAGCGGGTCTCATGCAGTACCGCCACGAGGTCACGCCGGAACAAAGTCTGGTTGGCAATCGCGCCTATAACCACTGGCTGGCTGACCTGTGCAATAAAAATCCCGGCCGTCATGCTGGCGTTGCGATCATCAACGTAGACGATATTCAGGTAGCTGTTAACGAGGTGCGCGAAGCACACAAGATGGGTCTGTTCGGCGGCATACTGTTGCCCACCAGTTCCGGGCCCAACCCGTTCTATCACGACTACAGACACTACGCGCCGCTGTGGAGCGTGTGTGAAGAATTGAATATGCCGATTCACACGCATTCAGGCTGGTCGCCGGACTACGGTGATGTTCCCAATGCCACCATGATGTTCATCAGCGAAGTCGATATGTGGGCGCACCGTCCGTTCACCGCGCTGCTGTGGTCTGGCGCGTTTGAGCGGCATCCAAACCTGAAAATGGTGTTTACTGAAACCGGCTGCGGCTGGATTCTGGAAACGCTACGCGTACTCAAGTTCAAAATCGACAATCCGATCTTCGCGCACTTTACAAAAAATTTGTCGCTGACCCCGGAAGAGTATTTCCAGCGCAACTGCTTTATCGGCGCGTCCTTCCTCGCCCCGCATGAGATCGGCAGCCGCCATAAAATTGGTGTCGACAAACTGATGTGGGGATCAGATTACCCGCACATGGAAGGTACCTGGCCCAACACCATGAACAAGCTGCGCGAGACTTTCCACGATGTGGACGAGCAGGAGATTCGCGACATCCTCGGCGAAACGGCCATTGATGTATTTGGGTTTGACCGCGCATTGATGCAGCAGGCGGCAGAGCGTATCGGCCCCGAAATCAGCGATATCAGGCAGCCGGTGAGCCATTAGACATCAGGCAGGAATTTGCTTTAACAGTCAGGAACGTTCCTGCGCAACAGCGCCCGCTGGGTACAACAGTCCCGCCACTATCTTTTTCAGGTGCCGGGTGTACACGCGGGCGTTAAAACCACTGCCTTCCAGTACCGTCTCGATCAGTATGCCTGTCAACATGCAGTGCACTATGTAAATAGCTTCCAGCAAGTGTGGCCTGCTTGCGCTGCTATCATGAAAAATCTGTCGCCCCAACAACAAATGTTCCTCGCGACTGCGCCCCACTGACAGCGCTTGCGCAGTCGCGCCGTGACCTCGGCTTGCCAGCAGTATTTCCAGCGTCGCCATGTACTCTGCGCCTCGATAATGGGCCCATGCCGCATCTACATATTTGCTGACGCGCTCCTCGGGCGAACCCCTGGCAAAGGAAACGTCACCGAGGGTTTGTTGAAACGCGCGATGGGAACGCTCCAGCACTTCTTCGAGTATTTCTTCCTTGCCACCAAAATGGTGCTGCACTGCGCCCCATGTCACGCCGGCGCGCCTGGCAATTTCGGTGGAACTGGCCGAGGCAAAACCCTTTTCCTGAATAAGGCCGATCACCGCGTTGACAATTTTGTCCTGCGTTGCCTTGCTCTTGGCGGCTTGCTTGCCGTTAATATCCGGGGACTGTGCTTTTCGCAGCGCCACTAGGCAACGTCCGAGCGTTGGTGATAACCCAGTATGCAGGGGTCGGACGGTCGCAGTATCAACGCGGGCATGATCTCGCCGTAACTTTCCGGCGGCGCTACCAGTTCAAAATCGTAACGGTGCAATAGTGTAGACAAGATGGCCTTCACCTGCAGAATCGCAAAACCATTACCAATGCACTTGTGACGACCGCCGCCGAACGGAATCTCCACAAATGGATTGTGCGGTGCAGACCGCTCGGGATTGAATACCTCAGGCGACGGGAAGTACTCCGGCAACTTATGGCTGATATGCGGGCAGACCATAATATTGCTGCCGGTGGGTACGGTGTAGGGGCCGTAATGCCAATCCGACATCACACGGCGGGTAATGGCATTTAACGGCGGGTGCAGGCGCAGCGCCTCGCGAATGAAGCCATCGAGCAGCGGAATCTCGCGCAACCCACGCAAAGTCAGCTCGGTGTCATCGTTGAACAGGCCATCCACTTCGGCAAACAGTCGCGCCTTGTACTGCGGGTTGCGCGCGATTTCCAAGAGTGTCCACGCGGTGGTATTGGAACTGGTGTGATGCCCGGCAAACATAAACCAGATCACCATACCGGTGATTTCATGATCGGTCAGTTTGCGTCCATCGTTGTAGGTGGAATCCATATACACCTGCAACATATCGTGCTCCCACCCACCCGCTTTGCGGCGCTGCTCGACGCGTTCACCGATCAACTCCTCCAGCCGTTCGCGCGCCCGGTCTCTTCTCTGGAACCGTTCGGCGTCCTGGTAGGGATTGCTGAGCGAGGACGGTGCAAGCCCGTCCTCCAGCGCATGGTAAAGCTCAGCGAACTCTTCGGTTAACTGGTAGCGAAACTCTGAACCAAGCAGGCAGTGCGTAGACGTCTTCAGCGTGAGCCGCGTGAAAGCATCGTAGATATCCAGTTCACCAGCGTCTGCCCAGTCCTGCAGGAAATCTTCTGTCTCCTGTTCCACCACCGCCGCGTAATTCACCATGCGATCGTGTTTCAGCCCTTGTACCTGCATTTTCAGCTGCTGGCGTTCGATGGCCGGCGGCGCACCGTACTGAATACCTTCACCGAACACCGGCACCATCATCTGGTAGGCCTGCGCCGCTGAAAGTTGTTCGTCAGGTGCGCGAAAAAAGGCCTCATGTGCATCCGGCCCCACCAATAGCACCGTGCGCAATCCACCAAGGTCAAACTCGCTGACTGCCCCGCACTCCCGATAAGCCCGGTGTAAAAACTCCAGCGGCATGGCATTGAATTCCTGGAGGTGGCCCAACTCCGGTGCCGCACCGCTTACCAGGGGTATCGCAGTCTTCATCACTCACCTTTGTTCCAATCAAAAAACATTTGTGATTAAATGTTTTTTTTGAGACCGCGTCAATCGGTGCATTTAACCGCGCAGGCGACGCGAACCAATAAAAAAACAGCAAAACTATTCCGGGATGACCACCATGCCGATGCAAGACTACAAAGGCCCGCTGCGCGAAGACTTTCAGTGGCATCACCTGGAGAAAAAGACCATGGCGCGCTTTGCACGGGAAGTGATGCTGTGCAACCAGATCCACGACCGTGCATTGCTACCATTGGTGGCAGGTCGCTGGGGCAGTGAGGCCATGACGGCACAGGCAATTGATGAATGGATGGGCAGCAGCCCGGTGTACAACGCCCGTATTCGCGCGTTGCACGGCATCACCGGTGATGGTGTCGATGTCATTATGAAAGGCTTCCAGCTGGATATCGGCGCACCGCACATGTGGCTGAAATTTCACTACGACGTTAAATCACACGATCTGGGCTTCTTCTGGCTTACCTCCTGTGGCGCCTATAACGGCGTGCGTGGCATGACTGGTGGCGATCACGATGCGGAGACGCAAATCTGTGTGCACATGGAGGACCCGACGTTCGACGCCACGGTAATGGCGGTGAATCGCGGCGCACGCTGCACACCGGTTTACCGTCCGCCACACGGTGGTGAAATTCCCGCGGCAGGACCGTGTCGCTGGCAAGTTTCCATCGCGGACCACATCGGTCTGGTGGAGGAAAACCCGCAAACGGCGATGATAGAGCGCACCCGCGCTGGACAGTTTCGCTTCGCGACACCCGCGCCGACCGGCGATGGCCTCAACGACTATTCCGGTGACTTCAAACCCGATTTTCGCCTCGAGGACCTCAGTACCGCGATGCTATCGGTACAACTCAAGGAGTTCGCGCTCGACGTACACCTTCTGCAACGCTCCTCTTACTTGAGCGTACAGCGCCGGCATGGCGACGCCGCCGTCATCGAATTGATCGGCGAACACTGCAGCGGCATGGCCCCTGTCTACCAGGCCCGCATGCGACGCCTGTTCGGCATTGAAGGCAATGACATGTCTGCAATACTCAAACTGCTGCAACTCGATCATCACTTCGTTCCCGAATATGTGAAGACCGGCGTACAACTGGTCGATGAACAACGCGGAAAATTCTGGATTGAAGACTGCGCTGCCATCGACGATGACAGCACCAGTGGTATTCTCACCGCATTATGGCGCGGGAAGGTTACGGGGCTGGAACAGATTGTGCAGGCAATCAATCCGCAGGCCGTGGTAACCGCGGAAAATCCTGAGGGCAGCAAACGTTTTCTGTATTCCATCCGCATCGACACAACAGTCCAGCCAGCCAAGCCCTCACCGATGAGTGAGCTGGTAGGCTCCTTTGGTTTACTGGACGCCGACCTGTCGGAACACATTTACAGCTACGAGAACTGAAGCCTGCCCGTGAAGCCAGTTAAACCAGCGACCACCCAATACACGTTCTGTCGCATCTGTGAGGCAGCCTGCGGCCTCATCGTCGACATTGACGAGAACGGCAAATTGACCCGTATCGCGCCGAACGAAGCGCACATTGCCAGCAAGGGCTACGCCTGCCTGAAGGGACTGAAAGCGCACGAGTTCAGGGATTCACCCGACCGTATTACACAACCGATGAAGCGGGTGAACGGTAAGCTGGTGGCAATCAGTTGGGCGCAGGCATTGTCAGAAATTGGCGGCACACTGAAAAAGCTGAAGAACGATCACGGCGGCGATGCCATCGGCCTCTATCTGGGCAACCCGATCAGTATGAGTTTCCTGCCACCGCTGCTGTCCAATGCGTTCGTCAAAGCATTTGCTTCCAGCAAGCTGTACCACACCGGTTCGGTGGACTGTAACAATAAGTTCGTGGTGGCAGAGCGGATGTACGGCTGCGCACAGATTCAACCCTTTCCCGATATCGACCACACGCAATTTATGATCGCGATCGGCTCCAACCCGGTGATCTCCAAAATGTCCTTCATCAGCATGCCGCACTCGGGCAAGCGCTTCAAAGCACTGGTAGCGCGCGGCGGACGTGTGATCTGGCTGAATCCACGGCGCACCGAAACTGCCAGGCAGGTTGGTGAGCACCACTTCATTCGCCCGGATACCGATGTATTTTTCATGCTGGCGTTCCTGCAGGCGCTGATCGAAAGCGGTGCCGTGGACGAAGCGCGAGTCAATGCCGCCATGGCAGGCTGGGATGTAGTAAAGACGCTGGTGGCAGCATGGACACCGGAACGCACAGCAGCTGTCACCGGCGTACCGGCTGCGACGCTGCGCGAGTGGGTGAAACACTACTGCGCTGCAGAAGGTGCCGCACTGTACAGCTCTACCGGAGTCAATCAGGGCAGTCACGGCAGTCTGGCATTCTGGTTGCAGGAAGTGATCAACGCCGTCAGCGGCAACCTCGATCGACGGGGTGGCACGCTGGTCGGCAAAGGCATCGTCGACATCAGCAAGCTCAATCGCTTCGATCCAGAGAAGCCGCTGGCGACATTCAGGCTCGGTGATATCCCGCTGGTGATGGATACCGTGCCGGCGGGTGTTCTGGCGGACGATATCCTGACGCCCGGCACAGGACAGCTCAAGGCCCTGTTCGTCACCTCTGGCAATCCTCTGCTAACCTGCCCCAACAGTGAACGCCTCACCGACGCATTTGAGCAACTGGAACTGCTGGTCGCCATCGACCTGCAGGAGAGCGAAACCGCGCGCCACGCGCACTATATCCTGCCGGGCAGCCACTGGCTGGAACGCGCGGACTTCCCCTTTACCTTCAATACCATGATGGGCACCACACCGATTGCCTACCACCAGTACACCGACGCCATGCTGCCCCTGAAAGGCGATGCCCGCGAGGAGACCTGGATTTTCCTGCAACTGTGTCGCCACGCCGGCGTATCCATGGGTGGATCAAAATTGCTACAGGCTGCGTTTACGCTGGGTAGATGGCTGCGAGGAATCCCCCTGCTGGGAAGTGCCCTGCCAGATCACACGCGCTTTATACTGGGTTTGATAAACCGCATCTCCGGCCACGGCAGTCTGGGTAAAATGCGCAAAGCCATCCACGGCGCGGTACGACCGGCAATTGAGCCGGACAGTTTTATCGGCCAGCGCGTCGTGACTCCCAATGGCAAAATCAACCTGGCACCAGCGGAATTCTGTAAGCAACTTCCGGGACTGGAAGCGGATTTCGCGCGCGAACTCGACAGCGCCGGCAAACTGAAGCTGATCAATAAACGCGAGCGCTACAGCCACAATTCCTGGACGCACAATCACGCCGATTTCGTCAAAGGCCGGCACGACCGCAACTATCTCAATATCAATACTGCCGATGCCAGGGAGCGAAAACTGGAAACGGGACAATGGGTCAAACTCGGTAACAGCCAGGGTGAAATTCGCGTTCAACTGGCAGTGACGGATGATATGATGCCCGGCGCGGTCGCGCTGTGTCACGGCTGGGGACATCAACAGGTGGACAGCCTGAGCGTTGCCAGTCGCACTGCAGGCAGTAACGTCAACATCCTGGCAAGAGATGGCCTTGATTCTCTGGAGCCCATATCCGGCATGTCACAGCTCAACGGCATCCTCGTCGAGGTCAGCGCGGAAGCGTAAACCGCAACGTTTCTCGCACACTTTTGCAGCGTGAATGTCGCTCGCAGCCAGAAGCGCGATTGATCGCACACGGTTTACTATCAGGAGTCATTGGCATGGACATCGATTTCAACAACAAAGTCTACCTCGTTACCGGCGGCGCATCCGGCATCGGGGCGGCGGTGGTGCGTTATCTGGCGACACACAGCGGCAGGGCGATCATTGCGGATATCAACGACGATGCCGGCGCCGCACTGGTTGCAGAATTTCCCGAACAATTGCGCTACCTGAACACAGAGGTGACGCAGCTGGCACAGCTCGAGGCGGCCTGTGCGCTCGCTGAAAAAAACTTTGGTGGACTCGATGGCGCGGTCAACAGCGCCGGCATTGGCAGCCTGGGCACCGTGGCCGACATGCCGGTGGAGGAATGGCACAAGGTGATCAATATCGACCTGACCGGTGTTTTCCACGCCTGTCGCGCCGCTATTCCTTTGTTGCGCAAACGTGGCGGCGGCAGTATCGTGAATATCGCCTCGCTGAGCGGTGTGCGCGCGGACTACGGTTTTGCTGCGTATAACGCTGCCAAAGCCGGGGTGATCAACCTGACCCGCACCATCGCGCTGGACCATGCGCAGGAGAACATTCGCGCTACTGCCGTGTGCCCGGGTTACATTGCGACGCCGCTGACTGCTACTGCCGGTGCCATCGACGCGATCCACCACGAGTGGTGCACGCGCATTCCCCTGCAGCGCCCGGGGACTGCTGAAGAGGTTGCCCAACTCGTCGTCTTTCTGTTATCGCCAGCATCCAGTTATATCACCGGTACCAAAATCGTGATTGACGGCGGACTGGGCAGCAGCAACAACCAGCCCAACATTCCGGGCATCTTTGCCGCTATGGGCTAGCCCTCTTCTCCCCCCAGAAATCCGAAGATATGCAGCAGACTGGCAAACAGATTGTAGATTGAGACAAACAGACTCACCGTGGCGAGGATATAGTTGGTCTCGCCGCCGCGCACGATATTCTGTGTCTCAAATATGATCAGGCCTGACATCAGCAGCACGAACAACCCGGAGACTGCCAGCGACAGCGCCGGCATCTGGAACACGATAGCCGCAATACCCAGCCCGAATGCCGTCAGAATACCCACCGTGAGAAAGCTGCCCCACTGTGACGCGTCTACCGCTTTTGCTCCCCGCGCATACCAGGAAAGACCCATGAACGTGAGACCCGTGACCCCTACGGTCGTTGCCACCAACTGATGCCCATTCGCGGTGCTGAGATAATGCGAAATGATCGGGCCCAGTGAATACCCCATAAATCCGGTCAGCGCGAACACGCTGAGCAGGCCCCAGTAACTGTTGCGCAGCCTGAAGGTCAGGAACAGCAATCCGAAATAGCCGCCCAGCGTCAGCAGTAATCCGGGCGCCGGCAGTTGCAACGCCACACTGGTGCCGGCGATGGCCGCCGAAAACAACAGGGTTGCAGATAGCAAGCGGTCGGTATCACGCAATACCTTTGCACCGCTGGCGTATTCGTCATGGACCACAGAACCTGCGCCGGACTGCACCGGTACGCGATGACTATTGACTGGAATGCTCATTGTCGAATCTTCCTCCTTAAAAGGGTTCAAGTCGACTATCAACGATGCCAATGCAATGGTCTATTCGAACATTTCTACTGGAAACTACGTTTTTATCGATGTATAACTGTGCCATCTGAACGATTATTTTTTCGGCTTTGGTGGCGTGTGCATACTCTCCTGCCGCCGGACACCGGCGTGAACAAGACTGACAGCAGTATCAAGGAGTTACCGATGAGTACGATTCTTATAGCCGTTGTCATGTCCGCCCTCGCCGCATATCTGCTGCGTACCGCCCAGCTCAAAAACCCACCGCTGAGGCCTCAGCCGGTGCGCCTTGTGGTGCGAAATGCTGATCTCTCAATGCGCCGACGCTGATACCGTGCGTCACCTCAACTACAACCACCTGTTGTATTTCTGGACAGTTGCGCGTGAAGGCAGCATCGCCAAGGCAACGCAGAGCCTCCATCTCACTCCGCAGACGATCAGCGGGCAGCTAAAGCTGCTGGAGGAGTCTGTCGGCGACCCACTGTTTCACCGAATTGGACGCGGCCTGACGCTGACAGAAACCGGGCACCTGGTGTATCAGTACGCTGACGAAATATTTTCACTGGGCGCTGAGCTGGCATCCCGGGTGAAAACGGGGCGGGTCATCGCGCCTGCGCTGCTTTCGGTAGGTGTGGTCAACTCCATCCCCAAGTTGATTGCCGCCCGCATACTGGAACCAGCACTGGACTCCGCAACACCGATCCGATTGGTGTGCACAGAAAGTGGACTTGATCGATTACTTGCCGATCTGGCTGTGCATCGACTGGACCTCATTTTGTCGGACCGGCCAATCCCATCGGGTCTTTCGGTAAAGGCCTTCAGCCATGCCTTGGGCTCCAGCGAGATTGCCCTGTTTGGCAAAAAAGGTTCAACGCGCGCCTACGAAAAAAACTTTCCGCAGTCGCTTGATGGTGCGCCGATCCTGCTGCCAACCAACGAGAATCCAATTCGTCGCGCCCTGGACGACTGGTTTGACCGCGTCGGCGTCGTACCCACACTGGTCGCAGAATTCGAAGACAGTGCACTGATGAAAGTGTTTGGGCAGGCAGGTAATGGTCTCTTTCCCTCGCCCGCGGCCATCAGTGATGAAGTAGAGCTGATGTATCATGCGCGGCGTATTGGCTCTCCCATTCCGGTACAGGAGGCGTATTTCGCGATCTCGCCGGAACGCAAACTGAAACATCCAGCGGTACTGAGAATTATCGAGGCAGCGCGCAAACAACTACTGCCAATCTGACTTCTCATTCATCGGCGCAGGCACTACCGGTGCCGCTAATGGCGGCAATCAGCTGGGCCTGAGCTGCTGCAGCCTTGCAGACTTGGCAAGCACCGAATCTCGCAACTGGTCCCTGTAGTTACGCAGGCGTTCACGCAGGGCAGGATCTCCGGTGGCAATCACCTGTGCGGCGAGCACAGCCGCGTTGGCAGCATTATCGATTGCCACCGTTGCCACGGGCACACCCCTGGGCATTTGCACAATGGATAACAGCGCATCGACACCCTGAAGCGCTGTGACGCCAATGGGCACACCGATGACCGGCAGCAGCGTCAGCGCTGCCGCCATACCCGGTAAATGTGCTGCGCCGCCCGCGCCGGCAATAATAACCTTCAGGCCACGCTCTTCGGCGGAACTGGCATACGCATGCAACTTGTCCGGTGTTCGGTGCGCACTGACAATATCCAGTTCAAAGGGCACCTCTAATTCGCGCAGTATATCCACTGCCCCCTGCATGATGCCCAGGTCCGAGTCGCTCCCCATGATAACGCCCACTACTGCACTCATGCTGCCCACTCCGTAGAGCCATCTGCCAGTTTGCCCAGCGCCTGCCTGGCGTGCGCCAGCGCCTCGCCCGGGTTTGCACCTAGTGCCGTGATATGTCCCATCTTGCGACCGGGATTTCCGGGTGTCTTGCCATACCAGTAGGCGGTAGCGCTCAACTCAGGAAACCTTAGCAAGGCTGGTGCGGAAGGAAATCCAGCTGATGGCACCTGCGCATCCAGAATGTTCAGCATGGCCGCTGCTGTTGCCTGTTGAATTGGCAACAGTGGCGCGTCAATAACTGCACGCACGTGCTGTTCAAACTGCGAAACATTACAGGCATCAAGTGTCAGGTGACCGGAATTATGCACCCGTGGCGAGATCTCGTTCACCAATAAATCCCCTGTTGGTGTAGTGAAAAATTCAACAGCGAATACCCCTACTCCGTCCAGCGCGGTGATCGCGGCGCAGGCCAGGTCAATGGCGGCATCCCACTGCGACTGAACCACCTCTGCCGGAGAAGTCACTGCCAGCAGCGAATTAAGCTGGGGATCGAACGCCATGCTCACCGGCGGATACGCCTGTAGCTCTCCAGAGTGTGATCGCGCGACAACGACACCAATTTCCGCGCAATCAGGCAGATATGGCTCGACAATGCTGGGGACGTTCCACAGCTGTTCCCGTGTTTGCAACGGTGCCAGAATTTGTACACCTCGGCCGTCAAATCCACCGGAGCGCGTCTTTTGCACAACCGAGGAACCCAGCTTCGCAATCAAGTCTTCCACGGATAAGTTGTTGTCCGCCAGAATGCAGTGCGGCAGGGTGGGCAGCTTTTGTTGGCACAACCATTCCTTCTGTGTGCCCTTGTCCTTAAGGATCTGCAATGTGCCTATGCCAGGACGAACCTTGATACGGCCCTGCTCTTGCGCCGCTGCAAGCAATACCAGAATCGGCTCGGGTATCGCCTCCTTGTCGAAAGTGACTACATCACAATGCGCAATAAAGTCTTCAACTACCCTATCCGAACCGACACCATCACTATACCGCCCGTGCCAGTCGGCACGATGCAAGGCCGGCGCATCGCCCGCTTCAGCCAGTATTGCCACCTCGCATCCCAGCACCTGGGCGGCCTCACACAGGTACAGTGCAAGCTGGCCAGCACCTACAATACCCAGCCGCGTACTCAAGACGACATTCCCACAGATGCACGTTGTGCAGTAAGCGCACAATTGCATGGAAGCAGGCCGGCAAACTCCATTGTGTTTCTCCCGTTATCACGAAGGCGCCAAGGATAAGCACCAGAATTACTCAGACACTTCGCATTATATAGTGCTTACCTTGGTTTTTTCGAATTAATGATGCGTGCGGCAGTCACAGAAAGCGACCGAAGCAGCGCTGAAAACAGCGGGATTTGCGTCGCCAACTATCAGTTCAGTTTCGCTGGATCCCTGGCCATCAGCGTGGACGCCTTGATACTGAATACGCGCTCGTTGTCCTGATTCACCAGGTACGTATGGTAGATCACGATGCCGCGGTCGGGCTTGCTCTGCGACACTCTCGCTGTGTCGATAATGGAAATACAACGCAGGGTATCGCCAGCATACACCGGCTTGTGCATACGCATTTCATCAAAGCCCAAACCGGCAATGGCTTGCTGCACTACGCCACTCTGCCAGCGCTGGCTGGTGATGCAAAAAATGGAAAAAATGTGTGCCGAACAGGCGGTGAGCCCACCAAAGTGCGATGCTTTCGCAGCCGCTTCATCGATGTGCCAGGGTTGCGGATCCCACTTTCGGGCAAAGTCGATAATTTCCTGCGCGGTCACCGTGTGGCAGCCGGCGGCGTGCTCGGCACCCACTACATGGTCGTCAAAGTAAAACGGCTCTCCCTCTAGATCTTGCACGCTCTACCACCCTCCACGAACGGTGAAAACAAGGCCGGGCAACGGCGAGGAATTAGTCATGCGCTGCCACGGCCGGGCACAGCGACGGTGCCACATGACCGGTTTTTACCATCCAGGCGATGGCGTCAGAAAACGTTTCCCGCGAGCTTCGCAGTGCCAGTCCGCGCCGCGCCAGTTCGTCGGTATTTTTGATGTTGGGCCAGAGCGTGGCATAACGCATGGTCTCTGCGGAGATGGGTGAATCAACCGTCTTGAACAGCCGGATCAGATCCGTCATCCTGCCCACCAGCCGCAGCTTCCAACCCTGCGCCGGGATGCGCTGCAGCTTACAGCCGGAAACCGCCTCCACGGTATCGGCCATCTCCGTCCATGTGCAGTAAACGCCTGGTAGCAGGAATCGTCCGGCGCCACCACTGGTCACCAGAGAGCACACCAACGCAGCGAGATCACGCACATCGACATACTGCATGCCGCCGTCGCCAAAAATGCGGAAACCATTTTCCATGCGGTGTTTCAACGCCTTGAACGAATCTGAAAATCCCGGATCGTCCGGCCCGATCACACCGCCGGGGTAGACGATGGCAACCGGAGCGCCTTGTGCCTGCAATTGCCGCAGGTAGATTTCCGCCTCGACCTTGCTCTGGCCGTAAGGCAGTCTGGATGTTGCCGGCGGCGCATCGGCAGTGACCTTGCTCGCATCTTCGTTAAAGATGGCAGTGATGCTGGAAATACACACGATACGTTCGATACCCTGTGCCAGCGCGCTGCCCACGACGTTTTTGACGCCGCCCACATTCACCGCAAACAACTGCGCCACAGAGCCGATTTGCATCGGCGTTCCGGCAGCGGCATGCACCACGCCGTCACAGCCTGCCAGTGCCGCTGTGACCGAGTTGTTATCGGTCACATCGCCTACTGCCATTTCCGGCATTGCCTCACCGATCTTTCGGTAGATGGACTCTGCCTTGTCGATATCGCGCACCAACAGACGCACGCTATAACCCGTCGCCATCAACTGCCGACACACATGGGAGCCGACAAAACCTGTGCCACCGGTAACGAGTATCTTCATCGACTGCCTGACTACTCCTCCACTACTGTGATCACGTTATTCGGGCAGAAACGCGCAGCCTTCATCACTTTCTCTCGCAATGCCTCGGGCGGATTCTCCAGCAGCACCTTAACCTGTGGATAGCCGTCGTCCTGCTCGATCACGTCGAAGACTTCTGGTGCCTCACCGAGGCAGACGCTGTGACCCTGGCACAGTGCGAGATCAATTTTTATCCTCATCGCCATAGGATGACCTCTACCGACGCTTCTTGTAACGCAATCGGCACGGGCCACTGGGCTTGAGTACCATCGCCGAAAAGTCGTCCTGGTAGGTCTCATCCGGATCGACCAGTTCGAATTCGTAGCGCGGCAACAACGCAGCAAAAATCGCCTTCAGCTGCATCATGGCAAATGCATTACCGGCACACTTGTGAGGTCCACCGCCGAAGGGAATATAAGCGAACAATGTATCGGGCTTGGGACGATGCGGATCAAAACGCTCGGGGTCCGGGAAATAATCGGTATTGCGGTGTGAACCGTAGGTGGAAATCGCTACCGTTTTTCCGCTCTCGATCAGCGTGCCCTTGTAATCGATATCCTCGATCACCCGGCGCATCAGCAATATCAGCGGCGGGTGCAGGCGCAACACTTCCTCAATAAAGCGCTCCAGCCGTGGAATTTCGCGCAAGGATTCAAAGGTGATCGGCGCGCCGTCCTTGAACAATTCCTGTAACTCCTGCAACACTTCATCGGCATAGGTTTTCTGGCGCGCCAGTTCGGTCAGCGTCCAGGTTGCAGTGCCAGAGCTGGTGTGGTGCCCGGCGAACATCGTGGCAATGACCAGCCCGGTAATTTCGTTGTCGGTGAGGTAACTGCCGTCGGCATAAGTACCCGCCATGAAAGTTTCCAGCGCATCGCCGTACGCCACACCACTCTCTGCCCGGCGCTGCGCGATGATGCCGCCAATCAGTTCCTGCAGGCGTTCACGCGCCTGGTCACGCGCTTTGAAAATGGGCTGCTGCATGTAGGGATCGACGAAAGCTATCGCCTGCAGGCCTTTTTCCAGAGCATGATAAAGCTGGCGAAATTCATCGGTTAATTTATAACGGAAGTCGGCACCGAGCAGGCAGTGCGTCGCTGTATGGAGTGTGAGGCGCAGGAACTCATCGAGAAAATCCAGTTCGCCCTCGTCACCCCAACCGGCAATCCAGTCCTCGACTTCCTGGGAGATGATGGCCGAATAGTTTTTCATATTCTGGTAACGCAGCGCATCGACCTGAATTTTGAGTTGCGTTTTCATCTTGTCGGGCGGCGCATCAAAGATCACACCCTTGCCAAACACCGGCACAGTCGCCTGGTAGGCGGCGGCGCGGCTCAATTTCAGATCCAGCGTTTTCAGGAAAGCCTCCTGCGCCTCGGGGCCGCTCATCAGCACAGTCTGTTGGCCGCCCATATTGAACTCCGCCAGTTCTCCACACTCGGCATTGCAGCGCATCAGGAAGCGCGCAAAGTTGACCCCGAACTCCTCCATGTGACCAACACCGGGCTTTTCACCGCTGACCTTTGGCGGTGTATTCAACACAACTGCAGCGCGCTCGCTCATTTTTTCGCTCCACCGGCTACTTGCTGGCTGGACATCACCGGCATCTCTTTGAGAATACCCTTCTCCACACATTCCTTAATCAAGTTGGTAATGTTGGTATAGTCGTACAGATCGAGTTGTTCGCACCACTGGTAATTGCCGCCGTACTTGAAATAGGAAGCACCGATAACCCTCATCGGCGTGCCGTCCTCGCGCACCGGCGCCCCGGGCGGGGTCTGCCACCAGGTGGCCATCGCAGTGCCGCGGGTCTCATCGATCACCATTTTGTCGTAGGGATAGGTCCAGCCCTTGTAGGGGTCCATGGCGGCGCCGACGCAAGTCTCGCGAATAGTCTCGCGGCCGCGGAACTCGTATTTGCCATTGGGTGTATCCCAGCCGTAAAGGCAGTCTTCGGTGTAGCAATCGGCCAGATGGCGCCAGTTGCCTTCGGCTTCTGCTTTGTCATTCACCGCCAACCAGCGGCGCATCATTTCTTCCATTTCTTCGCGACTATATGCAGACATTGCGGCACCCTCTTTTTACATGCAAAACGGAAACGGTGGACAACCCACGTTGAATCCGCAACATATCCGAAGAGTTATATAGTTGCAACTATAAACTGTAGGCGGTCGCCGAGCTCAGTGGACGCGCGGCGTTTCAATGGTCCTGTGGTATCGCGACCTGCACTCCGCCGGTAGAACCCAGCATCGTCAGTTCACCCGGTAGCAGCAGGTCGACCAACGGCCGCGCGGGGCTTACCGCCGAGGTCAACACTGCGCCAAGACTATTGACGATAGTGCCATTGGGGAGCACAGCGGTAATGCCACTGGAATCATCGGGCAGGCTGACGACATTGTGCATTGCCTTGCCTGTTTGCAGATCCAGTGCCGCAACCACTGACTGCACCGGTGCGGTAAATCCCAGTACCGGCACGTTGTAGCCGTAGACGACCGGCACCAGCACGGCGTCAGCGGTCACCGTGGGGTTGCCATTGCCTGCCGCCACCGGGTCTCCCAACAGCAAGGTAGACGGCAACTCGTCCGGCAACAGTTGCGAGAAATCGCTCTCCCAGCGGATTTCACCCATCGGGTTGATGGCTACCACTGCAGGTGCGCGGGCCTGCAGCGCATAAATCATACCGTCAGCGCCCACTGCGGCAGCACCGGCCGCAGCCTTTGTTTGCACTTTCCAGGCGATCGCACCACTGTTGGCGTCGATACTGTAGAACCATCCCTGTTCATCACTGACATACACCCTGTCCTCGCGGGGAGACAGCGCCGGACTCGAACCACTGCCCAGCCCGATGTCGGTCACGAAGGCCTCTCGCAACGCCAGTCCCGCGGCGGAAGCACTGACATCAAGTGCGTACAGCGAACCCAATCCCTGCCGCGCGCTGCTGCCAACGACATAAATACGGCCACTGCTGGCAACGGCGGGCGTATTCGCAGAGCGCATGCTGCCACCGAAGATCAACTGCCACATCCACTCTTTGAATGCGGGATCCATCAAGGCGTTATCCAGCACACTATCGGGCATTGGCTCGGCGGTGGCATAGGGCGGCAGTACGCCCGACAGGCGGTACGGTTGGTTCAACTGCACACCGCTGTCGCGATCGACAATCAATACATCGCCGAAGTTGGTGACTCCAAGAAGGTGCCCGTCGGGGGTGAACGCCGCCGTGGTAAAGGCATTGACGGGATGGTCACCTGCCGCAACCCAGTCGTCAGCGTGCGGAGCGGGAAGGTCGATGACCCACTTCACCTGGCCATCGGGCCTGAAGGCATACAGCTGGTTGCAGTCGCTGATGTAGATGTCACCCGCTGCGTCCACAATCGGGCTGGAGAGAATTGCACAGGGGTCAACACCCTCGGCAGCGCTGCTCCACGGCGCAGACTGCCACAGCAAATCGCCCTCGATAGAATAAGCGTGCAGATTGCTGTTACCCGCGGGCAGCCCGGTGGTCACGTAAAGTTGCCCCCCGTCGGGACTCATGGTGGGGGCGGTCAGCACCGACGCACCCGCCAATGCCTGCCACACCCTGTACTTGCGCGACAACACACTGGCATCCACCGTACGACGATTCCCCGCATCGTGATGCAGCGTGGGCCAGCCACCTGGCGAATACGTGTCTGCACGCAGAGCACTCGACAGCGTTAGAGCCAACACAGCCAAGATAATTCTCATGAATTTTTGCATGGTAGAGACTTCCGCTCGCGTTTGTGCACGCGACATAAACATTGTTTTATAGCTACAACAATTTTAAAGTTGTGCAATCTTATGCACGTTATCCTCCGAGTCCGACAATGACAAGCAGCAACCGGCCTACCAAGCGCGAGGCTACGCGTGAAAAAGTGATAAAGGCCGCCATCGACTGCATCTACCGCGAGGGATTTCACGCAGCGCATACCAATCGCATCGCTGCGGAGGCAGACGTCAGCTGGGGTGTGCTGCAATACCATTTCGGTGACAAGGACGGCTTGCTACAGGCGGTAATCGATTATATTTTTGATGACTTCGCCGCAACGCTGGAATCAACCACGCTGCACGGTGACACCTTGCAGCAACGTGTCAGGCAGTTGATTGATGTGGTACTGGCACTGGTCAGCAAGAAAGAGTATCGCGTGTCCATCGCCATACTGCGCAATGCAGGGAAAGACGACTCCTCCTCAATCAACGGACAGAAACAACTCGCGCGCTGGGCCAAAAAAACCTCCCAGCTGTGGGACGAATTATTTGCCGGTAAAATTCAGCAGGCGCAGCGCAGTGAGATTGCACGCCACCTGTTGTTCGCCACACTGCGCGGCATGGTGGATGAAATTAATCCGCGCAACGCGAAAACCAGAAAATCCATCCAACTGGAATGTGACGCGTTGAGCGAGGCGATTACCTTTTTGCTCACGCAACCATCACCCACCGCGCAAGGCACGCTGTAATCCGACGGCAGCGAACGATCACTTGAAGTGCAGGAGTTGCTCTGGCGTGGTGCTGAAATCGCGCACCATGCCGTGCTGACGGAGCGCTTGCTCAACCACACCAGGAGAGTATGAATAACACGCACCGAGCATATTGGTGTGGGCCAGCGCTGGCTGTCCGCCAATGTCACGCATGTCGAACATGCGTGAAAAGGCCACGAAAACGCCCTTACTGAGCACGAAGGCGGCTTCCCGCTCCGCACCGTCGAATGCGCCGTACGCCCAGGCTGAAAAGCCATTCAATACCGGCCTTCCGGCATAGGCAGGCGGTTCGACAATCGTGTTGCGGTCCAGCTGCCATCGATGGACAGACTGGCCATTGAGGAACACCTCAGCGCGCGCCGCACTGGCGTGGGCCGGCTGGTCATCAACTTCCACGTCATACACCCGCACCGGTTCACGCTGTGTGGCGTGCGCCAGTGCCAACAGGCTGAGATCGTACCAGTGCGTGCAGTTGTTGCGCGGTTTTACCTGCGCGAGAATGCTGGGCAGCGATGCGTCCAGCGCAACCCCGATCAACGCCTGCAGCGGCGTCAGTGCGCCGGCACAGGTGGTCAACGGTACGCGCAACGCGTCGCCTGCTACCGCTGTAACTGCGTGACCGTCGTGTTGCAAGGTCACGCGAAAGCCGTGGCAATCATCTTCCAGTTCACCGTGCACCCGATCATCTTCCCTGGTCAGCCTGATACGGCGACGGTAAACGCCGTTACCGTAATACGGGTTATGCGGATATTCGGGAAGAGCAGAATCTACCGACATCAGACCACATCAAACGCAATCGGCATTTTCTTGATGCCATGAATAAAGCTGGAGCGCAACCAGTTGATATCGCCGGTCAGGCGCGGGTTGCGAATGCGTTTGAATATTTCCTCGAATATCACCCGCAGTTCCAGCCGCGCCAGATGTGAGCCAAGGCAAAAATGCTCGCCCACGCCAAAGGCGCGGTGATTGTTTTTTACGTCCTCCCGTTGCGCGCGGGTGATATCGAACGAATCCGGTTCGCTGAACACGTCTTCGTCGGCATTCGCCGCCGCATAGAACATCAGCACCTTGTCGCCCTTCTTGATCAGTTGGCCGCCCACCTCGACATCCTCCATCGCCGTGCGACGAAAAGTGATAACGGCGGGGTCGAAGCGCAGGAACTCTTCGATTGCGCCTTCCAGCAGTTCCGGGTGATCCACCAACTGCTGGAACTGCTCGGGATGCTCCATCAACAGGCGCATGCCCTGAGAGGTCACGGTGCGGGTAGTCTCATTACCGGCGACGATGAGGATCAGGAAGAAGTGACAGAACTCCTCGTTGGTGAGTGGCTCATCCTCCACCGTGCCGTTAAGCAGCACGTGAACAATATCGTCCTGCGGATCGCTACGGTGCTTCTCCGCCAGCTCGTAGGCCAGGAAAAACATCTCGGCCATGGCGTTTTCACCGTCTTCCTCGGTCGTGGTCAGTTCCGGATCGGACATGCCCAGCATGATATTGGTCAGTTCGAACAGGCGCTGGCGCTTGTCCAGCGGAACCCCCATCAATTCACAAATGGCAACCAGTGGCAACTCTGCAGCAATATCCTCCACGAATTCACACTCGCCACCCTCTATTGCCCTGGTGACGATGTCACGTGCCACTTCGCGAAAGCGCGGCTCATAACTGTCGACTTTTTTTGGCGTGAATGCGTTGCGCACCAGGCGCCGGTACTTGATGTGCTGCGGCGGATCCATGTTGATGATTTGCTGGCGCATCAGTACCACCCTCTCAGGGTCTGATTCCCACGGCAGGCAGCTTTTTTCTGCCGATGAAAACAGCAACGGATGCTTGGAGATGTAATCCAGATCCTTCTGCTTGGTCACCGCCCAGAAACCCGGACCCTGCGCGGGATCTTCTTCATGCCAGTAAACAGGTTGTTCATTACGCAGGTACTTGAACACCTCGCGCGGCACGCCGCCACGGTAGGTTTCCGGGGTGGTAAGGTCAAAGTGTGGGCAGCCGGACATGCGAAGTACCTCGGTGAATGATGAAACTCGGCCATAGACTACACCCTATTAGTCTGTAGCAACAAGGTTTGTTGTTCACCCCACCCATTCCCGGCCAGATCGCACGCTGCGCTAGCGGGCCTGCAGGATCAGATGCAATCTGTCCAGACGCCGGACAAAGATACTGGGCACATGACACACCGGAAAATCGCTGTCCAGTTGGAAACTGCCGGTGTGTGCCAGCAGCTCCTGCAGGATAATTCTGGCCTCCATTCGTGCCACACGGGCGCCGATACAGAAGTGAATGCCATGGCCGAAGCCGAGGTGCTCGCCGCTGTTGGGTCGGTTGAGATCGAGCCGGTCCGGCGCGGCGAACACAGCGGGATCGCGATTCGCCGCCGCCCACAAGAGGTAGACCCTGGCAGTTTCCGGAATCGTCTCACCGCCGAGTTGCGTCTCGTGTAACACCGCCCGGTAGTGCCCCTTGAACGGTGACTCCAGCCGCACCACTTCCTCGATGTAGCGGTCGAGCAATGCCGGCTGCTCGCGCAACTGTTGCTGCAGCGCTGCGTCCTGCGCCAGTATGCGAATCGCACTCCCGACCAGACTGGAGGTGGACTCCCCGGCGGCACCGACCAGCACAACCATGATCGCCACCGCGTCCTGCGCCGAGATCAGTCCGTGGCGCACGCCCGCGGCAAGCTCTCCCATGACATCGATCGGGAGCTCGCCAGCGACGCGTTGCTGCGCTGCTTCGAAGTGTGATTGCAGGTACGACCGCATCTGCCCGGTGGCGACACCCAGTTCAATCATCCGCTCGATTGTAGCGGTCCCCGCGAGGATATCTCCGCCGCTAAATGCCCACACCAGCAATTGATCGACATCTGCAACAGGCAGTCCCACCAATCGCGCCATGACCTTGACCGGAATGGCATTGGCCAGCTCGCCGACACAGTCGCCGCGCCCGGCATCCAGCAACTGCTGCACGCCGCGCCGGGCCCAGTTGCGAACATCAAGCTCCAGCGCCGCCACCTTGCGCACGTTGAGCTGTGGCAGTACCAGTTTACGGTGCACCGCATGAAAGGGCTCATCCGCATTGGCAATGGCATCTACCGCACCACCGAACTGGCGCAGGTCAAACAGTGCTGGCAGGCCATCGTTGCCGGTTATCAGAATACCGGTGAGGTTGGCAGAGTAGTCCTGCTGGTTTTTCAGCACCTGATGGATCAGCTGCCAGGAAGACACCAGATACACCTCGGTTCCCGGTACGCAGTAAACGGGCGCGTGTTCCAGCAGTGCCCGATAAAAGGGATAGGGATACTCGATCAGTTGTCGGTCCAGCAGGTGGAAGCTGGACAGTGCTGCGCCATCAGTTGCCACCGAGATCCTCCATTAAACGCGGACGAATGATGTCGCGCCAATGGCGATAACCCTGCGCATTCAGGTGCAGACCATCGAAACGGTAGTTATCGGGATCGGGCTCACCGTTGCCGGCCATCAAAGCAGCCGAAGTATCAATGAAATACAGATTCGGGTCGGTGGCCGACCACGCCTCGATCAACGCATTGGCAGCCTGCGCCGTCGGCCATACGGACCAGCGCAGTGGTGAAGGTGTAATCCCAATATAGTAGATCGGCAGGTCGGGTTGCTTATCGCGCACCTGCCGCACAAACGCCCGGTAGCTTGCCAGCAGGGTTTCCGGCGTTTTCGTTGCCGAGGGGTCGATGTCGTTGGTGCCGGCAAAAACCACGACAGCGCGCGGCAGATACGCGCTGACCAGGCGATCGGAGTAATACACAATATCGTTAAGTTTCGCACCTCCAAACCCATGCTGGATCACTGCAACAGGCGCCATATCCTCTACCAGCGTGTCCCACAGTCGAATACTGGAGCTGCCGATAAAAACGACAGCCTCTCCCGGCGCGTACAGCTCTCGGGTTTTTACTTCCAGTGCGCCGATGGCATCCTCCCACACCAGCGGGTCTTCGCTACGCGCGTTCTGGATTTCCTGGTAGAACATCCACGCCGGCCAGCTGAGTGACAATAGCAACAGGCAGAGGATAACGCCGGCGATTTTCAGCGACTTCTTCATGGCAGTATCCATTGCTCCTGCGGTCAGCGTAAAAAGAGTGTCAGATTACCAGAGCGGAGTCGTTGAATCGCTATTTGGCGCCAGCTATGATCTTGTGCATCATCCCTGTGCTGGATTTAACAAGTGGTATTTTTTCGCAATCCCGCAAGCCCGCCTGTCCCTGAACACCTATCGGCGCTACTGACGCCACTTTTTGCACTGTGCATCGCGGTGATCCTTAGCGGCCCCGCGCAGCGCGCGATGGCCACTTCCGAGTCCGATGTCTGGCTGTCCGTAGACACGGACCATTTGAGCATTGTAGTAATGCAGGGTGACCATGAGGTGGAAGTTTTTGACAATATCGCCATCGGCAGCAGCGGACCTTCGCTTACCAAGCGCCGGGACGACGGCACCACACCACTGGGTGAGTTCACTATTACAGAAATCAGGCGCAGCGAGCGTTTCAAGCTGTTTATGGCGCTGAATTACCCTAATCTCGAACACACAGAACGCGCCTGGCAGGAGCACCGCATTGATGCGAGTGAGTATCGCGCCCTGCGCTACGACCTGGACCGCGGTCGCCCACCGTCACAGAACACCAGTCTGGGGGGCCAACTGGGGATCCATGGCGTTGGGCGCGGCGACATGAAAGTGCATGAAAGCGTCAACTGGACTGAAGGTTGTATCGCCGTCACCAACGAACAATTGCAAGAACTGGCCAAGTGGGTAGTGGTCGGCACCCGCGTTGTCGTGCGCTGACTGGCAAAAAGTCGGATAAACAATCGCTTGCGATTACGCTCAGTATCTCTGAAAATAGCCGCCGGAGGTGCTCGCCGATTAGGTTTGGCGACATTGCCCCAAAACGAACTGCACAGCTCGATAGTAAAAAAGAGAGGCGCCGTTCAAATTGGAAACACTTTATAGGCCGGGTAACGGCTTACCACTTAGAGGACAAGATTATGCGTAATTCGCTCAAAACCACGGCAGCAGCATTCATGTTGGTTGCACTCACCGGTTTGACCGGCTGTGCCACCACCCGTGATCTGTACGCGCTGAAGGCTCAAGAAGAAAAAGCCCAAAGCACTGCCGAATCAGCAGCATCAGCAGCCGCTGCAGCAGCAGCAAAAGCCAACAGTGCTCAGGCATGCTGCGATGCTAACTCTGAAAAAATGGACCGTATGTTCAAACAGTCCATGAACAAGTAAAATTTCGGGCACCTCTTTACCGGGGTGGCTTCACTCTCTAGCAATAGTGCAGTGAGTCGCTCCGGTGATTTAGGGTGTCATCCTCTCAGCTTCTCTCCCCGCAGCATATCTCAGCAAGTCCCCGGAAAAGTACGGATCAACCGCCTGCAGAAACCACCAGCGGCAAGCCAGTCTGACGACTGAGTTCGGCATCGATTTTGGCGTTATCCAGCGGCACTGAGCGCCGTGCCATAGCATCGTCCAGCGCCAACATCATCTCTTCCACCATCGCGCCCCGGTCATTGGGATATTCTTCCAGCGGCGGATGCACCTCTATATACAGTTTGCCGCCGTACCACCCTGCTTTTACCGGTTGATTGACAATCGCCACTTGCGTACCGACCGGCAGCTGGGGAAAGAGCTTCTCGATATCTTCAGGTAGCATACGGACACAGCCGTGGGATACCCGCATACCAACACCCAGTGGCTTGTTGGTGCTGTGAATAAGGTAGCCCGGTATGCCAAGGCGCATCGCGTAGCGACCCAGCGGATTGTTCGGCCCCGGAGGTACAACCACCGGCAGTGGATCACCCTTTGCAGCATGCTCCCGACGAATGGATTCCGGCGGCCGCCATGAGGGATCTTTCGTCTTGGCCGTAATTTTGGTGACGCCCAGTGGCGTCGCCCAGTCCATGCGCCCGATACCGATTGGATAGGTTTGCACCTGCGCCGGCTGGCCCGGCTTTTTCGGCGGGAAATAGTACATGCGCATTTCAGGCAGGTTTAACACCACGCCCTTGCGCTCTGCACGCGGCAGAATAAAGTGTGACGGTACTTTTACGGGGGTACCTTCGCCCGGCAACCAGCGATCGACGCCAGGGTTGGCGCGCTCCATCTGGTCCTGCCCGATGCTGGAGCGTCGCGCAATATCCAGCAGCGTATCCTCATGGGTCGCATACACGGTCTGGATGCCACCGATGACATCAAAGGACTCCGATGGCAGATCGAAGGTAGACGCAAACAGCGAGGTAGGGACCAGCAGGGCTAACAGCAGACTTACTTTTTTCATGGTTTTACAGTTCAGCGCGGGGTGAAGAAAAGATTGCCGCCACGATAATGCAGCAGCGGGGATCAGCACAAGCGACGCAGTGAAAAGTACGGAAAAAAGTACAGTGAAATTGCCAAAATGCGGCCAAAAACACTATTTCTGGTGCATCTCACCACGTTGTGCAAGGTACTTGCTGTTACCATCACCGCATCAGCAACTGTGGAGCGATTGGGCTTATGGAAACTGAATCGATGCTCCTGTGGGGCCTGCTCTTTGGTTCCGTCGGCCTGGGCTACTTCATGTACGGTCGCAAGCAGGAAAAGATCGTACCCAAGTATCTGGGGATTGCACTGATGGTGTATCCGTATTTTGTGCCGGATGTGTCCTGGCTGGTGGGCGTGGGGATGGTGCTGCTGGCCGCGCCCTATTTTTGCGTGCGTGAGTCTGCGCGGCCGAGAATTCCCTGTCACTGACGACCCGGAGCGGGCGTACATCACTGTCGGTAGTGATAATCAGCGAATTGTCCACTCTCACACAGGCGCCGGAATACACACCGCCGGCAGAAAACGTGGACAACTGTACCCTGTAATGGCCAATTTTTGGCAGCTCACACAGCGCCTGGAACACTTGCTGCTGCTCGTCAAACCGGCCACCAGTTTCAGTTAACAACGCCTCTGTCCTGTTCACAATACTGATGTTATGGCCGCAGCGGCCGGCGATAGGCTTTGACACGTAGCCGTGGGCACGCAGCGCATCGGTGAGTTGGAAACGCGACTCCAGCAGGTAGGGATGATCGGGAAACATCTCCCACAGTATCGGCAATATGGCCTTGTTGCTCGGTACCAGAGTCCAGATTGGCTCGAACACCATCGTGGAGGGCCGCAACAGCACATCCATCAGGCGTGGAGGATTGCTCTCCAGCGGTTGTCGCAGCAGTTGACGTTGGGCGTCTTCGTCCAGTTCCTGGCGCAACTGGTCCAGCGCCGTCTCCCAGGCCCAGGTCTTCCAGACCCAGCGAATCGGTATCCCGTCGCTGTCCAGCACGGTTTCGGCATCCTGCCACTGCACACCCGCTAACCCCTTGACCAGTTTGCACTCAATACCAGCCTGCTCCATGGCCGATTGCATAAACAACGCGTGGTACATCTCTTCCTGGTCGTGATCGAGCAGGATATGCACCAGTCCATCGACCTCGGTTTCCTGCCAGGCCGTCACCAGGTTGTCAAACAGGTCCTCACCGGCGTCCTCGCCATCGTCGCAGCCAAAACGCTGCGCCCACAGGCCCTGGATTTTGCCGCACTCCATGTGGCAGGAAGCTGAGTCCGCGTTGTACTCAAATACCTTGAGGCCGCCCTCGGTCATGCAAAAGTCAAAGCGTCCGGTAACCATCTGGTTGCGTCGGTTACTCCATGACTGCTGCAGCCGCGGCCAGATGACCGGCGGCAGGTTGAACTTTTCCAGCAAGGCTGGGTTCTGCAATACATAGTCAGTGGCGTGCATGAAAAGCGCATGCAATTCGTTGGTTGCGCGCTTGAGCTCCTGGCGTGCAGTGCGCGACATGACGAAGTACTGCAATTTTTCCACGTCGCTGGAACTCAGGCGATGTCCGTTCATCGCGATGTAGGCCGCCTCATCCGCGTTGGCCGGGTTCAGCCAGAGTGCCGGCGCGGGCCCACCGGGTTTCAGTTCGCGCTGTTGCAGTTTGAACAACGCAGGTTCGGGATCGGCAAACTCTACAGCATCGGTCGCGTCCGACGTCTGTATGACCCAGCCGAGTATTGAGGCGTTGTGAAACGAACACTGAATCCAGTAGGAGCCGTCTTCCCCGATGCTGGCCGGAAGTTCCCGCGCATAGTCGCAGCCACTGACCCACTCCTGGTGTTCAACATTTTGCTCGGCCACGCGCACCCGGTCGGCAAAGACTTCGGTGACAATGGCGACGTGTCCGGTTAAATGGTACTCACCGCCCTCGTTCCAGATCAGCATGCAACCGGGCTCCGGGTGTCGCCTGGAACCGTTTTCGAAGGCGTGCAACGGCAGCAACCGCTGGTCCGCCAACACGCGCACATACTTGAGACGGAAAATGTCGTACGCCATGGCGATATCATCGAACACGTAGCCCTTGCATTGCAGCAACCAGCGACGTGCAAATTCGACACACTGCCACTTGTAGCCGGTGTAAATTCCATCCACGTAGTTGCGGAAGGAATGGCGGTCGGGCATTTGCAGCGGGTCCACACTGTCGTAGTCGGAGGAATAGGCAGGGACACCACCGGGATCGATCCCCAGCAGTTCACCAAAGGCTTTTGGTTGCGACATCATTGCGGGCGGGGAATAATCATGTTGGCGGCAAGCGTAGAGCAAATAACCTGAGGCTGAAACGGTATTATTCCACCCACTACCAGACGCCTGTTCGCAACCGACACCGTCCCGCCATTCAACAGGCAAGCAGGTTGTACTATCCTGAGCAGAAACTGAGCCACTCACTTTTTCATCTGAGGCGCCAAGCGAATAACAACATGACACAGCTCACCCACAGCTATTATTGCGGTGCGTCCAACACTCAAATTATCTACCAGACCATTGGCAACTACTTCGACCATATCTGTGCCCGCTTTGCCGATGAAGAAGCACTGGTGGTACGCCATCAACAGGTGCGCTGGAGCTATCGGGAGTTACAGGCCGAGGTGAATCGCCTGGCGATCGGCTTGCTGGCACTGGGTATTGCCCCCGGTGATCGCGTGGGCATCTGGGGTGCCAACAGCTACGAATGGACGCTGGTGCAATACGCCACAGCAAAGATCGGCGCAATCATGGTGTGCATCAACCCCGCGTATCGGCTGTACGAACTGGAATACGCACTGAACAAGGTTTCCTGCCGCGCGATTGTGTGCGCCGAACGTTTCAAGAGCAGCGACTACCTCGGCATGCTGCAGGAACTGGCGCCGGAACTGGCAACTGCCGCGCCTGGCGAGCTGCGTGCCGCGCGACTGCCGCATCTGGAAATGGTGATTCGCATGGGTGATACACCATCACCAGGCATGCTCAACTTTGCGGCGGTGTGCGCACTGGGCAGCGCAAAGGAAGTGGCTCAGCTGGAGACGTTGAAAACCCGGCTACGGCCAGACGACCCGATCAACATACAGTTCACCAGCGGCACCACCGGATCCCCCAAGGGCGCCACACTCACGCACTGCAACATCCTCAACAACGGTTCGCTCGTCGGCGAGGGTATGCGCTTTTCGCATGTTGATCGCCTGTGCATTCCGGTGCCGCTGTACCATTGCTTCGGTATGGTGATGGGCAATCTCGCCTGTCTGGCACACGGTGCCACCGCAGTCTATCCGGCGGCGTCGTACGATCCGCTCAGCACACTGCAAGCCGTACAGGAGGAGCGTTGTACCGCGCTGCACGGTGTTCCCACCATGTTTATCGGTGAGCTCGACCATCCACAGTTTGCCGAGTTCGACCTGCGCAGCCTGCGTACCGGCATCATGGCCGGCGCGCCCTGTCCGGAAGAAGTGATGCAGCGAGTGATCAATGAGATGCACATGGACGACATCCTGATTGGCTACGGGCAGACCGAGGTCAGTCCAATCAATCACCTGACACGCGCAGGCGATTCACTGGAGAAACGCACGCAAACGGTAGGCCGCGCAGTGCCCTGGGTGGAAATTCGCATCGTCGATGAGAACCGCTGCGTGGTACCGATAGGCGAGAAAGGCGAAATCTGCACACGCGGCTATTCCGTGATGCGCGGTTACTGGGAAGATGAAGAGCGTACCCGGGAGACGATCGACAGCGCGGGCTGGCTGCACTCCGGCGACCTTGGCGTCATGGACAGCGAAGGTTACGTGCGCGTTGTCGGACGCATTAAGGACATGGTGATTCGCGGCGGCGAGAACATATACCCGCGCGAGATCGAAGAGTTTCTCTACACACACCCGGCCATCGCCGAGGTGCAGGTATTCGGCGTGCCCGATGCCAAAATGGGAGAAGAGGTGTGTGCCTGGATACAGTTGCGCAGCGGTGCGAGCCTGACTGAAGAGGAAGTAAAGGACTATTGCCGCGATCGCATCAGCCATTTCAAGATTCCCCGCTTTGTGCGCTTCGTCGAGGCGTATCCGATGACGGTCACCGGGAAAATCCAGAAGTTTGTGATGCGCGAACAGATGGCGCAGGAACTTGACATCACACCCTGAACCATCGCCTTTATTGCAAAGTGGCTGTATGAACTACTGCGCTAAAAGTTCATCCGCAGCGTGACGCCATAGGTTCGCGGTGGGCCGAGGAACTGGCCCTGATACTGGTTGAGACTGTCATCAAAATAGAACGGCGCGTTGAAATAGCCCGTGGCATAACTTTCGTCAAAACAGTTGTCGCACCAGGCGCGCACATCCCAGTGCCCGTCTTCTGTACGCACGCCTACCTGCACACCCAGAAGGGCGTAGTCCGGTTGCTTATCCTGGATATCGTAAGCGACGTACTGGTCGCCGCGGTACGCCCAGTTGGCATTGATGAATCCGGCCAGGCGATCGGTTAATGGCCGTTCGTATTGCAGGCTGAGCGCCCCTGCCCAGTCCGGCGCAAACGTCAGGTTGCGTCCTGCGGGTGCCTCAGACAAGCCCGGCGCGGGCACGTCATCGCCATACTGCGTATCCAGCCAGGTCACCGATGCACCAACACGCAGGTTGGGCGTCACCGCAAAATAGTTTTCCAGTTCCACGCCGCTGACATCGGCGGTGGAGGCATTGAGTACGGTAAAACCAGTGCCGGTAAAGACGGAGAACTGGTTATCCTTCAGCTCGTTGTAGAAGATCGCGACATCCACCCTGCCCCGGCCGCCAAGATAGTCGCTCTTTAATCCCATCTCCCACGCATCGACATACTCGGGATCGTAGGTCGCATCCTCGAGGTCGGCAAAGCCGGTGCCGTTGCCCATACCGAGAAAATCAAACACCACCTGCGAATTCTGTCCTGAGGGCTGGCCACCGCCCGCCTCCGGATCCATGCCGATACCGCCGGCCTTGAAGCCGCGCGTGTAACCGCCGTAGACCTGCGTATCCGGCCGCAGGAAATACTGCAGCTTGATGTCGTAGGTCCACTCACCGTCACTGTAATTCTGGCCGTTGATATCCGGCCCGGCGATATTCGCCCCGAGGAAATAACCACCCAACATGTACTGCTGCAAATACTCTGAGTACTCGTTCACATCGGAATACAGCAGGTTATGGCGGTCCATGGTCTTGTCCTCGTCGGAGTAACGCACGCCGAGAATGGTCGAGAACTTTTCTGTCACCGCCACCGTGGTATGCGCAAAGATCGCCTTGGTTTCCGTTTCCAGTTTGTGCAGCACCTCACCGATAGGCAGCCCCGCAGTTGCCCACTGTCCGCCGCCCAGAAGTGCGCGCAACGCCGGCTCCGGCACCCCGGCCTGCGCCGGCCAGAACAACTCCCAGATGCCCTGCTGATCGGGGCCTGCATCGAACGCACGGTACTGCTGGAAATCTTCGTAGGAGTAATACAGACCGGCCACGTACTCGATGCTGTCCACCATGCCCAACTCGGCAAACGTACCGGTAAGGTTGAACTCCTGGCTGTAGTTATCGACCTTGTAATCCTCTTCCAGAAACCCGATATCGGTTGGGCCAAAATCGAAGTCACCCTTGGAATTGTATTTCCAGTCGCGATAGCCGGTGATCGAATGCAGTTCGGCAAAATCCATGTCCCAGTCGACATCAATCACCACACCCTTTTCCGTGTTGTCATTGCTGGGCTGCGAGTTCAGCTGGGTTTCACGGTCCTTGGGGTCCAGATCCAACAGGTCGATGTCCGTATTGAAGTTAGCCTGCGATGTCCGCAGGTAGTAATCGTTGAGGCCCACCGCCGGGTCCCGCACCAGACTGGCTGCGCGGTTGTAGCCGACGGGATTGCCGAAACAGCAGATTTCATTGCTGTCGGAATAGTCGGTGATCATCTTCACTTCAAGCCTGTCGGTTGCCTGCCAGGCCAGCGTGCCTTTGATCGACCACTGGTTCAGGTTGTCGTAATCATCGTGCTGGAACAGCGCGTTGGTGTAGCCGTCGCGCTTGTCCGACAGAATGGCAAGCCGCCCGAGCAGCGTGTCGGTCAGCGGGCCGGTAACATGCCCGGCAAAGCGCTGGCGGTCGTAATCGCCCAGCGTCACTTCGCCGCTGTAACCAAACTCTTCCTCGGGCGCGTTTGAGGTCATGGTGATGGCACCGGCAGTGGTGTTCTTGCCGAACAGGGTGCCCTGCGGTCCGCGCAAAATCTCCACCTGCCCAATGTCCAGCATGCTCGACAGCACCATGCCCGGACGCGCCCGGTACATACCGTCCACATAGGTACCCACGCTTCCTTCGAAGGCCGGTTGCGCACCTAGCGTCCCCATTCCGCGGATCACCACCGGCACACCGTTGGCGCGGTTATAACCTTCGATAATGGTCAGGCTTGGTACCGCCTTCTGCAAATCCAGCACATCGAAGATGTTCTGGTTCTGCATCATCTCCTGCGAGACAGCGGTAATGGCTATAGGAACATCCTGCAAACTCTGCGCGCGTTTTTGCGCGGTGACGATGACTTCCTCCAGCGTCAGCGACGCTTCGCGGGCAGTAAGTTCATGAGAAAACGCCACAGCAGCCATTGTCGCAACCAGCACACAGGATAATTTTCGGGACATAGACCGGATCCTTCAAGCTGTCGTTATTGTTATCGTCCCGCTAAAGGACCTGCCCCAGCCTAGCACAGCGGTTCTCGCTGGCAAAACGCCAGCATTGCGCTCTACGCTCGCGCACGGCCGCCGGCACCGAGGCGAGCGGTAATGCAATCAGTGAGCGGAAATTGCCACGGGAATATTGCCCATGCGCGGCATGCCCGTGATCGGATCGTAATCCTCGTCGGTGCGTACCAGTCGCCCTGTGTTGGCGCCCAGCTCCATGTAGCGGTCATCTTCCTCTACTAATCCACCGAAGGCGTGAGCAATAGCAACCACGCCAGGTCGTAGCGTATCGTCACTTTCCACCATCGCCACAATGCTGTCATAGTTCGTAGCGATGCGCACACGGCCACCTTCAGCCACGCCTACTGACTTCATATCATCGGGATGCATCCACACGGGATTCCACGGCTTGTCGCCGTTGAGTTTGGCAATGGAGCGACCGGAGGAATTCATGAAATTATTATGGCGGCGCGGGATGTAGCGAAACGGGAAATCGGGCGTGTTGTGCTGCGCGCGGTAATCCTGCGCGAACACCTCGCGCAATTGCTCCAGCATGACCGCGTTGCCGCAATCCAGACGATCGTCACAACCGGGGTCGCGCGGCTGCACTGTCACCTCACTGTCGAACACATGCCCGTGCGGGTAGCGTTTCACTTCATCCAGCGGGATACGCGAATGTGCGCAGATTGCGGCGTAAAGCGCTTCGATGTCGGGCTTCTCGGTGCGACTGAGCGGCAGGATTTCGTGCGCCGCCTCCTGGTAGCGGGAAAAGCCAAAGGCGGACACAAACACCAGGTCGAGGTCGAGCTGTTGCGCCATGCGATAAAAGAATTCCCAATCCTCCACCAGATCAGAACCGTGGGGCACATCGGCCACGGTGGGTGAGTACTGCGCATACGCGCTGGGAAAACCAATCCCGGACCCGAAATACTTGATGGCCTCGCCACTCTGGCTCATGCCGGGAGTTTCCAGTGTCTGCTTGCAGGCGATCACGTAATGCGCCAGCCGCGCGGTGGTGGACATCTCCACATCCAGCGTCACCAGCAACTCCAGGCTCTCCATGGCGCGTTGCGTCTTGCGCTGGTCGGGCCATGCCGCCATCGGGTTGCCGCCGATACAGATCAGCGCCTTCACCTGCCCCTCGCCGGGCAGCAGGATTTCATCCGCCAGTGCCGCTGTCGGCATCCCTGCGGCGGTATCAGTCAGGCCGCGCACGCGCAGTTTTTCACCATAACCCCAGGCCTTGAAGGGGGCGAATGCCTGCGCTTTGGGCGTATACGCGGGCAGCATCGCATTGGGTCGCGTAACCCGTTCTCCGGCGCGCGTGTAAGCACCGCACACGGTATTCAGGCACGCCACCAGGTAATCCTTGAGATTGCAGTACATCGAAAAGCTGGCACCGGTGCCACTGTTGGCGTGGCGGATGCGCGCCCGGGCAAAGGTGCGCGCCGCCGCCAGGAGTTGCTCCTGGGGAATGCCTGCGCGGTCGGCGACATATTCCGGGGTAAAACCGGCAACGGTCTCACGCAGCTGTTCAAACCCACTGACGTTTTGCGCGACAAAGTCGTGGTCGTACAAATTCTCCGCGAGGATGATGTGGATCATGCCGGCGAGAATCGCGTGGTCCTCACCGGGGCGACACTGCAAATGAATCGCCGCTTTACGCGCGCAATCCGACACACGCGGATCAATTACAATCAGTTGCAGCCCGCGCGCCTGCGCTTCCTTCAGTTTCTGCGCCGGATTCTGGCCGGGCAGGCCCGCCGATTTGGAGATGATCGGGTTGTTGCCCACCAGTAACCATGCATCGGCCTGCTCAAACTCCGGTTCGCCGCCCAGCCACTTGCCGTGCAGTGCCATCGAGATCTGTTTACCGGGCTGGTCGATGGTGTTGGAGGTAAAGAACATGCGCGAACCGATTGCGCGCATAAACGCATTGCCCATGCCCGCCGCCGTTGGCTGCCCGGCGTTGGGGGTGCCGACATAGCACGCCACCGCGCGCGGCCCGTACTGATCGACAATCGCCCGAATGCGTTCAGCCACTTCCACAGCCGCCTGTTCACTGGCAATGGGAAGGTGGCTGCCATCCGCCTGCCGTTTCATTGAATGCAGAAGACGCCCCGCGTGATTGTGCAGTTCCGGCAGCGCCCTGCCCTTGGGACAGGTATAGCCTTTGAACAGCGGGTTGTCCGGATCGCCGGTAACCTTCGTCACCTTGCGCCGCCCGTTGTCATCTTCGACTTCTGCGAGAACACCGCAGTGGGCAATGCACAGGCGGCAGATGGTGGGGACGATGTCGCTCATCGGGCTTCCTCGGCGTTGGCTATCGACCTGGACATGGTAGTCCAAACGGGACAGCAGTGTCACAGGGAAGCGAGCCGCACCCACTCAAGCCTGATCATCCATACACGTCGTATAAACACGCAGGTGGACAGCACCGGAGATGGATAGACCTCTACCAACCGCCTATCATGTGAGGCCAACATCCAGGGAAGGCGCAATGAGCATGAGTGGACAACCCGGCATCGGCAAGATCACCGTTACCCTGGCGCTGAAGGGCGATGCGTCGGTACCGGAAGTGCACGCCGATGCGCTGGGCAACGTCACCGTGGGCCCGCACGGCTTCCTCGGCCTGCTGGAAACGCAGCTGGGCATTCCCGCGCGCGATACCTCGTTCACCGAGCGCCTGATTCAATACCTGGGCTGTATCGACCAGACCGATAACAGCACCGCGTTCTATCGCGCCTCCTATCAGGCAGACCCCTTCTCGGTAGCGCGCACACTGCTGCAATGGCGCGACCAGTGGTATCTGGCGGGCTGGCAGGGACAATTTCGAGAGGACGCACCCGCGCGACTCAGGGACATGGCGGCTATCGAGACACTGGCCGCCGGCGCCGTGGCACCGGGACTGGGCCAGCGCATCCAGCGCGTGATTGCACTGCTGCCCGACAACCCCATCGCGGTGAACTCCCTATTGCTGCGCGACGAACTGGCAGACTTCCCGCACCTGTGGCAGCGATTGATTCAGGCCGTCGACGCACCCGTGACCGAGGCCCCGCCAGCGGCACCGCAGGGCACTGCAGATAGCGACCTGCATCGACTGCAACAACACCTGCTGCAAAGCTCGCGCAACAAAATCCAGCTGCGCGGCGATGGCAGCGTGATCGCCCTGCGCGCGGATTCACCGCAGGACAGCGCGCCACTCACGGCGCTGCTCACACAGTGCTGGCTGCGCGCAGCGCCGCAACAATCCATCGCCCTGCTGGCCGAGGCGCGTGGTGAATTGCTGGACGATACGCTGGAGCAAGTGCACAGCGCGCGCCTGGGTTTTTCGGCACTGTCATCGTGGCGGCCGGTGTTCCAGGTACTGCCGCTGGCGTGTGAACTGTTGTGGGAGCCGCTGAATCCCACCGCCCTGTTCCAGTTCCTCTCGCACCCTGTGGGGCCGCTTCCAGGGCGCATTCGCGAGACGCTGGCGCGCACCGTCGCCAGCACGCCCGGTATCGGCAGCCAGGCGTGGGAGGACGCCATTAGCGAAGCACTGGCACACGAGGAGCCCGGCAAACGCAAAGCGCTCAAAGAGCGCGTGCGCTACTGGCTGGAGTCAGCACGCTTTGCGCCCGAGTGCGGTGTGGACAGTGCGACGCTGTCCGAGCGTGCGCAGAAAGTCGCCGACTGGCTGCAGGCCTCGCGGGAACGTTACGAGGATCCAGCGCGCAAATCGCTGTACAACATCGCGCTTAACCAGGCCCAGGAATTTGTCAGCGCGATACAGCGTTTGAAGGCGCACGGCCGCGACCCGCTGACCCAGGACAATGTGCGTCGGTTAATCGAGGATGTGCGCGGCAGCGGCGCGCCGATCACCGATCGCGGCGCCGAGGTTATCCCCGGCCAACCCAGAGTACTGCGCGCCGATCATGCCGGGGCCTTCAGCGCGGTGGAGGAACACAGCGCAGACAACGTGATCTGGTGGGACTGCCAGGCCAATGATCGCGTACATCGCTGGCCGTGGTCGCGCGCCGAACGCGCAGCACTGCAAGCCAACGGCGTATACCTGGAGGCAGAAGACGCACAACTGGCATGGCTGGGAAAAGCCTGGCTAAGACCAGTGCTCAGCGCGAAGCAGCGCTGCATATTTATTTTGCACGGCGACAGCGAGCGACACCATCCCATCTGGGACCAGATCGCCAGCGTGACGCAAGGCCTGCCTATCCTGCAGATCGCCAGCAGCGACACCGCGGCGCAACTGGGCGTTGCTCAAGTGCCGCTGGAGGTGCGCACACTACCGCCGAAAGTGCGCTGGTGGCAGTTGCCGGCATCGGTAGCCTTGCCGATGCGCGAAGCGGAGTCGTACTCCAGCCTCGACACCTACATTCACAGCCCGTACCAGTGGCTGCTGCGCTACGCCGCCCGCATCAGGCAGGGCTCACTGGCCAGTGTCAGCGACGGCAGCCAGCTGAAAGGTAACCTCGCGCACCGCCTGTACGAGGCGTTTTTCAACGCGCACCCGGACATCGCCGCCATCGACACACTGGCCATTGATGCGTGGGTCGATAAACATATCCGCCGCCTGATTCAACAGGAGGGCGCACTGCTGCTGGAACCCGGCCGACAGGCCGAGTGCGAACGCTTTATCTCGCAAGTGCAGGACTCACTCACCACGCTGGTGGAACACCTGCACGCTGCCGCTGCGGTGCGCGTGCAAATGGAGCTACAACAACAGGGCAGCTTCGCCGGCGGCACCCTCACCGGCTCCATCGACTTGCTGGCCACGCGCGCAGACGGCAGCGAAGCCATCGTGGATATCAAATGGGGTGGACGCCGCTACCGCCGCGACTCACTGCTGGCCAGCAGCTACCTGCAGCTGGCCACCTACGCGCAACTGCGTCGCGACAACGGCGCCGCGCAATCACCCGCGCTCAGCTATTTCATCGTGATGGATGCCACCATGCTCAGCCTCGGGCACGACTTCTTCCCCAACGCCGATATTCTCAAACCTGACGACGATGAAAGCGCGGCGCAGTACTGGCAGCGTTTTGAACAGAGCTGGCGCTGGCGCAAGTCGCAGTTTGATCGCGGCCTGGTGGAAGTGACCGTATCTGACACCGTACCCACCGCCGAGTCGGCGCCCGCTGACGACTGCCTCGACATGCCCGAGGCCAGCGACAGCTTCAACGACTACAGTGTACTCACCGGCTGGAGTGCCAGCGCATGAGTGCCAATATCCAGTTCATCAGCGCCGGTGCCGGCAGCGGTAAAACCTACTCACTGACGCAGAAACTCGAAGCACTGCTCTCCTCCGGCGCAGTCACACCGGCGGGCGTCATCGCCACCACCTTCACCAAACTGGCCGCCGGCGAGTTGCAGGAGCGCGTGCGCAGCGCACTGATTGAAGCGGGCCACCTCAGCGTGGCCAACCAGATGGAACAGGCGCTGATCGGCACCGTGAACAGCGTTTGCGGCGAGATCCTGCGGCGCTTTGCTTTCGAAGCGGGAATGCCGCCCGACCAGCAGGTGGTGGAGGAAGCACAGGGCGACATACTGTTCTTTCAAGCTATGGAACGCGCACTGGCCAACGACACCGTGCTCATCCGCCAGATGAACGCCACCTGCCACCGCCTGCAGATTCTCGACCCGCTAAGGCAATTGGGCTGGCGCGCCGAGGTGAAAAAAGTGGCCGATGCCGCACGCGCCAACAACCAGTCACCCGATGATATCCGCGACCGGGGCAAGGCCAGCGTCGACCCCTTGCTGGCGTACTTTCCCAAAGCCAGCAGCCGCGACCTGAACCGGGAGCTGTTGAACGCGATCGAGCATGCGCTGGCAGGCATCGATATCACAACGGATACCACCAAGGGCACACGCGACTATCTTTCGCTCATCACCGGTATCCGCGCAGGGCTGTATAAAGACCGCGCCACCTGGCCCGAGTGGATAAAACTGACCAAGACCATGCCGGGTAAAAAGTCCAAACCCTTTGCCGAGCCGATTGCCGACGTTGCCATCGAGTATGAAAAACACCCAACGCTGCATCGCGATATCCGCTTCTTCACCGAGCAGGTGTTTGCGATCGCCGCCGACAGCCTCGCTGCCTACCAGCAACTGAAAACACAAAAAGGCCTGATCGATTTCGTCGACCAGGAACAACGCCTGTACCAGTTGCTGGATCACCCCAGCGTGCAGTCAACGCTGCGCGAGGAATTGCAGTTGCTGATGGTGGACGAATTCCAGGACACCAGCCCGATACAGCTGGCGCTGTTTTTGAAGCTCTCACAACTGGCCGGGCAGGTGATCTGGGTGGGCGACATTAAGCAGTCGATTTACGGCTTTCGCGGTTCCGACCCGACGCTGATGGCCGCCGTGGTGCAACGGGTGACCGAGGATGGCAACGCGCCGGAGATACTGAAACAGTCATGGCGCTCCTCGCCGGAACTGGTGGCGTACATCAACAACCTGTTCGTACCCGCTTTTGCCGACACGCTAAAGCCCGCGCAAATTGCCTTGCAACCGGCGCGCGATGCGTTCGCCGAGCAACCGGCCGTTGCCTTGTGGCGGCTGGTCGGCAGCAATAAATCGCTGCGCGCGCAGGCACTGGCCAACGGCGTTCGCCAGATGATGGCAGACGGCAGAACGGTGGTCGACAAGCACAGCAAGCAGGCGCGCGCAGCAAACTACAGCGACATCGCGATACTGTGCCGCACCCACGCCAACCTCAAAGAGATTTCCAGTGCGCTCAGTGATGCCAAACTGCCCATCCGCTACAAGCGCCCCGGACTGCTCGCTACACCTGAGGGATGCCTTGCGATGGCGTGCCTACGGCGGCTGATCGACCCGCTGGATACACTCGCCAGCGCCGAGATACTCACGCTCACGCAGTGCGACAACCCCGAGCGCTGGATTGCGCAGCGCATGGCCTACCTCAACGATCCGGACACCAGCAATCCGCTATGGCTGGAGGACAATTCAGACGGCCCGGTAGCCGCACTGAAGGCACAACGCGCGCGCCTGCACTTTCTCACGCCGGTGGAAGTCCTGCGCACCGCCATCGAGGCCGGAAACGTGCGCGAGTCTGTCTACCGTTGGGGCCCCACCGAACAGCGCAGCCAGCACCGCCTGAACAACCTCGCCGCACTGCTCACACACGCCGACGACTACATGAACCAGTGCGCCGCCCAGAACCAACCTGCCACCAGCGCGGGACTCGTGTTGTGGCTCTACCACCTGGCCGAGGCAGAGGAGGACACACAAGCCACCGGCGGAGCAGAGAACGCAATACAACTGGTGACGCACCACGGCGCCAAGGGACTGGAGTGGCCCATTGTGATTGCGATGGATCTGGCGTCTGACCTGAAGCCAGGCATCTGGGGCCTGAGCGTACTGCCCTCCCCCGATCCCATCAGCCTCGACGACCCGCTGGCCAAACGCACACTGCGCTACTGGCCCGCCTTCACCGGACAGCAGTCCGCCAATATCGACATGCTCGATACCATCGCCGCAAGTGCAGAGGGACAGCGCGCCTTGGCGCAGGAAATTCAGGAAGCAAAACGCCTGCTGTATGTCTCGCTGACGCGGCCCAGGGACGGATTGATCATCACGCTGGAAAACAAACAAAACGGCGGCGCGTGGATGGATACGCTTAATGCGCCGTGGATGTTGCCCGAGGGAGATTCACTCACGCTGCCCGATGGCGCGACAATACCCAGCAGCAACCTTGAACTCGATACAGGAGAACACAGCGCCGCACTACCCGACTACCAACCCAACTGGCTGGCCACAAACACCGCGTTGAGCGAAAAGCTGCCGCTGAGATTAAGCCCGTCGGCGATAGAGCCAAACGCCAGTGCTACTGTCGGCGAAATCATAGCGCTGGGCGATCGACTGGAAATAGAAGGCGAGTACGATCCGGCAGCGCTGGGCTCAGCACTGCACGCGGTGATCGCCACAACCCTGTTAGGGCAAAAGGACACCGCACGCGTACTCAGGGATCACGGCATGGAAAAGACCCTGTCGGTCGCGATGGCAGACAAGTGTGCCGAACGCTTACTCGCCACCATTGAGCAGCGATTCAAGCCATTAAACGTGTACGCGGAATATCCCATTCACTACACCAACGACAACGGGCAAATCGTCAGTGGATGGATTGACCTGTTGCTTGAAACTGCGGAAGGTTTCGTGCTGATTGATCACAAGGCATCGCCGCGCGCGCGATCGGATTGGGAGGAGATTGCATTGGGGTATTCGGGGCAGTTGGAGGCTTATGCGGAGGGGGTTGTACGCGGGACTGGTAAGCCGGTTGTTAGTCGGTGGGTGCATTTTGGGGTGACGGGTGGGGTTGTGGAATTAGTGGACTAAATCGATTGGTATGGCCAACCAAATTCAAAAAAATACTAACCGGTAAAGTATGTGTATAGCTGTTTGGATAAGGGACACTGTAACTTCCAAGTGACACTCATTGGCCTCTCAGAATGGTGACTCTGATAGTCCATTTGTCCACAGTATAGGAAAGGAGCGGCTTTCCCATCTTGTAGCTTGTTTTTTCTAACGAAGAGGTGAACCCTGCTTCCCTGATTGCGATGCCCAACAATGCCTTTCCCTTTTTTACCCGTCGATTCAGTACTATTTTGACTCTGCCAGTGGAACGTTTCCTCATCTATAAAGTAGTCCTGATATTGTTCGTTCCTGTTCTTGCCCTGCTTGTTCAGCGTTACGAGTAATATTTGGTCATTTATATCTTTAGGACAGACATGACCTGTTTCCCAAATCGACTTGTGAAACTCTAGACCAAACAACGGAGGAATTTCTGCGCGCATGAAGGCGTGATGCAACTGCAATTCTAGTGGGGCAACGATGCTTTTTAGTGAAGCGACCAGCGCTATTTCTGGGGTCAACTGAATTTCTGGATAACTGGCGCTCCGAGCCACTAACGTAAACTGACCATGCTGGCGCTCTTTTACATCACGCACAAGAAATTGATGGCCCAAGCCAGATCGGTCCTCTGCGACCACCGTTGTAAGACCAGAAAGGAATACATCTTTCTGGCCGGGCTCCCGGATCTCATTGGCTAATTCATCTTGTCTAGAAATATCTCTAGGCAAAACCTCAAATAGTAGAAAGTCTCCATCCCTAATGGGATGGTCTCCGCCATCCATAGAGTTGCCTGATGCTTGCGCTATGAAATGCTTAGCAGGGTCCAGAGAACCATACTTCAATGGCAACGGTCGATACTGAATACTCGAACTCTCATGGGAGCTCCCACGAAAATGACCGCAAGCAACCTTCAAATCAGTAAAAAAAGGAATCTCAGCGGCCAATTTACCTGGTGTTGGAACTAGAGCAGCAGGCGTCTGTTGCTCCAGTCGTGACTCATACTGGCGGAAACGAAAATCAATTAGTTCTTGAACCATCAGTGTTAATGTATCTGTGAGCGACTCTGACGGTGGCTGTTTAAAGATAAATACACTATCGATCACTTGAAAATAGGCCGTGGTCGATAATGTATTACCGCCGATCCATGCATTAATAGGATTACCCATCCAGTATTTGTGCCATGAATCCAGTAGACTCTCTGACATGTCCGCGACACTTCGATACTTTTCAGGCAGGTCCACCAATAGAATTCTTCGCCGATGGAGTACCTCGAAGCTCTTAATGGCAAGTCTTTCAGTGGTAGGTGGGATAACAAACCCATCAAGCTCTAAAAATGCTTCTAACAAAACCAGCTTGAAGGACTTGTTAAGGCTTGTGGTTTCCAAATCGCGTAGGAAAGTTTCGTAGAAGTTAAAACAGTCAATCTCTTTATCATGGAGATCGTCCTCGTGCTTCACCAAAGCGAACCATTGCCCGTAGCTCTTTCTAATGGTATCTGCACTTCCCCCTACCCGATAGAACTCAGCTAGAGTCGGACGACGATCGAGTGATGTCTTCAGATTTCGATATATCTGTAGTTCCTTATCCCCCTTGGTCGGGACGAGCTGCTGCATGAAATCGATGGACTCTAGATCGTAGTTCACGTAACAACCCGCTGGAAGAATCAGAGTATCTTTACGAAGATCATCAATGAACTCTTGGCGGTCTATCGTAGTTACACCAATTTTGAATAGTGCTTCCGGCTTTTTGAAAAAGCTGACATGATTTCCGATAAAATCCAAAATGACCAATTTTTCCTTGCAAGTATCGGGGCTATTTCTCAATCCACGGCCAAGCTGCTGAAGAAATATGATTTTCGATTCAGTAGGTCTCAGCATCAACACTGTATCGATAGCCGGCAAATCAACACCCTCATTAAACAAGTCTACCGAGAAAATGACATCAAGCTCTCCATTTTCTAAGAGGGAGAGGGATTCATTTCTTCTCATCTCGGATTCGGAGTGGACCGAAGCGGCGCGAATGCCTTGGCGTCTGAAATAGTCCGCCATAAAGTCGGCATGCTTTTTCGATACACAGAAAGCCAATGTTCTACTCTGATGTTTGTCCTGCCATTGTCTGTAGTTGTGACGCGCTCTGGCATTAGTAGCTAGTTGATTTTCGAGTTGATTGGGATCGAATTTTCCATTGCGCCAGGTTATCTCCTGATAGTTGACTGCGTCGGCAATGCCATAATAAACAAATGGACACAGTAACTTCGATGTGATCCCTTCAAAAAGGCCTTTGACATACACCAAGTTGTCATCGCACAACGCTAGTATGTCAGATTGATCCGTACGCTCAGGGGTGGCTGTCAGACCGAGAAGAAATCTAGGCTCGAAATGAACAAGCAGTTGTTGGTAAGTTCGCGCGGCGGCGTGATGGAATTCATCAACAATGATGTAATCGAAGTGATCTCGGCCAAAAATCCTTAAGTGATTAATTCTGCCCAGTGTCTGGATGGATGCGAAGAGCATATCGACATTCAGCTCTTTTTCCTGACCGTTGTATCGTCCCACTTTCACATCCGGCCGTATTCTAATGAACGTTTCTTCCGCTTGCTTAAGAATTTCTTGGCGATGTGCAACAAAGAGCACTCGCTTCGCATTCATCCGATGGCTATCGAACGCCGAAAGCCATGTCTTCCCCAATCCGGTCGCCAACACCACCAAACCGCGACGATAGCCCTGGTCACGGGATAGTGAAAGCGCTGCGAGCGCTTCCCTTTGGATGTCATTCGGCTCTGGTGGCGTCTCTTGCTCCTTCTGACCAGGCTCATCCGGTGTTGTGGCACTGTTGGCGTCAGGGATACGCTTTACATACTCATCAATCCAGTGATGCGTAAGCTCTTTGCAGACGGAGTTCGAATATAGAGTTTGGTACTCATGGAGAATACGTGCAAAGCGTACTCGATCCTCTGCTTGATCAACTTTCAGATTCCATTCAAGCCCATCTACTAAGGCAGCGTGACTGATATTACTGGAGCCAATAAAAGCGCAACCCTCTTCATGCTCACCACCAGCCTTGTGAGTGAAAAGGTAGGCTTTCATGTGGAAGCTCGTCTTGCCACCACTTTCGAAGACTTTGACTGCTGCGCCCTGCTCCTGTAACAGCATTAAATATCTAAGGGCCATGGGATCAGTCACGCCAAGATAATCGCCAGTGAGGATTCTCACTCGGGCACCCCGGTCAAGTGCATCTTCTAGCGCTGCTTGTATCAGCCGAACACCTGTCATGCGAATAAAGGCAGTTGCAATTGCAATCTCATCAGCATGGTTGATCGCCTCAAGGAGGCTTGGAAGAAAGGGGTTATCCCCTCCTACGGTCAAAACTGTGACCGGGAACTGGCTCACTCGGCCGCTCCAGTTTTCTGGATCATTGCATAAACCCATTTTTGGGGCCGACCTCGCAGGAGCATTTCAGTATCCCAGACGTCCAAAATTTCAATACCAGCTAGTGTCTCCACGAGGCCTCTGAGTGAGGCAGTTGTGTGGTTGGTGAACGGTCGGCCGAGATCATCGACCGTTTCCTCCGAGCCCCATTTGAACGACAAATAAGCTACACCTCCACTTTTGAGGCTAACCACAATTCTCTGGAGAGAACTCTGAAGCTGGCTAGGGTGGCAATGGAGCAAGCTTGCGGAAGCCCAAATACCATCGAATTCCTCTTTATAATCAACTTGTTGAAACAATTTAACTACCACAGGATACCCGGTAAACATGCTTGCCCAAGCAGCAATTTCTGAGCTTCCATCCACCGATGTTACTTTATAGCCCATCTCCCGAAAGGCTTTACTATCCCTACCCGAACCACACCCCAGGTCGAGAATATGCGCTCCGGGCCGGAGATGTTCTAGAAACGGTCGATAAAGATCGCCTACATCAAATTCACTAGTTTCTTCGCAGTACTCTATAGCGTTGGTCGAATAGTATTTAGCCACTCTTGCACGAGTTTCATACTGTTTCACTAAGGGAATGTCGGCCGGCGCCCATTTCACATCACAAAGCTGATCGATCTCCAGCCAACGGAGCTCATCATGATCCACTAGCTTGAAGTCACCAGCGGTGTGCTCAACTTCATAACCCAGCAAGCGAACAATTTTTCCACCATAGTCGTAAACACTTTCGCCAACATAGGCACCTACTTTGGAGCTGATACAAAGTTCTTCGGCTAGCTCACGCTCTAGGCAGCCCTCTGGGCTTTCATTTTCCTCCAGCTTGCCGCCTGGAAACTCCCAGTATCCTTCGAGATGCTTTCCAGGGCCTCGACGGGTTGCTAGCACCTTGCCACCCTTAATAATTAGTGCAGCGGTTACATTAATTATTTTCTTAGTCATGGTATGAGCTGGAGTTAGCGATTGCCGATAAATTTTATGAATTATTCTTCGATAACCAGATACTAACAGCAGGCATGTGCTTTAAACCAATTCAAACTCTATGCAGTAAACTACATCGACAGCATTCCTATCTATCTCCGCGGTAACTTTTATATTTCTGATGCACATGCTACCCCCACTTTCAGTCCCGCTATGCAGGACATTGATCAGTCAAGATCACCCAGTTCCCCTGAGCGAACGCCCATAAGCCGCCGCAATACGCTCAGGATGCCTCGCCGCCTCGTTACACAGCCGCCTGGGGTCCGGTCGAATCCCCACCCGCCCAAGATCCAGGCGATCCGCATCCCAACAGGTCATTACCGTGATATCGGCAACCAGATGGCCATCACTGTGCCCGCGACAGGCTTCTGTCAAAAGCGCCAGTTCAGATTGGGACACATCAATCAAATCGCCTGCGATGTTTTCCGCAATCGCGGCAGCGCGAATGCCGTGCTCCGGGTCATGGTGGTCGTTCTCCCTTCCCAGGTCGTGAAGGAAAGCGAAGTATTCCAGCACCCGGGTATTCGCGCCTGTATGCTCTGCCAGGAGTAGGCCGTTGTGCCGCACTCGCGACCAGTGAGGTGCGCCGTGTATGCCATCCCAGTCCAGGCGGAATTCTTTGCGGGCGAACGCGATCAGGTGCTGGGTAATCAAACTCGACATGGGGATTCCTTCTCTATTTCCCCATTTTGACGTAACTGGCGAGCTCTCGGGAGTTCAGCGATTTATTCAATACCCCGGATACTTAACGCTAATTTGCTTTTCCAGTTCCCCGCCGGGCTGTAGGTCCCAGTCCCGGCAATCGAGCAAATCATCCGCCACTTCAAGAATCACTTTACGCAATTCCAGGCGCTTTACCCACGGTACCGGTATACCCTGCTCACCCCAGATCACACCGAGCAGGTTACCCGCCAGGGCACCGGTGGAGTCGGAATCTCCCGCGTGGTTGACGGCCATCAGGACGCCCTCGCGAAAATCCCGGGCGACCAGCGCGCAATAGGTTGCTATGGCCAGTGCTTCTGAGGCGATCCAGCCTTCACCCATTTTCGTTATCGCGGTGTCTGAATCCGTTCGAGCACGGGCCAGACGCGCGGCGCCTTCCAGCGCTTGCACAATTTCCTCGTGCAGCGGTTGCTGGCGCAGGCAGTGCAATGCCGCATCCAGCGCTGTGGTGAGTGCATCACCCCGGCGCAAGGCATGAATCATCACCGCCAACGCGCCCCCGGCGAGCCATCCGGTTGGATGCCCGTGGGTGAGTGCAGTCAGTTGGCAACCGAGTTCAAAGCTCTGTTCGATGCTGGTGGCAAACAAGCCAACGGGGGCGATCCGCACAACGCCGCTGCAACCTGCGCTGTCGTTGCTGGCCGGTTGGCCGGGTTCGGTGGCTTCGCGCAGGGCGGCGCGACAGGTGCGACCCGGCGAACGGGTCGAATGCAAATCCTTCACGCCGTACAACCAGCCCGGCGCGGGAGTGAGGGGATTCAGTCCGTGGCGATTGCTTTGTCCCTGGGTCTGCAGCCAGCGCAGGTAGGCGCCAAAGGTTACTTTCGCGTAGTCGGTATTGCCCTCCCGGTGCGCCTGCACTGCACCGCGAATCAGGCCTTCTGCGGTAAACAGCGCCATCTGCGTGTCATCGGTGATCGCACCTGCGCGTCCGCGCATGTCCGAGTAGTCGCGCAGGCCACCGGCACCAAAGTGCTTGCAGATCCGGCTCAGGCTCATGAACTCCAGGGGCGCACCCAGAGCGTCTCCCACTGCGCCGCCGAGCATGCAGCCGCGGACCCGATTTCGATCATCCATGTCCAAAACTTCCAATTTCCTTATCGGCATACTGCTAACACTATCAACGGTGCGCACGACACAAACCGGCTCCTGAGACCCATCGGCGCCGCGGCGCCAGCGAAGATAAGCTGCCAATCGTTTCCTGCCTCTGCCACAGTGAGCTGACGTGAATAAACTTGCGCGGATAATATCTCAGCCATCTGTTACCGGGGCGTGACTCGACCGATTGGCTGCTCGTATCTGCTACCCACTTCACACTCTGTTCAATCTACGCAAGGTGGTATAGATCGGATGCGTGTAACAAAAAATATTTCCGGCTACCCCCGCTGAGATTCTAGTCGCAGCCACTAAACGTGCAACATGCGGATCGACCGGTTGCCCGCTGTCAGATGGCACTTTCAAGGCACATTTATAGTGCAATCAGGGTGGAGTTCGAAAGTTTTTTGCGTTTCAGGGCAAATTCCTTTGCCCGCATCTATCTTAAATAGTGTTTAAATACAAAAGCTTATAAAAAAAAGGAAAGCCGCCAGGCACACCGAAACTCTTGACATTAAATGACCGGGTGATATTGTTTCCGGCCCGCTTGTACCAGAAGAAAAAGCGCTCGCAGCTGGCACCCAATCGAGTAGCGAAAGCTACCGGTTTTGTCGGCTCATGAGCGTGTGTTTTTGCCGGGTCATTTTTCCCTGCGGATTGTTATCGCACCACCAAACGAGTTGAAGGCATGAAAAACGAAAGAATCGACGGCAAAATCGGGTTTCCCGCCAAGCACGGCCTGTACGACCCGGCGCTCGAAAAAGACTCCTGTGGCGTTGGCTTTGTCGCCCACGTCAAGGGCGTGCCGAGCCACGAAATCCTGACGGATGCCTACCACATCAACTCCAGAATGGACCATCGTGGCGGTTGTGGGTTCGAGGAAAACACCGGCGACGGCGCAGGCATCATGACGGCCATCCCGCACAAATTCATGCAGAAGGTGGCAGCCGAACTGGGTTTTACCCTGCCGGAAGTGGGCGCCTATGCTGTCGGTAACGTATTCCTGCCGCACGACGCCGGGATACGCGCTGAACTCAAGGCCAGCTTTGCGGCCGCGGTAAAATCAGAAGGGCTCACCCTGCTGGGTTTCCGGGAAGTACCAATCCGCCCTGACGAGGCCAATATCGGCCCTGCGGCACGCGATGCCATGCCCTTTATCGAGCAGATCATTGTCGCTGGCGAGAAGTCCGACGACCACGCCTTCGATCTGGCGCTGTACCTGGCGCGAAAAAAGTTCATCGGCCCGGCCAAGGACAAGTATCCCGACGAGCTGATCTATACCTGCAGCCTCAACTCCAGGATTATCGTCTACAAGGGCATGCTCACGCCCTCGCAGTTGTTCCCGTTCTACCCCGCGACCTGGAAGACGAGGACTACGAAAGCCACCTGGCGATGGTGCATTCACGCTTCTCTACCAACACTTTCCTCTTGGGACAGGGCGCAGCCCAAGCGGTTCATGAGCCACAACGGTGAAATCAACACCCTGCGCGGCAACAAGAACTGGATGACGGCCCGTCAGGGTGTCGCCAAGAGCGAGCGCATCGGCGACAAAATCAAGGATCTGTTCCCCATCTGCGAGCCGAATTACTCAGACTCCGGTTCCTTCGACAACGTGCTGGAGTTTCTGTTGATGTCAGGCCGCACGCTGCAGGAATCCATCATGATGATGGTGCCCGAAGCCTGGCAATCCGACGTCAACATGCCCAGGGAAAAGCGCGATTTCTACGAGTACCACTCCTCGTTAATGGAGCCTTGGGACGGCCCGGCTTCCATCGTGTTCACCGACGGCCACTACATCGGCGCGGTATTGGATCGCAACGGCCTGCGCCCGTCGCGCTATTACCTGACGCACGATGACAAGGTCATCATGGCCTCCGAGGTTGGGGTACTACCGGTGGCACCGGAGAACGTGAAAGAAAAAGGGCGACTGCAACCGGGCAAAATGTTCCTGGTGGATTTTTTCGCCGGACGCCTGGTGCCGGACGAAGAACTGAAAATGGAATTCGCCAGAAAGCGGCCCTACGGCCAGTGGCTCGATGAGCAGAAGCTGGAACTGTCCGACCTGCCACCCGATCACGCGGAACTGGATTACGAGCCCGAGACACTGCTGCAGCGTATGCAGTCATTCGGCTACACCATCGAAACCATGCAGTTCATGTTACTGCCCATGGTGAATGAAGCACGCGACCCGCTCGGCTCCATGGGCAATGACAGTGCACTGGCCTGCCTGTCCGATAAGTCGCGCATGATCTATGACTACTTCAAGCAGTTGTTTGCGCAGATTACCAATCCGCCGATCGACTCGATTCGTGAAGAAGTCGTTATGTCGCTCACCTGTTTCATCGGGCCTGAGGGCAATTTGCTGGAGACAACCCCGGAGCACGTGCACCGTCTTGAGCTGAATCATCCGGTTATCTCTAACGACGAACTGAGCAACATCAAAAACCTCAACCGCGATGGCTGGAAATCAAGGACCATCGACATAACCTTTGAGAAAGCGTCCGGCGCAGACGGCATGCTCGCTGCGCTCGATCGCATCTGTGCGGAGTCGTCGCAGGCAATCAAGGAGGGATACTCCTTTATTATCCTGTCCGACAGAAATATCAGTGCCGAGCGCATGGCACTCAGCTCCCTGATCGCTTGTGGCGCGGTGCATCACCATCTGGTGGCGACGCATGAACGCACCCGCATCGGCATCATCCTGGAGACCGGCGAAGCGCGAGAAGTGCACCATCACTGCCTGCTCGTGGGTTACGGCGCAGACGCCATCAACCCGTATGTGGCCTTCGAGTCGATCTGGCAGGCGCTGCAGGACGGTTTGCTGGACAAAAAGAAGTTCCCCAACAGCACCTCTATTGTGGCCGCGTACAAGAAAGGCGTCGGCAAGGGTATGCTGAAGGTGATGGCCAAGATGGGCATCTCCACGCTGCAATCCTATAAAGGTGCGCAGATCTTCGAAGCCGTGGGCCTGGCCGATGAAATCATCGACCGCTGCTTTATCGGCACTACCAGCCGCGTACAGGGCGTGAATTTCGCCACGCTGTTTGAAGAGATGAAGCAGCGCCACGAAATCGGCTACCCGGTGCGCGATCAGCACCAGATTGCGGTACTGCCAAACCCCGGCGACTTCCACTGGCGTCGCGGTGGCGACGGCCACATGTGGGATCCGGAAACGATTTCCAACCTGCAGGTGGCAACGCGCACCAACAGTGAGGACGCCTACTGGAAATTCGCCAACCATGCGAATTCCGAATCTACCCGACGCGCCACATTCCGTGGTCTGCTGGATTTCAAGGACGTCAGCGACCCCTGCGACATTTCTGAAGTTGAAGCTGCGGCAGACATTGTAAAACGTTTCTGCACCGGCGCGATGAGCTACGGCTCCATCTCAGCGGAAAGCCATGAAACACTGGCGATCGCAATGAACCGCATCGGCGGCAAATCCAACACTGGTGAAGGTGGTGAGGATTCCAGCCGCTTTGAGCCGATGGCGAATGGCGACTCCAAGCGTTCTGCCATCAAGCAGGTGGCATCGGGCCGTTTCGGCGTGACCATCTGGTATCTTGCCAACGCCGATGAGCTGCAAATTAAAATCGTACAGGGCGCGAAGCCCGGCGAGGGCGGCGAGCTGCCCGGCGGCAAGGTCGATGAAATTATCGCATCCATCCGCCACTCTACCCCGGGTGTCGGCCTGATCAGTCCGCCGCCACACCACGATATTTACTCTATCGAGGATATCGCCCAGCTTATACACGACCTGAAAAATGCCAACCCGGGCGCGCGGGTCAGCGTTAAGCTCGGTTCCGAGATTGGTGTGGGCACCATCGCTGCCGGCGTCACCAAGGCGAAAGCCGATCACCTTGTTATCGCCGGACACGACGGTGGCACAGGTGCTTCACCGCTCACGTCGATCAAGCACGCCGGCCTGCCGTGGGAACTGGGTATCGCTGAAACACACCAGACGCTGGTAAAAAATAACCTGCGCTCGCGTGTGGTGCTGCAAACAGACGGGCAAATTAAAACAGGTCGCGACGTCGCTATGGCGTTGCTGCTGGGCGCGGAAGAAATCGGCTTTGCAACGGCACCGCTGGTGACTCTGGGTTGCATCATGATGCGCAAGTGTCACCTCAACACCTGCCCTGTGGGTATCGCTACACAGGATCCGGAACTGCGCAAGAAATTCTCCGGCAGCCCCGAGTATGTTGTGAACTACTTCTTCATGGTTGCCGAAGAACTGCGCCAGATAATGGCGAAGCTGGGCATTCGCACCATCAACGAAATGGTCGGCCGTGTCGACCTGTTGAAAACGCGCGATGCCATCAACCACTGGAAAGCGCGCGGTCTTGATTTCAGCAGCATCCTCACGCCCGCAGAAATCGTGTATGAGGGAACCGAGGTATACCAGACAATCAAGCAGGATCATGGACTGGATAAAGCGCTTGATAATTTCCTGATCGAAAAGGCACAACCGGCGCTCAAGCACGGCAAAAAAGTGCATATCGAACATGAAATCATTAACATCAATCGCGTCGTCGGCACCATGCTGTCACATGAAGTGGCAAAGGCGACGCACGGCAAACTGCTGCCGGATGACACCATCAATATCAAACTCAGCGGCTCTGCAGGACAAAGTCTGGGTGCCTGGTTAGCGAAGGGGATCACGCTGGAAGTGGAAGGTGATTGCAATGACTACGTCGGCAAAGGTTTGTCTGGCGGCAGGATTATTGTCTATCCGCCAAAATCCAGCAGCTTCAAGTCTGAGGATAATGTTCTTATTGGCAACGTCGTAATGTACGGCGCGACCTCTGGCGAAGCGTATTTCAGCGGCATTGCCGCAGAACGTTTTTGCGTACGCAACAGTGGCGGCAACGCCGTCGTTGAAGGCGTGGGCGATCACGGCTGCGAATATATGACGGGCGGTCGGGTTGTTATCCTGGGCAAAACGGGCCGCAACTTCGGCGCCGGCATGAGCGGTGGCATCGCGTATGTCTGGGACAAGGACGGCGACTTTGAGCGCATGTGCAACACCGAGACGTTTGAACTGGAAAGCGTTGAATCTGCTGATGATATTAACGAGCTGCGCACGCTGATCGAGAATCACCAGAAGTACACAGGTTCGAAAGTCGCGGAGCACATCCTCGCAAACTGGAAAGCCGAACTTGCCCGCTTCGTAAAAGTCATGCCGACTGATTACAAACGGGTTCTTGAGGAAATGTCCGCAGCAAAAGTAGCAACCGCAGCAGTCGGTTCGTAGGAAGATTATTGATTATGGGTAAACCTACCGGATTTAAAGAGTACGAGCGTAAAACCGAGCCTTATCGCGACCCTGCGGTGCGCGTGCTGGATTTCGACGAGATTTACACCGAACACAACGAAGCGAACCTTAAAACCCAGGGTGCACGTTGTATGGATTGCGGCGTACCGTTCTGCCAATCGAACAACGGCTGTCCGGTGTATAACCTCATCCCCGAATGGAATGACCTGGTGTACAACGGTCGCTGGCGCGAAGCACTGGACCGCTTGCATACCACCAACAATTTTCCGGAGTTTACCGGCCGCGTGTGCCCTGCGCCCTGCGAAGGTGCGTGCGTACTGGGCATCACCAGCCCCGCTGTCACCATCAAGAATATCGAATGCGCGATCATCGACCGCGGGTTCGATGAAGGTTGGGTAACACCAAGAGCGACCGCAGATAAAACAGGCAAAAAGGTCGCGGTGATTGGTTCCGGCCCCTGCGGGCTCGCTGCGGCTGAGCAGCTGAACACTGCCGGCCATGAGGTCACCGTCTATGAGCGCGCCGACCGACTCGGTGGTCTGCTGATGTACGGCATTCCGAATATGAAACTCGACAAAGGTATTGTGGAGCGCAGGGTACAGTTGATGCGCGACGCCGGCATCGAGTTTGTAGTGAATGCCGATGTGGGCAGGAATATTGATCCGAAGAAGCTGGTGGCAGACAACGATGCCGTGCTTCTTGCTACCGGTGCCACGCTGGCGCGCGATCTGCCCATTCCGGGCCGAGACGCGAAGGGCGTGCATCTGGCGATGGAGTTCCTCACTGCCAACACCAAGAGCCTGTTGGATTCCGGCTTGGAGGATGGCCACTATATTTCTGCCAAAGACAAGAATGTGATCGTGATTGGCGGTGGCGACACCGGCACCGACTGTATCGGCACGTCACTGCGTCACGGCTGTAAATCGCTGGTGAATTTCGAGCTGCTGCCCAAACCACCGGTCGAGCGCGCTGCGAACAATCCCTGGCCGCTGTGGCCGCGCATCTACCGTGTTGACTACGGCCACGCCGAAGCGGCGGAAATCTATGGCGACGATCCTCGCGTTTACTCCATTATGAGTAAGGAATTCCTGAAAGATGAAAACGGTAACCTTACCGGTATCATCACTGTCAACGTGGACGACAAGCTCAAGGAAATTCCCGGCAGCGAGAAAACCTGGGAAGCAGACCTGATCATGTTGTCGATGGGCTTCCTGCAGCCGGAACACTACATCAACGAAGCACTCGGCATGGACGTCGACGAACGTGGCAACTTCCGCGCAACCAAGCAGGACTACCGCACCAGCGTCGCGAAAGTGTACGCCGCGGCGGATTGCCGACGCGGCCAGGACCTTGTTGTGCGCGCGATCAATGAAGGCCGTGAAGCGGCGCGGGAAATCGACCGCGACTTGATGGGCAATACCCAACTCCCCTAGTTGCGAAGCCCGTCTAGCGCCGAAATCGCAGACTGACGCAGAAACCGTCGCCGGTCTGCTTCGGTCTGGCGCTGAACTGCGCCTCGTGCAACGCGGCGATGCGCTCTACGATCGACAAACCGAGACCCGAACCGACTGAATCCGTGCCCGGTACCCGGTAGAAGCGATGGCTGATCTGCCTGAATTCATCGGGCGACAGTGGCGCGCACTCATTGCAAATCATCAGGTGCACCGCCTCGTCCGAGCCAAGTGTGATCTGTACGGTCGTGCCCGGCGTGGCATAGTGAAACGCGTTGACCAGCAGGTTGCGCAACAGTATGGCGAGCGCTTCCTCGTTGCCGCTCACAATGCATTCCGGCCCTTCTTTAAAATCGACGGCAATATCGCGCGCAGCCGCCAGATGACCGGTTTCAGCCAGCACTTCCGTCAGCAGAGCCCTAAGCGGGACCGGGAGACACTCCATCGGCACCTCCGGGTCCAAGCGCGCCAGCGTCAGTAACTGTTCCACTGTGTGAGACGCTCGGTCAACGCGATCAACGATTCCAGAGAGCATTCCTGCAGCTGCAGATCCGTGTAACTGCCGCTGGCACAGCTGCACTTCAGCCTTGATAGCGGCCAGCGGCGTAGTGAGTTCGTGTGCTGCGTTGGCGGTGAAGCGCTGCTCCGCTTCAAGCGCAAACGCCAATCGCTCCATTAATTGATTAATGGAGTTTACGACCCCCGCCACTTCTGCCGGGACACCAGCGGTCTGCATGGCATCGAGCTGCCCGGGTTTGCGCCGCGCAATCTGGCGCACCAGCGTGTGCAACGGTGCCAGGCCACGAGAGACCCCGAAGTAGACCACCATCAGTGTCAACGGCAGTACAATCAGCAAAGGCAGCAGGCCACGCACCAGGGTGGCGAGCATTGAACGTCGCGCTGGCGCCACCTCTATCGCCACCACAATCCACAATTCACTCACGGCATCATAGTGCGAAAACAATCGCCAGCGACCCTCGCCATTGTTGCTGGTCTGGTAGTAAAAGCCATTCTTCGTGGGTTTCTCGAAGCGCGGCGATCCGGCCATTTCTGCTATCAACTTGTCATTCAGCCAGATATTCACCGCCGGTGTCAGCTCGCCATCCTCGGGTCGCGCGACCACCATCGGACGCTGCCTTAACTCTTCCAGGGGATTATCTTTCCAGCTTTCATACAGCGGAAGTCCCTCATCGATCTGGTGGGCAAACACTCGGGAAATGTACATGACCATGTGCGAATAATGGTGCAGTTGGTCGTCGATCTGCACTTCCAGTGCATCGTCGGAGGAAAAATACAGCACCACAGCTGAGGCCAGCCAGGTGAACAGGATCAACGCCAACAGTATCCACACGAGGCGCCATTTCAGCGAGGGTGTCACCATGGCGTCATATCGGAATGCGGTAGCCCACGCCGCGCATGGTTTCGATACGTTCACTGCCAAAGCGCTTGCGCAATCGGGAAATATAGACCTCCACAGTATTGGAACCGATTTCTTCACCCCAGCTGTAAATTCCCTCTTCCAGTCGCGGGCGCGACACGAAGCGACCGGCATTGCGCACCAGGATTTCCAGTATGGCGAACTCCCGCGCGGTCAAATCCAGAGATTCGCC
>JAWKZL010000001.1:0-757413 GCA_041396025.1 Halioglobus sp. | reverse complement strand
GCACCGTTCCAGACACCGATAGCGTCCCCCGCAGCCACCGCACCGGTGCCAATGCCCAGCTTGTTGTTTGCGGCGGTGGCACTCATCTGCCCGTACAGCAGCGGCGTGGTGGCATTGTTTGAGAGGTAGAGGCTGTTGCTGCCCGTTTCATTCGCGCCCGCCAGTTGCCCGATAAAGACATTGTTGCTGCCTGTTACGCTGAAGGCGCCGGCGCCGTTGCCAATCGCGACATTGTTATTCCCCGTGGTGTTGGAGTACAGCGCGAGATAACCCTGGGCGGAGTTGCCGGTACCTGTTGTATTGCTGTAGAGGCTTAACGGCCCCATGGCGTTATTGGCGTTGCCCCCGGTATTGCTAAACAGCGCCGCGTTGCCCATTGCGTTGTTGTTGCCGCCGGTGGTGTTGGAGTAGAGCGAACCAGAGCCACTGGCAGTGTTCAGGTTGCCGGTGGTGTTGGAACGGAGCGAACCATAGCCACTGGCAGTGTTTTGATAGCCGGTAGTGTTGTCATAAAGCGAATAGTAGCCACTGGCCGTGTTATCGTTGCCGGTTGTGTTGGCATAAAGTGAATAAGAGCCACTGGCTGTGTTGTTGTTGCCGGTGGTATTGTATACGAGCGAATCAGAGCCACTGGCCGTGTTGTAGGAGCCGATGGTGTTGCGACCGAGCGAACTCTGGCCACTGGCCGTGTTGTTGAAGCCAGTGGTGTTGTTATAGAGCGAACCATGGCCACTGGCCGTGTTGTTTTGGCCCGTGGTGTTGGAGTAGAGCGATGTGTAGCCACTGGCCGTGTTTTGATAGCCGGTGGTGTTGGAGTAGAGCGAATAAGAGCCACTGGCCGTGTTCAAGATGCCGGTGGTGTTGTAAAACAGCGACTGAAACCCTGTTGCCACATTGTCATAGCCAGACGTGTTGCTCTGGAGCGCAGAAACCCCGCTTGCCGTATTGTAGTCGCCATTATTGTTGGCGTAGAGTGAACCCCAGCCAGCTGCTGTGTTGTAGTTGCCGGTGGTGTTGGAATAGAGCGCATTCTCGCCAAAGGCAGAGTTATAATCCCCGGTGGAATTGTTGAGAAGTGCGCCTGTGCCGTATTTCGTAATACCGGTTTGAGCCAGTACCTGTGCGGAGCCCATCACCAATGCACTGGTGAGGTAGAGAAAAATCGCTGCTATTGTGTTGTTTGTCTTCATAGCTGCCTTCCCATAGTTTGGTTTGATTTGAGCCGGGTAGCGTCCTGGCGCTTTGCCGCCTTGTGATGCCACATTGTGGGTGTTTAGCCTTAATGGTCAGTCAAGCATATTTCGTTCCAAATACAAATAAAGATGAGGTAATCAACGATCTTTGAACCGTGGTCAAGTGGCAGGGTTTTTGCTGTGTCAAAAAAGCTGACATCGCAACAACAGTGTGACCTTCACCCCTTTGAGGCACCACTTTGAGTAAGAGAATACCTGTCATGGCGAATTGTTAATTGATATCAAACAGTTGGCCGTTGCTGCTTGCATCGAGCAACATTACCCCCGGTAGGGTTCTGAAAAGTTAACTCAACCACATCACGCAAAGGTATTGGAAATTTAATTTCTGCCGAACACAGAAATCCGCTGCTCATCTTCAAGCAACCGCCCTGCCCCATGCTTTAAACGCACTCACCCTGAGACTCCTATAGCGCTCAGCACAGATCGCATGCCTTCCCAGGTTGAACAGGTTACGAACAGCCACAAGTGCGATCACGAATCGCTGAGCCTGCCCGACTGATTTGAACTTTCGTATTCCCCTCTCTCGGACTCTGGTCGTCTCAGGCGATTGTTCCGCTATGCTATTTTTATACTGCTCTGCACTATGTAGGGTTTCAGGAATCAGTTCCCGGCGGGCAACTGCACAGCTCTGCCGATTGTCGGTCACGATCTTCCACGGCTCGCCACAGATAATGCTGCTTGCCATTGATCTTCACAAAGACTTCATCGATGTAAAAGGTGTCACCGTACCCGCAATGATATCGGGAGGGAATCGGTGGCGCTTATAGGTATTCATGCGCCGATTCTACTGATTCCGAACGGTTCATTCGTCTGTACCCGCTTACCCACAGAATAGGTAAACTATTGCACCTGTCCGAGCAGGAATGCCGATGTGTCAAAGAAGAAAGGGTCACCGCTGAGCGCCCATACTGAATTCTCCGAGGGGGAAATTAAAGAATTGATAGAAATATTCCTGGCGGTGGAAGGTCCCGATGTTGCAGCGCAGAAGCTCCAGTATTCTCTGATAAAGCCCTATTTTTCTCCCACTGTGGTGGGGCTTGAAAACATTCCCGAAGAACCGACCCTGTTCATTGGTAATCACGCCATGTTCGCATTGGACGCTTTGATCCTGCTGCCCACCGTTTACCACGAGACCGGCCGATTCCTGCGACCCATGGCGGACAATATCTGGTTTCATACTGCAGCGGGAAGGAAAATGGTCCGCAGTGGGGTGGTGCTGGCCCACCCCGATGTCTGCGGCGCTCTGATGGAGGCCGGCCAGGATTTGCTCGTTTTTCCGGGCGGCGCGGCTGAAGCCAACAAGAACGCCAGTGAGCGCTACCAACTGGTATGGCGGGAGCGCTACGGCTTCCTGCGCCTTGCCGCCAAACACGGTTACAACATTACCCCCTTTGCCATGGTAGGCCCGGACGACGGCTGGGATCATGTGCTCGAGGGGGAGGATATTCTGCATAGCAAGTTGGTGAAGCTGCTGCAGGGTATCGGTCTGTTCAGCGGACTACGGGATGATATCGTTCCCCCACTGCCGCGCGGCGTGCTGAACACATGGTTACCCAAGCCACAGCACTGCTTCCTGGCTTTCGGAAAGCCCATAGATGTTCCCGACCGGCGGGGGAAGAAAGGACTCGCTGAGCGTATCCAGAAGTCGCTGCGCAAACAGGTGGCCGGCAGTGTGGAGGCACTAATCGACGAAATGCTTAACATGCGCAGACAGCGCCGGTCAGAGGAAAGTTCGCTTCGAAAATTTCTAACGCGTTAGCTGTCGCCGGGGTTTTGGCAACGCAGCTAATGCAGGCAACAAGAAGCTTCAGCCTAAATTAAATCTGATGCTCTGCTCCATTCGCTGAACGCAAGGAAGAAACGCAATGCTCATTTTGGCTGCCCTTTTATCACCCAGCAGGTCAACCTGCCTTTAGGTCTGAAACTGGACACAGACACTGCCGTTTAGACGGATATCAATATGACAAACCATTCCCTTACATGGTGTTAGACCAGCGCAGTCTCGCAGACGAACTCTACAGAACGGCATCCGGACAAACCATAGCAAACCGCTCGGGAGCCTGCCCCGAGTGCGGCGAGTGCATTGGGCAAAAGAGTCTGATAACTTTGCGCTAATCATAGCAGCCAGTTTCGGCAAGGATTTCTTCGATAATTCGGGTAGTTTAGGTGGCGGTACTCATTTTTCGTCTAAATGGCGTGTCCGACGAGGAGGCGCAGGCTGTTCGCGATTTGTTGGCGGACAATGCGCTGGACAGCTATGAGACATCGGCTGGACGCTGGGGCGTTTCCGTCGCCGGTCTGTGGTTAGTCAATGAATGCGACTGCATTAAAGCGCGTGAGCTTATCGATGCTTACCAACTTGAGCGTTATCGCTATTTTGAAAAACTGAAGATTGATGCTCCACCTGAAACGTTTGCTGACCGCTTCAAGCAGTCACCGCTAGCAGTGATATTTTACAGCCTGCTCACTGCAACCATTGTGTTTCTTACCCTCTCGCCGTTTATCCGCTTTTTGTCCGGTTAATTGCCAGCGGGCGTCGATTCATGGTGAATTCGTATTTCATCGTCCGAAACAACGGCTTAGCTTTTCCTCCCCGGTTCGAGGTTCGATTTCAGAAACCACTTACCCATCTTCAACTTACTCACACCGCACCAGAAAAACGCGTTACCCTTCTTCCACTTACGGCTCGGGTTCGGTACTCTCCCTGCTTCTCATAATCGGCAGGACGCAGGCTCAAGTCCTTCTGGGCCCATCGTACTAGCGTTTTTTATACGTTTGAGCATCCGACTATTCCAGGGCGATGGGTGACAGTGTGAGTTCATTGGTTATTGCATTGATAATGTGGTCTGCCGTATTCGGCGGCGCTCTCTTCGGCCTCTGGCTGCAGAAGGTTCTCCCGGAGCACCACCTGTCGCCCGAGACCAAGGATGTGGTCAGGCTCGCCACGGCCCTGATAGCAACGATTTCCGCGCTGGTGCTCAGCCTGCTGGTGTCCTCGGCAAAGGGCTCTTTCGATCGGTTCAACAATGAACTGATCCAGAATGCGGCCAAGGTCGTCATGCTCGACCGGACCCTGGACGAATACGGTACACAGACCAATGACATCCGCACGGCACTCAAAGCCGAGTATGCCTGGCGCATTGAGCACCTGTTTAGCGCGAAGGATAAAACCGTCAATCCGCTGGAAATTTCCCGGGAGGAAAGTATCGACTCCCTGATTTTTTCGCTCGCACCGGTGGGACTTGTACAGGAGGGGCTGAAGGCACGAGCGGTAGGACTCAATAGCGACCTCAATACAACCAGAGCCCTCGTCCATGCCCAGCGCTATGACTCCATACCGACAAATTTGCTGTTCGTACTGGGGTCCTGGCTGTCATTGATCTTTGCGACGTTTGGTCTATTCGCTCCTCGCAATGCGGTAGTCGTCGGTGCGCTGCTGATGTGTTCCGTATCGGTCTCCGGGGCAGTATTTCTCATTCTGGAAATGAACGCGCCGTTCAGGGGACTTATCACTATTTCCAACGCTCCAATGTACGATGCATTGCACTTGCTGGGGCAATAGGGATCGCTCGTTCGAGCAGGGTGAATAGTAGAATGTCTCGCCGCAGCCTCGGTGCTTTCGTTTCAATCTTCTACTGATAGCGTTCCAAACTTTTTTACACCACAGGCGGAACGCGGCGCCCGGCTATGCCATCGTCGGGCAGCCCAGGATGACTAATATCAACTCTTGCGTCATTGGGGCCGCAGCTTGGCCTGGCGGCTTACGTGATCCAGATCAAATACAAGGTTGAAATGTCGCTTCTTGATGCTTTTTAGAATGTGCATTCTAGAAAAACTCGGTCTTATAGAATCTGGGTAGAAGCCCGCGATGGGCAAGGGGTGATGTATGGAATTCAGGAACTTTTTTGTAGTGTACGATCCCACGCGAAGGGAACAGCCGGCGCTGGAACGAGCGGCATTGATTGCGAGTGAAACTGGCGTGAACGTGCATGTTTTTGCCTGTATCTATTCTGATATTCCAAAGTCCACGGAAAAAACCGCTATGGTGCGCGCCCTGATCGATCGCCAAAAGGAAATCTTGCTAGCGGAGGTTGCACCGCTGATAGCCAAGGGGCTCAATGTGACTACCGAGGTCGAATGGGACGAGGATTGGTGCAAGGCTGTAGTACGCGCATCGATCAAAAACGCTGCGGATGTTGTGCTCAAATCGTCCACCCCGCATACGCCGGGACAACGCATTTTTAACCGAACATCTGACTGGGCATTGATACGTGAATGCGCGTGTCCGGTCATGCTCGTCAAGGCAGGCGGCGTGCCAGACAGTCGTAAAGTTCTCGCCGCCATTGGTGTGCGTGAAGGGAAAGCCACCTATGAGCAGCTCAACCAGCGGATTCTGGATTTCAGTCGGCGAGTGATGGACAACAACATGGCCGAAGTTCACTTTATAAGTGCCTATAAGGACTTATCTTCGGCTGCTGACCGGAATGCCCTGATCAGGAACTATGGACTTGAAAGCGATAGAGTACATATCCGCATGGGCGAACCGGAGGATGTTATTGTCGAAAATGCGAGGCAAATGAATGCCAGCCTGGTGGTGGTCGGCAATTCCGGACGCTCAGGCCTTTCGGCCCTGATAAATGGCAATACGGTGGAGAGGGTGGTGGATAGACTCGACTGTGACGTCTTGTCGATGCCCTGATCATGCGGCGATTCCATCAATTTCGGCAATTTAACCTGGCAATACTTTGCAAGGCGGTGCTTTGCTGTCTGCTGAGCCTGACGTCCAGCGCAGGCATTGCCGGGGTTCTTTCGCTGAACCCATCCGGAACCGGGTCGATTGACTGGACGGACATTGTTCTCGTAGGCAGCGGTTCGCAGCTTGCCCTGACGTCCACTAATCCACTGCAAAGCCTGAAATACTACCCATTTAGCCCCGTTGGTGAACTCAGAACCACGTCGCTCGGTTTGGGATACCTGCTGTTTGATGTACCGGTGCTCCCCTTCGTTGCCCAGTCTGCGACCATTCGATTTGATCTATCGTACGCGAGATTCGCGGTCCCGAATCTGACGGTCACCGGCCTGGAATTGGTCGATGCACAGAGTCTGGCGACAATTCCGACCGGCACCCAGCGGATTACTTCAGTAGACGCTTTTCTTGGCGGACCGCTGGTGCAAGCTGCATTTACCAGGCTCGGTTACGGATACCAGGCGATCGAGAGTGGCACGCCATTGGGAACACTGGGAGGTTCGGGACCTCTCAATGGCTTATACGACCTGACATTGAGCAGCGCCGCTGTAGACTTGATCAATTCCTCGCCGGGGCTAATGGGGCTGGGACTCACCTGGACGCCTACCGTAGACATCATCAATATTCCCGGCCTGGGGGAGATCGAGAGTGGATCTGACGCGCTGGTGTTCAATGCGGCGCCAATTCTCACCGTTGCCGACGCTACTATTCCGGTTCCGCTACCTGGAACTTTCGCGCTGATAGTTGCCGGCCTATTGCTGCTCGGCCAAAGCCGGTGGCAGTCGCTCGCTCCTCGCAGCAGAACTGCATTTACGATCACCCGACGCCACTGTGTCCACGCACTCACCTTTGAATCCCGGTAGCACGGCGTCTTACCGTCGGCCCTAGGGTGCGCGCCGCAGCCAGACGTAACTGGTGAGTGCGACCAGAGCGTTGCCGTCGAGGACTTCGTGTCGGTAGCGGTCTTCGCCGGTCGCGGGCGCTTCAACAGTGACCTCGTGAATGAAGGGATCACCCGTGACCTCAACAGTCGTCATGAGGGTGCCGTTCTTCCACACTCGCAGAAACATGCCGGCGGAGGCCGTTACGGTTGCTCGCAGCGTGCTCTTGTCGGCGAATACCGTGTCTCGCGTTCGGGGTCCTTCCATCTCGGTCTCGATCATCGGGCCGTCGCGGCCACGGATCTGAACCACGGTGCGGCCGTTGCGAATCCCGTCGAGGATACCCGCGACGCTCAGCTCTTCGGCCCAGACCCGCGTGGTGGGCCTCCCCAGCGGCGAGTAGAGCGGCCCATCGCCGTTGCCGCCCTGGTGATCGTCGCTTCCGCCCAGCGCGGCCGCGTGTCCCCCGCGCGCAAGGAGGTCCTCCCAGAAGGGGACGCCGCTGAAGATGCCCCCCATAACCTCGACCGCGTCGATCGAGTCTGGCGCGACGTCTTGCTGCCAGCCGCAGCCGATGCACAGGTCGCCCACGTTCAGTAGCGGGTGATTGATGGAGAAAAGGCCGCCTTGCTCGTGAGTACTGGCAATCGCGTCCTCAAGGGTGGCGCCTCTGACCCCGATGCGGTGATTGATCCACTCGGTGGTACCGATGGTGTTCGCGTGTCCGGCGTAGGTCGTGAACTCCATCCCGGGCAGGAGAAGAACCGGGGTGGTTATCTGGGCCGCCGGGTACCAGCTGAGCTGGCTCACCGTGTTGTGCTCAGACATGAGGACGAAGTCGAGGTCGCGGCTCTCGGCGAAAGAAATGAGCTCGTCTATCGTCGGGGAGCCATCAGACTCCACGGTGTGCGAGTGGAAATCACCCGCGTACCAGCGCGCGGTGGACTCGAGCGCCGCTGGCGCTTCGTAGGAGCGTCGCTCGGTCTGCGGCGCAAGCGTCGCCGTGTCGCGCAGTATCACCTCGACGTCGTAACGCGCGGGCTGCTCGACGATCTTGGCCTTGCCGACGACCACCTCCCAGGTGCCGGCCGGGATCGGCCCGGGAACGTAGCTCGGTGAGGCCGCCGCACGACCTACGATCGCGGGCTCCGACTTGCCACCGCCCCAGCCCCGGAACCCGACCGGGTCGTCCAGACCCCAATCCAGGATGTTTGCGTCGGAGAGGTCGTCGTGGTGGATCTCGATCTCGGCTACGCCCGCCGGCACCTCGAAGGACAGGAAGAAGTGGGTCTCGTCTCCCTCGGGAACCTCACCCGAGATCGTGATCCTGCTCTCGCCCTCGAACGTACTGTGAACAGTGTCATTACCATCACTGCAGCCGACCAGGGCCAGCAAGCCACATAACGCGCATGCAGAATTGAATAGTCGAATCCATTGTGATCCATGCATAGATGACACTCCTTACCGATCGTAGATCTGCCACAAAAGGGCAATATGTATGGAATTCGAGATATAGACAAGCGGATTTACACCGGTAGGTTGTGGTATCGACAACTTAACTCCTCAGGACCAATGCGTGCTCCACCAATGTCCATTCGGGCAATTACCGCTGCCTCGATCGATGCGAATCTGACGAATAGAAGCTATCCTGCTCTCATATAAAACGTCTGGGAATTAGATGATGACAATTGAAGAACTGGGAAACCTGGGTGACTTTCTCGCAGCTATAGCAACGATCATCACCTTGATATATCTGGCGCTGCAGATTCGCCAGAGCACCTCATTATTGAAGCTTTCCGAACTCAGGGGTATTCAGGACGACGCCGATCGTTGGCGCTCTCTCCTGATCGAAAACAAAGACGTAGCTTCCATTTACAGGCGCGGCTTACTCGATCCGGAGTCTTTGGACGCCGATGACAGGCTACGTTTTAGAATGCTTCAGGATCAGCTGTTCTTTGGTTGGCAAGCCATCTTCTCTCAAAATACAGCTAATCCCAAGATTGCGCGCGGGTTTATAAAAAGTACTCTCACAAGCGCTGGTGGAAAGATGTATTGGCAGAAATCCAAATTCCGGTTCAACCAGGATTTCGTAGAGTACGTCGATCAGGTTTCCGGCGAGGCTTAGGCCAGGGGCCGCCCTACTAAAGTGGAATGGACAATCAAGCACACACGAGTAATTATGACTTTATGAGTTCCAGCAACAGCTTTTACCGCTACGTTCTCAACCCGGTGATGCGCAGCCTGCTTCGCTCGCCTCTGCACGGTATTACCAGCCACAATATCGGTATCCTCCACTTCTCCGGACGCAAAAGCGGCCGTAAGCTCAGCACTCCACTGAGCTATACCCGGGAAGGTAATATTGTGCGCCTTCTCTCCAACCACAGTACGCGGTGGTGGCTGAACCTCCGGGGGGACGGAGTAAAGGTGGAGATGGAGATCGCCCGACAGCGCTACCCGGGCACCGCGATAGTACTCGAAGGTGACAGCGAGGCCTTGCGGGATGGGGTGCGCCGTTTCATCCACGCGCTGCCCAGAGACGCGAAGGTCTACGGTCTGGAACTCGATGCTAAGAAGAAAATCGTCGAGAGAAGTCTGGCGGCTATTGCTGAACAGTTGATATTGGTGGAGATCCGGCTGGACGCGTAAGTGTTGATTGGACTGGCCCGTGTTCAGCCGGGATAATGTCGGTAAATCCGGGGAGCAACATTCGCAGCCCAGATGCTCAGGTAATGGCCGAACGCTTCGCGACTCCCGCTCGGTCCTGAAACGATTTCCCCCGAGTAGATGCCAATGACCAGAAAGACCATAACCCTGCCACCGCAGTTTATTTTTTCCAGCCAATACAGGGTTCTCTATTCTGATGTGAATTCAGCCAATCACCTGGGCGCAGATCGCGTGCTACCTATCGCCATGGAAACCCAACTGCAGTTCATCAACCACCTGGGTTATGACGATGCCACTGCCTTCGAGGATGCGGGGCTGATCATGGCCTATTCAGAGGTACAGTACCTTGCCGAGGCGGCCTATGGTGACGAGCTACTCGTTGAGTTGGCGGTGGACAATCTGCGCGAGAAAAGCTTCGAACTGGTTTACCGCATCGGCAACCTGAGCAGGGATCGTGAGATGGCGCGAGTGGTGACAACACTGTTGTTCTTCGATTACCAGCAAAAATGTGTGGTTCCTGTACCGGAAACTTTCCTCGACAGGGTCAAAATGGCCTCAGCGGAAGCGACATAGGCGAAATCACTATGTTTACCAATCCAGAAGAATTTGATCTATCACTCCTGTCTCAGATGCAAGATCCCTACCCGGCATTTGCGATGCTTCATGGTGTCGCGAAGGATATCGCGACACACAATGGTTTCCACGTAGTTTGCGGCTACGACCTGGCAGACCAGTTGCTGCGAGACCGACGATTCCTGTCCGCACCGATCGCAGATTTCTATCGACAAAACCTGCCACCGGGAGCCGCTCGAGATGAGCTAGCCCATCGAATCAATTTCCTGGACCCGCCAGATCATCCCAGAGTCCAGCGACTGATCATGCGCGCGTTTACAAGCAGGCGGGTACGCGAAATGTTGCCTTGGGTTCAGGCACAGACGGAGAAGTGTCTGGATGGTCTCGAAGAGCAGCTCGCCAATGGTGCCGATTCGATCGACCTCAGAGCAGGGTTAGCGCACTCGATCCCCTCCCTTGTGATCTCCGAGATGCTGGGTGTTCCGCTCGCTGACCGCGACATGTTGACGGAATGGACCGAGGCCGTCACACCACTACTCAGCACCCAGATAGACCCCGCAGTCCTCCAAGGCGGGCTTGATGCTGCGGATAAATTCGCAGCCTACGCGGGTAGCTTGGCAGACGAACGGAGAAAAAAGCCAGGGGAGGATCTATTGACGGCGATGTTGCACGCCGAAGATGGCCAGGAGACGCTCAGCCGTGAGGAGTTACTTAGCCTGATTGTCACTCTTTATTCCGCAGGTCATCGTACGACACGAGATCTCTTTACCAATGGCTTGTTCACACTACTCCAGCATCCAGATGATTACGCCGCGATTGCAGTGGAACCGGAACTTGTTCCCGGTGCGATCCAGGAATTTCTCCGATTCGAGACGCCTACACTCTATGTGGTCCGTATTCCGACGAAAGAAGCCGATCTTGCTGGCAAGCCCATAGCGCCTATGACACCAGTGCTCGTCTTGCTGGCCGCTGCCAACCGTGATCCAGCGATGTTTACTGAACCCGACCAGTTCGACATACGACGAAGAGCAGCGGCCCCGCTATCTTTTGCCGTGGGCCCGCATCGTTGTCTTGGAGCGGCACTCGCACAGATGGAAGCCGAGGTGATGCTCAGAGCAGTGACGCGCCGATGGCACAGACTCGAACTGGCTGGAGAGAAACCCCGATGGTGGAGCACAGGCCCCTTTCGTGGGCTAGAGCACTTGAATGTTGTGCCAGTATAGAGAGGGTCTATACATCGGCTTTATAAAAGGCGGTCTGGTCGGGGGGTGTATCGGGATGCCAGGTAGCCAGATTTTGATCTGGCTTGATGTCCGCAAGCGCACGCTCAATGACGGGTGGGCAATACGCATGGCAGGGTGACAGATTACTTTACGGATATTTTTGCAGCTGCCTCGCTATCGGCATATTCGCTGCTGAGATACCTGTCATAGCCGGTATCACCGAGGAGATAGCGCTTGAAGAAAGAGACAACAAAAAGATTCTGTAGGCGTATTGCTTCCTCGATGGGAAACGCCTCTGCACTACAGGTCATTGCATACGGCTCCAGCAGTTCCTCTGCACCGATTGCAGGCCACGTGGCTTGGGTAATTCCCAGCTCGATAAGCAGGTTTCCGATAGCGCAGACATTGGCGAAATGGGTGTGAGTAGCCCCAATAATATCCACCTTATAAACCTTCGGTGAATTCGTTAGCTGTTCAAAAGCAATACGATTATTTTCAATGAATACATCGACGTCTTTTGTTCCTCCAATAAGCATTACAGGCACGGTAATGCTGCCAAGCTGTGCTGCGGTAAAACCAGCATTCGGGCTTGTTCTCGTGTCACTCTGTAACTGTGCATCAATCACAGCAGAAATAGGCACTATGGCGACAACCCGAGGGTCAGGTGAAGCTCCAGCCCAACCCGCCGCCATGCCTATGGCCGTCATTCCGCCAAATGAATGTCCGACGACGCCCACACGTTGGCCATCAATTCGATTGTAAAAACGGTCTCCTGTCTGCTGGCTACGGTCAATCATCGTGTCGATGACAAAGGACACGTCGGGAACACGGTTTCCCGCTGCCTCGTCAAAGGAGTCGGTATTTGAGGACTGCGAATTTCCAGTGTGCACCGGAGACGCGACAATGAATCCATGGCTGGCCAACATTTCCATCAATTCCACAGATTGGGTATTAGTACCACCGTATCCGTGAGAGAAAACCAACAAAGTCTGATTCTCACGGTTCGATACTGGCAAATCGTCCACTGCCACCTCCGATCCAAGACCAATTCCCGGTGCAAGAAGATAGGTGGTTAGTGCTGATTCCCGCCGGTCTTGCGGATCAACCGGATACCACACGTCGACCAACAGTGAGCGATTATCCCGCATCGCATCAATCGCGGTAAATGAGGAATGGCCAACGCCGAACGCACCAAGCTTATCCGGCGCATCAATTGATGCGACACTCTGGTCCGAACTGTCACTGCAAGCCACTAGCGTCGCCAATACACACAGTACCGGAACAGTTCGAAACAAAAACTTCAGATTGGCAGCCATCACTTACTTCCTGCACAGACAATGTCGAGCGACAAGTGTACAAAACAATGACTCCGCGGGGGTAGATTACTTTTGAGGGAAATCGGGTCCCTTGCATCACGCGACTGCCCTGCTCCATGCTGAAAACGCGCCTATCCTGAGATTCCGGTGGCGTTTTTGTGCAGCCGCCGACTCTATTGAACCTGGCCAGTTGAGTTGTCGATACCCTGCGCAGGGTCAACTCAAGTCAGGACGATGCCTGAATTCTATTGTAGTCTGGTGCGCCACCCTGATTGAACGAGGATCTCCTATGGAACCGGCACTCAAACTGGCAATTGTCGCCTGCGGTTTGTTCTTCCTGACCGGGCTACTTACCGGGCTGTGGAAATACATCTGCATCGCACGCAGCGACAATGCGCAGGCTCCAGTGTATGTCGATGTGTGCCACCGCGCTGCATTGATGTATAGCTTCGCTTGCCTGGTCCTGGCCAAGTTCGTTGAGTTGTCGGTATGGTCCCCTGCTGTCAATTTCTGGGCAACACTCGCACCGATCGCATTCTTTGCGAATGCAGTGTTTTCCTATGCAGTACATGGCTATTTGCGCGACACAGACAATCAGCTTCAGAAACCTCATGTGCTTGGCAGTTCTACCATTCCCAATGTGCAGATGAAGGTGTTTATGTGGATGCTGGCTGCCGCTGAGATTGGCGGTTTTGCGATACTGCTGGCAGGTGCCATGAAGGGATTATTTGCGCTCGACTGACGCTACACTGCCAATACAGCAGATTAGCGGTAAGCAGATCACTCCCATCCAGCAAACGCTACACAACGCAGTGGTGGAGGGCTAGACTGTAACCGCTATTTGGGTCAGGTATTGATAACAGGGAGTTGATTTAGTGGCATATGATTTGACAGGTAAAGTGAAGCTCATTCAGCCAGTACAAACCTTCGATAGCGGATTCACCAAACGGGAAATGGTCGTTGTTGTTGAAGACGGGAAGTACCCTCAGGAAATCAACCTCGAATTTGTCCAGGATAAGGTAGCCTTGCTTGACAACCTTCAGGTGGGGCAGGAAGTTACCGTCACCTTTGATATCCGTGGTCGCGAGTACAACGGACGCTATTTCAATAATCTCCAGGGATGGAAAATCGTTACCTCAGGAAACGCAACCGCATTTACTGAAAAAGAGCAGTCGTCCGCTCGACCCCATGTTATGCCAACGGATTTCGAGGATGATGACATACCTTTTTAGAACTATGGCGCATTCGACCGGGTACTTCGAGGTGCTACGTACGTTTCTCTTGATAATACGTTGCAGCTAACAGGCTATTTCCAATAGTTGCAATATATGCATTAAACAACGGTCGTCAGCGGTTTGAATTAAACTTCTTCAGCGTTCTCACCCGATGAATAGCAGAGTTGGTGATCAATGACTCCAGAAAAAACCGAAGCTGAATATTCAAAAGCGTTCTGCCCGGATATCAAACTCTCAGCTTGGCTGCTGATAAAGAATATTTTCCTGCACCCTATTCTCTTCCTGCGCACCTTCAGGAAGCATAGCAATCTGGAGAATCATCTTGATGACTTCGCACACAGGGTGTCTTTCGGTCGAACGGATCATCCCCTGGATGACATGGGTCCCCTGCAGGGCGCATTTACCGCTATTCCAAAACTGCTTCTGAGGACCTCTCAATCGGTATTGAATGTAGAACTCGTACAACAACAGGACAATCAATTTTTATTTCAGGCTCAAGCCTTCAATATCTTTAACCTGATCAGCCCTGAGCATTTTTACAAACATGTCTATGAAATTGACGGCAAGACACCCACCGCATTGTTGAAACTGCGTATCGATATCCCAAGGGATGACGTTTGCCGCGTCAGGCTGCAGGAAGACCACAACTTTGATGAGTCGTTCACGCCCATGGTCGCAAATGACATCAGGGACGAAAGCTGCAAGGTGTATCTGATTGAAGACGAACGTTGCTATCGCCTGCAAACACGCAAGCTGAACCTGCATGTGTACAAGACTGATTTCAGGATCGAGCTCTATGACAAGGATGGAAACAGGATAACGAGCAGTGGCGGCAAGACTGATAATCACTTTGGTATTACCTACGACTCCTATCCCATGGGTTTTGTCCGCGACAGGCGCCACAAGCACTGGTACGCAGTGAACGCCTTTGACTTGACCCACGATGAATCTATCTACGGCTTGGGAGAGCATTTTGGCCCCATCAATAAGGTGGGGGAAACCTTGCGCCTTTGGATTACCGAAGGCGTCGGAAACTCCACCGGCCGTGTTTACAAAACCGTGCCGTTTTATGTCAGTACGCGAGGCTACGGTGTCTTTTTCAATCAGACACACCCGATGACTTTCTGGGTAGGCTCGAAAGAGAAGTCCAAGGTCCAGGTCGCCGTAGAAGAAAAGAAGCTCGACTATTACCTCTTTGCCGGAAACATCAGGGAAGTTCTTAACAACTACACCAGCCTGACCGGCCGCTCCCCCGTGCCGCCCAAATTCTCTTTCGGCACCTGGATCTCCAGAATGTCCTATAGATCACAAGAAGAGATTATGGACGTTGCAAACACATTGCGAGAAAAGCAATTCCCCGCCGATGTGATCAACCTGGATGTGAGCTGGTTTACCAACGACTGGGAATGCGACTGGCAGTTCGACCCGGTGCGTTTTCCTGACCATAAAGCCATGTGCAGCAACCTACACGACAAGGGTTTCCGGCTCTCTTTATGGCAACAGCCTTATATACTGAAGGGGACCGCTCCCTGGAAAGAAGCCTGTGACAAGCACCTGCTTGCCACTTGCACGGTACCGTTTTCCTTTTGCGGACAGTATGAAGCGGCTCCCATCGACTTTACCAAGGCCGAAGCGATCACCTGGTACAAGAACCGGCTTATCAAACCGCTTCTCGAAGCCGGTGTGGATGTGATCAAGACCGATTTCGGTGAAGGGATACAACCCACCATGCAGTTTGCCGGCGGTAGTGGCCACGCCCTGCACAATGTCTACCCACTGCTCTACAACAAGGCGGCTTATGAAGTTACCCGGGAAGTGCATGGTGAGGATAACGCCATGGTCTGGGGACGCAGCGCCTATGCCGGTTCCCAGCGCTACCCGGTACAGTGGAGCGGTGATAACGCCTCCACCTTCGGCGCAATGCAGGCTTCGCTTCGCGGCGGACTGGGCTACGGCCTTTCCGGATTCACCTACTGGAGCCAGGATACCGGCGGCTTTGTGGGAGAACCCACTGATGAGCTGATGATACGCTGGACCCAGCTCTCAATATTCCAGTCTCACCTGCGTTACCACGGCTGCTACCCTTTCCGGGAACCCTGGCAATTCTCTGAAGAGGCGCAAGGCATACTAAGAGAGTACCTCAACCTTCGCTATCAGCTCATACCCTACCTTTATAGCGAATCTATCGACAGCGCGGCATCAGGCCTTCCCCTGCTGCGGCCCCTGGTTGTCGATTACCAGAACGATCGCACAGTGCATGCGATTGATGACCAGTTTATGTGCGGCACCAGTATTCTGGTGGCACCGGTGATGCGCCAGGATAGACACCGAACCTTTTATCTTCCCGAGGGGCTGTGGTACGACTTCTTCAGCAAGGAATCTTCCGGTAGCAGGCAATGGATCACACGGGATTGCCCGCTGAACAGAATACCCATCTGGCTGAGGGGAGGTTCCATAATTCCGTTTGGACCAGTGGTACAAAGCACCAGTGAACTCAGGGATGACACACCGCTTGAGTTGTTCATTCTCCTTGATCAGGCGGAAAAAGCGTCGGGGGTATTTCATGTCAATCAGAAAAGCACATCCATCATCACCGCAGAAAGCAAGGACGGGCAAGTGCTGGTAAAAATCGGCACAGGCTTGCCTTTGGAAAGGATCCGGGTGTTTGCACAGACGGGAGAAGTTCGCGGTGAAAACATCCTATTGCAAAAGAGCGACGGTTAGTTAGAGGCAGCACTCCCTATTCTGCTAAAACGACCGCACTGTTGGCGTCAGATACCCAGTCGCTATCGCGTTGGTAATCTTGCAGAAGCGGACCTCATTTTCCCTCGCCAAGCGCTTTAACGCTCTCCTTCAGGGATATCAATTGCCGCTGTAGATCTTCCACCAGACTTTCTTTGCCGCCTTGGGTATTCAATTCTTCCAGGCGCGACTCCAGCAATGTCGGCAGGTAAAGTTGCCCGTAACGTGAGATTCAAAAGCGGATTCAGCCGAAGCAGCGGCTCTGCAGCCGTTCCCAGAGTGCCGCTGCATCGTCAGCGGAATGCGCTTGCAAACAGAAGACCTGTTCTTCTGGCGTCAGTGCCTGAGCGGTAGCCAATTGCCCTTCCATCACTGCCACATTCGCCTCTGATGCATCCGCACCTTGTCGCTCGCGCTCGACCAGTCGGCGATACAGCTCATCGTGTTGTGCGACACAGTCGATTATGACAAAGGGTACCAATAATTGGTTTGCCCGTTTGTGAAATCGCTCCCGGTCGTCGCGGTGCAAAAAGGTAGCATCTATGATAACGGGGAAGCCGGCTTCAATTATCGTACCCGCCATTATTTCGAGTCGGGAGAAAGTCTTGCGCGTCATGTCTGTGCTGTACAGAGCGTCTTTTTCCCACGACTTGCTACGTTGCTCTGGTGCCAGGCCTGCCAGTCGTTTTCGTTCCACGTCTGAGCGAACACGCACTGCACCACTGAGTTCTAACAGCGCACCCGCTATGGTGGATTTTCCGCTACCAGACACACCGTGAGTGATAGCGAGAAAAGTACGGCGCGGTTGCGTGCACAGTTGTGCCAGTGCGAGATAGCGCAGAAATTCCTTGTAGCCCTTGGTGTTTGTGAGGGCAGTGTCATGCAAGGATTCAGTTAGCAGGTTAACTTTGGCGCGCACCATGGCGAAATAACACGTGTAGAGGCTGAACAGGCGCAATGCAGCGAATTCACCAGTGTATTCAAGATAATCTGACAGTAGGCGATGTGATGCGTGTTGGTAACCACGAGCGTGCATATCCATGGAGAGAAAGGCGATCTCTGAAATACTGTCCATAATCCTGAAGGACGCATTAAACTCAATGCAGTCAAACAGCCGCACTGCTCCGTCTATCACCGCGATATTACCCAGATGCGCATCGCCGTGGCCATCGATCACCATGCCATCATGCAGGCGTTGCAGCATGAGAGGCAGTAGTTCGCTATGTTGTTGCAGTGACCACTGCTCGATGGCCTGCAGTTGCAACAATTGTGCTTCCGCTAAAGGGTAGTGACGGACCTGTTGAAAGTTTTGTCTGATGGCAGCGAGCAGCGCTGCTGGTGTACCAGGTTCATCGCTCCGGGGATCGGGCTGACAGACGGGAAGCTTTTTGTGAAGTTCAGCCAACTCCCTCGCCAGTGCGCGCAGCAGGGTCATGTCCATGCCATTCCGTGCCGCAATGTTATCGAGTAGTTGTGTTTCGTTGAAGCGACGCATCTTCACCGCGTAGTCAATGGGCACGCCCGTTCCCTCCAGAACCGCTTTCCCCCCTTCTTGCGTAATGGGCACCACAGCCAGGTAGAGCTCCGGTGAAAATCGTCGATTGAGCCGTAACTCCTCTTCACAATAATGGCGACGTAGCGCCAGACTGGAAAAATCGAGAAATCCGAAATTCACCGGCTTCTTGATCTTGTAGGCAACATCACCACAGAGTATCACCCAGGAGATATGTGTTTCGCAAAGTGATGCGGATGCACCTTGAGCGCTGCCGGGAATCGACTCAAGTATTTGATGTATGCCGGTACTGTCCAAAGTAAACTCCTGTAGACAGTGGTTGTATCGCCGCTTTCAGGCTCCAATATTGCGCGCAGGTAGTATGAAATAAGCCAAATTATGCCCATCCCAGATACTCAGCACCCTGGCCAGGCTGGACAGTGTACCAAGTATGCTGCGCCGCTGACTTACACATGATTCGCCTTGCCGTGTTTGTCTATGGCGCACAGGCGAATTTTGTTGAAGCGCCCGTAGACCATGCCAAAAGGTCCAAAGCGTACTCGTGCGCGGGTCGATCTCATAGGTTTCACCGCCTTCCCAATGTTCGTAGAGCGCACCCTCGTGATATACGACATGAGTGTTGCCCGCGTTGCTCGCACCCATCACACGACCTGGCAGTCCCGGGAGGCTCACTCAAAGGCCCCCCTGCTCTGCCGGTGTACGTGCAACCAAACATTAGCAAACGAATATCATTCATCCGAACTCCGCTGCCATTTTTATACTATCGGAACCTCGCTGTATGCAGATGACACTGTGCATCAGGACTAAGCGGTCAACAAGACCAATCGCCAACTCTGCACTATCCTATAAGCTCCAAGGAGAATCTCTATGTTACGGATCATTACTGTGAATCTGATGCTGACCCTGCCGATCCTGGCCTTGGCTCAATCTGACGTGGTGCCGAAAATCGATGGCAAATGTCCAACCGGGTACAGGGATGGGCAAGGTGCGTACTGTTACGGCAGCAAATCACGTAGTTCCAATGCCATATCCAAAACCGACGGCAAATGCCCAACCGGCTACCGCGATGGCAAAGGTGCGTACTGTTATAGCGGCAAGTCGGCACCGGACGTCATCAACAAAGTGGGGGGCAAATGTCCTACTGGCTATCGGGATGGAAAGGGAGCCTACTGCTACGGCAAGTAACTGGGCTGCCAGGGCGCGTATCGAGATGCCAGAATGCATCTTCTGACTAGTTAGGCTGAGTTATCTTATCGAACGCAATCGGCATACGCTTGAAGCCATCCATAAAATTGGAACGAAAATGGGTCGGAGCTTCCAGCAATCGCAAGTTCGTCATGCGTTGTGCAATCTGCTCCGTGACCAGTTCCAGCATCAGGCGCGCCTGGTGCACACCAATGCAAAAATGTGGCCCGGCGCCGAAACTGCGGTAATGACGACGTGTCGACGATGGATCACGGGTAATATCAAAGACATCGGGGTTATCGAAGTACTGCTCGTTTCTTGCCGGTGATGCCAGCACACACACCATCTTGTCGCCCTTGCGAATCGACTCGCCAGCGAACTCCCCATCGCGCGTTGCCGTGCGACGCAAATAAACCACCGTATTGCGATAACGCAGTATTTCTTCCACCGCATTGGGCACCAGCGCGAGGTTTGACTGCAAAAGCGCAAACTGCCGGGGATTGCGGATAAACTCATACACCAGCCAGGCGGTGGTGTTTCGCGTGGTCTCAATGCCACCGACAATCAGGTTGACAAAGAAACCGGCGAAATCTTCATTGGTCAGACGGCGCCCATTGATCTGCGTATTGAGCAAATCCATGGTCATTGTGTCGCGCGGATTTTGACGATGTTCTTCCGCCAATTGCTGGCCGAAGACATAGGCTTCTATGGAGGCTGCGAATCCCGCATCGCGATCGAGTGCATAATCGGGATCGTTGGCCAGTGTCAGCGTGTTCGTCAGCTCGACCAACCTTGGATAATCCGCATCCTGCACGCCCAGCAATCCAAAAATCGCGCGCATGGGAAGTTGCAGTGCAACGTCTGCAACAAACTCACATTCCCCACGGTCTATCACCCCATCAATGACCGAGACGGCCATTGAGCGAAGGTGCTGTTCACGTGCTCGAATCGCCCTGGGCCGAAATGCCACATCGGCCAGCGAGCGGTAACTGCGATGGCGCGGCGGATCCAGAAACGTCATGCTTTGCTGCTGAATCTCAAGGACTTCTTCAGGAAAATCCTCTAATAAGGGGCCAAAGTTGTTGGTAAAATCCGCGGGCGTCTTCAGTACGCGGTCAATATCTTCATTGTGTAGTACCAGCCAGTAGCCACCCAGTTCGTCGTCCTGCTGCCAGACGACCCGGTGCTCTCGGCGCAACCGCGCTATGGCATCACGCGGCGTTCCCTTGTCGAAATTGGCAAGATTGAGTACGGACAGGTGGGGGCACTGTGACATTCGGGATACTCTATTCCAGGTTCACGTTAATCTTCAGAGGCGGCTATACCCTGATCTTCAACGCAGCATAACCCCTGGCCCAGTGGGACAGGCGCCAACGGGATTCAATCACCTCATAATCAGGGTATTTCGCTAACAGACGAGGAAAATAAGCCCGTGCCTCCAGCCTCGCCAGATGCTGACCGATACACTTGTGTAAACCAAAGCCCAGTGCCAGATGATCCTTGTTGTCCCGCTCGATATCGAACATCTCCGGGTTGGTGTAGTGGTTGGGGTCATGGTTGGCAGCGGCGAACACGAGACTGATTTCAGAACCGCGGGGAATTACGGTGCCATGCAGTTCAATATCATCTGTCAGACGCCTGGGCAGTCCCTGGGCGGGCGGCTCTATGCGGAGCATCTCTTCGATCGCGCCATCCAGCAACTCGGGATTCTCAATCAGCTTGCGCCTCTGGTCCGGGAAGGCTGCCAGCAATCCGGTGCCGTTGCCAAGCAAATTGAGGGTGGTATCGACACCGGCGAATCCAAGACAATTGGCAAATATGCTTGTTTCCCTGCGTGTCAGTGCTCCCTCTGCCTCCCGCTTTACCAACCAGCTTAGATGATCGTCCCCGGGCCTCTGGCGTTTTTCCTCAAGCACCTGCTCTATCATGGCGGCAAAATCATCCAGCACCTGCAGGGCTATTTCAGGCCCCGCGTGCTTGGTGGACTCGGGGTCGACGCCCATGAGGACGTCCCCGATCTCGTTCCAGTGATCGACTTTATCCTCGGGAAAGCCGAGAAAGCGGGTCATGAAAAGTTGCGGCAGACGACTGATCACCGCACCGTAGAGATCGATCTCTCCACGCTCTGGCAAGCCGGCGAACAGAACGTCCACCATCGAATTGACGAGCGGAGCCAACTGCTCCACCACACCGCGGGAAAACTGCTGAATCACCTCTTTGCGTATATGGCTGTGCAGGTCACCATCGGTGGTCGCAAGGGAAGGTATATAGCTGTGGCCCGTATCCGCATTGAGCGTACCCTCGGGATGACGTAACAGATGTCGCACATCATCATAGCGGGTAATCATCCAGATATTGCGGCTTGCATCAAAGTACACGGGGTGATGCTCGCGCAGCGTCGCGTAGCGCTTGTAGAGCTCATTGTGATAGTCGGCTGACAGGACATCGACAATTGCGGTCATTATGGTAGTCCCTATTTTTTCCTGGCTAGCATAAGATATATGTCCGGAGAGGGTATCGACAACTTAACTTTTCAGATCAGGCGAATCTGATTTCAGCAGGCTGTGGCACGCAAGCCGAAATATGCGTCATAAATCAGCCATCCAGACTCAAGCAACCACCCTGCTCCATCGGAAGAACTCACTGACCCTGAGATTCCAATAGCGAGACGATTATGGTTCTATCGACGCATTTGAGAAGAGAGTGACTTATGCATAACACATTAGAAGGTAAGGTGGCTGTTGTCACTGGATCCGGTTCCGGAATCGGATTGACAACAGCACAGGTGCTTGCACGTGAAGGCGCGTCTGTTGTCGTTGCTGATTATGATGAAGCCTCTGCGAAAGCGGTTGCCGAGGGTATTTGCAGTGATGGCGGCAAGGCCAGTGCCGTGTTTTTCGATGCCCGCAGTGAAGACTCCGTTAAACAGCTGTTCAACTTCACGCGTGAGACCTATGGCGCCCTGCATATCCTGCACAATAATGTCGGCGCCACCGATATCAGCAAGGACCTGAATGTCGTCGATCTCGACCTCGATACCTGGGATAACACATTCAAACTTTGCCTGAAGAGTGTGCTTATGGGCTGCAAGTTTGCCATTCCGCTGATGATAGAAAGTGGTGGTGGCTCGATTATCAACACGGCATCCAGCAGCGGTGTCTATGGGGATGTCACCAACACCGCCTATGGGGTTGCCAAAGCAGGCGTTATGTCCCTGACCCAGTATGTCGCCACTCAATTTGGCGACAAAAAAATTCGTTGTAACGCCATTTCACCCGGTTTAATTATGACGCCTGCGGCTGAAAAATATCTTCCGAAAGAAATCCTCAAGGCTTTCGAGGAGCAGACACTGACGCCAGAGGTCGGTAAACCTGAGGATATAGCGGAGCTGGTGGCGTACCTGGCCTCGGATGCCGCCCGTTATATCACCGGCCAAAACATACGGGCTGATGGTGGCCTTACCATACACACGCCGATATTTGCTGCCAGTCATTGATCTCACTATCGAACACTCGACATCTGATACGATTGTTGTGCGCAGACACTTATAACTATACCTCGGCCTATACTACGCGTTTCGGCGATTTAACCTGGCGGTACCTCGTATGCGCAAACTAATCGGAAAATTGCAGTCTTACTGGTTGGCTGACGCCAGTTTCGTCACCTTGCTGATCATGCTTGTCACCGCAGTATTCGTGCTACCGGTTATCATGGAACTCAGTGGTCGGGGGGTACTGCTATTCAACATTCTTTTGTTGGGCGTGTTTTTTTCAGGGATATTCTCGACTCGCAGCGTGAGGCTGATGTCCCTCTCCGCAATTCTGTTCAGCATTCACCTGGCTTTGCGCATAATTCGTTTCGGAGAAAATCCCTATTCATTTTTTGTTTTGGAAAATGTCATAGGAATTGCTAATTCGCTTCTATTTATTTTTATCAACCTCCGGCTGCTATTTCGCGACCAGAGCGTGAATACTTACCGGATCATCGGGGCGATCAATGTTTACCTATTGTTCGCGCTTATGGGGGCCCTGACCCTGGAAGTTATTAATACCACAACCGGTGTTTCAATCGGCGGAAATGTTGTGTTGAACGGGACGGACAATGATTATGTCCAGTTCATATACTTCAGTCTGGCTTCACTGACTACCGTTGGCTTCGGCGACATTTACGCTGTGAGTACTCCCGCCAAGATGCTCGCGACCTTTCTATCCACTGTCGGCGTGCTGTTTCCGGCCATCATCATCGCCCGCCTGGTCGGGTTGTCTTTCAAACCAGGTGGACCGGCATAACTGATGATATCGGATAGCAAATGGGTGATGCCATGAGCCCTGCCGCCCTGCATCGACTTTTACAACTGTCTGCGCTTACACTCTGTGTCCGTTGCCTTGTTACCGATTGAACAGCGACTGGCATATACATAGTCACAATAAAGGAGTGCACGCTATTGCTTAGAATGTCTTTGAGCAGTTTTCTGATATTTTTGGTAGCACTCGCTTGCGTCATCGCAGTACGGGCAGAGGTCAGGGACATCATGGATCAACTGATGGAGCAGGTCTTCGCTCTAAAGCCTTTGATAGCGTCCGAGTCAAGTTTCAACGATCCTGCGAATGCCCCGGAGATTTCTGATGCACTGAGAAACATGGTGTCCCTCAGCAGGCAGGTGAACCACGAAGAGCGGATCAGGAACACCGGTTTTCAGGTGTCAGGTGCTGTACTGACTCAACAACTGGAAGAAGTCGAAGCCGTCTTCGACATGGGCAACAAGGATTACGCACTTGCAAGCCTGAAATCGACCCTGGGCGTGTGTATGTCCTGTCATACGCAGTTACCGGCGGTATCAACCCGGTTCACCAGAACGAATCAAACCCATGTCCTCGCCAATCCATTTGAAGAGGCCGAGTTCCTGTTCCTTATTCGCAACTTTGATGCCGCAATGAAACTGTACGCGGAGCTCATACAGGGTTATCCGCGAAACCAGATTCAGCCGGACGATCTGGAGATCGCGCTTTACAGGGAGATCTACTATTACGTGCGAGTCGCCAGGGACATGGAAGGCCTCTCGATTGCACTGCGACGCAACAGTGAGAACCAGCAACTGCCAGAGCGGCTGCGAAACCAGATCAAAGGCTTCGCTGCTGCCGTGGATGCTGTTAAGAATGAAAAGTACCCACATTTCACCGATGCACAGGGTGCGGACTTGCGAAGCTATGCAGAAGCGGAGCTCGTTGAGGGGGTTGGCGGCGACTTTAGCCTGGACTTGCCACAAAAAGTGATCAACATGTTGCAGCTCTCCAGCGTACTGTATGAATATCTGGACGAGAATCCACAAACACCTCTGAAACCGGATATCTTCTACTGGTTGTCATTTGGCGAACGTCGCTACTTTTATCCGTCGCTGGACTCCCTCCCAGGTCTCTACCTCAAACAGTGTGTGCTCGACTATCCGCAAAACCCAGTGGCAAAAAAGTGTTTTACGGAATACGAGGACATTATCACTGTATTGTTTACGGGTTCGAGCGGCACGCATATTCCAGACGACGTCAGTCAAGAGTTGGCTACCATGCGCAGCCTTGTGGAAGAGCGCTGACATGTTCGCATCAGGATTAGCTGCTTTCCGATAATGTTCAGCCCTGATCAGGTGCCCAGCAATACATCCACGACCTCGCGGTCCTGATCAACAGCTCGCCAGACTTAATGCGCCGGCGACAAGTTGGGCTGTGCATGACCGAATCGCTCATGCAACGCGCAGTAGCGCTAGTGAAAATGCCATTGTGGTCACTGCGCCTTGCCGCAATACTGATACGTAACTGATCGTTGTTAACAAACGAGGAATTCATTGCCATGCAATTACTCGAGGGGAAACAGGGCGTAGTAACAGATGAAGGCCATAATGCCCGAGAGGGCATAGCTATGGCACTGGCGTCGGCAGTTCAGCAAGGGGATCATCCATGACCGTCAATCTTGATTCTGCAAACTATGTACTCACTACCACCCGCTCCGTCAGAAAGCGTCTGGACTTCACCCGCCCGGTGAGTCGGGAAGTGGTCGAGCAATGCCTGGATATCGCACTGCAAGCGCCCAATGGCTCCAACCTGAACACCTGGAAGTGGGTGATCGTCGATGATCGCGAAAAGATTCACGCCATTGCCAGGCTCTACAGTGCCGCCATGAACGATTTCGTCCAGCTGCTGGGCGACCAGACCGGCGAGAACTATATGGGCGCGCATATTCCGGGTTACGAGTCCATCGCTGACTCAGTGGATTACCTGCGCAACCACCTTAAGGATGTGCCGATGATCGCCTTTCCGCTGATTGCCGGTCGCACTGAAGGCGCCAATGTGTTCTACCAGGCCAGCCTGTGGGGTTCCTCGCTGCAGTCGGTGTGGAGTTTTTTTCTGGCCCTGCGCACAAAGGGAATGGGTAGCGCCTGGACAACTGCGCATCTCTGGCGGGAACAGGAGTTCGCGGAGCTGCTGGGTATTCCCTATAGCCAATACATGCAGGTAGGTATGTTTCCGATTGCTTATACGGTCGGGCTGGAATTCAAAAGGGCCTGGCGAAAAGCGGCCAGCGAAGTTCTCTGCTGGAACCAGTTTGAAGCGTAGGCCGTCAAGCCCCGATCCATTTATCATTGCAAGGAGTGTGTGATGAGCCATTACACAGCACAACAACAACGCAATATCGACACCGTTAACAATCTGTTTGAAGCAGACGCCAGCTATGACCGTATCAGCATTTTTGTCAGGGATGCGGTGTGGTGGAACGGATTGCCCCATGTCGCCAATAATGGTGCTACCGAGCACAAAGGCATCGACGCGATTATCCGGCTTATGTCTGGCTCCGGCGATCCCAGCAACCTGAAAAACGGTATCGACGCCTACGACCTGACCACCAACCGTTTTGAAGATGTACTGGTGCTGGCTGATGGCGACTTCGTGGTCAGGCAGCACACCCAAAAGAGCAAGACACATTCAGGCCGCGACTACTGTAATGTTTACTGCTTTGTTGTGAAATTCAACGATGAAGGCAAAATTATTTATCTGACTGAGCACTGGAATACCTGGCACGCCCACCGCTTCTTGCTCGATAATTTTCATCTGGAACCCGCCCATCCAAATGGCTGAGGCTGCGGCCGTTTCCACTGAGCCTGCACTCTGCCGGCGCTAGCTGCTTAACATAGCAATTGAGCATCTTCGGTCTATACTCTGCAACAGAAATTACCGAGGGAGTGCATTATGGCACTGGAAGTTATCGGAGCAGGTTTTGGACGCACTGGGACGAAGTCACTACAGTCTGCCCTGGAGATACTGGGTTTTGCGCCGTGTTACCACATGGTGGAGGTCTTGCCTCAGGGTCCGCGGGCATTCCATTTGTGGGAACAGGCTGCTGCAGGAAATCCGGATTGGGACGCCATCTTTGGTGCCTACAGGGCAACCGTTGATTTTCCTGCCTGCAACTTTTGGAAAGAACTGGCGGACTACTATCCTGACGCCAAGGTGCTGCTGTCGGTTAGGGACCCGGATAGCTGGTTTGAATCAACCCAGGAAACCATCTTTTCACCGCCGTGGATCGACTACCTTGGCAGTTCCGTTGCGGCAAATTTTATGCATTCAACGATAAATGAAAAGTTCGGTGGCCAGATGCACGACCGCGAAATTCTCGTTAGTCGCTTTAAGCAACATATTGCTGAAGTTCAGGCGGGCGTTCCAGCGAACCGCTTACTGACGTATGAAGTAAAAGAGGGGTGGGGCCCGCTGTGTAAATTTCTTGGGGTGGCAGTGCCTGACCAGGCCTTTCCTCGTATCAACGATACGGCAGAAACAAAAGGTATGATCGATTACATGATTGAACACGGTATGGAGAAAACGTTCGGCTATTGAAATTCAGCCTCAACTTCAGCGTGGCACTACCCCTCGCAGCAGACGCCAACTCTATCAATCTGAGGCAGTTAACGTCTCAGTACCTGTCCATCTGCAGCGCTAGATCTCAACAGCTGCACACAACGCAATGTCTCGGCCTGATATGTCTTGCCTCTTTCATTGAGGATATCCAGTACATGCAGTGAGGTGGGGACAAAGGCAAAACCAATGTCCAGATGGGGATGCCATTGAAAAATCGAGCCACCCAACCCCATCCAGCCGTAAAATCCCTCTCTACCCACATTAAATTCCCGCTTCAGCGTCGGACTGTCGGCAGTGCATTGAGTGAACTCGTTTACCCCACCCTGGGTAAAACGACTCGGGAATAACCCGCTCATATCGGCATCAACCGCTTTCTCGTGCAAGGCATGCCAGGCCTGGCTACTCAAATAGGTCTTGCCATGAAATGTTCCCCCGGCTGACATCATTGCCGCCAATTTCGCCAGACTCCTTGCCGAGCTGTGCGTGTTTGCGGAGGGAGTTTCACCCATTGCTACATTTTTCTGGTTGAAAGAACCAATACCATCCATATTTTTAAACGGTGCTGGTGGGCGTGACTTTAACCCTCGGCGAATTGCGGGCAGTATTCGAAATATTCTGCCAATAAGCTGAAAAATATTATGGACGATTCGCCTGCCCAGAAATTTAGGCTTTAAACTTTCGAGAAACTGAAAGCCGATGCCAAGTGGTTTTACCTTGCTTATACGTGGCAGCTCTTCCTCTGTTACTCCGACTATCAGTTCAGTCTCAAGCAGAGGATTGATATCCTGGCGCAGAAACTCTCCAATGGTGCGAGCGGCAGGATCGACTCGCCTGAACAGCTCGTTCACAATCCAGCCTCTGGTTACCGCGTGGTATTCCCTCCTGCCACTATCCCCCCTGGGATAATCCTGCTTTTGTTGCTCAATAATGGATCCAACCGAGTTCAGTTTGATGTTCTCTGTCAGCAGCGCATCCAGTTCCATCGAACAGTCAAAATTTGCAAGCCCTGCTTCGTGACGCATGAGATCGGCGACAGTCACCTGTTCCTTGCCATTGGCGCCGAACTCCGGCCAATAATCTATAATCTTTGCATCGTAACTAATCAGCCCCTTGTCAACGAGCGATGCGATTGCAATAGATTCCAAGCTCTTCCCGCTACTGAAAATATTGATAAGTGAATCTGCAGAAAAGCTGCTGTCGCTTGTAGCCGAAGCCCACAAGTCCACCACCTTCTCGCCCTGGTAGTAAATACATAACTGTGTATTGTCCTCCGCCCAGTTGTTCATATTGTTTTGGTAAAGCTGTTTAACGGATTCAAATCCAGGCGCTACCACACCCGAAACCTTGCATTTCACGCTGTTGCTCCAGATCATTGTTTCACTCCGAGGTATTTAACTGTCAGTATATCCTGATCACCGACCGGGCCCGCCAATCGTTACAGAACACGAGCGACAGCATAATAACTACGACGCTTGTACGTCACGATCTTCCCAGGCTACTACCTTGCCACAGCCTCTGACTGAGCGATGAAGTCTGCCACCTTACTCCACAGCTCATCAAACTGTGATTCCCGGAAATCGCTGCGGGTAATGAGCCAGTCATAGTGCTTCTGGGTATCATCCTGACTACCTCCATGGTGTCCAATAATATCAAGATGATCCGCCTGAGCTGCGGCGATGCATTGCCCCCATGGCTGGGAGAGCGTCGGGACAATGCCGTCAGTGTCGTCGGAACCAGGAACTTCACCGAACTGTTTGCTCAATATCTTTTTGTATTGCGCATCAGGGGGCGGAAATTCGTAACCTGTAGAAAGCCGGCTAAGGCTGTAGTAAAAAGCCTGCTGGGCCTGCTCGACCAGGTCACAGCCAATTTCGATTGACGTATCCAGGCCAGGAGGTCGCGCCCGAGTGATCACAGACCCGTAGGACACACTGTCTCGATCAACGGCCAGCGCATTGAATAAATCCATTGACTCCACTGTCAGCTGCGCGATGAGAGACTGGTCATTCTGGACCTCACCCAATAGCTCCTCTACCTGCGCGCGACGCTCGGGATCGAAGTCCGCCAGCAACTGCTCAAATAGCTGGCTCGCCAGGGTGCCGGTAGCATTGCCCAGCGAGGATGGCAGCGCAAAGAGACCCGCAATCTCGACCCACAAGGACAGCGGTATTTGTGCACCACGCAATATAGAAATGGTCATTATTGATAACAGCCGGAGCAGATTGCGGCCGAGCATTCCCGGGAACAATGAGGCAATTGGCGCGCCACGGTGCGGGGTCGCGACACTCACGCTGGAATACACTTTGCCGGCAATAGCCTCCACATTGATTCTGGTCTGCAGGTCCACGCCTGGCGCCAACACCAGCCTTGCATCCAGGCCGCCGGTGGAATGCCCGATCAAATGAATGATGGAATCAGGTTGCGGACGAACCTTCGCGATTGCTTCCACAAGGCAGCGCGTACGCGCACACAGGCTGGCAGTCGGCAAAGACTTTACGCAGTGAATATGAGCTGGCATGTGCGCCGCGTCGAGCAGCTCACCGAGTTTTTGGCGCACTGGTGCCCAGTAGACAAAGTCACCAATGTTTGCGAAACCGAAGAAACCGGGAATCAGGAAAATGTGCCGTTGCATCGGGATTACTCATCTACAGTAGTAGCACTATAATGTCATGTTACTCGCTCGGCATCACAGCTCTTTTCCTGGCAAGGACATAGGGCTTCCTGAGCAGCCAACTCACACAACACTCGAATGAGCAATACCACGCGAGTTTTGATAGTACTTGCACCTGATGGTTTATTGGGTGATACCGCCTTGCAACGATGATCGAAACCGGGCTCGATATTCGGCGCAATTCAACACAGTAACGCAAGCACCTGGGCGACTCGTTCACCGTGGCGAGTTTCCTCAGTACCATTTTGACGGAGTATTTTCGCCACTTGCTCGTTAGACTCCGCATCGGCCCAAGCCTGGTATTGCAGATCTCCGTCGCGTTCAGACTGTTGTATGATGTTGAGCAGATCGGCATTGATAATACCGTCCAAATCCATGGGCTGAATGTAAGGGTTGTCTGCGTCGGCAGGTAGGCTGAAATTGCCGCCCAATAACTCTATTGCCTTCAACAGACGGTGTGCATGGCCGCGCTCTTCCTGTCCATTTCGCACCAGCAGCTCTTTTGCTTCGTGATTGTCGACCGCGACAGCCGCAGCGAGATAAAAGGTTTCACCGGCTGCTTCCAATAAGGCCAATATTTTCATGTCATCAATCGATAGCCTGTCACGTGTTGCCAGAAGGGAAAAGGCCTCTATCTGATCGGTGGGATATCCTGAAGGTATGCTGGTCATATCACTCTCTTCATTGTATGTTTCCAAGTGCAACGGGAATTTGACTCCGAGTTTCCAATATAATGAACGATCCTGCCTGTGGCGAATAAATTTGTCATCGGCGCTGAAGAAGCACGTCTACCTCAGCCAGCACATCTTCAAAAGGGAAAATGTAACGATGCTTCCACAGTTACCCGCTTTCACCCGCCCCGCCGTTGTGATTTTCAACAAAACCAATGGCTTTCGCCATGATGAGGCGATACCTGCGGCGGACCAGGTGTTCAGCGATCTGGCTGCTGAAAATGGGTGGGATGTTTTCGTCACCGATGATGCCCAGGTGCATGAGGCTCATGTGCTGGACAAGTTCCAGCTGGTCATCTGGAACAATGTCTCCGGCGATGTTCTGACGCTCGCACAGCGCGAATCACTGAGGCGGTGGCTTGAGTCCGGTGGCGGGTGGTTGGGCGTGCACGGGTCCGGAGGCGACTTGTCCTATGACTGGGATTGGTATGTGAATACGCTGATAGGCGCACAGTTTCACGGGCATACCCTTGATCCTCATCTTCAGGATGCACTACTACTGGCGGCGGATTCGGCGCATCCGTTAACCACGCACATAGACACTCCCCTGCTTATACCCACCGAGGAGTGGTATGCCTTTGCCTCTAATCCGCGCAATAAAGGCTATGAAATCCTGCTCACCCTCGATAAAAGCTCCTACATTACCAAAGGCGAAATTTCCCCTGGCTGGATCGATGACATGGCAGGAGAGCATCCACAGGTGTGGTGTCATTATCTGGAAAAGGGGCGGGTATTTTATTCTGCTATAGGGCACCAGCCGGCAACGTACGAACTCCCGGAATATCGGGAACTCCTCAACAGGGCTATGCAGTGGGCAATAGCGGAAAGTCTGGCGCTGTAATCACGACCGAACTTTCGGCTTTCAGAAATCAAGCTGTCAGCACCCTTCTGCTGATATCTAACGTGGATCTGCCAGTAACAATTGAGCAGCCCATTTTGTCAGTGTTTCAAGCAATAGGCTGAAACTCTGTCGCTTCTGCTGTCGCCATATCGACATAGGTTTTCCAGCGCAAATCAACCAACTGCTGTGCGATGTTCAGCAGATGGTCAGCTTCGTCAGGATTGGTCTGCTGTAACACTGTGTAGCGCAACTCGTTATAGGCGTAGTCTTTGAAGGCAATTTTGGGCGCCGGCGAATCGAGTACAAACGGCTTCGTTCCTGCCTTACGCAATTCTGGATTGTAGCGAAGTAAAGGCCAGTAGCCGCTCTCGACTGCGAGCTTCTGTTGCTGCAGCCCCTTCTCCATATCAATACCATGAGCAATGCAATGGCTGTAGGCGAGGATGATAGACGGCCCTTCGTATGCCTCAGCTTCCCTGAATGCCAGCAACGTTTGCTGCGGATTAGCGCCAAAAGCAACCTGTGCAACATAGACGTTGCCATAGGAAATAGCCTGAAGAGCGAGATCTTTTTTACCAACTCGCTTTCCCGCTGTGGCAAATTTGGCCGATGCCGCTGTCGGCGTTGCCTTTGACATCTGGCCACCGGTATTGGAGTAGACCTCTGTATCCATTACCAGTACGTTAACGTTGCGACCGGTGGCAAGGACGTGATCCAGTCCACCGGAGCCAATATCGTAGGCCCATCCATCACCCCCAACCAGCCAGATACTCCTGCGTACCAATTGGTCAGCGACAGTGAGCAGATTTTTTGCCTTTGGATTATTGATTTCAGCCAGCCGTAACTTCAGCGTGGCCACCCTCTCCTGCTGAAGACGTATCTCGCCACCTATCGCCTGCGGCGCGTTAATCAATTCGTCGACCAGCGTTGCCCCGATGTCATCGCGCAGTTCGCTCAACAGTTGTTTGGCCACACCGAGGTGTTTGTCTGCTGTGATACGAAATCCCAGACCAAATTCCGCATTGTCCTCGAAGAGAGAATTAGACCAGGCAGGACCCAGGCCCTCACTGTTTGTTGTCCACGGAGTAGTAGGCAGGTTGCCGCCATAAATTGAGGAGCAGCCAGTAGCATTTGCAACCAGCAACCTTGGGCCAAAGAGCTGTGACAGTAGTTTCACATAAGGCGTCTCGCCACAACCGGCACAGGCGCCGGAAAATTCAAACAGTGGCTCAAGAAACTGTGTGCCGCGAATAGAGGAATAATCGACCGTTTCCGGTTGCGGGAATGGAATCGACTCAAAATACTCGATATTGCGCTTTTCCCCTTCAAGTACAGGTGCTTTTGGCGCCATATTAATGGCCTTGCGATCGAGCATTTCCCCATTTTGCCATGCATGTGCCGGGCAGGCTTCGACGCAGAGATTACAACCGGTGCAATCCTCAACATAGAATTGCAGGGTATAGCGAGTCTCCGGAAAACCGCGTGCACTGATGCTGGCAGACTTGAATGTTGCCGGTGCGTGCTCAAGATGTTGCTGGTGATAAAACTTTGCGCGTATCACACTGTGCGGACAGACAAAGCTACAGTTGCCGCATTGAATGCAAACGTCCGGCTCCCATACCGGGATGGAATCAGACACATTCCTCTTTTCCCATCGCGTCGTCCCGGAGGGATAAGTGCCGTCGTCAGGTAACATACTTACTGGAATCCTGTCGCCCTCACCCTTCATCATTGCTGCTGTTACTTCACGAACAAAGAGCGGGGCATGGCTCGAAACAGTAGGAACTACCTGTTTTTCGCTCGAGGCATACTGTGGCACGTCAACCTGGCCGAGATGCGCCAGAGCCTGGTCGACAACATTGAAGTTCAGCTCGACAACATCGCGACCTTTCTTGAGGTAGGATTTTTCAATGTGATGTTTGATCTGGGCGACGGCCTCATCCTTGGGCAATACGCCCGAAAGCGCGAAGAAGCATGTTTGCATGATGGTGTTGATGCGTGCGCCCATACCGGAGTCCTGCGCCACACTGGATGCATCGATAACATAGAAACGGATGCTTTTGGCAATGATCTCGTCCTGAATGTTGCGCGGCATATGGTCCCAAACACTGTCTTTATCGTGCGGGCTGTTGAGCAAAAATGTCGCGCCTTGCTCCGCGTTTTTCAGGACATCTATTTTTTCAATAAGATTGTATTTATGGCATGCGACAAAGTTTGCCGACTCAATCAAATAGGGTGCACGAATAGCGCGCGGGCCAAAGCGCAAATGCGAAACAGTCTGGGATCCGGATTTCTTTGAATCGTACACAAAGTAACCCTGCGCAAAAAGATCGGTACTTTCCCCGATAATCTTGATGCTGTTCTTATTTGAACCGACTGTTCCATCTGCTCCCAGGCCAAAGAACATGGCTCGGGTGACATCTTTAGCCTCAATGCTGAAAGACGCATCATAGTCAATGCTGGTATGTGAAACGTCATCAACAATACCAACGGTGAAATGATTCTTCGGCGCATCTTTGTTCAATTCGTCAAACACGCCTTTTGTCATTGCCGGCGTGAATTCCTTGGATGAAAGGCCATACCGGCCACCCACAACTCTTGGCATGGCAGAAAGCCTGCCCTCGCCACAGGCTTCGGCCAGCGCGGTCACCACATCCTGATAGAGCGGCTCTCCGGTTGCACCCACTTCCTTGGTGCGATCCATAACGGCAATCGACTTCACTGATGCGGGTAATGCCTGAAGAAAGCAGGCTACGGAGAATGGTCGGTAGAGCCGCACTTGCACGATGCCTACATTCTCCCCGCACTGGTTGAGCCTATCGGCTGTCTCTATCGCCGTCTCGGCCGCTGAGCCCATGATAACAATTACGCGCTCTGCCTGCGGCGCACCGTAGTAATCGAACAGCTTGTAGCAGCGCCCGGTACTTTCCGCGAGACTATCCATTGCTGACTGGACGATAGCCGGGGTTTTCTCATAATAAAGATTGACTGATTCGCGGCCTTGAAAATACACGTCGGGATTCTGCGCGGTGCCGCGGATAAAGGGATTGGATGGATTAAGTCCACGCCGTCGATGAGCGTGCACCAGCTCATCATCAATCAATTCTCGAATCACTTCATCGGGAATCAGGCTTAATTTGTTAATTTCATGAGATGTTCGGAAGCCGTCAAAAAAGTGAATAAAAGGAATACGCGACTGCAGGGTAGACATCTGGCTGATGAGTGCAAAATCATGTGCTTCCTGCACAGAACTCGATGCCAGCATGGCAAACCCGGCCGAACGCACAGCCATAACATCTGTATGATCGCCGAAAATGGAAAGGCCCTGGGCTGCCAACGAGCGCGCCGCCACATGGAATACGGCACTGGTTAATTCGCCGGCGATTTTATACATATTGGGGAACATCAACATCAAACCCTGCGACGCCGTGAACGTTGTCGTCAGCGCGCCGGTCTGCAGCGCGCCGTGCGCAGTTCCAGCCGCTCCACCTTCGCTCTGCATCTCGATGACATCCGGGATATTGCCCCAGATGTTGGCGATTTTTTGCGCCGACCATTCGTCGGCGTGCTCTGCCATAGGAGAGGAAGGGGTAATCGGGTAAATGGCACAAACCTCATTCACGCGATAGGCAATATGCGCAGCGGCTTCATTACCATCCATAGTCGCTGTGGTATTGGGGGTAATCTTACTCACCGGGTTTCACCCGGTACTTCGGATTGTAATTCTATCGCATGGCACGGGCATTGCTCATGGCACTCTGCACAACCAGTGCATGCATCATAGTTGAAAGTGTACTTCTTTCCGGGCCCAAGTTTGATGATCGCGTTCTCTGGGCATGCGCCGTAACAGCCATCGCACTCAAAACAGTTCCCGCAAGAGAAACAGCGCTGCGATTCAAATTGCGCCTCCTGTGAAGACAATCCCTGAACGACCTCATTGAATCCCGCCTTTCTCGCGTCGATTGCTATTTCCGGCTGATGCCGCTGCGGCGCAAAGGTTCTATACCAGATATGCAGGCGCTCAAATCCGACCAGGGGATGCTTCTCTGGCGGTTTATAAGGCGTACCGCGCAGAAAGCCGTCTATATAGCGCGCTGCCTTTTTTCCATGCCCTACAGCTACGGTGACCGTTCGCTCACTGGGCACCATATCGCCACCGGCAAAAATGCCTTCGTGACCAGTCATCATGTGTGATGATACGACAACGGTGCCATCGTCCTGGAACTCAATGCCCGGTACTGCGCTCAGAAAGCCCGTATCGGTATCCTGGCCCAGCGCGAGAATCAGCGAGTCTGCTTCCAACGTTTCAAATTCACCGGTGGCAACGGGTCGCCCGTCTTCTATCGTCATTTTCTCTACCTTGAAGGTCGTCGCATCAATCTCCTTTATCGTTCGCAGCCAATTGATTTTCACGCCTTCGGCAACGGCATCGTCGGCCTCAAAGTCGTGGGCTGGCATATGCTCCCTGTCACGGCGATAAATAATCAGCGCCTCGTCCGCTCCAAGTCGTTTAGCTGTTCTGGCAACATCCATAGCGGTATTGCCACCACCATAGATGGCGACACGACGGCCCAGCTTGGGGGCATTACCAGAATCGACATCCCGCAGAAAGGTTACCGCATCGAGAATCTTGCCCGCATCGCGCGCTGGTATGTTCGCCTTCTTGCCAATGTGCGCGCCAATTGCGACAAACGCTGCATCAAAACGACCGTTATCTTTTTCCTTCACCAGATCAGTAACCTTGTGATTGAGCACAATTTTCACACCCATCTGTTCGATGCGAGCGATTTCCTTGTCCAACTCGTCGCGAGGGAGACGGTAGGCGGGAATGCCAAAATGCAGCATGCCGCCGGCTACAGGCCCCGCTTCATAAATTTCTACTTCGTGTCCCAGCAGTGTCAAATGGTAAGCCGCAGATAACCCGCTGGGGCCGGCACCCACAACGAGCACGCGCTTGCCACTTGGCGTGCTCACATTCCTGGGAATCCAGTTATTTTTAAGGGCCATATCCCCAAGAAACCGCTCCACGGCATGAATGCTTACGGCACTGTCGACGAACGCCCGGTTGCAGCCATCCTCGCAAGGGTGATAGCAAACCCGACCGTGGACGGCGGGAAGCGGATTGTCTGCAAGCAGTGTTTGCCAGGCCTCTTCGAATCGATTCTGTTGCGCCAATGCTAGCCAGGCCTGAATGTTTTCACCTGCCGGGCAGGCATTGTTGCAAGGCGGAAGCAGGTCAACGTAAATCGGTCTCTGCGTTCGCAATGCCCCGGTGCCCTTTTCATGGGAAGTGAGGTCCGGAGCCGTAGTCAAATCTGTTGTCATTGCCGAGTTCCTGAATTCAGCGAAAAATCACACTCTCACTGGTATTTGCAAGTTAACTCCTACAGGGCAATAAAATCCAGCCTGTGCAAGCTATGCATCCATTGCACACAGTACCTGAATGAAAATACGACACATGCAGATTCCGATCCTTGATATGTCAGTTTCCAGCGCTATACTCATTCCTGCATCAAGAGTGAGCTGACGCTCCGCCAACCTGCCTCCCGGGCAAGGTGGTTACCCGCAAGGGGATGTGGCCAACCCGGCAACCAATCGGGACTCCACTCACTGTCATGCTCCGATGCACTTTTCATTCAACGCATTGGGGAACATGTATGTCTATTACACGCCGGCAATTTCTACTGGGCACCGCGGCAGGCCTGATACTGCCTTCATTCTACGAGCGAGCGTACAGCTTCTATGAAAACCATGGAGAGCCGTTGCTGATTGCGCCGCAAAACCCGGGAGAAATTCTGTATGCCTCCTCCGAATTCGCTGCGAATGGCTTCCAGCTGCATCTGGGTCATCCAGAGATAGGCCCACCGGAGATGACGATTCGCGAATTCTGTCTGAAATATGCCGGCGGTGATTCAGAAGCAGATTGGCGAGAGCATTGGCTTGGGGTGGATGAATCCGAACCGGTCGACTTTGATAGCCCAATGGATCCGTGGACGGTATTGGACTGGTGGGTACAAAAAGACAGCTCTGCTGCGAGAGCCTATAGTTACCTGGAAAGCCTGGATCTGGGACCGCAACTGAAAAAGCAAAAGGGAGTCGGAGGACTGGATTTTTACTGTGGCGGCTCACCAGGCAACGGCTTTTTTGCGGTGGATGCGATGAATGAAGTATCGCTCAGTTTGCTGCAGCAGAGGCTAAATGAACTGGGGACGGGCATCAAAATTGAAATGTACTAGCGCTCGCCGGACACAATCATTTCACAATGTGCTGAAGAAACCCACTTACAGGTTTAGCTGCCCTCTAATTTATGAGCGCCGAAACCATTCAGGCCGAGATTGTGCCGGGCCATGAATTAATGGCTGCGTAACAGGCACTACTCCGCTCCGGTAGCATTTTTGAAAGACTTCCTTAATTTCCGCATGAGTTCGGGCTGCAGGACAAGCTCAAACCGCACGATGGCATTCCAGGCACCACTGCGGCTCTGGTCGACTGATTCGCGACGCAGGTTGTAGGAGGGCTCCAGTTCCACGAAAAAGTATGGGCGCGAAACCTGTCGGCGCAACGTCACCCCCACACGGTAGTTCTGAACGTACTGTGGGTCGGTCACACCCTGTATAGAGGCAAAGTACCCGAACACAAACTGGTGTTTTTTGTGCAGCGGGCGCTGGCGCTGGTCCAGTGACAACCGGGTTTGCCATTCCACGCCATCGGTTTCCTCGCCATAGATAACCTCATTACTCCAGCGCAGCAAGCTGTCTTCATCCAGAACGCGATCCAGGTTGAGTTCTACGGTGGTGTAGAAGCCGTCGCTATTCTTATACTGCAGTTGCTGTGTATAGCGATAGCCCGCCTGTTTCGAGAGTGGACCCTGGTTGCGGTAGCGAACACCAGGGCGCAGGTCCCAGGTTCCGGCGTCCAGTGTAAGGTCAACACGAGAGCGGTTGAGTTCCCCCAGGCTGTATTGCAAGCCGACCACGTCGGCCCTTTCATTGCGGTCATCCGCCCCCAGTTTGTCGCCGTCTTCGCCGCTGAAAATCAGGTTCAGGCGTTTGGATATTTTAGGCAGTTGCAGTTTTCCGCGCAGTCGAACCCGCGACTTATAGCTATCCTGCTGATCCCAATTGTTTTCCCACTCCAGTCGTAGCAATGAGTCGGGCTGCTCCAGATCGTAGGTGGGGTCGCCGAAAAAATCATCCATCCATACGGTGAGGGCCTGCACCTGATCGGTAGCATAAACAACGCTGCTATCCACCCAGGTGAGGGGGGGGTTATCCTGATCCTCCTCTGCTGACTCCTCCTCCGCGGCGCCAACTTCATCCGCCTGTCGGGTCTCGGGCAGGGCCTGACCCGCGCCCAAAGCCAGCGTGGGCCAGAGCAGCAGAATGATGAGCCAAATCTTCACAGTAATGGACTGTTACCTTATAGTTTCCGCCCTCGCAGTGCGACGGCGGCCTCGTCCCATGTGCTGATCATGAACCTCACGGTTTAGTTTAGCTATTATCTATCTTGGTATAGACGGTATAACAACAAAGTTGTCTGCTATAAGTTTCCCAGAATAACTCCAGCGGTATGCTACCAAAGCCCCTCCCTTCGCGACGGAGTAATCCAGACAGGCCACGTTGTCTTCCAAAGGTTCAGGATTGCCTTTCCACCAGTAGTGCCCGACAAAGACAGGGCAATGGCTCGGGCGATATCCTGGTACACTACCTTTATCCAATTTTATTGTGGATGACGTATTGAGAATCCCGGCAGGTAGCGCTATCTCATTGAGATCGGAGGGATCATTAAGCCACCACTTTGTCCTGACTTCGTTTCTGCGGTTTCCATCCTTATCCAGGAAACTTTCCGGCACTGATACCTCCAACTCCTTCAGCAAAATTTCTATCGCCTGGTAGGCTGCGGTTCCCTTTCGTGAGGACTCCAGCAACAGCTCCTCACTGGGGACTGCATTGCTATCACAGCGATGTTTGATTTTACACATCTCCTCCTCATGCCAGCATGCATGTACGAGCCTGGGTCCGTGCGGAATTTCAATCCACAAAGGAAGCTGCCTGAACCAGCTAATAACGTCAGCCAATTCTTTGGGGTGACTTAGATATTCGCTAAGAAAGGAAAAATGCTGGCCGATATTCTTGTCATTTCTCGGCCTTAACCAGCACCCGGGGTTTTCGGGGTCAGCCGTGTGAAACTGGATCGCATTAAACTCGTGATTGCCCATCACAGCTCTGGCGCTCCCGGTGCGTGTCATTGCCATTACCGTGTTTAGCACCACACGTTGCTGCGGACCTCGATCTATGAAATCGCCGAGGAAAAGCGCCTGTCTGTTTTCGGGGCTGCTGTAACTGTCGCCATCGTTAACGTAGCCAAGCTTATCGAGTAAGGCCAGAAGCTCGTCACCGTGGCCATGTATATCCCCTATGATGTCGTAGCCAGTGGGCGCCATTGCAGTCAAATTGGTTGATTCCTTTGGAATTCTCATTGCTTATCACTTTAGAACCAACCACAGGTTCTGTCATCAATGGTCGTCCATACACGTCGCCTTTTCGACCCCGTGATTTTCATCAGGTCGGAAACGTCCATTTGGTCTACTATGAGCCAGGCACTCGCAAACTAACGTGGCGCTCAAAACTTTAAAAAAAGAGGGTAATACGTCTGTGCCGGATATTATCTCCAATCCGATGATTGATGATGCAGTAGCAGAGGCTCTGCAGTTGAACCTTTGCTTTCTCAATGGCCCGGGTCAAGTTCGACATGTGCCCTTCACATTCTCCCCGACATCGATTTCCGGGAATATGCTCCATCAACTGGAATCGGTTGCTCCACTGCTGGGCAGACTCACTCAGGCTGTGGCGAACCGGAACGAGCTGATTCAGGCTGTTCACGCACCGCTGGTCGCCGCCGACGCATTTTTTGCTGAAATGCTTGCCATGCACCAGGAATTACATAACGGTGTCGAGGATTTACCCCGGGTGCCATTACTGTTGCAGCGCAGTGATTTCCTGGTAGATGAGCACGCTGGTGCGCGTCTGGTGGAATGCAACAGCATTGCTGCGGGCATGGCGCCTTTTGGAGAGAGAGCGCACGTACTTCACAAATATATTGAAGGTCGCTGGCCCGCCGAGTTCGGCCGATTCCATACAACCAGACCTGGTGCTTTCCTGCACAATCCGGCCACGGACAATATGGCCAGAGCGATTGCCTCTGCTGCCAGACAGATGGACTGCGAACTGGGTACCGACGCGGAACATCCAGGCTTCCTGATGGTGGTGCAGGAAAACGAGGACAACCTGTTTGACCAACGCCTGCTGGAACGACGGTTGCAAGAACTCGGCCTGCGCACTCACCGACGCACCTTCCGGGAACTGCACGAACAATTATCCAGCGGGCCGAATCAATCGCTACAACTTGCGGACTGCGGCACCATACATGTGGTCTACTTACGCGCCGGATACCAGTATCAGGACTATATCGCCACTGACCTCGACGCACGGCGCTGTTGTGATGCAATCTGTGCGACACGGATATTGATAGAGCGTCATCGGGTGGCTGTGAATGCAACCGTTGCGCAGCAGTTGGCGACCAGCAAGCGTATGCAACTTCACCTGGCAGGTGGCGGTGATGCTCTGCTGGAGGAACTCGGTTTCAGCAGGCAAGAGCGTGAAATCATAGGCAGCGTGTTCGCATCCATGCGCTCGGTTGATGCAGGCAGTGCAGCTCGATTGCACGATGAAAACGCCACAGGAGACTGGGTCCTTAAAAACCAGGGCGAGGGTGGGGGTCACTGCCTGTTCGACCGTGAGATTCTCAGCCGTCTGGACAAGATGGCCGCGAGTGAATATCCCGCCTGGGTGCTAATGCAACGTCTCCGCCCTGTCGGAAGAGCAAAAGCTACACTGGTCATAAGAAATGGCAAGGCGCAGAGGGTTGAACGCCTTGTCAGTGAGATCGGTTTATTTACCGCACACATGGGAGGACAGGCCCTGCCGATCGGCAACGACCAATCCGGAAACATCGGCTACCTGGTACGATCAAAACCGCCGGATGTCACCGAGGGCGGGATTCACAGCGGCTTTGGTGCACTCGATTCCCTGTTTGTGGAAAACTGACAGTGCAGCCAGTGATCGTTTCTCATTCCTGTCGGCGATCCCTGTTTTGTATGTACTGGGCAGCCTGAGAGGCTACACTCAGTGAAGTGCAAATCGACTGTCCCCCTCTGCGGTGGACTGCGGCGGTGGACTAACCATGCAAGACTTTACTCTTTCTACCTGGGCGAATATCGCTGACATTATCGGCGCCGGTAGTATCGTCACAGGCTTGACTGTGGGCTGGATCCAGATCCGACATCTACGCCGCCAGCAGCGCGATGCCGTGGCAATTAATCTGGCACAAACCTTCTACAACCATGAGTTGGCACAGGCCATCGCCCTACTGCAAATGGTGCCTGATGACAGCACCCTGGCACACGTCCGCGCTATGGGAGAGAAATACCAGCACGCTGCCCTAACCGTGTGTACCTCTTTTGAGACCATGGGATTGCTGGCTTACAAACGTATTGCGCCCATGGATCTGGTGCTCGACCTGGCCGGTGGCATAGTCGGCGTGATGTGCAGGAAGCTGCGCCGGTGGTGCGAGGATATCCGCGCTGAGCAGAGCCAGCCCTCCTTCGCCGAATGGTTCGAATGGCTGGGAGACCAGTCCCTTAAAATTAAATCCGATTCCCTGCCAGCGCATATCCAATACCGGGATTGGACACCCTGAACAGCCTGATTAATGCTAAGGGTATCGACAAATTGACTCTTCCGGGCCAACAATATCGACAACTTCCTGCACTCATCCACAGCCATACACTACACAAGGAATAGCGAGTTGGCATATCCAGACAAAAAAGCCCTGTTGAATTGGGCCAACAACTATCCCACTCTCTGGAATGCTGGTGACAAGCAAGCCTGGGTGGAGAACTGGCAGTCTGTAGCCAAAGGCGAGTTCCGCATGCTTGATCCGGTAGGCACGCCGGAGAAGCGCGGGTTCAAATCATGCTGTGAGGATTCCTGGGATCTTTTCCAGGGCCGGGTCCGCTTCCGCATACAACCCGGAACCCTGTTCGTTTGCGGCAACGAGGTCGCCTGGTGCCTTGAAAATCACTTTGAAGGACCCGAGGGTCCGCAGGTTCAATACAGCCTGGAAACCTACCAATTTGGCGAGGATGGTTCGGTCAATATCCGCACCTACTACCGTGTACCTACCCACGATAATAAGAATCTGGGCGACATATTCCAGGAGTATCTCCCGGAGAACGAGAAGGGATTGTAACAACCTCCAAAAGGATATCCCCATGACTGTATCATTACATCTGGTTTGCCCACACTGCCAAACCACCATCCGTTTCCCTGCAGAGAAATTGACGCTGGGACCAAAGTGCGGCCAATGCCATAAAGCGGTATTCAACGGCCATCCCATTGAACTCACGGCAAGCACGTTTGCCAAACAGCTGGAACGCAATGATATTCCAGTGTTAGTGGATTTCTGGGCACCCTGGTGTGGCCCGTGTCGCACCATGGCACCACAGTTTGAACAGGCAGCCAAACTACTTGAGCCGCGCGTACGTTTTGCGAAGATCAATACCGAAGCTGAACAAGCGCTCGGCGCACGTTTTAATATTCGCAGTATTCCTACGATGAAATTATTTTTGCACGGCAAAGAAGTGGCCACGCAATCCGGCGCAATGAGTGCTCAAAATATTGTGCAGTGGGTGAAAACTGTGTCGCCCTCAGCAACGTAGGAGAGGCGTGATATCTTGTCGTCACGCCTACTCCTGCATGCCGTGGTACAACAGACGTATCAGAAGGCGCACCCCATCATTGTCCTTTAGCTCGTCGTAACGTGGTCCATCCCGTTTTCCAATATCGCGAATATCCGCCATCAGTTCCGGGTGAAACTGGCAGGTGAAGGACCGCCGAATGGAGTGGGTCTCCCAATCCTTGTAGTAGATACAAGTTGTCGAAACCTCAGTCCAGCTATCGTCATCGACCTGGGTCTGCGACAGAATTTCCACGGCATAAGGGAGGTTGAGCAGCCACGATAGCGAACTTACAGCTATCTGGTAGCGTATGGGCACAATGGTGTCGTGCAGGAGTTTATACGCCCAGTTGGCAAATAGAGCCGCTTCCTCATTGACCTCGTCGCTGTGAAACATCTCGATTCGCAGTTCCCGTTCCATTTTCAGCATGGTGTCAATAATGCCGTCCAGTTCATCGGCAACCAGGGCGTGTGTTGCGTGCAACTCGTCGAGAATATGCTCACTGCCAGCACGGCGTCGATAGGCCAACAGGCGGCGCGTGCCAACCTCGACATGCTCATTGGGGGCTACCGCAAACTGGGTGTCATGCCAGCCCTCGGCGATGGTCTTGCCTCCCTTCATCACTGGCAACTTGGAGCCCACCTCCTCAATGCGTTCACATACACGCCTTAGCGAAGTCATCGCCATTCCTTCGGCGTCGAGCGGCAGGTGAGCGCTATTGGAAACTTCATGCACTGCCCGTTTAATCAAACGGATATGGGAAGCTGCCGCCAACTGATGGCCGAGGCAGATAAAGATGCAGGGGCCACTTCCAGGTGACCGGTGCAGCAACAGTTCATCAGTCAGGCTGAGAACATCATCCAGACTGGCATTCGCGCCATTAAAACTGGCGGCGTCGTGCACTGAGGGATTACCTCCCTGCACGACAGTGGCGATGCCTGCACTCAAAGTACTCGCCAAACGCTTGTGGTTGCTTACTCCGCTATGCCAGACGGGGTAAAGAATGGTATCGGCATCTGCAACTTGCTGGAGAATATAGGCTATATTCTTTGATGCGCGGACCTCTTCGCCTTGCAGGTTAATGCCGACGTTCTTCCAGGGCTCGACCACGGCAACGCTATGGCGGTAGATTTCCGGCAGGCTGAGCAACAAATCAAGCTCTATGGGTGAACTTATGATTTTTTCCAGAGGCGGAGCGACGCCCCACTCAAAGAGGCTGCCGTTGAGCAGGCCATCACGCCCGGGAAAGGGTGTCGGTGAGTCACGGTCATTGAGGAAGTATCCAAGCAGGGCATGGATCGATTGGGGACTGGCGGCGTGGTGGCCAAGAATACCCGGATGAGTGCGCCAACCCAATTGTTGCAACAACGAGGCTTTTAAAATGGTGGGGTCAATTTTGGATTTCACAGACTATAGGTACATCTAGAGATAGAGTAGGCGTGATGAGCAATATTCAGGCCAAGCCGGCGAATACTGATTTCGCTTGAAATCACGAGAGGCCAGCACGCATAAAATTCACGATTAGAAACATTGTAACAAGCTGATGCACACTAATGGTGCAAGGCGCACCTCTATAGAACAAATGCCTGGGACGGCATTGCCGGGGACAGATCTAGTTCAATATTGTTCATTATCGCGGGTTAAGTCGCCATTAACTGATCCTGATCAACATGGGCTGACTCGCGCTCACAAACAATTGGCATCTGCTATAAATCACACGCTGCGCCTGGCACAAAATTGGAGCGTTCGGACGGTAGTACTCGATTGGACCGACGATCGTGATCTCGTACAGAGCATGTGTACTGCCTTATTAACTGGTTTTACTTATTGGAGAGATGGTAATGACAATTAAATTCACGCTGGCAGCTATCTGCCTTTCTTCACTTGCAGCTGGCTCTGTGCTGGCCGCAGTATCCCCCGATCAAGCGGCCCTGCTCGGCAAGGAACTGACGCCGGTAGGCGCCGAAATGGCGGGTAATGCCGACGGCAGTATTCCGCCATGGGATCCCAAGGGCATACCCGTGCCGCCCAATTTTGTGGCCGGCTCAGACAATTACGTCAACCCCTTCCCGGAGGAAAAGCCGCTGTACACCATCGATGCCAGCAACTGGAATAAGTACGCTGAATTCCTGACTCCAGGTACGCAGGGGTTGTTCAAGAAGTACGGTGCCGACGGGTTCAAAATTCATGTTTATCCCACTCACCGGGGGAGCGTCCGGCCGGATTGGTTTTATGCCAATTCACTGAAAAACGCTACCGGGGCGACGCTGGTGGAAGACGGCCAGAAAATCGAGGGCAACCTGCCCGGTGTGCCGTTCCCGATCCCACAAACGGGACTGGAGGCTATCTGGAACCATATGATTCGGTACCAGGAAGATTCCTCACTTAAATACGATGTCTACTATGTCGGCTCTAACGGCAAGCCCGTACTGGCGACCAGCGGCTCCTCCGCCCAGATATTCCCTATTTTCAAAAACCCGGATGAGGTAGTGGGTGACGAACCCTGGGGCAAATTGCGCATCAACTATGATGCGCCGGCCCGCCGCGCAGGTGAAATTCTACTGGTGCACGAACCGGCGGCAGACTACACCAAGGGTAAGGGTCGCAAAGCCTGGCAATATCTGGTTGGCCAGCGTCGCGTACGCTTGGCACCGGCGGTCTCCTTCGATACTCCTAACCCCGGTGTAGCCGGTACCTCCACTTACGATGACGCGTACGTTTACAACGGCTCCCCGGAACGCTTCACCTGGAAGCTGGTGGGCAAGAAGGAAATGATCCTTCCCGCGTCCAACTACGACATGATATTTCAGGGCAAGGTTGAGGACCTGCTGGGCGAGAAATTTCTCAACCCGGAAAAAATCCGTTGGGAAAAGCGTCGGGTGTGGGTCGTAGACTCCAATCTGAAAGAGGGAAACCGGCACATTTATAGTCGACGCACGTTTTACATCGATGAAGACAGCTGGGTAGCAATTTCTGGGGAGATGTACGACGGCCAGGATAAACTGTGGCGGGTACAGTACGCCTATGTTGCTGACCTGTATGATCGCCAGTCGGTTTTTGCCCTGGCCTATGGCTCCTATGACCTGTCACAGGACATTTACAACCTGAGCGGCAAACCGATCCCGGGGACGTACCGCAACAGCGTGGATCAACCGGCTAGCTACTTCTCATCCGAAGGCATGGCCCGCGGCGGCGTCCGCTAGCCCGCGCCAGTCGGACCCTTCCTACTCACTGGGCACAAGAAGCAAGGCTGGTGTAATACCAGCCTTCATTCGTTGACTGATATCCCAGGACCGCTGCGGCGGCGCGGCGAGCTTGCAAAATATATCGATCACTTCACTGTCCTGACCTGCAACCCGGCAGACTCAACAGCGCATTACGCTTTCTGGTACGTTCCGAAAAGGCGATCACATAGCGTCAGAACTACGGATACGTTAGTCGGCGCCCTATTGGCATGATGAAGATTGTGACATGCTGCATTGGCAAACAATTTGTCGTACACAGGGATTCTATATCCGCAATGCGTGATCATGGTTACTGCCGTTATGGAAAAAGCCGCAACTGCGAAAGTCAGGGGGTGAATAGGAAACAGAATGCCGTAAATATGGAAACATAGAAACACGGAGAAACCTTCGACAGGGTGAACCACCATAGCTGTCCAAATCGTTAAAGGTGGATGATCAATGTGGTGATAGTAGTGCACTTTTTTCGCGTACCATTTATTCGCATGCTCGACGCGGTGCCACACGTAGGATGCAAAGTCTCCCAGAAGGAAATAGAAAACAAGATCTCTGAAAAACTCGGTCAAAGTGGGCGCGCTAGCAGGAACATTTAGCTTAATAGGCAACGGGACCAGTACAAAAAAGATTATGGCCGCAACGTATATGGTTGAGTACCACTTCATGGCCCGCCAATAAACCGCAAAAAATTCTTTCAGCGACAACCTTTTACTAATAAATACATCTATTATCGAAAATACAATGCCCGGCACATAAACGCCCAATATTACTGCCGTTAAAATCAAAGCCGGTGAACTCAAAAAATCCCCGAGATGCTTGATACAGAATTCCCATATGGGCTGCAGTGCTAATTCGTTATTCATTGTTATGCACCTGTATAGAGTAGATTCGTTACTCGCGATACAAGCTATATCTTAGCAGAAGGATGGCATTCGGCCCCGATTCGGCTCTCATCATGCGTCTCATCACCGGCAGGTTGAAGGCTCTGGCAAACCAATCATGTGCATTTGGGAATATCATCTTATTGATTTTTATGTTTTTTCTATCAGCACTAGATTCCGCCCCCTATACAAGAGCCATCGACAGCCCGTTGGAGGATGTGCGGTGGCCCCAAGCGGATATCAGTCACCAAAGCCTTTCTCTTGCAACCACCGCTCAGTCAGTTCCCACAGGCGCGTGGCCGCCTCCCTATTCGCAGTTTCTTTACTGGGCTTCGCCTTTTCGCAATGCGAGAAATAGTTACCGCCGAGTTCGCGGCGATTCTCCCAGGTCGCACAGAACACAGACGTTGCGGCGCCCTGGTTGGCCGTTTTGGTGAAGGGGCGCGCCAGCCACATGGCGATTCTAACCAGCGCTGAATCGCGACCGATATCAGTAGTGACCATCGTGCCCGGGTGCAGATAACAGGCGGTAAGCCCCTGATCGGCAAAGCGTCGCTGCAATTCCACCGCCATTAAGGCATTGCACAGTTTCGCCTGGCCGTAAGCCGTCATGGTACGGAACTTGTCCTCGGGGTAAGGCAGCGCATCAAAGTTAAGACGAGCCGGGGCGCGGTGGGACTCGCTGGATACCATTACGACGCGCGGTGCGGGGGCATTGAGTAATTTTGGCAATAGCTTTTTCACCAGTAAAAAGTGGCCAACATGACACACGCCTACCGTTTGCTCAAAACCCTCGTTCGTCTCTGCGTACTGCGGGGCAACCAGGCCCGCGTTACAGATGATGGTGTCAATTTTGCTCTGTGATAACTGTGTACAAAATTTGCTGACGCTGGACAGGGAAGCGAGGTCCATTACTGCGCCTTCTACACTGCTGTCGGGGTGTGCTTGCAATATCCGCTGTTGCGTAGCCGCAGCTTTTTCGGCGCTGCGACAAGTGGCGATGACCGTGGCGCCGACTGCTGCCAGAGATCGGGCGGTTTCGTAACCGATGCCGGTATTGGCGCCGGTGACAATAATGACCTGCCCGCTAAGATTCTGGCCGCGTAAAACGTCATCCGCCGAGCTACGATGGTTAAATCGTGATGTGTTCGACATCTGTACCAATCCTCAGTAAGTTGCCCTTCAATGGCTTCCTCGCCTATCGCAGGGACCTTGGTGGTGCCCAGAGGCATTCTGCCCAAGTTTAGCGGTATAAATAGACGCGTGTGAAAATGTCGATTGACGCTTTCCGCAACTCGACCATCAATGGCCTGTTGCGCCCAACCGGTAGACATGCTGCATCCAGGCCAGCGCTAGCTCCGTGCTAGTGCCAGTGCACAAATCGGTGTCGATAATCCCTTGCCAATCTCCAACTTACTACCGCCGATCCTGAAAACCACCCCCAAAACAGTTCAGCATACGCTCGGTTTCGGGTACAATGCGCGCCGGAATTGGAGCAGGGCTTTAAATTTCTTCGACTTACGACCCCGGTTCAGCTCTCTTCATGCTTTTTATAATCGGCAGGTCGAAAGCTCAAGTCCTTCTTGGCCCACCATCTTATTGATCTTTATAGAATTTCTGTAAAATAGAGCGTCCGACCAGTCGGAATTCAGAAACAACATGCACAGACCCGAGTCGGAGGGTCAACCCCACTACGACACAGGAGATATTGAATGCTGACAGCCAGCAAACTCGAAAGAATCATGGAACTTGAGGACAACCTCAAAGCACAGTACCAGGCACAACTTGATGCCAAGTCCGCTGAAATTGCGCGCTTGACGAAAGACAAGGAAGACCAGCAGGCAGTGATTGCCCGCCAGTTGGAAACCATCACCGACCTCTCTGAGAAAGCCTCTGCCAACCAAAAGGTAGAGCAGCGCAACCGCGAGTTGCACAACCGCAGCGAAAACCTGCAAGCAGAGATCGCCGCACAGAAGCTGAGGCTGAAAGCCCAACAGAAAGACCTCGCCGAGGCGCGGGAAGAGATTAAGGCGCTGAAGCAGTTCGACCCTGCCAAGATGAAGAAGAACCTCGATGCAAGCAAGAAGAAGGCAGCGGAGAAAGCCGCTGCGGCTGAGTTGCTGCAGAAGTCCCTGAATCAGACCAAGAAGGACAAGGCTGAGCTGGAGATGAAGGTTAAGGAACTGGAAGCGAAGATCGCTGAGTTAGAGCCAGCTGAAGAAACAGCGGAAGAAGAATCAGCGGCTGCTTAGGTTTACTGGTAGCCAGAACGCTCTATGCTGAAAGACATCGGCTTTCTGGCTGCAATACTGACCACGTTCTCCTTTCTACCGCAGGCAGTGCTTACCCTGCGGACCCGAAAAACCGACGAAATATCCATGGCCATGTACCTGATGCTGAACCTCGGGATCGTGTGCTGGCTGGTATATGGCCTGGTACAGGACGATCTGGCCATCATCCTGGCCAACGCGGTTACGCTCTTCTTCTCCCTGCCCATTCTGCTGGTCAAGATCAGTAACAAACTGGCAGGGCGGGAATAAGCAGGCTCTACGATACTGTAGTTGGGTTCCCCTTGGCTGAGCATTGGCCGATTCCCTCAAGTGAGAACAACCAACGCCTCTGCACCTTATTTATCCAAACCAAGAAATCGCCGGAAAAACTGACGGGCACCTGCCGCAGTCCAGTTGTCATGATCTTCGCCATAGGCATCGAGGCCATCAAACTGCCAGTGTGTCAGGCAGTTCCAGGTAAACAGGTTGGGATTGATGTGAAAACCCAGCTTGTTCAGTGCCTGACCTTCAGCGCGGAATGCGCGCCCCAGGGTATCCTCTGCTGCAATTAATACCCGGGTAGGGCAGCCTGTTTCGGGATCGCGCTGCAGCACCGTGCGCTTGCCGCCGGCCAATTTTGCATACACACCATCACGCATGTAGTAGCCGTGAATGTGTATGTAATCTCCCTCGGTGAATGCCATGCTGATCATATGAAACGCATTGTGATCGTCAGCAGTTGCGTAGCTATAGCCGTTGGCAACGGCACCGCTGCCGTGGATATCGGCACCGAACTGGGTGCGGTGAGACCAGGAGCGGTCGCGCATACCGTAGCTATCAACCTGGTAAGTCTGGTCCGCCAGGCGAATACTGCCCTGGTAGCGACCGGGCTGCTCAAAGTGGCTACCAGACAGGTAATTGGGCACAGCGATGGCGGTGAATGTCAGGTCCACCTCGACCTCACCGGCATCGGGGTCCAGGTAATGCACCTCGAATTTCTGCATCGGCTCCAGGCAGCGAATACGAATACCGTTGGCGAGTGAAATATCGGTCAGCTCCTGATCCGGAATCGGCAGGTGCCAGAAGTTTTTACCAAAACGGATCGTGTGCGGCTGGTGTCCGGAATCGTCCCAGAAGAAGGCGCCGGCGGCAGTGACATTCTGATTCGCTCGAAAAAACGGATAGAGCTGGCCAGACAGGCGATGTTCGGGAACGGCAAACGTCCACCAGCAGGTTTCCGTCCAATAAGGATCATTATCGACAGGCGGATGGAAACAATCATCAGGGTGCATTTCAGCCATGGTGCCCATTCCTTGATTTGATAGCAGAACCAATCAGCGCGACGCATACTCGTTCATCATCGCGGTCATCATCGCCGCTACGGGATTTTCCAGCCAGATTGAGTGATCTTCGGGAAAGACACCGCGCTTGACCCAACGATTCATCACCGAAACCACCAGCACCGAATAGCGCACCGCAGCATACAACTCAAAAAAATACAGGTCGCCGAACTCGCGCCCGCAGCACTGTTCAAAAAAGGCCTGCTGCTGTTCCCGCGTGAGCTCTCCAGGCAGGCGCCCAGCACCCTGTGCCTCGTGCGCATAACGGTCAAACATCAGCCACCAGCCGATGTCGGTGGCGGCGGGTGCAAGGGTCATGGATTCAAAATCACAGACACACTGGCACTGGGCGTCACGCCAGATCATATTTCCGGGCCGTGCGTCGCCCCAGCAAACCACCGGATCACTGGTGTCAATCTCACCACTTTCCAATTTTTCGAGCAACCAGGTGAAGGCGCGATCCATATCGGGATGCACCCGCCCTGCGAGTTCCTTTTTTGCATGGTCCTGCCAAAGTTGCAGATCGCGATTCAGGTCGGGCCCGCCGTCGACCAGCCACTGCGCTCCCGCCGCACGCCAGTCAATGCGGTGAATCTTCGCCATGGTTTCCAGACCGTGTTGCAGCATCTGCTTACGCTGCTGCGGCGAGGCTTCGGTGAAAAAACCCTCACGCGTGTAAATCGGATCCTCGATCGGCACATCACCGTCGATGTATTCCATGGCAAAAAACGGTAGCCCCAGCAGCACGGGGTCCGGCTCAAGATCAATCAGCGGAGCCACTGGCACCTCGCTGTGCCTGCTGAGTAATTCAATCGCTCGATACTGCTGCTCGATCTCCGAAGAAAACGCCGTACAGTGCTTGGGATAAACAATGCTGGACTCAGGCTCCACGCGCAGTACGATACGTTCCTCGGTAGTTTCGCCGCCGCGAACAACCGTTGCCGGTATGATCATCGTAGTGGCCGAATAGCCGCTGCCCTCAGGCTTGGAGACATCCTCTGCAATAGTCAGCGCGTCAACGCCGTCCCAATGGCGCAACAGCCATTGCTGGAGTTTATGGGTAAATTGCGCATCGGTTTCCATCTAACGGATTCCCAGTTGTTATTCACAACGGCATGGTAATCGATTCGCAATGGCTTGGCTTAAAGCGGCGGTGATGAATTGATCGCAGTTTGATTAACAAAACCTGTATAACCAATCCGACAACGGCCCGATAGGAACCCCAGGCGCTGCGCCCGGCGATTATTTAGCAGGACCAGCCGGACTCGCACAGCATGCCGCCCGTTAACCCGAATGCACCAGGACGGAGCTTCAAGGGCTTTATTGGTGCGCATAAAACACGCTCACAACGGTTTCCGCGTCGAATGATTGCGATAACGCTATAAATGGCCCTTTTCAGAATTGGCACAGTTATTGAAACAAGTAATAACAGCTGACTAGCCATTAGCAGGCAAGGCTTGGACGGCGCGTTTTCCGCAGGTGAGATTCAACGACGACGCCATCTGATTGCACTTGTTTATCGGCAACTCTATTAGAGGTCTATTCCATGACTAGATTCAATACCCGTTTAAAAACCGTCCTGTGTGCATTCTTACTCAGTTTAGTGGCGACATTCACTCAGGCCGCCGAACCACTGAAGATCGGTTACTCCGATTGGCCCGGCTGGGTGGCATGGGAAGTCGCCATTGAGAAAAACTGGTTCGAGGAAGAGGGAGTCGATGTCGAATTCGAATGGTTTGACTATGTTGCCTCCATGGATGCGTTCGCTGCGGGAAAACTCGATGCCGTGGGAATGACCAACGGTGACACTCTGGTCGCCGGGGCATCCGGAGCACAAGGCATCATGTTCATGGTGACCGACTACAGCAATGGCAATGACATGATCATTGCCAGGCAGGGCATCAACTCGGTAAAGGAACTCAAAGGCAAGAAGATTGGTGTAGAGGTTGGTTTCGTTAGCCACCTGTTGTTGCTGGACGCACTGGAACGCGCAGGCTTGAGTGAGACTGATGTCGAACTGGTGAATGTACCAACCAATGAAACACCACAGGTTCTGGCCTCTGGTGATGTTGATGCAATCGTTGCCTGGCAACCGAGTTCAGGACAGGCTCTTACACTGGTTCCGGGTTCCAAAGCAATTGCCACCTCAAGGGATGCACCCGGCCTTATCTACGACATGTATGTTGTATCACCCACTTCGTATGCCACAAGAAAATCAGATTGGGAGAAGGTCGTTAAAGTTTGGTATCGCGTTGTAGACTTTCTGAATGATCCAGAAACGCAACCTGAAGCAATCAGCATCATGGCTGCTCGCGTGGGGCTGGCCCCCGAACAATATCTACCCTTTCTTGCAGGCACCAGGATTCTTACCCTGGAAGAATCAAAGGCGGCGATGACAAAAGCGAAAGGACTTGGCTCCGTTTACGGCTCCAGCGAGGTCTCGGACGCGTTTAACGTGAAGTATGAGATCTATAAATCGCCGGCAGCGATTGATAGCTATATCGATCCTTCCATCATTATGGGTATGTAAGCCATTGCTTATTGCCAGACTCGCAGGCCACTAGTGCTACTCCAATGGTGCATCAGTACAAGCGCCATTGGTGTATTCTGCGCGCGTTATTTGTGAAGTGAAAATCTGCCATGAATCTGTCACCAGAGACATCTCACACGGCCTTTACCACGTTGCCGGTTGTCGATATCTCACTGCTTTTTTCAACAGACCTTGACGACCGCAGGCAGGTTGCCAGGGAGTTGGACAGAGCCGCCAGAGATGCAGGCTTTCTCTATCTGAAAGGGCATCAGGTAGACCCAGCTCTGATAAACGATCTTACCGCGATCAGCAAAGAATTTTTTGCACAGGATCTGGAATGCAAAATGTCCAATTATATCGGGTTGTCAAAAAATCATAGCGGCTATGTACCACAGGGAGAAGAAGTGTTTTACAACCCGACCGTTGATTTGAAAGAGGCGTACGATATCGGTTCAGAGTCCAGTAGCCTGATGGCCAGATTCGTTGCAGATGCGGAAAATCAATGGCCTGACAACAAGGATTTCAAAAGAGTCGTCAAAGCCTATTATGATGCGATGCTGTCATTGAGCAGGACCCTGTTCAAAGGCTTCGCGCTAGCTCTGCAGCTACCCGAAGACACGTTTACGAAAAACCTGAGCAAACCACCCAGCCAACTTCGCTTGATTCACTACTTCGACAATCCCGATGCACAAGAGGATGATTCCGGCATCGGCGCCCATACCGACTACGAATTTTTTACGATTCTGCTACCGACTGCGCCGGGTCTGCAGGTGCTTAACGGCGCAGATCAGTGGATCAATGTCCCGCTGCTGGACGGCTGCTTTGTGATGAATATTGGCGATATGATGGAAGTGGTCACCAACGGGCAATACGTAGCGACGTCTCACCGTGTCCGGCAGGTGAAACACGAGCGCTACTCTTTCCCGTTTTTTTGCAGCCTTGATTACGACACACTCGTGGAGCCGATAGCAGCCTTGATTGCCGAAGACGCCACCGCTGTCAGCGAGCCGATTGTTTGCGGCGACCATTTGGTGGCGCAGACCATCCAAATATTCCACTATCTCAAACAGCGGCTTGATAACGGTGAGATATACCTGCCAGGTAATTCCAGAGGACTGGCATCCTTTGGCAAAGCGGCGCTGAAAGACGCCTGACATGCACCTGCTGGAACTTCTTCAACGACACGGTAAATTGGCTGTTAACTCCGTTCCCGATTGGCTGCTCGGGTGTTTTAAGCGCCGTTCGATTACGTTTGCAAACGGCCTCATAGATACCCAGACGCACGTGTTCTGGCTGCAAAGTCGCAATATCACTATCGATTTGCGCCTACCAGTTGAAACAGAACAGGTCGGCGCAAAGCCCCTTGAGCAGTATGATGAACAGGAACTTCGTACGCTGGCAAACTATGAAGGCTGGTACGCCGAGAGTGTATGGCAGAACGACACGCTGAATTGGTCTGGCGGCACCTCTTTTCAGATTCATAACCGATGGCCGGAGCCCGCTTCCCTGACACGGGTTGGCGACTGCATGATGGAGTTTTGCCCAAGTTCATCCTATATCGAAGATTGGCGTATTCTGTCGCGGGAACCGGGGCCGCTGGTCGGCTTACGCTTGATAGCAGAAGAGGAACTCGATACAGGTCGCCTTCGCCACAGGTCTGGTGCCCTGATTATCAACGGCGGCTGGGCAGGGCTTGTTCTCGGGCGCGTCACCGACATTCGCGCAGATGCCGACAGCCAGGATTTAGGCAGGCAACAGTTGCGTGACCGTGTCTGTGCCCAGGGGTGCGGCGCAGCTTTTCTGCAGGACGTTTTTAATTTTGAAACCTCTGTGGCGTGTGGTGATCTGGCGTCCGGTTTTTCTGTCAGCCAATCAACTCGCCCCGGGCGCGTGGCGTGCACGCTTTTTCCGCTTGACGGTTTTGAGTTCGACGACACTGCCAACGAAGTTATTCACATTTTTGATGACGGCAACACGAGGCTTAAACGTCGATTCAGTATTGATACACTCGAGGCAGATTTCCCGTTCTCGGGAGATACCTCCCTAACCCAACCTGCTGCCCAATGGTTTGACTTCGAGCACGAGACGCTTGGTCGATACCTCAAGGTGTGGAATCACTAAAATAGTTGGCCAGTGCCTCCGTGATAGCGGTAACGGTATTCTCGATTATCAGTTGACCCTTGGCGGCACTCGCGCCCCTGGCTGGTGCCAGCACACCCGATGGCGGAACTCCCTTGCCATCCTGGGGAAAGCTGTCGAATTTTTCAAAGCGTGCAATGTCATTCTGTGGAATCTTGTCGACCCTGACTAACTCTGGCTGCCAGTACAACATCATGGACGTTTCTATCAGGGCCGCATGCTCAAGGTCATAACCTGGGAAGTTGCCATCAAAGACCGCATCTAAAACTGTCTCCGGGCAAAAATCCCAGTACTCCATGCGAACTACCTGCATGCGCTTTCCGGCAGCGTTGAGTTCCCGTTGCGCAAGTTCTATCCCTTCGGTTAGAAACCACTGGTTTTCGTAATGGCCATCGAGCACTACCAGCCGGCTGACGCCGTGGCGAACCAACTCGCGAATAATATCCTGCGTCATGGCCATCAGTGTCCGGCCATCAAGACTAATGGTACCGGGAAATGTTTGACCGCCACCTGACCTGGCTTGCGATTTATAGCCGTAGGTCATGGTCGGCAATACTATGCCGTTGAGATTGGCGGCGATCAACTCAGCCATTTTTGTAGCAAATATGGCGTCGGTACCCATCGGCAAATGAGGGCCGTGTTGTTCATGAGCGCCGACTGGCAAAAAAACCAAAGGATTCGATGTCAGTTTTTCAACATACTCGGTCCAGGTCAGCTGATCTGTTCGCAACATGATCTCTTCTCCAGAGTTACTTAAACATCGCACTAAAAGCGCCGTGCGCAAGCATGACCGCCAAACCTGCTAGCGCATTAACGCGCCACCGTTAGGGCTCAAGACCTCACCGCAGTAATAGCTGGCGAAATCAGATGCCAGAAAGACCGATGTCATCGCAATTTCCTCTGGCCTGGAGACTCTGCCCAGTGGTAAGTCAATTTCCTTTTCCCACTGTTCAGGCGTTGTAATTTCAGCGCGCAACATATCGGTGTCACAAGGACCGGGGGCAATGGCATTCACACGGATAGTCGGCGCAAATTCTCTGGCCAGCGAGCGGGTTAAGGAAACAATAGCGCCCTTGGAAGCGGTGTAGGATGCAAACTGCGCGCGCCCCAAATAAGCCAACTCCGACGCAATATTAATGATGCAGCCGCGTTTTTGCTCCAGCATCCGAGGCAGTACCGCCTGGCAACAGTGGAACACGGATTTAACATTGATCGAAAATAGCCGATCCCACTCCTCCTCCGTCAGTTCGAGAAATGGCTTCACCATACTGATGCCTGTGTTGTTTACCAGTATATCGGCGGCGTTGTCCGCTGCGCAGAAATCAACATACGCGCTGTGAACCGCGTTGCCGTCGCTGGTATCAACCTGGGTATAGGTGATACATCGCTGCTGCTGCGCGGCGTATTCGACCAATGAAGTCGCCTTATCGGGCTGCGCTACGTCGAACACAAGGACATTGGTCCCGGCATCAATAAAGGCTTTGGCAATAGCGCGCCCAATACCATTGGCACCACCGGTTACCAGCGCCGTCTGTCCGCTCAAATCGATAGCAGTACTCATTTATGCATCTGGCGCTGGAGATAGTCCTCAAACTCCTTGATATGGATTTCCAGCGGCGCATGCAATATGCCAGGTATCGATGAACCGAATTTGGAGCCGGTTTGCATCCGCTCCACCATCTCCTTGTCCTCGGCGGTGGCGGTGGTCAGTAAGTCGACCGTGTCCTGAACAAATTTTTCCGGGTCTGCGATACGCTTCATCGTTTCAGGGGAAAATGACACACCCCAGCGGGAATTCGTCTTGCTCTCCGATACCGGCTGCAGAGCCATCCACCAGACAAAATTGGGCTCGATGGCGATCAATCCATTGGGGAAAACACCCACCACATAGAATCGGCTTTTCTCAAGGGCGTCGAGCCTCGGGTTAAAAATCTCCGGGCAATACTCAGGCACATAGGAATTACTGTGCACGGTGTAGTAAGGCTCGCCCACCGGACCGTATTCAGCGGCCTTTGTCGGATTGGAGGGGCCAATGGATTTTTTGTGGGTGTATGTGACGTGATAGCTTTCAATAAAGTTGTGGCAAATCAATTTCCAATTGGCATTCCAGGTGTCCTGGTGCTCGACATAACGATCCTCGTAGCGATCCAGCCCAAAGTTAGCCAGTACATCGGTAAGTCCGGACAGACGTGTGGCAACCGGCGGCAGGTCGTTTCTCAGGGCTACGAAGATATAGCCCATAAAAACCTCACAAGCCAATGGCTGGAGTTTCTGACCCTCGATATCCTCGGGACAAAAGCCCTCGCGGTTGGTCACGCCCTTCAACTGGCCATCCAGGGCATAGGACCAATAGTGGTAGGGGCAGATAATCTGTTTGGCAGTGCCGCTACCCTCGAGTAGTTGGGTATAGCGATGCAGGCAATAATTCGCCATCGCCTTGATGCTTGAATCGGGCTGGCGCATCAGGATAACGGGGCGCTCGCCAAGCGAGGCGGTGAAATAATCACCCGGTTCAGGGATAGAGCCAGCGCGCCCCATCATTACCCAATCGGCGTCGAATACCTTTTTCAACTCTTGCTTGAATATGTCGCTATCGGTGAAGGTTTCTTGCCCGGGTGCCAGCATTTTGCCGGGAATACTATCAGGCAGGGCCTGTTCAAGAGTGTATTTAAACTTGCTGGATGAACTCATTGCTTTCACCGGTGCGTTGGGATTGGAGGCGGTCGATGCCACTATGGCCAGTACAAAGCTATCAAAATACAGACAAAACTACCATTATATTTATATCTATTTATGGATATATATTTAGCGTTTGTGTGCCTCTATACTTTATCCGCTACAAAGCGGCACCGATAATAATGGGAAGCAGGGTGATGGCGACACAGCGCAAAAGACAAAACTTTGTCCTGACACTGAACAAAATGGATGCCGCATGGATTTCTTTCCTGAAAGACAAAGACTTTTATGACATTAATTACTCAGATCTGTTTACCGGCCTGTGGCTCAGCGATCAGCCGGTAAGAAAGCAGGAGGCTGTGATGTTCATGCGCCACCTGGGAATACAGACCGCCAAGAAGTATCTGAACCACGCAATCGACAAGGGTCTGGTGGTAGAAATTCCCGACCCGGAAGATGGCAGGGCAAAACGCATTCAGCTCTCCGCACCGTTAAAAACTGGTCTGGAGCAGTTTTTTGATCATGCGATCAAGCTGTTTGAGGAGGGCCTTAATCGATAACGCAAAAAAACTTAACTTGTCAGTGCCGTAGTGATTACTATGGGCAACGTCTATATCAGGTATCCGATATGAAGAGATGGAATGGCTGGGGCGACGACGAGAACTCGCTCGACTACGAACTAAGCACTACTGCCCTGCGCTTTCTTGAAAGCCTGATAGGAAAATCCGCACCGCTGCCCGATGCGAGTCTGGCGAGCGTTTTGAGTAGTGTGCCGCCGTCGCGACTACCACCACACAAACTCTACAGTCTGGACGCAGAAGATCGCCTGCGCCATGCGCGCGGCCAGAGCCTGCCCGATTGGCTGGCCCTGCGCAGTGGCGAGTTCGGTACGTTTCCCGACGCCGTGGCGTTTCCCGAAAGTAGCGAAGAGGTACGCACGCTGCTGCAATACGCGGCTACACAGCAGATTGACATTATCCCCTATGGTGGGGGCACCTCTGTCGTGGGGCATATCAACCCCGAGGACAACGGCCGTCCGGTCCTCACTATTGACATGACGCGCATGAACACCTTGATGCACCTGGACAAGGAAAGCCAGATCGCGACTTTTGGTGCTGGCACAACCGGGCCAAAGGTCGAATCGCAACTCGCTGGAGAAGGCTACACGCTGGGGCATTATCCACAGTCGTGGGAACTGTCTACTATTGGTGGCTGGGTCGCCAGTCGGTCCAGCGGCCAGCAGTCCATGCGCTATGGCAGGATCGAACAGATGTTCGCCGGCGGCCGGATTGAAACATTGAAGGGCACGCTGGATATACCGACCTTTCCGGCCACATCCGCAGGACCGGATATCAGGGATTTTTTCCTCGGTACTGAAGGTCGCATGGGTATCATTACCGAGGTCAAGGCCCGCGTCACACCGCTACCTGAACAAGAAGCTTTCCATGTGCTGTTCTTCCCAAGCTGGGAGAAAGGGCTCGCGGCGGTCAGGACAATCGTGCAGAGCAAAATCCAACTTTCCATGATGCGCCTGAGCAACGGTATCGAAACATTTACCCAGCTCAAGCTCGCTGGCAATGAACGCGTGATTGCCCTGTTGGAAAAGTTTCTCAGCCTGCGCGGCGCCGGTGAAGGTAAGGTCATGTTCACCTTTGGCGTGACAGGTTCAAGGGGACAATGTCAGTCCGCCCTGAGGCTTACCCGAAAAATTGCCCGGCGCCACGGCGGCGTGGGTGCCGGTCCGGCACTGGGAAAAAAATGGGAACACAGCCGGTTTCGATCTCCCTACTTACGTCACGGGCTGTGGGACGCAGGTTACGCTGTTGATACCATGGAAACGGCAATCGACTGGGTGCGCGTGCCCGAGGCCGTCGAGGGTATCCAGACCAGTATTGCCAATGCGTTGCGCGATGATGGCGAGGCGGTACATGCCTTTACCCACCTCTCACACCTGTACGGACAGGGCTCCAGCATTTATGTGACCTACATCTTCCGCTGTGGCGACAGCTACAACGACACTTACTCGCGGTGGCAAAAGCTCAAGGCGGCGGGGGCTGAAGCCATTGTTCGCCACGGGGGTACCATCAGTCACCAGCACGGGGTGGGCAAGGATCACGCAAAGTATCTGCCCGCAGAGAAAGGTGAGCTGGGTATTGCTGCGATTGATGGGCTGGTAAAGCTGTTCGACCCGCAGCAACAAATGAACCCGGGGAAGCTGCTCCCATGAAGAATCGACACTGACACCAGGCACAAAAATGAAAGCGGGAAACACAAGTTTTAACGATCGCGATACGTTGTGGCAGACGCTGCAAAACGGCGACACTAACTGGGACCTGGTGATAGTGGGCGGCGGCATAATCGGCGCCGGTATTCTGCGTGAAGCCGCCAGGCGTGGTATCAAGACATTGCTGGTTGAACAGCGGGATTTTGCCTGGGGCACATCCAGTCGGTCCTCCAAGATGGTTCACGGTGGCTTGCGCTATATCAGCCACGGCGATATCCGCTTGACCAGAGATTCCCTACGGGAGCGAGAGCGGCTTCTGCGGGAAGCCCCGGGGCTTATTGAGCGCATGGGGTATTATTTCACCCTCAAGAAAGGTCAGTTTCCCGGCCGGGTGCCATTCGGCATTTTGCTGACTTTGTATGACTGGCTGGCCGGCATCAAGAACCATCGATATTTCAACAACGCATCCTTCCAGGATCATTTTCCCGGCATTGGCTGTAACAACCTGAACGGCGCCATGTATTACACCGACACCGTCACCGACGATGCACGCCTGGTATTGCGCGTACTACAGGATGCAACCGCTGCCGGCGGCCATGCGCTCAACTACGTGAAGGCCGAATCCCTGTTAAAGACTGCGGGGCAGGTGTCCGGTGTCGTGCTTAAAAATGCAGAAACCGAAGAACAGCTTGAATTGAACTGCAAGTCCGTGATTAACGCCACTGGTGCCTGGGCGGATCGCCTGCGCAATGAAGTCAACCCGGAGAAGCGCATCCGCCCGCTACGCGGCAGCCACCTTGTCCTGCCGATGGCAAAGCTGCCTGTAGAAGATGCGCTTACGCTGTTTCACCCGGTAGATAAGCGGCCGGTGTTTATCTTTCCCTGGGAAGGTACCACGGTGGTCGGCACTACAGACCTGGATCATGGTAAGGATCTGGACGATGAACCTGTTATCAATGAGGAAGAGCTGAATTACCTGCTGCAGGCAGTACATACACTTTACCCGGAGCACAAGGTTTCCAGCGCCGATATTATTTCAACCTGGTCGGGCGTACGCCCCGTGATCGGCACTGAAGAAAGCAGGGATCCTTCCAAGGAAAGACGGGACCATGCTGTGTGGAGCGATGCGGGTTTGGTGACGGTAAGCGGAGGAAAACTCACGACATTCCGCCTGATTGCGCTGGATGCCATTCATGCTGCGGGACGGACCCTTGGCAACATCGCGACAAAAGAAAATGACGATACTGTTTTCAAAGCGCCGGACGTTACTGTGGATGAACTCAACACACCTGATAAGCAGTGGGCTCAGCGTTTGATCGGCCGCTATGGCCAGCATGCCAAAGCCTTGCTGAATGAAGCGAGCGATGCAGAGCAACACACCATCGGGAATACAGCGTTTTGTTTAGCCGAATGCCGCTGGGCGGCACGTAACGAGGCTGTGGTGCACCTGGATGACTTACTGCTGCGACGTACGCGCCTGGGATCTCTGTTAGAGCGGGGTGGTGAATCCCTGTTTCCGGAAATTGAAAAAATCTGTACCCAGGAGTTGCAGTGGAATGCCGAGCGCTGGCAATCTGAATTGCAGCGTTATCGAGATATCTGGTTAAAGTACTATTACCTGCCGCGAGCGTGAACCCCTGCGGAATCAAAAATGAAGAATAATAACGACTATGTTCTGGCTATCGACAACGGCACCCAAAGCGTTCGCGCACTGGTTTTCGATCTTCACGGCAGGCTGGTTGCCAAAAGCAAAGTAGAAATTGAGCCCTATTACTCCGACAACCCGGGCTGGGCTGAACAGAGTGTCGATTACTTTTGGGACAACCTGTGCAAAGCTTGCAATGCGCTCTGGCCACAACTCGACTTTCCCAAAAGTGCGATCAAATCGGTCGCCCTCACCACCCAGCGCGCCACAGTCGTCAATCTGGACAGGGATGGTAAACCACTGCGTCCGGCGATTATCTGGCTTGATCAACGCCTGGAAAAAAATTTACCCAACATGAGACTCTGGAACATCCTTTTTACCCTGGCGGGAGAGAAGGACACTATCGGCTTTTTCCGCAGCCAGGCTGAGGCACACTGGATCAGGAACAACCAACCGGAAATCTGGGAGAAAACGGCCAAATTCCTTTTGCTCTCCGGCTACCTGACCTACCGGCTAACGGGAAAGTACGTCGATTCAGTGGCCAGCCAGGTCGGTTACATCCCCTTTGACTTCAAACGCCATAAATGGGCCGGTCCGCTCGACTGGAAGTGGCAAGCGCTGCCTATAAAACGCAGCCAGTTACCCGATCTTGTGCCCCCCGGTATGCCTTTGGGGGTGATCAGTGCACAGGCCGCAGAAATGACTGGCATTCCTGAGGGCTTGCCGCTGATCTCCGCAGGTGCAGACAAGGCCTGTGAGGTACTTGCCTCGGGCTGCCTTGGACCAGAGACAGGAAGTCTCAGTTACGGTACAACAGCCACCTACAACAGCACTAATACCCGCTATATAGAAGCCATCAAACACGTACCCGCCTACCCCGCCGCAATGCCCAACGCCTATAACACCGAGACGATTGTGCAGCGCGGCTACTGGATGGTGAACTGGTTTAAACGCGAATTTGGTCTGCGCGAACAACGCATAGCGCAGGAGCGCGGCGTCGAGGTAGAGAGTTTGTTTGATGAACTCATCAGACAAGTTCCTGCAGGCGCAATGGGCCTGATAGTACAACCTTATTGGTCACCGGGCGTGCGCATACCTGGACCGGATGCCAAGGGCGCCATGATTGGATTTGGAGACGTGCACACACGCGCTCATATTTACCGTGCGATTATTGAGGGGCTGACTTACGCACTGCGCGAGGGCAAAGAGCGCCTGGAGAAGCGCAGCGGTCACAAAATCACCACACTCAAGGTCTCCGGTGGCGGCTCCCAAAGCAATGAGGCGATGCAGATTACCGCCGACATTTTTGGCCTTACGGTCGAGCGCCCGCATACGTATGAAACATCAGGTCTTGGAGCTGCAATTAATGCGGCGGTGGGGGCTGGGCTCTACCCGGACTATCAGACCGCTGTTGACCAGATGACCCACGAGGGCGATCGCTTCACTCCTGTCGCAGAACACGTGCGTATTTACGACCAGTTGTACAACGAGGTGTACCTCAAAATGTATGACAGATTGAGTCCCTTATACGGCTCAATACGCGAAATAACCGGTTACCCCTTCTAGTCCATTCTGAAAAATTCAGTACGCCTGTCAAGCTGGCGCGTCTTGTGCGCACAAATGAAAGAGCGATTAATCATCTGTTTTTGTCGAAGGATTCCTCAGCAAAAACTGACTTGTTACCTTTTCCGACTTCTCTATCCTTCACCGCAATCACAGCAACATTTACTCTGTAAAAAAGTGAGCAAAACGCATGAGTCTTCAACAAGCAACCGTTCAAAGTACTGTTCAGGCACCTTCGCTGTCACGCCGCGCACGCTTCAACCAGTGGATCCAGGATCCTATGGGGTCGGTCATTGCCGCTTCGGTTGGAACCATGGGTTCATTGGGCGTTGTGCTTTCAGGTATCTGGCTCATCAATTTGACCCTGGACTAGATTAGGGGGCTTGCTTGCAACCCTGAGCAGCCGAGCTCCTGGCCGATCAAAGTCTTATCACTCGTTAGAGCGTATGACCATTCCCGGGTTACCGTTAACTCCTATTGGTGCGCATCGTTCAACGCCTGCTACCTCCCTCATGCTCATCCATTCGTCAGAACATGGCCGCTGTAGCACAAAACCTTGAAGCGCCTTACACTATTGATTGAACGTAATCCTGCGTTCATCGACTTCAACACTGGCTTTTATCCCTGGATAATTTATGAATGGTAGTACCCCACCCAAGCTGGCGCCTCTCTCCGCGCTCATTTTCAGTTCACGATGGTTGCAGTTACCCTTATACCTGGGACTGATCGTTGCGCAGGGTGTTTACGTCGTTCTTTTTCTCAAGGAACTGATTCATTTGATTGGCGGCGCTACCAGCTTGAACGAGCAGCTGATCATGCTGGCCGTTCTGGGTTTGATAGACGTCGTAATGATTTCCAATCTGCTGGTCATGGTCATTGTTGGCGGCTACGAAACCTTCGTTTCCAGACTGAGATTGCAAGGACACCCCGATCAGCCGGAATGGCTTAACCATGTAAACGCCACAGTGCTGAAGGTAAAACTGGCCATGGCAATCATTGGCATCAGTTCTATCCATCTACTGAAAACATTTATTGCCATAGGCTCGCTCGGCTCAGACACCACCGAGTACACAACTGACGGCGTCATGTGGCAAACCATCATCCACATTGTTTTTATCCTTTCGGCAATCGGTATCGCCTGGACGGATTACCTGATGTCGCTTACGTTGAAGGGTAACAAGCCACAGAGCTGATGTAGTGCCCGCTGTATTGGCGTTGACGCTCGAAGACTACAGCGGAACTTGCGCGTTCCCATTGAGGATTAGAAAGGCATCTCTGGAGATGTCGCCAATGCTGGCTGTGAACAACAAAGGTATCTATACTTTCAGCTGTTGAAAATTCTGGCCAGGAGCATCCGGTGGAGTCGATCGGGGCCGACAGAGGCTGGGTTCATCCGCGGGCCATCCTCAAGGCGTTCAGCGTACTCGGTGAGCTCAGGAAAAATCCGAATCGCACAGATTTGGTCGGAGAGTTCATCGGAAGTCTCACCGGTCCCTCGGCTGACCGACTGTTTCATAAGGTGTGGAATGACCCGGTGGGGCGTCGCATTCTCCGGGAACGGCGTGATTTGCGAGAAACACTTGCCAACCGGGACTATCTGTCGTCCTTGCCGGCCGGTTCCCTTGGGCGAACTTACTTCGACTGGACGAGTACGCGCGACTTCACTGCCGATGGCATTGCCAACGAGATCAGCCACCAGGTCGGGCGTGAACTCAATGACCCTCGCGCCACAATGGGGGCACGAGTCGTCGATATGCATGACCTCTGGCATGTCCTGAACGGCTGGGATTCTGACCTCTTCGGCGAAATTCATCTGCTGGGCTACAGTTATGCCCAGCTCGGTGGATGGGCCTGGCTCATACTCGGGTTGATCGCGAATGGCATTCTGGCGACGAAAGGACGCTTCGCAGGTGTTGGCTATTTTCGCACCGCGCTGCGCCGTGGGCACAAGGCTTCCCTTCTGGTCGCCGTAGATTGGGAGGCGATGCTGCCATTGCCTCTGGATGAAGTGCGTCAACGGCTTTCCATCGCGGCACCTGAGCCTTATCAAAGGCTGCAAGTTATCTAGCTGAAGCCTGCTAATATGAAGTCCGAACCACGTCCTCATGGTGAGCAGCAGACCTGGTGAAGTGGAATCTGAAAGCCAAGCACAAGGAGCTTTAGGTATGGCAATGAGCGTCCCTCTGACCCCGGACGAATTCGACACTTCGATTCTGGAAAATCTTATCGGGACGGTTTACCCCGGCGTCCGTCTGGCGTCGATTTCCGTGGTTGATGCGGCGTTGTCCAGCGAAGGTGATCAGCGCGTATCAACTGCCCGGCGGATCGCCTTCGATGTGACCTATGCCGATGGCTCACAACCGGACCTGCCCGGCAGACTGATGGTGAAAGTTGCGCGACCGGAGTTTCGCGACATCCCGCTCTATGACAATGAGGTCAATGTGTACACGCGGATCGGCAACGAATTGCCGCTTCGGGTACCACGGTCGTTCGGCGGTGTCCGCGACCGTGCGAGCGCAAGCTTCGGCCTGGTACTTGAAGACCTGCGACCGGCGAACGCGGCATTTGAGAATGTGCTTTCGCCTCTTGGCGCTGATGACACGGCAGCGCTGCTCGACCAACTGGCTTTGCTGCACGCGGCTTACTGGGAGAGCAGCCGGTTTCGCGGTGACCTCGACTGGATACAGCCGCACACATCGGGCCCCATCCATGACCTGTTCAGCTCAGACGCCGGTGTTGCATTGCTTATCGACCACGAGGTTGCGACCCACCAGTTCAAGCGTGAACTGGTACAATCGACCGGCGAGACAACAACCTCTCTGCGCGCACAAGTGGCACGTGTGCAGGCGCATCAGGCAACCCTGCCGTGTACCCTGCTGCATGGTGATGCACATGTCGGCAACACTTACCGATTGCCAAATGGACAGCGCGGTTATCTCGACCTGCAGCTCGCAGCGCGCGGATTCTGCATGCACGATGTCAGCTATACCATTGTCACGTCGCTGAATATCGATGATCGTCGTGCCCATGAGCGCGACCTGATCGCTGGCTATCGGCGGAAGCTGACCGAATTGGGTATTGCAACACCACCGCCCCTCGACGAGCTGTTTTATGGGCACCGACTGGCGATGGCATGGTGCCTGTATATCGGCTGGCTAACCTCGCCGACCGAGAACTATGGGTGGGAGATCACGGTAGCCAATCACATACGCATCAGCACTGCCTATCGCGACCTGTCATCATCGGCCGCGATCGCGTCACTGCCCTGACCGGTTAGTCCGCTGCAGGACCAGAACGGTCAGCGGCCTGCAGATTTGCTCCCACTATCCTGTCCATAACTTGACCACTTTTCCTCGCGTTTTAACCGCAGGGCTTTGAAACCGCTGGCGCCTTCCCCGCGTAACACTCCCTCGACAAACCTTTTCGCATCGTCATTCACTGCGTCAAGCCCAGGGGGCCTGCCATGTCCAGAATCAATGTCGCCATTTTGCTGTTTGCCTGTTTCGCTTTCGGGTTGCCGATGTGGGCCATGCAAACCAACGGTGTCAGTAGAGATAGCGTGCACAGTTGCTCTGGCGAATGCTACGCGCATTGGAAACAGCAGACGGGGGGCGTGCTTGCGCTCGCTGCGGCGAAGGCAGAGGCTGATGCGGCCGCTTCACCGGCACAGCGGGGAGAGCAGGCTTTCGTTGGCTGCATCGCATGCCATGGGGCCAATGGAGAAGGCGGCATCGGCCCCATGCTTGCCGGCCAGCAGCCCAGCGATATTACATCCAAGCTTACCCAATACCGCAGCGGCGAAACGCGCGGCGGCCAGAGTGCGCTGATGTGGAGTCAGGCGGCGCAGCTGGACGACACCACGATCAAAAATCTCGCAGCGTACATCCAGACCCTGTGAGCGCAGATGTTCTGGCACTGGCTGCATTCAATGCCGTCATCGTTGGGGACGGCGCTATCGGCACCGCGCTGCTGCATTCGCTGTTGCAATGCCGCGGCCTGCAGCGCGCGGTCGTATTGAGGCGCAGCGACAGACCTTCAGCGCAGGACACGCGCATCACCCGGCTGCGCTTTGATGCCAGTGACCCTGACTCCATTACCCGCGCCGCTGCTGCCGCGTGCGAATCGTTGGAGCGGGTTCACCTGCTTATCAATACAGTGGGCATGCTTCACAGCAGCGCACAGCAACCGGAAAAGCGCCTCCGGAATCTCCAGCCGCAGCAATTGCAGCAGTCCTTCCTCGTCAATGCCACGCTGCTGCCCTTGCTGGCGCACTCTTTCGGCAGACTGTTGCGTCATGACGAGCCGGCAATGCTGGCATCACTGTCAGCGCGTGTAGGCAGCATTGAGGATAACCATACCGGCGGCTGGTACAGCTATCGCGCCTCCAAGGCAGCGCACAACATGCTGCTGAAAACGCTTGCTCATGAGTGGAAGGTCAGCCATCGCAACACCACCGTGGTTGCCTTGCACCCAGGCACGGTGATGTCCGGACTTTCCAAACCCTTCCTCACATCGGCCTACAAAAATCGAGTACTCACACCAACACAGAGCGCCGATGCTATGCTGTCTGTCATGCGCCAATTGCGCCCGCAGCACACCGGCAACTTCTATGACTGGCAGGGCCAACGTATTCCCTGGTAAGCCAATGGAGGGTCAACAATGGCAACTGCGCAAGCTTCTGCGAGTAGAGGTGCAGCCCTGGTACTGGTGCTGGGTGACCAGCTAACACCTGGCCGGGGTGCGCTGAAGGACGCTGTGCCCGGTCGAGATGTTGTCGTGATGGCCGAGGTGTCCAGCGAAGCCCGTTACGTGCCGCATAATCGACACAAGATCGTCCTGCTCTTCTCAGCCATGCGCCATTTCCGCGATGAGCTGCGCGCGCTCGGATTCACTGTCCACTATTTTTCCTATACGAATCAGGGCCCCACTACTTTGCTACAAGCAGTGCAGACAATCCTGCGGCAATGCGACGTGACTGAACTGCGCTGCTGCGAACCGGGAGAATATCGACTGTTGTCAGAGCTACAGCAATGGGCGCTGCCAATACCTGTGCGTCTGATAGCAGATGAGCGATTCCTTTGCACACGTGACGCTTTTGCAAGCTGGGCGCAAGGCCGCAAACAGCTGCGCATGGAGTATTTTTACCGTGAAATGCGCAAACAGTATCAGTTGCTGCTGGATGACCGCGGTGGCCCGCAGGGTGGCCGCTGGAACTACGACGCGGACAATCGGCACGGCTGGCGCTCGCAGGAAACGATACCGCCACGGCCGCCGGTCATCCTCGATGAAATTACCAAAGAAGTCATGGCGCTGGTAAGCCGTGAGTTTCCAGAACACCCTGGCGACCTGGAACAGTTTTATCTGGCCGTCACGCGAGAGGAAGCCAACCTGCATTTCCGCTGGTTCCTGGATAACGGCCTGCGACACTTCGGGACCTATCAGGATGCCATGGCTGACGATTCACCATGGCTATTTCACAGCCTGGTATCCATGTACCTCAATATCGGCTTGCTTGATCCCCTGGACGTCTGCCGACAGGTCGAGGAGGCATGGCGCCGGGGGCGCTGTGAGTTGAGTGCCGCTGAAGGTTTTATCCGCCAGGTACTCGGATGGCGCGAATACGTGCGCGGTGTGTACTGGCTGTCGATGCCCGGGTACGCCGAACGCAACGCGCTGCAGGCACAGCGCCCTCTCCCACCGTGGTTCTGGACTGGCGCGACGGACATGCGCTGTTTGCACGTCGCTATACGGCAAACCCTGGATCTGGGCTATGCACACCACATTCAGCGCCTTATGGTGATTGGCAATTTTGCCCTGCTAGCCGGACTCCACGTGAAATCGGTATGCGACTGGTATCTCGCGGTGTATGTGGATGCATTCGAGTGGGTGGAGCTTCCCAACACCCTGGGCATGGCGTTGTACGCTGATGACGGACTGATGGCCAGTAAACCCTATGCAGCCAGTGGCAAATATATCCAAAGGCAAGGCGATCACTGCAAGGCGTGCCGCTACAGCCCTGGCAAAACCACTGGCGATGACGCGTGCCCCTACAACAGTCTTTACTGGCGCTTTGTCCACCGCCATCAGGATGCGTTGAAGGGCAACCCAAGAATGAGCCTCGTGCTGAAGAACTGGGAGCGCAAAACAGCGGGAGAAAAACACGCCATTGTGGCTTGGGCAAACGCCGAGCTGACTCGCTTGGTACCGGAGACTGATACACCCTGAAAGAAACGCTCCGGGAAGATTGCTGACAATCTCTCTGGCACTGCATTTTGATATGAACCGTAATGCCAATCGAGACGTATCTTGTTCAGACACCCACTTCGGAGGTAATACCATGGTTCAGTTCATCGTAAGCTGCTGGGATGCCGTCATGGATAATCAACACAATCCGCTCAGGCATCTGAATCTATCAGCACAACACTATTTTATGCAGGTGCTGGGTTGGATGTGGAGCATGGTATTCAGCCTCACTTTCCTGTCCATATTTCATTTTGGACTTACTTGGCTGGCGCACTGCCTGTTGTTCGGGGGCATTGCCATGACTGTGGCCGTGTTCAGGGAAAGTGAGCGACAGAGCACAGAGAGAGCGTTAGCTACTATCGAATTAAGTGCCGCATCGCGCTGCGTCTGGAAGCTCGACAGCGAAGCCTGATGGCACTGCACTGGTCGACCCGGCTGCAATCAACCTGGGCACGGCGCTTTGCCAGAAGCGTACACCGCCTCAGGATCGTTTGCTTAGCTCATGTTTTCTAATGGCATCATGCATCTTGATCAATTCCATAATATTTTCGAGATTGAGCAGGCCAGCCACTTTGCCCTGATCAATGACACAGATCATCTGTGTCGGGTTACTCTGCATACGCAAAAGCAGGGCTTCCAAAGGTTCGTTGATTTCTGCGGTTAGTACATTGCTCAGCGTCAATTCAGAAATGCGCGCGTGCTCTCCTTTTTCCTGCAGGCCCTTGATCAGATCACTGTGGTTAAGGGCTTTAGTCACCTCTCCCTGATCGTCAATGGGGAAGTCCTTTTGGCTCCCAACAAGCGTTAACTCGATCGCTTTGGCGAGGGTATCGTCGGGGGAAAGCGTGTGAAATTCTCTCAGCATTGCATGTCGCACGGTGGCATCGCCGAGGACAGATTTAAGTTGCTCGGCACTATTTTCCATGGATGCGCCAAACCAGATGAAGACGGCGATAAAAACCAGGAAGGGGTTGTAGAGCAGACCCAGCAAGCCCATTCCAAGCGCAATAAATTGACCGATTCTGGCTGCCTTTTCTGTGGCCAGGGCATGAGTCATACGCAAGGCAAGCACAGCTCTCAATACTCTGCCGCCATCCATTGGAAATGCAGGAAGTAGATTAAAGCCTCCCAGGAATATGTTCATCATCATCAGTCGGTAGAGGTAGGAGCCGCCCGTTAAGCTCATGTCTTCACTGGTGACAGGAATATTGCTCAAATCAAGAAGGATATACAGAGCGAAAGCAATGATGAAATTGACCGCGGGCCCGGCAAGTGCCACCTGGATTTCCTGCCGCGGATCTTCGGGCATTTTCTCAAGTGAGGCCACGCCACCGATAGGCAACAGCGTGATGTTACGAGTCTGGATTCCGAAGCGGCGAGCAGCAAGCGAGTGGCCCAGTTCGTGGAGCACCACACAGCCGAACAGCGCCAGAATAAATCCGATGCCGTTAACAACGGCAACAAGAGTCCCTTGTGCATGCCAATAGCTGATGCCCACCAGATAAACCAGCAAAAAAAACGTGAGGTGGATGTAAATATCAACGCCGGCGATACGCGCTATCTTCCAGGACCATCTCATACAGTGCCTACCGCAAAGCCGGTGGGAGAATTAGTGCAACCAGTATACGTGCTTACCTAAAGTTATTGAAAAGTTAACGTCGCAAGGCCGGGTAAATGCACCGGGCGGTTATCATAACCCCGGTGACGTCGTATCCTCAGTCAGTTAACTTCCCAGTAGCGTCTGGGCGCACCAACTTATTGGGGCCGAATAGCCACACCAGGCCCAAAATCCAGCCCTCCTGTTTCACATCATAAACAAAAGAGTCGTTCTGATAATCGACATCGAGAATACGGTATCCAACAGACGCGACCATAGTATCGGTAAATTGATAGCCGACATTGGCGGTCAAATCGTAAAAACTGTCAGAACCACCACTCACGCCACCCGCTCCCACAAAGTAGGCAAGGTAGAAGCGAGAATCACTTAATCGAACCTTAGCCTTAATACCGGCCAAGGGATCTATCCAGGACTGCGAGTTATGATCATTTACTTGTTCAACAGGATTATCGCCGGTCGCAAGCGCAAGCTTGGTATCCACTCCCCAGTAACGAGCTCCAGCGACGATATCCACCACAGACTGGGTCGACCTGTATATCTCATAGGTGTAGCCCGCAGTTACCAGCGTGTCTTGTGACGACGCTTTCCAATGGGTACTGGTTGCAGCATTCGATTCGCTCTCCTGCAGTACGTCAGAGTAAAAAATATCCAGCAACATTCCCTGTCGATGTTTCTTCGCTTCCAGCATCAGCATGAAGCTCGCTTCTGTGCCCTTCAGAGCGTCATCCGGCGAAACATCAATCGCCGTTGCCGGAGCATCACTGAGTGCAGACAGATCTCCCTTCAATCCGGCAAACCACAGGTAGGGAGCAACCAGGAAACTCCAGTCTTCAGCCGCATGCAGACCAGCCGACATACAGGAGGCAGACAAAACTGGAAGGACCCACGTTTTTCTGATATTTCCTATAAATCTGCAAGAAGTCATCCTGCGATAATAGCAATAAGATCAAACCTCTTTGTGTGGCTCGCGTACTAACTTATCCCAGATCAAGAAATTGAGAGTTGAATTTCTAGCCGGCAGCTAAAAACATGAAATACCTCACCGGTTTACGCATCCCCTGATTGCGCTTTTGGGTTATATCGCGCAATCAGCTACACTCCACTGACTTCATGTAGTCAGAAAAAGGACACGCTATCTTGCTGGATCTTGTGGCAAACGCCGCAACCGCACTGCAGGCAGAAACCGCCTCATACCCGGACGCTGTTCAGATCTGGATGAAAGTAATGGGCGTGTCTTTTCTCTTCAGTATTTTCTTCCTCTTTTCAAGAGCTGGCGCGCGATGGATTTTTGCGGGCCTGGTTTTGAATATTCTGGGTCTGTTATTGGGGAAAATGGTCTTTCCTGATGTAAGCAGGACAGTCATCGGTACTATCGTTCATTTAGTATTCTGGCCGCCTGTGCTCTGGCTCGTATGGCGCTCCACCAGGCAGCCGTCATTCGTTCGGCATGGCAATCGTTATTTCAATTGGATTTATATCGTCTGGCTGGCCTGGGCGAGTTTGTTAATGTCCATTTCCCTGCTTTTCGATCTGCGCACTCTGATCTCATTCTGGTCTGGCTGATAAACCAGTAGACCCTTCGCCCGGCAAGCAACAGCAAGCCCCTGCGGGGGAATGCTGGCCACCAACTTGCAGATCAGGCAAGGAAATGGCATTGGGGGCAAACTGCGGTTTCGCGCTGTTACTCGCGTAAAACATCGAATGGATCAAGGAGATTCACGTCGAAGTTGCTAGATTGCAGCGTGGGATACTAGCCGTAATCAGCTAATCCCCAGAATGGGTGTTACCACGGAGAAGACGGAAGATGCGACAACTCGGCGGTCTGGACAATCTGATGATAGAGGGGGAAATGCCGGATATTCCCATGCATATGTCCGCCCTGATGATCTATGAAACCGGCGGCAAAAGGGGAGCGACCGCACTGTTCAAAGCGCTGCAATCCAACTTCGATGAGATTGCCGAGCGCCATTTTCCAATATTGCGCTGTCGGCTTGAAGAGGTGCTCCTGCAACTGGACAAAGCATACTGGGTAGAGGATACCCATTTCAGCGCCAACTACCACATTGCAAGGGTGGCGCTGCCAAAGCCGCAGAACTGGCAAGCCCTTTACACACTGTTTGGACAGTTTCATGCACAACCCCTCGATCGTGCCAGGCCGCTGTGGCAGGTCATGATGGTTGAGGGACTGGATCGCCTCGACGGCATTCCACGCGGCAGCACTGCACTGTTTCTGAAAATCCACCATTCTGTGATGGATGGCAAAAGCGCGCTGCGACTTATCACCAGCTTGCATAGCCTGGGGCCGGAAACGGATTCTCCCCCGCTGATAGCTGCCATGCCCGATGAGGCACCGCCGGAGGAGGAATACCAGGCCCCCACCTGGTGGGAGAAATACGGCAGGGCCTGGTGGCACAGCATCGAAAGACCCATCGATATGGTCGCCACACTGGTGAAGCTATTGCCCCAGTTGCTGCAGTCCGATGATTCGGACTCCCCGGCCGAGAAGCGAACCGTCCCGCAGATACGCTTCAATCACCCGCTGTCCGCAGACCGGGTTGTTGGTCACCTGCGTCTGGAAATGAAGCAACTGCAGCGACTGAAGAAAAAGTACCAGTGCACGATTAATGATATCGCCCTGTGTGTAGTGGCCGGAGGAATGCGCCGGTACCTGCTCGACCACGGTGAGTTGCCTGGCGATGACCTGCTGTCACTCATGCCTATCGACATTCGCCGTGAGCATCGCGACGGCACCATGGGCAACCACGTCACCGTGGCAAAGGTCTGCCTGTACACCACGATCGAAGACGCCAGGGAACGGTTAAAGGCAATCCACAAGGATTCCTCCCAGGGCAAGAAGCGCAGCAAAAAGGGTGATGCCCACGCGATGCTCAGACTGGTCGATGACATCCATCCCGCCATTATTTTGTGGCTGGGTCAGTGGCTGATTTCCTCCGGACATCTGGAAGACCTTCCGACCACGGTTAATACCGTCGTCACCAATGTACCGGGGCTCGCCACCGACGCTTACCTGGCGGGCGCCAAACTGATTGATTATCTGGGTTTCGGTCCGCTGGCCCCCAATGTGGGGCTGTTTCACACCGTCTCCAGTACGCCGGACCATGTCAACGTCAGCTTCCTGAGCACCACAAAATTCCTGGATGATGGCAGTGAATACAACGCCTGCCTGGCGCAGAGCTGGGCCGAGTTATCTCCCCGGCAGGCGCGGCGGGAGTGAGATCGGCACTGCCCGCGACGTCACCACTCACCTGAGTGAATCTTCGCTTTCGCCTTCTGCGTGCCAGTTGCGATCAGCCTGTGGCACAGCCCCGAGCTGAAGCGATTGAGGCCTAACATGGCCTGTGCGTCCCTGCCGATAATGACCTCGCGCCGGTCACGCCTGATGGCGTCGACCGTTTTCTTCGCCACCGCACTGGCGGGAATTCCGAATCGCTCCATCATCTTCATCATCGCGGCTTTTTCGAGTTCGTCAGAGAAGCTGGCACGTTGCAGGATGTCGCTCTGGATCGTGCCTGGATAAATCCCGGTGACACCGACATGTGTAGCGTCGAGCTCCGCCCAAAGCGACTCGGTGAACCCGCGAATCGCGAATTTGCTGGCTACATAAGCCGATTGATTAGGCACGCCGACAAAGCCCAGCATACTCGACATATTGACAATATGACCCTGCTCACGGGCCTGCAGCTTGGGCAGGAATGCATGGCAGCAGTTGACCACACCAAGAAAATTGACCCGAATGATCCGTTCAAACAGATCAATGTCGAACTCTGCAAAGGGTGCCGAGGAAGTAAAACCCGCGTTGTTGACAATGATATCGACCTGGCCGAAGTCCTGCTCCACCTGCTCTGCCAGGGCCAGTACCGCCGCGCGATCAGAGACATCGCAAACATATCCGCTACAGCGTGTCGCTGCAGGCATCAACGCCAGTGTTTGGTCTATGCGCTCGCGCGATGTGGCAACCACCGCCAGTTTACAGCCGCCCTGAGCCAGCTCCAACGCGATCGCCCGACCGATACCGCTGCTACCTCCGGTGACTACGGCCACCCTGTCCTTGAGATTGCGCACACCCGGTTACTCCGAAATCGTTGCATGAGTGGCAGTGCAGGCATTGACCGCAACCCATGCTGCCGAGCCGCACTGACGTGATTGCCAGAATGCTCGCCGTTGCATCACGCGTTGTCAGCATCTAATTCACAAAACTGGACAAAGATTGACTGGCATCATGTTTCACGTGAGTTAGAGCGGCCAGAATAGGCAGCGGTCGTCGCAATATAATCATAACTCCGGGTGTCATCGAATATGCGTTTGAGGATTCAGTTTGCTCTGCTACTGGCGACACTGTCACTGCCAGTAGTACTGGTCGGACAGATCCAGGCACAGCAGATGGCGCCCATCATGCCACTGGCTTCCAAATCCCTGCTGCTGGATATCACGCTGGCCGGAGAGCGGCTGGTGGCCGCGGGAGAACACGGCATTATTCTATACTCCGATGATAATGGCAGCCGTTGGGAGCAGGCCAGCGTACCCACGATCCAGATGCTGACCGGCGTCTACTTCACCGATGCGCAGCACGGCTGGGCAGTGGGCCACGATGGATTGATCCTCGCCAGTGACGACGGCGGGGAAAACTGGCGCCAGCAGCGCGATGGCCTGACGGTGCAACGCCAGGTCAACCTCAAGCAACGCACTTTGGCGCGCAAGCGGGTCGCGGCGTTGCAACAACAGCTCGAGGCTGCCGGTGAAGACAGTGAAGACAGTGAGGAAGCGCTGGAAGCTGACCTTGAGGAGGCCGAAATCGACCTGGAGGATGCAGAACTCACACTCAGCGAAGCGCTGTTTACCTCCCCGCTGATGGACGTGTGGTTCGAGAATGCTAACAGGGGTTGGGCAGTAGGCGCTTTCGGCTCACTGATCACCACGGTCGATGGCGGACAGCACTGGGTAAATCATCAGGCCATGCTGGATAACCCCGATGAGTATCACCTCAATACAATTACCGGAGACGATGCCGGGCGACTATTTATCGCCGGCGAGGGCGGGATCATGTTCCGCTCGATGGACGGCGGCAAGACATGGCAAAAACTGCCGTCGTTTTACCAGGGCAGCTGGTTCGGCGCTGTCTACAGTGCGCAGCACAACGCCCTGCTGGTCTGCGGTCTGCGCGGCAACCTGTATCGATCCAACGACTTCGGCACGACCTGGGAGAAGTTGACTACCGGTGACAACAACACCCTCGCCGGCGGCAATGCTTCGCAGCAGGGCGACATAGTCATTGTCGGCAGCGAAGGCACTGTGCTGCATAGCACGGACGGCGGGAAATCCTTTCAGCAGTCCACGACGGCAGATCGCATGAGCCTGAGTTCGGGTATCAGCCACGGCGGCAGGACCGTGCTGGTCGGACAGGGCGGCGTTCGCATCGAGGGGGACCCTAGTGATCATGGCTAACCACGACCATCATCAGGAGCAGGAGCCGCATACCTATCAATGGGGTACCGAAGAGCGCACGCTGGAAAAAATCATCTTTGGCCACCGCCCCCTGTTGTTGCTTTTGTTCCTGCTCGCAACGGTATTTTTTGCATGGCAGGCGGCCGGACTGCGACCCGATGCCAGTTTCGAAAAGATGATCCCCATGGAGCACCCGTTTATTCAGGCCTTCATGAAGCACAAATCCGATCTCGGCGCTGCCGGTACAACGATACAGGTAGCAGTAGAACAAACCTCGGGCGATATTTTTGACGCGAAGTACCTGGAACTGCTGCAACAGGTCAATGATGCAGTGTTCTACCTGCCCGGCGTTGACCGCAACAGAATGCGCTCACTGTGGACGCCGAACGTACGCTGGATCGAAGTCACCGAGCAGGGATTCGAGGGCGACAAAGTCATCGACTCCCACTACGACGGTTCAGAACAGGCGATGAATCAGTTGCGCCAGAACATTCTCCGCTCCGGTGAACTGGGCAGGCTGGTAGCCGATGACTTCAAATCCAGTATTGTGCAAGCGCCGTTGATCGACATGGACCCGAGTACCGGGGAGCCGCTGGACTACTGGGCGCTGTCCAACACACTGGAGAAGGACGTACGGGAGAAATACGAGCAACTTTCCGCGGACAGCACCGGCAAGCCCACAATTCGAATTCACATCATCGGCTTTGCCAAGATGATAGGCGACCTGCTCGATGGCATCACCGCGATCTTCCTGTTCGCCGTCATCACCCTGCTAATCACAGGTGTACTGCTACTGCTCTATACCCGCAGCCTCAGTGGCACCCTGACACCCCTGCTGTGCTCTCTGATCGCAGTGATCTGGCAACTGGGCCTGCTGACGACACTGGGTTATGGCCTGAACGCCTATTCCATACTGATTCCGTTTCTGGTGTTTGCTATCGCCGTCAGTCATGGCGTGCAAATGGTCAACGCGATACTCGGAGAGAGCGCTGCGGGCCTCGACAAGCAGAGCAGCGCCAGGTCAGCGTTCCGCTCCCTGTACGCAGCCGGAATGACAGCGCTGTTTACAGATGCCATCGGCTTTATCACCATGGTCCTGATTCCCATTCAGGTCATCAAGGATCTGGGTATTGCAGCGAGCGTCGGCGTCGCGGTAATCATCTTGACCAACCTGGTGTTGCTGCCGGTACTGATGTCGTATTTCGGTATCAGCAAGAAAGCGATGGAGGGCCTGCAGCAGCGGCGGGCGGGCGTTACGCGCACCACTTCGTGGCGTCTGCTATCCCACTTCGCCACCCCCAAAGTCGCCAGGGTTTCTATAGCGCTGGCCATAATCGGCTTTGCTATCGGTATCTACGGCGGCAAGAACCTACAGATTGGCGATCTGGATGCAGGCGCGCCGGAGTTACACCCGGATTCGCGATACAACAGGGACAACCAGTTCATTACTGACAACTACGGCACCAGCTCCGACGTACTGGTGGTGATGGTGGAGACGCCAGAGCAGGAATGCACGCTCCAGCGGAACCTGGATTTGGTAGACCGCTTTATCTGGCATATGCGCAACGTCCCGGGTGTCAGCTCGGCGATGGCGGCCACAGAGATTTCAAAACTCATCGCCGCTGGCTATAACGAGGGCAACCTCAAGTGGGCCACCATCAATCGCGATCAAAGGCTGCTGGGCTCCACATTTAACCAGATGCCAGGTGAACTGATGAATACCACCTGCAGCATGTTGCCGATCGCGCTGTTCCTCTCTGATCACAAGGCCGCAACCCTGCAGCGTGTGGTCGATGCTGCCGAGAGCTTTGCACAACAGAATCAACAGGACGGCATTCACTTCGCACTCGCCGCCGGCAATGCGGGCATTGAAGCGGCTACCAATCAGGTGATCAGCGTGGCGCAGGACCGGATGATGCTACTGATCTACGGCGTCGTTGGCGCATTGGTATTCATTACATTCGCCTCGTGGCGGGCGGTCATCTGCATCATGGTGCCGCTGGCACTAACCTCCTTCCTGTGCCAGGCACTGATGGCTTTTCTGGGTATCGGGGTGAAAGTCGCAACACTGCCCGTGATTGCCCTGGGCGTGGGCGTGGGCGTCGACTATGGCATCTACATCTACAGCAAAATGGCGCACTTCCTGCGTCGCGGCATGGGTATTCAGGACGCCTACTACTACACCCTCAAAACAACGGGTGAAGCTGTCAGCCTGACCGGCGCGATGCTCGCTGTGGGCGTGGCGACCTGGATATGGTCACCGATCAAGTTCCAGGCCGATATGGGTCTGCTGCTGACCTTCATGTTTATCTGGAACATGGTAGGCGCTCTGTGGTTGCTACCGGCACTGGCCTGTTTTCTGGTGAAGCCGGATAATTTTGTCGCAAAGCACAAGAACCTATCAGCAACACCCGGCGGCACGGCATGAGCTGTTGCCGGACATTCCTTTGATCATTGTCGAGTCTATGGAAACTACTATGGATAGAACATTCAAGCGGCGTTACACACGACTGACAAAGACGCTGTGCGGCGCCACCCTGGCGATTGGTGCTGCTGCGGCGCAGTCAATGAGTTTCGATTTCGGCGATGACGGCGAATGGCAACTCGAGTGGGATACCAATGTGGCCTACACCGCTCAATGGCGCGTGGCAAAGCCGGATGATGACCAGTTCCGCTACAAGGATCTCGGTGGCTCGGATCCAATAGCGTCATTGAGGCGCTACACCGTACTGATCAATGCCAACGACGGTGATAACAATTTCGATCGCGGCAGTCTCACCCAGAATAAGGCTTCCTTCGTCACCGAGATGGACCTGAAGTGGCGTGACTATGGGCTGTTCGCCCGGGCTCGCGGCTATTACGACGATGTCTACGATCGCAACACCGACCAGACCGAACAGGATTTTCTTACCTACAACTCGGGGAATTCCCCCGCGATTGGCGGCACCACACCCTTCCAGGAATTTCCCGATGGCACTGTCGACGAACACAGGGATCGCCTGGAAATGCTCGACTACTTTCTCTATGCCAACGGCGAACTGCCCGGTGATCGGCTATTCAATGTGCGAGTGGGTAGCCAGGTTATCAACTGGGGGGAGGCCACCTTTACCGCAGGGATCAATGGCCTGCAGAATCGCGCCGATCTAATCGCACGCAATACACCCGGAGTAGAGGTTAAGGAAATTCTGCTGCCTACCGGTGCAATCTACGGCCAGGTCGATGTGATGCCCGACGTCACCTTTGAAGCCTACTATCAGTACGAGTGGAAAAAGACGGAACTTAACGGCGTTGGCAGCTACTTCAGCGACAGGGATTTCCTGGGGCCTGGTGCGGAAAACTTTATCATCAGCACCGGCGGAGACAGCCTGCTGGTTGCGCCCAGAACCGCAGACGATGCGCCGCCCAATAGTGGTCAATGGGGTACCGCACTGCACTGGGTCGTTCTCGGAGATACCGATATCGGGCTCTACTACATCAATGCACACAGCAAGTCGCCCGCCTATCAGCTCAATTACAACGGCCTCATTCCCGAGTCCTACACCATTGTGTACTTCGAGGACATCCAGGGGTACGCGGCCAGTTTCACCACCGTACTGCTCGATACCAATGTTCAGGGTGAAATATCCTACAAAACAGATGTGCCCGTAGTCCTTGCAAACGGAGATCCCGTTCAGGGCGACCTCGCTGCCTACCAACTCGGCGGCTCTTATGTGCTGGAACCAACTGCCCTGTGGGATGACGCCAACCTGACCTTCGAGTTGGCCGGAGCATACGTGACCTCCGAGGACAGCGCCGACCTGCTTTATGATGACCACGCGACCGTTGTCAACTTGCGACTTGAGCTGGCTTACCTCAACGTATTACAGGGCCTTGACCTCAAGGTACCTGTGTTTTTCAGGCGCGGTCTCGATGGCAACATACTGGAAAGCGAAATGGTGGAAGACTCCTCCGCCTTCAACATCACTCTGCAGTTTGTCTACCTCAATAACTTCACAACATCACTGGGTTATTCGAATTTCTTTGACGGTGGTGAAAACACTTACATCAACGACCGCGATAATGTGTCGATAAACTTTTCCTACAGCTTCTGAGGCAACCAAGAGGATAACTGACTATGCGTAGCAACAAGAGCACACTCATGGCGCTGGCCCTGTCGATACTGTCGGCCGGGGCCATGGCAAAAATGTCAGCGGAGGATGTAGCCAGGCTGGGTAAGGACCTGAACCCGATTGGAGGGATAAAGGCCGGCAGCGCCGATGGCTTGCTGCCGGAATGGACCGGAGCGGTCGTCGGCCTGCCCAAGGGAGTGAACTGGGACGGCCCGGGCACACCCTACCCCGATCCATGGCCAGACGAAAAACCCTTGTTTACCATCACCAAGGACAATATGGAGCAGTACCGCTCACGCCTCAGTCCCGGGCAGATCGCGATGTTCGAAACCTACCCTGATACATTCCGCATGCCTGTGTATCCCGGTCACCGCGACTTTGCCTTCTACAAAGAGTTCTACGACAAGGTGCACTACAACGCCGAGCATAGCGAACTGGTCAACAACAATGAGGGCATCATTGGCTTCGTTGGGGGGGCAGCGTTCCCTGTGCCCACCACGGGACCGGAGGCGGTGTGGTTTACCCGCACCACCGGCGCTTACGAAACGATGGACGGTGAATACAGCGATATCGCCGTGTTCCCCAACGGCACCAGATCCGTCCGACGTTCACGCTTCCTGCAGGAGTCTCCATACGCCAGTCGCAAAAACCCCATCACGCCCGAATACGAATATCCTAAGCTGGGAAACTACGCCGGCTATATCATGACCTACGTCACCGAGCCTGCACGTGACAAGGGTCTGATTACTGCTGTGCTGGAACCCTACGACTACTCAGAAAATGACCGGGAAGTGTGGCGCTATTTACCTGGCTCGCGGCGCGTTCGCCGGGCACCGACGGTGGGATTTGATACTCCAGACGGTCCCGGCGGCCTGAAAACGGTGGACGAGGTGCGCGGCTTTAACGGTTCCATGGAACGTTTCGACTGGAAGCTACTCGGCCGTCAGGAGATATTTATTCCTTACCACAACTACCGATTTGATGATCCTGCCATCAACTACGATGAGCTGTTGACCAAGTTTCATGTCAACCCGGATTATATGCGCTACGAGTTGAAACGGGTCTGGATTGCCGAGGGCACGTTGCGCGAGGGCGAGCGCCATATTTACGGCAAGCGAAGAATCTACGTGGACGAGGACACCGGGTTCACCGCGATCACGGAGAACTACGATGGGCACGGTGAATTATGGAAGGTCGTGTTAACCAACAATATCTATGAATATGGTGGCCAGGCTTACGTTCGCCGTGCACAGATGTACCACGACTTACGAGCCGGTGCATATATTGCCGAGCAACTCATCAACGATAGCGCGCCGATGGTGTATGACATCAACCCGATGAAAGGACCTGCCTACTTTTCTCCGAGCAACATCCGCAAGCTTGGTAAGCGCTAGTGCCAAAAAAAAACGTCGGGGATTGATGGCATGACACAAGGCATCGATGATGTTGAACAGGGTGCGCTTATATTCGAGATTCTTGTTCTGGATCATGGTGAAATCGATGCACGACAATGAATGTATTAGTACTATACTTGAACAGCAATCCGTCAATAATGGCGGATAAATTTTTAACCTGAGGAGTTTTTCCATGGCAGCGAAGAAAGGTAAGTTTTCACAGATTCAAAAAGACGCAAGCAAGTTATTGGCCGATGCGGAAAAAAGCATTCAAAAGCAATCCACTGAAGCGCTGAAAGAAGTCCGCAAGTTGATACTGTCGCTGGCCAAGCAAACTGAGCAACTCGAGAAAAAACTGGCGGGCAAAAAGAAAGCGCCTGCGAAGAAAAAGGCCGCCGCTAAAAAGGCAGCTACCAAGAAAAAGAGCACCACCAAGAAGTAACTTTCCACAGACTGGCAGGCTGGTAATTACCGGTTTTTACCGCCGGTCTGCCTGTTATTGTTACTCGCACACATACACTTTGGCGGCGAACCTGTTGACCGGAGGATCGATTAATCTGCGTCATTTCCCGTCAGTTCAAACTGCACTTCTTTATTAGCCCACTTAGCCTCCTCGCTGCGCGAGCCTTCCAGTACTGCGGCTATCAACACCATCAGGCCGCCAACTATTTCAAATATTTTTAGTTCTGCCGTAACAATCAACGCTGTCGACACCACAGCCACAACCAGCTCTACCACGATGATGACCGAAGATCGCCCCGCATCCATCTGCGTCACGCCCCATTGCGTTCCAGTAGTGATCAGCGTCAACCACAGGGCACCGTAAGCGACTGCCCATAACGCCGCATCGTTATCGGGGATAGCAGCGCCAGATCCGAATACCAGCAACGACAGACCTATCAATACCGTGCAGCCGATAAACATGGCTGCGACTTTACTCATTACCGGTATGTCCTGAGTGAATCGAAAAAGTATATTTGTCGCAGCAAGTCCCAGGCCCGAGCCCATTGCCAACAAGTCGATCCAACTCACACCCGTCCACGATGTCCGGCCGATATCAAGGATGACAAACGCACCCGATAAACACAGAAAAACGGCAAGGATGCGCAGCGCGTCAATTTTTTCACCAAGGAATATGCGCCCCCCAATCACACTCCACACCGGTAACATGTAGAAAAGTATCATTACCCGGATAACATCGCCGTGATAGATCGCGGTCTGAAAGGAAGCGTTAGCAAAGCCGCCGGCAAGCGCAATCATGAGCATAAAGGGAATTTTTTGCTTCCAGCGAGAGTGCTGTCTATAAAGCCACGGCAACAACAGCACTGCGCCTGAAAAAAATGCGATGAATACCAGGTGCAAACCATCCAGCCCCCGGTCACTGAGCGCCTTTATCGGCAACCATGTCAGGCCCCATCCAGCTGAACTGAGGAACAGCACGATGACCGCGAATCGCGTTTTCAGTAAAGCCTCGCTATTCATAATGCGTGGGAAAGGGGTGACATTTCTGATAAAACGCCATGTCGTGATTTGGCCAGAGCTGCGCCCCGGTTGTTCTCGCTATCTCTTTCAGCTTACGGATACTGGCGATCGCCATATCCTCGCGGTCATGCCAGCACAATCCCGGAGCGACCTCGTCGTCGATGTTTTCCTGCAAATCCGCCGCGTCACCGGCAAGTAGTATCGGCAGCCCCCGCGGCAGCTCGATCAGCATGGACATATGCCCGGCGGTATGACCCGGTGATTCAATGGCAGATACCCCAGCAACAAGATCGTACTCTCCGGCCTTGGTATTCCAGTTGTAGTTGCCGCTGAAATCATCCTCGAAATACGCCTCATCCGCTGGCTCCCTTGCCGCAGCCAACTCCTGTGCATGCACATGAATCTCAGCGTGCTGCATATCGCGCAGGCCACCGCCGTGATCAAAATGCAGATGCCCCACGAACACGATATCGACATCCTTGGGTTGCAACCCCAGTTGCGCCAGCCTGTTGGGCAGCCGCTGCGCCTCGCTCATCTGTGGCGGACCAAATGGAAAGACCGCGTTCTCGTAGTAACGCCGCCTGAAATCGGGCTCGTTAATCTTGCGATAGTCACAGCCGACGTCATACAGAATCCGGCCGTTTGCCGTCTCGATCAGATAGGCCAGTATCGGCGCCTGGATAAATTCGCCGTGTCCCCTGCCACGCGTGGACAGGGTTTTTTCATAGCGATGTGTTCCTGTGAGGAGGGGCCAGAAGCGGCGAACCTGGGTCATGCTACTTGTCCTTTTATGCTGTGGGCGCACGCGCACCAGGAAAGCACCCAGTGGCACCCATTGCGGTGCGCACCTGTCTGCAAACGACCTCGGCGGGAACTGCACGTCTCGGATAAATCGCTGTAAATCAACACGATATCAGTATACATACACCTTGGCATAATAGTTGCAGATTTCACGTTGCAGTGGAAGATGGCGCAGGCTGGCATTTGTGGCAGCGCATCTGGTTACCGAATGAAGCCATGAGTATTCCCATGATTCCCACACGCAATCTGAGCACCAGTGAAACAGATCTCGGTGCGTTGCACGCCGCAATCTGTGGCACAGCAGAAAGACCACTCGCCGAAGCGCGGGCGCTGCCGGCTGCAGCTTTTACCGATCAACATTACTTTGCCTGGGAGCGGGAGAATATCCTCAAGCGCCAGTGGCTCAGTGTTGCCCACGTTTCGCAGCTCAGAAACGACGGCGACTATGTCAATCTGGAGTTGCTCGGTGAGCGCATCAGCGTGGTCAACAGTGGCGGCGGCGTGATTAACGTACTGTCCCGCGTTTGTGCGCATCGCGGCATGGATGTTATGCCACCTGAGTTCGGGCACGAGCCACAGGGCAATTGCGCCCAGTATCGCTGTCCCTATCACCACTGGGTCTATGGCCTGGACGGCACATTGAAAGGCGCACCTTTGATGAAGGAGCATCCGCAAGTGGTGGCAAAAAGCCTGGCGCTCCATGAATTCAGCAGCGCGGTATGGCAGGGCTTTGTCTTTGTAAACTTCAGTGGCGATGCCCAGCCAGTCAGCGAGCAATTCGCCGGCCTGGAAAAATACCTCGGTCGCTGGAACATGGCTGAGCTGACGATGGTTGGCGACATCCCCTGGGAGTGTCCGTTCAACTGGAAAGTGTTGGTCGAGAATTTTATGGAGCCCTACCACCATGCAGGAGCTCACCACACCCTGTTCCAGCCGATAATGCCGGCACAGGGTTGCTGGAGCGACGAGGAAGGCGAGCATTTTCAAGTGTGCCACTTACCACTGTCAGAGCAACTGCAGCAGAAGGTCAAAGCAGGCCAACCTCAGTTACTCAGCTTTATGCCGATTCCAGAATTAAAAGACGCGGATTTTCTCGAGTGGACGGTGTATCTGGCTGCACCCGCCACACTGTGGTTTGTCGCTGCAGACCGCGTGTATTGGTATCGTCTGCAGCCCACTGCTGCCGGCCACATGCAAATACGGACCACCATGTTGGTGCACCCCGATGCGGCCAGTGCAGAAAATTACCCACAAACCCTGGCCGACGAAATTGAACTGATGCGCAAGTTCCACCTGGAAGACATGGAAATGTGTGGCGCAGTGCAGTCCGGCTTGGCTTCGACGGCGTATACCCCAGGCCCCCTCAGTCCTCTCGAAAAACCCATCTGGTTATTCCAGCGCTATCTGGCGCGTCAGATCAAGCAGGCATCGGCAGCATAATGTCGAGCAGTCACTGACTATTGTGTTTTTGCCAACAGGCATTCAACGGCTTTAAAAATCTTTCGGGTCTCTGCCGGTAATCGTCCTGGTCCACCGGCGATATGACCAAAGTCAGATTCCAGAATGAGACAGTCAGCCCCGAGCGCCTGCGCGTCATCACGCGCATCAGCCGCAGTGAAATACAAATCACTGCTCGAGGGCATGAAGATGGCAGGACAGGAAAATGGCTCCACCAGTGCACCGCCAGGGGTGGCCGAGCTTGTGGCATCACCGTTCTGCCAGGTGCGTAGCTGCACTAACAGGTCATTGGCATCCTGCTGCAGGTGATCCTGCACCCAGAACGCCAGCAATTCATCAATGGAGGCAAAGCCCAGTTCCCGGTAGAGACCCGCTCGATAGAATGCCTGGCTGTAAGCCCAACCGGCATACACTTTGGCAAAGGCGGTCAAACCACGGTTGGGTGGAGTCACATAGTGTCCGCCGTTGAAATCGGCATCGGCCATCAGGGCGCTGGCAACACCTTCGAGAAAGACGCGATTGTGCGGGTAACATTTTGCGGTCGCACAGATTGCCAGCACACTGCCCACGCGATCGGGGTATTGATGCGCCCACTGGATCGCCTGCATACCGCCCATCGACCAACCCATCACCAGGCGAGGCCCGGCATCGAGGAACCTGGCCCTGAGCAGTTCGCGTTGCGCCCTGACATTGTCGGCCAGACTGACAGACGGAAAATGGGGGCCTGCCTGTGGGCTGCCGGCATTGCTCGGTGAACTGGACTCGCCCGCCCCGAACAGACAGGGGATGACCACGCAAAAGTCCTGCGCACGGAATGGACTGGAGAGGTCGTCTACCCAGGCGCGATTGCTGATCCCTTTACCACCGTAATAAGTCGGCATGAGAATCAGGTTATTTTTTGGTGCGTTCAGTGCACCGAGTTGGTGATAGTAGAGCTTACCGTTCGAAAGCACATCGCCGTTGTCGAGCGGGAAGTCGCCCAATTCAAACTCGCACTCACGCCAATTTTTCATGTATTCCATATATTTCAAACACTTAATCTCACCAGACTGGCCTATCGGAATAAACATGCATCTTGGCATGTTTCTTGGATAGCTTACCGCAGACAGCAAGATTCATTCCCGATTAAGGAAATCACATGGAAATTGATCAGTTACAACACCAGTGCCTGGAGAAGGGCATCAAATACGGCATAGCCAGCTACGTCGATATTCACGGCGCGAGCAAAGGAAAATTTGTACCGGTCCACCACTTCAAGCAGATGTTCGCCGGCTCCGAACTGTTTACCGGAGCGGCGCTGGATGGGGTACCCCAGGACATTTCCGACGATGAAGTGGCCGCCATGCCCGACATGGCCTCCATGCAGCAGTGCCAGTGGAATTCCGAATTGGTATGGTTTGCGAGCGACCTGTACCTGAACGGCAAACCTTTTGAAGCCTGCTCGCGCAATATACTGAAGCGACAGTTGGCCAAAGCCGCAGCAATGGGGTTTTCGTTCAACCTGGGCATCGAGACCGAGTTCTTTATGCTGCGGCAAACCGCCGAAGGCAAGGTCGTACCGTTCAGCAGCAGGGATACATTGGATAAACCCTGCTACGACGTGCCGACAATGATGGACAATATCGTCATGATTGATGAACTGGTGCAGGCGCTCACCGACATGGGCTGGGGCGTCTACTCCTTTGATCACGAGGATGCCAACGGCCAGTTTGAAATCGACTTTAACTTCAGCGATGCGCTTACCATGGCGGATCGACTTGTCTATTTCCGGCTGCTCGCCAATGAAATAGCGCGCAAGCACGGTGCATTCGCGAGTTTCATGCCCAAGCCCTTCGCCGACCGCACAGGCAGCGGTGCGCACTACAATATGTCGCTTGCCAGTCTGGATACTGGCCGCAACCTGTTCGCACCGGAGCCCAATAAAGATCGCTACGCCTGCGGGGTCTCAGAACTGGCCTACCAGTTTATCGGTGGGATTTTGCGACATGCCAAGGCGATCAGCGCCGTGGTAGCGCCCACAGTGAATAGTTACAAACGGCTGGTGCGACAGGGCAGCATGTCCGGCTCCACCTGGGCGCCAGTGTTCTGCTGTTACGGCAATAACAACCGAACCAATATGCTGCGGATTCCAAGTGCCGGCGCACGGGTCGAGTGCCGCGCGCCCGATATCGCCTGTAACCCCTATCTCGGCGCTGCCCTGATGTTGGCTGCCGGACTGGAAGGCATTGAGCAGGGTATCGATCCGGGTCTACCGCACCGGGAAAACATGTACCACTACAGTGACAAGGAAATTACCGACGCCGGTATTGAATGCCTGCCGAAGACCCTGTCGGAAGCCACCGATGCGATAGCCGATGACCCGCTGGCATCTGCCGTGCTGGGGCCGGATATGCACAAGGCATTTGTGGATTTCAAGCGCGCTGAATGGGACAGCTACCACAACACCGTGTCTGACTGGGAAATGCAACGTTACCTGCGCCTGTTCGGCTAGCGACAGCCGATAGCGGGGCCTTGCCCATGGCGTTTACCTTTGCGTGCTGCATCACTAGACTGAACGTTTTGCGCACGCAGAACTGCACATGAGAAGAACCAAAGAGGACGCAGCAAAGACACGTCAAAGTCTGGTAGACGCCGCCTTAAAACTGTTTGGGCAGCGCGGCTACAGCGGCACAACCTTGCGTCTTATCGCCCTGGAGGCTGGCTGTTCGCGCGGACCCATTTACTGGCATTTCGCCAACAAAGAAGAGCTGTTCGAGGAGATTCTCGCGTACTCGCAGGTGCCGCTGGAGCAGTTGGTGGCGCTGTACCAGAACAGCCGTGATCCCGAGCGTGCTGCCGATGATTTCTCACGCCAGTGGTTGCGCCTGCTGGTGGACGACAGCTACTTCCGCCAATCCTTCGAGATCTTCCTCAATAAAACCGAATTCACCGAGGCGGTGTCAAAAACACTGGAGCGCGAGCGCGCCCTGACCTCTTCGTTAATCGCCACGTTCGCCGCCTGGGTGACACTGTATCGCGAAGAGCATGGGTTCACTGCGTCGACGGCCAGTGATACCGTCGCACTGTCGATGTATGCCTACCTGATGGGTATCACGCAGAGCTGGTTGTTCAACTCACAGATCACGGACCTGGAGAATAATCTGGATTTTTTCGTGCGGGAGTTTCTGCGACTGCTACGCACACGCGAGTGATTGTGAACGCATCATCTGCCTGATCTCGCGCTCAAGCGTACGATATTCACTGACATCAAGAATGGCATCCCGGTCTGTACTGCTCCTTTCAAAGCCAGGCTGAATGGTTTCCAGAATACGTCCGGGCCGTGTTCCCATGAAGAAAACCACATCGCCCAGGTAGAGCGCCTCCTCAATATCGTGTGACACCATCAGTACCGTGGTTCTTTCCTTCTTGACGATTTCCAACAGCAGGCTTTGCATCTGCCACCGGGTTTCCGGATCCAGCGCACCAAATGGTTCATCCATCAGCAGAATCGACGGGCTGCTCACCAGGCTGCGGGCGATGGCCACACGCTGTTGCATACCGCCTGACAACTGATGCGGATAGGACTTCTCAAAGCCATCCAACTTTACCGCGCGTATAAAATGGTCGACGACACCTTCGCGCAAACTGAGGGATTCTCGCCTGGCCTTAAGTCCAAAAGCCACGTTGTCCTCCACCGTAAGCCACGGAAAAGAACTGTAGTTCTGGAATACCATGCCGCGGTCCACACCGGGACCGCGAATGGATTTTCCAGCCACTGAAATATCCCCCTGCTCCTGGGTCTCGAGCCCGGCGATGATTCTCAGCAGCGTTGATTTACCACAACCGGAGGGCCCCAGCAAAACTCCGACCGAATTTTTCTCCAGCTCAAAGTCTATATTGTCCAACGCTTTCAGGGTCTGGCCCGAGCGCAGCATAAATGTTTTGCTGACGCCCGAAACCTTTAAGCCATTGTCTTGTTGCTCCATCATTTATTCAGGGCCGCGGCCAGCGGCGCAGTATCGACTCCGGCTGACATTGGCATAGCCTTGTCGACAAAGCCGAACTTCAGCCACCAGTCGGTGGTGATATCCCAATGCGCCTTCATGCCGTCAGAGGCGATATTGAGCGGCAGCGTCCCTAGTTTCAGGCCCATAAAAATGGCAGCCTGGTCGCGATCAAAGACAAATATTCCGCCCTTGTGTATCTCACCATTACTGCCAAGAACCTGTTCCACGTCCGCCACTGAAAACTGTAAGCCATCGGCGATAATCTTGTTGGCCTCAGCGGGGTTTTTCTTCCAGAAATCCACGGCATTGAAATATGCCCTCACCAGCTTTGCAGCATCCTCAGGTCGTTTTTCAAGAAATTTGGTGCTCATGTACATGGCATCGCCAAGCATTGCCGTGGTGATGTATTTCTCTTCGGTAGAGTCTGCTGCAACCGTCGCTCCTGGCATGGCTGCAAGCACCTGCGAGCCAAAGGGCTCCCAGAATTCAGCCGCCGCCGCCGTACCGCCGACCATCGCACCGACAGCATCGTCCATAATCAGGTTGGTAAAACTGACCTCGTCGATACCAACGCCGTTATCAGTCAGCCATTCGGCCATAAAGATCTGCGTCAAGCCGCCTTCAAGCACCGCTACCGTTTTACCCTTGAGCTGTTTGGCATCGGTAATGCCGGGCGCAAGAATGATTTTATCAGTGCCGTAGGATGGGTTGGTGTAGGTCACCAGTTTGATACCCACGTCCTTATCCGCCGCGATCGGACCATACTCGGCAGTACTGGATGTCGCATCCAGCTCTCCGGCGGTCATTAAACCAAAGCTCTGGTAAGGGTCTTCGATGATACTGATATCCAGGTCCAAACCCTCGGTCAGGCCTTTTTCCTTGGCGACAAACCAGAACCCGTACCCGGGCCATGAAAACAGGGACAGTTTCACTGGCTCCGAACTTTGCACACTGGAACACAATGCCAGTGCCAGTATGGCAATACCCAAACGTATGTAATGCATGATGATTCTCCTCGGTTAATGATTGCTGCTAGCGTGGTTCGAGATAGCGAAACGCACTGCGGTGCAGCGCTTTGAACAGTGCGTCGAACAACAGTCCCAGCAGGCCGATAACCAGAATGCCCGCCATGATGTCGTCGACATGAACAAATCGTTTTGCGCGCATCATCATGGCGCCGATACCATCGGTAGCAGCCACAATTTCTGCGATCACAAGATAGGTCCAGCTTACGGCGAGCAGTTGTCGATAAACGTCTACATAGCCCGCTAAACTGGCCCTGAAAATTACCGAGCCCAGTATTTGTGTCGGGCGCAGACCCAACGTCCGTGCTGTTTCTGTGTAAACGCTGGGCACTTGGCGCGTCACGTCGGCGATCATGATGATCAGGAAGAAGAGCACGCCAATCACCAGCAGCGCGATCTTTTGTTCTTCTCCTGTTCCCAGCCACATCAGTAGCAAAGGAATAAATGCCGGGGCCGGGAGGTAGCGAAACGCGCCCGCGAGCGGACCAATGAGACGGTCAAACGGGCGATAGGCACCCATCAGCAGGCCAAAAGGCATTGCCAGCAGCACTGCGATCGAGAAGCTACCCAGAATGCGTTTGACGCTGGCCCAGATATCGGCGGCAAAATCCTTCTCCTTTAACAGTTCATACAGACTCATGAAAACCCTGTCTGGCCCAGGAAACAGTCGTTCGGGTGCCAACTCCGCGTTAGCGGCAATCCACCAGCCCCCGAGGAACAATAGCCATCCCAAAGTTCCGAGAAAGGCTCTTGAGCCGAGCAGGGAACTCATCCGCGCAGCAGGTTTGGCGCTTACATTGGCAGAATCCATAACAGCGAACTAAAACGCGGTAAGAAAGCTGAGCGCATCGACACCCACCGCTCGCCCCTCCTGAAGTGATTGTTTTACCTCGTCAGCGCCGTACTCCTCAGCGTAGATTCGCGCTACGCGGTGTTTGTGAAAGGCGCGGGCCTGATTCAGGAAGCCCAGGGTCTGTGCTTCGACACCCGGGTACATTTGTGCGTGAAGTGACGGCAACCGATACCAGCCCAGGGTGGGCTTCTGGTGGTGGGCATTGTGGTAACAAAAGTTCAGCACCAGAAGATTCAGTTTGGGATAGCGGCCGGACAACAGGTTGCTATAGGTGTTGCGCTGCTCATACTCTGCATCGCCACGATAGGGAAATTCAAAATCCTGCTCGTCGAGATTGAAGACAACCTCGTAGTTGTGCTGATAGCAATCCATAAAGCGCAGTACAGTGAAAAGCAAAAGTTGAGCAAGCACGTACAAAAAGAAAGCCTTGGCACTGAGCAGGAAAACCGTCACCAGCAGGCTGCCACGAATCAGCACTATCCACATTACTCGACCGCGCTGCGCACGCTTTGATTCGATGCACCACGGAGCGATGACCAACATGGTATGCATCATGATCTCAACGGCGGGTATGTAAGCCCACTCTGCGGCTTTCACCACAGTTTCCAGCAGCGGATGCCGCTTGAGAAAGCTGCGATAGTCCCATACCACCGGGTCGTAGTTATCAACGTGATGGCGCATATGTTTGTAGCGAATGTCTTCGTAGCGCCCATAGCAGCTACCTGCAATCCAGTTGAGTACGTAGCCCAACTGCGCGTTTCCCGCGCTCGACAGGAACACCGCATTGTGACCGCAGTCATGCAGCAGGTAGGCGGCGATCACCATCGAGTGCATCAATGCAATCACGCCGATGCCATTGAGCGCAGCGTTATCCTGAAAAATGGCCACCCACCCGCCGATGTAGGCGATGGCGATATATAGCAATACTGCGACTGTGTAGGGCGCACCGGCAGGGTCACGTAATTTGAAAGTGTTAAGCACGCTGGGCCTCCCTCTGACGAACCGATTGCGACCATTGGGCAAAGTGATTCTGTTCAGTGGCACCGATCCAGCGGTTGATCTCCCAGAGATCCGCGATTGGCGCACTGGTAAAGGGAAGGAGGTGCAGGTACCCGTCGGGACCAAACTCCGGCGTCATGGTGGTTTCGTCATAACCGCGGGCCAATTGCGCCGACCACACCGCTTCCCAGCAGCGCTGGTGACTGGCGAGCGCCTGGGCATACTCCGGCGCGGCCGGGTGCGGCACCTGCGGGCCCTGGTCGTAACCCACCCGGCTGTGCACATGATGTGCGTGCTGCGCTGCGAATTCGATAGCATCCCATTCGCTGTCCATAAGTCGCTCGCAGACAACGACCCAGTGGCTGAAATCGCAGGTGATTTTGATGTCAGGTATCTGCTCCAGAACAGCAACAGTATTCCAGGGGCAGTAAAGGGAGCGACCGCGGTGTGTCTCAAACGAACACAGAATCCCGTGTTTGTCGGCGATATCCATTGCCGCTTTGAAAAAATCCACACTGGTACTTACCGGCCATGCATCACACCCACCCATGACATTCACAAATCTGGGGCCCAGTGGCTTGCCGATCCTGATTTGAGCTTCGAGGTCTTCAAGGTGTTCGCTGACACTGGCACGTCTTCTGGGCACGTAAGAACCCGCGGTACAGATCTCCTGGATCCAGTCCAGATCATGTTCCCGTAAGGTGTTCTCCAGCGCCTGCAGATGCCCGGGATTGTCGTGCTTTGCCGGCGCCTCCAGCCCGCAGAAATTGGCCGCTTTTGCCAGAACCGCGGCTTCCTCGATGCTGGCGGTGTGACCCCAAAGTGTTTTGAATGTACGTAATTGCATGGACTTGCCTTGACGCAGCGATTGCTGATTAGAATCGCAATAACCATGCCAAGATGTATGTATAATCCTATATTACTGATTGATATAGGATTTTTGTGTCTGCCATACGATTCGAAGTGTTCGCTTGCCAATATCGATGCACTGACAATCGCGCGGGTGTGTGCTTTTTTGGTGCACATGAAATCTCACTTGAGCAGTCATTCCCTCCCGTCCAGAGTAAACGTAAGCTTCACCGGGTTGCGTGCCTGGAAATGGGAAATGCCAAATGAACAAGGTTTTGTCACTGCTGGCTTGTGCTCTGTTGCCGTTGCAGGCGATTGCGGAGCCAGTTATCTACTATTGCAATATCTTTACTCAGCTACCTGGCGCCCCGGATAGCCCCGTGTTCCGCTTCGAGGTGGAGGGGAGCAACGCGATTCTGACCTACACCTACCGGGCACGACCCGGCGAAGAACCGCAGAATTTCAAATTACTGCTGCAAGTCCTGAATGACTCAGATCGCTCTCTGGTTCTCGGAAAGCTGACCGAGGGAAATGAACAACGCGCACCACGATACGATGTCTGGGTGCTCGACAAACAAAACATGCATCTGCGCTCGGAGGTCACGCGGGCAACGGATCAGGGCCGACAGCAGCAGCGAAGTGGAACTTGCATAATCGACGTGTATCGCGAAAAAGAATAGCTATATGATGTCGATCCGGGCTATTTATCCTGCCGATGACTTTGGAGTTTTATTGATGGAACGTACAAAAACTGCGCTTTCGTATCTGGCCAGCACAATGGCACTGCTGATGTTGAGTGCGTGCACACAAACGGTTGGCCACTTCACTCCTGCCATTGCCGCAAACCCCGAAAACACCGTTTTTTATCTCTACCGTCCGGCGGCCTCAAACCCGGGTTTGATGAAACCACTAAAATTCGCTTATCCAGATGTGCTTATCGACGGCAAAAGCATTGGTGTGCTCAAGTACGACGAATACCTGATGACCGAACTGACACCTGGCGCGCATACCATAACTATCACTGGCTTGACCGCTGCAGCCAGCGGCTGGGCTGACAGGGACATTGAACAAGAGATTCCTGCCAGTGACAGCAAGCAGGTCTATATGAAACTGCAAGTGGAATACAATCTGGACGACATGAATCTTGGTCAGCTCGGTCCAAAGTACATCATCAACCTGATACCCGTCGCTAGTGAAAATGCGAAGTACGAAATTCGTAATACATCACCTGCGAGCAACTGATTGGGTAATGACATGCCTTTGCATTGAGTTCAACGGGCAGGGTTGCGCATTCCGGCTGGGCTGCGATTCACCAACCAGGCACCAACAAGCGTCATTCCCAGGCCGGCGACTTGCAACCAGCTCACGGCTTCGCCCACCATGAAATGGCTCGCCAGAATGGCGAAAATGGGTATGAAATATCCCGAAGTCGCCGCAAAAACCACTGTTCCAGTGGCCGCAACGAAAGGATCCAACTCGGAGGCACTCGAGTATATAAGATAGGTACTGATTGGAATGCCACCGGTCAATAGCGCACTGAGGCTGGCAGTACTGTGCTCCTCAGCGTCTGCCAGCGAGGCAAAAAAAACGCTGAGCAAAATACCGAGAATTGCATAGGTCTTCCATTGTGAAAGTAGCGGTGTCAGATTGCGCTTCATTACGACCCCAACCGCAAACAGCAGTACCACTGCACAAAGGAGGGCGCGAGACAAGGCCAGCGTCAGTGGCGGTATGCTGTGTTCTGCAATCTTTACCAGTGGAAAAAGTCCGCCCATAAGAGAAGAAAATAACAACAATAACGCGACGTACAGCAGCACAGTTTTGTCTTTGGAAGTCACAGGGTACCCGGACAACAGTGGCCAAATCCATTGGCTTGTATAACTACTCGTTGATGCCGCGATATTTCCTCGCATCGTCTATTCCGCCGACACTTTCCACGTGCGTATAGCCGTCGTTCTGTAACGCTTTCGCGGCTTCCTCGGCTCGGCCTCCACCGCGACAATACAACTTGATCTCAGTATTTTTATCTGGATATAGCTTCTCTACTTCTGTCACGATTTCAGAGTGGCTGATTCGCACGTCTCCTTCAATACTGTCAATCTGATGCTCAAGCGCCGACCTCACATCAATCCAGACAGTTTCCGCCAATGAGAAGTTGGAAAATGCCATGCCTAACAGGATCAAGCTGCAACGAATTGCTGTTTTCACTTTCATTTGATTTTCCTCGTTCTATGAAACCCGTGGATAGCACCGTACTGAGGCCGCAGGACGCAGCACAAGCATGCCTGTACACGCCCTTACGTCCAGACTAGTTGAATTGTAAAGGTAAGCCAAACCTTTATGGAGTCTGGCACATCGCGGAGACAGCTAGCACAATGGCACACTATGCATCACTGACGCGACCCAGTAAAAAGGTAACCCAAAATGGCTAACGAACACGCTCCCTACCACCCCATAATCTACGTTCGCGGCTATGCAATGACGTCAAAAGAGATTGACGACACCACCGCCGACCCGTTCTGCGGCTTCAATCTGGGCTCAACGGTTTATCGCGCTGTGCCGGACAAGACCAAGGCTCCCCGCAAGTTTATCTTCGAGTCACCGCTTGTTCGTCTTGGCACAGAGTTCGGGTATCGAGATGTCTACGAAGACGGCTTCGACATAGTAGACGATGACTGGTCAGCCAATTCGGACAATCGACTGGGAAGTCGCTGTGTTGTGATCTTTCGCTACTATGACGAGGCTTCACAACTGCTGGGGGTTGGGAAAACCCCATCCATCGATGAGTTTGCAAGGCAACTGGGTGATCTGATTTTACGTGTGCGGGATCTGGTCGTCGCGAATCCCGACAATGGAATAACGACCAGTACATTTCGCTGCCACCTGGTCGCACATTCGATGGGTGGACTGGTATGCCGCGCCTTTTTGCAGAACCCGGACAATGATAAAAAGCGTGCAAGCCAGTTTGTCGATAAGTTGTTTACCTACGCTACGCCACACAACGGCATCGATATGGCCGGTATCAATGTTCCGAAGTGGCTAAGCGCTAACGACCTCAATAACTTCAACCGCGACGAAATGGCGAAATACCTCAATCTCAATAAAGCGTACAAAGCCACCAAGCGCGTCGACTGGATTCCAGAATCGCGATTTTCCTCCGAGCGTGTTTTCTGCATGGTGGGTACGAACCGTGATGACTACTCGGTCGCACTGGGCGCATCACGCGCGTTCTCCGGCCATGGCGGCGATGGCCTGGTGCGTATCGAGAATGCCACGTTGTACGGCATTGAGGACGATGGGAAACCCGGTTCCCCCTGTGCAAAAGCATTTACTTACCGATCACATTCGGGCTATTTCGGGATCGTGAACAGTGAGGAGGCGTACCAGAACCTGAAGCGTTTTCTGTTTGGTGATGTGCGTGTGGATTTGTGGGTTGACCTCGATGACGTCAGGCTTCCTCCGAAGATACAGGAAGCCCAGGATGCGGGTAAGGAAATAAATGCGCTTTACCAATTTGAAGTTCTGGCGTCACCCCGAGGGAAGCTTTGGTACCTTACTCGTCGAGTCGCAGAGGAAGATTCCGTTGCCTGTTTGTCCCACAAGGACTGGAAAGCAGCTCCTGAGAAAAAGGGGTCACTGTATCTGTCAACGGTCTTTCTGAGCAAGAAAGCACGCGTAGATCAAACCCGACCTTCTCTTGCTTACAGCATGGTCCTCGGGGTCAAAGTGCCGGATTATGAAATCGACAGAAAGCTATGGCTGGACGAGCATTACGAAGGTGGTTATCTGTTCAGGGATACCATCGTATTCGAGATGGTTCCGCCGCAAGCGCCGGGAGAAACCTGGTCCCTCGACTATGCGTGGCAGAAACAGGGTAAGAGTATGGCAACAGAAAGTATTGATACAAAATCCCTGAAAGCCGGAAAAATCGAAGTGTGGATTCCATTTGAAAGCGCTACCACGCCGGGGATTACCGGCAACATTCGCTTTATAATTTCTATGTGGAGTTAGCGTAACGACACGATCGTCGTACACCCGATTCAGCTCAGGATTGCGATTTCGCCAATTCCCACCTAAGCCGATCGACGCGCGCCTGTGCGGCCTTCAGACTGACCTCCGCCTGTTGCAGCATCTCAAATATAGCGCTTGCCGTTTTCTCCTCAGACTCTTCGACGATGGTGGCCTTGGGTTTGCTGCGCAAGTAATCGTCAACACGCTGCTGCAATGATTTGTTAGTCGCTGAATCAAGCATTTCACTATCCATTAGTAGAGTCTTTCTACTTCCCTGTTGACTTCTGTCGGGTAACACGCGGTTTAACCACACAAAGCATATTCCTTGCCATGTTAGTTAAACGCTGGAAAATCAATCAGCTAGAGGCATATAAACGATGGTTTAGTGCAGAATTTGTAAAATTTTCTGACAACTTCTCCAGCGACAATTCGCCCCTTAACGCGGCGGTTAGATCAACCGCAGCCAGGGCAGGTTGCCGCAGTGAACTCCTGAACATTGCCAATTGTGGTTCCCGCACTATTAACCGCGCGAGTGCGCACCTGATAGGTGGTAAGGCAGGTCAGTCCCGGCAAAGTCATGTTGACACTGACATCCGACAAGCCGGAGCCAACACTGCCGTAAGTGAGGGTGTTGTTGAACTGGTTGTCTGTGCCCCAATCGAAGTAGAGCGTGGTGCCGCCACCGTTGGCGTTCACTGTTGCACTGAGCGTGGCCTCGGTAGCTGTAATGCCGGTTACCGCGCCAGTGCTGACGATGGGAGGCTGGACTGCTACGGTGATCTTGGCACCCGTCGTCGAGCACTGGTTGTCGGTGTTGACTTCACCTGGCACAACAGCGACACAGGCAAAGATCCACCACACACCCTGCGAAGCCGGGGCGACCGTCGGGGCATTGCTCGCTCTTACGGCACCGGGCGCGAGACCGGGTATCGAATCACTCACTATCAGATCGTCTGTAAAGTAGCTGTAAAACTGATCGCTCGATTGAAAGTAGCGCACGACACTGGCCTCTGAGGCGGCATCACCCTCATTGCGCACAACTGCGAGCGCTGAAAATGCCTGTCCAGGCAGCAAGGTTGAATCGCTTACCCCTGCGAAAGGAACAGTCAGGTCCGGAACCGGTGGCACAAGGCGAACGGGATAATAAGCGACATTATTCAGGTTGGTAACCTCGGCAATAAGGTCCTGGTGATCTACAAATGCGCCAAGAAAGTAGTTACCGGGCACGGTATCCGCCGGGATTGTGACACTCTGCGTGGTTTCCAGAGGTGCATCCCTGCCGAGCGCGAAGTTGTTTACGGTAAGCAGCAAGGTATCTGCCGAGCTGATCAGGCTGTTAGCAGACAGGTAGAATCCAATATTGGGGGTCTCGGTGTTCTGCTCGCCGTTGTTTTCGTAGGTCAGCTCCATGCTGACTGTTTTACCAACGGTGACCTCAAATACGTCCTGACCCTCATAAGAGCCAACCACCTTCAATAGGCTGCCGCCTGAATCGCGCAGTACGCCGAATTTATGGGTACTGTATTGGCCGCTGATGGAATCGTAGCGCATCACCGTGGCTCCTACATCACGGTAAGTATTGCTGCCGCCGGAACGCTTTCCATGTAAATCGATTAAACCGTCCGACAGATCTTCTCCCGGACCAAAGTAAGTCGCCGTGCCATTGCGAGTCACATGTGAAAAATCTGAGCCCATCATATTGTAGAGCGTATTTTCATGGGCCATACCAAGACAGTGGCCGCCTTCATGCACCGCTGTGCCCAAAATAGAGCGACCGTTGGCATAGGGTAAGTGTTGTGATGTATTGCCTGTCACCCACGTCTCGTCGCCGAAACGAATATCGGCTTCGGTTACATTACAGGTACCCGTGTTGTAGCTTACCCAACACTGTGCCGTGGGATGTGTGGTGTCTAAATAAATCTCGTTCTGGCCATTGCCATAAGAATAGTTGTTGTCGCCGTTGTCGTTGGTTGTAATCGTCGAATTCGAGAACGCCGTTAAACGTGAAAACGCTCTGGAAATATCGAGTTTTTCTGCACTGGACAAATTATCGCCGTAATTGAAAGTCATATTCCCGGAGTTGAAATTGATCGCTCCACAACTGTCGGAAAGGTAGTTGTAGCTGTGAGCAACCGGCGCAAGTAAACCGATACAGAAGATGCCGACCAGTCTGGAAAAGTGATTCATGGTTGATCTCCTCTCCTACTCTGGCTTGGCGGCGCTGGTGATAGCTGCCGTCAGTGCGTCGACACTCACACTGCTCTGGTAGCCCGGCGCAACAGCCCTCGCCTGCCTGGATTGATCACCCCCTATATCCGGGCTCACATTCTCCGCCTGAAACTGTTTGGTGAGGGTGTGTGAACCGATTTGTATTTCGCTAAAGCGCGGCGCCGGATTGCGGTCGCGGCTCCACGTCAATCGATATCCTGCGCGGTCCTCGGCAGGGCTGAGCAAAAGACCATGACCGTTCTCGTCGTAGACTTTGTTGTCGAGGATGCAGAATCGGTTATTCACAGAAACACGACGGAAAGACACAGGATTTTGCGGATTCACTGCCAGAAACAGCAACTCCTCATCGCCCACCGCAAAGTGATCGGCGTCTGAAACAATGACAATACTGTCCTTATCTGTTCGCGAGGGCCCGCCCTCCTGGATCACAGTGATTTCTGCGCTCGGGTAAGACCCCTTCAACACCTCGGAAATACTGAAAGTGGTGTGCGTGAATGGCAGATCATTTGCGTCGTAAACCGTCTGCTGCGACACCACACTGCCACGGAAAACCAAATCCGCGGCAGCGGTCATTGCGGTGAGCGCATCCGGCTGCGTGCGATCAATGATGACATCGCTCCACGCTGCAGCCTCGCGCGCAAAATCCTCCGCCGTATAAGCCGCATCCAGTTGCTCCAGCGACGGTTCACTGTCTTCCGGGTTAGGAACCGCTTGAGCGAATGCAAAAACGCAATGCAGCGTCATTACTAAGACCGACAGTGATTTCAGGTGGCTCACCAGCATCCCCTCTCGCCTGTTCGATTACAGGCCGGCGAATTCGTTATCGTACTGAGAATATTAGCTTACCAATGGATAGTCAAAGCGAAATCAGCTGCGGCGAATTCCACCGGATACCGCTGAAAGCGCACATTACATTAGCAACAATGACATTGCTAATGCACAACAATCAGAGGCAAAATACCGCCTGATTCGTTCCTTCGCTGGAGGCGTCTGTGTTCATTCAACTGCGCAATGTAATAATTCTAATAATCACCACTGCCGTACTCACTGCCTGCAGTAATAGCAGCGACAACAACAATGACACTGCAGACGATAGCTTCCAGTTGCAGGGGTGTGCCGACACTGGCACTTGCGCATCCAACCCCCCGCTAACTCTTGGCGGAGAACGCCCCGCCATGGTGCAAATACCCTCAAATTACGATATCAATACACGCTACCCGCTGGTGATGGTGCTGCATGGCCGCGGCGTCGACGGCTACATACAGGCAGTTTACCTTGGCCTGTTCGACAGGATAGACAGCAAGCAGTTCATACTGATCTATCCCGACGGCACCTTCGTCTATGACGGTCGCAGGCAATGGCGAGTTGTTCCCACGTGTTGTGACACCCCGCCCGATGAAGCCGCAGCACTCAGCGATGTCAGCTATTTAACCGGACTCATCGAAGAGGCCGCTGCCACCTACAGCATCGACACCACACGCATCGGCCTGATCGGTCATTCCAGCGGCGGCTTCATGTCGCTGACCATGACCTGTGAAGCGTCTCACCTGGTAACGGCAATAGTGAATCTGGCGGGCTCCACGTTTGTGGACTTTGATAACTGCCGCCCCGCCACCGAGAGAGTGAGTGTCCTTACCGTACACGGCACCGCCGATGATACCGTCCCTTATAACGGTCTCGATGGCGTCTACCTGAGTGCACCAGCCGTTGCTGACCGCTACGCCATGCTCGCCGGGTGCGATACCAACAATCCGATCGCCAGGACAGACTTCGACCTGGTGGCCAGCATCGACGGCGCGGAAACCTCCAGAGTCACATGGCCGGATTGCCTGGCCGGCACAGAGGTCGAGTTCTGGACAATGAACGACGGGCCTCATATCCCCGTGCCCTGGGTACCGCAAGGCCTTGATGCATTTGTCGATTGGCTGCTGGAGCACCCCAGACAGTAAGCAGGGCTGAATTTAGCGCACTGTCAGTGCGTTGCCAGCCGTTTTCGCAATCCTGTCCCAAGCAACGCCAGACTCAGCAACAACAATGTCGAAGGTAACGGCACTGCACTGCCGCGAACAACTTCAATAGCGGCGGTTGCTTGCACGTCATATAGATTCGCCAGGGTAAATATTCCCTCTGATAAACCAAAGTCAGCCTGCGACGTAAATATCGAAACAACCTGTGGCCCTGCGCTTGCTCCTGTCGTCAGCGCAAGAGTGCTCAGCAGAATGCCATTACCAAACACCGCTGGGAACGTGGATCCTGCCACGTCAGTCGAGGAGAAGAACACCGAGTCATCAAGGAAAGGTGATGCTACTACTGCGCCATTGTAGCTCAGGCCAATAGTGGATCCGACATCAAAACCAAAGGCAATAAGCGGGTCGGTAGCTTCAATGCCGCTGAGTAACACGTCCACCGTGAATGCCTGGTTGAATCCCAGCGTACTGCTGGAAGGCGATAGGCTGATCACAGGAATAGCGCGAGCTTGTGAGGCCAGCAAGAATGTGAAAACCAATAGTAAATACTTCATCTCTCTTTCCATCCCCACTGCGCAAGTTAGCCAACAACTGAATGACAAATAGCCACAAAATTGGCGCTCCGTATCAGCAACCCGGTGGCTGTGACTGAGTTGCATAATAATTACTGGACCAGAATTGGTAGTCATCATAGGCAACACACGCATCACCGGTGAACTCTGCTTCCGCTATATACCCTGGCTGGCCTTCACACTGTCCGAGTGCGGAGCGGATTCTGTCATAGTCCCTTTTATCGATGACGCCATCGCCATCGATATCACCGGGAATCTTTTCGCCGTTCGGGGTAGCATCACAGACATCACCCTCGCCGTCTCCGTCCAGATCCGACTGATCGGCATTAGGCTCTTCGATGCAGTTGTCTACGTCATCGGTAATACCGTCACCGTCCGAATCCATTGCCATAAAACCATCACAATTTTCATTTGCCGGGTTGGCGTTACAGAAATTCGACACCACCGACTCTACATCAAAAACGGCCAACTCCTGCGGCGGAACCGGCTGCTGGTCCACAAAGCGCAGTTTGGCAATCCGGTAATCGAACAGCACCTGAAACACCCCGATGCCCTCGTCCAACAGTACCACTTGCTCTTCGTTCCCCAATCGCTGGTATTGGTAGCGCGGGTCCCAGGCGTTGCGCGCAGCAATCACCTCGCCTGTGGCATCGAGATACTCGATGAGCAGCATCTGCGGCTCGTCATCGTCAGCCCTTGGCGGCACCTCAGTGACCCCTGCGTCCAATAGTTTCGTCGTACCGTCGGTCAGCAGTGATATCTCCACATAAATTGCACGGCGGGTATCGGGTAGTTGATCAAGTATATTAGGCTGTGGTGCGGTGGCGGGATCATCATCCGCAGCCCTCACACCGTGTAATGCGCAGGCGACAATAATTCCGGTGAGAAGTGCCACAGACACTGCTGAGACTTTCATGTCTAGCACCTCCCCGAACGGCACTTGCCCAGCTTCCAGTTCATCCGGTCGATTTCCGAGGGACCAACCCGGTAGGATTCACAGCCGCTACCTGCGGCGCAACTTGAAAAGCCTGTCTGCTGCATCAGGTCGGGGGTCTGTGGTGTTGTAAGGCTGTAGTCGGGCTCGAAAATCCAGTTGCCGCCCAGTGAGAATCCCTCTATCACCAGAGCGCGACAGGCATCCTGGCTTTGGCCGCGTTTATACGCTGCCGAGCGGCAAGCACCCTCAGTGGGAAACAGGTTGGGCAGTTTTGGCAGCGTAAAATAGAGCGTAGAGGCGCCCATGTATTCGTCAGACAGGGTGAAAGCGGCATGTCCGATCTCGTGTGCAACGACCTGAAACCCCTTCTCCTCATACTTGGTGGTAAACACTTCCAGTGACGCATTGTCGCGGCAATCCTGATCATGAATAATCCCCGCAGCATCTGCAAAACCGTAGCGGATCCTGTAGTTTTGGGGATTAATCTTGATGCAGGTTCCAAGGGGGTTGTCAGGAATCGCCAACACCTGCCCAAACTCCTTGCCGATCCAGAAGTTTATGTCCCGCTGGTTGCGAACGAACCACGGAATGCTGTAAATGCCTTCCTTGATAACACGATAAATATCAGACAAAAATTGCGGATCGGATGCTCCGAGCGGGTGCCTGCTCAGTTCCGGGAGAAATAGAATATCCAGTTTATTCTTCATTTTGCCGTTATAAATGACCGGGATAGCCGGTATATCGCCCAACTCCGGCGTACCGATATCCGTATCACGCCAGCCGCTGAATTGTTTTGCCTGGCCAAGTTCGGCCAGGCAGCCATAGTGCAGGCTCCGTCCTGTTGCCACGGTCACTATCTGTGCTGCGTCCTGACCACGCGTTTCGCCAACAGCGTTGTTGCCATCATTGACGAATATTTGAATGCGATCCGCTGCCTTCGCTACACCATCGCCGCCAATTGCCTCAGCCCGGATGGTGACCTGCTCGCCCTCCTGCGCCCAGAGTGGTTCGTGGATGCAGCGCACCAGAAGATCAGGGAATGGCTCATAGGTGACACAGTCCGAATCCTCCGCGTCTATCAGACCATCGCCATCATCATCGAAGGTATTGTCGCAGGACTCATGGGTTGCCAGTACGGGAGCTCGATACAGGAAATAGCCATAGTAGGGATTCCTCATGGCGGGGAAGTTCAAGGCTGCGGGAGCGCCCCTCATGCCGTCCGGAACAGAGTCACTATTTTCGAAGTAATCACTGATCCCAACCATGCGCCCTGAACCGCAGGCACCATCGGCCGGAAAATCGATAGCGCCATTGCCGTTATCGTCGATCCCGTTGAAGCAGGTGAGCGGATCGAGGAAGACCCCCACATCCGGATACGGCAGAGGAGGTCGCTCGCCAACGCTATCGTAGGTCAATCCATACAATATATCGGCCGTATCGAGAGCAAGCGTTGGTTTAAATTTTTGGAAGACTTTAGGCACATAGGACGGGTCGTAAATGGGGGTCCAGGAGTTGCCCATTCTCAACCCTGTGAGGATCTCCAACATATCGACAACCTCGAGGCCGCTCGCCCATATCCAGCCGTCGAAATCAATGCTGCCGACAGCGCCGGCGCAGGGCGTACCTCCGGCAGGGCAGATATTGGCGACATCCCAAAAAGGCAGGTTCTGCGTTACCGTCAGCTGGCGCCATTCGCGGCCGGCAATGACGGGGTTTAGCGCCGCGCAATCATCGTCCTCGATGTCGGCCAGACCGTCGCCGTCATCGTCAATTCCGTTAGAACACAGCTCCAGTGCAGGATCGCGCACCAGAAATACTCCCAGCGGTTGATTGCCAAAAAACGTGCCGGAACCCTCGGTTGCCGAGATGTCTATCGGCGTTTCATCAATTTTGTCGGACCCAGAATTTACCTTGGCATCAAGGAGATACACTGCACCTACCATCGCGTCAACGGGGATCTCGGGCAGCGAGTAGATGCCATGAGACAACTGTGCAGTATCATTCTCGGGCACGAATACCGGCTCAAACAGGTCAAAAAATAATTCCACTTGATCACTGCTGAAAGAACCGGAATCACCAATACTCCAACCGGTCAGCGTATAGAACAGTTTGTCCACGCGTTGTCTGGATGCCCAGATCCAGCCAGTGAAGTCTACGCCCTTGACTGAACCCTCACAGGGTGTTTCGTCAAGTGGACACACTGATGCCACATCTGCCCACGAAAGACCGGCCCCTGCGGTATCGGTAAGCTGGCGCCACGCGAAGCCATCGACCAGCACCTCATCTGCTATCGCGGGGTGCACAGAGGCCATCAGCACACCAGGCAGCAAGAAAATCTGCACCAGGAAAACAACGTAAAAGCGACGTTTTTGATGCAACAATTTGTTGTTTACGCTGTATGTTTTGAGATTACGATTCAACGCACTTTCCTCCGCGCACCTCAGACTCAAAAACGCGAGCTAAACATGACTTTAGAAGGGGTATGCGGATAAAACCATGAGCATCATTACTCACTGGCATGAGCAAGATTACTCTGTCGATAGCGTCGAAAAGGCAACAAGCGTGAAGGAAATCCAGATTGTGAATAGTCAGCGGCGAACGATCAACTATCTTGTAGTTGCTGACAATGTTCAACAGCAAACTCCATCAACTGGTGCGCACCGCGCAGTTCCAACTTGGTACAAATATGGGCGCGATGATTCTGTACAGTCCGTGGGCTCATCCCCAATGCTCTGGCAATCTCTTTACTGGTCTGGAACGCGGCAACGTGCAACAGCACCTTCTTTTCAGTAGCGGTCAGTAAGTCCAACCAGTGTCCATCTGGATCGTTGATATTGGGTAGGATCGGTTTGTTATTACCCAGCGAGGGGCTGATGAAAATCCCGCCTTTGGCGACCTCTTCGATGCTGGTTATAAGGTCGGTCACAGCACAGTCCTTGATCACATACCCACGGGCACCAAGTTCGAAGGCTCTACTGAGATAGGCACGATCATCGTAGGAAGTGACAATAATGACGGACGGTATAGGTGTTTCTTCCCGGGTCAGCTCAAGGACCTTGAGCCCATCCATACCGGGAATGGCGATATCCAGTGTTACCATGTCCGGTGCAAAACGCCGTATCTGGGAAATTGCCTCATCGCCCGTCGCGGCTTCGGCAACAACCTCAATCCAGGGGATGCCCTCCAGCGTCTGCTTCAACCCTGCACGAAAAATGGGGTGATCATCCACAATCAATAGCTTTTGGACATCCCTTTTCACGTAAAGACTCCGCCGGTTGGTTGTACAAGACTCTCTCGCGGATCAATCGGTAACACAAACTCAATTGTAGTACCTTTACCGGCGCTGGATTGCGTTCTGAAGCGTCCGCCCAGAAGCTCGACTCTACCAGCCATTTCACGTAAGCCCAGCGTTGTGTCGCCAGTGGCAGCGGCGGAAAAACCAACGCCATTGTCGAATAATGTGCAATGCACTTCACCTTCTTGCGCTGCTATATCAAGGCTAACCGCCGTCGCTTCAGCATGTTTGAGTATATTATTCAGGCATTCCTGTATCACTCGATACACAGTAATTTCCAGTTCTGGCAGGAGCTTATCGGGTAGCTTGTCAATCGTAATTGTATAATTGATGCCAGTGGAGCCAAATGCGCGCTCCATCGTGGAATTCAACGCCTCAGCGAGCCCCAACCTCTCCAGCATGTGCGGATGCAAATCGTGAGAGAGGCGCCGAACGTCGTTCATTATTTCGCTGCAGCGATCGGCTTGTTCCCGCAACAGGATATCTTGTTGCGATTCCTGATCCGGATTTGATGCTGCGCTGCGTAGGAGATTGTTACGCAGAACCAGCACCGCATGCCCGATTGAATCGTGCAAGGATTCCGAAATCGCCTGTCGCTCCTTTTCCTGAGCGGATATCAATTGTCTGGAGAACGAAATCTGGTATTCAACGGCTGCTCGCTCAGCCGCCTGCTTTTGTCGGGTTAGGATCGTAATCCGGTCGGCGAGCGCGAGCGATAATAGTACCCCCTCAGCAAGCCCACCGACTTCCAGCGCATGGCCGATATAAACGTTATAGCGCAGGAAACCATAGGTATAGGTAAAGTAAATGATCGCGGACGATAACAAGGCCAACATGCTCAGTGCCAGAAATCGTGCTTGTGTAATACCGGCGAGATAGCTGACCAGAGACACGCAAATAAAATATACGCCGGCAGCCAATATCAGAACATGTACAACCGTAACGCTGTGGGGACCGGGAACAAAGGGAAGTTGATTGGTAAATATCAAGATGCAGCCGCAAAGAACAGCCAGCGCAGCAATGAGAGTCGAGCACCAGTAAACGCCGGGATTTGACGCGCGAATTCTCAGAAACTGATTGACAAACCCAACCGCCAAAAATGCGCCAAGTCCGGAAAAGAAAAGTACAAAATGTGCTGGTTTACCCTGTGGCCAAATATATTCCTCGGCTAGCCCATTGAGCAGTACGATACAAACACTCAAGCACAGGATATAACCCACGTAGAACAGGTAAGAGCTGTCGCGCAGCGTGACGGCCAGAAACAGGTTATAGATACAAAGCACCGTCATGGCTCCCAGAAACGCGCCATACCAGGCTCTCTGGTTTAACAAGTAGCTCTGCCAATCGGCTTCGGGCCAGATCCATGCCGCAAAATTCATGCGGTGCGTAGTTTCGTTTCTCGCACGTATGAGAACGTCAATGGGTCCAAGTGTGCTGCTCGGTATCGGAAATGCAGAACTGGCATGTGGTATCGCCCTGTCTACATAGGGGTATTTGTCACCTGCGTAGTAGTGCTCAATGTCTCCGTCAGGCAGTCTGAACCAGACATCAACAAAATTAAAAATCTGGCCCGGAATTTCAAGAACAGCCATCGGTGCAGTGGCCGGCAATGTCGCTCTAAGCCAGGTCTCTTTACCAAACTGGCTGATATTTGTCGGCGGAACGAGTGACTGAAACTTCTCCGTTTGATTTCCTGCAAACAACTCATCGGCTGTAACACTGCCCCAAGGTGTGTGTATAAACTCGAAGGATGTGGTTATATCAAGCGAACCCGTCGCGTCTGCCTTCTCAGGACAAGATAAAACAAGCAACAGCGACGACAGGATTGCAAATAGACAGGTTCTGGCCTGTCTCCAGATTGTGTAAAACAGGTCTGGCCAAGTCAGTTGCATGCGCACTCCGAAGCTGCACCGGCTGGGACGTTTGCATCAGTCTATACGCTGTTGCGGAAAAATTCCTGATTTACGCTCGGGCTCATTTCTCTCGGTTTCGGTTACACTGATACACTCGCGGCGTAAGACATGACAAATTATTGTTAGCCACTTCGCTGCCGGATATCAGGAATATGTTAAAACGCTCAAGTCTCGTTGTTGTCAAAACGCTCATTTTCCTCTGGATGTCAGTGGCCGTGTGTTCGCAGGCTGCCGCACCGGAATCGTTTTCCGTCAAGTTCCTGGTGACATTGGAACCGGCGCGCCAGGGCGCATCGGTGACGCTCCGTGTGGATCGGGGTGAATTGCTGAAACACCTCAACTTCGAAAATCGCGACAAAATGATCAGCGAAATCAAGGCCAACGGAACGCTGCGTTATGAGGGTGACCGGGTGTACTGGGATTTACCGAGCGGTGCCTCCACTCTGTCCTATTTCGTGAAGATCACACATGAACGCAGCCCCGGCAAATACGATGCCATCATCAATGACGACTGGGCATTGTTTCGCGGCGACGACCTGGTGCCGGCGATGCATATCGATACCGGTGAGGTGATGGGTTCGTACTCCAACACGACGTTGGAATTTATACTGCCCAAGTCGTGGAAAAGTGTGAAAACCGGCTGGCCCCGCGAACAAGGCAATACTTTTCGTATCGACAATCCAGAGCGCCGCTTCGACCGACCCACAGGCTGGATGATCGCGGGCAAGATCGGCACACGCACCACAACGATCAAGGGCACCGTCATTACAGTTGCGGCACCTATGGGGCAAAACTACCAGCGAATGGATGCCCTGGTGTTTTTGCGTTTCGTGTGGCGAGAGATCCATAAAGCATTTCTGCAAACGCCAGACCGCCTCCTCGTGGTGGGCGCCGGCGATCCAATGTGGCGCGGCGGACTGTCAGCATCTAATTCGCTGTTCCTGCACGCCGACCGCCCGCTGGTCAGCGAAAATGGCACCAGTCCGCTGGTGCATGAACTCTCACATATGGTGACACGCATCTCCGGGGTCGTCACCGCAAACACCAATGATGACTGGATCGCCGAAGGATTGGCTGAGTTCTACTCGTTTGAACTGTTGTATCGCGCGGACGGTCTTTCCAGATCGCGGCGCGCCAGAATCATTACCGATCTGGGCAAATGGGGAGCAGACGTGAAGCACCTGCGCCGAAGCAAATCCAGCGGCCCCATTACCGCTCGAGCCGTGGTGTTACTCGATCAACTGGATAAGGAAATTCGCCAGCGCAGTGACGACAAGTACTCTCTGGACAATGTGACGCGCAAATTGATGATAAAACGCAATGTGTCACTGGCAGACCTGAGAGCGGCTTCCGAAGAGCTGATTGGCAAAAATATCCAGACACTGGACTCGCCGCTCCTGCGCTAGCATCGGGTAAAACGTTTCAGAGGAATGCTTATATGGCACGTGTAGCGGGAAAGTCTGTCATTCTTACCGGAGGCGCCGGAGATATTGCACAGGTCGTCGCCAAAAATTTTCTGGCCGCCGGCGCGCAGGTGATGCTCGTGGACCGGGACGAGAACAAACTGCAACATGTTGCCGAAAGCCTGGCGAGCGCATCCGCACACTATTGTGTCGCGGATGTGACTTGCGAAGAAAGCACCGCCAATTATGTAGCTCAGACGCTAAGTGCGTTTGGAAAGATTGACGTGCTGCTCGCCAATGCCGGTATAGAAGGCCCGGTGGCGCCGGTTGGCGAGTACGATACCGAGAGTTTCCGCAAAGTCATTGACGTCAATCTCATCGGTGCTTTCCTTGGAATCAAACACGTTTTCCCGGTTATGGCGGCCGGTGGCGGCGGCAGCATCGTCATTACCTCATCGATCGCCGGGGTTAGCGGTCAACCGGGGCTGTCGGCATACAATGCGAGCAAGCACGCTGTTATCGGCCTGATGCGCTCCTGCGCCAGGGAAGGCGGGCCGCACAATATCCGGGTGAACACCATTAACCCCTCACCGGTTGAGGGGCGCATGATTCGCGCGCTCGAAACCGGCACCATGCCGGACAGCCCCGAGATAGCGCGTGAAGTACTGCAGGCAAGTATTCCATTGCAGCGCTACGCGGTCCCGCAGGACGTGGCCAACCTCATGCTGTTCCTGGCGAGCGAAGAAAGTCGCTTCCTCAATGGCTCGGTGTACATGGTGGACGGCGGGATGACCGCGTAACGGCGCCAGGTCAGCGCAGCAGTGGCACCCTGGCTGCGCGAAACACCTGGCGCTGTCCGTCGCGCAATCTCGTCACCGAAAGAGGCGCATCGTTAGCACCAAAGCGACCAACTGCGTCGAGTATGGCGCACATCGCCTCGAAGCTGGGTTCGGACGTATCCTGTCCATCAATGTCTACAATACGGTCGCCGATTTCCAATCCTGCCTTATCCACATCGCTACCGCGCCAGAGCGCGCCGACCACCAGCTTACCGTCGCGCAGCTGCGGCTTGAAACCATAGGTTGCAAAGTCATCGTAAAGCGCTGCCTCCGGTGAACGGGGTTCCAGATAGAGCGTGTTGTGCAACCAGTCGATAGTGACACGGAAATGCCGCAAAAAGTCGATCCCGACATGGAAATCCGAGACCTCTGTCCCGGTCACCACCGGGAAATCCTTTAAGCGCAGATCGCCAATACGCAGTTCGCTCAGCCTGCTGATTCGCACCGTTGAAGGTGTGTCGCCAAGCACGGTCGAAGTCGCCTGCCCCTCCTCGGTTGGCGCGCTAGCGGCGATGGTATTACCCGCTTTTTCCAGCAACGATGTGGGGATTGCGATGCCGCCGTTGAAACCAAGATCGACGAGCAGGGAGACATTGTCTGTATCGCCAACGCTTACGGAAATGCGCGGAGAACCTGCCGCGTCGGCACGTATGAAGGGAAGCTCGATCGCGTTTTTCAGCCCCGGCAAGGTCGATAGGGAACTGGTGACAACGATCCGACGGGTTTCGAAGTCGATCTGCCAAATAGCGGTCTGCAGGAGGCTTGCCCCCAGGAGTCCGGCTGTAGACAGGCAGGCGAGCTCATCTGGCGGCTCGGCCCAGTCAACCACTGCGCCGACATTGCGAAAGGCGACATCGGCAATGGATATCTCGGGAATACGTGTCACCGGTACCACAATACGACCGCTCTCAGGACCCGCGAGCGAGACTGTCGCCAGGGTGCCCAAGTCATGCTCGCGCGCCAGTCGCGGCGCTATGGTCATTGGTGCGCCGGAATCCAGGACGAATTTACTGCTGGTTGCGGTACCGCTTATCTGTGCATCAATCTGGATAGTATTTTGGGTGAGGCGAAAGTCGAAATCTGTATGGAAATCGCTTTTAGAGTTAGTCGCGCCAGTGAGCAGGTCTGCTGCACTCAGAGTAGACTCACTGACGACAGCCCCGTCTGTTTCAGCGCAAAATCCTGCCGTACATAACGACATAGCCAGCCAGCAACCTGAGACCCAGGCCAAGTATTTGTCGGGCCTGTAGAAACTGGTTGTCTTTGGTACAGCGGTGAAAACGAATGGCATATTGGCATCCAATGTAAAAGACTGTCTTTGTGTTTGAGAATTCGTTCGTTAGTATGGACCTTGGGGATTACCACTGTCATCTAGATCGCTGGGGTCGTACCACCATAACAATGGGGAAAGTGGGCTTTCTCGCGCATTGGCGCACTTGACCTGCACTAATACGAATGAGGCGAGCATGAGCTCTATCCGTAGAATTGACGACATAGAAGTGCTTCGCGCTTTTGCAGTGCTATTCGTAGTACTTTCTCATCTCAACGGTAGCCTATATCGATTCAGTACCGACAATTTGTTTGGCCGTATCTACGCAAGCTTCAGTGGCGGATTCGGTGTTGACCTGTTCTTCGCCATTTCGGGATTTGTTATCGCCCGTTCCATGTTGCCCAAATTTTCCGGCAACGTAACAAAGAAGGAATTCAAAAACCTTGCATTCTCGTTCTGGACCCGAAGGATATTTCGACTACTCCCTTCGGCATGGCTATGGCTGGCGATAATTCTACTTTTACAGATAAATTTTAACCAATCTGGCGCCTTCGGTTCGTTACGCGCCAACATCGACGCAACAATCGCCGCAGTGCTGCAATTCGCCAATGTTCGATTTGCATTGGGGTTCGGCAGGTTTGAACTGGGAGCCAGCTTTGTTTATTGGTCGCTATCGCTAGAGGAGCAATTTTATCTGATTTTCCCATTTCTGGCGCTACTCACGCGAAACAAGCTAATAGTTGTGCTGGCGGTTGTTATATGCCTACAGCTGTTTCAGGCCAGGGGTATGTGGTTGATGATGTTTCGTACAGATGCGTTGTGCTTCGGAATCCTGGTTGCAATGATGGTTCATACGGACGTCTATGCGTCCTTAAAAAGGGCCTGCCAGGCGAGTCCTGCTCTATTTTCAATGCTACTAGCACTGCTCTTGGTACTTATGGTGGTTTTCTCATCCAAGGACTTTGTCATAAAGCACTGCGATAAATCTATCATTGCAATCTTGTCGTTCATCGTCGTACTGATCACATCCTTCAATGAAGATATTTTTCGCCGGATACTACCCTTACACAAGGTATTTCTATGGATAGGCAGTAGATCGTACGCAATCTACCTCATGCATGTTCCACTATTTTATGTGGTGAGAGAGCTTTATTTCCGCTTTCATATCGCGATGTCGGATCACGTTGTGGTAGCTGTTGCTCTGTCTTTCCTGCTAATTGCCTGCTGTGCGGAGCTCAATTTCAGACTTATCGAGGATCCTATCCGCCGCTGGGGCACAAAGCTTGCAGAGCGCAAATTTGGTAGAGTCAACCACTCCGTATCAGCAGCCCTGACTTAAGAATTGAGGTAGCGTAGCGCCGCTAGCATGCCATTGGCTGGCAGTCCGCAGCGGAATATCATGGTATTCAACACGCGAGTTAACATTTCTCCTATTCTCTGAGACTGGCACACAACTATTGGAAGTATTCTTGTGATGCAGGACTATACAGAACGACGCAAACATGAGCGTATAGAAGTAGTAAAGGCCATTTTTATTGAAGTCATCCGCTCTGGCAGCAAACGCGAATCCGAAAACACCATAATTCGCTGCGAAACCGTCGATATTTCAGTGAGTGGTTTGCGCATTCACATACCTCAGCAAATTCCGCAGGGTAGTCGACTGAACATAGCCGTCCCTATGGACGACTGGAAAGAAAATCTGGAACTGGTGGGCCAGGCCGTTTGGGTCCGGCCGGTAGAAAATGGCTCGGGCTTCTGGGTTGGACTTGAGCTGGGTGATTCCAGTAGAGATACCATGCATAAATGGTTCAAGGTGGTGCATTCGCTATCCAGCACTCCATGCGGACAACGACCAAGCTGATGGCTGGATTGCTTTGGAATTACGTCAGGGATACGCTCAGGCATCGGTGACATAATAGTTACTCATTCCATTGCCCAGGGTAGTCCGTTTGATCGCGTACAAAAACCACGCCACGACTATCACGTTGATAGGCATGCCCGGATCGGGCAAGAGCACGGTGGGCGTCATCCTCGCAAAACTCAGCGGCCTTCGCTTTGTGGATACCGATCTGGACATCCAGGTGCGCGAGCACGCCACGCTACAGGCGATTCTTGAGCGTCACGGATACCAATACTTACGCGCAATCGAGCAGGAGGTCCTGCTGGCCATTGATCTCGATGATGCCGTTATAGCAACCGGTGGCAGCGTTGTGTACAGCGAGGTGGCCATGCGACGGTTGAAAAGTGCCGGGTTAATAGTCTATCTGGAAACCGGATTGGCGAATTTGCAACAACGGGTAGCACTGGCACCGCTGCGCGGAATTGCCAGCGATCCCGGACAGAGTTACGCACAGGTTTTTGCTGAACGTACCCCGCTGTACCAGCGCTATGCTGACATCACTATCACTACCGACGATCTCTGTGCCGAGCAGGTCGCCGCGCAAGCGCTACTGCGCCTGGATTTCTCTAATCAGTCTACGGGTAAAGTAAAATGATCAATGCCATTCTTGACGCTGCGAGCAGTTCACTGTCGGCACGAGTAAAATGTGGAGCAGGCGTGTCAGTCTGCGCTGCGCTGCTAACTTTGGCAGCCTGCTCGAACAGCAGTGATAACGCCATACTTGTCTCGGGCATGCCGCAGAACTACGCTGTCGGTACAAGCGCAATCACATTCATTGACACGTCCAGAGCGACAGCCGCACACGGCACTATCCCGGAGGCAGCTACCCGAACCCTTGCGACCACCATTGTCTACCCTGCGCAGGGCGCACCCGACAGCCCTGCCGCAGCGGATGTGCCTGCTGAAAGGTCAGCAGCGCCCTACCCGCTTGTTGTGCTCTCCCACGGACTCGGCGGCACGGTGGAATACCTGTTGCCGCTGGCCAAGGTGTGGGCGGCGAAAGGTTACGTGGTTGCTTTACCAAAATTTCCACTCACCAGCAGTTCAACACCCGGCGGTCCCGTCGCGCAGGACGTACAGAACCAACCTGCGGATGTGAGTTTTGTTGTTGATGAAGTGATACGCGAGTCCGGTAGATCGGATGCATTTCTGCACAATATTGTCGACAGCGAACATATTGCAGCAAGCGGGCACTCCAATGGCGGCATTACTACCTACGGACTCATCGCCAATAGCTGCTGTCGCGACCAACGCATTGACGCGGCAATAATATTGTCCGGCGTGCCTTCGCCCTTCGCTGGCGGCGTATACGAGCTTTCCGACACTCCGCCAATGCTTGTGGTGCATGGCGTCAACGATGTGCAGTTGATTTACAACCAATCGGTGAGGACCTACAACGAACTGCAGCCGCCCAAGGGCCTTCTCACACTCGAGGAGGCCGACCACCTCTCCTATCTCCGCCCCGATGACGCCGCGTTCGAATCGGTCGCGCTTGCCACGACTGATTTTCTCGACGGTGTACTGCGGCGTGATACTGCGGCGCTGGACCGCCTGCCAGAGAGTCAGTCACCGGGCATCGCCACCCTGCACTGGGCCCCCGACGCTGCGTCAAATACGCCGGTTGATACACTTCCCGAACCGGAAACGAACCGCCAGGCGTCTCTCAGCGCGTACGATAATTTGGCCGATGGGCAAACGATCACCGTGAGCTGGAGCGGATTCCTTCCCGGGCAGGTGGTAAACATCATGCAGTGCACCGGCGACCCCAATGGCGGCGCAGCAGGCTGCAACATCTCGGGCGGTAAAATCCTGTACCCGGATCCGGAAGGCATGGGCAGTCTTGAGCTGGTGATTCGCACCGGCCCCATCGGCAACGGGGTGTGCGACTACGCCAACCCCTGTGTGGTGCTATTAAACGATGCCAGTCTGGTGGATGAAGATGCGATCCTACGCATCCCGATCACCCTCGCGCCATAGAGCGTCAATGAATCGGCATTGAAGTGATGAAACTTCCAGATCTCGTCAACACAGATGACAAAGTTCAGCCAGAGAGTAGTATTGGACGAACCACCCCATGGAGGCACCAAACTCGGAATGAACAGGACTGATCGCGATCACGTAAGAATCAAAATGGACACCCGGGTCTTCGTTGAAGTGATGGCCGCTGACGACACTTCAGAGGCCGTACTGGCGCAGTGCGATGTGGTGGATGTCTCCTACGGCGGCTTCAGTGCAAGCATCCAGAGCGAAGTTCCTATCGGTGCATTTCTGTCAGTGTGTGTCGAGCTCCCCGGTGTGGCAGATCCGTTCTTCATGGTGGCAGAAGTAAAGTGGTGTCGAGCAAACGAAGACGATCAAAACACCTGGCTGGTGGGTTTCAAGCTGGTCAACTCAAACGATACCGACATCGATTCATGGCGCGCGCTGCTGGAACACGTGTAGGCTTATTCGGCTGCACGAGATGGTTCATCCACCGCTTTGCACCAGCGTATCAGCATCTGCGATAGCGCCTGTCGATTTTCCTTGGGTGTTTTGCCGATCTGAATTTTGGCAAACAGTTTACCCAGCGACAGCAAATCGCCCTCGGCAAAATTCTCCAGCGCCGACTGGTTGACATTGATGCTTTCGCGATTGGCATGCGCCCGATTGCTCACTATCTGCTGATACCAGAGACTTCTGCCTAACAGCACGAAGGGGAAATTCACATTCTTGGTCGGCCCATAGATACAGCGCTTGCCGCCGCTGGGTATGCCCATGATTTTCAGCTTGGCGATTCGGTCAGCGTAGAACCACGAGCCCGCCGCGCCTGTTGCAGCGCCGCCAATACCTGAGATTATTGTTCCCGGCGCCCCCAGCGTACCAAGATGCACCGCGTCAAACGCTACGCCAGCGGCGCCACCCGTCAGCAAACCTATGGCTGCTGACAACGAAACCAATTGCCACTTTCTCAGACCCCAGAGATACCAATCCTCAACATTGAATAAGTCAGACTCTTCGGGCTCACGTTGCCGGTCTGTCTTATCCAGATCGCCGTGGTTGTACAATTCCTCTATCTGCCGCCTGGTCTGGCGCTCGCGCTGTTCCAGGTGGATTTTATAACGCAGCGACAGCATTTTTCTCACCTGCTGTTCGGGAACACCATCGGGAATATTCTGCTCCACCTGATAGGTGAGGGCATCGATAATCAAATCGGTGATGAGGTAGGCGGCAGTCTCATGCGCCAACAGCCGATCTTCACGCAGCACAGTCACAGCGCGCGACAGTGACGTCTTCCACCCGGGATCCAGATGCCCGAAAAGTTCCAGCAGTTCCAATTGCTTTTCCGGCTCAGCCCGGTGCGCGTCAAACACCCGAACCGTGCGAAAGAACTGGCCAAGGCCCACTTTCCAGTCCTCAACAAACTCGCTGCTCTCTATCGGGTTGATCACCGCCAGGCTGGGTTGCCCCGTCCAGCGCAGTATCTCCATTTCGGCCTCGTACTCGGCGCCGTAGGGACACGAGCCGTCTACAACATAAATGATGCCGGCACCATCAATAATCGGCTGGAGCATCTGGCACTCATCCCTGAAACGCGCATCAGTCTTGTGTTCTGCTACGAAGCGGGCGACCGTTGCGGGCCGCTCGGAAGCATCTACCTGCTGTTGGTTCAACCATTCCACCACCGATCTCGCGCGCTGGATACCCGGTGTGTCCACCAGCTCGTAGAGTGTTTCGCCATCGATCTTCATCGGAAAGCGGTGGGCGCTTTTGGTAGATCCCGCCTTCGCATCGATGTACACATTGGTATCGCGTGCCAGCGTAGCGACAATGGACGACTTGCCCTTGTTGGGCCTTCCGACGACGGCGAATGCAGGTATCGACATAGCGTTCTGGATAATTCCCTAATCTCTTTTCACGGTGCGGTTCACAGTCTCTCCAGCACTTCTACACTGACCACATCGATACTCAAGCTTCTGGAAAAAGTATTCCAATCGTCCAGACTGGCAGCGCGCACCGCGCCATGTTTCATCGGCAGCAGGCACAAGGTGCAGTGCTTGATGCCTTCGAGGTTCGACAGAAAATCGCGCAGTTCGCCGAGTGGCGGTTCCCACGCTTTTACCACTACCTTCAGGCGCTGATATTTCCCCGCATTAATCTGTCGGGCGCATTGCAAATCTGCCTGCAGCGACCCGGTACCAGCGAGCAGTGTGTGCGCTGCAACTGCATTGCCAAAGTCCTGAATGTTATCTTCCGCGGCAAGTTCCAGCGCACCGCCCCAATCGACCACGATTAAATCGCGGTCTATACCGCTTTCTGTGACGGACTGAGGTTTCCCGACATACCGATCTTCTTCCTGCGTCTGCACCACAGGTGACACCATGCGCGCCAGAATGCGCTCACTTCCGGGGTAGCGAGCGAATGACTGCCTTAGCTGCACGTTGTAGATATATCGGGTTACGCCATACAGCACAAGACGCGGCAGCAGCGCATAAAACGTCATCGCCATCACCAGAAACAAATTCCAACCTTGTGCTTTTTCCGTGGCAACACTGCTTCCGCGAACAAAGTAGCTGAGCTGGATGTTTTCGTTGCTCATCACGGCCGAGGGCATCCACGATGCCCAGGGAAGCGCAATGGCATCGGTGATCTGTTTCATGTGGTCCTTGATAAAGGCGTACTCCGTTCCCCACACCCAGGTAAAGCCCACACCCACAAAAGTAATGCTTAAACCCAGCAGCGCGCCGAGCGTGAAAAACGCACCGGCTGCCTGTCCATACCGCAGGGCGAGTAGCCGAACAACAGAATAGCATTCCCGATAAAAGCGTTTGTCAGGCAGCATGCGGCGAAGCACAAACGTCATCGGATTGATTGGCAGCACAACCGCCGGTGCGCCCCTCGAAGACCGCGCAATGACCCAGATTGAAATCGCGGAAAACACAAGTTGCAGCAACACAAATAAAAAAAACAGCACGAAAACCTGGACCTTGTCATTGCCAAACAGGAAACCGACCATGCTGAGCCCGCCGAACACGAGGGCGGATATCTGCACAGCAATGGCCAGGGCAGCTTCCTGTTGCAGCGGCGCATCATGCTCGTCATTGACCTCAGGGCGGGTGCGCTCCAGCCAGAACAACAGTTTGCCGACATCATCAACGGCCTGACAGGCCTCGCCAATCGCCCGATCGCGAGCGCGCAACTGCGACATGGCAGCGGTATGATCTTGCTCTATCTGTTGTCTCAACTGGTAAATATCAGCAAGCGATGGAGTCTGGTTTCTTTTGGACATAGGGTCTGGACTCGGCATCTATCGGTCGCGACTGCCTACCGGACGAGTTGCACGGTGGCAAAGTACGGCTGGCAAGCGGCGCGCATTGATCGCAGGTTACCAGCACTGATACGCTGAAGGAACTGCGGTTTTCGCCAGAACTGATCAGGCGCTGTGCCACCACATCACGCGAACAAGTGGACAAAATAGTTATCGACAATGCGAAAAATCAATGGAAAATGCAGTGGCGTGGAGATGCCGATAACCGCTTCAACCCGAAACTTGCCACCGGCAGATTTCGCATACACCCAGCGGTGCTGAAAGGACGTGCGTTTTGGCAAACCAACCCCGTATGGTTCGCACAATCAAACTTTGCACCCTGCATACAAGCAACACTATGAGATATATATCAACAATACTGCTTTTTTCTGCCTGCGCTGTTCTGGCCGCCTGTAGCAACCAGGCCGTCTATACCTCAGAAAGTTTTGCCCAGGACAGCCCCTTCAAGATGCGCGCAGACGCTGAAGTTGCTCCAGCTTGCGAAAGTGCTCGACGCGCTCTGCTGGGCCAGGGGTACCTGATCGAAAGCGCCAATGAAGAGGGCATCAAGGCACGCAAGGCAACCCGGGGTGGCGAGACGCAGAACACGTTTATCGAGGTGACTGTTGTGTGCCTGCCTGACCCCACCGGCAGCACGCTGTTCGCTACCGGTGTGCTCACTACGTATGAGCTAAAGAAGAGCAGCAGTTCCGCCAGTGTGGGGCTCAGCGCGCTGGGCTCTATATCGCTGCCTATTGGCCAAAGCGCCGATTCCCTGGTCAAGGTCTCGGAAGAAACCATTGATGACAAGGATTTTTACGGGCGCTTTTTCGCCGCGGTCCGCACCATACTGGATGAAATGGCAGCCGGTAAGCCAGCAGCGGAAGTTGCGAGCGAAGCCCCCACGGCACCTGAACCCACTCCCCGATAGTTCCGCCAGTAGTCACTGGGCAGACCGTCGCTGCGCCACCGCCACGGTGAATATGGCGCCCGCTGCACCGGCGGCCGCAGAGAGCACGCCCGCTCTACCCGCTGCGCTGCCCACAGCGGCCCAGGAGCCCGACCTGAACCCAGTGACACCTGCATCGTCGATCGAGCCCAACGGTATCCCGGAGGCGCCCGTACTGATGCCGAAAACTGGCGCGGACATGCAATCGCCAACCTTTAACCTTGAGCCTGGCGGAACCTCGGCCACCCCGCTCACGACCCTTGACACAGCCCCGAGCACAGGCGCTGCTGCGACGGAACCTGAACCTGCGACCAATGAAGACATGCCTGCGAGCGCAGCACCGGGCGAGGAACAATCAACGCTTCTTGCACCCGCGCCGCAGCCTGCTCCGGAGGTGCAGGAAACAGAAGACCCGGACCCTGCAGTGGACAGCTATTTCCTTTTTTAGTGTGTGCCGACAGTTCACTCTCCTGTACCCCTGCAGCGCCAAATCCGGTAGAGTGCGCATGCAAAAGTCATAATTATTCCAAGCAGTAAGGAGAATCCCGTAATGCCAACCCCTATCCTGGATCGTCGCCTGGCGGCCAGCCGAGCGCTGTTGCTTCCTGGCCTTGTATGTTCGCTTTTCCTCGTGGGCTGTTCGAACAGCTCAGACAACAACTCGTCATCGCCCACGGTACAGGAAGACCGCGCGTACTACATTCTGCCGCCGGGGAACTATGGCGGTATACCGACTACGGAAAATTCACTGGACCAACTTCCCCTGTATGATGGGCTCACGCCATTGCGTGGAAACGTCAGTGATGCAGACATCGGACGATTCTATCTTCCGGAAAATTTCCAGCCGATTGGTGAAGCCATCGAGGAACCCACCGGGCGCCCCGGAACAACGATTCTCTATGACGAGTACGGCATAGCGCACGTCACCGGACAAACGCGTGATGATGTCGCCTTCGGCGCAGGCTGGGTCACCGCCCGCGACCGGTCGTTGCTGTTGAATCTGGGACGCGGTCCAGCCCGTGCAGCGGTCGCTGACGTGCCCGGTATCAACGCCTTCTCGCTGGTAACCAGCGGACAATCCTTCATACCCAGCGCGGCAACAGAACAACTGGTCACCGACCAGATCGCACTCATCATTGATACCTACGGCGACGAAGGCCGTGAAATTATCTCCGACGCGCAAGCCTACGTCGATGGTGTGAATGCGTATGTGAACGCACACGGCGGCACTACGGAGCCACCGTTTAACGTCAATGACGTGATCGCAGTAACGGCCTTTATCGGTTCGATTTTCGGCGCGGGCGGCGGCAGCGAAGCGGCCAACGCAGAATTCCTCTCAACCTTGAACAATGGGCTCGGTATCGGACAGGGGCAACTGGCCTGGGAAGACGCCATGTTGTTCGACGATCCGGAAGCACCGACGACGATCGATACCCGTTTTGAGTATCCTCCCCTGACCGGCGGTGACGTCACCGGCGCTGTTGTGGTTGACTCCGGCTCCATCATCAACCTTGACCCGCGCCAGCCCAATACGGCGTCGCTGTCCACCGCGGACGCGCAGGGTGTGTTCATCCCCGCAGCGGGCCCACCACCGAAGCGGCATGCTTCGAACTTCCTGATCGTGAACTCGACACAGTCAGCTACCGACGCCAACCTCGCAGTAATGGGACCACAGCTGGGCTATTACTACCCCGAGATTGTGCAGCAGATCCACCTCAGCGGGCCGGGTATCGAAGCGCAGGGTGCAGCGGTGCCGGGGTTGGCCATGTACATCCTGATCGGGCGTACCAAAGACTACGCCTGGAGCCTGACCTCGGCCAGCCACGATGTGCGCGATGTGTACGGCGAGGTGCTGTGCAACCCGGACGGCTCCGAGCCCACCCGCGATTCGCTGCATTACGAGTTCAATGGCGAGTGCCGCCCGTTTGAAATATTCAACGCCGGCACACTCAATGGCGTGCCCATTGTTTATCCCGTTTCAATCCACGGCCCGATGATCGGCACGGCAACCTCTGAAGGGCGGCCTATTGCACTGACACGCAAGCGTTCGACGTTTGGCCGCGACGGCCTCAACCTTGCAGGCCTCAAGGACATGACCGAAGGCGATGCCACCACTCCGGAGAAATTCTGGGAAGCGGCGAACAAATTTGGCTTCACGTTTAACTGGGGTTATGTCTCGCGCACTAACGTGGCGTATTTTTCCTCCGGTTATCTGCCAGTGCGCCCGCCCGGTCTGGACCGCCGGCTACCCGCCTGGGGTTCCGGCGACTATGAATGGCAGGGCTTCCTGACGCAGGATCAACACCCCCACGCCAAGCAGGGTCCCGGTGGCCGTTTACTGAACTGGAACAACCAGTCCGCGCCGGGCTTCATGCACGGTGACGGCGAACCGTATGGCTCGGTACACCGTGTTGAGCTGTTCGATAAGTTCCCCGACAAAGTGGAGCTGGCCGGCGTGGTCGGCGTAATGAACCGCTCTGCCACTGAGGACGTGCGTTCGCCCGCGTGGCCGGTCATCAGCGAAGTGCTGCACGGCAGCGATGCACCCAGCCCACTCGCGGCGCAAGTTGTCGAATTGGTCGATGCCTGGGTCGCGGATGATGCACCCCGCCTGGATGCTGACGATGATGGCTACTACGACGATGCCGGCCCAGCCATCATGGATGCATTGTTCAAACCGTTGGCTGAAGCAGTCATGCGCCCGGTATTCGGGGATCTGACAGCGGCCCTGGACAAAATCCGTGACCTTGGCGATGGCGTCGCCAGCAGCCCTGACGGCGCGAGCTATGTGGACAAGGATCTGCGCACCCTTCTGGGCAAGGACGTGAAGGGTAAGTTCCATCTCAGTTATTGTGGCAATGGCAACCTTGACGACTGCAGAACATCGCTGTGGGCGGTGGTGGAAGAGGTCAGCCAGCAACTGGCTGACGAACGTGGCAATGATCCGACCACCTGGCTGCGCACAGGTGCAAGAACCGGCTTTGCTCCGGGACTGATCCCCAACACCTTCCGCGCCACCAATCGACCGACCTTCCAACAGGTACTGCAGTTCGCGCCGCAGGCAGCGGACGCGCAGTAACAGAAGAGTCACATCTGACGGCGCGGTTCTAACAGAGCCGCGCCGCTTTTTTACAGGCTATGCGCGCATACCGTCGCAGCCTGCTTCAACATCCCGGTGGAAGTGGCTCATGCAGGCGGTAGATATTGCCTGTGTTGAGTTCAGCAACGTACAAATCACCGAGGTAGTTCTCGCCAAACGTCGATACACCGGACAGCCGTCCCGTGGGCAGGACGACACGATGGCTCAGGTTTCCGGGCGAGCCGCTGAGCGCGCGAATGCTCGACTGGCAGAAATCGGAAAAAAAGTACTGGCCTTGCAGGTTTGGTGACGCAGCACCGCGATAGACGCGCCCGCCAGTAATGGAACAGCCGGATGTCTCGTGGTCATAGGTATGTACCGGGGGCAGGTATACCCGATCGCAATTGTCGAGATTGTAAGGCTCGGTGCCTTCATAACAGCGCCAGCCGAGATTGATCCCCCCGCTGCCGCCAGGCGGCAGGTAGCTCACCTCCTCGTACTTGTTCTGGCCCACGTCCGCTATCCACATGGCCCCGGTTACGCTGTCGAAAGCAAAACGCCATGGATTGCGCAGGCCCAGCGCAAAAATTTCGTCGCAACCGCCTCCGCCAATACCGTCGTTGTAGGCATTACCGGGAGGGATGCTGTAGTGGGTGCCGGCGGAAATACTACAGTCAGGACCCGCGCCTGGTGTTGCCGGGGTATCGACATCAATGCGTAGCATTTTCCCCAGCAACGTGTTGGTCTTCTGTCCATTGTTCTGCGGATCGCCGCCACTGCCACCGTCACCCACAGCGATGTGCAGGTAGCCGGAAGGGCCAAAGTGCAGGTCGCCGCCATTATGATTGGCAAAAGGCTGCTCAAATTCCATCAGCACCTGTTCGCTGTTGGCATCTGCAACATTGCGATCACTCGATACGCTGAATCGCGACACGCGCGTGCGATCCAGACCCGGACCGGGATCGCGCGTGTAGTTGACGTAAAAGTAGCCGTTGTTCTCGTAATCCGGATGGAAGGCCAATCCGAGCAAACCCATCTCTCCACCCGTGTCATCGACGCGGGAGGCAATATCCAGGAACGGTGTTGGCAACACCGTGCCATCGCGCTTGATGATGCGAATGACACCCGCGCGTTCGACGACGAACAAACGCTTGTCACCGGCATTCTCAATGGCCACCGGCTGGCTAAAACCGCTGGCGTATAGGGTGGCATCGAGCTCGCCCCCCGGCGGAGCTGGCGGCTCCGGCGGCGATTCGAAACCGTTCTGCACGGTGATATCCAGTGTTGTGGTGTCTATGCCATCACCCAATAGATCATGTGCACCATTGGTGGAGTTCCCCGCAGCGTGCAGCGTAACCTCGGCATCGTAGTTCGGTGCCGTATAGCGGAAAATGAAGGTCACCAGATTCGAGCCAAAAGGCTTTGGCCCGGTATGGGTGAGTTCGCCATGCATTTCCTGTAGATCGCCATCGACAGGAAGTAGCTGACCCACGGCATTCTGCGCGGCAATATCAACACCGGCGGACTGCGCTGGCCCACCCGTCATAACCACAAAGAAATCGCGCGTGGTGCCCGCGTCCATCACCTGCGGACCCACAATATTTATCGTTGGTGTTTGTGCGCCACCCGGCACGTGACACACGCTACAGTTCGCACCGGCATTGGTAGTTGGGTCTCCGGAGAAGCCGCTGCGCCCGCCCTGACTGGCCTGCGCAGCCACCGTCCATGCCATTGCTGCAACACACAAGCCAGCACAACTGAGCATTTTTAAGCTACCACAAGCCACGTCCGCTCCCTGCGGCAGAATGCACTGGCGAATACGACTCTACTGCTCGTGGGCCATCACAAATAGACGCGCGCTGCCTGAATGCGTAATGTCTGCAGACTTCACTCATAAAAATGCCAACACACCGGTTATTCGACCAGTTCAATCTCACTTAACTGCCACTCCTTGGTGAAGAACGATTCCAGCGGACTGTAAAGCCGCAACAAAGTAAACCAACCCTTGTTCGGGTCAGTCTGAATCCAGTTGCCGCGCTGCACCCCCTTGGGCTGTTCAGGACTGAAGTAAATCGTAGTCGAGCCATCGGCATCTGCCACTGCGGCGGGTGTCGGGTAGCTTTGGCTGCCGGCGCGCGGGAACTTTTGCGGCGTTTGCAGCATGGAACGCGTCTGGTTGTCATAGAGCGTGAAAGACCAGAACGCGGCCGCCGGGATACCCTTGGGCAGCGTGACTCTATAGGTTTTGCTCCCGTCGAATAGTTGATCCTCGCTGTCGAGGAAACCCATCAGATACTGCGAGCCCACTTTGGGAAGGCGCATGATCATCCCTGGCGAGTCCAGGGTATACCCGTAATAAAACGCTGTGCGAGAATCCAGCGTTCTGGCACCTGTCGGCGGGTTCTGTTTGAACAGACCTTCTTTGGTAATTTCCGGCGGTGGCGTTTCAAAATCGTATCCGCCCTCCCACAGCATATTTGCCCAGTTGGAATCAGGGTAATAGTTCCAGTTGTGAATCTTGCTGGACTGCCAGTTCAGTGCACGACCAGCAGCATTACCCACTTTGGCAGCATCGGTGAGGATCTTTTTCATTTTCTCATCCGGCTTGAACGGCTTGCCTTTTACTATGCCAATAGCAGCCAGTTGCCCTGCCAGTTCCACATCGTAGCTGGTGGCCGGTTCGGCCTGTACATTGGCGTTGATCATTTCAAAAAAACCATAGTCCGAAGGAGGTATGGTATTGAAAGATTTACCACTGCCTTCAATGAACCGGGTTTCGGGGACCGCTGGCGCTTGCTCCAGCCTGACCCCCCCTTCAAGAGCAGTCGCAATACTAGTGCCGTAACCGCCGGGCGTGTACGGGTATATTTTCATGTGCTTCTTGATCAGATCGACTGCCGGCTTGGGATCGTTGTTCTCCAGATACGCTCGCGACGCGTATAACACCTTATTGGTTTTCGAGTGGGCGACATGAAAGCCGCTGTCTGGAAGTGGACCTTCGTATCCGGGTGGAACTATCAGGTATTTGCCGCCCTCACCCCTATCCGGGCCGGGATAGCCGATATCGATGATCCAGGAAAACCACATATCGTTGATAGTACCCACGCCCTTCGGCGGTTGTTCAATGACCATCGGGCCGTTGCTCAAATCCACATTCGCCAGGTAGTAAACGGTATCGGCATTGGCGGTCAGGAACAGGGAGTTCGCATCCATCAGCTCTGAAAAAATGACTACGTCATTGGATTTTGCGCCAATACTCGCAAACCCCTTAACCAGCGCGTAGGCAGACGCGCCGCGAAAACTGTTGTTATACACACTCAATGCGTTGCTAAACGCCATTGCATCAAACACTTTTTCAGCGGTCTGTGCAGTGGGAGCGCCATCCTTGAACTCCAGTACGCCAATGCTCGTTTCCAGCCGGTCCGGCGCGCCCAGCGATGCCAGCGTTTCTTTGGCAACCTCAGCGTGGACGGCAACCGGTATCGTCAACGCTATAGCCAATGCCAGAGCATTAAGCGGTGTGGTGGATAGTCGCATCGTTGTTCTCCTTAGTATCCAAATAATTGCCCGTGGCGGTACGCATTGAATGTCAAGCGACGGCTTCTGGACGCCGGAACGGACCGAAGAAGTGGATACTACTACATATTAATGACAGGCACAGACGCAGGTATTGGTCTATCTTGGAATGACATTATAATCCACTGCTCAATAGCGTTACCTCTCATTCAAACCATCCTCGATAGGACTTAGCAATGAAGTATTTTGTTACTGGCGGCACAGGTTTCATTGGTCGTTTTCTGGTACCCAAGCTGCTCGAGCGTGGCGGCACCGTGTATCTATTGGTGCGCAGCAGCTCAATGCCCAAGATCGAGGCGCTGCGCGAGCTGTGGGGTGCGGACGAAGAACAGGTGATCGCCGTCGAGGGCGATCTCAGTAAGCCAAAGCTCGGCGTCAAGGCGGCCTGGATCAAGCGACACGCCGGCAAAATTGACCACTTCTTTCACCTGGCTGCCATCTACGACATGAAGGCCGATGCTGAAAGTCAGCGTATCAGCAATGTCAAAGGCACTGCCCAGGCAATTGCCCTGTCCAAGGCGCTGCGCGCCGGTTGTTTTCACCAGATATCCTCCATCGCCGCCGCCGGGCTGTACGAAGGCACGTTCACCGAAGACATGTTCGAGGAGGCCGGTTCTCTGGACCACCCCTACTTCCTCACCAAGCACGAGTCCGAAGGACTGGTGCGCAAAGAGAAGGACATGAAGTGGCGTATCTATCGGCCGGGTATGGTAGTGGGGCATTCCCACACCGGCGAGATGGACAAGATAGACGGCCCCTATTACTTCTTCGAAACACTGAAAAACCTGAGTTCAGTGGTACCTGAGGGACTGCCGCTGTTAATGAACAAGGCAGGGCTACTGAACATTGTCCCCGTGGATTATGTGGTCGATGCCATAGATCATCTGGCACATCTGCCGCGACTCAACCATCAGTGCTTCTTCATCACCGATCCCGATGGTATTCGCGTGGGAGATCTGTTGCGGGCACTGATGAAAGTGTCCGGCGGTCCCCGGCTGAGAACCCTCGATGTCGGTCTATTGGACTCCGCTACCCGTATGGCTGCCAAAGGCATCGCCCAACTGCCGCCGCTAAAAAATCTGGGTGGCAAAGTCGTGTCGCGGATGGGTATTCCGCCCCAGGTAGTTGGCTATATCAACTACCCTACACATTTCGACTCAAGCCGAACCCAGCAATTGCTCACCGAGGCCGACATTGTGTGCCCGCCCTTCGAATCCTACGCCCAGGTACTGTGGGACTACTGGCTGAATTTCCTGCGCGATGACCGGCAGTCACTGGTGAAGGAAGTGGATGGTCTGTTCAACCAGATTATCGGCCGACCTACGCTGGCAGCCCTGCGACGCAAAGTGAAAGGCAAGGTAGTGGTCGTCACCGGCGCCACCAGCGGCATTGGAAAAGAGTGCGCCCTGCGCCTGGCGGCGGCCGGTGCCACAGTGCTGCTGGTGGCCCGTACCGTGAGCAAACTGGATGAAGTGCTCGATGAGATCGCCGTGGCGGGCGGTACGGCGCGGGTTTACTCCTGCGATGTCTCCAACGACAAGGACTGTGAAAAACTTGTCGCCAGCGTGCTCAAAGAACACGGTCACGTCGATATTCTGATCAACAATGCGGGCCGCTCCATCCGGCGCTCTGTACGTTACAGCTACCAGCGATTTCATGACTTTGAACGCACGATGGACCTCAATTACTTCGGCGCACTGCGCTTGATTCTCGGCTTCCTGCCAAGTATGGAGCAGCGTAAGAGCGGGCAGATTATCAACATCTCCTCCATCGGCGTGCTTACCAGCCCGCCGCGCTTCTCTGCGTATGTGGCCTCCAAAGCCGCACTGGACGCATTCAGCCTCTGCGCGGCACCGGAGTTCGCGGCCGACAATATCGATTTCACAACAATCTATATGCCGCTGGTGCGCACGCCGATGATCGCACCCACCAACCTGTACAAGGCTTTCCCCACGCTCTCTCCGGAACAGGCCAGGGATCTGGTAATCAAGGCCATCATCAGCAAACCCAAGCGCATGTCAACCCGACTCGGTGTCGCCGGAGCCGTTGCCCAGGCCACCATGCCAGGCGTTACCGAAGCGTTTCTCAGCCAGGCCTATGCGTTGTTTCCCGATTCCGCTGCGGCGCGCGGACTGAGCGAGGAAGAGGCGGCGCGCGAAAAATTGACTGTGCCGTCATCGCGCCTGGCGTTGGCGCAGAAACTTTTCGCGCAGGTGATGCGCGGTGTGCACTGGTAATGTCATACTCGCGCGGCGGTTAAACAGTCGATTTTCGTTCATACCCTCGAGGAGAGCAGTCATGTTCAGTCACATTATGGTCGGCGCGAATGATGTTCAGGAATCCAAGAAATTCTACGATGCCGCGCTGGGGGCACTGGGCTATGAACCCGGCTTTGTTGATGACAAGGGCCGCTGTTTGTATGTCAGCAAAAGCGGTATCTTCATGATAACCCAACCCATAAACGGGGAGCCTGCGTCACACGGCAATGGCAGCACCATCGGCTTTTCTGCGGCAGACACGGCGGCCGCAGATGCCTGGCACGCTGCAGGGCTCGCCAATGGCGGTACCGCCTGCGAGGATCCTCCAGGTGTACGCGGTGGTGCTGCGGGGAAACTCTACCTGGCGTACTTGCGCGATCCTTCCGGCAACAAATTGTGCGCACTGCATCGCTTGAAGTGACCAATCAAGCGCTGTAATCAGAACTCAAAAGTATGCTGCGCACTGGCATGCGGATAGACTGCACTGACCTCCCGCCGGGCGCTTGATTCGTTCAGCCCCGACAAAGTCAGCCCCAACAGGCGCACACCGCGCGTAACAGGCAGAATCTGGGCCAGCATCTCGCTGGCCAGGGCAGCAAACTGTGGTCGCCCGGAAATAGACTGATCACACGATATGCTCCGCGTTATCTGGTGAAAATCGGCATATTTCACTTTCAGCGTTACAGTGCGTCCGGCAACACCAGCGCTCTCGATTCTTTGCCACACACTCTCGATAATCTGGTCCAGTGCCTGGATCAGCTTCTCGTCCTCGAGCAGGTCCTCGCCATAGGTTCGCTCACGACCCAGCGATTTGCGCACGCGATTGGGTCGCACCGGTCGCTGGTCGATGCCGCGCGCCGCGTGATACAGATACTCGGCAGATTTACCAAAATGCTCGCGCAGAAAATCCAGGTCCTGCCTGCACAGATCAGCGCCCACATGAATGCCGAGTCCGGCCATGCGCTCGGCAGTCTTGGGGCCAACACCGTAGAAGCGCCGCACTGGTAGCGAGGCGACAAAATCTGCGCCCTCGTGGGGCCGAATGACGAAAATACCATCCGGCTTGTTCTGGTCGGAGGCCACTTTGGCGAGAAACTTGTTATAGCTGACACCGGCGCTGGCGGTCAGGCCAGTTTCCTGATGAATCTCGCGCCGGATCAGCTCAGCTGTATGCATCGCGCTGCCGACCTGGCGCTTGTCGTCGGTCACATCGAGGTAGGCCTCATCCAGCGAGAGCGGTTCCACCAGATCGCTGTAACAGGCGAAAATCTGCCGGATCTGTTGTGACACACTGCGATAAACCTCAAAGCGTGGCGGCACAAACACCAGTGACGGACAACGACGCGCCGCTGTCACCGAGGGCATCGCGGAGCGCACGCCAAACTGTCTGGCCTCATAACTTGCAGCGGCCACCACGCCACGTTGCGCTGAACCGCCAACGGCCACCGGCAGGCCGCGCAGTTGCGGATTGTCACGTTGTTCCACGCTGGCGAAGAACGCATCCATGTCCACATGAATAATCTTGCGTAGCAAATAGCGCTGGTCGTCACTCATGGCAAGGATGGTAGGTGCAGAATTTAGCCGCGACAAGGCCATTTTATGCGCCGGGAAACTGGGGCAATTCGCTGTTTTACCTCGACTTCGGTTGCAAGCGTGCACATGCGATCGAGTAAGTCATGCCGCTGCTATCAGTCTTTTTTCTTCGCATTAGCGAAGGCAGCAGCAAATGCTCCTGCCGGCGCAGGATCCTGTTTGCGCGCAGCGGCTTCTTTGCGATCCACTTGCTGTGAAGTTCTGGTCCCGGAATTGCCGCGGCCTGGACGCCCGGACTGTTCCTGCTCCCGGGCATCATCCGTCATGCGCATACTCAGGCCAATGCGCTGGCGCGCCACATCCACCGCCATCACTTTTACTTTCACTATATCGCCGGCCTTTGCCACCTCGCGCGGGTCCTTGATGAACTTGTCCGACATCGCCGAGATGTGGACCAGGCCGTCCTGGTGCACACCGACATCGACAAACGCGCCAAAGCTGGTCACGTTGGTTACAGTGCCTTCCAGAATCATATTGAGCGCAAGATCGGTGATCTTCTCGATACCCTCCTGCAACCTGGCCGTCTTGAACTCCGGGCGCGGATCGCGGCCAGGTTTATCCAATTCCCGAAGAATATCTGTCACGGTAGGCAGCCCAACCGCATCAGTCACGTATTCGGAGGCATTGACGGCGCGCAGAAAAGCGGTATCACCGATAATGCTGGATACCTGGCGCTGAGCGGCTGCGGCAATTTTCTCCACCACAGCATACGACTCCGGGTGAACCGCCGATGCGTCCAGCGGATTGTCTCCGCCCATCACCCGCAGAAACCCCGCCGCCTGCTGAAACGTCTTTTCGCCCATGCCACTGACCTGCAGCAAGGTTTTCCGATTCGCAAACTTCCCCTGCGCGTCACGCAACGCCACTATGTTGTCTGCTATCCGCTGGCTCAGCCCCGACACGCGGGTCAGCAGCGGCGCAGAGGCAGTATTGAGATCAACACCGACGGCGTTCACACAGTCCTCCACCACAGCGCTGAGCTGGCGACCCAACTGTACCTGACTGACATCATGCTGATACTGCCCAACACCGATGGATTTCGGATCAATTTTTACCAGCTCTGCCAACGGGTCCTGCAAGCGCCTGGCTATCGATACGGCACCGCGAATGGTCACATCCAGGTCGGGAAATTCCCGCGCCGCAAACTCAGACGCGGAATACACGGAGGCACCAGCCTCATTCACCATCACCTTACGCACATCCAGCTCGGGGTGTGCGGCGAGAAGATCACCTACAAAGCGATCCGTCTCGCGGCTGCCTGTACCATTGCCGATGCTGATCAGTTGGATGTCATGCTTTTTTATCATCGCCAACAGGGTCGCCGCAGCTTCTCGCGCCTTGTTCTGTGGCGGCGTCGGAAAGATCGCGCCGTGATCTATTACCTTACCTGTGGCATCAACGGCTGCCACCTTCACGCCCGTGCGCAGGCCGGGGTCTAACCCAATGGTCGCTTTGGGGCCGGCCGGTGCTGCCAGCAGCAGGTCTTTGAGATTGCTGGCAAACACCTTGATCGCCTCGTGCTCAGCCTGCTCGCGCAACTGGGTGAGCAAATCGGATTGCAGGTGTGTAAGCAGCTTCACCCGCCATGTCCAGCGCACCACCTCGGCCAGCCATTTGTCGGCGGGGCGCTGCTTGTCCTGTATCTGCCAGTGCGAGGCAATCATTGCTTCGCAGGGATGGGCATCCAGTGGCGAGTCTTCCGCCGACATGCGTAAATCCAGAGCGAGTATGCCTTCGTTACGCCCACGGAACATGGCCAGGGCGCGGTGCGAAGGGGTAGTTTTGAAAGCCTCGGTATGCTCGAAGTAATCGCTGAATTTCGCTCCCTCCTGCTCTTTACCCGCGATAACGCGCGCCGCCAACAGGCTTTCCTCCTGCAAAAACTGCCGCAGACGTGCGAGCAGGTTGGCATCTTCGGCAAAGCGTTCCATCAGAATCTGCTTCGCGCCATCCAGTGCCGCTTTCGTATCGTTGATGCCTGCGTCCGCATTCAAGAAGTTCGCTGCAGCGACTTCCGGCTCAATATCTGGATCACTAAACAGAGCGTCCGCCAGCGGCTCCAGTCCTGCCTCGCGGGCAATCATCGCTTTGGTACGGCGCTTGGGTTTGTACGGCAGATAGAGGTCTTCCAAACGACTCTTGGTGTCGGCCGCGAGAATGTCATTTTCCAGGGCAGGCGTCAGTTTTCCCTGTTCCGCGATACTGCTCAAAATGGTCGCGCGACGATCCTCCATCTCTCGCAGGTAGCGAAGTCGCTCCTCCAGCTGTCGCATCTGCGTGTCATCCAGACCGCCTGTGAGTTCCTTGCGATAGCGCGAAATAAAGGGAACGGTTGCACCTTCATCAAGTAGCGCGACTGCAGCGGCTACTTGCTTTTCCTGAACAGCCAACTCTTGCGCCAAACGCGCGGCAATGGATTGAGTCATAACGACAGCGTACTTCCCTGAGGCCAAAAATCGGCGGGGAGTATGCGACAGACGCTACGGCAATGACAACGGTGAAACGCGGGGTAAAGCGTGCTAAGCCACACGCGGCTCGAAGTAGACGGGCAGGTCATCCCGCGGCTTGGAAATCGGCGACTGTTGCACAGGCATTTCGTAGCCTTCCGGCACTGACCACCGATAGCGCCGCAGCATTTCAAACATCACCAGCTTGATCTGCATGATTGCAAAATGCAGACCGATACACATATGTGCACCGCCGCTGAACGGTACCCAGCAGTAGGCGTGGTTTTTGTGTTCCGCGCGCGCGTCGCTGAAACGCAACGGGTCAAACCGGGTGGGCTCAGACCAGTATTCCTCCATATAGTGCGTATGGATTGGATACGTGGCGACCATGGCACCGGCAGGGATCGTCTTCCCGTCGAACGCAAAGGGTGCTGTGCTGTACTTGGGCAATGTCGACAACGGCGGGTACATACGCAGCGCCTCCTTCATCACCCATTCGGTCAGTTGCAGACGATCGAGATCCTCGTACTGCAGATGCTCCACACCCAAAGACTGAACTTCATCGAATAAGCGCCGCTGCCACTGCGGGTGCCGCGCCAGCGCATAGGTCATGCTGGTCAGGGTGCTGGTGGTGGTGTCGTGCGCGGCCATCATCAGGAAGATGATATGGTCGATCACTTCCTGGTCGGTGTACTGATTGCCATCCTCATCGGTGGCGTTACACAGCAGTGAGAACATATCAGCGCCAGTGCCGCCGCGCTTTGCCGGCAGCTGCTGGCGAAAATAATCCACCATGTACTGCCGCGCGCGAATGCCGCGCCACAGTATAGTGCCGGGAATAGCCAGCGGAATTCTGGGCATGGACGCGGCCACAGTGGTCTCAAAGGCCTCGTTGATTCGCCTCGCTTCCGCTCCCAGGTCCATGCCGAGGAAAATGGACGCCGCCAGATCGAGCGTCATCTTTTTGAAAGTGGGGTAAGCCAGCAGCGGCTGCCCGGCACTCACCGGCCAACTGGCGACTGCCTGCTGTACCTGCGGCTCCATCTCCAACATGTAGCGCTGCATAGCCCTGTTCTTGAAACCGGCCTGCATAAGTCGCCGGTGATAACGGTGGTCATCGCCATCACGCAACATCAGACCATTGGGAAAAATGCGCCCGATGATCTGGTCCCAGGCCTGCTTGTTGGAAAATACCTGATCCGCGTTCACCAACGCCAGACGATGCGCGTCGGCGCCAAACAGGTGAACAAAAGTTATGCGACCGATTTTCTGCATCACGGCATTGCCGTAGCGTTCCTGCAACTCCTGCGCATGCCGCAATGGATTTACATAGTTCTTGCGCAGCAGGCGGAAAGTCTCTGCAACACCAATCCTTATGGGCTGCAATGGCTCGTTGACCCCCTCATGCACGTTGAGGTTGGTCATGTGATTCCGAGCTCTTCGCTACAATATATCGTCCGCATCGCATGGACCATCGCAGAGATTTTCGGCCACACCGGTATCGTAGAATGTCCGCAGGCTATCGCCGATACCGCGCAACTCGGTCGCCCGTCCGTGGGGATCTTTCATGGTGTCTCCCCAGTGCGGAATATTAGTGATCGGCGGATCCGGGTTGCCAAAGTCCACCTCAATCATGGCTGAACCAGTGTGCTTGCCACTGACAACTTCGAGCCCCCACACATCGCGAATCAACGGTGCGAGATTAACCACACCACCAATGGTTCGCGCCATAATGTGAGCACCCAGATTCGTCACTTGATGGTCCGCTTTCGACACCTGGATCAACACTTCGTGCGACGGCGTCCCCGGCAATAAGTTGCTGCGAATGTATTTGGAGTAACCCGTCGGCTCGGCTCGATCCCACAGTCCCTGGATAAGCGCGAGATTCAACTGCATGTCCAGCGCGTTCCAGTTATAGATCGAATAGATCTGCTCAGCGAACGGGTCAAAGTTCACGCTGCGGTTCAACAAAAGATTGTACGACTGACCCGGCACTGCCAACAGTCCTCTTTCAATATCCGTAGTCAGCGCCATCAGGCTGGCACCCAGGATCCCGCCCTGACTGCCGCCGAAATAGTAGCGTTTCGAACCGTCGATCGCGGCGCCGCCACAATCACTGTTCAGCACCTGATTCAACAGCGTTGACGGCCCGCCATCAGCGGCGACCGACAGCGTGCGCATCGCCATCAGAAAGTTCAGCGTGCCCTGATGCATGCGCTCCGGTACAGCACGAAATGTGGACAGGTCGCCACTGCTGAGCGCTGAGATCACAGTCACCACGTCATCGGAAGCAAAGCCTTTCCAATCCAGCGCAAAGGTTGCCAGGTTTTGCTCAGCCGCTATCGGTTGAAAGCCCAGTACCTGTTCTTTCGCGCCCAACTGGCCGTGGCCAAAGGCCACCAGCGGCGCCGCCTCTGTTTGCGCACTCATCGGCACAATCAATGCCGCTGCGTATTTGAAGGTGCCGTTTTGTTGCGGCAGACCGTCCGGCCCCAGATTCAGTAATCCGCCAGTCTCGCCCTTTGTCATGTAAAGCGGCATATCGAAGCTGATTTCCAGGCGGCAGGCCATCCCATCGATCAAGTCACCGTCTTTCACCTCAATGGTATAAGGCACGCCCTGCGGCGATCGCGCCAGTGCGTCATCGCGCATATGCACCATTGCGCGGGTGTTGTTGTCGCGGCTGGACGTGGTGAAATCCCAGGCGATCTGCAGGTCGTTGCGCGCAATCCCCTGCGCTTCCAGCTCGGCAAAAATCTGTTCAAAATGCGCGCGCCGGGACTCGATAATCGGATCGTCCGAGGGCAGCTTGTCACGCAGGGCGAGAAATCCCGGCGAGGGCTCCACGGCAACGCCATCGGCATCGACCACACGGCGAATCGCCACAATGTAGCGGGTGGCATCCTCCGGTCGGATGGCGGGCCGCAACATCAGTGCCTGTTCCTGTCGCAGCTCGTCGATGTCGCGATTGATAGTGAAATCTGGCAGCTTTTCCAGATCATCGGTCCGCAGTTTTGCCTGTACGACATATTCGTCGCGATCTACCCAGTGCGCCAGGCGCTCCCCGGTGGCCGTGTTGAGAAGTACCGTGGGAGATTCCGCAAGCAGGGACGAGCCGATGCTGTCTGGCGTGGCAAGCCCGGTGGTGGTCGCACCAGGAAGGTGCGTCATCGCAGCAATGCCCGGCGAGAAGCCGTCCATCTCATTAAACGCATCGGGAATCGACCGATCGCCATCTTTGGTTGCAGGCATGATGACCTGCGGCAATGCCAACCGCAGCCCGGTGACCGTCTCCGGATCCGGTCTGGTCCAGTAATCGTTGGGATAGGGAAAGCCGCAATAAGTCGGTGTCAGCGGGTCACAATTGAGCGGTGGCGCGGGCACCACCTCGTTGGGATCGACCCGAACCACAGGGGAGGAATCATTGCCATCGCTGCAGGCGGCAAGGAACGTGAGGGCCCATAAGAGGGCCAGACTGTGTATTTTTATTTTCATTGCATGATAGTAGATAGCGCTTGGGCTTTGGTCAATCCTCGACGCGTTGGCCACCATAGACGCTGGTACATACGCTGCAGTCGGGATATGATCTTTTCGACATCAACCCCAAATTGCCGATCCCGAAGCGCAATCCTTCGATGGGGACTCCCGCTTCGCAGATCTGCTGTCAGGTTATGCGCAATGAGCAAGAAAAAAAGTACCCCAAGCATCCAAGCCACTCGAGAACTGGACGCAGCGATTGCGTCGGCAACGAGCTTCGAGCAATGGCGGGAACTTGCTGCAGCGTATGACACGCAGACTGGCGCAGATGCGTGGCGCGCCAAAGACGAATCGCCCCTGTATGACGCCAACAGTATCAACACCCGACTGCAGCGACTGCGCAAGCTGCGCCGCAAGCGCGACGATCAGGGCTTATTGTTCGCGCTGAGCGAAGGTATCCACGGCAATATGGCCGGGATGGGTAATCCCAAGTTGTACCGCAAAGCCAAGACCGGAACCAAGGTGCTGATCAACGACTACATCGACGAGATCTGTGATGCGCTGAAATACCTGTCGCCACGTCGTTTCAAAGGCATTCCCTGGGGCGATAGAATCGAGTTTTTCCAGATTGCCAGTCACTGCTATGGACGCTCGGCGCTGATGCTCAGCGGCGGCGGCATGTTGGGGTATTTCCACTTCGGTGTGCTGAAAGCACTGATCGAGCAAAAGCTGTGTCCGGTAGTAATTTCCGGCGCCAGCGCCGGTGCATTTGTCGCTGCCATCGTCGGCAGTCGCACCGATCAGGAATACCTGGCACTGTTTGAGGACAATTATCTTGCGCGGGCGCTCACCGAAAACCGCAGCAATGTGAAGGTCGGATTCGGCATGAGCAAGCAGATCGACATGCGTTCGATCAAACGCGAAATGGCCAGACTGATACCGGACATCACTTTCAAGGAAGCCTACGAAAAGACCGGGCGCAGTATCAACATTTCCATTTCTCCGGCAGAACCACGGCAGAACTCACGCCTGTTAAATCATATCGCTTCGCCGAACGTGACATTGCGCTCAGCCGTGTTGGCGTCCACCGCGCTTCCGGGTGTGTTTGCACCGGTGCAACTGGAAGCGCGCAATGTCCATGGTGAAATCAAACCTTACCTACCCTCAAGGCGCTGGATCGACGGCTCATTTTCCCAGGACCTGCCCGCCAAACGCCTGGCGCGGATGTATGGGGTGAATCATTTCATCGTCTCGCAGGTAATGCCTGGCCTGGGCCGTGAGCCGACGGGAAGACCCGGAATGCGTAAAATCCTGTCGGACGCTTCAGTGGCAGCAACGAAACAAGTAGTGCGCGGCTATCTCGATTTTATCCAGCGCTACAGCAAGGTCGGGCCACAGATGGGGACAGCGATGAACGCAGTCAATGCGCTGCTGGAACAGCAGTTTACGGCCGACATCAATATCTTCCCCGGCTACGGCCTTTCCAGCCTCGGAAAACTGCTGAAGATGATGTCAGCCGAAGAGATGGCTGAGTTGATCAAAGCCGGGGAACGGGCAACCTGGCCGAAAATACCCATTATCGACACCACTACACGCATCGGCAGAACGCTGGACAGTATTCTCCACGCCTTTGAAATCGACCAGGCGCACTGGTTGCGCACAGCCCCACAAACCAATGCTACGCTCGATAGCAAGGTGCAACGCGGCAGCAAACCTCGCGAACCGGCGAAAGCCAAGCGCAGCAAACGGGTGTCTATGATTATCAACGGTAAGGCACAGCAGCGCTCAGCAGCCTAGTCCCGAAGCCGGAGTACACACGACAATGAGCATGGAGTTTGATCCCTTCGTCCTGGCGCGTATTCAGTTTGCAGCCAACATCAGCTTCCACATTCTGTTTCCCAGTATCACTGTAGGGCTCGCCTGGATACTGCTCTACTTCCGCGTGCGATTTACCCTGTCCGGTAATATCGCCTGGGAATACGCCTATTACTTTTGGGTAAAGATATTTGCGCTGACGTTTGCGCTGGGCGTGGTGTCAGGGATCACCATGAGTTTTCAGTTCGGCACGAACTGGCCAGGCTTTATGGAGCGAGCGGGCAATATTGCGGGCCCGCTTCTTGGTTACGAAGTGCTTACGGCGTTTTTTCTGGAAGCCTCCTTCCTCGGTATTATGCTCTTCGGAAAAAGTCGCATCTCAAACCGTCTCCATCTCATTGCCACCGCAACTGTTGCCATCGGCACGTCTATTTCCGGCTTCTGGATTCTGGCGCTCAACTCATGGATGCAGACACCTGTGGGTTTTGCCATCGAGAACGGCGAGTTCTTTGCGCAGGACTGGTGGCAAATTATCTTCAATCCATCGTTCCCGTATCGCTTTTTGCACATGATGACAGCGAGCTTCATCACCAGTGCCTTTTTAATTGCAGGCGTCAGCGCCTGGCGAACCAGACTGGGGGTAGACGGACCCGCCACCATGATGGTGATGAAAACCGGAATTATCATGGCAGCATTGCTGACGCCGCTGCAGATTTTTATCGGCGATTTGCACGGGCTCAATACCCTGCAACACCAACCAGCCAAGATTGCAGCGATGGAAGCCATTTGGAACACCGAGCGCGGTGCAGCCTTTACGCTATTCGGATTACCCGATGAGAAAACTCGAACTACACGCTTTGCGATCGAGATACCTTACGCTGCCAGCCTGATCCTGACCCACAAGGCCGATGGTGAGGTTAAAGGGTTGAATGAATATCCAGATCAACACCCACCCGTGGCCATGGTTTTCTGGTCGTTCAGAGTCATGCTGGGAATGGGTGTACTGATGCTGCTAACCTCCTGGTGTGCCGCATTTCAATTGCTGCGGGGCAGGGCTATCGGAAAGAAAATGCTGGCCACGCTCTCCCTGATGACCTTTTCCGGCTGGGTAGCGACACTGGCCGGCTGGTATGTCACAGAAATTGGTCGCCAACCCTGGATCATCTACGGCCTCCTGAGCTCGGCAGATGTGGCGGCCGATCACGCCAGCGCGACACTGACCGGCACCCTGTTGGGTTACATTGGCTTGTATGTGTTCCTGCTGATCTCCTATGTTCAGGCTCTGCGCTACCTGGCATCCAAACCAGCGCAGTCACTCTCACTGCTACCCAACAGTGCCAACAATCCGGCCACAGTGGAGGCTCACTGATGGAACAGGTCTTACCCCAGTTTTTTGTTATGGTTATGGGGCTTGCGTTGCTTCTGTATGTCATTCTCGATGGATTTGATCTGGGTATAGGAATATTGGTTCCACTCGCTGAAGACGCAGAAAAAGACATCATGATCGCGGCAATTGGTCCGTTCTGGGACGCCAACGAGACATGGATTGTGCTCGGGATCGGCGTTCTGCTCATCGCGTTTCCAAAAGCGCACGGGATAATTCTGAGCTCGCTGTATATCCCGGTCACCGTGATGCTGTTTGGCCTGATATTGCGCGGCGTGGCATTTGATTTCCGCGTCAAGGCAGGCGATGCACGGAAACATTTGTGGAACCGTGCGTTTTTTATCGGCTCGCTGACTGCCGCCATGTCACAGGGCTGGATGCTGGGCGCCTATATCACTGGCCTGCAGGAAAACCTCACCAGCTATCTTTTTGCCGCACTGATCGCACTCACGCTGCCGGCACTGTATGTGATGTTAGGATCGGGGTGGCTGCTGATAAAAACAGAAGGCATGTTGTTTGAGAAGGCCGCAGTCTGGGCCAGACATGCACTTCTGCCGATGGGAATCGCACTGCTTCTCGTCAGTATTGCCACGCCCATCGTCAGCCAGGAGATTGCGGCGCGCTGGTTCAGCATGCCCATCGCCATTGGCTTACTGCCTATTCCTGTCAGTTGTGCCCTCTGCTATGCCATCCTGTACTGGATTTTACGCAGGGTGGATATCCTGCGTAACGGCTATGGCTGGGTGGTGTTTACAGCACTCATAGTGATCTGTCTGATGGCGGCATTGGGCCTGGCTTACAGTATCTATCCGGACATCATCATAGGTCGAATGGATGTGTTCGAGGCAGCGGCTGCGACCAATTCTCTGCAGTTCATCTTCTATGGTGTGGCGGCAACCCTACCGGTGATCCTGCTGTACTCTGGCTTCGTGTATCGAATATTTCGCGGTAAGGCAACGAGCTTGAGCTACGAATAGGAAGGTTTGGTATTAACTGTCGGATGTGCTGCCTTCTTACAGTTTATGCACGTGGTTTTTGCGGCAGGAGTTGAATCGCGCCCCTGCCCATATGCTTCATGCATCGATTAATTGTGAGAAAAGTGGCATCAATGGGCACCACACGGTCGGCAGTGACGTAGGCCACTGTCCCGCTGCGCACATCGGGTGCGCCGGGCAGAAACACCACCACCAGATTGTCCTCGCTGCGCTCCAGCTCGAAACCGACCTGCTTCTGGTCATCCAGGCTAACCAATACCGGTTTAAAGTATTCATCAACCTCTTCGATTTTGCCGAGACTGCCAACCACCGTCTTGGTCCAGGCATATCCGGGAACAATCTCCAGCAGCACGCCGTCGAGTTTTTTGTACCACGCCTGGGCGGCTTTACCGCGTGCAACCAGACCGGCAGCGACAAACACCAGCAGTATTAACAATAATGCCAGTACATTGATCATCCCCACGCCCAGAACAGTATCAATCGGCAACAGCTTCTCGATCGGCCTGGCCACCTTGGTCATGATAACGAACGCTTTCTCCAGCACGATGATGATAAACATCGCCGGCACCAGAAACAGCGCTCCTCCCACCAGAGTGGATATCCAGAATTTCTTCATTCCTGCCTACCCCGCGTCACTTTTAGGGAGTTGCTATATCACTGGCCATTGCTACTCGACTGGTGCCGCTTGCGGCCCCCGCACCAGCTTGCCTGGGCGTGCCCCGGTATCTTTGCCATCCTCGCGGATGACTTCGCCGCTGCAGATGGTGAGCTTGTAGCCATCCACCCGCTGCACCAGTCTTCGTGCCTGCGCCGGCAGGTCGTAAACCATTTCCGGTGGATGCAGGTGCAGCCGTTCATAGTCGATGACATTGATATCGGCCTTCATACCCGGTGCAATCAGCCCGCGATCATGCAGTTCGTAAAAGTTTGCAGTGCGCTGGGTCTGGTTGTGCACCAGCTGCTCGATGGGAATTCGCGCACCGCGACTGCGATCGCGAGCCCAGTGGGTTAACAGGTAACTGGGCATACTGGCGTCGCAGATCAGGCCACAGTGTGCGCCACCGTCAGACAGGCCGAATATGGCGGCAGGGTGCAGCATCATTTCCCGCAGGGCTTCGAAGTCGCCATTCGAATAGCCCAGCAGCGGCATGTACAGAATACCTTTGCCATCGTTTTCCAACATGGTGTCGTAGGCAAATTCAGCTGGACTGCAGCCTTTGCGCTCGGCCTGTGACAGCACACTCTTCTCAGGACCCGGTTCATAGTCGATCGGATCGCCCAGCGGAAACATATTGCCCCAGGCACTGAGTGTCTGGGTGAAAACCTCAGGCAATCCGGTCAAATCCGGCGGGTTGTCGAGAATTTCCCTGCGCAACTCGGGCTGGCGCAGGGCCGCAGCGCGCTCAGCTATGGGTAACTGCGCCACTTTTTGATAGGCCGCGTGCAGGATGAATGGATGCCCGGAACTTTCCAGGCTGAACAATACGCCTGCCGGTCGTTGCGCCACCTGTGGCGTTAACGTACCACCAGCCGCCCGGTCCTCATCGACCGCAGCCAGCAGTCGCTGCCACTGCGTGGGATCGCCGTTGTTCTGCAGGCAGGCAAAGGTCACCGGGCGACCGGTTTCATGGCCAATCTGGCGCATCCAGGTCAACTCGTCTTCTTCGGGCGTCAGATCACTGGCCACTTCAAACACGCCAAAACCGACTTCGCCCAGCGCGCGACCAATGCCGATGACCTCCTCTCTATCCGCGGTGGTACCCGGCGCCAGTTCGCCGTCTTTGGCGCGGTGCAAGATGGTGCGCGTAGTGGAAAATCCAAGCGCACCAGCCTGCAGACCTTCCTTGACGATTGCAGCCATGGCATCAACTTCTTCAGGCGTGGCTTTTTCATTCCTGGCCCCGCGGTCACCCATCACGTAGGTGCGTACCGCGCCGTGTGGAACCTGGGTACCAAAGTCGATGGCGTGAGGCAGCCGCTCGATCGCATCAAGGTACTGAGGAAACGTTTCCCACTGCCACTGAATGCCCTCTGCGAGTGCGCTGCCGGGTATATCCTCCACGCCTTCCATCAGCTGAATCAAATACTCTTCCTTGCCCGGCACAACAGGCGCGAAGCCCACGCCACAATTGCCCATCACAACGGTAGTAACACCATTCCAGCTGGAGGGGCTCAACAAAGGGTCCCAGGAAACCTGACCGTCATAATGCGTGTGGATGTCTACCCAGCCTGGTGTGACCAGCAAGCCAGCGGCATCGACTTCGCGGTTGGCCGGGCCCTGTAGATTTTCACCGACAGCAGCAATGCGCCCTGCGATAATGGCCACATCGCTCACGCGAGCCGGGGAGCCGCTCCCGTCTATCAGTGTTCCATTGCGAATCACGATGTCATACATAACGCTGTCTCCCAGAGTGAAAAAAGAGTGCTGCCGGCAAGTTGGCTTATTCTGTGTGGTTACTGCCCCTGCCAGCTGGATATCGACGACAATCAGCGATTGTTAGTGAATATTGTCAACTGTCATACGTCTGTCCTTCATTGTAGCGGTGTTTGTTGAACCTGCAATTGTCCCGGCAGGCATCCGATGCCAACGCTTAACAGATAATCACCAGCGCCAGGCCTATACTGTCAGGTGACTGAGCCGACCGTGAGCAATTGCGATGCATAAAGATACCGTACTCATTACCGGCGCTTCGTCCGGCATAGGCGAGACCCTGGCAGGTCATTTTGCCCGCGGCGGCTACAACCTTGTACTGGTCGCGCGCAGTGCAGATAAGCTGCAGCGGCTGGCCAAGCGCCTGGAGACTGAAACCCGGGTCAATGCCCGCCCGGAACCTGCCGATTTAACGCAACCTGGCGCGGCGAAAAAACTCGCGGCCAAACTGCGCAGACAACACATCGAAATAGATATCCTGGTCAATTGCGCCGGGGTGCTCGAATACGGAAGTTTTGTCGACATGCCTGCCACCGCGCACCAGAATCTCATTGACCTGAATATCAGCGGACTCACTGAGATGCTCGCTCACTTTTTACCACCCATGGTAAAACGCGCCAAGGGGCGCATTCTCAACGTCGCGTCCATAGCCGCGTTCCAACCGGTACCGAATCTGGCGACCTATGCGGCGAGCAAAGCCTACGTGCTTTCGCTGACCGAGTCGCTATCCGAGGAATTATCGGGTACGGGTGTCACCGTTACCGCACTGTGTCCGGGTATTACCGCAACCAGGATGGTCGCCGAGGCGCAGCAAAAAAATCAGGGGCTCAAGATTCCGGCATTTGTCATCGGTGATGTCGAGGATGTGGCGGCACAGGGCTATCGCGCCTGCCTGAAAGGCGATGTCATCTGTGTACCGGGGGCCGTCAACATCGCGGCAACGGTTACCGGCAGAGCGACGCCCAAGTGGCTGCTGCGCAGAATAGCCGGCGTGATGGCCCGGTATAGCCTCAAGCGCGACTGAATCCCGCGATAGCCGGCAGATCTTTGTACGTGCGTATGCCCGCAGGAGCCGCACAGACAACCGGAATGGCGTTGATCGATGGCAGCCCGGTAATACACATGCCCACAGCGTTCATCTGCTCGCGTGAGAGTGCACTGAGATCACCAGCAGGAATCGGTATCATCCGGTTGTGGATGCCCGGTTCACCCTTGATGTCAATCAGGTAGCCGTGTTCGGTTTTCCACAGCGGGTCGATCTGCTCGCCCACCACCCAGACCTGCAAATTCTCCAGCAGTGGCACACCGTTGACCAGCCCCTGCCAACTGATCTTGACCGCCGCCACAGAACCCTTGCTGATAAACCGCCCCGGCGCATCGATATCCTGTGTGGCATGCGCAAACTTCACCGAGCACCGTATGTCGTCAAGCGTGACGCCGATCATCTGTGCCATCAACTCCAGGCCATCGCCAAATACGCGCGTCTCCTGACAAATCCTGTCTTCATGCCCCGGATTATTTGCCGGTAAGCCGAAGCCAATTTCTGTCATATTGGCGTCGCCGACGAAGGCAGTGACGTCGACGGATTCGGTGACACGGATATGCTCAATGCGGTGGCAATGTGCGCAAAGAATCCCGGCCAGATAGTTGATGTGGCCGGGATTCATGCCGCTACCGAAAATAGTCGCGTTCCCTTTTTCAGCCGCGCGCTGAATGCGTTGACGACCATTGGGCCCGTATTTATCTGGCCGCTTCTCAATGGCCCAACCGGTGAGGAAATTGCTGGTAGTCACCACGTTGATACCCGCCTCCAGCAAGGTCACCAGATGATCCACATTGGGATACAGGGGGCTATAGCTGACGCAATCGGGGCGCAGCGCTATCAGGGCGTCTATGTCGCTGGTCGCCTGAATGCCCACAGCGTCGATACCCACCAGCTCACCTGCATCCCTGCCCGCTTTGCTTTGGCTGTAGGCGTACATGCCAACCAACTCCAGTTCCGGGTGTGCCTGAATTGCCCGCACACACTCGCGCGCCACGCCACCACTGGTCCACTGCACAACTGTGATTGTCATAAATTGAATTCCTGTATCCGATATTTTTATAGTCTCAACTATGTTGATGCGCCACAATAGCAGCATACGCTGACGTAATCGAACGCGCGAGAATCACCACTGATCAGGAGTTGAATGAGAAGATGAGCACCGCTGTCGAGTTTCCCGAATTGAGTTGTTATTTGCTGCCAGGACATTCCAGCACGCCAATAGACGCTATCGCACAGGCAAAACAGGCAGAAGCGCTCGGACTGGGCAAGGTCTGGGTGTCGGAGCGTTTCGATGTAAAAGATGCCGGTGTCATCTGCGCTGCAGCCCTGTCCGTCACCGAGCGCATTCACGTGGCCACGGCAGCCACCAATATCCACACCCGGCACCCGCTGGTCTTGGCCAATATGTGTTCCAGCCTGCACTACCTTTCCGGCGGTCGTTTCGAACTGGGTCTTGCCCGCGGCGTGGCTATCCGCAACCAGTTGATGGGTCTTGAGAACGTGAGCAATGCCCAGCTGGTAGAGGGCATGCAGATTCTGCGTACGCTGTGGAAGGGCGAGAAGGTCATGGGCTACGACGGCCTTATGGGAAACTTACCCTACCTGAGCATGGGCGACTGGCTCGATGCCGATATACCCATTCATTTCGTCGGCTTTGGTCCCGCGAGCCTGAGGTTTGCCGGCGAGCACTTCGACGGCGTTCATCTGCACACGTTCATTACCGATCAGGGGCTGCGACGCGCGAAAGCGCTGGTGCAGGAAGGCGCAGAGCGTGTCGGCCGTGACCCTGATCTGGTCAAGGTGTGGTCGGTGTTCGCCACCGCCCTTAACCCGAGTAGAGAGGATTTTCTCAGGAAAATGGTAGCGCGCATGGCGACGTACATGCAGGCACCAGGCTATGTTGAAATGCTGATTGCCCTTAACGACTGGGACCCGGACGTACTGCGGGCTTTCAGGGCACATCCAACAGTCGCATCTATTCCAGGCGGTATAGACAGCGTCGCCACGCTGGAACAGCTGGAGGAAATCAGCGAATTGATTCCCGCGCATTGGCTGCCGGCGGCAACCGGGTCGGCGCCGGAGTGCGCCCAGGCCTGGAAGCAGCAGTTTGCAAACGGCGCTGACGGACTGGTGATTCACGGCTCGACACCGACTGAATTTGCGCCGATTCTCGACGCCTATCGCGCGCTGCCATAGCGAAAAGCACCTTTGCGCGCTGGCGTTTCGCGCAGTGCCGAGCTCAACCTGTTCGACGCAGCGTTACTTACGCGCAGCTGCGTCGGCGCCAGAATCCACGCCCAGTGCCGTATTTCGCAAGCGCAGGGCATTGGCGATCACGGATACAGAACTGAGGCTCATCGCGGCGCTCGCGACGATAGGTGACAGCAGAATGCCAAATACCGGATACAACACACCCGCGGCTATCGGAATCCCCAATGCGTTATACACGAATGCGAAAAACAGATTCTGGCGAATATTGCCCATGGTGCGACGCGACAGCAGCAGCGCTTTGGCAATGCCGCGAAGATCACCGTTGAGCAGCGTTACGCCCGCCGATTGCATCGCCACATCAGTACCGGTACCCATTGCAATGCCTACTTCTGCCTGCGCCAGTGCGGGTGCGTCATTCACACCATCACCGGCCATCGCCACTTTGCGTCCCTCACCCTGCAGGCGCTTTACGACAGCAGCTTTATCGGCAGGCAGTACATCCGAGACGACTTCATCAATACTCAGTGCATCACCCACCACTCTGGCGGTGCGAGCATTGTCGCCGGTTAACATGATGACGCGAATGCCTGCATCGTGCAGCGCCGTCACTGCGTCGCGGCTGGAGGCTTTGATGGCATCGGCAACACCGAGAAATCCTGCAGGAACACCATCCAGGGCAACAAACACTGTGGTCTGGCCTTTGTCGCGATAGGGCTCAGCCAGGGCTTGAAGTTCGTCGGTCGCAAGCCGCTGACGTGCCAACAGCTGCAGATTGCCCACCACAACTTTGACGCCATCGACCTCTCCCCACACGCCGAGGCCAGGATCGGAATCGAAGCCGGATACAGCGGGTAGTTTACCGCTGTCTCGCACCATCGCCCCGGCGACTATCGAGCGCGCCAGTGGATGCTCGCTTGAAGTCTCTAATGCAGCCGCATACTTTAACAGCTTCTCCTGGGAGTAACCCGGCATCGGTACCACCACTTGCAAGCTTGGCTTGCCCTCGGTGAGTGTGCCGGTTTTATCCACCACCACGGTATCGACTTTCTCCAGTGTTTCAAGCGCGGCGGCATCCTTGATCAACACTCCCTCGTGCGCGCCGCGACCAATACCTACCATGATGGACATCGGGGTCGCCAAACCCAGTGCGCAGGGGCACGCGATGATGAGCACTGACACTGCGACCACCAGGGCGTGAGCCAATGCAGGTGGCGGCCCCCACAGCGCCCACACCAGGCCTGCCACTACCGCTGACAATATCACTGCTGGTACGAACCACGCGGACACCTGATCTGCCAGGCGTTGCACCGGTGCCCGCGAGCGTTGCGCCTGCGCTACCATATGCACAATCTGAGAAAGCAGGGTATCGGCCCCGACTTTCTCAGCGCGAATGAGAAGACTGCCGGAACCGTTGATGGTCCCGCCAGTAACCGGATCTTCCGCCTTCTTGCGCACCGGATCAGGCTCACCCGTAAGCATGGCTTCATCGACATGACTGTCGCCTTCCAGCACTGTCGCATCGACCGGAATCTTTTCTCCCGGGCGCACCCGCAGGCGATCGCCAGTTTTTACCAGATCGAGATTCACATCAGATTCAGCTCCCTCTGTATCCACGCGATGGGCGATCTTGGGAGCCAGCTCCAGCAATGAGCGTATCGCACTGGATGTTTGTGATCGCGCCCGCAGTTCCAATACCTGCCCCAGCAGGACCAGGGCAACAATCATCGACGCGGCCTCAAAATACAGTGGCGGCATGCCATTGGACATTCGAAAAGACGCAGGCAACACATCAGGAAACAGGATCGACATCACGCTGAACGCGAATGCAGCGCCGACGCCAAGCGCGATTAACGAAAACATATTCAGGCTGCGATTGCGTACGGACTGCCATGCACGCACGAAAAATGGTGCGGCGCCCCACAGCACCACCGGTGCGGCCAGCGCGAACTGTATCCATCCTGACATTGTGTGACCAAGTTTCCCGCCAGGATCGAGCGCCGGAATCATCTCGCCCATGCTGAGCAGCAACACCGGAACGCTCAAAGCCAGACTGATCCAGAAGCGTCGCGTCATATCCCCTAACTCACCATTGTCGCCCTCCTCCAGTGACGGCGATTCTGGCTCCAGTGCCATTCCACAGTGAGGACATGAACCGGCCCCCTCCTGGCGAACCTCTGGGTGCATCGGACAGGTATAGATGGTGCCCGTCGGCAAATTCTCATCAGATACCGCTTCTGTCGATCCGGACGCATTCAGATACTGATGGGGCGCGGCGGTAAACTTTTCGGCGCAGCGGGCGCTGCAAAAATAGTAAGTGCTTGCAGCATGTTGTCGGCTGGTCGCGCTTGCCGGGTCCACGGTCATTCCGCAAACAGGATCGATCTCTTTACTGCTCGCAGAGGCGTTGCCAGAGTGCGTGTGTGCGCAATCGTGTGATGCGTGTTCGTGATCCATCGCAATTCTCCCGTTCCTGGTGCCGGCCCCGAGCGAGCACTCCGTCAATACTTGGACAACCGTTAATCGAATTCAGGCCTGATTAACGAAAAAACAGATCGCCAAGCGCACCACCGCTGGAGTATAGAACAGGCTCCAGAGTCAACCCCGCCTCACCGGAGAACCAAAGTTCGGATCCTCACTCACTTTTGAGGCCACCGTGCCGGGTGGATTGGCATACCAACCAGGGTCACGGTAATCGCCCTCGGGCAAGTGATCCCGCACTTTGACAACAGTGAACATGCCGCCCATTTCCAGTGGACCGAAGGGGCCCTCCCCGCCCATCATCGGCAGAGTGTTGGCCGGTCCCTGCAACATGCCCATCGCCATGTGTTCCCCATGTTCCGCCATGCCGTTCTTGCCCATCGCCATGTAACCCGGAAGCATATTGCGAATCCTGGACTCTACCCCGGATTGGTCCACGCCGATGGGATTGGGAATTTTGTGACCCATCGCATTCATGGTGTGGTGTGACATGTGGCAGTGCAACGCCCAGTCTCCCGGAATACCATTGAACTCGATATCCCGTGTCTGGCCGACACCTACAATCTCCGTAACTTCACGGCGCCACTGGGCTTGTGGCCAGCGTCCGCCATCCGACCCGGTTACCCAATACTGCACACCGTGCAGGTGAATCGGGTGATTCCACATCGAAAGATTGCCCATGCGAATACGCACCCGCTCGCCGCTGCCAGCGACAATCGGTTCAATCGCCGGAAATACCTTGGAGTTAAATGTCCACAGGTCGAATTCCTGCATGATCGCGGGATCGGGACGATAGGTGCCCGGATGCAAAGCCCAGTTATGCAATACAAAGCAATAATCACGGTCGACGGCCACCGGCTCCGGCTCCCTCGGATGGATGATGAACATACCCATCATGCCCACTGCCATCTGCACCATCTCGTCGGCATGGGGGTGGTACATGTGGGTGCCGTGCTGCTGCAGGGTGAATTCATAAACAAACGTTTCACCGGGCTTGATATGGGGCTGACTGAGGCCGCCGACACCGTCCATGCCGCTGGGCAGAATAATTCCATGCCAGTGGATAGTCGTATGTTCCGCAAGGCGATTGGTGACGAAGATGCGCACCCGGTCGCCCTCGACAGCTTCAATCGTCGGTCCCGGCGTGGTGCCGTTATAGCCCCAACATTTGGCTGTGCTGCCCGGCGCGAATTCATGCTCCACTTCCTCTGCGACCAGGTGAAACTCCTTTACGCCATTGTTCAACTTGTACGGTAGCGTCCAGCCATTGAGCGTGCGCACCGGCGTGTACTCGTCGGCTTTCCCTGTAACCGCTGCAACAGTGGTCTGAGAAGGTTCAACCGCTGTGGCAGCATTGTGAACATGCTGCGCCGACTGTGCAGCGATTCGCGGTGTAACAGCGCCGGTAACGCCGGCGAGCGAACCCAGACCCATCCACGACAATATTTCGCGACGACTGGTCATTGCTTTTCTCCTGTGGTGTGTTGAGTAACATCCCTTGGGCCAACCTGCGGCCCCTCAATACCCCGATCACTGGGCAATTGCGCGCCGACCGCACGACGCAGCTGGGTACGCGCGATCCAATAGTCGCGCAGCGCCTCGAGATAACCCTGGTAGGCGTCGAACTCCTGCTGCTTGACGAACAACAGCTGGAACTGACCCTCGAGCATGTAGCTCACCTGCTGCTGTGTCAGCTGAACTACCGCTTCGCGTTCCGGTACCAGCGCATCACGGTACTGCTCGAACACGGCCCTGGACGCCTGTACCTGTGCATGCGCCAGCTGCACATCGTTACCAATGTCCAGTGCCAGCGCTTGCAGTTCGGCTTCGGCCTGATCGACCAGGGCCTCAGCCTGGGCCACCCGACCCGCACCGGTATTAAAAATGGGAAGTTCTAGCGACAGACTTGGGCCGGTGATGCGAGAGCGATCCGTCTCGCGTTCGGTTTCAATGCCAATCTCACTCTCGCCAAGGAAGCGAAACTGTCGACTGACACCCAGACTGTCTGCCAGCAAAGCCACCTGTGCCTGCCTGGCTGACAGATCGAGTCGAGATCGCCATGCCAGCTCGATCAGGTCGTCCAGATTGTCCTCGACCGTGACCGGCAAATGCAGTTGGTCAGGCGTGGACCAGCGAGTATCGCCGGCTTTGAGACCCATAAGGCGATTGAGCGCATTGCGTGCCGCGACTACATCGGTCCCAGCACGCATCGCAGCAAGCTTCGCATGACTGGCAGCAGACTGCTCCAGGGTAAACTCCAGCGCGCTGATGTTTCCCGCCTGGTAAAAACGCTCTGCCAATAACGCAGACGCTGCGGCGGCACCGGCTACATTCGCACGCATTGTTGCGACCTGTTGCGCACCGACAAGCCGGAAATAGGCCTCTTCCGTCTCAGCGGCAAAGTCGATGACTGCGGCGCCGACCTCGAGCTTGGCACGCTCAAACTCGGCTGCCGCCAGACGACTGCGTGCCGGCAGCAACAGCAAATCAGTAAAGCTCTGGGTCAAGCCAAATGTCACCTGGTTCGCGGTGCCAGGTTCATCGGAATACATCACAGAAACACCGAAACGAGGGTTGGACAGGCGCCCCGCGTTATAAACTTCCGCTGCAGCAATGCCCAGGTGCGCATACTCCGCGCGCAATCGGGGATTGTTCATAAGCGCGATATGCACCGCAGCGGAAGCGGTTAGCGGCTGCACGAGCAGTTCGGACAGGTATTCGGTTGCATCGAGATCGGCAGCTGGCAACACCCCCGTGGTGCGCTCAGCGACCAGTCTGTTCACATCCCCCTTGCCGCGATCTTCAGGGAGGGTGGCGCAAGCTGATAGCACTGCCATGGACAGAATGACAACTATCACAAAACGTGAAATTAACACGGAATCTCCATCGGGTTCTGAGTAAAAACCGTCTGCCGAATTGACAGACAATGCGTGCGCCGGCGCTCTGCGAACAAAAATCTATCCGCAGTTGTTCAGCGCGTTGAGGTACTCAGATCAGATTGGGGGGCCTAAGGAGACCGAGGGTATGCGCAGCCGCAGTGCGGCCTAATCGGGGAAGTGTAAATTCCGAGCTGGAATCAATGCGGGCAATGATGACGGTACTGCCAACGGAAAGACCGCCAGCGCCACTGGCACAATGTCCGCCGCTGCAATGACCGCACGGAGTGATGTCGGCTTTGGCGTTGTCACTGGCATGCTGCAAGTGCCCGGAGTGATCGTCTTGTGACATTGGACGCATTGCAGTGTGATGTGCCTCTGCAGACGATACAGTGGCCATTGCATGGCGATGTTCACACTTTGTCAGATTCAGTGTAGCCGACAGTGCCGTTACAGGCACAGCCAGTGACAATAAAAGAGCGAGCAGGAATTTCATACCTGTCGAATATAGTCAAAGCCCCCAATGAATGCAATTGACGCGCTGCAGGCGTCGTTCGGTGATATCGGCAGGACCGCGTCCTAGTGTTTTCTGAAATGGAACGACATCGGCCGGGTGAGGTTGTGATAGGCGATCACTGAAAGGCTGCCGCCGCGACCGGTATCCTTACACCCGGTCCAGCACAGGGCCGGGTCGAGGTAATCACAACGGTTCATATACACAGTTCCGGTTTCCAGCTGCTGCGCAATGCGCTGCGCTCGCTCTGCGCTATTGGTCCACAACGACGCTGTAAGTCCGAAGTCACTGTCGTTCATCAGCGCGATCGCTTCGTCATCGTTCCTCACCTTCATAATACCTACCACTGGCCCGAACGATTCCTCCCGCATGATGCGCATGGAATGATTTACATCGACGAGGATCTGCGGCATCAGATAGGCGCCGCCATCATTGGGAAACAGCGCCGGGTTAACCAGCGCCCTGGCACCAGCGGCGAGCGCGTCGTCAGTCTGCGACCGCACCAGTTCGGCAAAACGTATGTTGGCCATCGGCCCCAATGTCGTCTCCTGCACCAGCGGATTACCTAACTGGTAGGTTTCCACCAGCGCGACAGCTTTCTCTACAAACGCATCGAATAGTTGCTCACAAACGTAAATACGCTCGATACCACAACAGCATTGGCCAGAGTTAAACATTGCACCATCGATCAGAGTGGCGACGGCCGCGTCCAGGTCTGCATCATCCATCACGTAACCGGGATCCTTGCCGCCCAGTTCGGTACCGACTGCGGTAAATGTACCGGCCGCTGCCTGCTCCATCGCCTTGCCTCCAGCGACGGAGCCGGTGAAATTCACAAAACCAAAGGCTTTTTCACCAATGAGGCAAGCGGTCGTTGGGTGATCGAGTATAAGGTGCTGGAAAACTGCATGCGGCACACCAGCAGCATGAAAAGCCGCGGTAAGGCGATCACCCACCAGCAGTGTCTGTGAGGAACTCTTGAGCACGACACTGTTACCGGCAATCAATGCGGGCACGATGGTATTGATTGCGGTGAGGTAGGGATAATTCCACGGTGCGACAACCAGCACGACGCCCAGCGGTTTGCGCTCAATACGGCGCTCAAAGGCGTCACTGTTTTCAATTTCAATGGGGGCCAATGCCTGTTCAGCAATACTGGCCATATAGGCCGCGCGCTCATTGACGCCGCCAAACTCGCCGCCATAGCGCACAGGGCGACCCATCTGCCACGCAAGTTCGGTGACAATATCAGCATTCATCGCACCGAGACGCTCGACACCGTCAAGCACTCGATGTATGCGTTGCGCGAGTGGGATTTCCCGCCACGCATGCTGCGCCGCAGCAGCGCTCGCAACTGCTGCCCGCGCCGCGGCAAGGGACAAAGCCTCACGCTCGGCGAAGACCGACCCATCTATCGGCGAAATGCATTGAATTATGTTCGGCATAGCTGAAGAATTCTCAATGACGATCGACACTGAGAGCGGACCCGGCAGGCACTCAGCTGCGATTCAGAAAAATACACAGTGCATCGCAGCCGTGGGGAAACAGATGTTCCCCCGGCCTGCAGCCCCCCCTAGCAGGTGTAGCGGTAGGGAGGACCTGCTTTCTGCATATCAGCATTATATTTCTTGAAGATTTCGATCACTCTGGCCTTGGTTTTCGATTCTGCAGCTATCTCGTCCCAGAATTTCTCAGCCGCTTTCTCAACCGTAGCCCATTCCGCATCGGGAATCGTGGTGAGTTTCAGCTTGGTACCATGCACGCGCAGTGCCGCTTCGCCGCCCCAGTACCACCAGAGCCGATGGTAGTGAGAGCTATCCATTGCCAGCTTGAGCAGACCCTTCATGTTTTCAGGCAGAGCGTTGTAGCGCTCCATGTTGGCAAAAAAGGAGCCAGCCCAGGCACCGGAAATATTATTGGTCAGGAAGTAATTGGTGACATCCGCCCAACCCACCGTATACGCCTCGGTAATGCCTGACCACGCGATTCCATCAAGCTCGCCGGTCTGCACGGCCACCTCAATATCCTCCCAGGGCAAGGTTACCGGCACCACCCCGAATTGACTGAGGAAGCGGCCTGCGGTTGGGAACGTGAATACCCGCTTGCCTTTCAGGTCTGCAAGGCTGCGGATAGGGTCTTTGGTAGAAAAATTACAGGGGTCCCAGGCACCGGCTGAGATATGCTTCACCCCGACCTTGGAGTACTCCGCATCCCAGATCTCGGCGAGACCATACTGGTTAAACAGCACAGGCACATCCAGGGAATAGCGACTGGCGAAGGGAAAGTAACCACCGAATACCGCGACTTCAGTCGGCGAGGCCATGGAGTCGTCATCAGACTGCACGGCATCAATCGTACCTTTTTGCATCGCCCGGAATAACTCTCCGGTAGGCACCAGCTGATCTGCGTAGTACAACTCAATCTGCATATCACTGCCGGCAATCTTGTTGAAAGCGTCAATCGAGGGCTTGATCACGTGCTCACCCAATGCCGGGCCGGCATAGGTTTGCATACGCCACTTGATCGTCGTTTTCGGCGCCGCATGTATTGCTGGCGCGCCAACAGCGGCCAGGCCAGCGACTCCCACACCTGCAGTTTTCAAAAACTTCCGTCTATTGCTCATAGAAACTCTCCTGTCTGCGAATGAAGGGGAACCAATAAACTGCAGGCTTCCCGGTAGAATTCCCCATTACTGGAGACTGTGTAACCCGTTGCCAACACCATGCGCTTACTTGTTATACACGACATTGGGCAACCAGAGTGCTATCTGCGGAAACACCATGACCACGACCAGGGCCAATATCATCACCGCAACAAACGGCAGGATGGAGGCGTAAATATCCCGCAAGCCAATTTCAGGGGGCGCCATCGCGCGCATTAAAAACAGGTTATAGCCGAAGGGTGGTGTCATATAGGCGATTTGGGTGGTAATGGTATAGAGCACGCCATACCACACCAGATCAAATCCCAACGCCCCGACCAGCGGCACATACAACGGCGCAACAATCACCAACATGGCAGTGTCGTCGAGAAAGGTCCCCATGAGCAGGAATGACAACTGCATGATGACCAGTATCGTCCACGGTCCCAGGTGCAGTTGCGCGGTAAACAGGTCTTCAATCGCGCCCACTGCACCCAGGCCATCAAACACCGCACCGAAGCCCATCGCCGCCAGGATGATCCACATAAACATGCAGGAAATAGCCAGGGTTTGTCGCACCGATGCTTCAAATACCGCCCTGTTCATACGCTTCTTGAGCACTGCAGCAGCAAATGCGGTTAATGCGCCAATAGCCGAACTTTCAACCAGGCTGGTCCAGCCGTTGACAAAGGGCACCATCATCGTCGCGAAGATCAGAATTGGCAGCAATCCGGCGCGCAGCAAGCGCAATTTTTCCCGCAGGGGGACGTCGCGCTCCTCTTTGGGCAGTACTGGCCCCAGGTGCGGCTGAAAGTAGCAGCGGATAGCGATGTAGAGAATAAACATGGCCGCCATCATCAATCCCGGCACAACACCGGCGAGCCAAAGCTGGCCAACCGGCTGTCGTGCAATCATTGCATAGAGCACCAACACCACCGATGGCGGCACCAGAATACCGAGCGATGAGCCGGCCTGCACCACCCCGGTCACCATGCGTTTGTCGTAACCTCGCCGCAGCAGTTCGGGCAAGGCGATGGTGGCACCAATCGCCATCCCAGCAACAGAGAGTCCGTTCATTGCGGACACCAGCACCATCAGTCCGATGGTACCAATCGCCAGACCCCCGTGAAGAGAGCCCATCCAGACATGAAACATTTTGTACAGGTCGTCGGCAATCTTTGACTCCGACAAAATGTAGCCCATAAAAATAAACATCGGCAGCGTTAGCAGCGGATACCATTTCATCAGCTTCATGGCCGCTGAGAATGGCATATCGGAACCACCGGTACCCCAAAGCGCCAACGAGGCCACCGCCGCTACGACACCGATAGCGCCGAACACGCGCTGTCCCGTCATCAACATCAGCATCATCGACGAGAACATCAAAACCGCAATCATTCCGGAAGACATTACAGTGTTATCCCCTTGATTCGCGCGATGTCCTTTATGAACTCCGATATCGCCTGCAACAACATCAGGGAAAATCCGATACAGATGAGGATTTTGATAGGCCACATATACGGTCGCCAGGCCGAATAACTGCGTTCATTAAATTCCAGCGCGTACACGGTGCTGTCTACCGCGCCGTAAAGCAGCACGCCGAGATAGAATATCAGGAAGAAAATGGTAAAGGCGTCAACCCAGGCACGCTGCCGATCAGTCCAAGAGGAATAGAACAGGTCCATGCGCACATCCGAGCCGCGCTGCAGGCAGTAAGGCCCACCCAGGATGTAATAGGCAACCATGCAGAACTGGGCCATTTCCAGGGTCCAGAGGGAGGGTACAAAAAATGTCTTGGAGATAGATGACCACAACAGTATGCCGATCAGCACAAATATCCCATACATGGCAATGCGACCAATGCGATAATTGATAGCATCCACAATGGTGACATAACGGCTTATGAACTGCGGCAAATACCCTTCCTTACAGTTAACACGACCTGCTTCCAGTGTAGAACATCGAACAGATACCGTCCTCGTTTGCCCACCGCTATCGAGCGATCGCCGGTGCTATACCCAATCATTAGAAGCAATTTCCGGACCATCACGTTGAGCCCCTCGCATACAGCCATCACGTATGATCCTGCATTTGATCTCCATGGTCCGCGCTGTGCAAAAGCGCAAAGCGCAAGCGGTTGCGCGCCAAAACAGTGCAAAAGACCGTCAAAACACCACAGGCCACGCATCAGGATTGCCCGAATGGGCAAATTCCCGCACAGCAATCGAACGGGACACCTGCTAATCCTGGATCATCAAATCGGTGGAATACGCAGCGACTGCCCTGGGTAAATCTTGTTCGGATCGCTAAGCATGGGTTTGTTCGCCTCGAATATCACCGGGTACTTGGACGCACTGCCATAAAACTCTGCGGCAATCTTGCCCAGGGTGTCGCCCGATTTGACGGTGTAGAACGTTGATTCCGCCTGTGATGGGTCAGCAGGGGCTGCCTTATCGGTGGGGGCGGCGGCAGGAGGATCGATGGTGATGCGGCAATCTACCTTGCCGATCCCGTGCTGATTGCCGGCGCAGAGCACGATTTTTTCCATCATTGCCTGATCCGGCGCTGAACCCGTCAGCGTGGCAACCTCGCCGTCGACGCTGACTGTAACAAGCTTACTGTCGACACCGAGTTTAGCGATATTCCTAACGATATTTTCCTGCCGGAGCTCATTGATCCGCTGCGGTGACACTTCGACCTTCGCGGTGATCTTATCTTCACCAGCCGTACTCATAAAATCAAACCAACCCATGGCATTCTCCTGTTTATGTTACCCGCGGATAATCACTATAGTTCAGACTAAAAGAATCAACCAATACAGCAAACGCAACTGCACGATCAGGGACAACCGGCCTTTGCTTTCTTGCTCTTAAGATCCGCAATAATTTCCCGCTGGCGATCAGAGGATACCGGCTTTCCATCCTCGTCAGTGGCATACACCAGATGGCGAACACCGTCCTCTACCTTCACTGTCTCCAGTTCGTCAATACTCTCATCGTAAGCCTTACATAGCGCCGCTTTCTGCTGGCTACGCTTGGCGGCCTCTTCCTGCTGCGCCTGCTGGTCGTCGCGCTGGCGCATCTCATCGCGCAACCGTTGTCTGCGCTGCTGCTCATCGTACTCAGCCTGTTCCTGTGGTGTCCGCACGGCGGGTTGGTAACTTTCCTTCAGGTTGACTTTTTCAGCGTCAACCGCTTCGGTCGGGTCTTTGGGTTTGTCGCCGAAATGAAGATTGCCCTGCGCATCGACCCACTTGTAAATTTCTGCTGTGGCAAATTCCGTAAGCAGAAAAACGCTTACCAGCAGCAAAACAACCTGATTGTGCAGGGCTAATCGGCGCATCAGTCATCTCCAGCGTCTACCAGACGTACCTGCAGCGGTGTCAGCGTGTCCAGATGCACGTCGCGCTGCGGGAATGCAATCACCAGGTCGTGTTCCCTGAATTTTTCATCTATTGCAAATCGAACGCGGCTTTGTGCTTCGCGCACGCGCATAGGGGCGCGCGCTTCAACCCAGAAGTACGCATCAAAGTTGAGAGAGTTGTCGCCGAAAGCGTCAAAAATCACGTTAGGCGGTGGTTCGTTCAAAACCAGCGGTTCATCCCGCAATATCTCTTCCATCAGCTGTTTCACCAGTCGGGTGGGTGATCCGTAACTGACACCAACACTGACTTTAGTGCGCATCAGATCATCTGAAAGTGTCCAGTTGACGACGTTGCTCTCGAGGAAAAAGCTATTGGGAACGACGATGTGGCGTCCATCTGTAGAGCGGATGTGTGTGCTGCGCGGACCAATCCGCTGGATAACACCGTGGCTGCCATCAACTTCCACTACATCTTGGGCGCGCACTGGTCGTTCCAGCATCAGTATCAGGCCACTGATGAAATTATTCATCACGTTCTGGCTGCCAAAACCAACGCCGATGGCCAGCGCGCCGCCCAGAAATGCAAATGCCGTCAGCGGAAAGTGAACCGCGCGCAACGCCAGCAGGCTAAACCCAATCAGTAGTGCATAGAACGAGAAAGTCTGCATGGCCTGCACTGCGCCAGCATCCAGTTTCAAGCGACGCGCCGCCAGCCGTCCAATTGCTGCGGCCCCCACGCGCGACGCCCACAATCCCGCAGCGAACAGGAGGATGCCCATCGTGAGCGATCCAACGGTGAAGGGGGACTCATTGATGGTGGTAATTTCAAAGTTCCACAGGGCTTCGGCCTGTTTCATCCCGCGCGAGAGATAATCGAAAAAGCTGAGATTGCCAGTCACCCTTGTTATCTCATCTGCAAATCGCTGGGTGACGCGTTGATCCGCTGCAAGCTGACGGTCCGCGGCAAGCAACTCACTCTGCAACGTGTTCAGCGCTTTCTCGGCCTCCTGTGATACCGCTCGCACCTGTGATTGTGCAGGCAACTGGCTGATCCGCGCATGCAGTCCCTCCAGGCGAATCTGCAAGTCGGCGGACTGACCCTCCCGGCTATCCTCGATAACTTTCAGATCGGCAAGTTCACTGTCCGCCAACTCCTGCCAAGCAGGAAGATCATCAGGCGTGTGTGTTGCACGCAACAGCGCATCCCAGTTGGCCCAGATGTCACGCACTGAGGACAGGCGATCCAGCTCGGAGGTAGCTAGCGATACCTGTTTGCCCAGTGCATCGTGGTATGCAGTGAGCGCCTCGACTACGGCCAGTACCTCATTGGCATTGGGTGGATTTGCAGAAAATCGCCTTTTCTCCGCCGCCAGACGCAACTCTGCGGTTGCAAGTTCGCGCTCGGCACGCGTTTTCGCCTGTTGCAACGCTCTTTCTCGTTCCAGCAGTACACTTGTCGCAGCGTTGGCCTGTCCCTCGCCGTCGGCCAGACTTTCTCGCACTTCAGCAATGCGGGCCTCCAGGTTGTTGCCCTGCTCTGCGGCTGCCTTCGCAGCGCGCAACTCCAGCGTTATCATGTACACTTGTTCCGCTTGTACACGTGCCGACAGTACAGCGGAACGCGCAGCACGCTCGCTGCGCGCCCTGTTTTCTTTCGAAGCCGTCGCCAATTCGGCTCTGGCCTCCCTGCTCCTCGATTCCAGGCTCTCCAACTGCTCTTTTGCCGACTTCAGGTGATTGCGCTTCTCGCGCAATGCAGACTCTGCTGCAGAGAGTTGTTCGTAAAGAACATTCAACAACAAGACGGACGGCTCATCGGCGGGCGTTTCTGCGGTTGCAGGCGGCACAGGTGTTGCAAGTGATTTCGCCAGACTCAACTGAGCTTGCAGCAGGCGAAGCATTTGCTGCAATTTTTCCTGTGAGCGCTCAAGGTGCTTGCTCGCAGTCGATAAGGGGGGTGCTGTGCTCGAATCAGCGATGACTTGTGCGAGCTGACGCTCTTCCTCAGTGACCTCTGCAATTCGTCGTTCAATACTGTTTACAGTGGTAGGATCGACAGCTTCTGCAGACTCATTACCAGTGCTTAGCGCATCGGCGAGCGGATTCTGCGCGCTTAACGCCGGCGAGCGCAGCGTTAACGCCATCAGCGCAACGATTACCAGTGTGGACAGATATTGCAGCGATTTCATCGTTCACAACGCCCTGTTTCTGTTGTGTCGTTAACCAAAACCGGGGAATACGCGGTTGAGTCAGGTACCGGTTGAGATTGTGACATGTAAACAATACCACGATCGGACGCTCTGATCCGCCGATTGGTCAGCAACCACTAACCGTTCGACCGCACAAGTGCACTTGCCCACCTTCATGCCTGCGCCTAAACTGAAACACAGAAACGTCATCCACACGTTACAAAACTGACATAACTCTATGAATCGATTTCTCGAGGGGCGACTTGGCGCCTTGTTGTGGTGGCGCGCGCTGAGCCTGCTCGGTATTGCAAATGTCTGTCTGTGGCTGGCGATCTGGTACTTCAATGCAAGTGCCGATCCCTACTGCGTGATCCAACTGGCGCTCTCAGGGGTTTATGTATTCGTCTGCGCCTACCGCTCGATTTTTCCACGTGTTGACCTTGAACGACTGGTCGTTGTCGACTCCCGGTTTTCCAGCATCTTTCTGGGGCGTTGTGCCGCCACAGTTGCAGAAATCTGCTTCGGCTTACAGCTCGGCCTGCTGGTCCACCAGCTGGGTGCCTATGTGGGCCTGCCGTGGGTACAGCACGCGGCCTGGATGATTACTGCCTGCACGGTCGTCGCGCAGGCGTTCTGTTGGCACAGTATTCTGACGCTCAATCACATCACCCAGGCCGTTGAGTCGTTCCTGTGGGCAGCTGGATTTTCCTGGATGGCCGCCCTGCTTGCCATCATCGCCATGGACACCAGCGGCGCGGTGCATTTCCTGGCGATTGCCGGAGTAGCAGGCTCGCTGGCTTTTGTCACGTACGCGATCGCCGTCGATATCCCGCTGTACCTGCGCAGGTTTCGCAGCGGCAGGCAAGACGGCCAACAGTACCTGAGCCTGCGCCAGGGCGCCAGGGACGCCTGGGGTCGCCGGGAACTGAGCCACAGCTGGGACCGATGGAAAGAAGACGCGCTCTGGCTGACACCCTATTTCAGCGTGGGCGCCTGGTTCAGCATGGCACTCATCTTCCTGCCCTTTGCACTGTAGTGGTGTGACAGCACGTCGCTTTCACAACCTGGGCGTCACGGCGCTTGCCTATAGAAGGTGTTATGGTCTTCAATACTGAAGCCAGCGCACTACCGCAGGGGAATCCAGCCATGATGAATCCGCGCAACGTTCAGTCGATTGCCGACGCCAAAAAGATTGTCGAGGAACGCAATCTCGACTACATCAAGATTGGCTTGCACGACATCGATGGCATCATGCGCGGCAAATACATCAACCGGGCCAAATTCTTCTCTGCCCTTGATAGTGGCCTATCCTTTTGCGATGTGGTGCTCGGCTGGGATTCAAACGACCAGTTATATGAAAAGGCTGGCATTACCTACACCGGCTGGCATACCGGCTATCCGGATGCGCCCGTTCGCGTAGTCCCGGAGTCCTGCAGGGACATTCCTTTTGAACCTGGCATGTTGCTGTTCCTGTGTGAGTTTGACGACAAAGCGGCCGCGTTGTGCCCACGCAATCTCCTGCACCGGGTTCTGGCGCGGGCGGATGCAATGGGATTTGACGTGTCTGCAGCGTTTGAGTACGAGTTTTTCCTGTTCAATGAAACGCCGGATTCGATCCGCGAAAAAGGTTATCGCGACCTGAAGCCCATCACACCCGGCTTCTTCGGCTATTCCATGCTGCGCAGTTCCGTACACGCCGACCTGCACCACAGTCTGCTGGAGTTAGGGCAGCAGATGGATTTTCCCATTGAGGGCCTGCACACGGAAACGGGCCCGGGCGTGCTGGAAGCGGCAATCGCCGTCGACAGTGCAGCCAATGCCGCTGACAAAGCCGCCCTGTTCAAAACCTTCACCAAAGTCTGGGCGCAGCGCAAAAACCTGATGGCCACCTTTATGGCCAAGTGGTCGAACGACTACCCCGGGCAGTCAGGCCATATCCACATTTCGCTGCGCAACAAGGATGGGCAATCGGCGTTTTACGATTCCACCCAGCCTCACAATATGAGTAATACACAGCGCCACTTTATCGCCGGGCAACAGCACCTGATGCCACAGTGGATGGCCATGGTGGCGCAGACAGTCAACGCCTATTCCCGACTGATCCCGGGTTTCTGGGCGCCGACGGATGCCACCTGGGGCGTGGAAAATCGCACCACGGCACTGCGCCTGATTCCCGGTTCTGCGAAATCACAGCGCGTGGAGTACCGCGTGGGTTCCGCCGATGCCAATCCCTATATCGCGCTGGCTGCTGCGTTGGGTGCAGGTTTGTACGGCATTGAGCACGCGCTGGAACCGACCGCAATGGTCGAGGGCAACGCCTACGACCAGCAGCAGCCCGACCACCTGTCACTGCCTGCCAACCTGGATGTCGCGGCGGCGGCTCTGCGACAGTCCGCACCGGCGCGCGAGTATTTCGGTGCAGAATTCGTCGACCACTACGCGGCCAGCCGCGAGTGGGAAAGTCGCGAATTCCGCAGGCACATCACCGACTGGGAACTGTCGCGCTACTTCGAAATTATCTGAACACCACAACCAACGCGATGACCCATTCTGACGTCGTCGGAGATTATTCATGAGCAACACTACCTTGCAAGGCAACTGGAATTATCCCAACAGCATTCGCGCGGGAGCTGGCCGTATTTCGGAATTGGCGGATGCCTGTCGAACAATGGGCATGAAGCGGCCGTTGTTAGTCACCGATCCACAACTTGCGGCACTGCCCATGGTCGCTGCAGCTGTTGCACAATGTGCAAAGGCCGACATTTACTGTGCGGTGTTTTCCGGCATCAAGAGCAACCCCACTGGCGACAATATTGACGCTGGCCTGCTCGCCTTCACCGCCGGAAGCCACGATGGCGTGATCGCCATGGGAGGCGGTTCGGCGCTCGACGCCGGCAAGGCGGTGGCGCTGATGGCCGGACAGGACCGGCCGCTGTGGGACTTTGAGGATGTCGGCGACAACTGGACGCGCGTCAATGTCGCCGGCATGGTGCCCGTGATCGCGGTGCCAACCACAGCCGGCACAGGTTCGGAGGTGGGGCGTGCCTCGGTAATCACTGATCTGGCCAGTGAGATCAAACGCATTATTTTTCACCCCCGCATGTTGCCCGGCCAGGTCATCCTGGACCCGGAACTCACCGTGGGTCTTCCACCCCACCTGACTGCCGCCACCGGCATGGATGCGCTGTCACACAACCTCGAAGCACTGTGTGCACGCGGCTGGCATCCGATGGCGGATGGCATTGCGCTGGAAGGAATTCGCCTGATCAGGGAGTACTTGCCGCAGGCAGTGACCGAGGGCAGCAATGTTGTGGCACGCATGAATATGCTGGCGGCTTCGGCGATGGGCGCGACGGCTTTCCAGAAAGGGCTGGGCGCCATGCACGCACTGGCGCATCCACTGGGCGCCCTGTACGACGCTCACCACGGCCTGCTTAACGCCATTCTGATGCCTTATGTGTTGAAGGCAAACCGTGAGGCTATCGAACCTGTCGTGCAGCGCGCCGCAGCCTATATCGGCTTGCAAGAGCACAGTTTTACCTGCTTTCTCGACTGGATTCTGGCGTTGCGAGCCGAGATTGGCATTCCCCACAGCCTCGCTGAGATCGGCATCAACGACGGACAGCTCAGTCGCGTCGCGGATATGGCGGCGGTAGATCCGTCGGCAGGCGGCAATCCAATTGCATTCCATGCCACGCAGTACGCCCAGATTCTGCAACACGCGATCGTCGGTGAACTGTAACGTTGTTGCGCTGGTGTGACTGTTACAAGAGACAGTCGAAGCAACTGACAGTCTGGTCACTGCCGCGCTGGCGCGGGCTACTACCGTGCTTTTCCAATGATACGCTGAACGCTAGTACCATAAGACGTCAATACCCGCTGCACACACTATCCGTTATCCCCTCACCATTACTGCAACAAGAATGACGTAAAAACGTCATTCAACTGCAACGATCACCCAGTAGATTTAGCGAAACCAACAGGCGTACGCCGTGCAAACGGTATGCGCTTGGATCAGGGGATCTATGCTACAGACAATGGTTGTTAGCGCATTGGTGGCGTCAGTCACCACTGCATTGCTCTACAAAATCTACATCCGCCTCCGGCTCTCCCGGGCCAAGCATCCTTCACTTCTCGGACATGCCAAATGGTCGCGAAGGATTGCACGACAAGTCGCGGCTTACAGCTTTGACAGTGAGAAATTCTACAGCAGTGATGCAGCGCCGGAAGGCGTCGCGCAACGGCGTCGTGCGGGCCTCGCGCGGCTTAAGCACAACGCGATAAGCCGCTCGCCGAGATCGCTGGCTTGCAGCGCTTCGCTGGAGGCGTCCATTTCAGACGTCAGTTTCACCAGCGCGTATCGGGTGCCATTTCCCTACCGCGACCACTTACCCAAAGAGTTGCGCCAGACCAACCTTGTAGAAGAAAGCGCTGGTGTGCGTGTGCGTGATATGGATGGTAACTGGCGCTACGATGTGTCGGGCTCCTACGGCGTCAATGTCTTCGGCTACGACTTCTACAAACAGTGCATTGAAGAAGGCAGCGCACAGGTGCGCGACCTCGGACCGATTCTGGGCGCTTACCACCCGGTGATCTGCGACAACGTTGAACGCATCAAGCGCGTCGCCGGACTGGATGAGGTGTCATTTCATATGTCGGGCACAGAAGCCGTGATGCAGGCGGTACGCCTGGCTCGCTACCACACAGGCAAAAGCCATCTGGTGCGCTTCTGCGGCGCCTATCACGGCTGGTGGGACGGGGTGCAACCCGGTATCGGCAACCAGCGTAATGTCGATGACGTTTACACACTGCGCGATCTGAGCGAGCGCACACTGAAGGTACTGGACACGCGCAAGGATATCGCCTGTGTGTTGATCAACCCGCTGCAGGCAATGCATCCGAACGCCGACGCCGCCGGCGATGCCAGCCTGGTGAACAGCAAACGCGCAGCACAATTCAACCGGGAAACCTACACCGCCTGGCTACAAAAGATTCGCGAAGTGTGTACACGGCGCGGCATCGTGCTGATTTTTGACGAGGTATTTACAGGCTTTCGCCTCAGCTATCGGGGTGCACAGGGGTTTTTCGGGGTTCAGGCGGACATGGTGACATACGGCAAAACGCTCGGTGGCGGACTGCCGGTGGGTGTACTTTGCGGCCGGCGCGACCTGATGCGGCGATTCAAACCTGCACAGCCGGTGAACATTTCATTCGCGCGCGGCACGTTCAATTCACACCCTTATGTCATGGCGGCGATGAATGTATTCCTGAAGCGGATCGCGCAGCCGCAGTACCAACATTTATACAATGATGCAGAAGCCACGTGGAACGCGCGCATTGCACAACTTAACGCGCGTCTGCGCGCTGCCAGCTTACCGGTTGAGGTGGTGAACCTGCACACCATCTGCACCGTGCTCTATCGAGTACCGAGTCGATACAACTGGATGTTCCAGTTCTATCTGCGCGATCAGGGTCTGGAGCTGAGCTGGGTCGGCAGTGGCCGCATGATCATGAGCCTGAATTTCACTGACGACGATTTCGAAGAGGTGATCTGCCGTTTTGTAAAAGCGGCACGGCAGATGGCAGAGGACGGGTGGTGGTGGCAATCACCGCAACTGACTGCAAAAACCATTCAACAGCAGTTGCTGGTTGAAATGCTTCAGGCTCGCTTTCCTCTATTACAAAAACACAAAGCGCACGCATCGGATGTTTCAACGGAAACTACAGGGGAGGTTGCGCCATGACTACGGTGTCTGGATTGACAAGTATTCGCCCCGGCGAATTCAGGAATTCACTGACGGATGAATTCAACGCCTATCTGGAGCGCGAATCAGGCCGCTTCGCGGAAGAGGACACCCTGCGCATCGACCTGCACTGCCACGATCTCAACAGTGACACGCCGGGCGAACTATGGGGGCGCATTCTGGGACTACCGGAAACCTGGCTGAAAACCAGCAAACTGGTGAAATGCCTGCGGCGCAACGGCAGCGACGTGATTACCGTCACTAATCACAATAACGCGCGTTCCTGCTGGGCGTTGCAGGATGAAGGCTACGATGTGCTGGTCGGTGCCGAATTCACCTGCTACTTTCCCGAAGCCAACTTATACCTGCATGTGCTGACTTACGGATTCTCTCCCGAGCAGGAAGTGGTACTGCTGGCCAAGCGACAGAACATCTACGATTTCCTGCGCTACGCCGCCGAACACAGCATTCCGGTAGTGTTGCCGCACCCGCTCTACTTCTACACACGCAACGACAAAATTGATCTGGAGCTGTTTGAGAAACTGGCTGTTATGTTCCAGCGCTTTGAAGTACTCAATGGGCAGCGCGATCTGTGGCAGTCTACACTCACGCTCAACTGGATACAGAGCCTGACGCCCGAGAAGATACAGGGCTATGCCAGGAAACATCGACTGGTCCCAAGCGACTTTGGCGTTGACCCATTGCTACCCAAGGCGCTCGCGGGCGGCTCGGATGACCATATGGGTATCTTCGCCGGTCAATGCGGTACAAGGCTGATGATTCCCGACCTGCAGGAGCGCCTGCGCTCGGAGAAGCCGTCGCAACTCGCGCTGGAGGCTATCCGCATGGGTAATATGACGCCCTTTGGCCACGTCGCGGAAAACCAGAAACTGAATATCGCACTACTGGACTATTTCGCACAGATTGCCACCAATATTGAAGATCCGGGCCTCCTGCGCATCCTTTTGCACCGTGGAGAAGCGTCCGACAAACTGGCCTGCTTCGCTCTCAGTAACGTGTTACTGGAACTACAGAAGAACAAGCAATCGCGTAAGTTCTTCGAGTTCGTACACGATGCATTGCAGGGGAAAAAACCCAACAAGATGTTGAAGTGGAAAGTATCGAAGAAATATCGATTCTGTATTTCCTATCTCGAGCAGATAGCCAGCAGCAGGAACGAGTCTGCAGAAAAGTTTACCGCTACAGTGAACCAGTCCATTGCCGATCTCTTTACGCAACTGAACAAGGTCATCATCCAGCGAGTGCAGGACTCCAGCCTGGTCGACAACCTGCGCGACAAGGGCGGCTATTCCACGGAAGATCTCACCCGTCGATTTGAAGTCCCCAGCCAGGTAACCGCCTGGCTGTTGGGCACACCCAGCAAGCATACGCAGGTTACCGGCCGCTGCCTGGGTGAGCTGGTCGACAAACTGACGTTCCCGGTGATGATTGCTGCAGTGCTGGCGGGCGCCAATCTTGCCAGCACCCGTGTGCTCTACCAGAACAGGACCTTCCTCAACCATTTCGCGACGCACCTCGGTCGCAATCACCACGAGTACCGCGCACTGCACCTGACCGATACGCTGTTTGACAAGAACGGCGTCTCCAACTCACTCAGCGGGAAACTGCGCCAGATACAGCGCAATGATATCGCCATCGATATGCTGGTTTGCCATGAAACGGCGGAAGCAGAGCCACACCTGCACGTCACCCGGCCACTGACAGCATTCACCCTGCCGGATTCCGGCGGCCAGCAGTTGCGCTTTCCCGATCTGCTGGCGATTTCGCGAATCTTCTATGAGGGTGGTTACGACCGGGTCATCTGCTCTACTGAGGGACCGATGGTGGCAGTCGCCCTGTTTCTCAAGTACATGTTCAACGTGCCCTGCTTCTTCTTCATGCACACCGACTGGATTGAGTACATCAAATGCACCACACAGGCAACACAGCACGAGCGCGACCGGATTCGCCGTTTGCTGCGCCTGTTGTACAGCCAGTTTGACGGCATCTTCGTTCTCAACCGCGAGCATCGCGACTGGTTGACCGGCTATGAGATGCAACTGGACAGTGAGAAGATCTTTCTCACCGCGCACCACGCACCGGATGTGGATATCCATGTCAAACCGGTACGTAAGCAGGATCTGTTCGCCGATGCCAACGATGATACGCCTGTACTGTTCATCGCCTGCAGGCTCAGTGCAGAGAAAGGCATCATGGATCTGCCGGAGATCCTGTCGCGAGCCAAACAATCGCTGCCAAACCTTAAACTGGTAATTGCCGGCAGCGGCCCGGCCGAAGACGAATTAAAGGCACTGCTGCCTGATGCCCTGTTCATGGGTTGGATTGACAAACCCACACTGGCGTCACTCTACGCCGGACTCGACCTGTTTGTTTTTCCGTCGCGCTTCGACACATTTGGTAACGTACTTCTCGAAGCATTCGCGCATGGCATGCCGGCCATTGCGTATGACTGCAAGGGCCCGCGCGATATCATCGAGCACGGCCAGAGTGGCTATCTGGTACACGATCCGCAACAAATGGCGAGACAAGTCGTCGCCCACTACCAGTGGCCCGACACCCGCAGCACCATGCGCTCTGCGGCGCGCCAGCGGGCTGCGCAGTACAGTGCGGACCGGATCATGACGCAATATGTACACAACCTGGGCTTGCCCGCACCCGTGTGTATTCTGGAGCACCGTTCGGTCGCCTGATCTATGGCCAATCTGATTCACTCACTGTCACAGCAGGAGCAACTCAATTTCCTGCTTACTAACAGAATTCCGCGTCGGTTTGTCACCCAGCTGATGGGCAGGCTCAGTAATATCGAAAGCCCGCTATTAACGCGTGCCATGATTCGCATATGGCGTATGTTCGCCGATGACTTGAATCTGGATGAAGCGTGCAAGCGCGAGTTCAACAGCCTGCAGGATTGCTTTACCCGCGAACTGCGTGAAGGTGCGCGCGCAATTGACGGACGCGCCGATGTGGTGATTAGTCCCTGCGATGCGATTGTCGGGGAGTATGGCAATATCAACGGGACAACGGTATTCCAGGCCAAGGGGTTCCCCTACGATCTGGAAGACCTGATTCCGGATCAACGCACCCGTGAATGCTATCGCGATGGAAAGTACATTACATTACGCCTAAAAAGCAGTTTTTATCACCGCTTCCATGCCCCTGCTAACTGTCGAATTCATGAAGTAACGTACATCTCCGGTGACACCTGGAACGTTAATCCCATCGCGTTGCGACGTATTGAACAACTCTATTGCAAGAACGAAAGAGCGGTGATCGACCTGGATACCGGTGACAAAGGTGGGCGCATTTGTCTGGTCGCCGTCGCGGCGATACTGGTTGCCAGCATCAAACTGAAGTGGCTGGCCGAGGATCTCGACATGCACTATCGGGGGCCAAACAGGATAGCTTGCAGCACACATTTCAACAAAGGCGATGAACTCGGCTACTTTAAGCACGGCTCAACAATCATTGTATTTGCCACCCCCGACTACCACTTTTGCAAGGGTATCGACACTGGTGCTCGTGTGCAGATGGGCCAACCGCTTTTCAATTTCGTTACCAATGCAGTGACGAATGATCGAGGCAGAGAACTACAACCATTGAGCGAGGTGACAACATGACTTTTCTGGAAGAACTACATCGGCAGCGCTGGGACGACCACCGCTACTACCACCACAATCGCGTCAACCAGCTGCTCCACCTGTTGAGCGCGAGTTGTTTCGTGGCCAGCTACTACCTGATCTTTGTCGACCCCATCGCTGCCGTCATGGTGGGCTGGCTGCTGGCCATGGTACTGCGTCAAATCGGCCACTTTTTCTTTGAGCCCAAGACCTACGACGCCGTCAATGACGCGAGCCATGAATATAAGGAGAGTGTAAAAGTCGGTTACAACCTCCGTCGCAAGGTGATTCTCCTGTCAATCTGGATCATGGTTCCGGTGATACTCTGGCTCATACCCGATCTGTTCGGCCTGCTTGGCGAACAACAGATCAACAAGGGCCTGATCTACAATACTGCGATTCTTTGGCTGTTTACCGGCATCGGTGCTGTGCTGTTTCGCACTGTGCATCTGTTCTACCTGATGGGATTTCAATCGGGACTGGTCTGGGCCATCAAGATCATCACCGATCCGTTCCACGACATTAAAATCTATCACCGTGCGCCAATGCATATCCTCAAGGGCAATATGTACGACGACATGACAGACTGGTACCGGGAAATTTCCTTTCAGGACGAACATATTCCTTCCGCGTAGCCACAGGAACCTGAGAATCCCCGCCTCTGCCAGCGGTAGGCGCAGGGCTTACTGTTGCAGCCGCAGTTTGATAAAGCGGGGATAGTACAGATCACATCTGTTCTGGATATCCTGCAAGCTGCAGCTGTTGACCACGTAGGTCGCGATTACAGCGTTGTCATTGCCAGCTTTCAGCGCAGGGTGCAGTTTTACCGCATAGACCAGTAGACGGCTGTCAGGATACTTCTCCAACTCCGGCGGGTCCAACAGATGTCGGCACTCGCCAAAGGTAAACGGCGATTGCGCATTGCGGTAGCACAGGGATGAGTTGACTACCTGACTACTTTGCAACCACCACCACGATTCATCCTCTTCGGGCCACAGATTCCTGGCGACCGAGACTTCATTGTTTCCATCCTGAACTATCGCTGCAGGCCTACGGCTGCCGAGCGATGCTTGCGCTTCCCAGCCGTCCGCCGTGTGCCATTGCGGTTCACTCAAGTCAGCCTGCACCGCTGCAGTCACCGGCCACCTCGCCAGAAATACCGGGTTGCCCGCCCAGCTTGCCGGGCCAGCTGACCAGGCGTAAAGATAGTTATCTTCAACGTAAGCGGTGGAGGAGCCGGCCAGGATACCCTGCCAGTTTATCTCCCGGGGCAGACTTACTTCACGCCACTGCCACTGGTCCGGAGTCTGCTCGGTAATTCCGGCAATGCGCGCATCCCATCCCAGCATCTCGAAATTCAAGCCGGCGCAGGACCCAGCAGGAGGGTCGTCTGGCGAATCGGGCGCGGTCGAACGGGCGCGCATCAGGAATACCAGCGCCTGATCGCCAATCACAGTGACACCACCCATCCAGTACCAGCTCCCATCATCATCGCGTGGCGAGAAGAACGGCGCTGGGCGTCCGTCCTGCTGTCCCCAGTAATGTGCGATACGTGCGGTAGTGGGATCAGCACCGTGCTGCAGTGCGACAGAGTTGTGCACCACGAGATCGAACTCACCAAAACGCTCACAGGCATTAGCGTCTGGCTCGGTTAACAGAGTGTCGCCAAACACCCACAGTATGCGGTCATCGTCCAACGCGACACTATTGGCGACGTCTGCGCCCTTCCACTGCGGTGAATCCGGGTTGTTATAGAACAGTCGGTCCGCTTCCGGCCATAATTCGGCGCTGATTCGGACTGAACCGGCACTGTCGGGCAACACGCCTGGTTGTGAACAAGCGACCAGTAACGCACACAAAAGCGGAAGATATCGGCACATAAGTTGCGCACTATGACTGACTGTAGAACGCGATGGTAGCGGTGCTGTAGCAGGAGTGCTACCGGCAAAACTTTGCTCCGTTTAGTGGTAGTCTTGGCAACTCAATTGAACCAAGGGGTGATCCATGGATCAGGTAGTGGTAGTGACAGGCGCAGCTGATGGCCTGGGCAATGCATTTGCACGACGTTTTGCTGCAAACGACTACAAAGTGGTAGTCGCCGATATCAACGACGCGGCGGGCGAGAAACTCGTGGCCTCATTGCAGAAAGACGGAAAATCAGCGCGCTTCCAGCACTGCGATGTTACGCAAAAGGCTGAAGTGGAAGCGCTGATTCACGACACCCTGGAGACCTTCGGCGCGCTGCAAGTGCTCATCAACAATGCAGTACCGCCAAGCTCACTTGGACCACTGGAAGAAAAGACCGACGAAGCGTTTCAACGTCAACTGGATGGAGGATTCTTTGCCGCACGCTGGGCCATGAACGCCGCGTTCAGCTCAATGAAAACATCAGGCTTCGGGCGCATCATTAACCTGTGTTCGCTCAACGGCGTAAATGCGCATCCGCAAACAGCTGACTACAATGTAGCCAAAGAAGCATTGCGCTGTCTCACACGCAGTGCAGCACGTGAATGGGCTCCATATGGAATAACTGTCAACGCAATATGTCCGGGCGCTATCACTGCCGCTTTTCTTGCCATGCAGGAATTCGCTCCGGAAATGGCGACACGCGTGAACAAGCAGGTACCCATGGGGTATATGGGTGACCCCTACGAGGATGTTTCCGGTGTCGCTTTATTTCTTGCCAGCAAGGAAGCGCGCTACCTCACTGGAAATACGCTGTACGTTGATGGCGGCGGCCATATCAACGGCATAAACTGGGCTTCATTGTTTGATTGAAGATACGCCGCGCAATACCAATATTATTTATGCAGTCTTGTCGGCCTCGGCGGACCGATCGACCGCAGGATAGACATGTACATCCCGCTGAGGATAGGGGATGGTTATGTTCGCCTTGTCGAACTCGCGCTTTGCGGCTTCCATCACATCCCAATAGACATCCCAGTAATCTTCCGTTTTTGCCCACGGGCGACAAATAATATTCACCGAAGAGTCAGCCAACTCGTTGACACGAATGTTGGGTGCCGGTGTCTCGAGCACCTTGGGATGTTCCTTCAGAATAGTCCGCAGTATGTCCTGCGCTTTGGCAAAATCATCGTCATAGCCAATCCCGAACACCAGATCGACGCGTCGTTGGTGACTGCCGGTGATGTTGGTAATCGCGTCGTTCCAGATACTGTTGTTGGGAATAGTAATCAGTTGGTTATCGAATGTTTTGATCGTTGTGAATAACAGGTTCATGGAACTGACGACACCGGTGACATCACCGGCCTTCACCGCATCGTTCATATCATAGGGGCGGTATATCAGTATCAGCACACCGCTGGCAAAGTTGCTGAGGGTGCCCTGTAACGCCAGACCAATCACCAGACCGGCGGCACCAATAAGAGCCAGCAGCGGGCCGACGTCGATACCGATAATCGGCAGCGCGAAAATAAACCCTATCGCGAGTACGGTGCGACGGATTGCTACTTTCATGAAATTTTCCAATAGCATTGATACAGGTTGGCGGCTGACGATGCGATCGGCAACACGGCCTGCCATACGCGAAAGAAATACCACAAATGCCATCACTGCTGCGAATTTCAACACATTCATCAGTAACAGCAGGCCGCCGTCTTCGGATTTCAGCCACTCTCTGACCGCCAGGAAAGCAGCGGTAGTGTTGTCGGTATCGAGCTTGATACCCGATACCGCATTCAGATAAAGTTTTTGCTTTTGAACATCGCCGCCTTTACTTTCCAGTGCGTCCAGCACGAGTGCAAAGCGTTTGTTGAGCGCGGCCTGTTCCAGTCGCTTGGCGGCAATTTGCTCGCCAAGCTTGAGAGATGTGTCTGCCTGATTCGATTGATCGGGTGTAGCTGCGTCGGTACCGACACCGGGCTCGACAGCAGCATCACCGGCAGGCATAACTGCCGCTACGCCTTCCTTCAGTTGTTCACCTACTGCATCAAGCACTCCAGGCAGCTGTTCGTTGACTTTCCTGCTCTGTATTTCCAGCGCAGAGATCTCCTTCACTTTCTCTGACAGCACGGTCTGCCATGCCTGGGCTTCTGTCTCCAGCTCAGCCTGATCCAGCGGCAGTAACATGGAACTGAGATTATCCAGCTGGATATCAACATTTTCTGTGGTAACTGCTGCATACCCGTCTTTGGCGATAACGACAGTCGGAAGCAGCGAAGGCAAGAGAGCCAGAATGGCAATGCGGGCGAAATATACTAAGTGATACTTAAAGGGCACAATTTCTCCTCTTTTTGCGGCTTTCACTTACTGTACATTATAGAGTCAATCTCAACACACTGGCCATAATAGGTAAATACTCTGCATCAACAGCACTTCACTTACTGCGTTACTAAGATGCAATCCGAATTACATACCTGACGATGCGTTCGACATATTGTCACGGTACTGCCGGGGACTCATGCCGAGGTGCTTGCGAAAAATTCTGGAAAAAAATGCCTGCTCTGAGTACCCGACCCTGTTACCAATCTCGGCAATGCGCAGATTACTGTGCAACAGTAGTTGCGCGGCTTTTACCAGGCGCAGTTCATTGCGATATGCCATGACACTGGATCCAGTCTCACTGCGAAACAGGCTGGATAACCTGGATGGTGACAAATTACTGGAAGCGGCGATATCGGCCAGAGTGATGTCCTTGGCATAGTGTGTATCGATATAGGCACGTGCGGCCCGTATCCGCGAGTCCAACTCGCGATTACTCTCCCGCGGCAGCAGATTACCGCAGCGCAGCAGAAGCTGTTCCAGCAGGTTATGATCGAGTTGGGGTTTGAGTGCGCCGACGTCAATGTAATTTTGATAGAGCTGGCTTAAGGTGACAGCAATTGCCGCAGCGGCATCAGGGGGGATTTCAAGTTGACGCACCCCCGGCCCGGCAAGCGGCCACTGCAGGTACGAACGCCAACTGTCGACGCACTGGAAAACCACCCAGTAGAAATTCCAGCTGGTTTTTTCCGAGCCGGAGAAGTCAACTAAGGTTCCCGGCTCAACCAGCACGACATTGCCGGGCGTGAGTTCAAACACACGCACGCCGGCCCTGAAATGTCCTCGCCCGGCAAGTGTATATACCAACATCCAACTGTCTACCTGGGTGTCGCCAAAGCCACCAAAGTTGACGGGATGACGGTTCTTTCCCGTGAACTTGCCAACAAATAGCGGCAGCTTCACAAACAAGCTGTGATCCATCGCCGCCAGATACTGGCGAATAAATTCCGCCGCCTGCACCTTATTCAATGCCTCGCGGTTGAACACCGCTTGCCACTGTGGCACCAGGTTCAACAGGGCCTGTTGCTGCGGCAGACTGTGGATTAGTGCGTCGAAAAAGCGCTGGAAAGACCTGGCATCGACCGGCGCCCCGGTTTTGGCAAAGTAGGCGGCGGCGAGATTCCTGTCGGCGACATCTGGATTATCGCCCTTAATCAATGCGTACAGAATACGTGCGACAGCGATGGATTCTATTGTTTGAATGCGCACAGACATGTGAGTGTAAAGTCCAAGTTAATGACGAAATACTGCAATATTTTCACCAATTAGTACTCTACTATATTGGGAAAGTCCAATTACGGGCTTCGATGCAAATGACTCAGAGCAACACTCTGGGTACCGGCATGGATAATCTTCGGAGAGAAGCATGAACAGTTCACTAATTTGTGGCGGCACCATTATCGATGGCACCGGCGCGCCCGGCTTCACTGCAGATGTGCGGGTGGAGAACGGCATTATCACCGAAATCGCGCCAACGCTGACACCACGCGCCGACGAATCAGTGCAGGACGCCGCCGGCTGCCTCGTTGCGCCTGGATTTATCGAAACGCATACCCACTTTGACGGCACCATGTGGTGGGAGCCGGAACTCAAACCGCTCGCAGGCTTTGGTGCCACTACCGTCATTATGGGCAACTGCGGCTTTTCCGTGGCGCCGCTGCCCGATTCAAAAGAAGCGCGCGACGAAGTGATCAAAATCTTTTCGTTTTTTGAAGACATTCCGGAGGAGCCTTTTCGCACCGAGCTGCCATGGAGTTGGAAAACCTGGTCGGAGTACAAGGAAGCGCTCACCGCCCAAGTGAGGGTGCCAACGAACTATGGTGCGTACGTAGGACACATTGCATTGCGTCTGGCAGTGCTGGGGATGGACGCATGGAAGCGCGCCGCTACCACTTCCGAAGTAGCGCAGATGGTTGCACTGCTGCGCGATGCACTGGAAGCTGGCGCAATGGGAATGTCATCCAACCTGATGGACCACGACGGCTCTGATCGCCCGGTACCCTCACTACATGCGGACGATGCCGAATGGTTGACCCTGGCACAAACACTGGCGGAGTATCCTGGCACGCAACTGCAAATTATCGTCGACACCTTCCGCGCGATGACGGCACCGGCGTCCATGGAGCGACTGGGAAAACTGTTTGCAGGTGTCGATGTGCGTGTGCAGTGGGGTGGTGTACCCACGCTGGAATTCCAGCGTGACCTGATGGGCATTCAGGCGCCTTTGATCGAAATGCATGAGCGCTTCAAGCAGGAGGGACGCGATTTCTGGACCGGATTCTCCCATGTGCCGATCACTGCAACACTCGGCGTACAACAGTCCCTGGTTTTCGCCCAAAGCAATGACTATGTGTGGCACGAAGTCGTACTGGCCGAAAGCGAAGACGAAAAAATACGCATTATGCGTGACCCGGAATGGCGCGCCAGGGCACGCGCATCCTGGGAGAACGATGTGTTCGATTTTTCGCCGCTATCCAAGGAAAAATCGCGCGGAATTCTATTACTCAATTCCGACAATGGCACTGGCCCTGTGCGCATCACGCTGGGCGAGTACGCCGATGCATTGGGCCTGCATACGTCAGATGCAATGGCTGAATGGTTAATTGCCAATGGTCTTGACTCCACTGTCACCATGCCGCCTTTCATCAAGGACGAGGAGATGGTAGTACGCCTGTTACGCGACCCCTATACGGTCGGCAACATCACTGATGCCGGCGCCCATGGGCAGATGTTGTGCGGCGGCGGCGAGAATATACTCCTCCTGACTGACTATGTACGTGATCGTGGGCAGATCACAGTGGAAGAAGCCGTACACAACCTCACAGGAAAACCAGCCGGACACTTTGGCCTGCATGATCGCGGCGAACTGAAGGTCGGCAAGCGCGCCGATATCACCGTGTTCAACATGGACGAAATACGCTATCAACCGATGGATAAAGTGTACGACGTACCCAACGGCAAAGGTGGTTTTACCTGGCGCTGGACGCGCAATCCGGCACCGATGAGACTCACGATGGTAAATGGTGAAGCGACATTCCAGAATGGGCAGTACACGGACGCCAAACCCGGTGTGATGGTGAGTCCACAGCGTTAGCCAAGGATAACCAGGATGCTTTGTTCAGCCTCCTGGCTCATCAGCGAAATCGACGCCCTGACCTAGCCGGGTTCGTACGCCAGCAGCTACACTGGCGCAACCCGGAGGTAGCTGAAGATATGATCACCTGGACAAAGCGCGCACTGCTCACTCTCGCCTTCCTGGGCTTGATTGCCACTAACATACTGACCGTCACCCATGCCGCATTCAATGCGGCAGTCTCTGGCATTCTTGGCACCGCCCTGGGGGTCAAGACGGTGTCCGGTCTGCTGCAACATCGGTTAGCCGTGCAAGACAAGGTGATTGAGGCGCAAAAATCAAAAGTGTTAAAGCAAAAAGCTGCTACCAAGCGCTTTGGCAAGCGCATTGCGACCCGCACCCGACGCGTCGCCGCCAAAAGCATTGCCGCTATTCCAGCAGAGGCGATTCCGTTTATCGGAGTTGCCGTATTGGTCGCAGATACGAGCTATGAGCTTTACGCGGCCTGCGAAAACATCAAGGATCTGGATCAACTCTATGCGGATCTGGGGATCGAGGATGAAACTGCAGAAGATACGATGCACAGCGTCTGCGATCCAAAGCTGCCGGACCCGGGTGACGTATGGAAAGGTGTGGTGAATAAGGCAGACCAGTGGTGGGATGAACTGGTCGACGCCGTGTAGTGCTGCAGTAGCAACAGACCTCATAATCACACTGTTGCCGCTACGATATCTTCAGGCAGATTGCAGCAACAATTCCCTGACGCTGGCGGCTTTGCGATAATGTGGAATGACTACAGTCAGGGAACAAGTGTCATGCAGACACCCGCGCATCATTTATCATCGTTCTTGTCATTGGCATTGCTGTGTGCCTGTTTAACACATGCCATTCCTGCGATAGCGAATGATGCACCTTCTAGCATCAACCGCGGCCAACTAAACCCTGACATGTTGCTTGCCAGCGGCGGCGCGTGGGAAAACTTCAAGAATATAAGACAGGGCAGGTCGACACCCGAGGAACCGGGCGAGGGGACAGATTCCAGCCTGCCCAAAACGCCTCAACCCGAAAAAAACGCTACCTCAACAGCTCAGAAAGCTCGGGAAAAACCGACGTCCACGCCACCGCAATCACTTAACCAGGCAACGTCATCGCCACCATTGACGGCGCATCAACCAGTGCCTGCAAAGACAACGTTGCGTAATGCCACCACCGCAATGCCCGATCAATCACTGATAACCGCGCCCGCCGAACCTACAGAACAGAGCGGGGCATGGAAGTTCTATGCAGGCACCATGCATATTAATGGTAACGCGTATTACGACCCACACGGCGTCAATTTCAAATGGGCATACTCGCGCGTGGATCCACTGCCCGCCAATCCGCGAATCGTTGTACACATGCACGGATCTGGAGGCGGCGAAGGCTCGATGCAAGTGTTTGGCCCGTCTCCACAAGGGGACATAGAGGTGCGCACTCAGGATGCCGAAGCATACAACCAGGACTGGCGGGAATGGTGGACATTCGGCAGTGACGGGGTGCCGTATCCCGGACGAAGAATTGCGGCAACGCTGGAATTTCTCGTCGATCGCTACCACATCGACCCGGGTCGGCGCGGCATCGTGCTGCAAGGACCTTCGATGGGAGGTGCCGGCGCGGTGATCCAGACGATGATTCTGCCCTCCCCCTGGCGTGAATACATTGCGTATTCTTCCGCGAGGATTGGGGTCATCATGCCGCGGCAGATTGCGCAACGAGACCCGGGGCAATACGCCACATTCCCGCCGAATAATCCGCAGCACAAGGCGCTGTGGGACAGTATCGATTTTGCCGTGCAATCCGCCTCAGACCCCGTAGTCAGGGGCATGCATTACCGGCATGCGTTCAGTAGTGACGATCAGTTCAGCGCCGGCGTCAACAATGCCAATACGCAACTACAGTTTGTGAACCTGGTTGAACAACGCAAGATCGGAGGCGCTTTCGGCTGGGTTAAAGCGGGGCATGACAGCTACGAGCCGGGCGTGAGGCTGCCGGATATGTCGGTGTTTGAAACACCCGAGCAGGATGTCACCCTTGATCGCGCACATCCGGCCATTACCCATTCCACCGGCAACTACCCGCTGCTGGCGGCAGATCGCGCCAATCAGGCGAAATTTCCGCGTGGTCACTACAACATGGGAATTACCTGGAACCATGCACATATCATTGATGACAAGTCGCAACTCGTTTTTCCTCTGAAGTACCAGCGACGCGTCAATATTGGCGGCGGCATTCCCGATCAACCGATGAAAATCACCATCAGTGTTACTCCGCGCCGCGCGCGGAATTTCGAAATACATGACGGCGAAACGCTGAAGTGGTCATGGAATGCAGGGGCGCTAAGCGGCACAGCAAAAGTCGTGGGCGATACCGTAACTATCGACGGTATTCCACTGCTGTCCGGAGACACTTACAGGGCACTAAGGATTTACAGGTAGCACAACGAAAGCACAAAAATTGGAGACATCTTTCGCAGATTGAACATCCATTGTGGACAACAATCCCCGCACATGGCATGTTGACCGGGTGCGCTGCGCAGAGCGCAATACCCAGCGCATCCAGTCTAATAAAACCACGGAACCCGGCCAGGATTGTGTACCCGAATATCATCAGCAAAACGCAATGCAGCTATTGCCGGGCAATCGTTTGCATTGTTGATACTGCCGGACATTCGATGTGAACATCGGTATTGACGCCACGTGCTGGTGGAACAATCGGGGTTTTGGTCGATTTACCCGCGAGCTGCTCACCGCAATGTTCCAACTTGCGCCCAACCACACGTTTGTATTATTCGTCGATCAGCCGATGCATGACGTATCACAGTTTGCCAATGTATCGGTTGTTGAGGTGAATCCATCGCGACCCACTACTGTTGCCGCAGTGGCAGACAGCAGCCGATCTATATTCGATATGTACAAGCTGTACCGGGCTGTTGCCAACACCCATCTCGATATCATGTTCTTCCCGGCCGTATACTCCTGGTTTCCGGTTCCAGGCAAACTCCCTACTATGGTAACGCTCTTCGATGCCATCGCAGAGCACTATCCGAAACTGATCTTCCACAGCTGGAAGAGTCGCTTGTTCTGGACACTCAAAGTGAAGCTCGCGATTTGGGGTAGCCAGCGCATTCTCACTGTATCCCACGCTGCAAAAGACGAAATCGTAGAGTACATAGGCGTTGACCCGGATCGCATCGATATTGCCAGTGCAGCACCCAATCCACAGTTCACACAAACAGCCGACAACGCCCTGATTGCGGGTGCTCGGCAGCGGGCAAATTTGCCGGCAGACGCACCGGTTATAATCTATGTGGGTGGGCTTGCCCCACACAAAAACCTGCTTGGATTCCTCGATGGATTTGAGAACTCGGTGCGTCAGGGACGCGTAACCGACACTCATCTGGCGCTGGTGGGAGACTTCAAAGGTGCCGGCTTCCTATCGAACTACGATGCCCTGCGCGAGCGCGTACAGACAAGCCCTGCGCTCCGCGACAGGGTTCATTTTACCGGTTACGCGTCGGATGAAGACCTGGTGGGACTCTACAGCTCTGCATTAGCCGTGGCGATGCCATCATTTTCCGAAGGATTTGGTTTGCCCGCTATTGAGGCCATGGCATGCGGTGCTCCCATGTTATCGAGTAACCGGGGCTCACTCCCCGAGGTGATCGGAGACGCTGGCGTCTTCTTCGACCCATTTGATGTGAAGGCTATCTCCAACGCCATTGTAGACATAGTCGAAAATGCAGAGTTGCGAACCGAATTGTCAGCAAACGCAGTGGCCAGAGCCAGGGGATTCACCTGGGAGCGGGCAGCGCAGCTAACTCTTACACACCTTGAGGCAATGCATCGCGCCTGACTTCGGCGCACTCAGTCAAAGGTCAATAAAAAGATCGGGGACTGTGACCGGTTGCCTGATAACCTTTATCTCCAACAGTTGTTCAGCCAATGTCTGCCAACGCGCTAATGTCATTTCACCAACACGCCCGGTGCTGTCGGTTTTGATAAGCGGCCGCTGTGCCTCGGCGCTGAGCACGAAAGTGTCCTGTGACATAGCCCTGTTCAACGAAAGCATGAATTGATTGGTTGGTGCTGGATTCTGCAAATAATCGTTCCAGCCACTGCGTACTGCCGCGACCATATCCTTCACCTGTTGTGGTGACTCTTGCCAGCGCTTTCGCGTTGTAACAAGCACTGCGGTATAAGGGTTATAGCCGCTGTCGGCAACCAGAAATGTCTTGACCTTCAAACCAGCCGCTTTCGCCGTCAACGGTTCACTGGTAACAAAGCATTGCTGCGAAATTGTCGGATCATTCTGAAAGTTTCCGATTCCACCCAGATAGGGAGCCGTTACCACTTTCAATGGTGCATACTTCTTCATAAAATACTGCGCATAAGGCAGGCCTGACTGCCAGAGCAAAACGCCATCTGTGTGCATGACTTGATCAATTGACGCAAATCCGCGCTCCGCATGCGTCATAATGCCCTGTGGGTTGGTTTGGTAGGTGGCAAACAGCGCAACAATATCGGTGGCACCGCGCGCGTGTGCGATCACCACTTCATCCGCAGAAACAATAGCGTAGTCGACCTTGCCAGCGAGCAGCATTTGGATAGTCGGTGTACCAGACCCGCCCTCGATAATGTTCACATTAATGTGTTTTTCTCGATAAAATCCTTGAACCTGGGCAGCATAAAATCCGCCGAACTGCGGTTCCGGCTTCCAGTTCAATGCCAGCACAAGCGGCTCACCTGCAAGCGCTTGCGTCCAAACACCAACGCTGCAAACGATTGCGCACAGTAGGCCGATTATTTTTCGCATCAGGATCTCCTCATATAAGGTCGGCCACGCATGAGTAGCCTACTACTCAATTCGATAACAAACACCAGCAAAAGCGCCAGAACACTGGACATGATCACACCACTGAAAACCAGATCCACCCGCTGCTGTGTCCGTGCTGCATCAATCAGACTTCCCAGGCCGCCACCTGCGATGAACTCTCCAACGATAGCGCCGATTACGGAGAGCCCAGCTGAAATTTTGATACCCGTCAGCATGTAGGGAACCGCAGAAGGAACCTGCAGCTTGGTGACGAGTTGCCAAGGTGACGGATTATAAAGCCTGAACAGCTCCTTCAGGTGTGGATCTGTTTCCTGTAGTCCCGTCAATGTATTGGCCAGAATCGGAAACAGCGACACGATGAAAGCCGATGCTTTGACCGTTGGCTGACCAAAACCGAACCAAATTACCAACAGCGGCGCAATGGATATGATCGGTACAGTCTGGAAAAAAATGCAAAACGGCAGAATCGCCCGGCGCATCATAGGTATTGCGAAAAACAGCAGAGCCATTGTCACTCCACACACAATACTCAGGCCCAAACCCCAGGCGATTGATTGAGCGGTGCTCAGCGTTGCGGCCGCGATTTCAGGCCAAAGTTCCACGGTTGTATCAAAAATCTGCCGTGGTGATGGCAGCAGATATGAGGCAATCCACTGCTGCGAGACTACCCATTGCCAAATGCCCAGCAGCATCGCAAGAAATATCCAAGCGGGGTATTTTTCTGTCAACCAGGTTTTTATACCGGTCATTGTTATTGCACCTTGTAATCCGGAGTGCGCTCCATGTCCGTCTCCATGGAAGCGAACAGTTCCGAATATTTCTGCACCAGTGTATTGAAAGTGGGGGTCGCCTTCAGTAATTGGTTACGCTCACCGAACTTGACCTGCTGATAATCAATTACACCGCCTGAACTTCCCAATAGTAAAATCAGATCACCGAGATAAACCGCCTCAGAAATCGAATGCGTTACAAATACATACTGCAAACCAAGCTTATCCTTCAGCGCCAGTAACAAATCCTGCATTCGAAAACGTGTACGCTCATCCAGAGCCGCGAAAGGTTCATCGAGAAGCACAATATCCGGCTCAGTGACTAACGCACGAGCCAATGCCACCCGCATCTGCATGCCTCCGCTCAGTTGATGGGAGAAGTGCTGCAAACGATCCGATAAGCCAAGCTGCTGCAACAACGCTATAGCACGCTCTTTGGTGTCCGCTTTCATGGCGCCGCTCAGCTCAAATGGTAGTAGTACGTTCTCCAGACAAGTGCGCCACGGCACCAGGCGAGGCTCCTGAAACACATAGCTCATTTGCCGTAATGTCGCTGGCTCAAAGACTATGCTGCCGCTACTCGGTTTCTCCAATCCCATGAGCAAACGCAGCAATGTTGTTTTTCCACAGCCTGATGGGCCCAACAGACTCAAACTCTGATCGGGTGGAACCTGAAATGACAAATCAGTGAGAACAGGGGTTGCGTTATCGAAGAAGCGTTTGCTTAGCTGGTGAACTTCAATAGAAGGCATGCAATGCGCTGCTTTTACAATGGAGTGTGATTGCATTCGATTCTCCGTGAGTTCGTCGGCAGAATCAATAGAGCGGCCACGCCAGCGGCTGCGGGAAAATAATGGCACTTTGATCTGCAGCCTCGGCTTTCAGACAAAGGTTTGTAATACCGGAACTGCTTTGCGCCCCCGCTATCGACCAAGCCAAGTCAACAATTCATGGTGCGCCCAGAATCATTTTGATACAGTGGAAAACAGAATTAGTGAGTTCGTATATAAGCCTGTTCCGCACATGGAAATTACGTTTGCCGCCGTTTATCCAACCCATGGAACCCGTTGTACTGCGAGAATCGATTCGCGCCAGAACTATTGTTGCTCCTGTCGCACTACTCTCTACCCTTACATCCATACTGCTGTACATCCCGTTCTTGCTGTCACAGGATATACGCTATCTGCAAATCGCATTGTGGGCTGTGCCGATATTTGTACTGATACTGGCAAGAACCGCTTTCTCACGCCAGATTCTTAAACGACTGGACAATTGTTCCGAGCCGGAATTGCTCAGGGCCGATCAGCTACTTAGAGTCAGCAGCGTTAGCAATCAGATTGTCGTGGGTCTGGGCGTCTGGATTATTCAGGCACCGGACGATAATTCGTTTGCCGTCCCGCTCTTTATGACATTGATTGTAGTGATCTGGGCCATCGGCGCGCTCGCTAACCTGTTCTCCGACTTTCGATCAGTTATTTACTCGCTGCCTTTCCTGATAGGGAGCAATGCGGCTTTCTGGATGATGCAGGGCGACTTTGGCATTGCCATCGGTCTGAGTATGTTGCTGGCTGGCTGTTTCATGGTGCTACTGGCATACCGGGGCGCGAGCATCTTTCGTGAGAGCGTCCTAATGCGTTTCGAGAAGGATCAGCTGGTGCAGCGAGTAGAGCTCGAGCGAGAAAAGGTCCAGCGCGCCTTGCGCGATACTCAGGCTGCCGATGAAGCCAAAGCCTTTTTTATGGCTGCGGCTAGCCATGATATCAAGCAGCCGCTTCAGGCACTGGGCCTGCTGACAGACACACTCTTGATGTCTAATCCCAGTCCAGTTGCTGTACCGATACTGCAACGTCAAAGAGCCAGTATTTCGCAGATGTCTGCGCAGTTCGACGCGCTGATGGACATCGGAAGGTTCCAGGCCGGTCACTTCAGCGTGCAAGTTTCGCGCGTTCGCCTTGCCAAAGTGCTAGATCGCATCGACGCCGAGATTGCTCCTATGTGCGCAGATAAAGGTTTGACATGGCGACTGAACATCGATGACGTTCTGGTATCGACTGACGAGGAACTGCTGCTGCGGGTGCTGCGTAACCTGCTTACAAATGCCGTGCAATATACTGACCACGGCGAAGTCAGCTGCACAACCAAAATGCAGCCAGGGTTTGTTTTTTTTGCGATTACAGATACCGGGTGTGGTATTGCACCGCAACACCATCAATCGATATTCAGGGAATTCGTGCGCCTGGGTGACAGTGAACCTCGTTCATCCGGGGCAGGGCTGGGATTATCAATTGTAACGAAGATCGATTCAGCGCTCGATATGAAACTGCAGATGACATCCAAAGAGGGAGAGGGTACTCGTTTCTCCTTTCAGTTACCGGTATCGCCTGGTGCGTAATTTTGTGGGTACGAGGGGTTAAACGATTTGAATCTGGCGCGATTTCAGAATCGCCTGGGCGCGACTGCTGACACGCAGCAGCTGATAAATACTGTGCAAGTGGGTTTTTACGGTTCCCTCTGCCATGTCCAGTCGTCTGGCAATTATTTTATTCGGCACTCCCAGCATCAGCTGATCGTACACTTCTCGCTGCTTTGGCGTAAAATGCACTCGCTCCTCAGCTGCCACTGCATCGTCGTCCTCCAGTTGATTGATGATCACCGGCTCAAATCCCATCATGCTCGCAGCAGAAGGTGGAATGTAAATACCCCCTGAGAGAACTATACGAATTGCGTTGACGAAGACCTGCATCGAGGTGGATTTGGACACAAATCCGTGCACGCCAAATTCAAAGCACTCAGCGATCACATCAGGAGAGTCACTTGCTGAAAATACCAGTATTGGGATATCGGGAAACTGCTCTCGCACCTGCAACACACCCGCAGAGCCAGAAGTATCGGTGAGGCTCAAATCCAGAATCAAAATCTGGTAAGGCGGATCTTTCTCCAACATCTCGACAAGATCCTGGAAACACTTGGCGGTATCAACCTCATCAAAAACTCCCAGGGAAAGTAGCGACGTCACCAGGGCTCCGCGAACTATAGGATGATCGTCAACAATCAGTGCGCGGGTCGTCATCCTTAGTCTCCATACAGAAAAACAATGTCACGCTCCTTTGGCATAACAAAGTAGCAGAACTTTTGGTAGGCGAATACGACTATAGTGTTCTGTGCAAAATATACTTCGTGAGGATAGCTTGGACTTCTGAGAAAACGCTTGATGGGAGCCATAGCTGGGCTCTCCCTTCATTTTTTTCAAGCAAAAAAGAGGGCCGTCCCTGGCCCAACGCTTGCTTGGCTTCCTGGTTCTGCTTTAATCGCCTCCGTGTTCGTCCCGGTCAAGGGACCAGAGGCTAACTGACAGAACTATTTCATTCTCTGTACTATTTCACCTTCAGGGGCGCTTTCCTGTGTCGTCAAACTCGTCATTAACTTCTGCCTGATGGTTGCCGCGTCATCGACTCCACCGAAACCCAGATACCACATTGCAAGTCCGCCGGGTAACACCAACCATAAGTAGTTTGCGAGTATATTCAGGTATTGAGTGACATTGTCCCCGGTGATAGCGATATCGTATGAAACCCACTCCAGCAGCCGGGTGGACAGATAAATCACAAACACCACTTGCCATAGCCGTCTCGGAAGAATTCGTTTCCCAATCACGTAGGCCAGCAAGGCCAATACGAGAAACAAATACAAACCCCACACCAGAAGCACACGGGCGCTGAGCTGAAAATCATAGCTATTGCCATTGCTCAGCCACAATCCGAAATTGACCACGACAATTGTTAGATAAATAGCGGCAATGATTCTCATCGTAGTAACACCCATATACCGGTAGCGATCCCACACACGACACCGACAACAAGCAGGATACAGAACAAGCTGGCTACCAGCAGAAATCGACCCGCTTCCCGTATCGGGGCCAACTCTTGTCGTTCAATGTTCGCGCGAGCGATTTGTTGTAAATTCATATAACGCTCACTTGGCACTTTCTCCTTCTCCCGTCGTATTTGGAATCCATTCGTAGCGCGTCCTTGCGCAGCGCGTCCTTGCGCAATATTACGAGTGCAGACTGAAGTTAATTCACTGCACACACCGCAGCAATTGCCCATTCGGACTAAACGAAAGTTTAGATATCATGAGTGCTTGGAACCGACCGCAATATTCTGGTCTGTCCAGCGATCGCTAGTGGCTACTGCGGGTCCGTCTCAATGATTTGCAACTGCCACTCTACATACGGCACAGGCTGACCGGTCAGAAAAGCGCGTATCATCGCATTTACCTGCTGCGGGGCCTCCTGCTGTACCCAATGCGATACTCGAGGCAAGTACCGTATCGTGAAGTCACTGACATAGTGATCCGTCCCGTAAGTTGTCGCCTTGGTCAAGGCCACATCCTCCTCTCCCCAGATCATCAAAGTAGGCACTTCTATAGTCAGCATTCCGCGCGCTGCAACTTTTTTCCTGCCACGGAACAGTGCGCGGTAGTAGTTAATCATCGCTGACAATGCCCCCGGTTGGTTGGCGTTTTGCCGATAGACTGACAGCACCTCTTGTGTAAAGTTGGATTGGTCCACCGCGCTCCTGCGAATCAGCTCGGCGATTCGCCGCGCACCCCTCAAACCAAGTAAAAATTCCGGTAAGCGTGGAATCTGGAAAAACAGCACATACCAGGACTTCATCATTTGCGAGAGGCTCGTTCTCAATGCCTTTTGAAACGGACCAGGGTGCGGCACATTGCAAATAATCAGTTTCTCTAATGGCCGCTTTCTCTCGATGGCAAATTGCCAGGCGATGATCGCTCCCCAGTCATGGGCAATGAGCACAACGGACGACTTTCCGGAGGCATCGATCAGCGCTGCCACATCCTGCATCAGTGCATCAATATCGTAATCCTCGACACGCTCCGGCCGTGAACTCGCGCCGTAACCGCGCAGGTTGGGTGCCCACGCTTCATAACCCAGCTCAGCTAACACCGGCAACTGATAACGCCACGAATAGTTGAGTTCTGGAAAACCATGTAAACACAGTGCCAAGGTATCCCCTACACCACACTTGTCGACTTCAAATACAAGACCATTTGCCTGCACAAATTCGCACCTGATGCGGTCATCTTTCTCCTCTGGGTTTAACATACACTCTCCTTTTTACGCGCCGCGCCTGTTGTCATGCAGTCTGCTCACCCTGCAGTCGCTTCGTCCTGGTCGTGCTCTCCGATATACTGCAAAAATTCGCTTTGGCATTCATTGGCGGTATTGGCTATCTATGATGTCTTTCCTCAAGAGTTACGGATTCAGATTACTACTTCTTGCGATTTTTCTCGCCACCTGGTCCTGGGCAGCGTGGAAGCCATTGCATCCGGATGACTGGTTACTTGAAAACTACATGGTATTTTTCTGGGTGCCGGTACTGCTGCTCACTGCGCGCTTCTTTCAGCTCTCCGACATCTCCTACGGACTCATCACATTGTTTATGTGCCTCCATGTGATAGGTTCTCACTACACGTATTCCGAGGTGCCGTTTGGCGAAGTGCTGCAGGACTGGGTCGGTGCACAGCGCAATATGTACGACCGTCTGGTGCATTTTTGCTTCGGTTTACTGTTGGCCTATCCGATTCGTGAGGTGTTGGTGCGTATAGCGCAATTGCGTGGTTTCTGGTCTTACTTTTTTCCTATCAACATTACATTTTCTTTTTCCGCAATTTACGAAATCATCGAGTGGAAAGCAGCGGCATTGGTTGCACCCGATCTCGGCCTGGCGTTCATGGGTACACAAGGCGATATCTGGGACGCACAGAAAGACATGATGCTCGCCGGTATCGGTGCCGTCATCGCGATGCTTATCGTTTTTCTATTTAATCTCTGGCTCAACCCCAATACCTGGGACGAGTTGCGGGACAGTTTCAGGTTACCGCAGGACGATCATCCAATGGGAGAGGCCAAATTGGAGGAATGGTTGGAAAAGGAGCGAAGCTGAGGACTGCGTGCGCGGATTCAATACTTATCGACTTGCGAAACCCACTGCCCGCTGAACGTTTTGTTCATCGCTTTTTTGTAGCGCTCATGCAGGATTTTGACCCGTTTAACGTAGGTCTGCGTTTCGGCATAAGGTGGTATGCCATTGTATCGTTTGACTGCGCCAGGTCCGGCATTATAAGCAGCGGTCGCCAGCATGGTGTTGCCATTATTTTGTTCCAGCAGCCACGCGAGATAGCGCACACCACCGAAAATATTCTCCTCCGGTGCCAGGGCATTGTTTACGCCCATATCCTGCGCCGTTTCTGGCATTAACTGCATTAAGCCCAATGCACCCTTCTTGGAGCGGGCTCCAGGGCGAAAAGCAGACTCAGCGTGTATCACCGCTCGCACCAGGGCAGGGTCTACGCGGTATTTTTTTGCTGCCGAATTGATAGCGAATTGGTAAGAGTTCAATTGTAAAGGCAGTGTGTTCCAATCAATTTTCGAAACAGGATTACACGCAAAACAGGATAATTGCACCACTTCGTACGCAATGCCCATCGGCGCCCGGTCCGAATATGAACGCACGCCGGACTTGTTGGTGTACTTGAATATTCTGAGCGCTGGTTTTTCGCTGGACGTTTCCTGCGAAGCTGCTTCATCGAGCAGCACAGTAGTGCCCGTGTCTGCGCCGGCCACAGCCGCACACAACACCATCGCCACCACCCCTGACCGAAGTAGAACTTTCACCCCTTTGTTCCCTTTTTATCATGCAAGCACTGATAGTTTACGGTATATGGTCAATCCCGCTTGCTACTTTTGTGGGAAAATGTGGTGTTTTTTACGGTTTCCAACGGTCGGATCACCCGCGCAGATCGTCATTTCCGTAACTGACTATCGCCGTATTCGCTTCGAATGTCGGCTAGAGGCGCGTGGTTTCTGGATCAAATGGTGAGCTGCCACTATCAGCAAAGCTCAAGCAACGTGAAGCCGGGCAGGGCCTGCAGCTGGACTCACCAGTGACACCAGTGGCTAATGCGCATTCTGGAACTTCTCCAATAAGGACTCTTTCCCCCTGGCTTCCATTGCAGACTTACCTTCCAGATATTCGCTGTATTGCTCAGGAGTCAGTATGGCCTTCAACTCAGCATCCTTGGCCTCGGAGTTTTTCCTGAAAGTCATCAACTTTTGCAGCTGAGGCCCATTGGATTCCATCAACGTCTGGGTCTCCTTGGCATACTTAAGATTAATTACTGAGACTTCGGTGCTGGTTTTCTCATCCAGCGATAGCGATTTGGTCATCTTCTGGGTGAGGACAGCAGCTCTTTCCTCCGGGGTGGTATTTTTCAACTCGTCGAGGTTTTGCGCCCAGACGGTTGCCACACAAAAAAAGAATACACAGCTGATCGCGACGTTAACTACTGTTTTCATAATAAGACCCGATTCTTTCAAGTACTGAAGGAGCTGAAGCGTCGTATCCAAACCCTGTCGATAGGCGAGCGCATGCAGCGCTTGTGTAGTTAAGCCCACTGGACCTTTGCGGTCAAGGCAACCAATCCATCAACAACCAAAGTGCCCTATCATTGTATTGTGGGCGGGGGTCAATTTCGCGCTACACTGCCGCCAAACTGATCGCCAATAGCACACACTGTGGCTTCCTCTCCTACATCCCTGAGATACCGCGCACCCAGGAGTCTTCAATGCGACAAGTCGATATCAACACCGAGCCAGTAGAGCTTTACAAAATACTGAAATTTGAGGGACTCGTGGCGACCGGTGGCGAAGCAAAGCTGGCAATCGCCAATGGCCAGGTTTGCGTCAATGGCGAAGTCGAAACACGAAAACGGAAGAAAATTGTCAGCGGCGATATCATCACAATCGGCGATGAGATACTGCAGGTACGCCGAGCATGATACATCGAGGAATCGCATCGTGACCAAACCGCGCGCACCGCGCAGGCAGTCACGAAGATCACCATCAGTTTCCAAACACGCAGGCCTGTGGGGCAAAGATATACTGGCGATCGAGCGCATGAGCCAGGAGGGTCGCGGAGTAGCAGTGCGCAATGGCAAGGTGGTGTTCGTCAGCGATGCGCTCGCGGGTGAACAGGTGCGGGTGCAATGCACCGCCGTGAAGCGGGATTACGACGAAGCAGACATGTTGGAATTGGTCGAGAATAGCGATCTGTCTGCCGCGCGTGTCGCACCCCAGTGCCCTGTCTACCAGCAATGTGGCGGATGTAGTTTGCAGCACTGGGCTGTGGATGCACAACGCGAGCACAAAGAGGCAACGCTGGCAATGATGCTGAAGACATTCTCAACCCTGCCGCTGGAGCTACCGATCTACGGCATCGCTACTGCCTTCCGGCACCGTCTGCGCCTTGTAGTGACGCGCAATGCCGACAGAAGTTATGCGCTGGGCTTGCGCCAGCGTCGCTCTCATCAGGCTGTTAATGTGCAGCACTGTCTCGTCGCAAATCCCGCTGTGAACGACTTGTTGCAACGATTGCCCGCATTGTTGTTGAGCGCACCCGATCTACAGGGTCTGCGTGAGATCGATATAGATGCTGACAGCAATAATAAAATGGGTTTGTGCTTTCACTTTGCAGCCCACCCTGGCGAAGCTGTCCTGACCCAACTGCAGACAGCAATAATAGCAGGGGCGGTAGTTGCAGTGCGCGTAAGACTGAACGCGCAGCGCAAGCCTCGAGATAGCGATCAATTCGATGAGCCCGACAGTTCTGAATTATCTACCTCGCAGGAGTTACTCGCGGCAGGAGAGCTACATCTTCTGGTTAATTCGCCTGATAAAGAGAGCCATACCTCGCAAGCTATTCTGAAATTGGCTTATCTTCCAGGCGACTTTACCCAGACGCATTGGGAGGTCAATAGCGCGCTGGTGCAAAGGGCAATCGACTGGTTGCAACCGCGCGCAGACGAGCACGCGCTGGATCTGTTCTGCGGTATAGGAAACTTCAGCCTGCCACTGGCTCGCAGTGCCCAATGGGTCGATGCTTACGAAGGCGACCGCAATATGACCAGACGAGTCGCCAGCAATGCACAGCGCAACGGATTAGAAAATATACGAGCGAGAACACTGGATCTGATGACGCCAGAAGTGATTCTTCCACGTGCAGACATCGCCATCGTTGATCCGCCACGCGCCGGCGCCAGGTCCGCCTGTGAAGCGTTGATCCGATCGCGGGTGAAACGGCTAGTGTATGTCTCGTGCCATCCGGCCACCCTGGTGCGGGATGCCCGCATACTTCAGGCAGGGGGATTTAAACTGTGCAAAGCAGCAGCGGTGGATATGTTCACACACACCGGACACAGCGAAGCCATCACACTTTTTGAACGGAAGTAGGCATTCGTACCCCAATGGTGTCGCGCCGCTGGCTTGATCAACCCGCCAGCAGTTGGTCCAACTCGCTGATCACTGCCTGCAGATCAATGCCAACGGTAATCGCTTGCAAGCCGAACGCGCGGGCTGCGTCGACGTTGGCCTGATAATCATCCAGAAACACCACCTGGTTCAGCGGCATATTGTCGAGGTGCTGCAGGGCGATTTCAAATATGCGAGTGTCCGGTTTTCGCACACCCACACTACTGGAGTCGACCACGAAATCAAACAGCTCATCAACCGGAATCAGACCGCGCCAACCATCGCCGAACTCTCGCACATTGTTGGTAATTATCCCCGTCGTATAACCCTGCTGCTTAAGTGACCTGACTCGATCCACCAACGGTCGCCGCGCGTCGGCGCCGGCGTTGTTGCCTGCCATTCTGGCGAACAAGTCGTAGATATCAATCTGCAAATCGCGCTCCGCACCGAGGGCCATAATCTGTTGCCGCGCATGGTCAAGCGTGATCTCGCCCCGCTCCAGTTGATGCCACGGATGGTCACCATCTTGCTCATAAGATCCGAACACGATCCCCGTCACTTCCGCCGCGCCAATACCTAGCTCTTCACCATAAGCGTGCACGGCGTGAAACGGCGAATCGGTAAACACACCACCAAAATCAAACAACACCGCCTTTATTTCACCAGTCATTGACTCTACTCCCCACTAGCTTGAAGAAACTTGCTAACTTTTCGCGCCGGCCCAGGCCAATGACACTCGCTCTGACAAATCCCTGGTGATCACATAAATAACCGGGACCAGTACCAACGTAACAAAGGTTGCGAACAACACACCAAAGGCAATCGAGATTGCCATCGGCTTGACAAATTCGGACTGTATTGACGTTTCCATCTGGATCGGCAGAAGACCGAGAAAGGTCGTCACCGATGTCAGGATAACCGCGCGGAAACGCTGAGGCCCCGCCTCATTGACCGCAGAGCGCCAGTCGTGGCCCTCGTCGATGTAGTGGTTGATAAAATCTACCATCACCAGACTGTCATTGACCACAACGCCCACCAGCCCGACGATACCGATCACCGAGAGAATGCTGATGTCCTTGCCCAGCACCAGATGGCCAAGGATGGCACCCACAATGCCAAACGGAATCACTGACATAATCAGCAGCGGCTGGACATAACTTTTCAGCGGTATCGCGAGCGCGCCAAAAATCATCAGTAACACGATGACAAATGCATAACCGAGCACCGAAGACGTATCTGCTTGCGCCTCTGTCTCACCGCCAAACTTGTATGTGATGCCAGGATAGCGCTGCAACAACTGTGGCAGCACTTCACGCGCCAACAAATTAGACACGTCGCCAGGCTCGACAATCATCTTGTTTATGTCGGCCTGAACTGAAACCACGCGCCTGCGATCGATGCGATTGATGGCGCTCAAGCCGGTCATTTCACGCGCTTCTCCCACTGCGGAAAAGGGCACCTTCTTGCCATCGGGAAGGCGTATCCATAACGACTGCAGGCTGTCTACGCTGGCGCGATCGGCAGCTGGCAAGCGAACATACACACGCACTTCGTTGCGCCCTCGCTGCACGCGCTGTACTTCTGCGCCGAAGAACGCCTGCCGCACCTGCCGCGCCAGATCGACATCCCCAAGTCCCAGCGCTTCGCCCTCCGGCGTAACGTGAATATCCAGCTCCCTGCCGCCCGCGTTGAAGCTATCGCTGATATCCTGCACGCCGCGCATCAAGGTTAACGACCGTTTCAAATCCTGTGACGCCATACGCAGCGTTTCCAGGTTCTGGCCGCTGAGTTGTATCTCCAGTGCAGCTCCGGGAGGGCCAGCCACTGCGTCCACGTTCAGCGATCGAATGCCTTCCAGGTTTCCCAGGGATTCGCGCAGCCACTGCGCGAGAATGACTGAACTGACGGTGCGCTGCTCACTGGGCACCAGGTCGATATCTATATTGGCGCTGGTATCACTTTCCGATACCACCAGGAGCTGCCTGATCACATCCACATCGGTATCCAATTCCTGCAGATACCGCTTGTTCATCGCCTGAGCGGCGGTCTCTATGCGTCTTGCGTACTCATGCGTTTTTTTCCAGGAAGTACCCTGCGGCATTTCAAGGGTGACAAAGATCTGGTCAGACGGCACATTGGGAAAGAACACAAACCTGACGATACCGGCGGGCACCAGCGCCATAGAAACAATCAACACCGCCAGAAAAACCGCGACAGTGGTGTAACGGTGGCGCAGGCAAAACTGCAGAAAACGTCGGTAGGGCCCGGAGGCAAAATTGCTCAGCGCAGCGGAGAAATGTCCCTGAAATTTTTCGAATCGGCCGCGCCAGCCGCCCGAGCGGTTATCTCCCACACGAAGATGACGCAAATGTGCTGGCAGAATCAGCTTGGTTTCAATCAGCGAAAAGAAAATACAGAGAATAACCACAGGCCCGATATGGGTCATCACTCGCGCAAAACCCTCGGTCAATAGCAACGTCGGGCCGAACGCGATCATGGTGGTGAGCGCACCGAATACGGTAGCGGTAGACACCCGGCGCACGCCGCGCAATACGCTGCTCAGTCCCTGCCGCTCGGCCTGTAGATAGGCGTAGGCACTCAGCGGTGACAATACCGTCGTCCACCAGTATTCCCAACACCAGTATGAACGCGAACACCGAAAGCACATTTATGGAAATAGGCAGACCGAAAAAATAGATGGTTGCCAGTGTCGCCATCACCGCGAAAGGCACACCGACAATCACCCACAGCGCCAGTGTCAGGTCGAGGAACAACGCCAGCGCGATAACCACCAGCACCGCTCCCTGGGCGGCGTTACGCAGCATCAGCTCGATACGGCCCCGCAGAATGTTGCTCTCGTCGATCCAACCCACGATATGCACGCCCTCGGCCAGGCTCGCCTGCTTTACCAATATATAATTGCGCAGCTCGTTGGTGATTTGCAGCACATCCTGATTCCCGACCCGATCAATGATCAGCGTGACGGCGCGACGACCATTCAGCGTGCTAAGTACCGGTTGATCTTCGAACCCGTCCACCACCGTGGCCACTTCGCCAAGCTTGATGGAAGTGCCGTCTGGTCGTGTGAGCAAATTCAATGCTGCAAACTCCTCACCGGTGTATGCCTGGGAGACGGAACGCAATTTGATCTCACCGTTTTCGGTACGTAAATTGCCGCCTGGCAAATCCCGGGAGCGACTTTTTATTGCCGCCACCACCTGGTCAAAATCCAGGCCGTAGCGGCGCAGAGCCTCACTCGATACTTCAATAGAGAGCTCATAATTGCGCTCACCAAGCACTCGAATCTCGCTGATGCCCTCGAGATTGAGGATCTCCTCACGGACCTGTTCTGACAGCTGTTTCAATCCGACTTCGTCGAGGTCGCCATACACGCTGACGCGCATCGCAAATCCGCGGCTGAGCACCTCCTCGACGATGGGTTCCTCGGCATCGAGCGGAAAGGCGGGTATCCCATCCACACGTACCTTGGCCTGGTTGAGTGCCTTGGCGATATCACTACCCGGTTCCATCTCTACGGTGACCACGCCCACGCCTTCCATCGCGGTACTACGAATTTCCTTTATACCAACGATATCGCGCAGCTCCTCCTCAATTTTTAGCAGGATGCCCTGTTCTATCTCTTCCGGGGAGCTGCCAGGATACGGAACGGTGACTGTAAAAGTATCGGTCGGAAAGCTGGGGAAGACTTCCTTACGAATCCCCTTGATCGCGATGAGACCCGCTATCAAGACGAGCACCAGCAGCAGATTGGCGGCAATGGGATTGGACGCCATCCATCCAATAATGCCTTTCTCGTTCTGATAGCGTGAGTCAGCCATCGACCAGCGCCACCTTCATCCCTTCAAACATGACATCCAGGCGTGTGGTAACCACCAGGTCGCCTGTCTTCAGCCCGTTGTTGACCACAATGGTATTCCCCTCGCGATGCACAACATTCACCTGTCTGCGACGCAGAGCGTTATCTTCGACAACGAAAACGGCATCGTTAGCATGCAGCACCGAGCTCGGCAGTCGCACTGCCGAGCTCACCGGGCGGCCAGGCAGTATCGCCGTGACGAAAAGTCCCAGCGGGAGTGTATGGGCATGCACTTTGGTGTCATAGGGTGAATCGACTTGCACCACTACGGGCACCACACGTGAAAGCTGATCAACACGCGATTCGATGCGCACCAGCCGGGCCTGCCACTGTTGTTCCTGCTCACCGATCTGCGCAGTGAGTGTCACACCGGCACCAACCGATGAAGAAAGAAACCCTGCCTCCGCTGGTGTCACCGGGAATGTGACCTCAGCCGTGTCGCTGCCCAGCAGGCGCGCAACGGTACGACCCGCGCTGATAAATTGTCCGTACTCCACCAGTTGCTGGTCAATCACCGCATTAAATGGCGCCTTGATCTCGGTATAGGCCAGATCCTGCTCTGCTTTGACAATACGCTGGCGGACCGCCTCAATATTCAGTTCGCCTTCACCAATGGCCGCCTGGCGCTTAAGGGCTTTGGCATCTGCCAGAGCAATTTTGGCAGTAGCCATTGCAGCGTTCGCCTGCGCCAGAGCCAATTGATAATTTACCGGATCAATGCGCAGCAGCGTCGTGCCAGCGGTAACAATTTCGCCCGGTTCAAATTCAGGCGCAACCCACACCACTCTGCCGGTCACTTCACTGGCCAACTCCAGTTCATAGCGGGCGCGGACATTACCGTGAGCGACAATGGATATCGGCACGTCGGCGAGCTGGACTGCGATAGCCTGCACATGCGGTAGCGGTTCAGCGGCATCAGTGGGCTTCAGCTGTTCCCGTGAGCCCACCAATAGCATGGCAAAGAGTACCGCGGCGATCACAATCCCCAACGGGATGACCAGTTTCATCACCTTTTTTAGCATTCGTGGACTCTCAATCGGAGTAAAACCAAGCGGGTAGTGGCCAGAGTAACTGCGCCACTTTATACCACATGGTGCACAGAGGTTTGCTAACAATTGTAAAGGAGATATAGGGCATGAACCATGCTCAGCATGGCCGGTATCAGCTCAAGTAGGTGCATCAATTGTACTGATGTCTAATGTCGGTGAAAAATGTCGAACGCATCCCTCTCCAGCTGCTCCCGATGATCCGGATGCGCGATGGCAATAAGTGCAGAGGCGCGCTGCCGCAGGTTTTTGCCGTACAGATAAGCTACCCCGTATTCCGTGACCACGTAATGCACATGGGCCCTGCTGGTGGTAACACTGGCCCCGAGCTTTAGGCGCGCGACAATTCTGGAAAGACCATGACTGGTCGTCGCACTTAACGCGATTATCGGTTTGCCACCTTCGGACAGGGCGGCACCACGAATAAAATCGACCTGCCCGCCTACACCGGAGTACTGGGTGCTGCCCAGCGAATCGGCGCACACCTGACCAGTAATATCGACCTCCAATGCGCTGTTGATAGCTGTGACCTTGGGGTTGGTACGAATAACAGCGGTGTCGTTAACATAGGAGATGTCACGCATTTCGATCATCGGATTGTCGTCGAGAAAGTCGTATAACGCCCTCGATCCGACACAGAAACCTGCAACGATCTTGCCGCGTTGACGTGCCTTCTTTTGTCCGGTCAATGCGCCACACTCCACAAGCTCCTTGGCGCCATCAGAAAACATTTCCGTATGCATACCCAGATCGCGGTGGTGACGCAGCGCTCGCAGCGCGGCATCCGGTACACCACCTATGCCAGTCTGTAGCGTCGCACCATCCTCAACCAGCTCCGCGATAAAACTGCCGATTTTGGTTTCGGCAACCGAGGGAGCCGACATTGCATGCTCGAAAATCGGATCGTCACATGGCACCAGCGCGTCGATACGAGACACATGGATGATGCCATCGCCATGCACGCGCGGCATATTGCAATTGACCTGCGCAATGACATGTCTTGCCATCTCGATCGCGGCGTTGGTGATATCCACAGATACGCCCAGCGAGCAGAAACCATGCTTGTCGGGTGGACTGACCTGAACCAGCGCCACATCAAGCGGCATAATACCGGCGCGAAAAAGGTTTGGAATTTCACTGAGAAACACCGGTATATAGTTTGCAGAACCTTTACCGACTGCCTCGCGTGTATTGGCTCCGACAAAAAACGTGTTCAGGTGAAAGGCGCCCTCATAGCAGGGGTCCAGGTACGGTGCCAAGCCCTCCGTATGAATGCTTACCAACTCCACGTCCTGCAGTTCATTGCCACGCGCTGTCAGCGCATCGATGAGTAGCCGGGGCGTAGCTGCCGCACTGTGAATAAAGACCCGCTCGCCAGACCGGATATTCCTGACGGCCTCCTCTGCTGTCACGTAGTTCAACGGTATCATAGGTAAAGATCTGCTCCAGAAAGACCGTTGCAGTGACACAGAAACTGTATAGCAGTCGGCGCATCACTGTACAACGAGTTGGGGGAAACTGGTTTGATCCAGCTCAACCACGAGTTGTGTTTACAACTCAGGACTTTTATTTGCCATTGCTGCCTCTGTGTCCCTGCGACGCGTGTGCTCATCCTGCTTCCGTGAGCCAACCAGTTCGTAGTCGGCAACATACTCAGGGAGAATGTCGCCGGTAGCATCAACAAGCCAGGGCATCGCCACTCTTCGCGGCACTCGCACGCGATCGACACGCAGACGGGTAGCGAACACGAAATCCCAGAATGGGGTCGTAACACCCTGGGCGAGACGCGGATCGACAAAGTGGTGTGCAAAATGGTTCTTGCGTCGCCAGCGGCCATAACGGCTGCGAGGTGGTCGCGTATGGGCGCGGCGATGAAGCACTTCGTAGAGCAGGTACATGCCAATGAAACCCAACGTAAAGACACTGCCAGACTGTAACCCTACGAGCGATGATAAAAGCGGCAGCAGTATCGCTGTGGCGACTAATGCGGCGAGTGCTTTCTGCCAGGCAGGTGCGAAATAATTGACCTGTGCGTGGTGTTTGCGGTGCTCCGTCGCTCCCAGACCTCGGGCTGAACGAGCGTGAAACACAAAGCGGTGCAACACATACTCCAACAGGGTCCAGAGTACAGCGCCCAACAGGAACGCGACCATGCAAGCCGTCATCTCATTGCATCCTCATCTCACGACCTGAACCGGGGTCGTATCAATGCGTACAATAGTCGTAATTCGAGTTCGCGGCAAAGGTGATTGGGCCGTTCTGCAAAAACACTGGTATAGGCTTGTTTCTTTGGCTATAACGTATCTCCTCTGCCCCACAACAATTCGAGAGAGACTTAACATGAAAGCAACCGGTGCGCTGTTCGAAGAACTGCCAATCCATCGTGACGTGGATGGGCACAGCGAGCATCGCCACACCAATGAAGTGTGCGATCAGTTAGACCAAACGCACTATTTGATCGACGGTCAAGCCATTACATTCCCGGTAGTCGTTGCAGAAGCGTCCATGCTGATGAATGCATTTCTGGTTGATGCCAGGGTGGCCCAGACAATGATTCAGCACACCGGCTTTCGCGTCATCGAACTGTTTCCCGGTAAGGCGATACTGCAACTGCTGTTCGTGGATTACCGCCAGAATGATCTGGGTGACTACAACGAGGGCGCAATCATCTTTCCTGTGCTCACCCCTGGAGAACACAAGCCATTCCCGTTTTTTGGTGCGCTCAAGCGTATGGCAACAGGCCGTGTCGGCAACTTTGTCTACCGCATGCCTGTGGACCAGGAGTTCACCACACACGCCGGGCGCTTTATCTGGGGCTTTCCCAAGTGGGTTGCGCGCGTTGATATCGAGTTTGGCGAACGACAGGCAAGCGGTAGTTTTTACGATGAGGGCGAACTGGTATATGGCTTCACCGCAAAAACGGGCGGGACTGCCGCAGCGAAAGAACAACGCGCGGCATCACTGGCAATTCGCGACGGCAAAGCGTGGAAAACCTACGGCACTAACACTGGCAGCGGGGTCACCTTTGCGCTCGGCGGAAAGGCGCCGACCATAGGAGACAGACATCCACTCGCGCTTGAACTACGCGCACTGGGTCTGCCCAAAAGGCCATTGTTTTCCGTTTCCATCGAAAAAGCGACAATGCTATTCGAAGGCCCTGAAGCAGTTCAAATCGGCCAACCGTTCGCGCCCGAATAGAACGCGGTGTCGCCAATACACCCTTCATGACAGAAGCCTCAACACGATAGACGAGAAAATTCTGCCGACGTTACAGTGCGCCCGGCGACCTTTTGCGAACGCCCTCTCAGTCACGAACTCCACCCTGATTAGCATCTATCCGTGGACAGTTAATTTACCTGCAGCATCTTATTTTCTGCAAACGTGCAAGCTATGGTTACAGCCGTCGAAAATATAAGGACATTTCTGTGAATGATGTAGCGGAAACTGGTTTAAATGGCTCGGCGTACAGCATGGGCTCACCACGCGCGGTGCGTCTGATTGAGGCTGCCAGAAATCTGCAACCGGTACTGCGTGAGCGTGCACAGCAGTGTAAGTCTCAGAGCAGAGTACCGGATGAAACGATCGCTGACTTTCACAATGCGGGTTTCTTCAAGATCCTTCAGTCTGAACAGTACGGTGGTTACCAGATGGACCCGCAGGTGTTTTATGCCGTAGGGCTGGAAATCGCCGAGGCCTGTATGTCCAGCGCCTGGGTGCTTGGTGTGGTGGCGGTGCACAACTGGCAGCTCAATTTGTTCGACGAGCAGGCGTCCAGGGACGTCTGGGGTGAAGACCCGGCAGTATTGATATCATCCTCCTATGCACCCATGGGTATGGTCACACCTGTCGACGGCGGTTACATGCTCAGCGGTCGCTGGAGCTTTTCAAGCGGTTGCGAACATTGCCAGTGGGTCTTTCTCGGTGCTGTCGTTCCTACTGAAGATGCTCCCTGGGACATGCAGAATTACTGCACTTTCCTGCTGCCCCTCGAAGACTACACGATCGAGGAGAACTGGGACGTGGTGGGACTGCAGGGCACCGGCAGCCACGATATCGTGGTTGCCAACAAGTTTGTCCCCACGCACAGAGTCCACAGGATGAAAGAAGATCGCAGTGGTGAAAAGCATGCAACGAAAGCACCGTTATATCGGCTGCCCTTTATGCAGATTTTCTCCCGCGCAGTGTGCAATGCCTCCCTCGGCGCAGCCCAGGGCGTGCTCGACAACTACACCGAAGTTGGCAGAACACGCGTCGCTGGCCCGGTGCCGATGCGAGACGACCCCGGTGCGCGGAAAGTCGCGGCTGACGCAAAATCCGCAATCGAACACATGAAGCTGATGATGTTTCACAGCTTCGACCGGTTAATGGAGGCGGCACGCGCGGGCACTTCGCTCTCGCTGGAAGACCGCGCCCACTTTCGCTACGAAACGTCGATGGTAGCTGACCAATGCGTCGCCATCTCCTCGCGAATGCTCAAGGCGGCGGGTTCCGGCGCGATTCGCAATGGCAGTGAAATGCTAGCCCGACACCAGGATATTCTCGCCAGCCAGGCGCACATCGCCAATATCTCCGACCCCTTCGCGACCAATCTCGGGGGCTTGTTGTTCGGCCAGGAGCCTACCGATTTAAGTCTCTGAGTGCCAGCTGTGGGTACGCAGTCCAGCGAAAAGAAAACCAAATTGTCGTTGTAACAAAAGGATTCAGCCATGCCTCTCAATGGAGTTCTGCCAGAAGAACGTTATGCTCAGTGCGCCAACGGCTACCGCATACATTATATTGATCGCGGCGAGGGTCCGGTCGTGGTCTTCCTGCACGGCTCGGGGCCCGGTGCCAGCGGCCACAGCAATTTCAAGCAGAACTATCCCTGGCTGGCAGACCGGGGCTATCGCTGCATCGTGCTGGACTTGATCGGTTTCGGCTTTTCCGACAAACCCGATAACGTAAACCATCCACTCTCGTTTTTTGTCGAATGTGTCAAACAGACTCTCGATGTAATCGGCGTGCAGAAGTGCTCCGTGGTCGGCAATTCACTGGGCGGAGCAGTGGGCATTGGCCTGGCCTTGGAACACCCGCAGCTGGTCGAAAAGCTGATTCTGATGGCACCGGGTGGCATGAGTCAGCGTGAAGAGTACCTGCAAATGCCCGGCATGCAGAAAATGTTCGAGGTGTACACCTCAAGCGAACCGCTTACCGACGCGGTCATGAAGGACCTGTTTGCGTTCGGCTTAACCCACGACCCAAAGTACGCCACCGACGAACTCGTCGCTGAGCGCTCGCAGATTATGGCAATCATGAACGGCCATGTCATGATGACCATGGATATCCCGTACCTCGTCGATCGCCTGCCGGAACTTTCCTGTCCGGTGTTGGCGTTCTGGGGCACTAATGATCGCATGATGCCCGACAACGGCATGCTGGCGCTGGCCAAGAATTGCGCCAATCTCAAATTCATCATCCTGTCCGAGTGCGGCCACTGGGTGATGGTGGAGCACGCTGAACTCTTCAACCAGGAATGTGCGACCTTCCTGGGCTCACCATAAACAACAGGGCGCCCGGCAACTTCCGGGCAGCGAGGCTTTGCAATGAATGTACGTAGCTTGGGTTACGTCCTGATCGAATCAACTGATCCACAGCAGTGGCTGGAATTCGGGACCGAGGTGTTGGGATTGATGGTCGCACCGGGAATGCCGGACGATGGCACCGTGTATCTGAAGATGGATGAACGACCGTTTCGACTTGCGGTTGTCAAAGGCGAGACTGACCGGCTGCAGCTCTGTGGCCTGGAATTGCTGGATGAAGCCAACTTCCTCAGTGCCTGTGACGAACTCTCAGCTGCGGGCGTCGCAGTGGTCAAAGGCACGGCGAGCGAGATTGCCCAGCGCCGTGTTCGCGACCTGATTCGCTTCAAGGACCCTGCCGGCAATACGCTGGAACTCTATCACGGTGCTGATCTGGACTATATGAAGTTCATCTCGCCGCTGGGCATTGCGGCCTTCGAAACGGGCTTCAACGGATGTGCCGGCTTCGGACATGCGGTGTTACCCGCCGCGAATCGGGTCGAAACACATCGCTTTTATACTGAAGTTCTGGGTTTTGGCGATTCCGACTATATGCATTTCAAATTCTCGGAAGATCCGGAGGATCCGGGACTGGGGCTCAATTTCCTGCACGTGGAGAACAGCCGTCATCACTCCATCGCCTTGTTTGGTGGTGATCACCCTGCGGGCTGTATTCACCTGATGCTGGAAGTCAAAGACGTTGACGAAGTTGGCTATTGCCTCGACCGGGTACTGCAACGCGGTATTCATGTTACCTCCACGCTCGGCCGCCATACCAATGACCGCATGCTGTCGTTTTACATGCGCACACCAGGCGGCTTCGAGCTGGAGTTTGGTTGTGGTGGATTGCAAATCGACTGGACCGACTACACGCCGACCAAAACCACCATGCCCAGCATCTGGGGGCACAAATTCTCGCTGTAGTGCAAACCGGCAGGCACAATCTGTATGACAAAGCCACACTCGATCAGCAAGTTCTCACAGTATGGCAATTGGGCGCTCGTTACCGGCAGCACCGCGGGCATCGGTCGAGAATTCGCCAGCCAACTGGCCCGTGCTGGCTGCAATCTTGCGCTGCTGGCTCGCGATGCCAACTCTCTGGAGACACAATGCCGCGAACTGGCCGCAACCTGGGGTGTTCAAACCAGCGCTGTCGTCTGCGACCTGAGAGATGCACGGTACCTGTCCATTATCGGCGACGCCACGGCGAGCATTGACATCGGCCTGCTCGTGAACAATGCGGGGGCTGAGAGTTATCACGGCCGATTCCTGGATCGCTCGGCGCAGCAGGCGGAGGATAGTCTGCGACTGAATACGCTCGTGCAACTGCAGCTTATCCAGCATTTTGCGACACGGATGGCGGCAGCAGGTGGAGGCGCCATCATTCAGGTAAGTTCTATCGCCGGACATATGTCGCTGCCGTTCATGGCGGAATACTCGGCCAGCAAGGCCTATCAGCTGGCCCTTGGCGAGGCGCTCCACTACGAACTGAGCGATCATAATATCGATTTTCTTACACTGTCCCCGGGTGCCACAAAATCGCGGCGGATCAGTTACGGCATGAATCCAACACAGGTCGTAAATGCTGCACTGGCCGCGCTGGGACAAAGGCCGAGCGTTATACCCGGGTGGCGCAACCAGTGGAGCGCATTTAAACACCGCCACCTGAAATCCAGGCGCTCCTCTGTTGCAAGCATGGGCGCATTTCAACGCGCTCAACTGCGGTAAAAACCGGTCCGCAGAACACGGGTGCACCAGGCGAGCTGTGGTTGCAGGAAACATCAGGGTATTACCAACCGGTTGGAAACGCTCTTATCACGATTGTGGGGTTTTTCCGCGCCCGACCCAAGTGTAGATTGACCACATACTCCGATACCTATAACACTGAGGAATCCCTGATGTCCGATCCAACGCGCGAACCTGCCACCAGTCCGGGAGAAATCAGTCAGTGGCCGATGCTGAAGATCGTCTACCGCACCGATCCAGCTAAAATTGCAGCATTGCTGCCGCCTGGCATCGACACCAGCGACACCTCTAACGTCACGCTGACCATCTACAACCTGCCGGTTAACGAGGAACCCGAATACGGGATATTGATCACCGCTGATGCGAGCTACCGTGGCATCGCCGGTGAATACGCGCTCGGCTATGGCATCGACCAGGAATCTGCAATATTCATCAGTCAGTTCACCAACGGACAGCCAAAATTTCCCTGCCAGACTGATTACTTCCGCCTGCAGGAAAAAGTCTCCGCACGTTGTGCCCATCAGGGATATACATTCGTCGAGTTCGAGGGCACCTTGGGCAAGGAGGACCCGCTCAAGGGTGGACTCGAACGCAATGAATGGTGGGTGAAGGTGTCTCGTCAGGTCGGTGGCGGCAAGGGCTATGATTTTCCGCCCCACGTGGTGCACGTTCGCGGCAAGTACGGGCCCGGACACAGAATTGCGCTGGATGGCACCCTCACCCTGCGTGAGAGCCCGTGGGACCCGATCGCCACACGATTGCCTATGCTGGAGCAGATCTCGGCGCATCTATGGTGGCCCCAATACCTGAGCAGGGAGATCAGCCTTGCCCAGCCATTGGACCCGGAAGGATTCTGGCCGTATGTCGATGTCATTTCCGGCAGCCGTTGGCCGGGTAAAAACGGTGGACCAATTCGGGATTAAGTTGCGTGGCTGTTAGTCTCACAACATAAATTTGTCAGTGTCATCCGGTGCAGCGCCGGAGAACGTAAACCACTAGTGACCCACTGCAGTGTCACCAGGAGCAACACCCATGGATCGTTATTTAATCGTCTCAACCGATGGCCACGCCGGCCTGCCGATGGCGGGATATCGAGACTACCTCGACAGCAAGTATCACAAGGCGTTTGACGAGGCCCTGCCGAAGCAGATAAAAGCAACTCGCCGGGCCGAAGAAAGTTTCCTGATCTCCGATTTCAACGACAAGTGGCGTGAGGGGATTTCCGACGGACTGAGCGGTGCGTGGGATGGCGCGGTGCGCAACCGGGTGATCGACGGCGATGGCGTTGCTGCAGAAGTCCTCTTTCCGGACGGCATAACCGAGATGAACGCACCGCCATTCGGGGCCGGACTGAGCCTGAAACCCTGGGGTAGCGAACCCGAACTGCAATGGGCCGGTGCCAGGTCGCACAATCGATGGATCGCGGAGTTTTGCAAAGAGGAACCCGTGCGCCGTATCGGGCTGGCCATTGTACTGATGCTGTACGATGTAGACGAGGCGCTGGCAGAGGTGAAGTGGGCACATGCCAACGGCCTGAAGGGCATTCTGATTCCCGCGCTGATGGGCGACAAGGACTCGTACAACCACCCCAAATACTACCCAATCTGGGCGTTTTGCGAAGAGCACGACATGGTGGTTCACACTCACTCCGGGCCCTCGCCGGACTATGACTTTTCACTGCCGGGTGCCGTGGGCATTTACCTCAACGAATTTGCCTGGTGGACCAGTCGACCGATCTGGCACCTGATTTTTGGCGGTGTCTTCGAATTGTTTCCACGACTCAAGTTTGTCATCACCGAGGTGAGTGAGTTCTGGGTCCCCCACATGCTGGAAATGATGGATGTGCGCGCCTCGGTCAAGCATACCTCGGGCAAGCTGGGCGATTTTCGCAGCAATCTCACCATGCCGCCGAGCGAGTACTTCCGGCGCAATTGCTGGGTCGGCGCGTCCGCCCTGTTTGACGAGGGCTCTACCGCCGTGCGGCACGAAATCGGTATCAACAACATCATGTGGGGAACGGACTATCCGCACCCCGAGGGTTCCTGGCCAAAGACCCGGGAAAAACTGCTCAACTACATGCGTGGTATACCCGAGCAGGAACTGTCAGCGATACTCGGCGGGAATGCGCTGGAATGTTACAACCTGGATGCGGCCCAACTGCTGCCCATCGCAGAACGCATCGGTCCGTTGAAATCAGAATTTGCCTAGCAAGCACGCAGAATAAGAGGAGGAGGACAGGCATGTCGAATCGAATTCAAATACCCATGCCGTTTGGGTGGTTCTGTATCGGCTACAGCGATGAACTTGCGGTGGGTGAGGTTCGCAACATCCATTATTTCGACAGGGACATGGTGTTGTTTCGCACGGCGTCGGGAAAGGTGGGGCTCTCCGACCCGGCTTGCCCGCACCTGGGCGCCCACCTGGGCTACGGTGGCACCGTGCAGGGCGAATCCATCCAATGCCCCTTCCACAATTGGAAGTACAATACCGATGGGGTCATTACAGACATTCCGTATGCCACTCGCATACCACCCAAGGTTGCTGGTAAGCCCTGCCTGAAGACCTATCCGGTCTGCGAGAAAAATGCCGTGATCTGGGCCTGGTACCACCCGCAGGACGCCGCGCCAGATCACCAGGTAATCGCGCTCGATGAAATCGATAATCCCGACTGGGTGGACCAGATCCGTTTCCAATGGACATTCGACTCCTGCCCGCAGGAAATTGCTGAGAACGGCGTGGACGTAGCGCATTTCAAATACGTGCACAAAATGGAGGCGGTGCCGATGGGCGAGACCACTTACGAGGGACATATCCGTCGCAGCCAGGTGAGTGGCAAGCGCAAGGTGAAGGACCAAAGCGGCACGGAACTGGAGATAGAATCCTCGATAAAAGTGGTACAAAACGGCGCGGGACAGAAATGGGTGCGCTCTTCAGGACTGGTTGACTACCTGCTGCAAACGCTGGTCACGCCAGTGAACGCACAAACGGTCGAGGTACGCTTTGCCTACACCCACGAGCGCTATGCGCAGGACTCCTTCAAGTACCAGGCGGTACAGGCTGCTATCGCCTTGACCAACGGCCAGAGCGGTGTCGAAGGCGATATACCGATCTGGCACCACAAATTCCATCTGCGCAATCCAATCCTGTGTGACGGAGACGGCCCTATAATGCGTTTTCGTAAATATTTCTCCCAGTTCTATGTGACAGGTCCCTACCCTGCCGATGGGCAGATTCCAACAACACTGGAGGTAGTCTCCTGAACACGCCACACGAATTCGATACAAAATTCCAGGGAAAGACTGCCGTGGTAACCGGCGGCGCATCCGGGGTAGGCCGTTGCCTGTGCGAGCTGTTTGCCCGCAGTGGAATGAACGTCGTCATGGCCGATATTGAACTGGCAGCACTGGAAACGGCAGGCGCGGCGCTGAAATCGCAGGGCCTGAACGTGCAATGGGTGCAAGCGGACGTTACCGACCCGGAGTCCATGGCGAATCTGGAGAGCAGGAGTCGCGAGGCATTCGGTAATGTTCATGTGCTGTGCAACAACGCCGGGGTCGGCATCAAGGAGGCCCAGCGTCGTATCTGGACACTCACCCCCAAAGACTGGGAGTGGGGCTTCAGTGTCAATGTGCTGGGCGTGGCCAATGGTATTCGCGCTTTTGTTCCGGGCATGCTGGCCCACGGACAGCCCGGCCACGTGGTCAATACGTCATCGACCAATGGTGGTCTGACCTCGATGCCGACCACCCCTATCTATGCATCCACCAAGGCGGCGGTGACCAGCATGACCGAGGTGCTGCACTACCAGTTCAAGATGGACGGCGCCGCGCTGCAAGCCCACGTGCTGTTCCCCGGCCCTCACCTGGTTAACACCAATATTCTCAACTCGATGCGCAATCGCCCGGCAGCGTTGCGCGATGACAATGAACCGGTTGCATACACCAGCATGGCCGATCTCGCCAAGGCGAGCGGCATTGCCAATCTTCAGCTTACCGAGCCGGAAGAAGTCGCACAGACCTGCCTTGAGGGAATCAGCGCCGGACAGTTCTGGATTCTTCCAGCCAGCAAAAGAAACGATCAAAGCCTGAGCAGACGTACCCAGAGTATTCTGGATCGTCTAAACCCTGAATTACCGGCGTAATTCTATGGCATCAAGATTAGGACAGTTTTGCATCAGCGTTACCGACCTGGAACGCTCCGAGGATTTCTACACCCGGGTACTGGGTCTGACCACGGAACAGCGAATACAAATACCCGACGCCCGGGAAATCGTGCTCGGCAGCGAGGGCTCGGATGGTAAGCTGCAGCTGGCGCAGAAAACCACACAGCGCTCGGCTATCGATCACGGTGATGATGCGCTGTGGAAGTTCTACCTTTATACGGATGACATTGAGGCAGTGTTTCAGGCGGCCGTGGCATACGGATGTGTTTGTGAGACGCCGCCCACGCAACTGGCTGAATGGCCGGTGACGATCGCCATGATTCTGGATCCCGACGGCTACCGTATTGAACTGATACAACGGCATTGAATCGATGGTATCGACCTGCGACACCACTGGCCTTACAACACCAATTTCCCATGTATCAGCTGATCCTTATCCTCGTTCAATGTGTCTATGTCCCAGTGAAAATCCCTGGCGAAATACGTCACCAGGAAATCCATGAAAAAACGCACCTTGGTAGACAGATGTTTGCTGTGCGGGTACACCGCCCAGGTCTCTCGATAATAATGGCTCCAGGGTTGGTGTAACTTGACCAGCCTGCCGGCTTCCACCGCATCCTTGACATAGAAATCAGGCAGCTGGGCGATACCGATGCCCGACAAGGCCGCAGCCTTGATCGTGGCGCCGTCTTCACTGAGCCAGCTACCAGACACTTTCACTTTCGCCGTTACGCCTTCCGAGGGATTGAGCATCCAGTAACGTTCGGGCCCCGTCAGGCAGTTGTGATCGGCAAGCGCTTCCATCCTTTGCGGTTGCCCATTGGCCTTCCAATACTCCGGGGTAGCACAAATGCATAACGTGTGTCCGCCAAGGGAGCGGGCAATCAACGACGAGTCATCCAGTTTACCGTAGCGGATCGTCAGGTCGTAACCCTCGGCCACCAGGTCGACATCGCGAAAACTGGAGTGCACTTCCACCGACAACTCGGGATGTGATCGCGAGAATGCCGCGACTGCGCCAGCCATATACTGCACACCGAATCGACTGTTCAGCGCGAGCTTGAGCGTGCCCTGGGGTTTCTGCTGCATATCGGCAACAGCGGACTCCGCAAACTCAAATTGCTCGGCCATGGGAAGGCATTCGCGGTAGAAGATTTCGCCGACTTCCGTGAGTGTCAGCTTGCGGGTGGTGCGTTGTAGCAGTCGCGCTTTTAATCGATCCTCCAACTGGCTGATCTGCTTGCTGACGTAGGACTTGGACATGCCGAGGCGCTCGGCAGCCCCGGTAAAACTGCCGGTCTCCACAACATGCATGAATTCGTCAATCCCGTCCCAGCGACTCATCGAACCACTCCCGCCCACCGTATTTCTGCGCTAAAGCGTAGCCGATGACCCACTAAACTGAAAGGTACTCCTCCCCCGAAGCGCTAGTTGGAGTATTTGATACTGGCGTAGTAAGTACGCGGTGCGGTATATGTGGCCGTGGTTGTACCGAAGGCGTCGACCCCGAAGCCACCGTTGATCACCCGTTCATCACTCAGGTTGCGGCCAAACACGCCCAACTCCCACTTGCCATCGGCAGTAATATAGGTGACGCCAGCATTGTACGTGGTGAAGCCATCGGTGTGGAGGCGGTCAAAACAGCTGCAGGCGAAATCATTGGCGTAGTAAACCTCGCCTTTATAGTAGGCATCACCTCGCAGCCTGACCGTGCTGCCGCCGCTGAGGTCCCAGTTATATATCGCGGCAAAGCTTGCCGTCCAATCAGGCACGTTCTGAAACTTTCGATCACTGAGATCTTCCAGTTCCCCGGTTGATGGATTGAACGAATCAAACTTGTCGTACTTCGTGTCCAGCCAGGATGCGCCGCCGGTCAGGGTCAGGTTATCTATCGGCAGCACAGTGAACTCCAGCTCTACACCACTGATCGTGGAGTCGGCAGCATTAGCTACCACCAACGCCAGCGCATCCTGCGCCTGCGATGCGGACGGCCTGTTTACCAGGAATTGCTGGTCTTTGTAGTCGTCGTAGAACACCGAGCCGTTAATCTGCAGCCGCCGGTCCCACAGCTGCGTCTTCAAACCTATCTCATAGCTGGTCAGTGTTTCCGGGTCAGCCACTGAAATCTGCTCCGTCGAGGTCGGCCGGCCGTTGTAGATACCACTGCGGAAACCCTGTGCAATGCTGCTATAGCCCATGATCTCATCACTGAAGTCGTGGTCGAGGCCAATTTTGGGTGATATCTCGCTCCAGTCGTCCTTACAGCTGAAGCGTGAGCCATTGCCGTCGGGCGTGACATCGCTACAGGAAGCGGGGCCAGTAGGTCCAGGTATTGCAATGGGTGTCTGGCTGGCACGCTTTATGGTGAACATCTTCAGCTGCTTTTCGTCATAGGTATATCGCGCCGCTACGTTGATTCGCGTGGTGTCAGTCCAGTGCCAGGTGGTGTAGAAGAACGCTGCATAACTGGTGGTGTCCTGCGTGGTGTCGTAGCTCAGGGTGAGATCGAGCGGTATCGACCCCAGGGCTTCGTAAAGTCCACCCGCCACGGTGACATCCGCCGTCGTTTTACCGTCTTCTTTCAGGTAGTAAGCACCGACCAGCCAGTCAAAACGCGTGCCAGAGGCGTTGCTGAGGATAAATTCCTGGCTGAACTGCGTGGTGTCCAGTCTGTTACCCACTTCAAAGTACACGTTCGGGGCGTTGTCGGCATCGCGGTAGTTATCCGAATCCATGTCTCGGTACCCGGTGATGGATTTCAGTATCAAGTCGTCCATATCCAGGGTGTTAATCCAGCTGATACCCCACATGTTATTTTTTTCGATATCCAGTTCGTTCAGCGCGTCACTGCGATCAATATCGTTGAGGTTAGGCTCGCAACATACGCCGTCGATGGGGCCGACGTATTGATTGTACAAACTGGGAATAACCGCGTTGGGATTAAAGTCTGTAAGTACCTGCGGGTACACATTCTGGTCTATATGCGTGTAGTCAATTGCCAGGTGCGAATTCCAGGTGTCGGTGAAATTCGCGCTCAGGTGCGTCCTTGCAGACCAACTATTATTGTTGCCGGCATCGGCGTTCTGGTTGCGCTCCTGCCAGCCCTTGGAGTTTTTTGTCAGCACAGCCACACTTGCAGCAATATCATCTGTCAGCGGCGCTTCGGCATAACCGGAAAACGACACGTACTGTTCTTCGCCAGTGGTCAACTGCCCCATGTAACTGGTTTCTCCGGTGGGCACTTTGGTGGTCACGGAGATGGCTCCACCAATCGTATTTTTACCGTACAGCGTTCCCTGCGGGCCACGCAGGACGTCAATACTCGCGATATCGGACAATTCAAAATTGGACCCTACGGTGCGTGCAAGGTAAATACCATCCAGGTACAGACCGACACCCGGGTCTGTGGTCAGGCTGGAATCAAACTGCCCGATGCCGCGCTGAAAAGCCTGCAAAGAACCACTGCTGCCGTTGTTGGCGGAAGAAAATGAGAGGTTGGGCGCTTTCTGTTCAATGTCACTGACAGTAAACAGTTTCGACTCCTCAATCGAAGCACCGGTGATGGCGGTAATGGCTATCGGCGTGCTCTGGATATTTTCATCCCTCTTACGAGCGGTGACGATTACTTCTTCCAGCATTGCGCCCTGCTGCGCCAGCACTACTGGGGCGAGCGACGTTGCGACCAAAGAAAGGATTACCGCATAGGGTGTGTATAAGCGCATATTTACCTCCACCGGGGAATATTCTAATAGTTATCTCGTACCCGAGAATTCGTCGACTCTGCAGTAAGCAAAAGACTTGGCCAGTGCTTTACTGCGGAATCTCGTCAAACACTACGTCTTCATAAACGGGATTAGTGCCACTCAGAATTGCATCGATATTCTTTCTGTAATAACCGGAAAATGGATGTGTGAATATCCAGAACTTACGCTCCCGGATGGCTTTGAAAACGCGCGCTGCGCATTGCTCCGGGGTAATAAAATCCGGCTGCTGTGCCAACATTTCTGCATTGGCTCTGCTCTCTTCGCTGCCGGCTTCAATACCGAGCAAGCTATCGCTTATGGACGTGGACACCGGGCCAGGACACAGCAGTGAAACATCGATCTTTGTGCCTACAGCGGCAAGGTCATACGCCAACGATTCGGTAATACCGCGCACTGCCATTTTTACCGCGGTGTATTGCGCCATACCCGGTGCCGCTACCAGTGAGCCAACAGAACCCGTGTTGACAATATGTGCTGGCGCTCCCTCGGCAATCATGCCGGGCACAAACACACTCAAGCCGTTAACAATACCCATCACATTCACCGAGAGTATTTTTTCCCACTCTTCGGATGTATGTGACCAGGTTTGGCCGACCTGTAGAATTCCAGCGTTATTAAACAGCAGAGACACGGGGCCGAGCTCGGAGACGCAGCGTTGCGCAAACGCCTGCATTGCTACCCTATCCGAGACATCGACTGCGACCGCAAGGACCTGAGTCCCCTGGCTCTCAAGCTCACTGGCCAGCGCAGACAATCCTTTGACATGAAGATCCGCGATTGCGATGTTCATACCTTCGCTGGCACAGCGCTGCGCCAATGCTTTGCCAATACCGCTTGCAGCGCCGGTAATAACCGCGACCTTGTCCTGGAAATGATCCATTCCGCTTTTACCTTATTGTTTTATGTTCTATTGCCACTGAATGCAGTCGGGCGATTTCCACACAGTGCGCAGATTACACTCTAGCTTTGTCTGTGCCGGGTGATAAGACACGTCTTGGAAACTGATTGTATCCGTAGGGGTGGTAAATGTTGTCTCGCTGTTCTCGGCGAGTGATGATTCAGCAGGCGTGATCTATTCGCCCTGATACCAGATTGCTGAGCTGATTGCTCGCTCCTGGATCGCGGTGGGTTGCGGCGCCTCTACCTTGAGGCGCATGGCGTCGTAGGTTGACCAGCGCGGAGTAGGGATTTCGATAGCTCGCGCATAGTAAAACGCCTCCTGGCCGGGGTCGAAATCCGGGTCCTGCCAAAACGCGCTCAGCTGAGTCGCACCTATGGCATTGGTGTAGGTCGCGCTGACAACGTCCACCGTATTGCCCACCGGCGGCGATTTACCGTTGCCGTCCGGTACACGTCCATCGGAGAGCGCCACATCAAAAATCGTCTCATGGCTGGAACCCTTGTCATCGACCCAACCCTTGATAATTTGCAAACGATCCAGATTAGCTCCCTCGGGATCTTTAGCAGCCCAGAGCGCGAAGGTGGGCGCCGCGACCTGATCGTCGGCACTGCGTGCAGGCGGCGAGTGAAGGGTGCCACCCATGGGCACACCGCGAGCATACGCCTGCTCAAGCAAATCGACGCCTTGCATCATTTGTGGACTGTAATCAAAGCTGCCGAAGAAACGCAGGCTGATACGCGGACCCGACGTGGCAAATGTTTCTTTGCGCATGAGTGCATCGAAGATCGACTCCCGGGTATTCTCCTGCGCCCACACGCCGGCGAGACCGGCGGCGCCCCAATTGCGCGAGCGTTGCAGGAACTCTGGCAGGAAGATTGATTTTCCCAGACGAATACCTGCCGTGCCGTCCATTAGCGGCAGCTTGCCGTGATGGTTGTCCTCTTCTACCGAACTGCTCGCGTTGTGGCTGTCGCTGCTGCCAATCACGCCGAACTGGTACGGATTGAAGCCTTCCGAATGCGAGAACTCGATGCCTGTGCGCAGCGCGTCGCGGGAATAACTGCCGCGCGGCTCGCTGTAAGCACCAGTGGGACTGAGCTGCGAGGACATGATTTCAAAATCGGCGAACTCATCCTCCGGCGACAACAGCGGATGCGTATCCGAGGTGCCCTTGATCTGCATGATCTCGCTGATCGGCTCGTTGCGTGTGCGCTGCTGCGCATATTCTGCCGTGATCGGACTGCCGTCATACTGCACCCTGTCATACATCAAACCATTGGAGACATTGCCGTTGTGCGGAATGGCCAGCACAATCTTCCCCTCTTCACGCTGCTTGTCCAACGCGTCCCACAGGTCTTCGGGGTTTTCCGAATCCAGCGAAGTGAAGGGAAATTCGGGCACATTGGTATCCCGGTAAATGACATTGCGGTGCAGGTTCTGGTCGTCGGGCATCGATGACCATTCGTAACCCACGAAGGTGGTAAAGACACCCGGCTGGTAATGCGCGTCGGCCGTATCAATCATCAGTTGCCAGGCATTCAGTCCTATCTGCCGGACCTCAGGCGAGTTTGCGTACTTGTCAAAGCCCTTGACGTTACCGGCGATCCTGCCCAGCACCAGCGCGAGCGATAACGGGCTGTCATTGAGCAGCCGCTCGCGCAGGCTGCGCTCTTCAAGCGGCAGAACCATTTCATCATCTTCGCGTGCGGCGCCCAAATACTCCGAGTGATCGGTGACAGCTGCGAAGTCCAGCGGACGATCGATGCGAATCGGATAACCTGCCCCATGCTCTATGGTGCCGCCACGGGTGAAAATATAGGCGTCGTCAGGCGTCGCTTTCACGCCCATGGCATAGGCGTCTGTGGAATAACTTGTGTGGATGTGCAAATCACCCCACAGCAGTTGACGATTCGGGTTGAAATCAACGGCAGGCTTCGGCGGCGGCGGCTCAGCTTTGGCGGGGTCATACGCCGGGAACAGTGTGGGATCGTCTACCGGGCTACAGCCGTTGATTGCCACCAAAGCGGCTATGCCATAGCCGGTAAGTAACAATTTTGATAATTGTTTCATAGTCATTGAATTCCCTGACATTGCTGATCGTGATGCACCCGCTGTTGCAGTATTGGCTATCAGAAACGTCGTAACAACACAGCGCAGGAAACCGGGTCAACGTCTTCGACGGCGATAGTAGAGATAGACAGCGGCAACCAGCGCAAGCAAAACGCCGACATATGGCAAGTATTTGGGCAGGTAAAAAAACACGATCATATTGATCAGGACCTGCGTCGCCACCGAGTAATTTTCCGGCATGGGTAGAACGCCCGCGTTCCTGACATAGGATTCGTAGTCGGCCTGCAACGCCCGATATAAATCCGGCATGCGTTCGCTCAGGTCGGTAGTCTCACCGGGGTCGTCGCTGATGTTGTAAAGCCGCCACTTCCTGTCACCTACCGGAGGCTGGTCGCGAAGCAGCTTGTAGTCGCCGCGATACAACGCTGAATTGCCGGAAAACTCGTAACCTATCGCCTCCTCGGCACTGTGCGGCGGAGTGGAGCCAGTACTGAGGGTTGCCACCAGGCTTTTGCCCGTCATGGATTCGCGGTTCGACCGCTCCTGCGGCGGCTCGGCGCCGGCAACTTCCAGCAAGGTAGGTGCAAGATCCGTGATGTAAACAAAGTTGCGATTCACGGTGCCAGGTTGAATGGAAGGCAATCCTGAAACGATTAACGGTACGCGAACTCCTCCTTCGCCAGCATAGAATTTGTAACCGCTAAACGGTGTATTGGACACCTTTCCCCAGCCGCTGCCGGCCGCTACCCAGCTACCTTTCTCTCCCAGCGTCTCAACTTCGTAGTGATAATTTTTCTCCAGCCACCGCCGGCCGAAAGGATTGTCGTAAGGATCCGAAAGCGTCGCGCCGTTGTCGGAGATGACCATAAAAACAGTATTGTCGAACTGTCCAGTCTCGCGTAAATAGGCGACCAGGCGGCCGATCTCATGATCCATCGCAGTCGCCATACCGGCATATGCCTGCATGCGACGCGCTTCAAAATACTGCTGCTCCTCGGTCAGCGCATCCCACTGCGCCTGTGTCGGCCCCGCAGCCAGTGACGCCTGCTCGCCGATCAAGCCGTACTCCGTCATTTTTTTGATTCGCGCATCGCGAACTTGCGCCCACCCCTGCGTGTAATGCCCGCGATAACGGTCTATGAATTGCGCTGGCGCCTGCACCGGCATGTGATTCGCCTGGAACGCGATATAGGCGAAAAAGGGCTTGTTCTGCGCTTTGCTCGCCTGCAGAAACTCAATGGTTTTATCGACAAAGTATCGCGACGAATAGAAGTCTTCGGGTAAAGACAGTATCCGATCACCGTTTTCATACCAGCGCGCCTCGGGATACATGGGGAGGTATGGACGCAACTCAAAGTTGTCAGATCCACTGTCGGCCTGAATCAATGAGTAGTCAAAGCCGCGAGCGGGAGGAAGGTTGTCGGGCTCGATCCCAAGGTGCCACTTGCCAGCAATAGCCGTGCGGTACCCCGCAGCCTGCAGCGCGCTGCCGACGGTCTGCACGCGGTCGTTAAGTACGCCGTCATAGCCGGGTTTACCGCGGTGCGATAACGGCATCAACTCGCGCATGCTACCAACGCCGGCCAGATGGTTATCCACGCCCGTCAGCAACATCGCTCTAGTGGGAGCGCAGCTTGACGCCGTGTGAAAGTTGGAAAACCGAACGCCCTCGCGGGCAAACGCGTCGATATTGGGTGTGTCGATTTCACCGCCGAAGGCACCGAAATCGGAATAGCCGATATCGTCGGCCACGATCAGTACGATATTGGGTGGCGACAGTGCCGAGGCAGCTTCGATCCACGCCATGCACACCAGTAGCAACAGCTTTGGTAGCGCGTTCGACACCAACGCTCTGACTACGTTAGCCAATGAGAGTCCCTCGCAATGGTTTTATCCTTATTCGTTTCTCTGAAGGGGTCCTGCGCAGTAGCGTGGGAAGCGCACGCTTCTCGCCAGTTACTAAAGCGCTTTGTTAATCACCGATCTTCAAGCAACTTCTGGATCAAAGGTTATTTTCATTTCCTTGATGCCATTAACAAAAGCATCTCGAACATATTTGACCGGCCCGGCAAACCTGGGATTGCGCAAGCGCGGGATTAGCTCTTCAAGAATCACGGTCAGTTCCAGCCGCGCCAGATGCGAGCCAATGCAAAAGTGCTGTCCTGCGCCAAAGGCACGATGCTCGCGGTAGAGTTCCGGCATACGCTGGGCGCGGGTAATATCAAACTTGAGTGGATCATCAAATACCGCTTCGTCCAAATTGATCATATGCCAGTTGAGCATCAACTTGTCGCCCTTCTTCAGCTGCTGTCCGCCGAGCTCTGTGTCTTTCATCACTGTGCGGCGCATACCGATAAAGGCCGGGTTGTAGCGCAGCGCCTCTTCAACCGCGTCGGGAATCAGCGAGGGATCGTTCACCAGCATCTCCAGCTGATCGGGATTTTCCATCAGTAAACGCATGGCATGCGATGTCACCGAGCGAGTGCTTTCGTTGCCGGCGGCGATCAGCATCACAAAAAACATCTGGAATTCGATGGTTGTCAGCTTTTGGTCTTCAACCTCTCCATCGAGCAGCGCACCGACGATATTGTTGAGGGGTTGCTCCGCGTGCTGTTTGGCCAGTTGCTCCGCATACATAAAAACATTGATGGTTGCTTCCCGAGCCTGGTTGGCGCCGTCTTCACCGCCGATTTCCTCATCGTCGACGAAAAACATTTGATTGGTCCACTCAAAGATTTTGCTGCGATCCTCCAATGGCACACCACACAAATCGAGGATCGCCATTAGCGGCAGTTCTGCCGCAACTTCAGTAATGAACTCACACTCGCCCTTGCTCGCCACAGCATCGATAATCTGTTTGGCGTAACGCTTGAAGGTGTCGTGATAGGCTTCAACGGCTTTCGGCGTGAAAGCATTGCGGGCAATGCGACGATACTTCTGGTGCTTGGGTGGGTCCATATTGACCATCATCTGTCGCTGCATTTCCAGGTCGCCCTCCTCAAACTCTACCGGCATTGCAGATTTCGCTTCGCTGGAAAAGGTCATCGGGTCCTTGCAAACAATATCCGCTTCTTTCTGCGTCAGCACCGCCCAGTAGGGTATGCCGGTCAGGGGGTCATCAATTTTGATGACGGGCTTATCCGCCTTGTGGATAATTTCCAGCAGTTTCTTCTGGTGATGGCCTTTGACATAAAAATCCGGGTCAAGAATGTTCTGATAGGGACAAGCGCTCATTGTTTCCTCCAGTATCTAAAATGACGGCGGTGAAGCATCGATTGTATGTTTTGCTGTGGTTTCACGGACGGAAACCAATCATTTATTCGAATCGAGCTAGGCCAACCCCGCACGCAACCAACACTCTAGCTTTCTCTGTGCCAGCTGATAAGGCACCTTCTGGAAACTGATTGTATCCATCGTGCGATAAATGTCGGGTGACAGCCTGTGGGGGCTGACCGAGGAGTCCTGAATCGATTCCGCTGTTGCACGCATTCACGCGAACCGGGAATACGGCTGCACCACTGCGGTCAGCTGCGCCAGGTAGCAGTCGGCAGCTCGCCACTTGCGGCGAATACTGGCCAATAGTCGACAATTTTTTCGTTTTGGTAAACCGCGATATCACCGAACTGCAGGAACACAAACTCGCTCTGTGTCGGCCGCAGGAACACCCAGTCATCGGGCTGCAGGTCGATACTGCGAGAACCGTTCAGCATTTCCTGGTTGGTAGAGCGGCCAAACAGCGAATTGTAGAGCAGTCCCCTGGGCGACTCGGGTTTGGCCTTCCAGTAGCCGCCGTAGGTAAAAAAGGTGCGCGCCCGGTTGGGATTCCACGCCGACTGCACTCCGCCCAGATCGATGCCCGGAATTTCCAGAGTGTCGAGGGCCTTGAGCACCGGGGTGGCGATGTAGGACGCCGGTTGGTGGTCTGCCAGCGTCGGAATATCAAAATCGGTGGGTTTGACCAGACAGGACCCGGCTGACAATTCGTTGAACGGAAACTTGCCTGCATCATACAGCTGGTAGGTCGGGCTACCGCCGGCATTGAGCAACGCGTCCTGCGGCCACGCATCAGCGAGATAGTCGCGCGCCACATCAACATAGTGCTGGTAGACCGCGACTGCCCTGTCACGATACGTAAGCGGGTCGCCCACCGGCATTTTCACCACATGCGGCTCATAGCCCATGAAGCCACAGAAGTGCAGGCGCGGCGACTGCTCAATCTGCGCCAACATCTGTATCAATTGATCATCACTATGCACACCACCACGATGCAGGCCCACATCCAGCTCGATGCATATCTGCATATCCTGAGCCAGTGACTGTGCCAAGGTATCGTACTGCGCAACACGCTCCGGTGTATCCAGCAGCCAGCGCAACTGGCGTTGTGGGTCGAAACTGCCACCGGGAAATTCGCGGTAAAAATTGTGCGCGGCAGCCACCGGCATTGGCTTACCCAGCAGGATATCGGCCTGTGGGAAGCGCACAGCAACCTGATTGACAAACGGCTGATGGAACAGCATCAGGCGATTGCTGCCCGTGGCCTGCATGACCGTTTCCAGCAGTGGCAGCGAAGGCAGGGATTTTGCCACCACACGGTAGGCAAAACGGTCCGAGATATGCGACATCAACGTTTGCACATTCGACAGCAGTACATCGCGATCAACCACCAGCGTGGGCTTTGCCTGGTGCGCGCTATCGAGCGCTGCGCTTAGCTGGCGAAAATAGGCGGAATGATTTTCACCACTCTCGCGTGGACGCAGCACCGCACCGAGCCCGAGTACTCCGGCTGCACCGCCCAACAATAATGTACGACGTTTCATGGCAGGACTCCTGACACCGCGTCAGCCGAACAAGCCGGATAGGTAAGGATTGAGGAAGCGGCCCTGCGGGTCAATGTCTCTGCGCACAGCCACAAAGTCATCCCAGCGGGGATACAGCTTGCGAAAATCATCGCGCTGTAAGGTATTGAGCTTGCCCCAGTGCGGACGCCCGTGATACTTGCGAAAGATGGGTTCGAGCGTCTTGAAGTAGGGTCTGTAATCTTCTTCAAAGTACCGGTGGACGGCGATCGAACAGGTGTCGCGCTGGTAGAACGGACTGAGCCAGATGTCGTCGCCTTTGATGAAGCGCACCTCGATGGGGAAAAACACTTCCGGATGCTGCGTTTCCAGTGCCGTGCGAACCTCGCGCAGCGCCGCGAGGCCGTGTTCGCGCGGCAGGTGATACTCCATTTCGTTAAACCGTACATTGCGTTCGCTGGCGTAATTCTTCCACGAGCTTTCCACGGTCACTTCATCACTCAGCGTATTTACCACGCCACTGAGAATGAGTTGCCGCAGCCTCGGCATACCCTCCAGCCAATCGCGCGCCATTTTCAGGTCCTGCACCGATTCATTGCTATCGATTTTCTCCGTGGATCCCACCTTCTCGTCTGTCAGATCATGGGTGTCGGTAAATCCCATACCGGAAAACGGTATGTAATAGAACTCGAAATTGCGGTGCTGGTCTGCCATGTCGCCCGCGATTTCCAGTATCTCATCGAAGTCGCGCCATACGGTTTCCCGACGCAGCCGATAGGGTGCCACGTTCTGCAACCGCACCTGCGTGATGATGCCCAGACTCCCCAGCGACACGCGGGCGGCGTGGAACAGTTCAGCGTTGTTGTTCGCATCGCACTCAATGAGTTCGCCGCGCGCGTCTACCAATTGCAACCACTCGATAAAGGTCGGCATGCAACCGATACCGGCACCGGTGCCGTGAGTTGCAGTGGCGAGGCAGCCGGCCAGCGTCTGTTCATCGATATCCGGCATATTCACCAACGCCTGGCCGGCATCCTCCAGTGGCTGTCCGATATCACCCAGTCGGCTGCCCGCCCACAAGGTCGCTTGCAGCGTTTGCGGGTCGTGGTTGATCAATCCGCTGAGGCGCGACAGAGAGACCAGCGTGTCATCCGTGGGCACCAGTGGGGTGAAGGAATGTCCCGCACCCACCGGGCGCACGGTGCCGCTGGCGCTGGCGATCAGTGCCTGTAACTCAGCCACTGACGCTGGCGCCACGCGCGCTGCCGGCAGACACTGCTGTGAGCCGGACCAGTTCCGCCAGGGAATTGGCCGCGCGCTGCCTGACTGGGACTGCGCCAGTACCCGCATGGACCCGGCCTGACTGCCAATTGCAGCCGCCACCATGGCACCCAGTACACTGCGGCGCTTAATCATGGGGCTGCCCGGGCGTGGCCATAAACTGTATCAGGGCTTCGAACTGCTGCGCATCGCAATCCATACACAATCCCAGCGGTGGCATGCCGCCGAACCCGTTGACCACGCTGTCCACCAGTACCCCCATACCTTTTTCCATTCGCGGTGCCCATGCCGCCGTATCACCGGTCAGCGGTGAGCCGGTCGCCGCCACGGTGTGGCAACTGCGACAGCTGCGCAGGTAGAGAGCCGCAATTTCGGGTTCCTGCGGCACCAGTGAGCGGCTGGCAGCCTGCGCTTCCAGCGACCCTTTGGAGGTGGGTTCGTTGCAGCCGGCCAGTGCCAGCAAAATCGTGAGGAGGCCCAAACGTATGACGGTCATAGTCAGTGTTTCCACAGTTGCATAAAAGCTAGTTATTGCTATTTTATTCTAGTGTGTCACCTGGCAAAGCGTCAACGCCTCCTTGCAGCGAATATGACGGCCTGCAACGATCAAACGGCCGGCCGCGCGGCTGCAGGACCGGCAATCGACATGGCCTTGATGTAGGCAGGCCGGGCAGTGACCCGCTCCACGTAGGCCCTGGTGTTGGGCAGCTTCTCGTCAATGGCGCGTGCACCCAACATGGCCAGCGAGGTCAGGTTGAATATCGACATAATATCTGCGCAGCTGAAATTCGGGCCACCGAGATACTCCGACTCACCCAGTCGCTGCTCCAAAGCGCGATAAATGCCCTCTTCGCGACGCGTCGTGGTGGCCATCATGGGATTGTCGGCAGCAAGTTCCGCACCGGTGGACTGAAACGCCAGCTTGATAAACAGCGTGGACTGCAAGTTATTATTAAACTGCATCCAATACAGATAGTGCGGGTAGTTGGCATCATCCGGCGCCACAGACAGTTTGCCGCCGCCGTGCCGCTGGGAGATGTACTCGACAATTGCGGTAGATTCAGCCATCACCAGGTCGCCGTCGGTAATGATCGGCGCAGTGCCGGCAGGGTGCAGCGCGCGGTATTCAGCAGGCGCCAGAAAATCCGGGCCGCGGTCATACCATTCCAGTTTATAAGGCAGTTCGAGTTCTTCCATCAGCCAGACCACACGGTCGGATTGTGAAACACCGAGATGGTGAATAGTAATCATGGGCAGCTCCTGAGTATCGGGCGCCCCAATGTGAGGGAATATTAGGCTCTCGTCAATGCTGCGCAGACGTCCTGCTGCGCATCGCTGAGCATTCTGCTAACGTGCGTGTCTGATCAATTCACACAGAGGAGACTCCACAGTGTCTACCGCACTTGGCAAGCTGGGCGTCTGGGCCTTCATCGACAATATGAGCGCGACTGAAGCTGTGCAGTTTGCGCAGCAACTGGAGCAGTGGGGTTACTCGGCACTGTGGATTCCAGAGGCGGTGGGTCGCGATCCCTTCTCCATCATTGCGCACCTGGCTGCGCACACCAAAAAGCTGATTTTTGCCACTGGCATCGCCAATATCTACGCGCGCGACCCGATGGCAATGAATGCGATTCACAAGACCTTGTCTGAACTCGCACCCGGACGATTCATACTCGGGCTGGGCGTGTCGCACGCCCCGCTGGTGAAGGATATTCGCGGCCATACCTACGAAAAGCCCGTGAGCACGATGCGCAACTACCTTGACGCCATGCACAACGCGCTTTATCTGGGCGCAATGGCGCAGGAACAGGCGCCAGTGTTGCTCGGCGCACTGCGCCAGAATATGTTGAAACTGAGCATAGAGAAAGCCGACGGCGCCCATCCCTACTTCGTCCCGGTGGCCCATACCGCATGGGCGAGGGAAGTACTTGGCCCGCAGGCCCTGCTGTGTCCGGAGCAAATGGTATTACTTGAGAGGAACGCCGACGAGGCCAGGCGTATCGCCAGAACGCATACTGCAACCTACACTGCGCTGGATAACTACAAGAACAATCTGAAACAGTTTGGCTACATAGATGCCGACTTCGAGAACAACGGCAGTGACAAACTGATTGACGCTATTGTCGCCTGGGGAGATGAGAAAACCCTGTCTAACCGCATCGAAGCACACTGGCAGGCCGGCGCCAATCATGTATGCATCCAGGCCCTGAGTGATGGCGACGAACGAGGGCCCGACCTGGCAGCGCTGGAGTTACTCGCCCCGCTGAATCGCTAAAGGGCCGCTCTGCTTACTGGCACTTATAGATGGTAAATTTCTGCGCACCATCAACCGGCCCGCTCTCGGCTACCAACGTGTCACCTCCCAGGTCCACTGCCGAGTTTTTCGCCAGCGTCAGCAGTTCTTCGGCGACTTTATCTTCACTGCGGTGAATGCCACCCACCTTGTCCTTCACCTGGGATACCGTGGTTCCCAGCGGCTTGCACTGACTGACATGTTCCGGCTTCACCAGAGTCACTCGGCTGGCACCCGGCTTGGCATCGACCCAGGTACATCCACTGGCGGCCAGAAGGCCTGGCAGTATGAAGGTAACAGCGAGATACGGCTTGAGTTTCATCGGAGATTCCTTACTTGCGGTGGCTCGACAATCAGGCGCGATCATAACATAGCAGGCTGCACCTTCATCACACGACAAGCTGGCAGCCATGTCACCGCAGGTTGTATGCTGGCAGCATGAGAAGTCGTGTTCAATTTTTACTGGTTGTGCTGTTACTGCACATTCCGTTGTTTGCTTACCCCATTCTGCGCCTCTGCAATTGGCTGGGGATGGACGGCTGGAGTACCACGCTGGTCTTTGTACCACTGTTTTTCAGCCAGATTGTCGCCAGGCTCTACTTGCGACATGCAAATTTCGGTGTGGTGTTCTGGTTGCGACGCGCTGCCGACCTGTGGCTGGGGATCAGCCCGCTGCTGCTGGGCATGCTGCTGGTTGCGGAGTTACCCGTGGGTTTGGGCTGGGTGGCGCCTGCGACAGCGGCGTACACCCTGCTTGGACTGGCTGTCGCACTGTTGCTCTACAGTGTGGTGAATGCCTACTCACCTTCAGTGGTCAGGGTGCCTCTGGCCAGCAGGAAGTTGTCTGCACCACTGCGTTTCGCGCAGATTACCGATGTGCATATCGGCTCGCGCAGCAGTGCATTCTTGCAGCGGGTGATGCGGCAGGTGAATAGCCTGAACGCGGATTTTTTGTGTATCACCGGAGATTTTATCGACTCACCTGGCATTGATGAGCAACAGTTATCGGCGTTGCGCGACTGTCCTATACCTATCTATTTTTGTATCGGTAACCACGAGCGCTACGAGGATCTGGACGATATATTGCAGCGCTTGCAGCGATTGGGTGTCACCGTTTTACGCACAGCCAGTGTGACACAGGGACCGGTGCAGCTGATCGGCATCGACGACAGCGAGAGTCCATCGCAGGTCGAACGCGAATTGGCCAAGCTGGAGATTGATCACGAACGTTTTGTGCTGCTGCTGTACCACCGGCCTCGCGGACTGAGTGCTGCTGCTGCAGCCGGCGTAGACCTGATGATCAGCGGTCACACGCACAACGGACAAATCGTACCCTTTAACCTCGTGGTAAAACGTGTCTTCAAACGCATTGTCGGACTGTTTCACTACGAACAGGCACAGCTGTATGTATCACCGGGCACCGGCACCTGGGGTCCGATCATGCGGCTGGGTAGTCGCGGCGAAGTGACGCTGTTTGAAGTGCATCCGCTGGGGCCTGCGGCTTAACCTCGATCACGTAACCCTGGTCGCGCTGGCAAATGTCAAACAGCGGTTCTATAGTCTATTTTGAGACGCCATAGCGTGGCGCCATCGCCCGGCACCGCCCTTGGCACAACCAGAGAACGGCAGATGAAATTCACTCGATTAAAGCTGTATCACTTTCCGGCCTCCCGCAGCGCGCGCGTGAAATGGTTACTGCATGAATTGCTGGATGACGACTTCGATGTCGAGTTCGTCGCGCTGTATGACGGCGCGCAGTACAGCGCTGAGTACCTGCAGAAAAATCCGAACCACAACGTGCCCGCGCTGGAATTTACCCTTGCGAACGGCGAGCGCCATTGCATGCTCGAGAGCGGCGCCATGGTGTCGCTGCTGGCAGACCTGTTTCCGGAGAAAGGCCTGGCACCCACCCCCGACATTTTCTCTTTAGCGCGGGTCGACTATCTGCAGATGCTGCACTTTGGCACGTCGCATATGGATATGATGCTGTGGCAGATACGCATTCACACCCACATGCTCGGTACCGCCAGCGATGCCAGGACTATCGAACGCTACAACAAAAAATTTCATCAGGAAGTTGAACCACAACTGCTCAACAGACTGAAGAAAACGGACTACATCTGCGGCTCGCAGTTCAGCGCCGTGGACTGTGTCATGGGGCAAAACGTGCTGTGGGGCAAGGCCTATGGCCTGTGCCAACAGAGCCCTTTCACCGATTATATCGGCCGACTTTCTCAGCGCACGGCCTTTGCCAAAGCCTACGCTGATCTTGGAGAGTTCACACTGGCTCCACCGGCCAGTGCGGGTGCGGCAATGGCCGAATTGTTTACCGGATAATGCGTAATATGAAGATGCGCGGCAACACGCGACAAGCTCTGGCCCTCCTCGTCGCAATGAGCCTGCCATTTGCGGTCGGCAGTCAATGTGCCTTCATTTTCAGCTCTGGCGGCTCGTCAGATAACAATGACGAAGATAAGAACGACGAAACGATCATCGTGGTGAAGACGGGTAATTTCACAGAGCCTGCCACCGCCGGTATTCACTACGTGTCGGGCTCACTGGAGGGCATTACCGGCAGTGACGGCGGATTTCAATACGAGGAAGGCAAAACCATTCGCTTCATGATCGGCGATATCGCGCTGGGAGTACCAGTGGCAGGTAAGACAACGATCCTGCCGGAGGATGTCGCTGGAGGTTCGCCGGACAATGCCGTCGCATCCGTCAATATCAAACGACTGCTGCACTCGCTTGATGCAGACCCCTCAGACGACGTGGTCACCATACCGGATACGGTAAGCGCCAGGGCGGTGCGCGCCAACAACTCGGTAGCGAGCGCTATAGATTATCTGGACTTTTCCGACGATGATGCCTTCGTCAATGCAGCCAGTCAGTTGGTCGCTGTGTTGACGGGCGACTACCCGCACACTGCCGTACTGCTCGACCAGGACAGCGTGCGGTCCATTGAGCTCAGATCACCCCGGTTTAGCCAGGATTGAACGCTGAACCCAACGCAGTATCGCTGCTGGACATGCGCCTGTTGTGACTACAAATTGGAAGCTCGGACTCAGCTTTACACTGGTGACTGTGTTCATGTGGGGCCTGCTGCCTATTGCATTGAAAATCGTCCTCAATGTGATGGACCCGGTCACCATCAGCTGGTATCGCTTTTCACTATCGGCGCTGATTGCCTTGCTATGGTATGGCTTCAAGCGCGGACCGCAACTACGCGAGCTGGTGCTGGGCAGGCAATGGGTAATTACTGTGGCAGCGATCGGCGGGCTGCTGTGCAACTACCTGCTGTACATCTGGGGGCTTGATCGTGTCACGCCAGGCGCCGCGCAAATTCTGATTCAACTGGCTCCACTGCTATTACTGGTGGGCAGCGTGTTCCTGTTCCGGGAACGCTTTACCGGTGTGCAGTGGCTCGGCGTGCTATCACTCGTTGCTGGCATGGTGATGTTTTTTCATCAGCGACTGACAAACCTGGTGCCAACCGGGGACGAATACTGGACCGGCATTGCGCTGATCGTCGGCGCGGCCTTGACCTGGAGCGTTTACGGTCTGGCGCAAAAAAAATTGCTGCTCGATCACCATGCCAAGGACATTCTCTTCCTGATCTGTGCGCTGGGCACGCTGGCGCTGTGGCCGCTGGCCCAGCCGCAGCAGATTCGCGCGCTGAATCCCACTGAGCTGGCGCTACTGATATTTTGTGGACTGAATACAATCATCGCATACGGTTGCTTTGGTCTTGCGATGAGCTACTGGCAATCGTCGCGGGTCAGTGCGGTGCTGCCTATTGCGCCCTTGCTGACGCTGCTGTTCACAGCGGGACTGGATCACTGGCATCTCACTGATATTCCCACCGAACCAATGGATTGGTTCAGCAGCCTGGGGGCAGTGCTAGTGGTAGCAGGTGCAGCCATCGCCGCCTTGTCAAAAAGTGCGGAAATCAGCTGACCCCAGCGTTAGTTTACTCAGACGCCTGTGTACCGCGCAGCTGATAGATGGCGCGCAACCGCGCCTGCATCAGAGGCGTGTCGTCTGCCGCAGCAAAGGCTGCGACGTCCACATCACAGAAGTGATGGCCCTTCTTTTCAAACAGATCGACTATCGCCGACTCGACGATGAGTTCCGTACCGTAGTCGATCATGCCAAAGCACTGCGAATGCGTTTGTAGATGCAACCAGGGATTGAGATGCACATTCGCAGCCAGTGCCCAGTTGGTCAGGCCGAGCACAAACCCCAGGTGTGCGCGACGTCCGCCCGCCGCGTTTAATGGCGTCGGCATCTGTTCAGCGTCGCGGAAATACGTCGTCAATTCGGCGGCATCATTCCAATGCAGGTGCAGTGCGCCCAGCCCCTGCTGTTGCAATTCGCGCATGACCTGCGGCGTGCCGATCGGAGTCTTGGAGTTTGCGTTTAGCAGAGTGTCACCACGTCGCCGGGGCGGTTGCGGCAACGTGTGAGGCAACCAGCAACGCCCGCGAGCGCGCACACTGCCGACGTCATCCATCAATACCGCGTCGTAGGCCTCACTCCCGTCCGGGTTTACCTCTACGCTAAATCTCTGGCCGTCGTACACCGGTTTTTCAACGACCACGTGGGCTGCACCCCTGGCGACATAGTCATCGCCCCAGGCGACTACTGCCGGGTGCGCCAGATAGGCCGACACGGTGACGCCCGGCACCAAGGCACCCTCGAAGCCAAAGCGCGCAGCGACTGAATCGCTGTGGATCTGGTTCTGTGAATCCGGGACTTCGTTGAAGGCCACAGCCCGATAGGAAATAGGTCGCTTCATAATATTGTCACCACGAATGTGTTCATCAGGCCTGAGCCATTATCCCGCTCGCCTGCACGGTGACTACGGCGAGATTTGCTCGGTGTAGACGCGGCCCCTTAGGTTACGGCCAGTCATCATAACGACTGCGCACGGCCAGAAAAAGCGCTTGCCAACGCCCGTTCACTGGCCGCATAGTCCGGCGGCGGCGTAGTATTAATACCTCAGTGGGAGAGACCGCATGGACACCAAACCCCAACAATTGCGCCACTACCAGAACGCAGTGATGAATAGCGCGAAATGGGCGCAGTTTGTGCCGCGCGCCGACGACATCATCATTACGACCTCCTACAAGGCCGGCACCACATGGATGCAGGGTATCTGTACCGCGCTGGTGTTCCAGCAACCGCAACCACCGGTTCCGCAGGATCAACTGACACCCTGGTTCGACTCCAACTTCGCACTGCTGGAACTGGTGGTGTAACAAATCAGTGAATTGACAAGCCGGCGCTACGTTAAGACCCATTGCCCACTCGACGGTATTCGCTTCTTCGACGAGGTGAAGTACATCTTTGTAGGGCGAGATGGCCGCGACGTATTTATGTCAATGTGGAACTACTGGCACAACATGACGCCCGAATCGATCGACGCACTCAACAACGCACCCGACCGTCTTGGCCCGACCATACCCTATCCCGGAGATTCCGTCGGTGCAGCGTTTGACATGTGGCTGAATCGCGGCAGCTTTGACTGGGAACAGGACGGCTATCCGTTCTGGTCACACCTGCACCACGCACAATCGTGGTGGGATTACCGACATTTGCCGAATATCCTGTTCGTGCATTTCAACGATCTGCAACGCGATCTGGATGGACAAATGCGGCGGATATCAGCCTACCTCGATATCCCTGTTAACGAGGCGATCTGGCCGGACTTGTTGCATGGCGTTTCGTTCACTGAAATGAAACAAAACGCGCTGAAAATGGCGCACGGTGCCAGCCCGGGTGTATGGAAAGATAACAGTAATTTTTTCCATTCGGGTACCAACCAGCGCTGGCGGGGCGTGCTGAGCGAGGCATAGAGCCAACGATATGAGGAGATTGCCGCACAGCGACTGAATCCAGAGCTCAATCGCTGGTTGGCCTCCGGTAACCTATACTTGGAATGATGAGGACAATGAAGTCCGTCGCTTGCATTCAGCGAAAACCAGCGAGTTACCTATGAGCTTATTGAACGACCTGCAGGAAGAAGTCAAAAAGATCCGCGCCCGGGAAATGGCGCAGGACGCAAAACGCGAAGCACAGGCAAAATATTACCAGCAGCAACTGCGGCCAGTGATGCAGCGCGCATACGCCTATTTTGCCGAGATTGTCGATAACCTGAACATTATTGCACCGGAAATAAAAGTTCGGTATCCGCTGAACCCACAACTCGAGAACGGCATCAGCCTGAAACAATCGCAGTACAAGTTCAGGTCAGATAACCGGGACAATCCGCAGCAGATCGACATATTCTGTCGCTGCACTCTGGAGAAACCACACGAGTTCTACCTTTCCAGCCCCAAAGCCATTCAACAGCATGTAGAACTTCTGAACAGCTACAATTTTGCCTACCATCGTAAAAACCGTCTCAACCGGCACCACGAGATCCGCGGCGCCACCTTTATCCTCGAAGGGCCGATGATGGTTCACATCCGTATCGCTGCCAATGCGGCGGACAGCAGCGTCCATGTGGGCTTTCGCTGCCTTGAGCAACAACCCGTCAAGCGCTATCGCTTTGCTCCGGAAGATGTGACCGACGAACTGCTGGAGCGGATAGCCAAAGTACTAATGCGACAATTGACCACCCTGGTAGATAAGAAAAAGGTGGATCCCAGGCTTCGCCACCAATTGCGCAGTCAGATCGAACAGGAACGGTTCGAAACAGAACAGGACATCGCCCAGGCCTATGCTGACAGACAGGCGGCGATACAGGAACAGCGCACCGCCAGCATGATTCACCGCACGCGACATACTGTGAAAGAAGGCGCGCGCAAACTGATCGGCGCAATCGCCAAGCGATAGGCAGTGCGCGCGTTGAATTCCTGTGCATTTGCCGTTATTGCACTAATTGGCCCCGGTAGAGCGGCAGGTCGTTGATACGTTGATCAATGGTTTCTACCTGTCGCAGGTAGCGCCGCGAACGGACGCTGCCGTACGCTCGAACAAACTCCTCTTCGCTGAACCCTTCCTGCAAGCCAGCAATATCGGGAAAAAAATCTGCCTCATCAATACGCGCCACGAAGCGCTCCTGCAGCTGCCGCGCTTGCTCTTCATTGGTCGTGGCTGCAGTCACAAAACTCAACCCGGCCCGATCTGCCGCCAGGTCTGCAAAGCTGAAGCCGCTGCCGCCGTTTCCTGAGTCCAGCAATTCCTTGAATTCACCGGCGGCAACACCAACACCCTGCTGGGTCGCGAGCGCGATGCCGGCAGAGTAAAGAAAATGCAGCATGAGATCCTGCCGGTCGGCGAGGGTAACGCGTGCAGGCGAGTAAACAAGTCGACGCTGACCCGAGACCATTTTCCCCAGTAAGTTTTCAAACGCACCGTTGCTGAAGTAGATAACAAGCGCCCAGATTACCGCGCGGTTTTCTACCACTGCAGAGGTATGAATACTGCGTTGCGCAGCTTCAGCCATCAACGGTGTCAGGTAATGGTTCAGCGACAGTGGAAAGCGCGTATCCCAGCCGCCAATCGCCAGCAACACTTCGTAGTAATGAACGGTGCGTTCTTCCTCTCCCGGTGGAAACCGCGACGCCTGCAGCGTGCGTACAGCTGCCTTCAATTGCGCTTTCACATCCGGCGGTGGAAATACGCGCAGTACCGCAGTATCGCCGTCGATCCGCAGGCCATGGACGCTGGCAAGCAAGGTGCTCGCCTGTTTATCCGGCAGCAGCACATCTACCAGTCTCGCAGCCATCGGCAATAGCCAGCGCCCGGAGAATTCCAGTGGTCCAACAGTTATACGTTCCACCACTAGTCCATCGTTGGAAGGTGCGACGTTTACGCCGAGGTTAAGATACCTACCGAAGGGGTTTGCCGGCAACTGTACGCTCGCGCGCGAATGGATGCCGTCACTGTCAAAATTCAACGCAGTATCGAGCCAATTGAAGGTGTGGGATCCCAGCTGCGCCAGACGTTTGAGTTCATCCTCGGTGACAGCGAGCCGGGTGCCATTTGCATCGGCTGCCTCCACCTGAATCTTGATGCGCTTTACCAGTGCCTTACCCGCCGCAACGGTGGTGTAGTCTGCCGGCGCATTGCGCGCAACCACGGCCGTATGCTCCAGCGTGTAGAAAGCCAGCGCAACCGCTCCAAGGGCCATCAGCACCGGGATTGCAAGCACACCGAGCGTAATCCATCGAAGTACTTTAAACATGGGTCGGTCGGTATGTTTTCCTCAGCGAAGATGCAGTGTATGACAGTTCGATAGTACCAACCAGTTCATCGGTCAGCACGACTTCCAAGAAATGGCCCCTGCCGCAAATATGTACTGGCATCTATCTGCTCGATGGTGAAGCGTGCCACTTCGCCGGCGCGCACCTGAAATGCCGGCGGACTGAGCAACGATACCAGCGGTGATTCACGGAAGGGTTGTGGGTCAATCAGCGGGCAGCGCACCAGCGTCCAGTCGGCGTTGCTTTGCGCCAGTATTTCATACTCGGCCTGCTTGTCATGCAAGGCATCGTTGAGACCAATCTGCACCAGCGCGCGTATCCACCAGCCCAACAGATTGCGTTCATCACCTGGCATTACTACCGCTGCACCCGAAACCAGGACATAGCGACGGATACCCTGTTGTTCCATGGCCAGCAGTATGTTTCGGGTGACGTCAGTATTGATAAACAGCGCTGCATCGCCATCGGCTTTTACCGGTCCCAGCGCGGAGATTACCGCGTCACTGCCACGCAACAACTCCTGGACGACATCAGGATCGCGAGCATCCCCCTGAACGATGGTGATACGCTCACCGAACGCTGCGAGTTTGGCCGGTGTTCGCGCCAGAGCGCGTACCGTGTAACCGCGGGCCAAAGCCTCCTGCAGCAGGTACTCGCCGACCATGCCGCTGGCACCGAGCAGTGCGATCGTATGGTGCTCAATCACATCGGCACTGTGCCCAGCCTGCTCAACTGGCCGCGTATCACGCGCTGCACACCCCGACAGCAACAGCGCGATGGCCAGTGCATACACGGATTGCAACAACACAGGAAACCGACAGCGCACCGGGGTCGGACGTTGATACACACACGAATATTTCTGTCTGATTACCATAGGTTTATCGCGCGACTCCTCTGTTCAGCCAAAAAAAGCTGAAGTATTTCTTGTTGCAACACATCGTCCGGTGCCATATTGCAAGAACAGAATACACTCGGTTAAAACCGGATTCTGCGATATACAGTACCACCAATATTGCGGCAGCCGAGGCGGGACCGGACAGCACCAATGTACTACGGCGAGAAACTCAATAGTATCAGTCACCTGGTAGGCGCAGTGTTTTCACTGGTGGCCTTCGGTGCACTGCTGGCGCGCGGCATGCAACTGGGCGATCCAAGAACCCTGCTCGCGTACAGCGTGTTTGGTCTTACACTGGTACTGTTGTACGCAATGTCCACGCTATACCATAGCTTGCAGACACCGCGTCTCAAGCAATTTTTCAAGATACTGGATCATATCTCGATCTACCTGCTGATCGCCGGTACCTATACGCCCTTTATGCTGGTCAGTGTCAACAATCGCAGTGGCACCCTGATTCTGGGACTTGTGTGGGCGCTCGCTCTCATTGGCACGTTATCGGAAATCTTCCTGCGCGGGCGAGTGGTAAAAATCTGCCAGCTGATTATTTATCTGGCGATGGGCTGGGCCTGCACGCTGGATCTGGACAGCTTGCGATCGGCTTTGCCTGAGGCCGGCTTTCTGTGGCTGGCTGCCGGTGGGCTGGTGTACACCGTGGGCGTCATTTTCTACCTGCTTGACAAGCTGAAGTGGCTGACCCATGCACACGGTATCTGGCATTTCTTCGTGCTCATTGGCTCGGCCTGTCATTTCATCGCGATAATCGCTTATGTAAGATAAATTCTCAGTGCGCTGCCGCCGCGTCGGGCTCACTGACATACTCGGAGACCACTCCCTCGTAACGGCCGACCACCGACTTCAGATTGGTCAGCGTGTGCTGCACAGACAGCAGCGCGGCCCGGTTCGCAAGCCACACGGGGATCCAACCACCCGGATCGCCGTACACCTGGTAAGTCACTTCTACCCAACCATCTGATTCGGGTTTTAGCCGCCAGAAGCCACCCATATCAGGAACGCGAACAAGGCCTGGCTCGGCTGGCAGAAAATCGGGTTGATTGCGTATAGTGATGATGATTTCGTGTGTCGCCGGGTCCTGTCGGAAGTCGAAGCGGACCACTGTATCCCGGTCGCTCATCGGAAAAGGCGCATCGACCACCCCGTACACATACGCCTGCGCATAACCCGATTGCTGTAGTATGCGGGCGCCACCGCTGCGATAGACCCACTGCTGATTGAACGAGGCATCCCGCAACAGCGCCACCAACGCATTGAGCGAGGCTTTTACCCGCACCACCCCTTTCACTTCATCAAGATCCGAACCCCGATAGTCGCGCCGCTGCACGCTCAGATCTTCATCCTGATAGACGGTTTCCCAGTTACCCGTCGTATCGGCCTGTGGCTGCCCTGGCAGCACCATGCAGAAACTGACCAGGAGCCAGAGTGTGCGATGCAAAGATTTTTTCAGGCTATGCGTCATGGGTCAGATGGCCGTGGGTTCAACATGATCAATATGCTGCTGCTTCTGCCGGGTGGCAACCAGGCAACCGAAGACAATCAACGCAGTGCCGCACAGCGTTTCAATGGCAACCTCTTCGGCAAATATCAGGGCACCGAACAACACCGCCCAGATGAACGCAGTGTATTCCACAGGTATCAGGATATTCGCCTCAGCACGGGCATAGGCCCAGGACAGCAAAAGTATCGCCGCAGTCGCCAGCAGCGCAGCCGCCGCCAGGCTCGGCACCTGCTCCAGTGCAGGCACCACAGCAAAGAACGGTGCAAATAGCAGATACACCACAAACATAGTGCCATTCTGAAAAAAAACAATCTCAACTGGCTCAGCAATCAAAGCCTGTTGTCGCTGTAATATCAGGTTGTATGCATACAGCACAGCGGACAATAGAATAGCGGCAATACCCTTGCCAATATCCTCGCTGTACTCCCCACTCCACCTCCCGCCGACAATGACCATGGCGCCGGCAAAACCAATCAGTGATGCCAGGATTGCCTTTTCGCCAATCTTCTCCTTCAGTAACACTGCCGCGAGGTATAAGGCAATAAGGGGCGCGATGAAAGACAGGCCGATAGCCTCCGCCAACGGTATATAGATCAGGCCCCAGAAAAACAGAAAAGCCATCAGCGAGGTGAGCACACCGCGCAAGACATGGAGACGGATCACCGCGCGACCTGGCCAGCGCTGACGCTTGCACACATACAATACAGCTGCTAGTGCCACGGCCATGGCAGAACGCCACAGCACGGCGTTGTAAGCGCCCATGGCGATGGAAAGCCCCTTCATAAAGGCGTCCATCGCCGCAAATGTCGCAATTCCGAGGCAGGTTATTGCGAACGGTACGGCGGGGAAACGTGAAACCTGGCTCATTACCCCTATCGCTCCTGGATTTACGGGCCTGTACGTTAGTCGATTAACGTAATGCGATGATGCAGCGTCGTACGTTTTACGATGGGCGCTAAGTGCGCACAGCGTTGGGTTTCGCCACCGCGACCAGATGCGGACGCTTTCTATGCGGCTGTCGACGGTAGCGGATCGTCCTGCGCAGCGCGGCCCACCAGCGACCCCGCAGTGGGTTATTCTTGCCGCGAATCGCCAACGTAACATCAAAATCAGTGGTGAAAGTTCGTATCTCACCAAATGATCTCGACTCCAGATACGATTGCAGTGTCGTCTGCGACCAGCTGCGCACATGTTGCCAACGATGAAACAGTTCGCCTGACACCGGGCAGAGAATGTGACTGTCCTGCAGATTCTCCTCATTCGGCGTGGTAAAAATAATATGCGTGTTGCTGTCCGCCAGACCCAGCAGTGTTGTCAACAGGCTGTCGAGTTGTTCATCGTAAAGGTGCTCGATTACTTCCGCTACGATAATGGCTTCGAACTGTATCCCGGAGCGCGCAATTTCATCCTGGTCGTACACCCCCAAAAAACGCTCCCTGCTACCAAACTGGGTTTGTACGCTGTCTCGGGCAGACTGCGACATATCCATGCCGGCAACGCTGAAACCGGCGTCGAGTAGCGGCCCAATCAAATTGCCCGGTCCACACCCATAGTCCAGCACCGTGCAGTGCTGTGGCAGGTAGTTCCCAAGCTCCCGAATGATCTGATAGCGGCGCGAACGCGTGAAGAACTTGGCGGGAAAGTTGGCCTCGTAATTCCAGAAGCGCTGCACCATCTCCGGAGTCCAGACCAGTAAATCGTAATCTTTCATGAGGGTAATTTGCTCCTGGCAGGATGGGAAGACAGCTCCTGCAGCACACAACCGGCAGTCAATGTGCAGAAGTAGAGACTGCCATTCTCGTAGCCAACCCAGGCTCTCACCGTGTCACCGTCACCCGGTGCATCCAGGGAGGTCACCGCTGAATCGGGCGTGCCTTCCAGTTGCGTACACCCGCTCAGGCGATTGCAGTAAAACACCTCGCCAGTGGCGAAACCCACAAATGCGGACAACTGTGTATTCAGGGAAGCGATCGCTGTAATCGCACCGCGCTCTGTGGCACTGGCACCCAGACTCGACAACAACACAACAAGTGCGAGAGCTATGCTTTTAGCGTGGCGTTTACGTTTCATGTGCATGAGGTTCTCCGCGGTTCGGGCTGCGCGTAATAGCCGGCCTGACAACACTGACCGGTGCGGGAATTCTACACCGTTTTTCTAGCGCGCATTAATTGCGCTCTGGTGTGATGGCATTTGGCAGTGCGAGGTCAGTGAACAGGTCAAGCCCACTCACCGGACAAATCGACTGCGGCGGCAGTGGCGCGCCTGCCAGCCAGTTTTGCAGGGCTTGCAGCTTGGCGGAGCCAGTCACCAGAAACCATACCGCAGCAGCACTGCTCAGGCTCCTGGCAGTCATAGTTACGCGCTGGGGCGGCGGCTTTGGCGCGTCTGTAACAGCAATTGCCAGTTCGGTACTGGCGAGGGCAGTCTCGTTACCAGGGAACAGACTCGCTGTGTGGCCGTCCTCTCCCAGCCCCAAAAGTGCCAGATCAATACCGGGCGCTTGTGCCAGTACATGGGCATAGGCGCGCGCTGCGCTGTGGACATCATCGCCGTAGTGCACGGTGTGAATCTGCGTGGGCGGAATGGGGACATGGTCCAACCATGCTGCCGCTGCCATACTGGCATTGCGCTCAGGATTATCCTCCGGCAAGTAGCGCTCATCGCCAAAATAGATATGCCAGCACGTCCAGTCTGTGTCCAGGTTGCGCAATTGTTGGTAAAGCAGTTGCGGCGTCGTGCCGCCGGCCAGCACGACGGAAAAGCGTCCCCGCTCAGCGCAGCAGCGTTTTGCAAGCGCCCCGATCCGCGAGTACAAGGCTTCGATGAGCAATGCCTGGGAGGTAAATCGATGAATACGCGGCAACATGCTTAGCTATCATCGCGCCAGCACTGATCTGCACGCTCAAATAGCCTGGAGGACTGTTCCGGTCCCCAACTACCGGCCGCATAGCGCATCACGTCCGTTTGCTGACCAAAATAGCGCAATAGCGGGTCTACCACCTTCCAAGACCACTCCACTTCGTCAAAGCGAATGAACAGGCTGCGATCACCTTCGATCACATCCAGAAGCAGGGCTTCATAAGCGCCGGTGGTGCGTTCGTCGGCAGCGCGAAACGAAGTGCGTAATTGCAACGTGCGCGTGTACATATCCAGACCCGGCTCCTTTGCTTGCAACTCAATATCCATGCTTTCCTCCGGCGCAATGGACAGCACGATCCAGTTGGGTTCGATATGCGTGAGAGGCGTCTCGCGAAACAGTTGCTGCGGTGGCTGTTTCAGGCGCAGGCTGATCATGGTGCGGTCATACGGAAGACGTTTGCCGGTTCGCAGATAGAACGGCACGCCGGACCAACGCCAGTTGTCGATATGAAACCTGGCAGCCACAAAGGTCTCCGTATTGGATTTTTCAGGTACGCCGATCTCATCACGGTAACTGGCAAAATCATTGCCTGCAGCATATTGCCCGCACACCGCAGACTGCTCGACGGCATCTGCGGCAATCGGGCGTATCGAGCGCAGTACCTTGACCTTCTCATCGCGCAACGCATCGGCATCCAGTTGCGCGGGAGGCTCCATCGCCACCACTGACAGCAGTTGCATCATATGGTTCTGCAACATGTCTCGTACCGTACCGGTGCGATCAAAATAACCCGCGCGCGTGCCGATCCCTTTGTGTTCAGCTGCGGTTATCTGTACGTGGTCGATATAGTTACGATTCCAGATGGGCTCCACCAGACTATTGGCAAAGCGAAATACCAAAAGATTTTGCACGGTCTCCTTACCGAGGTAATGATCGATGCGAAAAATCTGGTCCTCATCGAAATGGTTGTGCAGATGGCTGTTCAGCTCACGCGCAGATTCAAGATCATCGCCGAAAGGCTTTTCCAAAACGATACGATTGCCAAATAGCTGTCCACTGAGCCCCGCTTCGTCCAGCCGGGTGACCACAGTGGTAAATTCAGACGGGGAGATCGCCAGGTAAAACACGATATTGGCGCACACACCCTCGCGAGGCTTGCTAAGCTCCAGCTTTAACGCTTGGTAGTGCTCGCTTTTCTCGTGCACCACCTGCACGTAGCTGAAGCGCGCGGCAAAGCGTTGGAACTCTGCCGCGTTGTAATCCTTCCCCAGCTGTATGCTCACGCGTTCCTGCATAAATGCCAGCCACTGGTCAGTGTCCCAGTCGCGCCGCGACACACTGACTATGGCCATGTTTTTTGGCAGGCGGTTTGCCCTGTTCAGGTAGTACAGTGCGGGCAGCAATTTATTGACCGACAGATCGCCGGTCGCGCCAAAAATAACGAACTGGCAGGGCGCTATCATGCGGATTGCTCTTTCGCGAGGGCATGGCCACCAAAGCCCTGACGCATCTTCGCCAACAACTTGGCACCGTACTCATCGCCACCCTGACTGGCGTATCGCATCATCAGCGCGAGACTCATGACCGGTGCAGGTACACCCTGCTCAATCGCTTCGAGCGCAGTCCAGCGGCCCTCGCCAGAGTCGGCGACAACGGGCGGGACGCTGTTCAGCTGCTGGTCTTCAGCGAGAAAATCAGCCGTCAGGTCCAGCAGCCAGCTCCTGACCACGCTGCCGTGACGCCACATTTCCGCAATGCCGCCGAGATCCAGCGCAAAGTCCTCGCGCGCTTTCATCAACGCAAAACCCTCGGCATACGCTTGCATCATGCCGTACTCGATACCGTTGTGAACCATTTTCACAAAATGGCCGCTGCCAACAGGACCACAGTGCAGCCAGCCGGTCTCCGGCCCCGGCGCTAACACCCTGATCGCCGGTTCAATCCGGGCTACTGACTGTTGGGAACCGCCAACCATCAACGCATAACCATTATCCAGACCCCAGATACCGCCTGACACACCGGCATCAACATAACCGACACCGCCAGCTTCAACGACCTGCGCCCTGCGCATGGAGTCTTTGTAGTAACTGTTGGCGCCGTCGACCAACACATCGCCGGGAGCCAGCAGCGGTAATACCTGCTCAATCGCCTGTTGCGTGACCTCGCCAGCGGGCAGCATCAACCACAAAACCCGCGGTGCAGGGAGCGCTGCTACCAACTGCTCCAGCGTATGGGCAGCGATCACCCCGGCCTCCTCCGCCAGCGATTCCGTCACCCCGGTGCTGCGATTAAACGCCACCACCTCAATGCCGCCACGTCGCAAACGCCGCGCCATATTCGCACCCATCCTGCCCAGACCAGCAATACCCAGTTTCATTGTCTACCTCGATTAGCCACTGATTCGTTCACTTCATAATAGTTAACCCACCGCCAACTTCCCAGTAGATCCGTAGTTGATTCCAGATCGGTGGCGCATGACGCCACACCGTGTTCGCACACCACTCTGTGCAATGCAGTCAGCTGGCGCTATTCAAGCGTCAGCCATCTACATTAAGATACCTGCGGCATTTGCCTTGGTCCCTATCAGGAATTCCTTACCATGACTGATCTCATCTACCACAGCTCCAAACCGGTGTTTATACACAATCTGAAGACCCTATCAGGTATTTTGAAAATCGCGGCGCGCGATGCCAAAGCCAGAGCCATAGACCCAAACGTATTGCTTAATGCAAGACTGGCTCCCGATATGCACCCGTTGACGCGACAGGTACAGATCGCCACTGATAACGCCAAAGGTTGTTGTGCACGTCTTGCCGGCGTCGAGAACCCGGTGTTTGCGGATGTAGAGACCAGTTTCGCTGAGCTTCAGACCCGCATTCAGCGCACCGTGGATTTCCTCAAGGGACTGAAGGCGTCCCATTTTGTCGGCAGCGAGGCAAAAGAGATTGTCATGCAGTTGCCGATTGGCAAAATCACCTTCAGCGGCATCGACTACCTGAATGGTTGGGCGCTACCTAACTTCTACTTCCACTATGCAACTGCCTACAACATCCTGCGCCACAACGGCGTCGGTATTGGCAAAAAAGACTTTCTGGGAGCGGTACCCGGCATGCAGATGACCGGCAAGATCGCCAAAATAATGGCTGCCAAACCGGCGGCGAAGGGAAAGAAACAGCGCTAGGTTATCGCACTATACCCGCGGCTAGCCGACCGTATCTTCCGAACCTGTAATTCAGAAGGCGGTCGGCTAGCCGGGTGCCACGTTATTATCGAGCCGCTGCTTTCTTTTTTGGCGCCGCTTTACGACGCGCTACGGCTTTTTTCTTCGGCGCGGCTTTCTTTTTGGGAGCGGACTTCCGCTTTGGAGCAGCCTTTTTCTTGGGTGCCGGCTTAGCGGTCGCTGCGGGCTTACCACTGACCGCTTTCTTGGCCTCCGCTACCAACAACTTCCAAGCCTTGAGATTGGCTTCGGCGCGCCTCTTGACGATACGCTGAGCTTTGCTATTGGTCCTGCTCGCCATTTTTTGCAGGCTCTGCACGTCCTTCCTGGCGCGTTCAATCACCCGCTTGAGCTCTTTAACCACTGCGTCTCTGTCGCCCCGAACCTTGCGTAATTCTCCCAGCAGGTCCTTGAGCATCTCGTACTGACGTTTTGCGATATCGGTGTAGCCATCGATAATTGCCCGGTTTGCTTCGGCAACCGCGTCCATATTTTTGCCGGTACTCTTAAGGACATCATCCCATGAATAGTTACCGATCTTGATTTCTTCCATGTACTTGCCGAGATTCAGCGCAGCAACACCGCCAGCTGGCTTCTTCCTGGTTGCACGTTTACGGGTTGTCCTGGCTTTGGATTTTGCTTTCGTGGTAGCCATCAATGCTATCTCCTGATAGTTGTAGTTGATGAACCTGCGCCGTATACAATACAGCACGTACTAGTGTAGCCGAAAGTTTGTGCAATACCATCAACCGTTGATCAGCATGTGCACCCAGATACTCGCCGCATAACCAACAGCAATTGCCGGCGACCACTTCAAATGGCTGAAGAAAGTGTAGTGCCCGCGCGCTTGCCCCATCAACGCAACACCGGCAGCCGAACCAATTGAAAGAAGGCTGCCGCCAACTCCGGCAGTCAATGTCACCAAAAGCCACTGCGATGTCGGCATTTGCGGCTCCATGGTCAGTACCGCGAACATCACAGGAATATTATCAACCACAGCGGACAACACGCCCACCAGAATATTCGCCTGGGTTATACCCAACTCCCCATACAGGGTTGTGGATACAATGCCGAGGTAGCCGATAAATCCCAGTCCACCGACCGTCAGGATAACGCCGTAGAAAAAGAACAGGGTGTCCCACTCGGCCTGTGCAATTTTTGCAAAAACATCGAAGTCGTAAGGATCTGCATCAGCATGGGGTGGATTTTCACTAGCGAGTGTCCACGCCTTGGATTTACGTCGCAGGTAGAAGCCGTAAAATTTCAGATAGGCAAGGCCTGCCATCATGCCGAATGCCGGAGGGATATGCAGAAAATTGTGGAAGCAGACTGCAGTGACAATGGTCAGTACAAACAATACCGCGATTGACATGCCGCCATATTTCAGCCGATTCCGGTTACCCTCTTCAACGTGTTCAGGTTTTCCCCTCGGGAGAGCAAAGTGCATAATCAGGGCCGGTACCATAAAATTCACAACTGACGGCACGAAAAGATCGAAGAACTGCCAGAAGTCGAGAATGCCCTTCTGCCACACCATCAGTGTCGTGATATCGCCGAAGGGGCTGAATGCCCCGCCGGCATTGGCCGCCACCACGATGTTGGTACACGACACTGCAATAAACCGGGGCTGCTCCTGACCCACTGCCATCACCACCGCACACATGATCAGCGCTGTAGTCATATTGTCGGCCACTGGAGAGATGAAAAATGACAGAAAGCCAGTCATCCAAAACAGCGAACGGTAGCCAAAACCATGGGACACCAGCACGAAACGCAGCTCATCGAACACCCCGCGTTCCAGCATGGAGTTGATATAGGTCATCGCCACCAGAAGGAAAAAGAAAAGTTCCGCATACTCCAGAAAATCATGGCGAATGCCGGCCTTTACCATGGCGGACATGTCGTGCTGGTTGTAGGCGATTGCAATCACTACCCAGACCAGCGCTGCAGCCAGCAGCATTGGTTTCGATTTGCGCAGGTGTAGCTGCTCTTCGAAAATTACCAGGGTGTAGGCGACCACAAAGATGCTCAGCGCCGTGAATCCCACCCAGGACTGCGTCAGGTCCAGGTGATCAGCAGACGGCATACTGGAAAAGACAGGATTACTCAGCAACAGGCCGAACAAGAGGGTAAAGACAGCTTTCATCAGCGGTGGTCTCTGGCAGATCGTGCGGCGCAACGATTTTTCGAATATTGGCGCCTAAATGAACCCACCCCTACTCTAATACACGCAATGCCGAATTGGAATTTGTACCGCATGCCGAGCGAGACCGGTATGGAGTGGGGAAAAGTCACAGCTTAGTAACACAAACTCAGGTTAGACTGGTCCAACGTGGACAACCCATGTAACCCACGCAATTTTTGTTGTCGGGGTTATGGTTTGGCGTGTCTCCTTTTTTAGCTTTACCTACGTGGTCATGAGAACGCATGAATTTCGTGCTGCAAAAGTTGGGCTCGCACCTCGCCCGGTTTCTGACCAGGCCGCGCGCTAACTATGAACAATTTTCCGTACTGAGCCAGGAGCAACTGGACCAATCACTCGCACCGGGCGACCTGCTACTGATCGAAGGGAATAGTCGGGTCAGTACCGCCATCAAGTACCTGACGCAATCGACCTGGTCACATGTGTGTATGTATGTGGGACCCGGGCTGGAAGGCCAGGGTATGATCGTTGAAGCCGACCTCGTCGAGGGCGTTATTCGCTCACCACTTTCAAAGTACGTCGGGTACAACCTGCGCATTTGTCGGCCGGTGAAATTAACGGAGCAGGACCGGCAGGCTACCATTCAGTTCGTCCTTGATCGCGAGGGGTACCACTACGACACGCGAAACATCGTTGATCTGGTACGCTACCTGTTACCCACGCCGCCAGTCCCCTCTCAATACCGTCGCCGCCTGCTCGCGTTTGGCAGTGGCGACCCAACCAAAGCCATCTGCTCAACCCTGATCGCACAGGCATTTCAGTCGATCAAGTACCCGATACTCCCGCAACACCTGAAAGTCTGCCTGGGTGAGGCGCCCGGCAATTGCGACGATGTACTGCTGGAATCGACGCACTACAGCCATTTCACACCGCGTGACTTCGATCTTTCGCCGTATTTCGAAATCGTCAAGCCCAGTATAGAAGGCGACTTTAACTACAAAAGAATACGCTGGCTTGAGTAGCATTCGCAAAGAAGGGGTTTACACCATGCAACAATCGCTGAAGTACGCTTCCGACAAAATTGGCCTCGGCCCGGGCTCACTGATTCATGTGGGCGATGTTATGCAATCGGAAACGCGTATTACGCTGATCGATTACAACGATGACCACTTCACGCAATATACGGTGAACTCGCTCGAGGACATCCTGCAATACCGTGAAACCGATTCCATTACCTGGGTCATTGTGGAGGGCCTTGCGGATGCGAATATCATCGGCTCTATCGGGAACTACTTCGATATCCACCCACTGGTGCTCGAAGACATCATGAATACACACCAGCGCCCGAAGCTGGAAGAACATGACAATTACCTATTCGTGGTACTGAAAAGTCTCATGTCTCAAGAAGACACGTTCGCCGTTACACATGAGCAAATCAGTCTGCTGGTGCTGCGAAATTTTATCTTCACCTTCAAAGAAAAAGCAGATGCCGTGTTGGCGCCCGTATTCAAGCGTTTGGAAAACAGTCGCGGCAGAGGTCGCAACAAGGGTGCGGATTACCTCATGTACTCTGTGCTCGATATGATCATTGACCAGAACTTCGACATCATGGATCAACTCGAGGAAACGTTGATTTCGCTGGAGGACGATATATTTTCCAACCCGTCTCCCGCAGTATTGGAGAGGATTCACGAGGTTAAGCTCGAAGTCATCAAGATGCGACGCTATATCTCGCCAATCAGGGATCTGACAGCCGGTTTACTGCGCAGCGAATCCGAGCTTATCGATCAAAGCACCCGGATTTACCTGCGAGACGTACACGATCATGTGCTGCGAATCATCGAATCCATTGAAACCCATCGCGATATTCTCTCCAGCCTGCTGGAAATCTATCTCTCCAGCATCAGCAGTAAGCTCAATGAAGTGATGAAGGTGCTGACCGTATTTTCCTCGGTGTTCATACCGCTGACCTTTATTACAGGTATCTATGGGATGAACTTTGAATCGATGCCCGAACTGAAGTGGGCCTGGGGCTACCCCACTGTGTGGCTGATATTCATCACCACCTCAGCAGGGTTGTTTTACTACTTTCGCAAAAAAGGGTGGACCTGAACGTCGCGCGGTTTACTGTGGCTGCGTTCTGCAGGCGAGCAGCTGCCCAAACGAACAACCGGTGACCTTCATCGCACCGATGACGTAGACCAGGCCAATCGGCCCATCAATTGCCAGCAGTGCATACTCCCAGGTCTCAGCCAGCTGATGAGGAACGGCATAAATCACCGCCGCGACTGCAGAAAGCCGCACCAGGCCCTGCCAGAAGAAGACAGGCGCACGATTGTGCATATCGTGCGATGACCACATTAGCAATGCGGCAGCCATTATCAGGAATGTGCCCAGGGTAATCAGTGGTACCACCTGCCCCTTTACCGGTTCTGCTGCAGTGGCGATACCGACCGCGCCCGCCCATGTGCCCGCACCTACCAGAAAATCTGACAAACCTGTCCACCAGATAAATTTTTGCAGCATTCGCTGTTCCTCACTTTTTTATTGATTATGGCCTGCTCTGCCTTACCGCTGCTTTTCCGGGTCGAATGCAATATGCATTTTTTTAATGCCGGGAATGAAGTTCGACACCAGATTGTGGGGCTTACCCACCAGTCGAGGATTGCGCAACCGTGGAATAATCTCTTCGAACATCACGCACAGTTCCTTGCGCGCCAGATGGGAACCAATACAGAAATGTTGCCCCACGCCGAAAGTACGATGCTGGTTCTTTAGATCGGTCATACGTCGGGCGCGGGTGATATCAAACACCTCTGCGTCATCACCAAAGATTTCCGGGTCGTGATTGATGGACGGATAGAACAACTTCACCAGATCGCCCTGCTTGATCTCCATCCCGCCGAGCGTGATGTCTTCAGTCGCCGTACGTTGCATATGAATGAACGGCGGATAGAAACGCAAGATTTCCTCCACCGCATCGGGAATCAATGAGGGATCGTCAATCAGCATCTGGTGTTGCTGCGGGTGCTCGATCAACAGGCGCATACCCTGGCTGGTGGCTGTCCTGGTGGTTTCAACTGCGCCAGCTATAAGGATCAGGAAAAATGTGCAGAACTGGAATTCATCCAGGTTCTCACCTTCTACCTCTCCGTGGAGCAGCGCATGAATCATGGTTCCACCCTGTGGGTTCGCTTTGTGGCTGGCCGCAAGTTCCATCGCTATTTCAAAAATCTGTGCAGCGGCGAGCTGTCCGTCTTCTGGCGATACATCCAGTTCCGGATCGTCCATGCCGATCATCGTGTCCACCAGGCTGGCAAACGTCTGGCGCTTTTCCGCCGGCATCTCCATCAGCGCACAGATGACGAACAGCGGCATCTCGGCAGACACCTCCGAAACAAACTCGCACTCACCCCGGCTTGCGACCTTATCAATAATGCTTTTTGCAAATTCTCGCATCAACGGCTCGAGTGCATCGACAGCTTTGCCTGTGAACGCATTGCGTACTACCCGCCGGTATTTGATATGGTTGGGTGGATCCATATTGATGATGAGCTGGCGCATGATCTCCATCGATTCAGGGTCTGCGCCGCCGGGTTGCGGGTGGGCGAGATTGGCGCTCGACGAAAACTTCTCGGGGTTCTTGGATACAAAGTCCAGATCCTCGCGTTTGGTAATAGCCCAAAAATCTCCGCCAAACTGCGCCGCGCCGCTCTGGTAAGACACCGGACACTGTTCGCGCAGGGTGGCAAACGCTGCGAACGGGAGGTGCTCATTGTGGGTCATCGGGTTCATAAGGTCGAACTGGAAGGGACATTTCTCGGTCATAGCTGGTTGGCTCGCTCGTCCATGCTGTAGGCGCGGCGCAATCTGCGCAGCAAAATTTGCCCGAAAGCATAGAGCAAACGGTGTGGATTCACCATCCGGGCAGTACAAGCGAACATACTCCTGCGCCCTGTGCGGCCAGAACAGGAGTACTATACAGGCCCTAGGAAGCACTGACAGAATGGCTACAATAGAGGGCAGGTCGTTCACGGTGATTACCACATATCCTGCGATCTGACCCACATGCCGTCCTATGACTTTATCAGCTGGGAAACACTATGGAGTTCAAAGACTATTACAAGATTCTCGGCGTCAAGCCGGAGTCAGATATCAAGGAGATCAAGACGGCTTATCGCAAGCTCGCGCGCAAGTATCACCCGGATATGAACTCCGACGCAGGAGCGGAGGAAAAGTTTAAGGAGGTTGCGGAGGCCTATGAAGTTTTGAAAGACGCAACACGACGGGCAGAGTACGACGAATTGCGCCAGTATGGGGGTCGCAGAGGAGGCGGCTTCGAGCCACCGCCGGGCTGGCATAGTAGTGGTGCTGGTAGCGCAGACTCCAGGCACTTCAACGGTGATTTTTCCGACTTTTTCAACTCCATATTCGGCGCTGGCGAGGGTGGTTTCCGCCAACAACGCAGCGGAATGCGCGGTCAGGACGCAGAGATTGAGATGCCCATATTCCTGGAAGAGACCATCGCGGAAACCTCCAAATTGGTGGAATACCGGATTCCTGTTTTTGAAAATGGCCAGGTACACGAAGTCAAGAAAAGCCTGAAAGTGAAAATACCGGCAGGTGTGCAGGACGGCGAACGCATTCGCCTCAAGGGCCAGGGTGGCGCGGGGCAGGGTGACGGAGCTAGTGGTGATCTGTACCTGCATATCCGCCTGGTACCGCACCCCCTGTTTGATGTAGAGGGACACAATCTGGTGATTACGGTGCCGCTCGCGCCCTGGGAAGCTGCCTTGGGGACCAAGATTGTCGTTCCCACGCTGTCCGGCAACATTCACCTGACCATTGCCCCCAACAGCCAGGCCGGACAGCGGCTGCGTATCAAGGGCAAAGGGCTGCCGACCAAAAATGGCAACGGTGATCTGTTTGCACTGTTGAAGGTGGTGATGCCGCCCTCTGCCAATGCTGACACAAAAGAATTGTGGAAGACGTTATCGGATAAAGCCGGGTTTGACCCACGAGCACAATGGAGTAACTGACGATGACTGACATGGTTTTGAGTATTTCAGTGCAGGAGCTGTGCCAGTGCCAGGGGTTTACCCAACAACTGATCGTTGAAGTGGTTGATCACGGCATTGCACAACCGATGAGGGGACGCAACGTGGTCGACTGGGAGTTTGATACCACCAGTGTGCACTGGCTGCGCAAGGCGGTAAGGTTGCACGACGACCTGGAAATAGACTGGATCGCTGTGGCGATGGTCATCGACTTGCTGCGCAGGAATGAGGCGCTGCAACAACAGAATGAACGCTTTGAACAACAACTCAGGCGGTTACTGGAATAACCGGGTGCTGCAGTTCCCCGGCTGGGGGCATTAGCCCTTGGCGCTGGATATCACTGTCAGCCTCGTTCTTCGCGTGCTACTGGCGTTTATCTTTGTGCGTGCTGCGGTGCACAAGGCACGCAACTTCAAACAGTTTCTCGAGCAACTCGACGATTACGAACTGCTTCCACCTGGCCTGCTTCCGGAGATTTCGCTACTCATTATTGTGACTGAGAGCGCGCTCGCGCTCACCCTGCCGGTACCGGTGTGGTCTTTTCCACCGTTACTCGCCGCCGCCCTTCTGGGGGCGTATGCGTTCGCTATGGGTATCAATCTGGCCAGGGGAAGGATCGATCTGGATTGCGGCTGCGCCGGTCCCGCTGAATTCTCGCCGGGTCTCAGCTGGGCGCTGGTTATCAGAAATTCGGTGCTGGTATTGTTGGCGCTTGCCGCCGCAATGCCAATAACTGAACGCACGTTGTCGTTACAGGACATGGGCACGGTCACAGTGGCCAGCCTTGCGGCGATACTGCTGTACAGCGTTGCTGAGGTTTAGTGCAGGCGCCCCATCAACTTATACAAGGGTGCAAACTGTTCCAGTGTGGCATCGGGCAGTGGCACCAGATCACCGAGCATACGCGCACCCCAGATTATTTTTGCCGTTCGCTCCACCAGTTTGGCTACCTTAAGAACATCGGCCGGGGTTTTCCCCACGCAGAGCAGGCCGTGATTGGCCATAAGCACGGCTCCCTTGTCGGCCACCAGTTTGGATACTTCTTCAGCCAACTCATCGCTGCCCGTAATGCGATAGTCCGCCACAGGGACATCGCCCCCCACATACATATCGAATTCTTCGATCACACAGGGAATGGGTTTTCTGACAATGGCGAACATGGTGGCAAACATGGCATGGCAGTGCAGCACCGCCCCGATATCCGGGTGTTTTTTCAGGCAGGCCAAGTGCAACGATTTTTCAGACGTTGGCGCGCGGTCGCCCGCAAGCACTTTGCCGTCGATATCTGTCACCACCAGGTCGGACAAAGCCATGGTGCTGTATTCCAGAGACGATGGTGTCAGCACGACATTGCCGTCGGGAAGGCGGGCCGACACATTGCCTGCGGTGCCTTCTACCAGCCCGCAGGTAATCATCTCCTTGGCGACAGCCAGTAGCGACTCCTTGATCTGCTTAGCGCTCATCACCTCTCAACTCCCAAGCACAACATTAACTTTCAGGGACGCCGAAGGCCATGACCGGTACACCGGGAAAGGCCACCGAAGAATCCGAGTGGCCCAGTACGATGCCATCTTTGAGTGCAGTCATGGTTTCCTGCCGACGTCCGAACGCATTAACAATCCTCGCCAAAGGCTGCCCCTTCTTGACCACGTCCCCAGGCGCAGCCAGAAAGCGGATGATGCCGGATTTGGCGCCGTAGGGTTTATCGGCATAGCGCAGCGGCTTATCGTGTGCATAGCCCGCTGGCAGGGGGTACCTGAACGGTTTGTCGCGCGAGGCGATCATGTCCAGGTCCGCCAGGATATTCCAGATCGCCTCCACGCCATAGGTCACGTTGGCCTCACTGACGATGTTGGGTTTACCAAGTTCGAACGTTATCGCCGGAATATCGCGCAACAATAGGTTAAAAGACAGGCTCTCGTGCAGATCCTCTTCGTCGACAATGACACACAATCCAGCCTGTTTCGCCGCGTGCAGAGCCTGGCGATACGCCTTGTTATGGGTCTTTCCAGGATCATGGTCGAGCAACACATACGGCATCGATTCGATCCAGTCATTGTGAAAGTCCACCACCAGATCCGGTTTCGTGGTGATAATGGTGTCAAAAATCTTGTGCGCTATGCGCTCGCCCAGCGAGCCCTGCGCATTACCGGGGAACGACCGGTTCAGGTCCTCGCCGCTCAATGTGATGTGGCGCATACCTGATTCAAAGCCCAGCGGATTCATCAACGGAAACGCCTGCACCGAACCACGGGTCAGTTTTCTGCGGATACTCCTGAACACTTCCTGAATGACAACTATTCCACTGACCTCGTCACCGTGACTACAGGCAGTCAACCAGACCACTGGACCGGGATTGTCGCTGGTTGCGCACATCATCGGTAAACGACGGCGGGACAGGTCGGACCCGGTCATGATCTTCTTGAAAGAATAGTGATTCCTGACCTTGGCGGTAGGTGATTGTGTTACCTGGTTCGACATAGCGCTATCTCTGTTAGCTCGGCAATACTAGCTCAGCTCGGTAGCCGATGTCTCTCGCAGCATCAGTATCACTACCGGTATCGCCAGCAGCGAACTCAGGCAGAGCAGTGAAAGCGCTGCGGTGTGACTGCCCAGACTATTATAAAGGGTGCCCTCAACAGCCAAACCAGCCACCGCTGCAAACATGCCGCAGATGGAGCGCACAGTGGCAGCCGTTGAACGGCACTGGGTAGGAAACAGCTCTCCGCTCATTGCATTGATCATGACTTCGGCGGCGAAATAACTGAACAACGCAGCAATCCACGCAATTGGCAGCAACCATCCCCCGGTATTGTAGAACAGGATTGTAGCGAAACAGTTGACCGCAAGACCGGCAACCAGGGTGGGTCGTCGTCCAATTCGATCAGACAGTCGCCCCGATGTGGTATTGCCCAGCAGAGCCACAGCGCCTGCGACAATATACAGGAGACTCACTTCCTGCGGCGCAAACCCCCGTGTCTCCTGCAGGTATTTGGACATAAAAAACAGCGTTGCCGAGAGCTGGAACATAAAGAATATTGCAATCAGTGCGATTGACAACATCTCGCGCCGGTGGTCGCGCAGTATTATCAGAAAGGGCTGCCACAATTTCTGTCGCTCCCCGGTAACCCTGTGATGATCAAACAGGGTTGACTCCGGGAGCCGTCGGCGCAGCCAGGCAATGTACAGTATCGGAAGTGCCGCAAGCACATACAGTGCGCGCCAGCCGCCAGGCAGGATTTCTACCATTCCGTAAAACAATGACGCTGCCCCGGAACCCAGTCCACCCATCGCCGCCAGAAACCCCACACCCCAGCCGCGATGTCTGGCAGGCAACATCTCCAGCACATAGATAACAGCGATAATTTCTTCTGCGGTGGCAAATGCACGCGCACAAAATTGCACGGCGATGAATTGCTCGGCGGTGCGGGTAAAGCCAGTGGCCCCGGTCGCAACCGACAGCCCAAGCAGCGTAAACATCAGTAACGAGCGCCGGCCAATACGGTCAGCAAGCATGGCCAGAAAAATAGCCGGGAGGGCACCGAGGCGCGCCGCGGCTATAGCCTTGCCCAGATCCTGTTCCGATATACCGAAGCTCGCCTGCACATTGGGCAGGGCCAGGCCGAGCACGGTCATATCGTAATTGCCAATAAAGAATGCGGCTCCCAGCAGGAGCAGTAGCTTCTTGTCAGCAGACGCCAGACTCGCAGGTGGCAGGAAGAGTCGGAACATTCGTCCTCATCGGTAAGGCGAAACGACAATCAACTGGCAGAACACAGAATGGGTTTCTCCAAAGTCTCGCTTCAGAGCGCATTACAGCGACGGGAACAACTGCCGATGATACTTTATTCAGAATTATTAGTTGCTAAGCATAGTATCGACTGACGGGAGACTGTCAACAACAGCCGATTTGCGCGTCTGGCAATTGCGAATCAGCCCAGGTCTTCAAGCTCAAAGCTGTCATCGTCTGAGGTATCCCAGCGCTGTTCATTACTTGGTGCTACCGGAGCAGGTGCGGGCGCTTTATCTTCCGGGTTAAAAGCGTACACACGCCCTTTGCTGAACCGTTTGCGTGCGGCCTTCCATTTTGCATCCAGGGATTTTTTGATGGCCGCTTTTTCTGTTTTATCTACGTCGCACAACAGGCTCTCAACGATCTTCCAGGTGTACTGAATGATGGCGTCCCGCTCGGCGTTGTAGAGATAGATGCAGCCTTTGATACTGGGCGTTATCAACGGGTCATAAATGACTGGGATTTTCTTCGAGTCCAGCTTTATCTTCCCGTACCAGACGACCTTACAGTCCTGTGTTAACACTGTCTTTTTCCTTTAGTTTGCGCCTCATCAAACACATCTACATGCGCGTGCAACCATCCTGCAATCACACCAGGCACCCCGGCATACACAGTGCAGATTCGGCAAAAATGTAGCCGAACACTAGTGGGCAGGCAAGCAAATAATTGCGATTAAATACAAACAATTTCACGATCAATTTTGGTGCGTCCGCATCAGGCTTTTCGCCATCAGAGGGCAGCGATCCGCAGTGTCGGAAAAGGGGCGAACTAACTGTTGCGGCTAATGCAATTCGGTGCTAATTAGGGGGCAGTGACACCGCGCAGCGACCATGCTGCAACTTACAGCAGCTGCGATAACCTGCCTCGTGCGCTGCCAACAGGAATCGACCACCCATGAAAGGCGACACCGAGCATTCGGCACAGCGATCCCCGGTCAACCCGGCACCGCGAGCGACTGATCTTCCCGTTAGATTTCTCGAACTGTTGGCGCTGTTGATGCGCAACCCCAGCGTAGTCGGTGCGGAGCACAGCTTTTTTCGAGCATTGCAACGCGAGCTGGAAGAACGAGGTGCACAGGTGACCTGGTACGAAGGCCTGCTGGTAGCGAATGGCAGCAAGCCCAATAGCCTGATGCTCTCCGCACATGTAGACCGCCACGGTTTGATCTGCACCGGACCAAATGAGTTTCAGTACGCCGCGTTCGTGGCCGGTGCCCGCTCCGACCTGCTGGGCAACTCAGTGGGGGAGCAGTTGATGAAGAAGATCGTCGATCGCTTCGGCGCAGAATACGTGTATGCCTATGAGCCATGGTCTGGTGCATATCGCGGCCGGGGTGAGATTACACGCGCCTATATCTGCGAGTATCGCAATAACCTGATCTTCGAGGTGAAAGGACTGGAACACCTGGTCGCAGGAACTCCAGTGGCGTTCGCCGATGCGCTGAAGGTGACCGACCAGGCACTCATCGGGCAGCTCGACAACGTGCTGACCACCACTGCTCTCGTTTACCTGTTCGAACTTGGCTTCAAAGGCACGGTATTTTTCACCTCGCAGGAAGAAGCCGGAAAAAGCTGGCGTTACCTGCTTGAGTGGTTCCGTCGCTTCGGCAATGACTCCAACCGTTTGATTGTGGTCGATACCAGCCCCTACCCCGACTTCGCGGCTGCCGCGCAGCAACAGCTGGTACTCCGCAACAAGGATGCCAACGCACTGTTCAATCCTGAGATGACACGCCAGTTGGTAACGCTGTGTGAGCAGCGCAATATTCGATACCAGATGAAGGACAGCTACGTGGAAGCGATGAATGTAGGCTTGCGCGCTGCCGGAGAGGACGCGCGGTCACTGGGTTCCACCGAAATGGGTCGTATCATCAGCGCCTCCAACGGCCTGGTAGATGGCACCACCTTGCAGATACCGACCTCGGGCTACCATACCATGTCGGAGTCGGCGCCGTTGTCGTCGGTCAAGGCATTTATCGACATCCTCACGGATCTCGCGGAATTGCATAGCGCACCCCAGCGCAATTACATCACGGTGTAGCCCAAGCAATGGCCTCGCAAAGCAAGGAACTACAGGCGATTATTGATCTGATCCCCGCCGATTTTGCCGACCCTGACGCTGACTTCCGCGCGGTACGTGCAATGTTCGCACCGTTTCACGGACATCCAACACAGAATAATTTCCAGGTGCAGATCAAACACTACGGGGGTGTGCGCTGCGGCGATTACGTACTGGCCGGTGCGGATCATCTCTGGACGGCATTCCACTGTCACGGGGGGGCATTCGTCTCCACACCTCTGGATGAGTACCATTTTTACGCCGAGATCATTGCGCAACACACCAGTTGCCGCGTAGTGATGCCCGATTACCGACTCGCACCGGAGCACCCCTATCCCGCCGCCGCAGACGATTGTTACAACGCCTACCTGGGGTTATTGCACAGCGGCACACCGGCATCGCGCATTGTCTTTATGGGCGAATCCTGCGGCGGCAGTCTGGCATTGGGACTGCTACTGCGACTGCGGGACGAAGGGTTGCCGCTGCCAGCCGGTTTTATTTCACTGACCGGCTGGTTCGATTTGTCTGTCGCGGGAGAGGCCGTCACTGGCCGTGACCCATTTTTGACGCCGGCATGGGTGCGTAATCGCGCCCGGGATTATCTCGGCGGCGCACTTGCTCTCGATGACCCGCACATCTCCGGCGCCTACGCAGATCTGCGCGGACTGCCGCCTATGTACTTGCAAATCGGGCAATTCGACACGGTTCGCGAGGGCGCTCTGTTGTTAGCTGCAAATGCCTTACGGGCAGGCGTAGCGGTAACGGCCGAAGGTTGGCCGGGCATGATACAGGGATGGCATGGCCTGGTGACCGCCGGCGTGCCCGAGGCCACTGCGGCCTGGGCGGCAATACGGCACTATATTGACGGCATCACGGTAAACAACACACATAGCGACGCCAGCAAATGATGGCACTACTGGGTATCGAGCTGCCAGTCATTCAGGCACCTATGGCCGGTGTACAGGATGCGCAGCTCGCTGCAGCCGTCTGCAATGCGGGTGGGCTGGGTTCACTGCCCTGTGCCATGCTCAGTACCGACGGTTTGCACAGTGAACTGCGCAAGCTCTGCACTGCCACCGACCGGCCGTTCAATACCAACTTTTTCTGCCACCAAACACCCGCAGTCAGCGCCCAGCAAACGCAAGTCTGGCTGGAACGCCTGTCCACCTATTTCGAGGAACTGGGCCTCGAACTTCCGTCACTGGCAACACCTGTTTCACGCGCGCCGTTTTCTACCGCGTCGCTGGACATCCTGGAACAGTTCAAACCCGCGGTAGTGAGCTTTCACTTCGGCCTGCCAGAACGCGCTCAATTGCGTCATATTCAGGGATGGGGAGCTAAGGTCCTCGGCTGTGCCACCACGGTCAGAGAAGCGCGTTGGCTGGAGCAGCGGGGCGTCGACGCGATCATCGCCCAAGGCGTGGAAGCGGGGGGGCATCGTGGTAACTTTCTCAGTGAGGATATGACAACACAATCGGGCACGATGGCACTCGTTCCCAGCATACGCGCAGCAGTTTCAGTACCGGTTATCGCCGCTGGTGGCATTGCCAGCGCGGCAGGTATGACAGCAGCGCTGGCACTGGGGGCTGACGCCGCACAAATCGGTACCGCGTTTTTGCTGTGCAGCGAGGCCAAGACCAGCAATCTGCATCGCGCCGCCCTGAGCAGTGAGGCCGCGCAACACACCGCACTGACCAATGTGTTTACCGGGCGAGCCGCGCGCAGCATTGTAAATCGCTTGATACGAGAGGTCGGGCCGATGGCGGAATGCGCAACAGCTTTCCCCACAGCAGCAGGTCCGGTAGCGCTACTGCGCAGCGCAGCAGAGGCACTCGGCAAACACGATTTCACCCCGCTGTGGTGTGGACAGAATGCATTGGGGTGCGCCGAGATACCCGCGAGCGAGATGCTGTACCGATTGACTTCTGAGCTATAGATGTTTGGGGTTCTGAGCGGCAGGGACACAGGCACACCACCAGATCAACCATAACAGCGCTACCTGAACCACCAGCCGAATACTGAGGAAAGCCACGGGGACATCCGGAAACAACTCCGGGTGCAACCACATATGGACGTTTGCTGGTGACACGCAGATCACCAGTAAAATCAGCCCGATGCCTGCCCAGCGACGTGTCGCTGGAATCAAAATCCCGATAGCGCCGAGAATCTCAAACACCCCACTGATATAAACAATCTCACGGTGGTAACCGATATACGGCGGCATGATCGCGGTAAAAAAATCGGTGTTGGTGAAGTGCGCTATCCCGCCGAGCATGAACCAGAGAAACACAAAGGCCAGACCGAGATTTTTAAGTGTGAACATGTCACATCCTCTTTTTGCACGCCGGCGCTATCGAAGCCGCGATTATTCGCTGGATAACGCTCTATTTATGTCAACACTGTTTGCAGCCAACGACTGATGTCCTGAATCTCCTCAAGGCACACTTCGTGCGCCATTGGATACTCACGCCATTCGACGGCATAACCTGCTTGCTGCAGGGTAAGAAGAGAAGCCTTGCCCAGTGACATCGGCAACACCGTATCGTGCTGGCCATGGCACATCAGAATGGGAACCTGCGCATTGGCAGCGGACTTAGAGGCTGCCAGGTTCTCGCTCTCGGCCAAAAAAGTCGACAGGGCCAGAATACCCGCAAGCGGCTTGGGATAATAAAGACCGGTGTGTAACGCCATCACCCCGCCCTGCGAAAATCCCGCCAGCACAATACGCTCAACAGGTATGCCGTTATCAATTTCATTTTGTATTAGGTCGCGAATCTGCGACGCAGACTTTTTGAGGCCAGGTAAATCTGCTCCGCCACTGGGGTTGAAATCAAACCAGGCCCGCGCCCGCTGACCGCCGAAAGCGGTTACAGCCATCTCGGGGGCATGGGGAAAGACGAAACGCACAGGCAAGCTCGAAGGCAGACGTAACTGAGGCACTATCGGTTCGAAATCGTGCCCATCCGCACCCAGGCCGTGCAACCAGATCACCACTGCAACCGGTGCAGGACCAGGATTCAGTTCCACAGTAGGAAGAGGGCTTGCCAGCATAGATTCTCCTTGCTTGCGCCGCAGAGCGTGCGCGGATCAGTTCAGGTCTGCCGCGAACTTGCGCAGTACTTCCAGCGGCACAGTATCCAGGGCCTTTATGTGCGTGCGGGTGAGAAATACTTTCGGGGCCATATCCTGCTGGTAGGCCTGCAACCAACGGGCCGCACACAAACACCAGCGGTCCCCGGCTTTCAAACCGGGAAAACCATATTCTGGCATGGGGGTACTCAGGTCGTTACCGGCGAAACGGGAATACTGCAGGAATGCTTCGGTTGCCTGAATGCACACGGTGTGCGACCCAACATCCTGCTCATTGGTATTGCAACAACCATCGCGCAGAAAACCTGTCAGCGGATCTTCGCTGCAGGACAACAACCGTTCGCCAAAAACATTCAGAGCTTCGTCTATATAAATGGTTTCCACTTTTGCGCTCCTGTGTATTTAGCGATGGCAGCATAACATGCATTACCGGAACACATGCTCTGCAGCCAAAGGTGACTTACCGACTGGCGAAGCATCAGCAAATCGACGCAGCATCAGATAAAGATGTGTCAGTTGCGGCAGTCCTTTACATACATTGCCGTGCCATTGCGCATTTCGATTGCAAATAGTTCAGTTGCCTTAAGCAGGTCACTGAATTTGCGAAAACCGTAATTGATCGATGAGAACGAACTGTTGTTATTGGCAATATAGTTCACCACTTTGCTCATGTGCGCCCAGCCATCGTCATCTGACACTTGCTCCACCGCCGTTCTCAATAAACGTACCAGCGCGGTATCCTGACGCAACTGGGACTTGGACTTTTTGGCAGAAGGTGCATCGCTCTCCGGTTTGTCTGCAGTGCTGTCCACCAGATTTTCGATGTAAATAAAGGGTGAACAGGCATCGACAAATGCCAGTGGTGTTTTCTTTGCGCCAAACCCGTACACCGGGCAACCGCTTTCCAGGATTCGCAGCACCAGTGGCGTGAAATCGCTGTCGCTGGTCATCAACGCGAAGGCATCCACATTGTTGCTGTAGAGCAAATCCATCGCGTCGATAATCATCGCAGAATCAGTGGCATTCTTGCCCTTGGTGTAGGCAAACTGCTGCATTGGACGAATGGCGTGGGGGTGTAGTTTTTCAGCCCAGCCGGACAGCGAAGGATTGTTCCAGTCGCCGTGCGCGTGGCGCACATTGACGGTGCCATGCTTGGCCAGCTCCTGCAGCACCCCTTCTATGGCGGTATGGCTGACATTGTCGCAATCAATCAATAGCGCAATTTTTTTCGCTTGCTGCACAAATTATCCCTACTCAATGTGAAAGATTTATACGTCTGACCATCCATTTTAAGGCATAGTATATCCCTGTGCCCCGATCGCAAAGCAGTTGGCAATTCGCAGCACTGTTTGCATATTCCCGGTGTTGTTTCGGGCCAAAAATTACAGGAGATCTCACCATGTCTGACTACATCCCCGCTTCACTTGATTGGGTGCGCGAGCAAGTGGAATTGTACGAAAGTAGCGGCGGTACGCAGGGAACCACACTGCTGGATACAGGAATGCCGTGCATTCTGGTCATCCACACTGGCAATAAAACCGGCGGTATTCGCAAAATTCCGTTAATGCGCGTTGAAGTTGATGGATGCTATGTGTTGATCGGCTCAATGGGCGGTCAGCCCAAGAATCCGGTTTGGGTGTATAACCTGCGGGCCAACCCGGATGTCCAGATTCGCGACAAGACCGAGGTATTCGATATGCGGGTACGCGAAGTCAGCGATGACAAAGAACGGGCAAAATTGTGGGCAGCCGCGAACGCGGCGTACCCACCCTATGACGAATATCAAGCGAAAACCACACGCAAAATACCAGTGTTTATCGCTGAACCACGTCAGTGAGAGTACCCAACCGCCTGCAACCACTGGTCGATGACGGCGTCATCGACGAGGTGCTGCACCCGCTGATGAGCGGTAAGGAAGCCGATGTCTTCGTGGTGCGCTGTGGCACAAATGTACGCTGCGCCAAGATTTACAAAGACGCCCTCAAACGCAGTTTCAAGAAAGCCGCGCAATACACCGAAGGGCGAAAAGAGCGTAACAGTCGCCGCGCCAGAGCCATAGAAAAGGGCTCCAAGTTCGGGCGCAAGCAGCAGGAAGAAACCTGGCAGAACGCGGAAGTGGATGCCCTCTATCGGCTCTCCAGAGCGGGAGTCAGGGTACCTGAGCCCTACGGTTGTTTCGACGGCGTATTGCTGATGGAACTGATCACCGACGAGAGCGGCGAAGTTGCGCCGCGCCTGAACGAAGTTACCATGTCAGCGGAGCAGGCCAGGGAAGACCATGCATTGATGATGCACTACGTTATGTGCATGCTGTGCGCCGGACTCGTGCACGGCGATCTCTCCGAATTCAATGTGTTGGTAGATGAAAGCGGTCCAGTGATCATCGATCTGCCGCAGGCGGTGGATGCTGCTGCAAACAACAATGCGCGCGCCATGCTGGAAAGGGATGTCAATAATATGTCGGAGTACTACGGGCAGTTCGCACCCGAATTACGCGACAGCCGCTATGCACAGGAGATCTGGGCCCTTTACGAGAGTGGCGACCTGCATCCCGACGTCAAGCTGACCGGACAATTTGCGATAGACACCCACAGCGCAGATATCGACGCGATAATGCTGGAGATCAAAGCTGCACTGGCGGAAGAGGAAGCGCGCAAGGAACGGCTGCGCGATGCCGATGCGGCAGACTGAACCGGCAAGGCCTGACCCTGAAATGCCTGCTTTCGACTTAGAAAATAGCGAATAGGCGAGTCTGCCTCGCGACGCAAAGTTATGCTTCCCTGAACCGGGGTGAGAGCAGTTACCAACTGAGGTTTTAGGCATGATGTCTTGCGTACCATTGCGCAACACAGCTGTCGAAATGGCATAAAATACTCTATGATCAAATCATAATTCCCGAGCCGGAGACGAAAATGGCACACTTCAAAACTTTTGCTACCTGCCTTGTAACACTGGCACTGCACAATGCTGCCTGGGCAGAAATCTATGAAACGACTGATGCGCAGGGGAATCCCGAGTTTACTGACTCCCCACCGACAGAGAACGCAGAAGTGATCGATCTACAGCAAACCAATGTCGTCGATGCCCCGCAAATGCAACAGCAACAGCAAGAGCAGCAATCAGAGCCGCAAATGGATGCCCCCGAACAAGCCGCTGTGCAGGAGAACAATACCGTCATCGTCAACGATGGCTACAATGAAGATCTGGAAGAAGGGTATCTGCTTCATGAGCGCCGGATGGAAGAAGCTAACCCCGAAATGCCGCATGAGGTAGGGGACTTCGATACGCCAGTACCGCGCGAGGTCGACGCTGCAGAGAGAGGGGTTCCGGTGGATGGCGAACGCTACCCTGCCCGTCAAGGCGAAGAGTATCGCCGCTAGAATCACCGACCAAAAGGCATGCTAATGATCAAACGTATTCCGGCTTCACTACTCCTGTGCTTTGCTGTTTCCGCAAACGCTATTGATCTGCCCTGGGAGCAAGCCTCTCCCAGTGAAACACCGCAGTACTGCACGGGCTTTGTGGTCGGCGGGTTGGCGTCAAGACAAGTCAGTGGCAGGTCTAGAACAGACCTTTGGCTGGCATGGAATTATGTCATCAGGTCTGGAGCGATGGAGGCAGGGACCCTGCCAGATCAGTACCGGTCCGGGGCCGAGAAGTTCCAGAACGTTGCAGACAGCGCATCGGCTGAAACCATTTTGCAACAGGCCGACGGCAGTTGCGGGCTTGGCAGGACAGGGCTCCAGATCACCGGCTGGTAAACAGCCGGCGGCCTCGCTATTACAAACATCTTTACAACGTTTGACAGCGCATCCGATCAGGGTGCGTTGTAGTTCGGGTCATGCTCGTCCATGATCGCTGTCGCGATCGCTTTCAGATCGGTCGTGTAACCTGTGTCATAGTCGTAGGTCAACAGGTCGACACCGTAGATCGCTCGCAGCCATACCAGCTCCCCAAGCGCAACCAGGATATCGTCCGGGTGTCCTAACGTATCCCTGTAAATAGCATCCACGGTGTTACTCACCAGTGCATCCACTTCGGGTAGGTTTCCTGCGGCGTACAATTTGCGCAGCTCGACTGCGCTCTGTCCGTAGGGGATGCAATAGAAATCCACTCCTGGATATTCCTGGCGCAATGTATCGATAAAACCGTGTGCAACGGCAGGGTGATAAAGGTGCCAAATACTTTCATAGGTTGGAGCATCAAAACTGGCCGGCGTGGTCAACCAGGGCACGGCGATAAAAAAGCGCGTGTCCGGGTTTTTCTGTAACGCGTAGTCCACCCAGTTTCGATAGCCTTCGATAGAGGGGTAATCTGGATGGTAGGTCATGCCGAACAACTCGATGTCGCCAGTATCCAGTACAGCCTGAATCGCGGCGCGCTTGCTCGCGTTTTCCCAGAACGCCTGTGGCGTCCCACTGCCGCCACCGGAGAAAAATCGGGACTGCGTATGATCAGCGAAGCCAGCTCGCGCAGCATGTGAAGGCAGTTGCAGCACGTAAGGATCAAAGAAACTGTGCCCGATCAACAGGGCGTTGAAGCCGGTATTTTCCGTTGGTCGGAATATCGCCGTAAGCGGTGGTACTGTTTCTCCCCAGTACTTTTGCACTGCACTGGACGGAATATTAAAACCGCACTCGTTGCTGTCGCCGTCAACACAGTAGTTGGCCCAGCGATGAAACCGCCATCCGGTGCGCGGCACAGCGAAGTAGGTTTCCACATAATCATTGACCACCAGATTTCTACTGCAATTATCCAGGCCTGCCGCGTGCTGCTCCAACAGACAATCACGGTCGCCGCTCTCAGACAGGATGTCACCCTCTCCGACAATTTCGATGGGATGGCTACAGGCTTGTAATAGTAATAGAGCGCCCAGCAGGGCAAGCGTCGTTTTCATAACGGCTACCTCAAGTTCTTATCATGCGTCGCATCCTGCGGATGCTGTAACAAGAATGGTAGCGCAAAAGCTACATAAGTGCTGCCGCTCTCCTGCCCGAGCTTGCCACCGCCTGCGGCGATCACCACAAACTGCCGACCGGCAACCGCGTAGGTTATCGGCGTGGCGAAACCTGCGGCGGGCAACCGGGAATGCCACAGCAGTTCACCGGTATGCTTGTTATACGCCTTGATCAACTGATCCGGTGTTGCTGCAATAAACAGCAGATCACCCCCGGTAACGATAGGGCCGCCGTAATTCTCCGAACCGTAACCGGACTGCCCCTGCGCCAACATCTGCGGATAATCTCCGAACGGTATGCGCCAGAGAATCCTGGCACCGGCCAGATCAATAGCAGTCAGGCTGCCCCACGGTGGCTGCGAGGCAGGCAAACCCTCGGGGTCCACCAGACGCTGAAACCCGGCATTGAGATAGGTGGTACCTGCTGCCGCATCGCGTTCCTGCTTCATGTCTGGTGTAGCCTCTTCTTTTGCGGTGAACACATACCACAGGATTGCTGCCCTGGCATACCAGGGCAGTTGTGAGAACGCAGGCATCCGACCTCGGCCGTGGCTGACAACCTCGTAGGCTTCGCGCGGAGACAGCCGGTCGGAGAGATGCAGCAAGCCCGGCACACTCACATCATCACCACGCCTATCAGCGCCGTGGCAGCCTGCACACACTGCCAGATAGGCAAACTGCGGCCCCAGGCCCAGATTTTCGGGTACCGCAGCCAATTGCAACAGGTAGGGTACTTCGTTGCTGTTGATATACAGCCGTTGCTCGCGCTCATCGTAAGCAGCACCACCCCACTCCGCCCCGCCATCCATACCGGGGTACAACACCATTCCCCTGGTGCTGGGGGTGATAAACGGCGCGCCATAATCAAGACCGGCGATGCGCTTTTTAACCGCAGCCGCCACTGCCGGATTTCGGTCAGTAGGAACAAACTCGACCTGCGCAAACGGCGGGGGCGCAAGGGGCAGTGGCTGGCTCGACGCTGGTCGCTCGCCACTCATGCCCGCGCCTGTTACTGCGACCTCCTGCATGGGAAACAGCGGCTCCCCGGTTTCGCGGTGAAACACGAATACATGGCCGCTCTTGGTTGCCTGCGCAACCGCAGGGATCGACTTGCCATCACGCTGCAACGTGATCAGGTTGGGGGGTGACGGCAGGTCGCGGTCCCATAAGTCATGGCGTATGAACTGGTAATGCCAGACGCGCTCACCGGTCTGCGCTCGCAGTGCTACCAGTGAGTTGGCGAACAGGTTGTCGCCGTGGCGGTCGGCACCATAAAAATCAAAGGCGGGCGACCCGGTAGGAACAAAGGCCAGTCCGCGCTCGTGGTCAATCGCAATGCCGGCCCACGAATTGGCACCACCCGCAGTATTCCAGCTGCCCTCAGGCCAGCTCGCAGCACCGAATTCACCCTCTTGCGCAATTGTGTGAAATACCCACCGCAGCTCACCGCTGACGATATCGAAGGCCCGCATGTGTCCGGGCGCAGCGCCACTAAATTCGTTGACCCGCGAGCCAATAATGAGCAAATCGCGGTACACACTGCCAGGAGTGGTAGCGATGACCGCTTCATCAGCAAAGTCCGCTGGCAGACCGCTGTGCAGATCGACTTTCCCGTCTTTACCAAATGAGGGAATGGATTCGCCTGTGCGAGCGTCAAGCGCGTACAGATAAGAGCCTGCGGTAAACAGTATTCGCTGCTGCGGACCAGGGACAGAATTCGCATCTGCATTGGACGAAGCCTCCCAATACACCACACCACGATTGGGATTAGGCAACAAGCCGGTGTCGGCGGACGGATCAAACCGCCACAGCTCCTCTCCGGTAGCGGCATTCAGGGCGAACACCTGCAGACTCGGCGAAGTGCAGTACAGTATCGCCTGCACCACAATCGGACTGCATTGCATTTGCGTGTCACCTTCCTCGCCTGCACCACCGGCATCGTAACGCCACACTTCCTGCAAGCGGTTTACATTGGCGGTATTAATCTGCGCTAGCGCCGACGCATGGCTGAACCCGGGATCGCCAAGATAGGATCGCCACTCCTGTGCAGGAGCAGTGTCGAGCTTCTGCGCCTGTGCGTAAGCGCGCGCTTCACTATCTGGCTGACAAGCTGTGAGGCTGAAAAACAATAGGGCAGTGATCGCAGTCCACCACCACCACGAAAGATCCTGCCGAGGCGACACGCCACCGCTCGCCGGCGACACTCCCAGCACTTTCAACGTGTCGCTGCAGCGAGTCAACAGCAGCATCGACGGCAGCAGCATTCGCATCACTCTACGCATCACAATTCGCATGCACCCTTTCCCGACCCGAACAAACGGTGTGCCTGATCTCAACAGAAAGCAAAGCTAACAGATTTAGCAGCGGAGACACAAAACTGGACAAGGGTGCTGTTTGCGCTCAATACTTTGTCGTCGCTTGCGACACACATCATCAACGCTTCCCAATACTAACAAGAGAGGAAAGCTACATGCCCGCATCCACTGAAATCCTTGCCCCGGTTATCGCACTGCTACTACTGACCTGTGTCGTCTGGCTATGGATGTACATCACCCGCATTCCCGCCATTAACAAAATGGGTATGAAGATGGACCCGAACCTGCCCAAGGGGCAACAGATGTCGGAACTGCCCGCGCGAGTGCGCTGGAAAGCGGACAATTACAATCACTTGCTGGAACAACCCACTATGTTTTATGCCGTGGCGCTGACACTGGCATTGCTGGGCGCGGGCGATGGACTGAATGCGACCCTGGCCTGGTGGTATGTGGGTCTGCGGCTTGTGCACACGTTACACCAGACACTGTGGAACAAGATCGAAATACGCTTCGTGTTGTTCTCGCTCTCGTCGCTGGTGTTAATCGCGCTGGTGGTGCGCGCAGCCCAATTGATCTGGGGTTTCTGAAATCTGCGCCATTAGTCGACCAGGCTTCGGCCGCCGTCGACAGTAATAATCTGGCCGCTGACAAACGGCGCATCGCAGGCAAGAAAGCCTACGGCGCGTGCGATATCGGTGGGATCTCCCAATGTTTGCAACGGGGTCCGGGCCACTATCGCGTCTCGGGCGGCGCTGTCGAATGCCTCGTCATCCTGCGGCCATAGAATGGCACCCGGCGCGACGCCATTCACCCGGATTGTCGGGCCCAGTTCTACCGCCAGACTGCGGGTGAGGGACGCAAGCCCCGCCTTGGCCGCGCCGTACGCGTTGTAGTGGCGCAGCGGCCGGTCCACGTATACATCGAGAATATTGACGATACTGGCGCCGCCCTGACGCATGCCCGCGAGCAAACCCTGAATCAGGAAATACGGCGCGCGCAGGTTGGTATCCAACAAACGGTCAAACTGCGCGGGCGAACAACTCTCAATCGGGGTGGGTGCAAAGCCGGAGGCATTGTTCACCAACAGATTGATGTCGGTGTACTGCGCGAGTATCTCTGCAGCCAAAGCACTGACCTGCGCCGGGTCCTGCAAATCCGCTCGGAACAATTGGCAGGAGCCGGTTCGCTGCTTACACAACTGCGTCGCAAGCGCTTGCGCACTGTCAACCGAGTTGTGGTAGTGCAACGCGATTGCAAAGCCTCGGTCATGCAAATGCTCAACGATGGCGCGGCCGATTCGCCTGGCACCGCCAGTGACTACCGCGACCGGACTATTCGCAACGCTCATAACGCTTGCCGATATGTACTGTACAGAGCAGGCTGACAACCAAACCGAATCAACCCATCACCGAATCGGGTACCCAGACGCCGTGAAAACCTACCGGCACACGCACCGGCAAGGGCACTTTGGCAATGGGTCCCGCCGACACGTTGCTCGCATCGAACAGGCAAAATGCGCTGGTATTGCTGTTTTTGTCGTACATGTAACTGGCCAGATAACCCTCGTCTTCCGCGCCACCCGCTTCACCAGCGGGAATAAAAATGGCTTCGCCGGGAGTGAGCGCTGGACCGGGCAGATAACTGTCTACATCGCCGGTGATCAGGTCGTATTTGCGAATGCCGCCCTCGGCATTTTTGAGACGTTCCGGCGAGTCATTCTTTTCATCCACCACAAGGCTATAGCCGTAGCGATACTGTTTCGTCCAGTAGTTGCGATTGACCTGCGGAAACTCCATCGAGCGGTCATATAGTCGCTGCACCGATGCTTTGCCGGTTTTCATATTCATGGCAAAACGCGACAGACGCGCGGGATGGAAAAAATCACTCGAATCTTTTACCCAAAGTTGATCGTAGCGCGCCGCATCGACAATCACCTCATCACCCTGCTCATAGGAATTCATAATGTGAAAAATAAAGCAGGTGGGGACGTCAAACCACTTCACGTCGGCATTCGTTCCGGTGCGTGGCATCACGCCAAAGCGACTGGGTGCATCGGCATCCCACTTAAACGGCAGGCTACTGCCGGAGAGTGCCATAAACCAGGAGAATCTCACCGGCATCTCCATAAACACCACATAATTTTCCGTCACTGCAAAATCATGCACCATGCTCGGCCCGGTCATCTCAATCGGCTCTACCTGCAACATGTTTCCCGCCGCATCGGCCCGCATATAGGTAATGTAAGGCTGCACGACATTGTAGCCAAAAAACAGCATCTCGCCGGTCATCGGGTCAATCCTGGGGTGGGCTGTCATATTGCCGGGCAATTTACCGCCGTAATTGAACACACTTTTGGTGGATAGATCGTCCGGGTTGATCAGGTAGGGATAACCAAACTCGCCTAGAGACATCAACTCTCCACCGTGATAGATGAGTGAGACAGCACTGGTGGTTTCTTCCGGTTTGGGCGGGCCAAAACCACCGCTCTCTTTGCGATACACAGGTGTATTGACGTAACGATTGCGGTACCACACCGCCTGACCACCTTCGAGGCGAACACCGTGGAGCATCCCATCGCCGCCAAAAAAATGGTCGCTGATGCCACTGGAAGAATTAGTTCCATTACGCACATAGAGGCCGTTCAATTCAGGTGGGATAGCGCCCTCTACTTTCAGCTCGGTGACAGTAACTTCCTCCCCTACAGGTTTAAAGTTGCCTTGCTGCCAGAATTTCACTGTGGATTTTTCCTCGCTGCAGCCGCTCAGGAGGTTCGAAGCCGCGACACCTGCGGCACCCAGACCGGCATAGCCTAAAAATTTTCTGCGTTTCACTTATTATTCTCCACTTCGCTTGAACGAGAACTTACGACACGCGGTTGACGCAGGAGTTCACATGCCTATGCGATCATTCAATTATCTCAATCGTAGAATGCCGGCGCTTTCTTCAGCGTATCAGCAAGTTCCTTGTCGTGTTCTATCCACAGGGTCGCCCCGGTATCGGCCAGAAGCTTCTCGACTTTGTCCATGGATGCAAGTGTCTGCTCGGCGTTGTCATTGAACGTGGGCACTCTGCGCAATTTCCGGTTGGCGCGTGTGTGATAAAGATCGCCGGAGAGCATAACCAACCCGGTATTATCAAGGGACACCAATAAGCTCTGGTGGCCCGGTGTGTGGCCAGGCGAATAAATCATGCGCACACTGCCATCGCCGAAGACATCGTAGTCGCCCTCAATCAATTTGAGTTTTGCTGTCTTGAGTCCTTCGATAAGTGTCGGGTCGACAAACGCGTGCCCGGGTTCAAACGCTGCATCCCACTCCGCCTGTTGCAGAATAACGGTATTGGCAACCAGCTGATTGGCCGCGCCTGCGTGATCGAAATGCAGGTGCGAATAACTGACGTAGTCTAAGTCGGCGGGTGAGAGGCCGATCTCTGCGAGCTGGTCGACAATCCAGCGCTGGTAATTCATGGTACTGCCGCTGGCTGCATCGGAGACCGGCGCTGCTGCGTCCGCTATGGTTTTGGGCAGACCGCCATCCCAAAACAGCACACCTTTCTCGTGCTTGATCACATAACAGGGTATAAACAACTCCCTCACGCTGGATTCATCGGGTTTGATATTGAACATTTCCAGACTGCTCAGACGAACAGTCCCGCAATCGAACACATACAATTTCGGTCCAGCCACGGCATGTATGGATACCAGCATGAAAATTCCCAGCAGATACTTCATCGCAGCGTTCCTGTAATTGCGGCCCAATGGCCTATAGTGTACAAATGTCTCACAACAATAAAGCTTGGGTGGAAGATTATTATGCACACACTGCTCAAATAATTGAGCCTGTTCACGGCCGTCAGTTTGATGCTCGGCTGCTCCAATAGCAACGACTCGAATTCAACACAGACTGCACCGCAAACTGCATTTTCGCAGGCCACCGTGACCCTGCCCAGTGCGGCCATGCCCGCATTTACGCCCGGGACACCTGGCGTGGTCGTGGATAATGCGAAATTGATCCAGCAATTCGGGTCGTCCAACATTAACCTGAACCGGGCGCGCTATACTCGCTATTTCTTGTCTGACCGCGACGGCGCACAACCAGACGCCATTGTCGTGCTGGTTCCCGGCTTTGAGGGCGGCGCTGCTACCTTCTACCTGTTGGCCGAGAACCTGCTGCGGCGCGCTGCAGAGCAAGCCAACCTGGCGCTTGAGGTCTGGGCCGTCGACCGCCGCTCCAGTCATCTGGAGGATACCGTGGGCCTGGATATCGCCGAGGACCTGATGGACCCACAGGTCGGGCTGGACTTCCTGTTCGGGGATGCTCTGGGTTTGCCGCTGAGCCAGCCACTCAAGAACGGTCCCAACCGCCGAGCGATTTTTTATAACACCAGTTCCGACACCGCGTTCATGGCGCAGTGGACCTCGCTGGTCCACTCCCAGGACATTGACGCGGTAGTCGAAGCGGCACGCAACACTGCCCGCAGCGGCAATGTTTTCCTCGGCGGTCACAGTGCCGGTACCGGCTACACAGCACGCTATGCAGCCACTGACTTCAATCTGGATGGCGGTGCAGCTGATCCGGGATACCGCAAACTGCGCGGCCTGATCCTGCTGGAAGGCGGCGGTGCAAGCCTTTCATCTGATCCTGTGGATGAGGCAACCCTGGACATGATAGAAGCGCGCTTCGACGGCGGACTGTACGGCGCGGTGCGCGATCAGGCTCCGCGCTGCATCGACGGGGAGACAGCCTGCACAACGGCAAGCGCTGCCCTCGATTGCGCAGCGTTTGCGAATACCTCCTGCGTCGAACCGGTGGATGCCTACTCAGTCATTCCCGGCCTGTTGTCGCCGCAATTGCTGGCAGTATCTGAAGTGAACGCGCTGGACGCGCAACAGAACGATGACAGTGTGTTATCCGTATTGCAGGCGGACCAGAACGGTGTGCCAGGTAATAATGCGGTCGCCAAGGTTCCTGAGCTCAATGTCCTGACGGCTCTGCTGGGCACTACACCAGCCTCCTCTGCAGCACTGCTGGGCAAGTTCCTGGACGATGACGGACTGGCCGCCGCCGTCGCCAGTTTTGTGGCCACCTCACTGGGATTTGACGGCCCGGTGGTCAACGGCGTCACTACCTGGCTGAGCAAGGGTGAACAGATACCAGCGGTGGCATTCGCAGATAACGGGCCGGCACCGCAAGCGATTGAGGATATCGGCATCTGGGGGACTGAGGTAGAACCCTCCGACCTGGAAGGCCGCATGCTGCCGCTGTTCTACCGCGGTCAAACCAATTTCTCGGAGTGGTACTACTCGTCGTCCGGCCTGGGTGTCACCAGCGGCCTCGGACTGGACACCACTGCGCTGTCGGCACCGCCGCCACTGGGCCGAGGCCGCAGCGACATCGACAACCGCACCCAGGCAGCAGCCGTCAATATTCCGGTGATCGCCTTTGGCGGCAGTAACGGACTCGCACCGGTTCCTGCGGTGTGGCTCAACTATGCAGCAGCGGTCGGGCCATGCACTGCCCCGAGCTGCGATGGGCTCACACCGCGAATTCTCGATACGGCAAACCCGAGCGAGGCCTTTCCCACGTTCGGCGATATTGCCGGGGGTTTTGAAGTCTACATCTCGGAGGGTTACGCCCATGTCGATATCGTGACCGCCGACGATGATGAAACCAACAATGTGATCGGCCCACTGCTGCAGTTTATAGACCGCAACCTGCAATGATTAGTGCGCAGCCTCAGACCAGCACAGTGATTACCGCGACAATAAAAACATCAGGAGCGTATCTGCCATGACAATCAGAACTTCTACATCGATTATCACACTCACGCTTGTTCTGAGCTTCGGACTGCTGGGCTGCAGCAACAGCTCAGACAGCAACAGTGCGGTTGTCGCCACGAGCTGCGATGTAGCGGCGGCACAGGCGCTGCAAGTCTGCATAGGCGCCGTTAATACTGCGCAAAGTGCGTGTTACCTCAACAGTGATGCTGCCTGTGGCGACAGCGATGCCGACATTCTCTCCGCACACAGCACGTTGGCAAGCACATTGCAGAACAGCTGTGCCGATGGCGAATTCATGGGCATGTCGGTTGATGCCGTGGTCGGACGGTTGCAGAACGCCTGCCAGTCCCAGTCTGATTCCATTGCCTGGCGCACATTTGGCGGACCGCAGGGCGCCGTCTGGCCGCAGGCTAGCGATGAGCAGCGCGATTGCCTGCAAACTGCACATGCGACTGTGTCCCGGTTTTTTGACGAAGCACTCACAGCTGCCAATGCCTGTCTGGCTGAGGAAACCTGCGAGGTTGCCGCTTTGACCAGCGCCCAGCAGGCTGCAGCTGGTGCTGCTGTGGATAGCATCGCGCAAGCCTGCCCTGCACTCGCAGATGTGATTGCCGTGAATGCCGCTACGTATGTCGAACGGGCGCAGAACCAGATCGACTGCACCATCGCAGTTTCACACGAGGATGTAGCACCACTCGATCCACAGTGCGGCCCATCGAACGTCGACAGTACTCCGGCACGCGGCGAATGGACACAGATCATCCTCGACGGCGATAAATGGGGAACGATGTGCGGTGACGGCAGCGATTACGCCATCCAGATTCGACTGGCGCCCGAGGGCAACCCACTGGACAGAATCATTGTTGCCCTGGAAGGGGGTGGCGTCTGCCTGTTCGAGGATGACTGCCGCAGCCGTATGGCGTCCAGTCCCGCGTTATTCAATGCACAGGATGGCTTGCCGATTGGTGGTGGCATTGTGTCAGACGACGCGCAGAGCAATCCTTTTGCCAACTGGACAAAAGTCTACTTGCCCTATTGCAACCAGGACGTCTTCACCGGCGGTGGGGTAATGGAACAATTCAGCGATTTCAGCGTGCCGCGGTTCGGTGCGATCAATCTGCGTGCCGGCATGCAGGTGGCGCGCGACATTATCTGGCAGCAGATGGACGCCGCAGGCGGCAACGGTTTTCGTCCGGACCAACTGATTGCCCTGTTTGGCGGTTTCTCCGCCGGTGGCTACGGCACGATCTACAATTATCACTGGGTGTTGGACGACTTGCAGTGGCCGCGCACGGCAGCTTTCCCCGATGCGGGTGGCGCACTGGACAACGGCAGCGTCGCCGGCGTGCGCGGCCTGGGTGATATCAAAATTCCCGCCTGGGGCACCAAGCCCTATCTCCCGCCCTATTGTTTCACTGGTAATTGCGCCGTGGGGCCGGAGATTTATCGCGCCATTTCACCGCGACTCAAGCAGGTGCCTGAGCAGCAGATGCTGATTCTGTCTAACCAGAAGGACAACACACAGCAGGGTGATGCCTTCTTCAGCGATGAAGCGCAGTGGATCGATGCAATGCGCAGCGCCTACTGCGACACCAAGGATCTACCCGGCATTCAGTGGTACCTGACCAGCGATTCGCTGAACAGCGTCCATGTGGTGTCGCCCCGGGATGAGTTTTATTACGGCGAGGTAGCCGGGAAACGCATGGTGGACTGGTTCTGGCAGGCGGTGACAGACCCCGATGCGGTTTCTGACTGGGCCGAAGAAGGCAACTTCACCACGGACATTCCGGGCTCACATCCTTTCCCCTGCGCGTTGCCTATGTGATCACCCGCTGGTGCTTACCGCGGCAGGAAGGGCAGCACTTCCTGTTCGAACAGTTTCAACATACGCCACGACGCATCTGGATCAATGCCGGCCAGCAACGGATTGAGGTACAGCACCGAATGCGTACCCAGCTGGTGTGCCAGTTCCAGCGTCTGCTCCGGTGTTAACACACGATAAGCGCCACTCTGCCTGACCGTTTCCTCGCTCACATCTGAAGCATAGGGCCCCGCCGGTTTACCAAACGCCTCACGAGTCCACTCGCTGTAGGACTGCAGCTGGTGCAGTACGTGCGGCATTACTCGTTTCCAATCTGCTTCCGGTTGGCGTGACACCCAGAGAAAGATAGGGCCCTGCCGGGGATACTCACCGGGATCCTGAGCGCCCAGCGCAATACACTCCTCGCGATACGGCTGCCACAGCCGCGCATCAAGCGGTGGAAACCAGCCGTCTGCGATGTGTGCAGCGCGACGGGCCGCAGCCGGCGAACTGCCGCCAAGTAATATCGGCGGCGGAAAGGGCTCCGGTGGAGGCGAAACCATCACCGTGCGCCCCTGCCACTCGAACGGTTGTGCGCGCCAGGCCTGCTTGAGGAAAGCGCATGCCTCACCCATCGCCTTCCAGCGATTGCCAAGCTGTCGGCCAAAGGTCTCAAACTCCACCGGGCGATAGCCAGCACCGATGCCCAACAACAGTCGGCCGTTGCTGATGATCTGGGTGATCGCAGCATCCTCCGCCAGCTTGGGCAGGTCGTAGAGTGGAGCCAATACCACCGAAGTACGCAATTTGATGCGCTTGCTGCGGGCCGCCATTGCGCTGGCCAGGACCAGCGGCGAAGGATTGTAACCATCTGCCGCACTGTGGTGTTCGCCAAGACCTACCACATCAAAACCCAGTTCATCTGCCCAACTCACCTGGTCAATTGCGCAATCAAACAAGCGGTTTCGTGGTGCGCCAAAATCGGGGGCGCGCATGTCATAGGTCAAACAGAGTTCCATAGGGCATACCGTTGCAGACTGTTAAATACACTGCAGGGCAAACGAGCTTGCCTTGCAGTACCGGCAATAGCAGACTTGGGGCCCGCTACTTTTCGCTTGGCATCATGCTACACACCGCGTGTGATTTGCAGCCAAACATTATCAGATAAAAGGAGATTCCTATGTCCCTCATTGAGAAATTCAGGCTCGATGGCAAAGTTGCCGTGATCACCGGTGCCGGTAAAGGCATTGGCGCCGCTATAGCGCGGGCGTTTGCCGAAGCGGGCGCAGACGTCGTAATCGGCGCACGCACAGAGGCAGATTTGCAGCGCGTTGCACACGAAATCGAGGCGATGGGACGGCGCGCGCTGATCGTGCCGACCGATGTACTGGATTTCGCACAGTTACAACGCCTGGCAGATCGCGCAATGGAAGCCTTCGGACGCATCGATATCCTGGTCAACAACGCGGGTGGATTTCCACCCAAGCCAGTGCTGAAAACGACCACAAAGGAATTTGAGGGCGCATTTCGTTTCAACGTAAGCACCGCGTTTGAACTGTCGCGCATCTGTGCGCCTTTGATGGTGGAGTCGGCAGGCAGCGGCAACATCCTCAACATATCATCAATCGCCGGGCATAAACCGACACCGTGTTTTGCTGCTTACGGCACCGCCAAAGGCGCGCTGTCGCTGCTGACGCAGGAACTGGCGCAGGAATTCGCGCCCAAAGTACGCGTCAATGCGATTGCCGTCGGCTCCACCAGAACAGATGCGCTCGACACCGTACTGACCCCTGAAATCGAACAGACAATGGTCGATCTTACCCCCATGGCGCGCCTGGGAGAGGTGGAGGACATCGCGCTCGGCGCACTCTATCTATGCACACCCGCCGCCAGTTATGTGACGGGAGAAATCCTCGGTGTAAATGGCGGACTGGAGCGACTCAACATGCAAATGCCGCGCGCCTGGGGTGGCATGGGTTGATGCACGCGGCGCACTTGAATTACCCGAAATTGGCCAGAATTAACTACCAGGCTCCGCGGTGAAAGTACTACACTGAAAACTGGCATACGACGCTGGAGCTATCACCATGTCCAATCTGTCGCACACCCCTGTGGATGTTGCCGTGCTGCCGCGCAACCGGGAGTACGATATTGCGCAGTCGCTCAAGGGCGACTGGTTTGACAATCATGCTTTCAAAACGGCGTGGTTCAACGCCATGTCGATCACTTTCCCACTGGGCGAGAAGTTCTTCATCGACAGCGTGCGGCACTTCTCAGGCCAGATCGACGACCCCAAGCTGAGCGAAGATATTCGCGGATTTTGCGCGCAGGAGGGGTTTCACCGTCGCGAACACCAACGCTATAACCAGAGCCTGTGTGATCAACGCGGTTACGATTTGCTTGCGCTGGAACAGCAACTGGAGCGCAAGATACAGCGCTCGTATAAATTCCTGTCGCCGCTACAACGACTTGCACTGACGGCCGCTTTTGAACACATGACAGCCATTCTGGCAGAGTCCGCACTGAGCGATGATGACCCAATGATCGGCAAAGCTGACCCTGCGATGCAAGCACTGTGGCAGTGGCACGCAGCTGAGGAAATGGAGCACAAGTCGGTAGCATTCGACGTCTATCGGGCAGTGAACGGGACGGAGAAAATGCGCAAAAATGGCATGCGTATGGCCACAATATTTTTACTGCTCGATGTCCTTGCTGGCCTGACGCATATGTTGCACAGGGACAAGAAGCTGTGGAATCTAAGGCTGTGGCAAGAGGGCTGGAAATTTCTGTTCTACAAGGGCGGCATACTGCGCCGCGTGTGGCCGGCCTACAAGGAGTACTACCGTGACGGCTTCCATCCCTGGGACCGGGACACGCGCAGCCTGCTGGAACACTGGAAACACCACGAACCCAGAGCTGAAGCTGTGTAGGTACTGTCGAGTGTTTGCAGCTGCGCCAGGGTGTCAGGAAAACTGGCTGATAATGTCGTCCGCATAGCGTTTCACGCTGTCGATTTTCTTATCCAACTCGTCAGTCTCTCCATGGTAGAACGGCCAGGGCATGGTAAGGATGTGGGTGACACCGGCATCTTCCAGACGTTTATAGCCATCGGCAGTCCACGCATCCGACGGCGTCGCCATAATCTCAAACGTTTTTTGGTCCGTCCCGAATTCGCGGCGCCAAGCGTTGATTTTTTCGATGCAGGCAATAATTTCGGCGGAACTCTGCAAATCGGTCACCCAGCCATCGCCGAGGCGCGCAGCGCGGCGCATCGCAGGGTCTGAAATTCCCCCAATCCAGATGGGTATGTACTCAGTGGGCGCGGGGTTCATTTCCAGTGCGTCAAACCGATAATGCTTGCCGTGGTATTCGACCAGTTCGCCGGTCCACAGCAGGCGCAGAATCTCCAGCATCTCGTCGGTGCGTTTTCCCCGGCTCTTGAAATCAGACTCCATCAGAGCAAATTCATCCGCCGACCAACCCACACCGATAGCTGGTGTCACCCGGTTATTGGAAACGATAGCCGCCGTGCTGATCGCCTTTGCCACCAGGAAGGGATTGCGCATAGGCAGTACAAAAATATTGTTGGTGAAGCGCAAACGTGTAGTGATGGTGGCCAGTGCGCCGATCATCACCCAGGGATCGGGCCAGTCGGTAAAGGGTTGCCAACGGCGATTGCCGTCTTCTGTATAAGGATAGGGCGTGGTAATGGTTTGCGGGTTGGCGACATGGTCAGAGAACGACATGGCGTGCCAGCCGTGCGTATCGGCCACGGGAGCTAACTGCGTGAGGTGCGCCACGCTGCTGAATGAGGTGGATAAAACAAACTTCATGAAAGGATGCTCTGACGTTGGATTACTGTGAGGAAATACTTACTTGGATATATTGATGTCCTGGCTGGGCTCGACATAGATGTGGCTGAGGCATTCACCTTCCTCTTCATTCCACTGGTCAATTTCACCCATTCGGCAACGGCCCGCATCGAACACCTTGATGTGCGCGATATTGTGGCAACCGATACCAGAAAACTGGATTTCAGTGTACTGGTCGTTGGTTGGCTTGATGGATGCGAACGCGATCGATTTGGTGTCGTAAATTATGCCGTCATTGTTCTGCACGGATAAACGTGGCACCAGCGCACTGATTCTGTAACCCAGGTTGTTCTGCAGGCGAAACTGCAATTTGCAGGCATCCTCCATATCCCATAGTCGAGTCACGGAAAGTACGGCACTGGTCGATGGATCACCCGGCTCGACCGGCTCAAACTCCCAGGTGTTGTCGCTTTTCAATAGGACCGGTCTGCCATCCAGCGTCACCGCTTTCAGGTTTTCATCGCTCTGTGCCTGCGCACCTGTTGCAATACCCAGCAGCAGTATCGATAGTGAGAGAACTAATTGCTTCATCGAATCCTATACCCGTATTTTGATCTTCCGACACTAACTGCCGGTTGTGGTTCAGAGGGTAGCGTCACTGCATAGCACACGCAATACCTGTGCGAAAAGTCCCGCGTAGTCCACCGCAATCGTTACGCTAGCGCAGAGCCAGACCTTCAAGAGAGCCATCATCCCGCCATTGCTGCAAAATGCGGAAATATTCTACCGAACCACCACCGTAAAAACCGTTCTGCGCATTGCGCTCATCCGTTTTACCCTCGTTGTTGTAGTAGCCAGGCGTGCAATTCTCCTGAAAATCGCCGGTATTGCGCGCCTTGTCGATACACCGCTGGACCCACGCACCCTCGCCCGCTTCCGTCGCCTCGACCCGTGAGTAGCCCTGTTTGGCGGCGTTAGCCAGGATATACGCTAAATGTTTTGCCTGTTCATCCAGCAAGTGAGGATAGCTTGCGGTAAACCCCGCCTGCGCGTTGCTCATAATGAAACAATTCGGGAAACCGTTTACGTGCATGCCATGCAATGTACGCACGCCATCGGCCCAGGCCTGGCTCAAACTGACTCCGTTGCGACCGTACAACTGAATGTCCGCGCGCCGTGAATAGTCGGTGCCCACCTCAAAGCCTGTTGCATAGACAATACAATCCAGTGCGTATTCGCGTCCGGCAACCTTTATCCCGACCGGCGTAATGCTATCCACACCTCGACCCGAGGTGTCTACCAACGTCACATTAGGTCGATTAAAGGTCTCCAGGTATTCGTTGTGAAAGCACGGGCGCTTGCAGAACTGGCGGTAGTAAGGCTTCAGGGCTTCGGCGGTCGCCTTATCGGACACGATGGACTCCACCCTGCTGCGAATTTCTTCCATTTTCTCGAAATCGGCGAGTTCCACCGCGCGCGCAATATCGGCAGGTGATAGCCCTTGCGCCGTGCTCTGCTGTAATCCAAACAACAGTTTACCGATCAGATCAGTCCAGCCATCACCCACAAGGTCTTCTGCCTGAGGAATACCCGAGACCAGAGCGTTGAAATTATCCATCCGATGCCGTTGCCAACCCGGTTGCAAAGACGCCGCCCATATCGGGTCCGTCGGCGGATTGCTTTTGACATCGATCGACGAGGGTGTCCGCTGGAACACATACAGGTGCTGCGCCGCCTCGCCCAACATCGGCACACACTGCACGGCAGTCGCGCCGGTGCCTATGATGCCCACACGTTTGTTCGCCAGATTGGTGAGGCCGCCAGTGCTATCTCCCCCGGTATAGTGATAGTCCCACCGGCTGGCGTGGAACGCGTGCCCGGCAAATTCGTCGATGCCGGGAATTCCCGGTAGTTTCGGGCGGTTCAGCGGCCCGGTCGCGAGAAACAGGTAGCGGGCCTTGATGCGGTCTCGACGATTGGTAGTAACGAACCAGCAGCTCTCCGCCTCATCCCAACGCAATGATTCCACCCGCGTCTGGAAGCAGGCATTACGGTAAAGGTCAAAATGTCGTGCAATGGCCTGGCTGTGCGCGAGAATTTCACTACCAAAGGCGTACTTTTCCTTTGGCATGTAGCCAACTTCTTCCAATAACGGTAGATAGGTATAAGACTCAATATCGCAGGCGATACCGGGGTAGCGGTTCCAATACCAGGTGCCACCAAAGTCGGTTGCAGGGTCGATAATGCGAATATCCTCGATGCCAGCTTGCCGCAGGCGCGCACCGGCCAACAATCCGCCGAACCCGCCACCGACGATAAGGACCTCTACCTGGTCTGTAAGCGGCTCACGCTCAAACCCGGGGTCGGCATAGGGATCATCGAGAAAGTGGGCAAAATTGTCGCGCACGGCGATGTACTGATCTTTACCGTCAGCGCGCAGGCGTTTGTCGCGCTCGCGCCGATACTTGTCGCGCAGCTTATCGGGATCAAAGCTTGCCGGCGCCTCGGCGACTTTAGCCAGCGAAGTGTCATACCCGGATTGTATGTTCTCCATGCCTTCCCTCGCGCGTTCTGTCACCACAATAGACTGAAAAACCGTCTGCTCATGACGCAACGCCTCTTCCAGAGGCGCAGCATCGTTAACTGCCAGAATACGCTTGAGCCCCGCGATCGCAGCGGGCGACCTGTCCGCCAGTTCCAATGCCAGTTCCAATGCCACCGCCAGGCTCTGCCCCTCGCCCACCACACGGTTAATTGCCCCCAATTCATAGAGCCGCTGCGCAGATACTGCTTTGCCGGTAAGCACCATTTCGGTGGCAGTAGCGCGCCCCGCCAAACGCACCAGACGACTGCTGCCGCCGATGCCGGTAGTCAGCCCCATGGTGATTTCCGGTTGCGAAAACTGCGCCTGCCGTTCAGCAATCCGCAAATCACAGGCCCAACCCAACTCTGCACCACCGCCGGAGCAATGCCCGGAGATCGCGGCAATGCTGACGATGCTCTCGTGCGCCAGTTCTTCCAGAACAGTGAACCAGCCCACTCCAGAACCGGTTTGCTCCAGCCCCTGCACACCGTTGGACAAGTCACGCAGCCAGGCGTGTTGCAGCCAGTGCCCGTCGAGACCGGAAGCCAGAACGATGACTCTGGCGCCAGCCTCCCTACATTGCCTTAGCTGAGCCGCCAATGCATCGATCGCTGACCAACAGATCTGGTTGCCACGCGGCGGATCACTGAAGGTCAGCACCACCACGTGTTCGCCAGTCCAGCTCTCGGTGAGTGAATAGCTCACGATAGGCCCTGGCGCTATCCCGGAAAGCGATCGAACTTCGGCAGCTCTTCCGGAAGGTAGTGGAAGGACTGCTTTTCGATACAGTAGAACGCCATATCGGGCACACCGAACACCGACGGATCGTCGAGTGTGCCGACCTTGATGATTACCATATCCGGCAAGGCAGGTGGCAGGCTGATCAGCGAGGTGCCGCAATCAGGACAAAACTGGCGTTTGACCGGTGCTGGCAGATCACTGCGTTCAAATGACCTGGGTTCGCCGGCGGTGTAGCGAAACCCACTGGCCGGCATTGCCAGCGCGACATTGGCGCCACCACCGGAGATATATTGACATTCGCGGCAATGGCACAAACCGCGCATCAAGGGCTCTCCCTCAGCCTCGTAGCGAATTTTTTTACAGTAACACCCACCGGTAATTTTCATGCCATGACTCCTTGCAGGGCTGACAACACGTTACAGCGACGCAGATTACTAGTGCCCAGCAGGATACCACCACAGTGAACACCGGTGCACCGTGGTACGAAAATCAGCACCATGGGCAGCATTAGTAGCCTTGGCAGGGCTGAAGCTTGCGCATCGCCGGCCACACGCTGATAATTTGCCCTTGTTTTTCAACACTGCCCACCGCGCATCGGGGACGATCATGAAAACGCTAAAAACCCTGTTTATTCCGCTGCTGCTGAGTCTCCTGGTCGCGTGCAGTGACAGCAATAACAACAATTCAGACAGCAATGCAGCAGACGACCGGCCTCCGCTGTCACTTGATTTCACTACTTCACCGGTCGACCTCAGCGGAATTGCCGCAAACTATGCGCAGGATGTGCGCTATGGTGAAGGTGAACGCAATACATTTGACATCTACCTCCCCGACTGTGACCAGCCCACCGCGCTGGTGATTTATATTCACGGCGGCGGGTTCACCGGTGGCGACAAGAGTGCGGGGCATTCTGACGCTGACACTGTGCGTGAATTTCTGCAGTCCTGCGTGGCCTACGCAACCATCAACTACTTCCTGCTGGACGTCCCGTCTGCAGACGAAGGCACTGACTCCATTGTGGCCCAGGGTGGCGTACTCACCTCACTCCACGATACCGCCAGAGCGTTACAGTTCATGCGCTACCACTTTGCCAGCCTGAATCTGGACCCGCAGAGAGTTGCGGTGTTTGGCGTCTCTGCTGGCGCGGGCGCCAGTTTGTGGCTGGGCACGCACGACGACATGGCAGACCCTGCCAACGCAGACCCGGTGCTGCGCGAGTCCACGAGGGTAAACGCAGTCGGCGCACTGGCAACGCAGTCCACCTACGACCTGCTCAAATGGGAAGACATATTGCTGCCGCTGACTGAACGGTTTGCAGGGATTTTGGGCGGCACCGATATACCTACCGTGGCAGCAGGCGTTGGCGCGACGAACTACTTGCTGACTTTCCTCGGTGTGCCAAAGGTTGAAGACATCTTCACGCCAGACAATGAGGCGTATCGCGCCAACGTCGATATGCTGGGATTGATGGACGCCGGCGATGCGCCGATATTCGTCCACAATTTTGATACGGGTTTCGGCGATCTGCTCAACCTGTTTTTACATCATGGCCTGCATGCGCTCGCCGTCAAGGAACGCGCTGACGAGGTAGGTTTGAGCAGCGTTGCCTACGTTGACGATGCAGAATTCGGCCTTGAAGACCCTTCCGGTGAAGAAATAAACAGCTTCCTGCTCCGGCATATCAGGTAGCGCCAAGGTGTCGATCACACACGAAGACGTCAATCCTTTTGCCACCGAAGAAATCACCCCCGCGTTCAATGATGAGTGGGTGGCGAAACGCCGTGTGGCCAATGCGATCAAACAACTCACTGAGGTGTTGGTGACCAGTTCTCCGAGTGTGGAGAAAATGCACGCTATCGCAGAACAGCTTGAGATAACGGCAGACGAATTTCGCACCTCGCCTCGTATCTACGGTCGCTTTGACTGGGCCGCGAGTACGGAGCACGGCAGCTTTGGTCAGGTAAGCCACGAACTGAATCCACTGGCCGGCTGGAGCAATCCGCTAGCACCTCCGGTGAACAACTGGATCGATGGCGATCGCGCACTTGCGACCTGCACATGCGGGTGGGCGTACGAGGGCCCGCCGGGCAGTGTTCACGGCGGCTTCGTTGCAGCAATTTTCGACCAGTTCCTGGGCATGGCGCAGGTATTGGGTGGCCAACCTGGTATGACGGGCTATCTCCACGTGAACTACCATCAGCGCACACCGCTCAATACCGAACTGAAACTGGAAGGCAAACTGGTGAAAGTGGAGGGTCGCAAGACCATTATGCGCGGCGAAATGTACGCCGAAGGGGTCATGACCGCGAGCGCTGAGTGCTTGTTTGTGCAACCTCGTGGCGGTATGCACGCGGTCAGGACGCATGCGGCGGCGAAACGCGACACGGATTAGAAAACGCTCTGCGTTTGCCTTGGGACTTTCGCCGCGGCGGCACGCTGATTCAGCTTAATCAAGTAATCCACCGGTCTCAGGTGCCGGTCGTGCGCGCTGGTTGTATAACATCGAAACAATATGGCTTAACTCTTTTTCCGATAAGCTGGAGTAATCCTGCGTTTTATCGCTGCCAACAGCCATGCCTTTTTGCAGAGCGGGGCGCTCACTCAATTCATTCAGCCATCGCTCAACATACTTGAACTCAGCAATATCGATACCCTGCGTCTGCCAGCCGATAGCCCACGGGTAGCAGGCCATATCGGCGATGGTGTAACTATCACCGGCGAGATAACGGCGATCGTACAAGCGGTTATTCATCACACCATAAAGCCGGTGCACTTCATCATTGTAACGACGCAGCGCGTAGGACTGGTCGCCCTGGCTATCCTTAAGTCGGGCAAAATGTCCGCGCTCTCCGGTTTTTGGACCCTGATTGGCCATCTGCCACATGACCCACTGATTCACTTCCCATCTTTCGCGCAGATCCTTACCACCAAATTGACCGGTTTTTGCCGCCAGATACATCATACATGCGCCCGACTCGAACACCGATAGTGGACCACCGCTGTCCTTAGGGTCGTGATCAACAATGGCAGGCATGCGATTATTCGGACTGATACGCAGGAACTCCTCTTGAAACTGGTCTCCCCTGCCGATTTCACAGTAGATAACAGTGTAGTCGATGCCGCTCTCTTCCAGTTGAATAGTAAGTTTTTTGCCGTTCGGTGTGGGCCAGTAGTGCAGGTCTATCATGGGCTGTATTCTCGCGCGGTCACGTCAAGTATCAGGATGACTGTACGCGGGGCATAAGGTTTAAGGCAAGCACACGAATTATGTGACGGTGGATCAGTTTAAATTTTGATCCATGGCAATGTGCATCGCTTGTGCTGATCCGTGATGGCAATATCGACTTCATTCATCAGATGGACTATGTTGCAGCAAACCAGATAAAGCGGGAGCCATGATGAGTACGAAACAACAGATCGAACAGGAAGCACTGGATACCTATCATCGTTTTGTCGCCAAACGCGACGAAGTGGATGCCGGCGTCTGCGGTTGGGATGTGATGGCAGATTTTTTCACCGAGGACGCGGTGTATCTCGATCCTGCCTGGGGGCGTCAGGAGGGGCGGGAAACCATTCGCCAATTTTTCCAGGATTCGATGGCCGGGCTTACTGGCCATGGCTGGTCAACGCCGGAACGCTGGACCATGGTGGATGGCCACCGTCTGGTCAGCCACTGGGATCAAGTGCTGGGCGACAAGCCGGAAGGTGGCCAATGGATCGTTCCTGGAATCTCCATACTCTACTACGCCGGCGACGGCCTGTTCTGCTACAGCCACGACTACCTGAACATGACATATATCGGTGAAACGATGAAGGCGATGGCGTGGAAACCACCGCCGGGATTCAACATGCCTCCGCGCAAGCCAAACTGGTCAACAGAACTTCCCACAGCATGGCGTTGGTTACCCGATGCCTTTGCGCAGCAAGCGGGGCAGTAATCATGACATTACGCGTGATCCAGTGGGCAACCGGCGGTGTCGGCCGAGCGGCGATTGAAGACATTGTGGCCCATCCGGAGTTGGAACTGGTCGGTTGCTGGGTACACAGCAAGGACAAGGCCGGGCGCGATGTCGGTGAACTCTGTGGCCTGCCGCCCATGGGTGTCACTGCAACTTGCGATGTCGATGCGCTGGTGGCGATGCCTGCAGATTGCGTAATGTACAGTCCGATCATCGCCGATCCTGTTCTGGTCGCACGTTTGTTGGCATCAGGCAAGAATGTCGTAACACCTCTGAACTGGTTCTATCCGGACAAGCGCAACGTCGCAGCATTGGCTGCAGCGTGCCAGTCTGGAAAAAGCACGCTGCACGGCACGGGCATACACCCGGGCGGCATCACCGAGCGCTTTCCACTGATGATCTCTGCGCTGTCGAGCGCCATCACCCACGTGCGTGCGGAAGAATTCTCCGACATACGCACCTATGGCGCACCCAATGTCATCAGCGACCTGATGCTGTTCGGCAAGACACCCGAGGAAGCAGCGTCAAGCCCGATGGTCGGCTACCTGGGGCAGGGATTTCAGCAATCGATGAAAATGGTAGCGGACGAACTCGGTTTTGCTGTGGATGACGAGGTTATCAGCGTGCACGAAGTCGCCGTAGCGACTGCACCAATAGACTCTCCCATCGGCATGATTGAACCGGGACTGGTCGCGGCACAGCGCTTCAGATGGCAGCACACCGTGCGTGGTGAACCGGTCATCACCGTAGCCGTGAACTGGTTCATGGGCGAAGAGAACCTGGCGCCAGCGTGGAACTTCGGCCCACAGGGGGAGCGCTTTGAAGTGGAGGTCTGCGGCGACCCCTCGTCACACGTCACCTTCCATGGCTGGCACCCTGAGTCGGTTGCTGCCGGCTTGATCCGCAATCCAGGGATTGTCGCCACAGCTAATCACTGCGTGAGCGCAATCCCCTATGTGTGTCGCGCCGCGCCGGGCATCAAGACGTATCTCGATTTGCCGCTGATCGCAGGTCGCGCCGCGCCCGGCTTGTCACGCTAGCAGCATCGCTCAAACCGTGCTGTCCAGCTACAAAACCTCAGTCGGGTATGAAACCCTGCGTGTCGGTATATACTGCCTTCTGAATCAGTAGCAACCGATGCAATAGCGTCAGGAGCGCATGGACAGAATCCCCTCACCCATGGAACCTCTCCCTCGGTATGCACCCTATACCGACGCGGAGATGGGGCCTCCCTGGCACCGCTCGATACGCGCCAGGCTCTTCGCAATAGTATTCCTGTTGACTCTCTTGCTGGGTATAGGCTTCACACTTTTACAACCGGTAGTCTACCGCAGTACTGCCACAGTCCTGATGAGCGCGCCCCGCGCTATTGATGCCAGCGTCGCCGAAACCAATTTGCAAGATGTCGCCATTCAGAGTCGTGTCCTGCTTGGGACGGATGTCACCGCAAAACTGCTGCAACAATTTGGCGCGAACAACAAGCAAGTAGATCTGGCGTATTTACGCGACACACTGAGCGTATCAGCCGTAGCTGATACCAATCTGGTGGAGATGATCGCCCAAGGACCTGAAGCGGAGGTTCTGCCCGATCTGGTGAACAGCTGGATTGACGTTTATCTTGAAATTCGCGCAAACGATGTGCAACAAAGCCAGGAACAAACCCTGGATGTGGTGAAGGATCAATTAACCGGGATGGCACTCAGACTGGACGAAGCAAGGGACGCACTGGACACTTACCGCAGCGAAAATAATATTTCCTCCATTGAAGGCAAACAGAACGAAGACCTGGCACAGCTTGAGGGGCTCAACTCGGCACTCAACAGCGCAGTGAAGACGGAGGTCAAAGCCAAGGCAAGGTTGGAATCATTGCGCTATGCGATTGCCGCCGGCAAAAATGTAGTGCCCCCCTCCGAGCGCAAAAGTGTTGAGAGCATGGAGAAAGAACTCTTCAAACTACAGAACCAGATGGCCAAACTCAAAAAAACCTACACTGAAAACTATATCCGCAACCAGCCCGGTACCAGAGAAATTCCTGAACGCATCCAGGAACTGGAAGCAGAGCTTGAAGAGGAACTTACAAAAGGGCAGAGCCTGGTGCTTTCGCAAGCTGAGCAGGAGCATGCAGCCGCGTTGCAAGCGGTTGAGGATCTAAAACAGAAGTTGGATGTGCAGGAAGAGAAAGCGGCGCGCTTCACCACTATTTACACCAAACACGAAGCACTTGCGAAGGATCTGAAAGAACTGGAAACGGTGTACCGTGAAACCCAGTCCCGCCTCGTGCAGGTGCAGGTGAACCAGGTGGAGAAATATCCGCAGGTCTCTGTCATCGATCGCCCCGGCTCGGTCAGCGAGCGTGTGGGGCCAGACTATCTACTACTGCTGGGCGGCTCACTCGCTGCGGCGCTTGGCATGGGCATTCTAAGCGTCTGGATGTACGGCTTTCTCGGGCCAAGACCCGCAAAGCCGGCTTTTGTCACTTTGTCTGGCGTGCACATGTACCCACAGGACATGCAGCATCAACTCAGCCATTCACAGTTGGAAAGCAATCGCATCGGTCACAATGACACCCATCGGCTGGAACGCAGCCCAGCGAGCGAGCCGCGCACGGAAGACCCCGAACACACGCCAGGCCCTCAGGACGACCAGGCACCGCAACCTCCTGCTGACAAGACCTGACACCAAATCGTCAAAACCGTAATCGGGAATTAACCCATGAAGATCATAAGAAACATCCTCCTGTACCTGCTTTGCGCTTTACTTGTTTTGATATTGGCTTTCAATATTTGGGGAGCAGTCACGCTGGGTAAAATCGTGCCAGCGACCGCACCTGAGTTGAACACCAAGGCAAATCAGGTGGTAATGGTATTCGGAGCAACCGGTTCCGTTGGTGATGGACTGCTTAAAGCTGCAATTGAAGATCCTGCGGTGGAAAAAGTCTACGTGGTCACGCGCAGTACTTCCAAACGCATCGAGGAAGGCGTTGCTACCGGGAAAGTGCAGAAGATCCTGCAACAGGACTTTACCGACTACTCTAACCTCGGCGACATTTTGGGGCAGGTAAATACAGTGCTGTGGGGACTGGGAACATCCTCACTGAATGTTGATGATGATACCTACACCCGTATACACGTCGATTACCCCGTGGCATTTGTTAATGCGTGGTTGTCTGCACGGCAAAGCGGCCCCATGTCATTTCACTATGTCACTGGCATGGGCACAGACGCCAACGGCGAACAGCATTGGGCCCGCGAGAAGGGTCGCGCGGAAAATGAACTGGCCACTATGGCCGCTGCCGGTGATCTGAGAACTTTTGCTTATCGATCTGCGTTTGTTCGACCAACCAGCGAACAGTCCAACACAATGCACTATATTGCTGCGGCGCTGCTGCGCCCCGGTGCGCTGGTTATCCCGGCCGATGCTTTGGGCGATGCGATGCTGGAGATCAGTGCACGCACGCAGGAATTGCCAAACGGCACGCTGATCGACAATGCAGACAGCATTGCCTATGCCCAGGCCTACCAGGCAAGACAGACTGAGCGGCAATGATTCGCCGCGCCAATGGTGCTTAGCTCATCCCATGTCAACCAATACGGATGACATGTTTTGCTCACAATAGTAGTTCATAATTGCAAACAATCGAAAAACCACGGTATCAGGTAATCGCGAGTCATGAGAATTCTATTGCAACTATTGTTCCTCAGCCTGCCGTTGATTGTGCTGGCGCAACTCGGCGGCTGCAGTTGTGGTTTTGATTGTAATAACAACAGCGATGGCAGTAGCCCTGCTTCCCTTACGCTGGGAATGTCAGATTCGACACCGGAAGATCTCAAGCAGGTTGTCATCGAGGTGGACAGCATTACCTTTCGCCGCAGCGGTGCAACACCAGTGGTGGTGGACAGGTTTACTATCCCCGCGCAGAATCTGGTTGACGCCGAGACTTTCACGATCGACCTGTTACAGTACCCCGGTGTGCGCCAGTTAGAGGTTATTCAGAACCGCGAACTCGCGACGGGCAACTACACTGGGGTAGAGATCAAAGTTCTCGATGGCAGTATCAGCCGCTCCTATGTTCAGCTACAGGACGACTCTTTGCGGGAAATCACTGTGACGAATGGCGTGCTCGTACTCCCAGGGATGCAGCTCGTCTCTGGCACCCAGCGATTTGTTATCGAATTCGGCCTGGCAAGGGCCCTGCAGTATCAGTCTGGCTCTGACAAATACCTGCTGGCAAATACTGGTGTTCGCGTGGAGAATGTTCTGACCGCCGCCACCCTTTCCGGAGTGGTGGACAGCGCCCTGTTCGATGGGGTGTCGCCGTGCAGCGAAAAATCCAATCCGCTGGTCGGCAATAGAGTCTATCTCTATCAAGGTATCGGCTTATTGCCAGAAAATTTGGCGGATGTATTCACGTCTACGAGTACAACGACGGTACCGACCAATGCAAAAGCCCCGTTTGCTGTGGCCTCAATGGCAGATGACATAGCCGGGAACTGGCAATACTCTTTCGGCTTTGTGCCTGCAGGCGATTACACTCTGGCTTTCGCCTGCGACACGCAGAACGACGATGCCGTAAACTACGATGGCCTGACAATTCCCCTGCCTGTAGCACAAAAGTATGAGATTTCACTTTCCAATAGTGAAAGAGCGGTCTGCAATCTCGCGGAGGGGGCCAGCTGTTGATCAGCCCGGCGGCTGGCAGTTTGCAAACGCGGCGGCGACAAAGATCGCCGTAATGCATCGTCCGGGATACTCTTTGCGGAAAATGTCACATATGTCCAATTATGGGGTGACCTAGTTCTCTTTTCTCACTTATTCCCATCGACACTGAAGATCGATCTCACTAGTCTGAAAAAACGACCAATATTTTGTGAGGTGATCAGTGCGCCTGGTAAAACTACCCGCCATGAATCTGGAACCCGGCATGTTCGTCGCCGAGTTGGACAGGCCGTGGCTGGAAACACCCTTCGCGCTACAGGGTTTCGTTGTACAGGATTCCGATGAGATCCTGTACGTCTCCAATTATGTAGACCATGTCTATGTCGATGCAGAATATACCGGCGTAAATCAGTCTCTGAAGCTCAAGGTAGCTGCGATGGAGTCAAAACCCAAGCAGCGACTCGCGCTGCGTGGAAGAATTCCAGCGCACCAAGGTATCATTTGAGAGCGCCGCCGACACACTGGATAAAATATTTGAGTCACTGCGTAGCGGCCATCAGAACGACATCAGCGCAGTGCAGGAGGCCGTCAACCCGCTCATTGAGGGCGTATTCCGCAACCAGGATGCCGTCGCGGCCCTGTTGCGCCTGAAGGAAAGCGGTGAATACCGCTACCACCACGGGGTTTCCATGGCAGTGTGGGCCGCCATTCTGGGGCGTCATATCGGCCTGCATAGACACGAACTTGAGAAACTCGCAGTGGGATGCGCCATGTGCGATATCGGCATGACGCAACTACCCCCAGAGTTGCTGGATCAGGCGGAGAACCTGACGGACACGCAAAGACGAATCATACGGGCGCACCCAAAAATGGGCGCGGACCTGGTTTCCAAGTCAAAAAATGTCGATATTGAGATTATCGGCATCATTGAAAATCACCATGAAAGAATGGACGGGTCTGGCTATCCCCGCGGCATCGAAGGCGCTTCAATACCATTGCTGGCACGTATCGCCGGACTGGTAGATACCTATGATGCAATGATCACGCGACGCCCGTACGCACCCGCCCGCACATCGCATGAAGCTACGCAGGAGCTGCTGGACTGCAAAGGCCAGAAGTTTCAGGATTCATTGGTCGAACAATTCGTTCAGGCGATTGGCCTTTTCCCTACCGGTACTATGGTAGAACTCAACACGGGAGAAGTGGCTATCGTGGTCGCGCAGAACACTACCCGTCGCCTTAAGCCGGAGCTGGTGATCGTGCTGAACGCGGAAAAAGAGCGGCTGCCGAACCCGAAAATTGTGGACCTTGCCAACCAGTCCATCGCCGCAGAAGGTGAGCGCTGGATAACCCGGGAACTGATGGCCGGAACCTACGGTATCAGCGGCGAAGAGTTCTTCATCTGATGCCGGGGGCCAGACATAACATCCTCGGCCTCGTAGAACTGGTAAATGAAGAATCAGATGACATTCGCAGTCAGGCCATTAACGGTGTGCTGCACGATGTCTTCTGCGATCGGATGAATGGCTGGGTACGATCGAAGGACGAGTGGAGTTTTCTGAAAAACAATAAAGCCTGCGTGATTCTCAAGGATATCGGCAGTCGCGGGGAGCTGGAGCTGGCGGCGGCCAAGCTCGACAGGGTTTTCAAAGAGCCTCACTACTATCTCGGAAAACCCCTGTCGCTAATGGTAACCGCTGGATTTACTGAGTTTAATGAGTGCGACACCGAACTGGAGTTGGCGATGCAACAGGCCGGTATCGCACTGGTCCAGGCCAAGCAGTCGGAGACGCTGTTCAAGGTATATTCACCGCAAAAAGCCAAGACTATTCGCGACGAGCATGCGCTGCTCGAACGAATGTACCTGGCACTGGAACGCGGAGAGTTCCAGCTTTATTACCAACCTAAAGTCCACGCCGGCTACCGCACGCTGATTGGTGCCGAAGCCTTGATCCGCTGGCATAGCAAGGAACAGGGCGTAATTACCCCAGACAAATTTATCGATCTTGCCGAGCGCAACGACATTATAAAACCCATGACGTGGTGGGTGATCAAGTCGGCCGTGAATACGCTGTCACGCTGGCCCAAGCAACTTTCGATAGCAGTCAATATCTGTCCCTCGCTGTTGCTGGACAACGACATTCTATCGGTCGTGGCGGACGCCCTGGATTTGTATGGCGTCAAGGCAGAGCGGCTCAACCTGGAAGTGACAGAGAAGATCATGATCGACAACCAGGACCTCATGCTTGCGCAGCTTGCTCGCCTGCAGGACATTGGGGTGAAAATTTCCATCGACGATTTTGGTACCGGCTTCTCATCGCTGGCCTATTTCCGGGACCTTCCGGTTGATGAAATCAAAATTGACCAGAGTTTTGTCAGACATATGATGGAGTCGAAGAAGGACTACGCCATTGTAAAAGCGGTTATTGATCTGGCGCACAATTTTTCCCTGAAAGTTGTTGCAGAGGGTGTGGAATCTATTGAGATTGCTGATCGACTCGCTGAAATGCGTTGCGATATCCTGCAGGGATACGTCTTCGACAAACCCCTGCCTATCGAAGAATTTGAAAGACAGTACCGTGTCTGAACAATTGCGCGAGCGATAAACCGACTCGAATCGCGATTGTAGTCATCATAGTTTTGCAGTAGTTTTAGCCCAAGCTTGTGGGTGAGAAATTATGCAAACGATCCTGCGATTGGACCTCGCCGGTCAACCCCGGGGCTGGATAACGCTGCATGAAGCTGTTACGGCCTACGCCAAGGGAGATGTCGTTTATGGCATCGGTGGCACGCTGCCTCCGGTTTTTGGCGGCATCCAGCGCACTAACGGCTTACGCTCACGCATCGACCTGCAACCCATCGTGGCATTGCAGGGTAAAATCAAACAAGATTTCAGCCCGCCTCTGTGCAATCGCACCCTGTTTCGCCGGGACGATCACCGCTGCCTTTATTGCGGGCAGCAGTTTGCGCGGGCTGACCTTACACGCGATCACGTACTCCCGACCTCTCGGGGGGGCACCGACCGTTGGGAAAACGTGGTCGCAGCCTGCAAACGCTGCAACTGGCAAAAGGATAACCGGACGCCCGAGGAAGCCCACATGCCGCTGCTGGCCATCCCGTTTCGACCCAATCCCTGGGAGTGGCACTTCCTGGCCAAAGATCGGGTGCTGGCAGATCAGATGGAATATCTGTCACAACGTTTTCGGGCCGTACGCGACTGGGCAGCGTGAGAAGGACTCGACTCAGCCGCGAAAATATCGCTGTGCAATGAATGGCAGAGCGGTCACGGTGACAGGTATCAGCTTGTCGCGTACTGCAACCTGCAGACTGGTTCCCGGCAACCCCATTTCCCGTTCTATGTAAGCCATAGCAATCGGGCCACCCACGCTGGCGCCGTAGCACGCAGAACAAATTGTCCCCACCTGCCGGCCCGTTGCATCGAGCACAACCTGACCGTCTCGCACGGGACGCTTGCCGTCGACACGCAGTCCGACCCGCATGAGTGCAGGTTTGTCCGCCATGCGCTCAAAGATTACCGGTGCACCCGGAAATCCTCCGGCCCGGGCACCGTCTGCACGCCGCGCCTTACTGATGGACCACTGCAAGCCCGCCTGTACAGGATCGATCACCGCGCTAAGTTCATGACCGTACAAACATAAACCAGCCTCCAATCGCAGGGAATCGCGCGCGCCCAAGCCCACAGGCTCGACCTGCCCAAACGCCAGCAGACGTCGCGCTAAACTCTCTGCTGCATGCGCAGGCACGGATATCTCAAACCCGTCCTCGCCGGTATAACCAGAACAGCTTATGTAAACATCCACACCGGAAAATTCGCTTGGGCAACCCTGCATGAAGACCAGTGATGCCGCTGCCGGACACAATTCGCGCATCACTTCGCGCGCCGCCGGACCCTGCAACGCCAACAGCGCCTGCTGCTCCAGCACGGTGAGTGTCTGCCCCGACAGGTGGGCGCGCAAATGCGCAATATCCTGCGCCTTGCAACCAGCATTCACCACCAGGAAAAATCGCTCCGGCCCCCAGCGGGTAATGATCAGGTCATCGAGCACGCCGCCCTGATCATTGGTAAATACAGCATAGGTCTGCCGATGGATGCCGAGTCCGTGCACGTCCACAGGTACCAGAGACTCGAGCATCGCAGCACTTCCCGCACCATCGAGAATAACTTGCCCCATATGAGAGACATCGAACAAGCCGGCCGCTTGCCGGGTATGTAAATGTTCCTTGATGATCCCAGCCGGGTACTGCACCGGCATATCGTAACCAGCAAAGGGCACCATCTTGGCGCCCAGTTCCCGGTGCAGTGGATTCAGGGGCGTGTACAACAGCGTCATGGGCTTTCCTTCCGCCATTGCAGGCGCGAAATTGAGAAGCGCAACTCTAACCAGAGCAAGGAACGCGCGCAACAAAAGCGAACAGGTGTTGAAGTGGCGGTTCTTGCCGTGTCCGGACATGTCCGGACACGGTATGAACACGCTCCGAGTGATTACATTCAGCGCCTACGCCGCAAAAACACTGATGTTGAGAACTGGCACTGTATTTGCTCTACCTGTATGCGGTGGCCCGCAAGCGCTCACTCCAAACCACGGATGGTAACTACAAAGGATGTAGCACGGAGCACAAGGACGCCAAGGAAGGTTGCGGGCCACCGGTTTTTTTACCGCTTTATTCTGCGTAAAACTGACAAAACAATTTGATTGTTCCACCTTCAGAATTTTGATTTACTCGCCCCCAATAGGCAGCAACAATTTCAATTTTTTTCGCTGCCCTTTAGAGAATCATCGGGAGGTGATTTATGGCAGAACGTAACCACGAGTCTTCTTCACCTGAGCCGCTGGACGATCTGTTTGAGCCGGCACTCGGAGAGATTTCAGAAGACATGCTGGAAGACCTGATACCTTTGTCTTCCGAAAAGCAGCGCCTGGTGCAAAAGCGTCGCCTGGCGGAACAACGCCTCGAGGAAAAACGCCTGCGCGATGAATTGGGAGACTACGATTTACACCTGGATTATTACTAGGCTGCAGGACTGAAACGGCCCTGCCGAGCTGCGTCTTCAGCTACCGCTCGCAGCTGCTGCAACCCCTCGCTACTGGCCTTGAAACTACCATACTCGGTGATCAAGGCCGTTACCAACTCCGCGGGAGTCACGTCGAAAGCGAGGTTTAATGCCTCGCTCTGTGTTCCCGCCAGACTCACATGACGTAACTCGCCTTCTGCATCCATCCCTGCAATACGCAATATTTCCGCGGCATGTCGCTGTTCAATGGGAATGTGCTCACCTGACTCACAAGTCCAATCTATCGTCGACGCCGGCAACGCCACATAGAATGGAATGCCGCTGGCCCGCGCGGCCAACGCCTTGAGGTAAGTGCCGACCTTGTTACATACGTCGCCGTTAGCGGCCGTACGATCACTCCCGACAATCACACAATCGACCAGACCCTGCCGCATCAATTGGCCACAGCTGTTGTCAGTGACGATAGTGCATGGCACACCCGCCCGTTGTAATTCCCAGGCAGTGAGATTGGTTCCCTGATTTCGAGGCCGGGTTTCTGATACCCATACGTGCACTGGAATACCACTGCCATGAGCTTTATAAATTGGAGCCAGAGCAGTGCCCCATTGCACGGCGGCAAGCCATCCGGCGTTGCAGTGCGTCATGATATTGAGTGCTCTCTCATGCTCGAACGCACGCAGCAGGCGCAGACCGTTGATACCGATGCGCTCACAGCTTGCAATATCTTGCTCGCGTAATGTGCGGGCCTGGGCCAGCGCAACCGGAGCGCGCTCGGAGGGATGCAACGCTTGCACTGCAGCCGTCATATGCTCCAGTGCCCAGCGCAGGTTCACCGCCGTGGGACGAGTCGCCAGCAAAGCAGCGCTGGCACGCGCGAGACCGGGATCGGTGGGATCTTCATCAAGCGCATGTGCCAAGCCAAAAGCCGCAGTAATTCCGATCAGCGGTGCGCCACGTACCTGCATACTGCTGATGGCGTGGCAATACCCCTCCAGGGAGTCCAGTGAGCACCAGCGCAGCGTATGGGGAAGGAGTGTCTGGTCAATCACTTCAACCCTTGACGTCATCGGGTCGCAGCGCAGGCTACACAACTCATCTGTACTGAACATGCTCTGTCCTCAGCAGGAGTGACGCCCCCGCTAGTCTAATGCGCGAGTATCTCAAGTCGATAATGGGCTATTCAAGCATTTTGGCCGTTTTCCATAATCGGCAGCCTGCGTATCCGGGTGTTGTTAACCTGGCTCTCCACGCATTCAGACGAAGCTCACTTTCGTTGCTACAATGGCCACTGATCACACCCCTGAGGCCTTCCCGTTGCCATTAACGGACATTCTCAATCACCCTTCCGCAGACTGGCAACAGCAATTGCGGGAGGTCATAACGTCACGCACCGAACTGCTGAATATGCTTGGGCTGAGTCCGAGCGATGTCGGATTGGACGAGGGCGCAGGCGATGATTTCCCGCTCAAGGTGCCACGCAGTTTCGTACAACGCATGCGTCCTGGCGACCCACTCGACCCTCTACTGTTGCAGGTGCTATCGACGTACCAGGAAACGATAGCTGTCGCTGGCTACCTGCACGATCCGGTCGGTGAGAGCGGCGCGACTGTTCCCCAACGAGGAATCATTCACAAGTACCGCGGCCGGGTACTGCTCATCGTTAGCGGGGGATGCGCGGTAAATTGTCGCTATTGTTTCAGACGCCATTTCCCCTATAGGGAAAACCAGAACAGTCGGGCTCAGTGGGCAGAAGTACTGCATTACATCAGCGCCGACGAAAGCATCGAAGAGGTGATATTGAGCGGTGGTGATCCATTGGTGGCTACCGATGCAGTATTGGGGCAACTTGTGGAACAGATTGCCGCTATCGCGCATGTCCGCCGACTACGCATTCACAGTCGACTACCGGTGGTGATCCCGGAACGAATTACTGATTCCCTGCTGGACGTGATCACAAATACTGCCCTGCAAACCGTTATGGTGATTCACTGCAACCACGCCCGGGAGATAGACAACGCGGTAGCAGCATCAATCAGTGCAATGCGTCTACGCGGGATCACAATGCTGAATCAGGCAGTTCTACTGGCGGGTGTCAATGACAACCTGGACGCTCAACTTGCGCTGGCCCGCCGCCTATTTGCCACCGGCACACTGCCTTACTATTTGCACCTGTTGGATAAAGTACACGGTGCAGCGCACTTTGATGTCCCGGAGACCAAAGCCACGCAACTGTTGGCAGAAATGACCGCCAACCTCCCCGGTTACATGGTGCCCAAGTTGGTCAGGGAAGTGGCCGGCGCTGCATCCAAAGTGGGGCTGTTACCCGCCTGAACCACACCCTCTGTCGGTATTTATCCGCGCGCCGGCAACGCGTGAACAAGGGTCAAAAACTCGAGCTTGGTGCCCGCGCGGCGGTGTTCACTCAGCGCCTGATACTCAGGATCCGCATACCACTCCTGTGCTGCCTCTTCGGAGGGAAACTTGAAAATTATCATCCGACCGCTTCGGGGAGACTCCCCTTCCAGGGTAATCGGTTTGTCATCATAGGTGATGAATTCGCCTCCGTATTTTTTTAGAAAGCCAAAAAACCCTTTCTCGTACAGTCGATAGGACTCTGTATCAGTAATAGACAGGTTTACGACCATGAATACGGGCGTATCGGACATTGTGAACTCCTTTCGAACAGCGCGTGCGAGGAACTACCCCGACAAAGCCTGCTTAGTGCGTTGGCATGATATGACACATACTATGCCACAATAGGCTATGCGGATTGCCGTGTCCAGACCAAAGCACAACTGTTGATGCCAGAAGGGCTAAACCGGATAGGATGAAATAAAAAGCGCCCCTGAGGGGCGCTGGAAGACCTCTAAAACCTAGGGCCAGTTAGGCGGCTGGTTGACGCCCACGTCGGCAATACCGATGTAGCCTTGGTTAAAGGCATCTACGTCGTCATTGATCGTCGTTACGCTTGAAGCACAGTCTTGATTGACATAGCTGCGTCCCAGAAGGTCCGGTGCGACCACCGTCTGCAAGGTTCCGCGGGGCGAGAAGGTCGCTGCGCAGGTGGGAATATTGATATTCAGCACACTTTTAACCGTGTTGACCGTACGGCCAAGTCGCCATTCCTCAAGAAAGGCCAGAGTCGCAGCGGCACCGGTGGGGAAATCATTGGGTGGCGCAATTCCGCCCTGACTGGTCGCTATCGCAGGAATGCCATTTCGGCGTGCAGTGCGCGCAGCACCCACAGTTCCTGATGCGCCGACTACAGGACCCATATTCTGGCCCTGGTTCATGCCACTCAACACGATCTCGGGGGTGAGATTCATGTTGTAGATGGCCCACAGCACAGCGTCAGCCGGCGATCCGGAGCCGTTGGGTCGCTGCGGATCGTTGCTGCTGATTGCCGTTGCCGGTTTGCCGCCTGGTGTTGTGACAGCGCTCGCCGAGACAACGTAGCCGTCACGGGTCACCGAATCACCGGAACCGGATTGATTGGCCAGCGGAGCAACAACGTGCACAGTGACGTTAGGTAGACCGTAAAGCGCTTCAACCAATGCGTCGATACCCGGCGCAGAGTAGCCATCGTCATTTGTCACCACTCTTTCGAAAGGCTCTGTGTGCGATGCAACGAAACAGGCATCAGCCGTGCTGCTGAGGATCGAGCCCGTTGTTGTAAGGCAGGGGTGAGATGCAGCAAACAGATTAGGATGGTTCTCATAACCACGCACAATCCATGCGGTCAGCCACCAGTTGCCGGTGTTCGCATCCTGTGTCCAGATATCGCGCTCGCCCGCAAAGCCGTCAGGAGCCGAGGCCGAACTGATTTCCCAGGCGACACCAACCAGACGCGACGAAGGCGTATTGCCATCGTACAGCTGCACGTTGGGTAAGTTGGGGTTAAACGTTGTGGGTACAGCGGCTCTGGCGTAGGCGACCCCGATATTGGCAGGTCGATCCGTCCTTTCAGTGCCGCCAGCAGCCTGGATGGCGGCCACGGTGGGGTACTGACTGGCAACGTAAAGCCCAATGTCAAAATTCCATGAAACAGCAACGCACTCTTGCTGAGTCAGATCGGGACTGCCCTTGCACCACCACGGGACAGTACCGTCTCTGACGTAATCACGTTGAGCCATTGGCGTATAGCAACCGCTTACTAGTGTCGCCAGGGTCAGCAACAATGCCGACTTGATAATTCGCGGTCGAGAACTTCCGAAAGACGTTACTAACCTACTGATTTTATTCATAATATTTTCCCTCTTCGTACTGGGCTTTTTGTTGTGGAGCAAGCAATCTGTGATTCAAAGTGCCGCCTTCGACACACGATGCGCGCGATCAAGCTTAATACATTGGATAGGGAAACGGCGAAACGGAGATATATATTACTTTTTGGAGATGTCTCTGAAATTTCATTTCCTTTATTTTCAAAGAGTTACGAGTTCCTGCCCCTCAAGTGATAATGCGGATGCGGTGCGCCGCTGAACTCAGGCGATACTGCATATGAATCCCATCGGGGTGTTTGCTCGCCTCAAAGAGATACGCCGTACTCAATCTTTCACCCAATACCGCTACAATATCATCCTTGATTTTGCTGCGATTCTGATCGAGCGTACGCGCCTTGAGTCCAGTCTGCTCCAGGTCGTTGATCGCCTTGGCATGGCCGCCAAAACGGGACATCAGTTCAACCAGCTGACCACCCGCCACCCGGTCTGGTCGATTGGTGGCAGGATTGGTTATCCACCCCGGTCCGTTGATCCTGCTCATGGCATACCACGCATAGTAGAACAAGGGCGTCCCGCTCATCGGCACATTCAGGCCTCGAAGATTGAGTGTCATTTTTGTCAAATCAATGACCACTGAATCCTCCGCTTGCGCGAGTGCAAGTGCGCGAGCCAAATCCGTGGGGTCAGTTGCCAAACCCAGCAATAACCAGTTGATCTGATGCTCATTCAAGGCGGCCACCCTGGCATCGGTGGCCACGTCCAGCGCCTGGGAAAAATTACCTCGTGCGGTATCGTGCAACCGTTCCAGACAGACCAACTGGGTGGCACTCAGATTCAGGCGCGCGGCATCGTACTTACGAATGATATCGAATGCTTGTTCCGGCTCGTAGCCGCGTTCCAACAAGTAATTTATCCACTGGCGGTGAGTTCTGGTCAGGGGTGGCGGGAGCAGGTGATGAATAACAATAAAGAACAGTCCCAGAACGCTGGCCACACCAGCAGCTGTCAACCAGTTGCGCGAACAGGACAAACCGATCTCGATCTCTCGTTCGGCCTGGTTCATGGGCACGCTGAAACGAATAGCTCTGTGCATGGGATGCTCGTCAACGATGACGTCATCGACACGTTGCAAGCGAACGGCACACTCACGTTGCGCGGAGAACCAGCGGTCAACGACAAGATTCTGCAACGCAATGTTCACTTGCTCGCCAATACGCTGCAAGCCTTCCTGATCGTTTCCACGATTTTGCGTGGTTCCGAACAGCGACTCGTCCATGGTCAGCAGCAAGTGTCGACGAACATGGTCCTTAACCTTTGCATCGAGCGCAGACTGACTCGCGGTGAACAGGTAAGCCGAGAGCAGCGCGGACAGTAGCAGCCACAACAGGATTAGTCGCTGACGATGATTAATCTGCATTGCAGGGTCGCACAATCTTCAAATCACGAAAGTAATCAAATCGCGCATGGCGCGCCAGTTGTTGCAACGCTGTGAGCAGTATGCAACCCGCGGGCGCCTGCAGCAGATCCCGGTGCATGTACCAGGCAGGACCCGGGATAGTCTCCTCAAGCACCAGTCCGTCCGGGAGTTTCAGTGCGCTACCTACACCCTCATCACTCAACAATGCAGGGATAATATCGACTTCACCTTCGAACAGCGCTCTATACAATTGGCGGTAAGAACGAAAATAGATAATCGTCGGCACATCTGCCAATCCTTTTCGATGCAGGGCCGCTTTAGGGATTTGGTAAGCTGAAACGCTGTTCGGGTCGTCCAACAACCCAAGGGTCTTTCCCTTCATCCAGGCGGCCGTGAGCTCAGGAGTACCCTGCAACGACACCAGCTGGCTGCCATAGTCCGGATACTGCGCAATCATTTCGTAGCCGATGCCATCTTTTCTGGCCCGACCTCCACTGCTGATCAATTCAGGCTTTGCCAGAATTAACTGGTAGCGAGCATCGTAGAGCTCCCGCAAATCGAAATGATCCCGGTGAACACTACGCAACTCGAGCGAGCCATAGTGCTCAGCCAGCGCTGGCGTCTGACACCAGGTACTGCTGAGGAGGTCGAGGTCTTCCATGTATACCGCATCGAGAACGCGTAAAACCGGCCCGCCGGGGTTGCTTGGGAAGTCGCAGCGACGGATCGAATAGTCACGCACTTCCAGCTGTCGTAGCTGGTGTCCCGATTCAACAATCTGCCAGCACGCGGCAAGCATGACCAGAAATGCAAAGCCGTACAGCAGGTAATAATAGGTCGCCTTACTGAAAGTGCGCCGCAGGGAAATAATACGCAACTCCGATTTTTTATGATCACGCCTCAGTGAGGCATGCAGCGATTGTGGCGGGGAAATTGCCCATGCGCAAGGTAGTGTTCGGCCTGAAGTTGTCGCCCTGAAAGTCAAACTCGGAAACGAAAGTTGGCGCGAGAGGTATGACGTTCACAGCGACTGGCTTGACGCCTGATATGCCTGGATTCCTGACTCCGATCAACCGTCAGACTGCGACAACATCAGATCATGATTTTTCAGCAAACCGCTGATTTACAGCGCTTTAAAGACTTTAAAGGATGACCTGGAGTATTTGGTCGGTGTGAGAGGATTCGAACCTCCGACCCCTTCCTCCCGAAGGAAGTGCGCTACCAGGCTGCGCCACACACCGAAACTTGAAGCGCGCCACTATAGCAAATGGAACACGCAGAACCAATGCTTGGAATCGCTAGTAGACACCTGCCCATCGGGCCAGAAACTGGCTGAGCACACTAAGCACAGTTACCACTGCAATTAGCAAGATAAACAGTCGCATGGGGCGAAACGGTTTGCGCTCCACCGAGTTGATGCCACGAGTGACAAACTCGTCCACCTTTTGCTGATCTTCGGGGTGGAGACTATTGTTGTAACTACGGTCGCGCTTATCTGGTTGAGATTTGGTCATGGTTGCCACTGGTACACAGCAAAAAAAGGGGGAGATTCAACTGCCATTCTCCCCCCGCTGGACTGGAATGTCATCCCGCTTTTTGGCGAGTATGGCATTTTAATGTCTCGATCTCACTTATAGCTGGAATAGTGCCTCGGGCATGTCCATTAGGTTGTCTGCGCCGGCCAACATGGTAATTTTCAGTGACTCGGTTCGTGGCAGCAGACGCTCGAAGTAGAACCGCGCCGTTAACACTTTCGCTTCGTAGAATGACACATCGCCCTCGGCTGCGGCGATTTTCTGCTTGGCCAAAACTGCCATGCGCGCCCAGAAGTAAGCCAATGTCACATAACCGCTGTACATCAGGTAGTCGACTGCGCCTGCACCGGCGTTGTCGGGATTGGCCATTGCCGCCTCTCCCAGCTTCATTGAAAGGTTCAGCCAGTCTTGAGTATGCGCTTTAAGTGGTTGAATGAACTCAGCGTATTCTGCTGCGGTGTGCTCATCGCAAAAGGCATCGATGATGGTGGTAAAACCCAGCAACAATTTGCCACCGCTCCCAAGCACCTTGCGCCCCACCAGATCGAGCGCCTGGATTCCGGTAGTACCTTCATAAAGCATAGCGATACGAGCGTCGCGCACGATTTGTTCCATGCCCCATTCGCGGATAAAGCCGTGTCCACCATAGACCTGGAGCCCCAGGTTCGCTGCTTCAAATCCAGCCTCGGTAACGAAAGCCTTGCCGATGGGCGTCAGCAACGCCATCAGATCATCTGCGGCTTTGGCCTGTTCCTCCGTACCGGCGGAGACAATATCGCCCTGCTGTGCCAGAAAATACAAAAACGCCCTGCTACCCTCTGCGAAGGCCTTCTGCGTGAGCAGCATACGCCGCACATCGGGATGCACAATAATCGGGTCCGCCGGACCGTCAGGGTTCTTGGGGCCAGTCAGTGAGCGCATTGCAAGACGCTCCTTGGCATAACTGAGGGCACCCTGAAATGACAACTCAGCGTGTGCCAACCCCTGAGTAGCGGTCCCGATACGCGCAGTGTTCATAAACGTAAACATGGCATTCAGCCCGCGATTAGGTGGTCCGATCAGGAATCCCCTGGCGCCATCGAAATTCAGTACGCAGGTGGCGTTGCCGTGAATGCCCATCTTCTCTTCAATAGAGGCACAGTGCACTGCGTTGCGTTCGCCAACGCTGCCATCACTATTCACATTGAATTTGGGGACGATAAAGAGTGATATGCCCTTGGTGCCTGCGGGCGCATCCGGCAGGCGTGCGAGCACGATGTGAACGATATTCTCAGTCATATCGTGCTCGCCCGCGCTGATGAAAATCTTGGTGCCGGTTATGGCATACGAACCATCTGCCTGCGGCTCTGCCTTGGTTCGCAATAATCCCAGGTCGGAACCGCACTGGGATTCGGTTAGACACATCGTGCCTGTCCATTCGCCAGAAATCAGTTTGGTCAGATACTTTTCTTTCTGATCGGCGTCACCGTGCGCCTCAACAGTATTGACCGCACCATGGCTCAGACCGGGATACATGACCCATGACCAGTTCGCCGTACCCGCCAGCTCATTGACCATAATGCCCAGCATACTCGGCATGCCCTGCCCGCCGTACTCCGTATCCGCACTCAAGGCCGGCCAGCCGTTGTCCACATACTGGCGATAGGCCTCTTTGTAGCCGGCCGGGGTGGTGACGCCTTCTGCACTCCAGTGACAGCCTTCCTCGTCACCGTTACGATTAGTCGGTGCCACTACGTTTTCGGCAAAACGCGCTCCCTCCTCAATAATGGCGTTCATCAGGTCTTCGGTGGCTTCTTCATACCCGGGCAAGGTCCGATAAAGCTTCTCGGACTCCAACACTTCGTTGATGACGAAACGTATATCGCGTACCGGCGCTTTGTAGTCTGGCATGGTTGATTCCTCTGAGTGGTTCCGCCCCGAGAACAATTCGCATAGGGGTTGATTGCGGGGGCATGTGTTCGGCGCACACATTCTGCGGAATTGTTGCCGGAAGTCAAATACCTTTTTCCGCAAAAAGCACGAATACGTCTCACACTGCGGTTATAACCTGCCAGCATTACACAACAGGGTTCAGGTCAGCAGTGCAGCAATATCAAGATGTGAGGCGAGATTCTCTGCTTGCCACTGCGGTTCAAATGGCAAGTCCCCCAGTAGCGGCGCAGGCAGCAGTTGCCGCAGTGTCTCCAGGTTTTCATCGTGGCATGCCATACGCAGGCCCGGCTGATTGGCCACCCAGCCGACCAGTTGTAATCCATCGCGGCGAATAGCCTCGGCGGTCAACAGCGCATGATTGATGCAACCCAGCCGCATGCCTACCACCATGATGACACCCACACCCAACTGCTGAGCAAGGTCTGCCATAGTCTCCTGCGGATTGATCGGCACCCGCCAACCACCGGCACCCTCAATTATTACCATGTCTGCAGTGCCGAGCATGACACCGCGACACAGGCCTGCCAGACGACTCGCCTGTAGGCGTTTGCCCTCCCTATTTGCGGCGATGTGGGGAGCAATGGCTTCGCGCAGAGCAATGGGGTTCACCTGACTGTAATCCATGGTTTCAGTCATGGTTGCCTGCAATCGCAAAGCATCCTCATTCTCACTTTCGGCATCACATCCGGCTGCCACCGGTTTTATCGCAGCAGTGCGCAATCCGGCTTGTGCACCGGCGGCCAGCAGGGCACAACTCACAGCGGTCTTACCCACCCCAGTATCGGTACCTGTCACAAACCAAGTGTTACTCATGACTTCTCCACCATCCCAAAAATGACATCGTAAGTTGCTGGCAGGACACCATTGGAACGCTGGTTTTCATAGGCAGCCAACATCCCCTGCAATGCACGCCGACTCGTCAGGCCCACGGGTCGACGGCGGTTCATATTGTGCGCGCCAAGTACTTTCAGCTCGTCCAGCAGGTCGCGAACACGGTCATATTCCATGCAAAATGCGCGGCGATCGAGCTGCATCTCGATACCCGGAATCCGCTGCGCAGCGGCGACCAGATCACCCAAAGGTGCGAAAGTATTTACATGTTGATGCGAATCTACTGTCGCCCACGCGTCACGCAGCTCACACAGCGTAAGGGGTCCCAGCGAAGTGAATACACACAAACTACCTGGGCGTAACACTCTGGCCAGCTCTGCGAACAGATGCTCAAGCCTTGAGCACCACTGCACTGCCAAACTACTGAATATCAGATCCACAGACTCGCTCGCCAGCGGTAGCGCTTCCGCGTCAGCAACCAGCCATAGAGAATCGTCACTGCTGCGCTTTCGGGCATAGTCCACCATGCCCTCCGCCAAATCCAGACCGAGGTACTGTGCCTGGGGATAGCGCACCTTGAGCGCAGCGCGAAAAAAGCCGGTACCACACCCCAGATCGAGAACCCGGTCAGGCTCTTTGGGCAGGCGTTCGAGATAAGTCAGTAGTTGTCCGCCGACATCACGCTGCAATCTCGCCACGGAATCGTACCGGGTTGCGGCGCGGCTGAAAGAGGCAGCAACGTCCTTTTTTTCGAGTTCGGGCAACGCTTCATGACATACACCGGAAATATTCGCGCGCGCCAGAAAGTGATGAATTTCATATGCCAGCTCCACTGGGGCGTCGAGCGGAACAAGGTGCGAGGTGCGCGGTAGTACTTTCACTTTTGCAAGCAGCCGCTCGCTCGCATCACTAACAATTTGCTGACTAACCTGATGAGGGACAAGGGCATCATCCTGCGCAAACAAGTGCAATCGAGGCTGTGTCAACGCGGATATCAGCTCGCGTTCATCGAGTCGCTTGAGCCAATCCAGGCCAGCCAGAAGTTCAGCAGTGGCCGGTAAACGCTGGTGCTGGCGCAACTGCCGCAGTAACTGCCGCGGCTGCCGGGAACCGGTAACCATCAAACTGTCAAAACGCTGCAGAGCGGCTGAGGGATCAGATGCTAGCCCGTCGCGAAAATCCTCGAACATCAACGCATCCATACCGGGCCAGTTTTGCATAGCAAGGAACCGTGGATTGCTGCAGATTGTTACCAACGCGGCGACACGCTCCGGTACCAAAGCGGCCAGTTCCGCAGCAATTTGTCCGCCCAATGACCAGCCCACGAACACTGCCCGTTCAGGACAGCACGCCAGCACCGAATCCAGCACATCAGACAATACCAGCGGTTTTACAGATCCGGATCCCGGGGCGCAGCCTGGGACATCCATTAACGTCACGTTTGCCCAGGAACGGAGTCTGGTCAGCAGCGGGCGCCACACCTCACGATTGCAGCCCCAGCCGTGCAGTAGCACCAGTTCCTGCTGCGCCGACCCGGTGGCGGGCAGGTACTCGTGATGCAGCGACATTCAGCGCTCCGGCGCGCAGATCGCCAACTGCGACAATAGCTGGTCCACCTGTTCTTCACTGTGCGCCGCACTGAACGTGACACGCAGTCGTGAAGTGCCTGCGGGTACTGTCGGTGGTCGAATAGCGCTTATCAGGTATCCGTTCTCTCTCAACCGCTCACTCAGCTGCACCGCGCGCCTCGCATCGCCCACCAGCAGTGGTTGAATTGCGCTGGTCGACGCCGTCAGCGACAAGCCTAATTGTTCCGCGCCAACGCGAAACCGCTGTATCAAACTCGCCAGATGTTCCCTGCGCCAAGGTTCGGTGCGCACCAGTGAAAGCGCTTCGAGGCTGGCAGCTGCCACTGCCGGCGGTATAGCTGTGGTGTAGATATAATTGCGCGACTGCTGGATCAACGATTCAATCAGCACAGTGCTACCGGCGACAAATGCGCCAGCGGTACCCAACGCCTTGCCCAGCGTTGCCATCAACACAGGAACGGCATCAGCTTCAAGACCTGCCGCTTCCGTGCTACCAGCACCGCTCTTACCCAGCACGCCGAATCCGTGCGCATCATCCACCATCAGCCACGCATTCTGTGCTGCGCACAAGTCCGCCAGCTCTGCCAACGGTGCAGTGTCGCCATCCATACTGAAGACGCCGTCAACGACCACCAGACTCGGTCCGTCCGACGCGCGCAGTTTGCGTGCCAGCGCCTCGACATTGTTGTGGGGAAAGCGCTGAAAGCGCGCGCCACTGTGCAAGCCGCCATCAAGCAGGGAAGCGTGGTTTAACCTGTCCTCAAAGACGAAATCACCGCGCTGTAACAGGCTGGTGAGAATGCCGGTATTGGCCATGTAGCCACTCGAAAACAGCAGCGCGCGCGGCCTACCGGTAAATTCGGCCAGCGCCTCTTCCAACTGGTGATGCGGTGCACTGTGACCGCAGACAAGATGGGAAGCACCGCTGCCGACACCGTACTGCGCAGCAGCGCGGCGAAAGCTCGCCACGACTGCCGGATGCGCGGCCAAACCCAGATAATCATTGCTGCAGAAGTTCAGGTACTGGCGACCACCAACCTGCACCAGTGGCCCCTGGGAAGACTCCAGTATCAGGCGTTGTCGGTACAATCCTGCTTGCTGGCGCTGCGCCAGAACCGCACTCAGGCGATCGGTAAACACACCCACGGCTGCAATAATCTAGGAAGCAGCAGCGTCGTAATATCGAGGGTTAGGCGATTGCGGCGCCGCTGATACATGGCGCCGCTCCGGTTCAATACCAAGGCGCGAAAACAGCGCCATATCAGCATTGGCTTGCGGGTTAGGTGTGGTGAGCAGCTTTTCACCATAAAAAATCGAGTTCGCGCCGGCAAAATACGCCAATGCATGCATTTGTTCATTCATTTGCTCGCGACCAGCCGAGAGGCGCACGTGGGATGCAGGCATCATGATCCGCGCGACAGCAATGGTGCGAATGAACTCAAACGGATCCAGATCTTCCTCGTCCGCCAGCGGAGTGCCCTGCACTCGCACTAACATATTGATTGGCACGCTTTCAGGATGTTTTGGCAGATTGGCCAACTGTTGCAGTAAGCCAGCGCGATCAGTTTGCTGCTCACCCATACCAACAATACCACCGCTACACACTTTCATACCGGCTTCGCGCACATGGTCCAGCGTTTCCAGACGGTCCTGGTAGGTGCGAGTGGTGATGATGTCACCGTAGTATTCAGGCGAGGTATCCAGATTGTGATTGTAATAGTCCAATCCTGCCTCGGACAGCTCCTGCGCCTGCTCCTTGGTCAACATACCCAGCGTCATGCAGCTCTCCAGACCCAGCGCTCGCACGCCCTTGACCATGGCAACCACCTGCGGCATATCACGCTGTTTGGGTGAGCGCCAGGCAGCACCCATGCAAAAACGGGTAGCACCTGACGCCGCTGCTGCCCGCGCCTGCTCCAGTACTTTTTCAACCTCCATCAACTTTTCCGCCTCCAATCCGGTGTCGTAGCGGGTACTCTGCGGACAATAGGCACAATCTTCCGGACAGGCGCCGGTTTTGATTGAAAGCAATGTGCTGACTTGCACCTGATTTGGGTCAAAATACTTTCGATGCGCTGTTTGAGCTGCAAAAAGCAGGTCATTGAAGGGCAATGCGAATAGCGCTGCCACCTCCTGCCGAGACCAGTCATGGCGAATGTCACCAGAAGCTGTGGCTGATGGCGAGGCCTGTGCAGGAGTCGAAGGAGGCATATTAAACCCTGAATTTGAACGGATGTGAGTGAGATCACCCATGATACCGACGGCACTATCTCTGTCAACCTGGAGTCGCCTCCTTGGTTAACAAGCTGAGGGCGAGCTTGTTGGAGGGGCTCTTTCCAAACCATTGCACTCTCTGCGGCCTGCGCAGCCATCGACCGCTGCCCCTCTGCAGCGAATGCGAACAAGAGGTACCCGTAAACCTCCACTGTTGCAGGCGCTGCGCCATCCCCCTGCCTGTTACAACAGTTCATCCGAACGAACGAATCTGCGGTGCCTGCCTGCATATGCCCCCGCCATTTGATCGCGTCATTGCGCCATGGCTGTACGATGAATATTTCGCTCATCTGATTCACCTGTGGAAGTTCCGCCGGGAGCAGCGCATGACAACACTGCTGGCATCACTGTGGCGGCAGCACGCGGATCTTCGTATGCCTGCAGATGTGCTGATCCCCGTACCATTGCACTGGCACAGACGCTGGCAGCGTGGCTTCAACCAATCAGAATTGCTCGCCCGACAACTCCTCGCTATTTGTCCGGAGCTCTCGCGCTGCAATCTGGCGCCGCAGCTGGTAAAACGACAGCGCGCGACGGCTGCGCAATCAGGGATGAACGCCGAACAGCGTGGACGGAACCTTGCCGGTGCCTTTACAGTGTGTGGACGCTGTGACAACCTGCGGATCGCCATCGTAGATGACGTCCTGACAACCGGCGCAACAGCGGCGGCCATGGCCCACGAGCTGGCAAAAGCAGGTGCCGCATATATTGAGGTCTGGTGTCTGGCCCGCACCCCTGCGCCTGGCCACTAAAACACGTCTTTGCGAGGATTTTTCATGCGCGTTTCCGCTTTGTTGCTGATGTTTCTGGCCACACAGGTTTGGGCAGGTGACTCGATCAGCATAGCCGTTGCTGCGAACTTCAAACCCACATTAGAAAAGATCACCGAGCCCTTCCTGGCCGACACTGGAAATGTGGTGACCTATAGCACCGGCGCCACCGGAATGCTGGCAACCCAGATCGAACACGGCGCACCCTATGATATGTTCTTTGCCGCTGATGCAGAAACACCGCTCACTATAGTGAGTTCCCGGACGCTGCCAGACTCCGATGCCTTCTGCTACGCACGCGGCAGCCTGGTGCTCGCCGGTGGAGAAGGCGGACTCTCCGCACTGGCGCAACCACGCTTCACGCTCGCAATCGCCAACCCGGCCACCGCACCTTATGGACGTGCCGCGATGGAAGTCTTATCCAGACCAGAGTTCAAGGCGGGCGAAGGCCGCAAACTTGTGAGAGGGAACAATGTCACGCAAGCGTATCAATTCTGGGAAAGCGAGGCCGTGGACATGGCGCTGTTGCCGCGAGCGCTGGCCCCCAATGCAACACCGGTGCCTTTAGCCTGGTACCAGCCGCTGGAGCAATATGCCGTGGTGCTAAGGCACAACGCGGCAGTAGACGCCTACTTAAAATGGCTGCGCAGTGATACCGTGCGCGATCTCATCAAACAGGCCGGCTACGAACCTTGTCCCTGAACAATGCTGAGCTGGATGCGGTTTATCTCACTCTCGCACTGGCCTCGATCACTACTGTTCTACTGCTGATTCTGGGCACACCACTGGCGTGGTGGCTGTCTCGACGCCGTGGCAATTTGAGTGCTGCGCTGGAAGCCGTGGTGGCCATGCCACTAATATTGCCTCCAACCGTGCTGGGCTTTTACCTGCTGCTGCTGTTCGCACCGAACTCTGCATTAGGCCAGTTCTGGCAACAGCTCACCGGCTCGCAATTGGCCTTTAGCTTCAGCGCGCTGGTCATTGGCTCGGTGCTGTACTCGTTGCCATTCGTCGTGCAGCCGTTGCAATCTGCTTTCCAAAGAATGCCACAGGGCCTGCTACAAGCCGCGGCCACGCTGGGCGCATCGCCACTGGATCAATTTCGCTCTATAGTCCTGCCGCTGACACGACGCAGCTTTATCACCGCAGCCAGTCTGGGTTTTGCCCACACTGTGGGCGAATTCGGCGTGGTGCTGATGATCGGTGGCAACATCCCCGGAGAAACACAAGTCCTGTCCATCGCCATGTACGATGCGGTTGAGTCCCTGCGCTTTGTCGAAGCACATCGCATGGCGGGTGCTCTGGTGTTATTTTCGCTTGCCCTGCTGTTTGTGCTGTACCGCAGCGATGGCTACTCCTGGCGGGTGCGTGCGTGAACAAGCTCGCACTGCATATTGGATGTCACGGCGACCAAGGCTTCACCCTGCAACTCGATTGTGAATTGCCCGGCTCGGGTATCACTGCCGTGTACGGTCCCAGCGGCAGCGGCAAGAGCACACTGCTGGACTGCATCGCCGGGCTGCGTGAAGCAGCGCCTGGAAGCATCGTGCGGCTGGGAAGCCATACATGGCAGGACGCAGGTATCGCAGTGCCCACATGGAAACGCCAGATCGGGTACGTATTCCAGGACGCTCGCCTGTTTCCACATCTTAATGTACAACAGAATTTGCAGTACGCGCTGACGCGGCGCCACCAGGAGAGCAAACTTCACCTGTCGCAAGTGGTCAACTGGCTGGAACTGGACGAATTGCTGACAAGCGCCACCGATACACTCTCCGCCGGGCAGAAGCAGCGCGTAGCCATTGGTCGCGCACTCGTGTCATCGCCTCACCTGTTGCTCCTCGATGAACCGCTGGCCAACCTCGATCATACTTCCCGCCAGAATTGCATGCGCTGCCTGCAACGCGTGTCGCAAGACTTGCAGCTGCCGATGCTGTATGTCAGCCACGATATTGAGGAAGTCAGCCAGTTGGCAGACTACCTACTACTGCTGGATGGCGGGCGACTGGTAGAGCAGGGCTCCATGTTCGCACTGAGCGGCAGGCTCGACACGCGGCTGGCGCAAGAGGAACAGGCAGCCGCAATTCTCGTCGCCAGGGTTGCAAGACATGACACGCAGTACGGGCTCACCGAACTGGATGTCGAAGGTCACACACTCTTCGTCAATCACCTGGCTCACGCGCCCGGTGAGTCGCGTCGTATACGCATTCCCGCCCGCGATGTCAGTGTTTGCCGACAACGCCCGCGTGACAGCAGTATTCTCAATATACTGCCGGTAGTCCTCGACGAGGTCGAAGACACCGACAACGCAAGATTACTGCTGCGCCTGTCGCTGGGTTCCCAGTATCTGCTGGCGCGAATTACCCGCAGGTCGGCAGTGGAACTTGGGCTACAGGTAGGTGACCAATTGTATGCGCAGATCAAAAGTGCTGCGCTGTTGACGGAGGCAAGTGACTCACTATGACCACGCATCCCTATGATCGGCTCGACCCCGACATGATCATCGATGCAGTGGAGTCGGTGGGCTACCTCAGCGACGCCCGTCTGCTCGCGCTCAACAGCTATGAAAACCGTGTATACCAGGTGGGCATCGAGGACAGCTCACCGATTATCGCGAAGTTCTACCGACCGGAACGCTGGAGTACGAAGCAAATACTCGAGGAACATGCGTTCAGTCTGGAGCTGCAAGATGCTGAAATCTCGGTGGTCGCACCATTGGCGAATGTGGCAGGCGTTACATTGCACACCTATCAGGATTTCCAGTTCGCCCTGTTTTCGCGTCGCGGCGGCTACCCACCGGAACTGGACAATCTGGACAATCTGCTGGTGCTGGGCAGAACGCTCGGGCGCATTCATGGAGTGGGACGGACAGCATCGTTCAAGGTGCGGCCATCGATCAGTGTGCAGCGCATGTTGACTGACAGTCGCGAATTTTTACTAAATGGTTTTATTCCGCGAGGTTTAATACCTGCCTACGAGTCGTTGACTGCAGATCTGCAGCACATCGTGGAATCGGTGTACCGGGAAGTTCAACCTGAGGACCTGATCCGGCTCCACGGAGACTGCCATATCGGCAATATCCTGTGGCGCGACGAGACTGCACACTTTGTAGACTTTGACGACTGCTGCTCAGGACCGGCCATACAGGACCTATGGATGTTTCTCAACGGCGAGCGACACGAACGTCAATTACAATTGTCGGAACTCGTTGAAGGCTACTCAGAATTTTGCGATTTCGACCCACGCCAGATCCGCTGGATCGAAACTTTGCGCACTATGCGACTGCTCCATTATGCGGCGTGGTTGGCACGCCGCTGGGAGGATCCGGCGTTTCCACGCAGCTTCACCTGGTTCAATACAGAGCGCTACTGGGCAGATCATATTCTGGAATTGCGCGAGCAGATGTCGGCATTGCAGGAACCTTCTCTGCAGCTGTTGTAGATTGCTTGTGGTTTTCCGGGTCAGTTTGGTGATCTCGCTTTCGCTGCGATCCAAACGCCGCCAAACACCCGACAATCAACCGCAACGCGATCCAGGATAGATCACCGACCACAACCAACGCCAAAATCCGTTCGCAGCAAGTACCTCACGATCCACCGCATCAAAGAAAGATTCCAGCCCGGCAGGATCCGAGAAATAATCCATTCGCGTTTTAAATCCACGTTCAGGGTCCAGTTCCTTGACGACCTTGGCCGGATTACCGGCTACCACCACATTCGCCGGTACATCGCGTGTCACCACCGCCCGCGCGGCCACCACACTGTTGTCGCCTATCGTTACCCCCTTTAATACAGTGGCGTGGTCTCCCAACCAGACATTATTGCCGATATGCACAGGCGTCGGCGTTTCCTTCCTAACCATACGATCGTAGATAGTGTGCCAGTCGGAGTCGGTGACATATGCGCCGTTGGCCAGCATAACGCCGTCACCGAGTATGATCTCGTCGCTGGCGCTGAGCCTGGAGCCGGGACTCATCAAACAGCAGTCTCCGATAACCACTCGACCCTGGCCGACACCGCGACCCCACACACCCACCTCCACGTGGTTTCCGGGTTCGCCAATGGCGGTAAAGCATTTGCCAATGCGGATATTGTTGCCCGACAGGTGCACATACCAGGGTTTCATGATGGTGTGATAGGGCCCGAGGTAGGCACACTCGGGACGCAGGAAGTATTCGGCATACCAGTATCTGAATTTCAAATAGCACTTCTTTACCCAGTAGGGCCGCAAATCGTCGCGCATGGGAAACCTTTCCTACTCAATAGATATATCGATCATCGGGCGCTATGATCGCAGTGCGCGCTCCCAACATCAAACCCGGCGCACAGCCTGAATACACTTTTTCGAGACCGCAACAGCATCGTGCAAGCCAATTCCTCCCCGGTAACCAGCAACCAAAAGCATCTGCACCCCAAACTCACAGCAATTGTGCAGCGCCACCTGCGCACGAAGCACCTGGCCACTGTCGCTGCACACAATGTGCTGGCATATGAGCATCTGGTCGACCGACTGCGCACAGAATCGCGCCCGCTGGTACTGGATTCGTTCTGCGGCACGGGGTATAGCACCGCCCTGCTGGCGCGGCGACACCCCGAACACCTCGTGGTTGGTATCGACAAATCCTTACGGCGACTGGCGAAACATGTTCACGGTGACCATGATAACTATCTGCTGCTGCGTGCCGACTGCGAGGATATCTGGGAATTACTACTACGCGATGGGCAGCACGCAGAATTCCATTATCTGCTCTACCCCAATCCCTGGCCCAAGGCCTGTCACCTGCAACGTCGCATACACGGTCATGCCAGCTTTCCATTGCTGTTGCGATTGGGTGGTTCACTGGAACTGCGCACCAACTGGCAACTCTACGCGGAGGAATTCGGTTGCGCCATGCATCTGGCGGGACATCGGGGGCGCGTCTGTAAATTGAACACTGACTCGCCAGCTCTGAGTCTGTTCGAACAAAAATATCGGCAAAGTGGCCACGAGTTGTGGACATACACCGCGTCGATACAGCAGTGATGATGCCGTGACGATATTGCTGGAATAGGCTAAAGTGCTGGCATCGAAAAGGAGGGATATGTATGACCTCGAACAGCGCTGATCCAGTTTGGGAACGCATCCGCCGGGAAGCGGCAGAGCATGCGCGTGAAGAGCCAATCCTTGCCAGCTTCCTGCACGCAACTATCCTGAATCACTCTCGACTGGAGCTGGCACTGAGTTTTCATCTGGCCAGTCAGTTGGATAGCCCAACGGCATCCTCACTGCTGCTGCGCGAAGTCATGCTGGCCGCGCTGGACAGTGATGCGTCGATCTATCAGGCCGTACGCGCTGACCTGCAGGCCGTGGAAGATCGCGATTCCGCCTGCCACGAGCTTTACATTCCATTCCTGTATTTCAAGGGCTTCCACGCCCTGCAAACCTATCGCGTAGCGCACTGGTTGTGGCAGGCCGGGCGAGAACCGCTAGCGCTATTTTTCCAGAATCGCATGTCGACCGAATTTGGCGTCGATATTCATCCGGCAGCGAAACTGGGATACGGCATCATGCTTGATCATGCGACCGGCCTGGTAATTGGGGAGACTGCTGTAGTGGGCAATAACGTTTCCATCCTGCAATCGGTGACACTCGGCGGCACCGGCAAGGACGAAGGTGATCGCCATCCCAAGATTGGCAACGGAGTATTGATCAGCGCCGGGGCAAAAATTCTCGGCAATATCCGTGTCGGAGAAGGCGCCAAGGTGGGTGCCGGCAGTGTAGTACTGGAAGATGTGCCGCCACACACTACAGTGGCAGGTGTCCCCGCGAAAATCGTCGGCCGCCCCTCTTGCGACCAACCTGCACTGGAGATGGATCACGATTTTTGTTGCGACGAGGTTGCCGCGGAAAAGGAAGCGTCCTAGCCGCAAACCAGGTTTTTCTTACTGATGGTATTGCGGCGAGAGCTCCTGAACAGCGTCAACGAATGCCGTGACATGATCTGGATTAACGCCAGGCGTGATGCCATGACCAAGATTGAAGACATGGCCGCTGCCGCGTCCGTAACCTGCCAGAATCGCAGCGACTTCACTTCGGATCCTCGCCGGTGACGCAAACAACATGCTAGGGTCCATATTTCCCTGCAGCGCTACCCGTCCGTTTGCCACTGTTCGAGCCGTGTGAATATCAGTCGTCCAATCGATACCCACGGCGTGGGCACCACACTCGGCAATCGCATTCAACCATTGGCCGCCACCCTTGGTGAAGACTATCACCGGCACCTTGCGACCGTCAGCCTCCTTCGGCAGTCCAGCAATAATGCGCTCCATGTACTGTAGCGAAAACTCGCGGTAACCGGCGGCGCTCAAACTACCGCCCCAGGTATCAAAAATCTGCAGGGCTTGGGCACCCGCCCGGACCTGGGCCGCCAGATAATCGGTGACAGCATCCGCCAGCACCGCCAACAACTCGTGCATTAACGTGGCCTGATCGTAGGCCATGGTTTTAATGTGGGTGAAATCCCGGGAAGACCCTCCCTCCACCATATAAGTGGCCAATGTCCAGGGACTACCGGAGAAACCGATCAGCGGCACTGAGCCGTTGAGCTCTCGGCGAATCGTACTGACGGCTTGCATCACATAACCGAGATCATCCTCCGCATGGATGCGATTTAAACCCGCCACATCTGCCTCGCTGCGAACAGTCTTGCGAAAGCGCGGCCCCTCGCCCTCCTCAAAATACAGCCCCAGACCAAGCGCATCGGGCACTGTGAGGATATCGGAAAACAAAATAGCCGCATCCATGGGATAGCGTCGCAAGGGTTGCAGGGTGACCTCGCAGGCCAATTCCCGATTCTTGCACAGGTCCAGAAACGATCCTGCACGCGCGCGCGTGGCGCGGTACTCAGGCAGATAGCGACCTGCCTGGCGCATCATCCATACCGGGGTGCGGTCTACTTTCTGGCGCAAAAGGGCACGAAGAAAGCGGTCATTTTTGAGATCACTCATTTGCAAAACCTGATACCAAGATGAAAAATCGATGCAACATACACCAGTGTAGGGAAATCTCTACAGTAAGCGCGCAACTACGCACTACCCTTCATGGTACTAAGGTGGCGCTTCTCACTGCATTCTGCAGTAATGCGCGTAACTCGCTATCCGATACATCATCGACTATGCAAGCCGTACCAATGTCCTGCAGCAGCACCAGGCGCAACCGTCCATCGACGACTTTTTTGTCGCGAGCCATCAATGTCAGGAATGCGTCGGCGTTCATATCCGCGGGGATGTGCACAGGCAGATGCATACCCAGCAACAATTCCCTGAAGTCATCCACTTCCGAGGGGTCTATCCACCCGCGACGCGCAGACAGCGCAACGGCCAGCAACATACCGGTCGCCACCGCCTCCCCGTGCAGCCAAGCGCCATAACCCTGTCCGGTTTCTATGGCGTGGCCAAAGGTATGGCCCAGATTCAGAATCGCGCGAACACCACCCTCACGCTCATCCGCCGCAACTACATCAGCCTTGATCGCACAGCTGCGCTCAATCGCCTCGGCCAAAGCCGCCTCCTCACAGGCCAGCAGTCGCGGCATATGCTCCTGCAGCCAACGATAGAACGGTTGATCACTGATCAACCCGTATTTGACCACCTCAGCCAGACCGGCGCTCAATTCACGCGCGGGTAGCGTATGCAGCGTATTGATGTCGATCACGACCGCCTGGGGCTGGTAAAAAGCGCCGATCATATTTTTGCCGAGCGGATGGTTGACGCCGGTTTTACCGCCTACAGAAGAATCGACCTGCGCCAGCAGGGTTGTCGGTATCTGAATGAAATTGACACCCCGTTGATAACACGCTGCAGCAAAACCAGTGAGATCACCCACTACACCACCGCCGACAGCAACGAAAGTAGTATTACGACTGTGCTTGTCTGCCAACACGCGGTCAAAAATGGTTGCGAGCGTACCCAGCGATTTATGCTGCTCACCATCCGGCAGTACTATTTCTGTAATCAACTGTCTGGCACCCAGCGCTGCCCTGACGCGCTCCACATACAGTGGCGCAACAGTTTCATTGCTGACGATAACTACCTGGGATCCAGCCACATGCTGTGCTATCAAGGCAGGATCGGACAGCAGATCGCGACCGATATAAACCGGATAGCTACGCTCACCCAAATCCACATGGAGGGTATGCATCAATTGGGACACAAAATTTCCTCTGACACCGCTTTGGCGGCTTCTATTCTAACGCTTTGGGGGAGGCGATGTCTTTGCCATGCCCTATTGGGCGGTGAGTTCTTCTACGAGGCGCTGTGCCACGATGCGCGGACTGCAGGCGTCAGTTTCAATGATGTGGTCCGCGATCTCCCGATATAGAGGATCGCGTTCAGCCATTAGCGCTCGCAGTATTTCTTCCGGATCGCCTTTTTGCAGCAGAGGTCGGCGACGATCTCTGCGGGTTCGCCGCACCTGTTCTTCGACCGTGGCGTAAAGGTAAATGACGAAGCCGCGCCCGGCCAGTGCACTGCGATTCTCAGGACGCAATACTACGCCACCACCAGTGGCCAGAACCAAATCGTCCCACTCAGTCATTTCCGCCACGACCTGTTGTTCCCGGTCGCGAAAGCCCTGCTCGCCCTCGACATCAAAAATCCACGGAATGTCCGCCCCCGTGCGCACTTCGATTTCGGTGTCGGTATCGGCAAAACGCAGCTTCAGGTGCTGGGCGAGATACTTTCCAATAGTTGTTTTGCCGGCCCCCATGGGGCCGACCAGAAAGACTCTGTGTAACGCGGGCATGAGCAGCGTCAGATAACCCTAGTCAAGAAGCCCATCAGCCAGGATGCGCGGCGTGATGAAGATCAGGGTCTCGGTTTTCTTGTGCTGTTTTGTTTCGCTACGGAAGAACGCGCCGATGTAAGGTATATCGCCGAAATAAGGTACCTTGTTAATGGCTTCGATATCCTCAGTTTTGAAAACACCACCCAGTACGACTGTTTCACCATTGCCGACCAGTACCTGCGTTGTTAACTGCGTCGTGTCAATGGACGGAATAAAACCACCCAGGGAGCCGGATGGAACCAGCTCACCCACCGAATCCTGATTGACATCAAGATCCAACATAATCCGGTCATCCGGAGTTATGTTTGGCGTAACCAACAATTGCAACACAGCGTCCTTGAACGCGACCGTCGTTTCACCGCTGGCGGAAGACTGCTGATAGGGAATCTCAACACCGGACTTGATCAATGCTTCCTGTTTATCGCCGGTAATCACCTTGGGATGGGACACGACCTCACCTTCACCTTCTGCTTCCAGCGCTGACAGTTCTGCCGTGAGGAACAGGTCACCACTGGCAAAGCCGACAGCAAAACCGCTGTTGGATGCCACGCCCAAATCAACCAGAAGCGCTCCAGGGTAATCGACGGTAGGTGTTGCTCCATTAATCACAGCCTCATTGATACCTGCCACGTTCGCGGTATCGCCGGAGATCGTCGTAATATTGTCATTATTTCGATTCACATAGGCACCACCCCATTCGATCCCCAGGTTTCTGGTGGCATCTGATTGGGCAATAACAATGCGAGCCTCGATCATCACCTGACGCACCGGAATATCAACCAGCGTCAGCAAATCACGAATTTCAGCAAGCTTGGCCGCAGTATCGGTAATTATCAATGAATTAGTGCGGCTATCCACAACCACCGAGCCCCGGGGAGAGGTAAGGCTTCCTCCATCCTCCGACCCTGCCTGGAATAAACCTACGATGTCCTCCGCATTGGCGTAACGAATGCGCACAAACTCCGACACCAAGGGTGCTAATTCCGCAATTTGTTTATTCGCTTCAATCTGCTGGCGCTCGCGCTCCGCGATTTCAGCAGCGGGCGCTACCATAAGCACGTTACCCACCTGACGCTTATCCAAACCCTTGGTTTTCAGTACCAGTTCCAATGCCTGATCCCAAGGTACGTTTTGTAGACGCAGGGTGATGCGACCGGACACGGTATCGCTTGCCACGAGGTTCAGTTCGGTGAAATCCGCGATCAACTGTAGTACGGCGCGCACTTCGATGTCCTGAAAATTCAACGAAATCCTGTCGCCCACGTAGTTGAATTCATTCTTGCGTCGCTCGACTTCTTTCTTCGACAGCGGTTTCACACTGATTACGTATTCATTGTCTGTCTGGTACGCGAGGTAATCAAAATCTCCTGTGGTTTTTAACAGCAGAGTTGCACCACGCTCAGTGGTATTAACATCTACAGAATTCACCGGCGTGGCGAAGTCTGTCACGTCATAGCGACGCATCAGGCGCTCGGCTACGGTGGTGTCAAGGAACTCAACTTTCACATCGCCGCCTTCGCTGAACACGTTGACGTCCACCGAAGGGTCTGTGAGTTCCAGAGTCAGCTTTCCTTCGCCGGCACCGGTGCGCTGGAATTGCAGATCGGAAATTTCTGAAGCCACTTCGGCAACGGGTACAACAGCAGTCTCTACCTGCAGGTTCTCACCACCTGGCTTCACATAGTCATTGCCCTCCTGGCCAACCACCAGATACAGATTGTTGCCTTCAACTCGCGTGTCGTAGGGCACCAATTTAACCAACTCAACCACCAACCGAGTGCGATCGCCAGACTCAAGCACGACTGCTTTCGTGGCATTACCATAAGGCAGTGAATAGCGTTTTTGCTCCAGCTTGCTGGTAGTTCCCGGGAAATCCACTGCAATACGGGCCGGTTTCTCAATGGCATAGGATTTGAAGTCCGGTGGCGGCTCATTGAACTCCATGCGCACTTCAAACTTGCCGCCTGGCCTTGAGCTGAACTCGATGTCCTGAACGGCCGGAGCAGCCAGCGCTGCACTGGTTACACAACCCATCGCCAGCGTAACGACCGCGTTACGCAACCTGATCCTCAAGCACTGTCTGACTTTCCCCACGGCCTTTGTCCCCACATATTGTTTTTTAGTCGCCACGGCCCAGAGCCGTGACCTCGGCTTATATACCGCTTAACTTGATTGTACGCGGGCGCTCAACCCAGCCATCTGGCGTACCATCGCTCACAATTTCCACAACCGAAACATAGGTGTCCGTCATGTCCACAATTTTGCCGTGATGACGACCCAGGTAATTCCCCGGTTTTACCCGATGCACGCCCCCATCCGGGTCTTTTATTAATGTCCAATGATTATTGTCTCGCTCCAGGGTCCCCACCATACGCAAAGAGTCAAAGGTGTATTGTTCCAGGAACTCCTTGGCGCGATTCTCATCAGGCTTGATCGCTGCTATTGCTTGTAATTGCGCTATCTCCCGAACTTCAATCGGTCGATCAAACGGACTGCGCAGCGCAGTGGCGCTGTAGGCAAAAGCCTCATATGCCTTAAATGTGGGGATGGGAGCTATGATGCCGCCAGGCCTGGATCGTTTCTCTTGCATATACGCATCCAGGTCGGAAAGATCGCCACCGGAACACCCGGCGAGGGCTACCCCCGACAGACCTATCAGCAATAAAGTACGAGAAAGCGAGTTCATCACGAGGCGTCCTCGTCCTTGTAACGGTATGTCTTCGCGATTATTTTCATATCCAGGCTATTGCCATTCTTTTTCTTGGTCGAAATCTCGAAGTCGTGCAGGGTAACAATTCGCGGTAAGCCGGCCATACCACTGATAAAGGCTCCCAGATCGTGGTACGAACCAGAGGCCGAGATGGCAATTGGCAGCTCAACGTAAAACTCCTTGGCCTTCTCTTGTTGCAAATCAATAGATTCGATAGTCAGGCCGTTGAGCAGGCCTTTATTGGTTATGTCTTCCAACAGACCCGGCACTTCCGTATCACTGGGCAACTGGCTAACCAGGGCGCCAAAAGACTCTTCCATCTCAACCATTTGTTGCCGATAAGCGTCCAGGTTTGCAGCCTGAAAGGCTTTTTTCTCAAAGTCCTTCTTCAGCGTTAATTCTTTCGCTTCGGCGTCGGCCAACTGCAACTGCAAATCTGCAATGTGGTAGTAGTATCCTGCTACCAAAACCACTATCAGCAACAATGCCCAGACAATGACCTTGATTGCGATAGGCCACGACCCAACATTGTCCAGATCCAGGTCGCTCAGGTTGAATTCGCGCAATGAGCGCATGGTATCTTCGAGTGCCATGATTCATCCTTCTCCCGACTCTGTTTCAATCGCCGGGGCTTCCACTTTAACGGTCAGCTCAAATCTGGTGGCCTGGTCGCCAAACTCTCTAGCCTCAGTTACTTTGTCGAGTACCGGGTTGGCCAGCCAGTCAGAGGCTTCCAGACGCCGCATCAGGCTCGACACCCGGTTATTGGATTCAGCAACGCCAGTAATACTGATTCTTTTGTTCTTGGTGGACAACTTGGTGTAGAAAACTCCGTCAGGAACCGTGCGAACCAGCTGATCCATAACGCGAACAATAATGGGACGGTTACCCTGCAATTCCTGAATAACCCGCATACGATCCAACAACTGGTTGCGGCGCTTTTGCAAATCGCGAATTTCAGCGACCTGCTTATCCAATTCTTTAATGTTTTCAGTCAGGTACTGGTTGCGTGCAACCTGATTATCAATCTGGTTGTTGACGACGCGGTCGGCGAGCAACACGAGACCAGCGGCCAACGCCAAAACCAGCGCCACAGCAGCGAGAAACTCTTTCTTGAGCTCCTGACGACGCTCTTCGCGCCAAGGTAGTAGGTTGATCTGCGCCATTAGTCAAAACTCCGCAAGGCCAGACCGCAGGCGATCATCATTGCCGGCGCATCGCTGCTCAACGCGACAGCGTTTACGCGAGATGAAATCGACATTTGCGCAAACGGATTCGCGATCGTTGTAGGCGTACCCAACTTTTCACGCACCAGGTCTTCCAGACCCTCCATGGAGGAAACGCCGCCGGCAAGAATAATATGGTCGACATCGTTGTACTGGCTGGAGGAGAAAAAGAACTGCAGGGAGCGAGCAACCTGCTGCACAACCGCGTCCTTGAAGGGCTCCAGCACCTCGGGCTCATAGTCATCGGGCAGGCCGCCCTGTTTTTTGGCAAGCCCGGCTTCTTCCAATGGCAAGCCATAGCGACGCATAATTTCGTCGGTAAGCTGCTTGCCACCGAATAATTGTTCGCGTGTATAGATAGTCTGGCCGTTGTTGAGGACGCTGAGGGTGGTCATGGTCGCGCCGATATCAACGATTGCCACTGTGCTGTCTTCGTACAGTTGCAGTTGGCCGCGCAGCAGGGAGAAAGCCCTTTCCATTGCGTACGCTTCTACGTCCATGATTTTGGGCACTAATTCTGAGCCTTCGATCGCCTCGACCCGCGACTCAATGGTCTCCCGACGACATGCCGCCAGCAGCACTTCCACCTGATTGTCCCGGTCCGGAGAGGGTCCCTGGACCTCGAAATCGATAGCGACCTCCTCCAGGGGGTACGGAATATACTGATCCGCCTCCAAGGTCAGCTGGATCTCCATATCGTCCTCACTGAGGCCCTCAGGCATGTCAATGAGTTTGGTGATCACGGAGGAACCGGCCACTGCAGCGGCGACATTTTTGAGCTTGGTGCGCGACTGAGCAACAACAGTACGAATGGCATTGGATACCCCATCCACGTCGTTGACGCTCTTCTCAATGACCGCATCCTGCGGCAGTGAACTCACCGCATAGCTCTCTACGCGGTAGCGGCCCCCTGTATAGCTCAACTCCAGTAATTTCACCGTTGTTGAACTAATATCCAGCCCCAGAACCTGCGTCGCTTTTCTCTTACCAAATAGTCCGAGCAACTTTTTTCCCTATCAGTATCACTAACTTAGGATATTTTTATGCAACGATACATTAATAGTAGATATACCACAGCCCAAAATATATCAAAACACAAAAAAAGCTTATAATTACCAAACCAACACCATCATCGTCGTCGCAGTTATACATAAGCGGCTGTTTTCAAAAGGGATAAATGAGCTTCTTACGTTTTGTTCTGAGACTGTCCGTACTCGGACTGTTGGGCACTCTTTGGTTAATTGCCGGCGTCTACCTTTACCTGAGCCCAAACCTGCCTGATGTTGAAACCCTGCGCGACGTCAAGCTGCAAACGCCCATGCTGGTGTATACCCGTGACGGCGAATTAATTGGACAATTTGGCGAGCAAAAACGCAGCCCACTGCCGTTCGACGCAATACCCGAGCAATTCATCAATGCTCTTCTGGCCGCTGAAGACGACAATTACTTTGTGCACCGCGGCATCGATGTCATGGGCCTCATGCGCGCCGTGTCCGAGCTGGTACTCACCGGGGAAAAAGGCTCTGGTGGCAGCACCCTGACCATGCAGGTAGCGCGCAACTACTTCCTCAGTTTCGACCGCACCTTCATCCGCAAATTTAATGAAATACTCCTGGCGATTGAGATCGAGCGCGCGCTCAACAAGCAGGAAATTTTCGAGTTGTACTTCAACCGTATTTTCCTCGGTCACCGGGCGTATGGCTTTGAAGCAGCCTCGCAAGTCTATTACGGTAAAAGTATCAGCGAATTATCCCTGGCCCAGCACGCAATGCTGGCCGGCATTCCCAAAGCACCGTCACGCATTAATCCTGTCAGCGGACCAGTGGCTGCGGAGCAGCGCCGCAACTGGATTCTCGGACGCATGTATGAGTTGGGTTACATCAGCAACGATGAATATCAAAGTGCACGGCAAGAAATCGACCACGCCAGCCTGCACGGTGCGCAACTCGGTTTCGCGGCACATTACGCAGCGGAAATGGCTCGGCAGGAAATGGTGCAACGCTACGGGATGGAAGCCTACACCAACGGTTACCACGTTTACACCACGATCAGCAGCAAGCTTCAGCGCATCGCCAGCGAATCTGTTATTGCCGGGCTTATTGCTTACGACAAACGGCACGGCTATCGCGGGCCCGAGCAACACCTACCACCCACCAAGTCGAGCGAGGAAACCATCGAAAAATGGCGTGAAGCGCTGGCGAGAACCGCACCGATTGCCAATCTTTTACCAGCTATTGTAACGTCGGTGGCCGACGACAAGGTAACGCTGCTACTCGCAGATGGCAGCACGCCAGACTTACCGTGGGACAACGGCATTCGCCAGGCCAGGCCTTACCTTACTGAGAACGCTACCGGGGCCTCGCAGCAACCGATAGCAAAATTATTCGCGGTGGGCGATCTGATTCGGGTGACGCAGGACGAAGAGGGGCAGTGGCAACTGGCACAGGTGCCCGCAGCACAGGCTGCACTGGTGTCGCTCAATCCGGATAACGGAGCGATTATCAGCATCGTCGGCGGTATGGGCTTTGAGCAGAGCAAATTCAATCGTGCCACACAGGCTGAACGTCAGCCAGGCTCCAACTTCAAACCATTCTTGTACAGTGCCGCGCTGAATTCGGGCTTTACTGCTGCGACGATTATTAACGACGCGCCAATTGTGCTGGAAGGTGGCTCGCAAGATGAACTGTGGCGACCGGAAAACGACGAAGGAAAGTTTTACGGACCCACGCGACTACGCTGGGCATTAACTAAATCGCGCAACCTGGTCTCTATTCGTTTACTGCAAAGAATCGGCGTAAAACGATTGATCAAGTACGCCGCCGGCCTCGGCTTTGATACGTCCAACTACGTCCCGGAGTTGTCGCTGGCACTGGGTACACAGACCATTACTCCGCTGGAGTTGGCCAAAGGCTATGCTGTGCTGGCAAATGGCGGTTATCGGGTAGAGCCCTACCTCATCCAGCGAGTCGAAGATTCATCAGGCACGACCTTGTTCGTAGCAAAACCGCCGACGGTGTGTCGCGACTGTGACTCACCAACTGCCCCAGTCAAGAAAGGCGAAGAACTCAGCATGGAGGAGATATTGGCCGGGGAGGGCGACACAACTATGGACCTACCCCCGGCACCGCGCGTGATGGATGAGCGCGTGAACTTTATTGTCGACAGCATGCTGAAGGATGTCATTACGCGCGGCACCGGGACTCGCGCACTGGTGTTAAAACGCCGCGACATAGCGGGCAAGACCGGCACCACCAACGGGCCTATGGATGTCTGGTTCTCCGGATACAATCGCGATGTCGTCACCACTACCTGGGTGGGCTTTGACAACTATACGCCTCTGGGTCGCAAGGAGTTTGGCGGCACTGCAGCACTACCCATCTGGATTGACTACATGCGTGCAGCGCTAAAAGACAGCCCGGAGGTCGATCGACCCATGCCGGCAGGAATCGTAACGGTAAAAATCGACCCGGAAACAGGCCAACTGGCAAGCGCCGGACAGCGCAATGCAATCTTTGAATATTTCAAAAAGGAAAATGCGCCGCGACGAACCGGGCGTGAAGACAGTCGCCGTAGCGGCGATCTAGGCGACAACAACCAGATCAACGATATTTTCTAGGGTCGGCGTATCCGGCGTTATAGCGCGCTGCTAGGCTGGCAAATAATTCTGCGGATAGGGTAGCCGTGCGACGCCGCTTTCCACAGCTGCGCGCGCAACCGCAGGCGCGATACGATTGAGCAACCGCGCATCGAGCGGGTTGGGAATAATGTAATCCGGACCGAATTCCAAAGCGTCGACTTCACAGGCCACCAACACTTCAGGCGTCACTGGTTCGCGCGCCAACTCGCTGAGCGCCAGCACCGCAGCGACTTTCATTTCCTCGTTGATAATCGAAGCGCGCACGTCGAGAGCGCCGCGGAAAATAAAGGGGAATCCCAGCACATTGTTAACCTGGTTGGGGTAGTCGGAGCGGCCTGTTGCGATTATCAAATCATCGCGTGTGGCGCGCGCTAATTCCGGCTGGATCTCCGGGTCAGGATTGGAACAAGCGAAAACAATGGGACGAGGCGCCATTGATAACAGCATGGCGGGAGTGAGGAGATCGGCACCAGAAAGTCCGATAAAAACATCGGCATCCGTCACTGCATCTGTCAGGGTGCGCTTGTCAGTGTTGTTCGCAAACTCCAGCTTGTAGGCATTCACGCCATCCCGCCCGGTGTGGATAACACCGCGTGTATCCACCATAAATATGTTTTCGCGTCGGGCACCCAAACTCAATAGCAGGCGCATACAGGCGATTGCCGCAGCGCCCGCACCCAGACAGGTAATAACGGCGTCTTCCATCCGCTTACCCTGGATTTTCAGGGCGTTGATCAGGCCGGCAGCTGTGACAATTGCCGTTCCGTGTTGATCATCGTGAAACACCGGGATATCACAGCGCTCTACCAGCATACGCTCAATTTCAAAGCATTCCGGTGCGCGAATGTCTTCCAGATTTATTCCGCCAAAGGTCGCCGCAATGCGCGCAACCGTATCGACAAACTCTTGCGTATCCTCGGTGTCGACCTCAATGTCGATGGCGTTGATCCCAGCAAAGCGTTTGAACAGAAGCGCTTTACCTTCCATCACCGGCTTGCTCGCCAAGCTGCCCAGATTCCCCAAACCAAGCACTGCGGTACCGTTGCTTATCACTGCCACCAAATTACCCTTGCCAGTATAGCGGTAGGCATCGGTCGGTTCGCTGGCAATTTCCCGGCACGGCTCTGCCACACCAGGACTGTAAGCCAGCGCCAGATCGCGCAAGGTTTCTGCAGGTTTAGTCAACTCAATACTAATTTTCCCGGGGACTGGTCCAGCGTGGTAATCAAGGGCGTCTGATTTCAGGTCTCTGGACATAAGGTTGCCTGCACTGCACGGAACGACTGCGGGATTTTGATTGCTTCTGCTCACCGGTACACCTGCGAAAAAGGTCATCGAGAATATAGAAAAGGACCTGCACTAACAAGGCTGTAAATTAACTGGATGAGGCGAATACCCCTCTAGACAGGAAAAAAGCGACCTGCAACGACCTAAAACCATCAGGGAACAAAAAAGCGCCGGGGCGCGGCAGGCGCTGGCGCTTTTTCGAGGTTGCCACGCTCAATTGCGGCAAGCTCTTCTCTAACGCTTGGTACCTCGGGCACCGAAGCGCTTGTTAAAGCGATCAACACGGCCACCGCTATCAACTATTTTTTGCTTGCCGGTATAGAACGGATGACACTGTGAACACACGTCGATGTGGAAATCCTCGGTGCGGGTAGAACGTGTCTGTATAGTGTTGCCACAACTACATGTCGCGGTAACGCCTTCGTATTTGGGATGAATCTCTGCTTTCATAGCGTGTAGCTCCTGATCGTTGATGCCGCCACCCGATCTCTGCCGGGCACCGCACCTCGCTGGGGGAGTTGAACCACCACGACCGTGGACAGCTCAAAAATAGGCGGGCATCTTACCAGACGCGGTACGATAAGCAATAGCTCTCCACGTTTTGCTACAATCGCGCATTCCAGCCATTTCTGTGTGTTAATTAAGGGGTTAAATGTCCGTTCTTCGTGTGGCCATCCCATCGCCCCTGCGCCGCCATTTTGATTACCTTCCGCCCACCGACCTTGATCTGGCTGAGCTGAACAAGCTGGTGCCAGGCATCCGCCTGAAAGTGCCCTTCGGTAAGCGCGAGGTAACTGGGTACCTGCTGGGCCTAGCCGCAACAAGTGAGGTACCCGCTGCAGCACTTAAACCGGTGCTGGAGATTCTCGACCCTTTGCCGCTGATCGATGAGCAGCTCCTTCGACTGTGCCACTGGGCTGCCGATTATTACCATCATCCGCTGGGGGACGTGTACGGTAATCTGTTTCCACGGCGGCTCAGAGAAGGCAAACCGGTGCAGCCAACAGGAACGCCCGGCTGGCAACTTACAGCCCGTGGCAAGGGTCTCCCACCCGAGGCGTTGCCGAGATCACCGCGCCAGGCACAGGTTATCAAGCTATTGCGTCAGGATGCCGTCGTCGCGCATTCGCGGTTCCGGGATATCGGTATCAGCAGTGCCGTATTGCGCAGTCTGCAGGATAAGAATCTTATCGAAAGCTGCTATGAATGTGAGCGCTTACATACTCCAAAGAGCCTTCAAGGATTGACACTCAGTGCCGAGCAATCCAGTACATTGAACCATCTGTTGGCTGTGGGCGAGGGTTTCAGCTGCCACCTGCTTGAAGGCGTTACCGGCAGCGGCAAAACTGAGATTTACCTGCGTCTGATCGCAGATTGCCTGCAAAGGGGGCTACAGGCGCTGGTGCTGGTGCCGGAAATAGGCCTCACCCCGCAGACTCTGGCACGCTTCCAGCAGCGCTTTGCGGCGAACATAGCGGTGCTGCATTCTGGTCTTAGCGACGCCCAGCGTTACCTCGCCTGGGAAGCCGCCCGCAGCGGCACTGCACATATCATTATCGGTACCCGCTCAGCAGTGTTTACACCAATGCGCGCGCCAGGCTTGATAATTGTGGATGAGGAGCACGACGGCTCCTATAAACAGCAGGACGGCTTTCGCTATTCCGCCAGGGATGTTGCCGTCAAGCGTGCGCAACTACACAGTTGCAAGGTACTGCTGGGCAGTGCAACACCCTCACTGGAAAGTATCCACAACGTACTCAGCGGCCGCTATCATCACCACCAACTGACGAAACGGGTTGGCAGTGGTGGCTTGCCTGCCATCCGCGCGGTGGATGTGCGCAAGCGGGAGCTAGAGGCCGGCTTGTCTGCCGCTGTAATTACTGCGGTCGAGGAGGTGTTGCAGCAAGGTCAGCAGGTTCTGTTGTTCCTCAACCGTCGCGGTTATGCGCCAACCCTGCAATGCCATACCTGCGGCTGGGTAGCCGAATGTCGTGCCTGTGATGCCAGACTGACTGTTCATCGCCGCCAGCGACGCCTGCGTTGCCATCACTGCGGTAGCTCCAGCACACTGCCTCGGCAATGTCCGCAGTGCCACAGTGAGCGACTACTGGCAGCTGGCCTGGGCACCGAGCAAACCGAGGATTTTCTGCACACGCGTTTCAGCGCCTGGCCGATACACCGTGTTGACAGCGATTCCATGCAGAGCAAGGACAGCATGCAGATGCTGATAGACAACATCAACAAAGGCGAGCCCTGCATACTGCTCGGAACGCAGATGCTCACCAAAGGCCACCATTTCCCAGCGGTAAGCCTCGTGGTGGTCATTGACGCCGATGCGCTGCTGTTCAGCGCCGATTTTCGTGGTGAAGAACGCATGGCGCAGCTCCTGACCCAGGTGGCAGGGCGCGCGGGCCGCGCCGAGCTGCCGGGCAGCGTACTGCTGCAAACGCACTACCCCGATCATCCAGCGCTACTCGCCATGTTAAATACCAGCTATGCAGAACAGGCCCGGACGTTGCTCAAACGCAGACAGGAGAGCGGCATGCCGCCGGCAGGCCAACTCATCGTATTACGCACCGACTGCACGAATGCGCAATACGCGGAGCAATTCCTGCATCAGCTACGAACACGCAGCGCTGCGGAACTTCCCCCAGACGCCAGGCTGATCGGGCCGCTGCCCTCACCCATGCAGCGACGCGCAGGAAAATACCGTTGCCAACTTCTGCTCACTGCCCCTAGTCGCAGATCCGCCCAGGCCGCAGCAAGCGTGTTGGTTGCACTTGCTGAGACGCTACCGGCAAAGCAAGGACTGAACTGGTCGATCGATATAGACCCTCAGGACGTGTTCTAGACCAGAGCGCACTGGCCACGGCCAACACGATTGATGATAATATGCCCCGCCCGGGGCGCCTCCGCTTTAGCGATTGTGTCTGCGCACGGCCGTAAACACTTTATCTGCCACGCATCCGGTATCCAGTTGAAGCGAATCAGGTACACCCCAGATCATGAAGGAACAACTCACAAAGCTCATTCACCAGGCTCTGGAGACGCTGGTCAGCAGGGGCGTGGTTCCCGCCGATTCAATACCACAGGTGCAAATCGATCGCACGCGCGACAAAAGTCACGGCGACCTGGCGAGTAACATCGCAATGGCACTGGCAAAACCGGCGCAGCGCAAACCGCGCGAACTCGCCACCCTGATCTGTGATGCCCTGCCACACAACACACTGGTAAGCCGCACAGAAGTCGCCGGACCTGGTTTTATTAACTTTTTCCTGTCTCAGGACAGCAATCTGGCGGTACTGCGCAGTATCCTTGAGCAGGGAGCATCCTTCGGCACCAACAATGCCGGCGGCGGGCGCAAGGTGCAGGTAGAGTTTGTCTCCGCCAATCCCACCGGTCCGTTACATGTCGGGCACGGCCGTGGAGCCGCAGTCGGGGATAGTATCTGCCGCCTGCTGGCCGCTACTGGCTGGAACGTCTCCAGTGAGTTTTATTACAACGACGCCGGCGCGCAAATTCATAATCTGGCACTGTCAGTACAAGCCCGTTGCAAAGGGGTGAATCCGGATGAACCGGAGTGGCCAAAAGATGGTTATCGCGGCGAGTACATTGCAGAGCTGGCGCAGGCATACTTGCGCGCAGAGTCCGTGGACGCACAGGACCGGCATGTCTGCGCCGCCGCCGATGCCGATGATCTCGACAGTATTCGCCAATTCGCTGTGGCTTACCTGCGGCGAGAACAGGATCTGGACCTGAAGGCGTTTGCCGTCCATTTCGATGTGTACTTCCTGGAGTCGTCACTGTACGAAACCGGTGCCGTCGACAGCACCGTAGCGCGCCTGATCGAAACAGGGCATTGCTATGAGCTCGACGGTGCGCTGTGGCTGCGCACCACTGATTTTGGTGACGACAAGGACCGCGTCATGCGCAAGCGCGAGGGCGGATATACCTACTTTCTGCCCGATGTCGCCTATCACCTGAACAAATGGCAGCGCGGGTTCGTCCGCGTTATCAATGAACAGGGTGCCGATCACCACAGTACCGTCACGCGGGTACGTGCAGGCTTGCAAGCGCTGGAACTCGACATTCCGCAGGGTTGGCCGGATTACGTGCTGCACCAGATGGTGACGGTCATGCGTGAGGGCGAGGAAGTAAAGCTGTCCAAGCGCGCCGGCAGTTATGTGACCCTTCGGGACCTGATCGACGAGGTCGGTCGCGACGCGACTCGTTATTTCCTGGTGGCGCGCGCACCCAACTCCCAATTGACCTTCGATATCGACCTTGCGCTGTCCCAAAGTAACGACAACCCCGTGTATTACATCCAGTACGCGCATGCCCGCAGCTGTAGCGTAATGCGCAAGCTGGCCGAGTTGGGCTGGGAATGGCAGGCTCAGAACGCGTTGCAACACCTGGATCAATTGCGCGAAGAGCACGAGAAAAGCCTGTTGCGGCAGTTGGATCGCTACCCCGAGGTCGTGGCAACTGCCGCTTTGAACAGCGAACCTCATATTGTCGCCACCTATCTGCGTGAGCTGGCAGGCGACTTTCACACCTGGTACAACGCGCACAAAATGCTGGTTGAAGAGTCGGCGCTACGCGACGCAAGGGTTGCACTCAGCCAGTGCGTCGGTCAGGTTATCGCCAACGGGCTGAACTTGCTCGGCGTATCCGCGCCGCAGGAGATGTAGAACATGGCGCAGGATTTTGCCAAGCGCAAACCGTCCACTGGTAGCAAAAAAGCGCCGGCGCGCAGAACACAGGCGCAGCGACATACCGGGGACGCGCAGCCGCGCGGCAAGGGTTTGCGCCTTTATCTGACCGGCGTGGTAACCGGCGTATTCCTGAGCTTCCTGCTCTATCTGGGCACCTTGCCCAAATCGGTAGACCCGGGTCAGGAGCTTGCAGGCGCAACGCCGGCAGAGGCTGCAGCAGAGATTCCAAAGCCACGCTTTGAGTTCTATACCATGCTGCCGGAGCAAACCATGGAAGTGGAGCCACAGCCGGATGCCGTTGAACCCGCAGCGGTCGTACCCAAACCGCAAACAGCAACGGCAGCGCCACAGCCCTATTTTCTGCAGGCAGGATCATTCCGCCAGCGGGATGACGCAGAGCGACGGCGAGCGGAATTGCTATTACTCGGCTTGGAGCCAAAGATCGAGGAGAGCAATGGCGACACTGGCCGCTGGTTCCGGGTTTCGCTGGGCCCATTCGACTCACATGAATCCACAGCCCAGGCCCGTGGCCTGCTGGCCAACCAGAACATCGACTCAGTACTGCTAAGGCGCAGCGGCCCCTAGCCGGCGCGCGGGCTCTTGAATTTCCCGCACATCGCCCCATATCAAAATTTCGGGGTCTACTGGCATCCCACACCCCAGCGCCACAGGAGATAACACGTGGAACAATTCCGAGGTACCACCATACTTTCCGTACGCCGCGGCAACAGCGTGGTGATCGGCGGCGATGGCCAGGTATCCATGGGCAATACTGTGATGAAGGGCAACGCCCGCAAGGTGCGGCGCCTGTATCGTGATCAGGTACTGGCTGGCTTTGCCGGAGGTACGGCTGACGCATTTACCCTGTTTGAACTGTTTGAGGCGCAATTGGAGAAACACCAGGGCCATCTGGTACGCGCCGCAGTTGAACTGGCGAAGGCCTGGCGCACCGAACGTGCACTGCGCCGCCTGGAAGCACTGCTGGCGGTAGCTGACAAGGACACCTCGCTGATCATCACCGGTAACGGGGATGTGATTGAGCCGGAAGACAACCTGATCGCCATCGGTTCGGGCGGACCTTTCGCGCAATCGGCGGCCCGCGCCCTGCTCGACAACACCGAGCTTGACGCCCGCACCATCGTGGAAAAAGCCCTGGGTATCGCCGCTGATATCTGCATCTACACCAATCACACACGAACCATAGAACAACTGGATTACTAGGCCTGCGCATGTCCAATATGACCCCCCGCGAAATTGTTCACGAGTTGGACAAACACATCATCGGCCAGGATTCTGCCAAGCGCGCGGTCGCCATTGCATTGCGCAATCGCTGGCGACGGATGCAGTTACCTGAAGAGCTGCGCGCCGAAATCACACCCAAGAACATTCTGATGATTGGCCCGACTGGCGTCGGTAAAACCGAAATCGCGCGGCGGCTGGCCAAGCTGGCCAATGCGCCCTTTGTAAAGGTCGAAGCAACCAAGTTCACGGAAGTTGGCTATGTCGGCCGCGACGTTGAATCCATCGTGCGCGACCTGGTGGATGTCGCAATCAAAATGTACCGCGAGCAGGAAATGGCGCGCGTGCGTTTTCGTGCCGAGGAAGCCGCTGAGGAGCGGATCCTGGATATCCTGCTGCCCGCAGCGCGCGACAGCGATGCATCAACCGCCTCCAGCACGCGCCAGCTGCTGCGCAAAAAGCTGCGCGAAGGCGATCTCAATAGCAAAGAGATTGAAATCGAAGTCAGCGCCCAGCTTGCCGGCATGGAGATAATGGCACCGCCAGGCATGGAAGAAATGACCAACCAGTTGCAAAGCATGTTCTCCAACATGGCGCGTCAACAGCGTAAAACCCGCAAGATGCCGATCAGGGCCGCGCTCGAAGCGCTGTGCGATGAAGAAGCAGCGAAAATGATCAACGAGGATGATCTCAAACAAAAGGCAGTTACCGAGGCCGAGCAGAACGGTATTGTTTTTATCGACGAACTGGACAAAGTCGCCAAGCGCTCTGAAGGTGCAGGCGCTGATGTCTCACGCGAAGGCGTGCAGCGCGATCTGCTGCCACTGATAGAGGGTTCCACCGTCAGCACCAAGCACGGCATGGTCAAGACTGACCATATACTGTTCATCGCCTCCGGTGCCTTTCACCTCGCCAGGCCGTCCGATCTGATACCGGAATTGCAGGGGCGCCTGCCCATCCGCGTCGAGCTGTCGGCGCTGTCGCCGGCAGATTTCGAGCGTATCCTCACCGAGCCCAACGCCTCGCTCACCGAACAGTACCAGGCACTGTTGGCGACCGAAGGTGTAGACCTGCAATTCACGAAAGACGGTTTGCGACGTATTGCCGAGACCGCCTGGCAGGTCAATGAGCGAACTGAAAATATCGGGGCCCGACGCCTGCATACAGTCATGGAACGGCTGCTGGAGGAGACCTCGTTCGGCGCCGCCGATGCCGGTCTGCAGGAAGCGACGCTGATGGTGGACGCAGCCTATGTTGACAAGCAGCTACAGGCACTCAGCGCCGATGATGACCTGTCGCGGTTCATTCTGTGACGTCCCCCACAACCGAGCAACACAAACCGGTAGCGATCCAGCTACACAGCCGATCGCGGCAGCTGGAGTTGCAGTATGAGGGAGGCGAGCGCTATTCCCTGAGCTGCGAATTCTTGCGTGTGTTCTCTCCCTCTGCCGAAGTACTGGGGCATGGACCGGGACAGGAAGTGTTGCAGACCGGCAAAATGAATGTGGCAATCACCGCAATCAAGCCGGTGGGAAATTATGCGCTGCAACTGGTGTTTGACGATGGCCACGATACCGGCCTGTATTCCTGGCGGTATTTGTATGAGCTGTGCCAGAAGCAGGAATCGAAGTGGCAGGACTATCTGGACCGACTGGCACACGCGGGTGCAAATCGCGACCCCGATGTACAGGTAGTAAAACTAACTCTGTAGCGCAAGCGTTTCCTCCAGGCATCTGGACCGACTCGTCACCTGACCGCACGCACACATCGGGGTATACTGCTGCATTCCGAATGCTCCCAGGCAGAGACGCAATGAGCGATAAAGAAACCACACATTTCGGCTTTAAAGACGTTAGCAAAGACGCCAAGGCTGGCCTGGTAGCGGACGTATTCCACTCCGTCGCGGCTCGCTATGACCTGATGAACGACCTGATGTCAGTCGGCATACACCGCATCTGGAAACGATTTACCATCGAGCTCAGCGGCGTACGGAAAAACAATGCGGTGCTGGATATCGCCGGTGGCACCGGTGATCTTGCGGCGCGCTTTGCCGAGTTGGTCGGCCCCGACGGACGTGTTGTCCTGGCCGATATCAACGACTCCATGTTGCAGGTAGGTCGCGACAAGCTGCTGGATCAGGGTCGGCTGGGTAACATTGAATTTGTGCAGGCTGACGCACAGTGCCTGCCGTTTCCGGATGACAGCTTCGACTGCGTAACCATCGCCTTCGGCCTGCGCAATGTCACCGACATCGACATGGCGCTGCGTTCCATGTTCCGTGTACTCAAACCCGGAGGACGCCTGCTGGTGCTGGAGTTCTCCAAACCAGAAAACCCACTGCTCAGCAAAGCGTATGACACCTATTCCTTTCGCGTGTTACCTGTCATGGGCCGCTTGGTGGCCAACGACAGCGATAGCTACCAGTACCTCGCAGAATCCATCCGCAAACACCCGGATCAGGATACACTCAAGGGCATGTTGGAAGACGCCGGCTTCTGTCAGGTGGAATACCACAACATGACCGGGGGCATCGTCGCACTGCACCGGGGCGTCAAGGCCTGAAATGACAGCAAGTGTTGACCCCACGCTGCACACAGCGGCATTGGCAGCGCTGGAAGCGGCCCTGAACCGCGCGCTCGCGCTGTCACCCGGCAGTAACGCCAGACTGGCGGAACTCGAAGACAGCGTGTTTGCATTGCATTGCACGGCGCCGAAGCTGGATTTTTACCTTCACCCCGGGGCTCAGGGCATTCGCCTGACAGGTATTTACCTCGGACCGGTCACCACCAGCATTCGCGGCGAAGCCTCCGATTTTACGGAGCTGGCCACCTCCGCCGATCCTACTGCAACACTCATCAATGGCGGCCTCGAATTGCAGGGCGATAGCGGCCCGCTGATCGAGCTGCAACATATTCTGGCCGCGCTCGACGTGGACTGGGAAGCGCCGCTGGTGGATTCACTTGGCGATGTCGCCGGGCATCAGCTGGCGCAACTGTTACGGCATATGTTTGGCTGGGGCAAACAGGCCTCTGCCGGTCTTACCCGCCAACTGAGTGAATTCATTCACGAGGAGGCGAGACTGAGTCCACCGCGTCTTGAAGTTGAAGACTTTTACCGCGATGTGCAGGAACTGGGAATGCGCGTGGACCGGTTGGAGTCACGCATTGAGCGGCTGCGCCAACGCTTGCAGAAGTTGCGAGACTAAGCCATGTCCCGCGCCCTGCGTCTGGCAAAAATTCTGCGCATCGTCGGCCGCTATCGGCTGGATGAATTCGTCGATTACGAACAACTGCCCACGCTGCCGCGACTGGCGCTGCAGCTAGCGCCATGGCGACTGAGCCGCGTACCGAACATGCCGCGAGGTGTGCGCCTGCGGTGTGCCCTCGAGGAGTTGGGGCCCGTATATATCAAGTTCGGGCAGGCGCTCTCGACCCGACGCGACCTCCTGCCACAGGATATTGCCGATGAGTTGGCCAAGCTGCAGGACAACGTACCTCCGTTTCCCCAGGAGCAGTCAATTGCGATCATTGAGCAGGCGCTGGGCAAACCGGTTAGCGAGTTGTTTGCCAGTTTCCAGAGTATACCCATGGCCTCCGCCTCGGTTGCACAAGTGCACAGCGCCGTCCTGTACAGTGGCGAACAGGTCGTGGTGAAAGTGGTACGCCCGGACATCGAGGCAGTCATCCGCGAGGACATCGCGCTGATGTATACGTTGGCGCGACTGACTGCGAAATACCATCCAGACGGCAGGCGCCTGCGGCCGGTAGAGGTCGTGTCCGACTATGAGCTGGTCATACTCGACGAGTTGGACATGGCGCGTGAAGCAGCCAATACCAGCCAGTTGCGGCGCAACTTCCACGACAACAAATTGCTCTATGTGCCTGAGGTTTACTGGGATTATAGCTGCCGCAATGTGTTGACCATGGAGCGCATCTCAGGCATTCCAGTAACGGATCTGGAAGCGTTGCGCGCGTGCGGCACCGACCTGAAATTGCTGGGCGAGCGCGGCGTAGAAATTTTCTTTACGCAAGTTTTTCACCACAGTTTCTTCCACGCGGACATGCACCCTGGCAATATTTTTGTGGATGCCACGAATCCGTCGGACCCGACCTATATCGCCGTGGACTGTGCCATTGTCGGCAGTTTATCGGATGCAGACCAGTACTACCTCGGACGCAATTTGCTGGGCATTTTCCGTCGCGACTACCGCGAGGTAGCACAACTGCACGTGGAGTGCGGTTGGGTGCCCGCGCACACTCGTGTGCAGGATTTCGAGGCGGCGATGCGCGCCGTGTGCGAGCCGATCTTCGAACGACCCATCAGCCAGATATCCTTCGGCCAGTTGCTGGTCTATCTGTTCCAGACCGCCAGTCGCTTCGATATGGAGGTGCAGCCCTCGCTCGTGCTGCTGCAAAAGACCCTGCTCAATATTGAAGGGCTTGGACGCCAGCTCTACCCCGACCTCAACCTGTGGGAAACGGCACAGCCGTTTCTGGAAGACTGGGTACAGCAACGCTACTCGCCACAGTCGGTGTTCAAACGCTTGCAGCGCCATGCGCCTTCGTGGCTGGAACAGCTGCCGCAATTACCTGAGGCTGTGCTGGAGAGCCTGCAACAGTTCAGGGAGGGCGATAGCCGCCCATCGCCACAGCCGCAGCTGCGTGTTGAGGAACAGGCGCGGCAAGCAAAGCTGGCTCGACGACGTCGCCATGCACTGGCTGGCGCTGCCTGCGCGGGGGCAGTCGCCGCAGCGTTCCCCGGCGTCTGGAATCAGCTGGCAAGCGCGCCTCTTATCAGCTGGCTGTTAGCCGCTGTCGGCGCCTACCTGCTGTGGCCCCGAGAAACCTGACCATAGGTGCGCCGCTGCGCCATGTGCCATAATGCCTTACCGCGCGAAGATACGCAGAAGGTGTGTTGAATTTCGTCATGACTGAACCCGGTACACTGGCACAAGACATCAAGTGGAATGCGCAGGGGCTGATTCCTGCAATAGCCCAGGACTGGCAGACCGGCGAAGTGCTAATGCTGGCCTGGATGAACCGCGACGCCCTGCTACTGACCATAAGCGAGGGTCGCGCCATTTACTGGTCGCGCTCGCGACAGGCGCTGTGGCGCAAGGGTGAAGAGTCGGGGCATATACAGCACCTGAAAGAACTGCGTATCGATTGCGACGCCGATACGGTGCTACTGAAAGTGGAACAAGCCGGGGGTATCGCCTGTCACACAGGTAGGCGCAGTTGTTTTTACCAACGGCTCGAAAACGGCGTGTGGCGCGTCACTGACGACGTCATTACAGAACCCGCTGACATATACGGGAAGACACCATGAACGATGTGCTGCAACAACTGGCGAGTACGTTGAACGCGCGCCGCAATGCGGACCCGGAAAAGTCTTATGTGGCCAGCCTGCACCACAGGGGTCTGAACAAGATTCTGGAAAAAGTCGGCGAAGAGGCAACAGAGGTTATTATCGCGGCCAAAGACGCCTCCGCTGGCGGCGATCGGGAGGCGGTGGTGGGCGAAGTGGCGGACCTGTGGTTTCACAGCATGGTAATGCTGTCGCACCTGGAATTGGATGTAGGGGATGTCATTCGTTGCCTCGGCGACCGCTTCGGCGTCTCCGGACTCGATGAAAAAGCCGCACGCGGCAACTGATGCGCTGCTAACAGCGCAGAAATAACGGGAGAAGACAATGGGTATCGGTGGAATCAGTATCTGGCAGTTGTTAATCATTCTGGCAATCGTGATCATGTTATTTGGCACCAAGCGGCTGCGCACCCTGGGCAGCGATCTCGGCAGTGCAGTGAAAGGCTTTCGCAAGAGCATGTCGGATGACGGCGAGGCCATGAAACCGAGTGACGGTACGGAGCCTAACAAGCCAGCGGATAGCGCAGCCAAAGACAAGTAAACCCTGAATGTTCGACATTGGCTTTTCCGAACTCATACTGATCGGCGTGGTCGCGTTGTTGGTGATTGGGCCAGAGCGCTTGCCTGAAACAATCCGCACAGCAAGTATGTGGCTGAATCGTATCCGGCGCGGGTTCAACGAAATCAAACAGGAGGTGCAGCAGGAGTTGCACAACGATGAGGTGATGCGGGATTTACGCAAAACCGGCGAGCAGCTAAAAAAGGATGCCGCTGCCATCGGGCGTGACCTGCAGGACAGCACTAATGCGTTGGGCGAGCAAACACCGCACAACACAACATCTGGCGAACAATTGACTGGGCCTACGGACAAGCAGGCCGAATGAACGAACCCGAATCCACCGATCAGCCGCTGCCGCTGATCGCGCACCTTACCGAGTTGCGCGACAAGTTGCTGCGTGCCCTACTGGCAATACTGCTGATTTTCATTTGTCTGTTTCCCTTCGCCAACGATATCTATGCATTCGTGTCTGAACCGCTGCGCGCGCTATTACCGCCCGGCGCCAGCATGATCGCCACCGAGGTCGCCTCACCGTTCTTTACGCCATTTAAGCTGACATTGGTGGCAGCGATTTTCCTGTCGATGCCCTATGTGCTCTATCAGGCATGGAGCTTTATTGCGCCAGGGATGTATCGCCATGAAAAGCGTCTGGCAATTCCATTGCTGGCCTCCAGCGTGGTGTTGTTTTATGCAGGCACCGCGTTTGCGTACTACGTGGTGTTTCCGCTGATCTTTGCTTTCTTTACCAGCGTTGCACCCGCTGACATTACCATCATGACCGACATCAACAGCTATCTGGATTTCGTGCTGAAGCTGTTCTTCGCGTTCGGTCTCGCGTTTGAAATTCCGATTGCAGCGGTACTGTTGATCTGGTCCGGCATCACCACCAAGGAAGCACTGGCCAGCAAGCGCCCCTACATTATCGTCGGCTGTTTTGTGGTGGGCATGCTGCTGACGCCACCCGATATCATGTCGCAATCGTTGCTGGCGATACCGATGTGGTTGCTGTTTGAAATCGGCATATTCTTCGGGGGCTGGATGAAACGCTCCTCGTCGCAGGACGAAACCTGACACGCAGCTCGACTCCCGAAGCTGTATCGACAGCGGCGTAAAACCAGTGATGCACACCGCCTTGAATGCAGGGCAGGAACGCCGATAATTCAGTAGCTCAGTTCGTCAGCATCCTGGAAATGATTTCTTCCACCAACGCTGCTGCGCTCCAGGAAAGCAGTGGCACCAGCAGATAAAATGCGAGTCGCAATTGCGTAAGCTGGCCAGCCGGCCACTCCGGGACATCCTGAATCATGGCCCTGGCGGTTAGTGGGCCTGCCAGAAGAGACGGATTGGCATCGACCTGTTCCACAATGTCGCGCGAGCTGGGCAATAAGTTCGTCAGCTCGTTGCAAATACGGGCTTTCTCCGTTCGGATACGCTCGCGTATACCCAACTGAGGGAAGCTGAAAACGGTAATGGCAAGCGTCACATACACAAGCACCAGAAACAGGCCTATACTACGGCTTTTTTCGGCCAGATCAGGACCGACGAAGGGTGAAATCAGTACCAGGCTTACCGCCCATAACGCCATTAGACCGATAACGGTAGTAGCCAGTTGCAGACCGTAACGCGAGAAGCCGGTCAGTTGCTCTATGCGCATGAGATCAACTGACACATGGTCGCGCCCCAGATGCCGCATCGCTGCCGCGTCTGTAACAACGACTATGGTCGCTGCAAGACCCAGCGACCAGGTAGCCCACGCTGTAAGCACAGTCCAAATCTCACCCAACGCAAAATCAGGTTGCGCCAGCCATTGTGAAAAGCGTGCGAACTGAAGCTCTTGCAGGAAAACCGTGAGACAAGCACCAACAATGAAAGTAATACGCAATACTGGCGGGCGCGATGTGTCGAAGCGTTTAATCAGTGTCACAACCGCCGGGTCTGAGTAGTCCAGTAGCGGCCGCAACTCGGCGATACAACGTTGACCGGCGGCACGTAACAGGGGCAGCGCCGCAACGAAGTATCCCAATTGCATCGATAGCAACAGCACCAGCATTCCATCAAGTGGGAGCTGCTGCGAACCTGCGCCCAGAAAAATTGCACCTTGCTCCAGCAGAAACCAGATCACGCTACCTACAATGGCAAAGCTTATCCCGGCGAGCGCAGGCGAACTTCTGATCAAACGCAGGTAACCGTTCTGCGACTTGTTGGTTGGGGATAGCAATTCCAATCGCTTCTGGCTCACACGCATAAACAGTCTGCTCTTGAATCCCGGAGTGACAACCGTAACAGGTATACACAGTAACTGCCGATGCTCGCATAATGTGCTCAACGATAAAAGCCGGACGAGCGCAATACTCGCTGTGCACCACTCTAAGAGCTAACGGAAAAACCTAACGTTTTGCCATTAAGCCGCCATCGGCCACCAGCGTAATTCCAGTGGTAAAGCTCTCCGATGCAAGATAGAAAACCGGGTTAAGAATTTCCTCGGTTTCAGCGATACGTGGAATCAATGCCGCCGCTATCATGCCTTCGCCATAGTGTGGCAATGCCGCGATAGCGCCGTCGGTGAGGTCGGAGTGGTAACTGCCCGGTGCCAGCGCATTGACGCGTATATTCCACGGCGCCCATTCCTGCGCCATGACTTCAGTCAACGCCTTGAGTGCCGCCTTGGTTGCGGCATAGATGCCTGAGAACGCCGGCGTTATAAGTGCCGCTACTGACAGCACATTGATCACACAGCCACCGCCGTGTTCACCCATGCGCGGCGCAAGTCGCGACGCCAGATACCAGGGCCCTTTCAAATTGACGTCGATCATCTTGTCAAATGCGGCGGTACTAATATCCGACAACGGGCCAAGGGCGACGTTGATGCCCGCGTTGTTGACCAGAATATCCACACGGCCAAACCGCGCGTATGCGACCTCAATCAGCGCATCAAGATCAGCGACAACACCCATATGCGTCGCCTGTGCCAGCGCGGTGCCCCCCTCAGACTCAATCTGCGCAACCACTCCTTCGCAGCTGGCAAGTTTGCGGCTCGCCACCACCACCTTGGCACCCTCCCGTGCAAAACCCAGTGACATGGCGCGCCCGAGACCGCGACTGCCACCGGTAACAATGACTACCTTGTCTTTGAACTTCTCACCCATCTTTGCTCTCCCCGCCAGAACGTGCTGCTCGATATCAATCAGACCAATGAGCAATTACACTAGCACGATGCAGTCACCTCGCCACGGAACCCTTTCATGAACCTCGCCTTAGTAAAACCTGTTGAGCCAAGCCGCATTTCAGCGGCGTCTATGCGCAATGTTTCGCCGGCGAGTGCAAGCAACTGATGGGTTCACGCGCCAGAAAGGGCCTGCCCGCACTCCTGCCTGTATTGCGTCTGCTGGCGAACTACAAGCTGCGGCTGGTGGGTGCGAGCATTGCACTGTTGTTTACCGCCGCTGCCACGCTGTCCATGGGGCGGGGACTTCAGGTGCTGATCGACCAGGGTTTTGGCGGCGATTCCAGCGGAGATCTGAGGAATGCGATTATGCTGCTGGTTTGCATTGCTGCAGCGATGGCCTTTGGTACGTTTATCCGGTTTTACCTCGTGTCCTGGCTAGGCGAACGGATCAGCGCCGACATCCGCAAGCAGGTCTTCAATAATATCGTGCGCCTGCACCCCGGCTTTTTTGAGCTTAATCGCAGTGGCGAGATCATGTCGCGACTGACCACCGACACAACACTGCTGCAAACCATCATCGGCTCTTCGTTCAGCATGGCCCTGCGCAGCAGCCTGACAACCACCGGCGCGCTGGCGCTGATGTTTTTCACCAACCTGAAACTGAGTTTAATTATCGCCGTGGGCGTACCGCTGGTGCTGCTGCCGATACTGGTCTACGGGCGACGGGTGCGTAAGCTCTCCAACCAGAGCCAGGACAGTATCGCGAGCGTGGGCAGTTACGCCGGGGAGGTTATCCAACATATCCGCGTAGTGCAGAGCTATACGCGCGAACAGTTCGAGTCGGATGCGTTTGACCGCGAAGTAGAACGCGCTTTCGATATTGCCCGCCGCCGTATCTGGCAACGCGCGTTGCTGATCTGCGGCGCGATACTGCTGCTGTTCGTGGGCATGGCCGGTATGTTGTGGGAGGGCGGACAGGATGTGCTCAGCGGTCGCATGAGCGGCGGCGAACTGGGTGCGTTTGTCTTCTATGCAGTCATGGTAGGCTCAGGTGTGGCCACCATTTCCGAGGTCTGGGGTGACTTACAGCGAGCTGCTGGCGCAGCAGAACGATTGGTCGAACTGATCAATACACGCAGTCTGATTGTCGATTCCGGCACACCGGCGTCCACACCCGGCACTGCGCGACCGGAGCTGCGCATGGATCAGATCACCTTTAGTTATCCCACACGACCCAAACAACCTGCACTGCGCGACTTCTCGCTGCGCATCGAGGCAGGGAAAAGCCTGGCGCTGGTCGGCCCTTCGGGCGCGGGCAAATCCACCGTATTTGAATTATTGCAACGCTTCTATGATCCGCAACAAGGCAGCGTGCTGCTCAATGGTGAGGATATTCGCACGATGGGCCTGCAGGCGCTGCGCGAGCACATCGCGCTGGTGCCACAACAGCCGGCGCTGTTCACCGGCGACGTGCGCTATAACATTGCCTACGGCAAGCTGGATGCTTCAGATGACGAAGTGATTGCTGCAGCCAAGGCCGCGCACGCTCATGATTTCATCTGTGCGCTGCCCGATGGCTATGCCAGTCATCTGGGCGAGCAGGGTGTGCGACTGTCCGGCGGTCAGCGCCAAAGAATCGCGCTGGCAAGGGCGATTCTCAATAATCCGAAAATTTTGCTATTGGATGAGGCGACCAGCGCGCTGGACACCGAGAGCGAACACCAGGTTCAGTTAGCGCTACAGGAATTGATGCGGGATCGCACCACCGTAATCATTGCGCATCGTCTGTCTACCATTCTGCATGCGGACAACATCGCTGTGTTGGACGCAGGCCAACTGATCGCTACCGGGACTCACGAACAGCTGTTGCGAGACTGCCCGCTGTACGCGCGACTGGCGAGCCTGCAATTCCGCGAGCCACAGCTCAGCGTCGAACTGCCTGGCGATCCAGCAGTCGGATCCGGTCTTTACGTTCCTGGTTGACCCGCGATAGATCATCGAGTGTCTCCCGGGATATCTCCGCCACCTCTGAGAGCAGGCGAAAGGTAACTTTTGTATTATTGGCGACACAGCGCAACGGTGCCGAAAGGGGCGCCTCACGGAAAAATCCCATAGCGTCCTTGAACGCGGCGCGCACATGCTCTCCTGCAGTATCGCGGGTGGATTCATAGGCAATCGCCACCACCTCCAACGACTCCATAAATGCCTCGACACCTATCCACTCCACCATCGTCCCTCGCTCCACTGAACGATGCAGTCCACGGCGCAGTTTGCGTGTCATATTGCGAAACTCGCGTTGCACCCGCGGGCCGAAAACTGGACTGGCTACTGCCTTTATCTGGTCGTCTTGCTCCAGATCCCGCCAGTCCTGGGATGAAAGCGCAGCCTCTATCTGTGGGAAAATCAGTTTCTCCTCAACATTCATATGCTCGTGGATATTGTCTATATAGGCGCGTCCGCTCTTGATGACCACCTCACCGCTGACCTCGCCGAGGCGCCAACGCTCAATATCCCGTGCCACCGCCCGACCGCGCTGGGCGGTTTGATCATGGTCACGCTGCAAGGTGTCGACATCGTCGGCAGTGCGCGGCTCAACTTCCGCAACTCGCGCGTAGATAAGGTCTTCGCGGGGATGGTGAAAGCGATCAGGCCAGGTCACCATGTAATCCATTATCTCGTACACCACGTGTGTATCGACCAGTTCTCCACTCTCAATAGCACCAAGTTGCTCAGCGAACAGTTGCAGAACCGTAGCCATGTGGCGATGTTCCGCGCGCAACGCCTTCATTAACGGTTGTTCAATGCCGGATGTGTGCTTGCCCGGTGCTGCAATGTCTCGCGCAGTCGCCGATTTCTTCGGACCGCGTGCCGGACTCTTCTCGACGGGGCGCTTTTTTGCCGGTCGCTTGCGGGCCGTCGCTTTCTTCCTGATAGCTTTCGAGTTGCCGGTGGTAGTTTTTGCTTTAGCAGCCATTTCTGACTCTCCTGCTTACTGTGTTTGCTGACTAGCGGTGCTCATAGTCACTGCTACTGGGACGTCGCACATTGATTCCGCTCACTTTTTCTACAATTGGGCTAATTTACGCCAGTACCGCGGTATCAGTGCGCGGGGGCGTCCGCCAGTACTGCGGGACCATAACCGTCGATAAATTCCTGTGGTAATCTCCTGGGTCGGCCGGTACTGAGCTCGATACAGGCAAAACGCATGGCAGCGCGCAGCAGTGTGACGCCGTCATCCACGCGCACTACCTGGAAGCGACGCGACATGGTCAGCTTTCTATCCCAGTCCACAAGCCACGTGGCAACGATAATATCATCGCCCTCCCGCGACGCCTGCAAATAGTGGAACTCACTGTAGGTAATTGCCATGGCACGGTCCAGTGCGCGGTAGCGTTCCAGATCCAGCCCCAGAGCGACGGAATGAGACCAGGCCACGCGCTGGCACCAGTCCACATAGACAGCATTATTGGTGTGATTAAGTCCGTCGATATCCTCGGCGGCAACCCGGATCTGTAACAGGTGCGGCTCAGGATAATCCCAGAGTGCATCTACAGTGCTCACGCCACATCCACCGCGAGGCGTTGATCCTTCGGCTCCAACGGTTTCAGCGCGAAGTGCATAAATCCATAGCCAATTGCGAATAGCGGACAAAGTAAATTGAAAAACGCAAACGGGGCATAGCTCAGCGTAGCCACGCCCAGTGTGGCGGACATATAGGCGCCGCAGGTATTCCAGGGAATCAGCGCGGAGGTCAATGTACCCGAATCTTCCAATGTACGGGACAGGTTAAGCCGGGACAAACCAAAACGCCGGTACTCGTCCTTGTACATGCGACCCGGCAAAGCGATGGAGATATATTGATCCGCCGTGAGAATATTGGTGCCCACACAGGTCAACACAGTCACAGTGATCAACGAGCCTGCACTATTTACGCCGCGCAGCGCCAACTGCAACAGGTAGGCCATTATCCCCGTGCACTCCAAAACCCCGCCCAGAGCCAGGGCGCAGATTATCAGCCACACCGTATTGAGCATGCTGCTCATGCCCCCTTTGCTCAGCAGTTCGTGCAGGAAGGTATTGTCACTGCTGGACGAGTAGCCGTTGAACAGGCTGATCCAGACCCCCTTGAACAGGGCGAATCCCTCGGATATGTGTGTGTCACCGCCGGCCAGGGCAATGACCGCAGCAGGCTGGAATAACAGTGCAAACACCGCTCCGGCCAGCGCGCTGATCACGATCGCGGGGAATGCCGGCACGCGTTTGAAGACCAGAGTCAGCATCAACAACAGCGGCAGCAACAGGTGCAGACCAATATTAAACTCGCTGCTGATAGCGCTTTGCAGCTCGGCGATTTCGCGCGGCGTCGACGCGTCGGCACTACCGAGAAAAGAAAAAATTACCAGCGCAAGGGCAAAGCAGGGCAGGGTGGTCCACAGCATGTGCCGGATATGGTCAAACAGGTCCACCGCAGTGACAGCGGATGCGAGATTGGTGGTATCTGACAGCGGAGACAACTTGTCACCGAAATATGCTCCCGACACTATCGCTCCGGCAGTGATCGAAGGAGACAATTCGAAACTGGCGGATATGCCCATCAAGCCAATGCCCAGCGTACCGGCCACCGTCCATGAACTGCCGATGCTGATGGCGACAATGGCACAAATCGCGGCGCTGGCGGCGTAAAAAAAATCGGGATTCAGTACCTGCACTCCGTAGTAGATCATCGCCGGGACGGTGCCACACAGTATCCAGCTGCCGATCAGCATTCCCACTGAGAGCAATATCAAAATGGGTGTCAGGCCAACGGCAATCCCCTCCAGCATGCCGGCCTGCGATTCTCTCCACGATAAGCCGATGCGACGGCCCACCAGTCCGGCGACGCAGGCAGTCAGGATGAGGGCGATCTGGTTGGCCCCGTAAGAGGAGTCTGAGCCAAACAGATAAACCGAGCAGGCGAGCAGCACAACCAGAAATACGATTGGCAACAGGGCGAGCATCGGGGTTAACCGGGTTGGTTGTGGCGCGAAGATTTTCACGTCCGACGATTCTCCCTGGCCAGCGTTTCAGACATGTTTGTTTGCTTACCCCGATACGTTCTCAATAAACCCAAGCATGGCAGAATGCCTTATTTCTGCTATCCGGTACACCCGGATGCAGCAACACTGACGATTGCACGGGTCATACACGGCCCACATCTGACAACAAAGGCCTGATCACGTAGCATACAGCCTGCCATGACCGAATCGCCCAACAACGAACTCGCGCCGTTTTATTACCGCGATAATTTTCTGCGCTTATGTGACACCGTGCAGGCACAGTACGAAGATGTCCTGAGCAGCGAAGAACACGACACACTAAAAGCCTTCCGCAACCTTGAGTTCCAGGCACAGTGTCTTTACGTGCGGCTGGTATCGCGAGTTGGACCCTGGTTTCGTGAAAGCAAACTGCAATACACCGAACTCGGACAAATTACACCCATACTCGACACACTGCTGACACAGGGCATGGCGCATGAGGCACAGTCCCTGTGCGCGTTCGAACTGGGAAAGCTGTTTACGCGCGAGGAACTGCAGCAGGCATTTTTCCTGTGGGGACAAGCCTGCGCCCATGATAAAGCAACCTTACTTTGCGCCATCGAAGAGCTGAAGCTGACTGGGCAAGACATAATGCAAGCGCTTACTGGCATTGATAGAAAACGTATCGTTGCGCCGACGGGCGTGGACCTGACGGAAAAACTACAGCTGCTTTTCTTTGGCAATCAGCGCCAAAGTATTACTGATTTCGTGCTACAGGACCTGGGAATCACCCGTTACTATCCGTACACGCTCGATAGACAATACCGCCTTTTTAGCAATCGGGACGCGGTGGAGGAATATCTGAGGTGCGCTGCTTGGAGTGAGAATTACTACGCTCTGCTGGAGGCGGGTGACTGGGAACGATTGCCGGCGCTGGCCACACAAATGTGCGACATCCACATCCGCTTTCCCTCCAGCGAAAAGCGCTGGCATAGATTGTGTAACAGTGTCGCCCGTGATCTGGAGCGAATCGACCAGCACCGGGCAGCCCTGCAACTGTACGAGAAGAGCCTGCGACACCCCGCACGAGAACGCCGCGCACGCATTCAGGAGAATCTGGGAAATCTCAACGGCACTGTTCAATTGTGTGAGATGATCCTCGCCGATCCCTGGTGCGAGGAGGAGCGTGAAGCAGCTGCGCGTATACTGTCGCGTGCACGGCGCAAACTCGACGGCAGTCGCCAGCGCCGGCCGCGCGATGTGTTTACCGCCGTAACCCTCTCTATCCCTGCCGGCAACGGTGCAGTGGAAGACCAGGTAGCGGGTCATCTGGCCAATCATTGGCAGGCGGTGCACTATGTGGAAAACAAGCTGATGAACACACTGTTCGGGCTGGCCTTTTGGGAGCAGATTTTCGCCACTGTGCCGGGAGCGTTCCACAATCCTTTCCAGAGTGTTCCCGCCGATATGTACGACAGCGGCTTTCGTCTGGCACGTCGTACAGCCCTCACTTCGCGACTCGATGAATTGCGCAAAAGCAGTCTGGTCGACGCGCTGAATACAGCGTATCAGCGCTACCAAAATTACCAGTGCCGCTGGGTAGACTGGCGACGCATTACTGCCGAGTTGGTTGATAACTGCACCCGCACCATCCCTGCAGAACACCTACTGGCTATCTGGGAGCGGATGTTGTTTGACCCGGGCGAGAATCGTCGGGGTTTTCCAGATCTGATCGCACTCGGGACTGGGCCAGGTGACTACTGCATGATCGAAGTCAAAGGACCGGGCGACGCACTGCAAGACAACCAGAAACGCTGGCTGCGGTTTTTCCAGACGCAGGGCATTCCTGCTCAGGTGGCGTGGGTGGAGTGGCGCGTTGACTGAACTCACTATCGCCGTGACCGAACTGGCCCGGTTTTGTCACCGCAGTGGCGATATCGACCACCGCTTCCATCCTTCCCCTACTGGCGTGCAAGGCACTGCCGGGCACCAGCGTGTCTATGCGCGTCGGCCAGCATCCTACCTGAGCGAGTACGCGGTGCAATACGAACACAGTGAACAGGCGCTGCGACTCCTTCTGAAAGGGCGGGCGGACGGCTACGACCCAGAGCAGGGCATAGTGGAAGAGATCAAAACATGTCGTGTTGCACCCGACGCCATTCCTGCGCCGGTTGCGCAATTGCATCTGGCGCAGGGCCGACTGTATGCGGCCATCATTGCGAGACAGAGTGACATCGCGCAACTGGCTGTGCGCGTCACATGGCTGAATATAGACACTGACGCGGAGTACAGCCGCACCGAGCATTACACTCAGGATGAACTGGCCGACTTTCTTGCCAGCACCCTGTCGCAATTCACCCGCTGGCTGCACACCGTGGCGCGCTTGCGACTGGAGCGCGACACCAGCATTGCAGCGCTGCACTTTCCCTATGGCGGTTTTCGACGGGGGCAACGCGAGATTGCCGAACTGAGTTATAAGTGTGTGCATCAAGGCGGACAGTTATTGCTCGAAGCACCCACCGGCATCGGCAAAACAGCCGCAGTACTGTACCCGGCACTGAAAGCACTGGCCACCGACCGCCACGACAAGCTGGTTTTCCTCACCGCCAAGACAGTGGGGCGCCGCGCAGCTCAGGACACACTGGCCGTGTTCGCCAACGCTGGCTACCGGGGTACTGCCCTGAGCCTGACTGCCAAGGACAAAATCTGTTTCTCACCGGGTCGTGCCTGCCACGGTGACGATTGCCCGTTTGCACGCAACTATTACGATAAGTTGCCCGAGGCGATGTATGCCGCAATGGCGCAACGCGTGCTGCAGCGTGAAGATATCGAATCGCTTGCACGACAATTTGACGTCTGCCCCTACGAACTGACGCTTGACCTGTTGCCGTGGGTAGATGTCGTCATCGCCGACTTGCACTATATCTACAGCTTGACGGCTACTCTGGGCAATGCGATGGCGGTGGACGACAGGCGCTGGACAGTACTAATAGACGAGGCCCACAACCTGCCCGGCAGGGCGCGCAACATGTACAGCGCCACGCTATCCAAAGCAGCAGCGCTGCGAGCGAAAAAAAACACTTCCGGCGAGCTGGCAAAATCGCTGGCACGAATAAATACCCGCTTCCTCGCACTACTCAAGGAAGACTGGCAGGAGACGCATTTTCACGTCAGCGAATCCCCTCCGCTGGCGCTCATTGAGGCGCTGCAGATTTTCACCGGCGTGATCGCCGAGCAGCAGGCAGCACAGCCGACCTTTCTGCAGCGGGACCCGGTACTTACGGCCTTCTATTTTGAGGTGTTGCAATTTCTGCGTGTGGCCGAGCAATGGGGTGACGACTACCGCCTGCAATTGACCCGGGATTCAGGCCGCCAGAGCCTGTGCGTCACTCTCAATTGCCTGGACCCATCGCGGCTGCTGATGGCGAAACACCAACTTGCACACGCCACGATCGCGTTTTCAGCCACGTTGTCGCCACTACCCTGGTCCCGAGCCTCGCTGGGCCTCCATGAACACGCTGTCTGCTCCAGCGCGCACTCGCCTTTTGAGCCGGGCCAACTACGTGTGTGGCTGGCAACCGATATCGACACCCGCTTTCATCAGCGCCACCAGACACTGCAGGCGCTGGCACAGCGGCTACGTCACTGGCTGGGCACCACCCCTGGCAATTGCATTGTGTATTTTCCGTCATACCGCTACCTGCAGGACACGCTGGCGCTGTTGCAATCAAATGCAGCAGCGCCTTTGGCACGCGAGGTATGGGTCCAGGCGCGGGAGCAGAAAGAGTGGGAACGCGAGTCACTGCTGAACACGCTGGAGCAGCGCGAGGATGTCGTGGCGTTCTGTATCCTTGGAGGCGTATTCGGCGAAGGCATAGACCTGCCCGGCGAACGCCTGCGCAGCGTCGTGGTGGTAGGTACTGGCATGCCTCAGGTCAACCGCGATACGCAACAACTCCAGCACTGGTTCCAGAACCGCTATGACGCCGGTTTTGAGTACACCTATCTATACCCTGGTATGCAGAAAGTTGATCAGGCGCTGGGCCGGGTGGTACGGCGCCTGGAAGACACCGGCAGTGCGCTACTGATCGACCCGCGCTACCGCCAACGCCAATACCGCGAGTTGCTTCCCCCCTGGTGGGAGTATCAGCAATGGCCGGCGGGCAGTGTCCCGGATTGACACCGGGACTGCGGACTAAGTCACGACTGGCCCGCGCTCAATGTTTGCGCGCGGTGCCGGCTGTGCTAGAGTCGGCGGCTGTTTGGGATTTCGGTCTGCAATCCGGGCCCTCCTGACACTGAATTCAGTCCCGCAAGGCTGCTTGATAACAATCCCGGTGATTAATCACCGACAGCATGAACACGAAGGTACGGGGGTACAGACCGCATGCGCATCGCCATTCCCAAAGAAAGCCATCCGGGAGAAAACCGGGTACCAATAACACCGGCTCACGCCAAGAAGTTGTGCGCGATGGGCGCCGACCTGGTGGTGGAAACCGGGGTGGGTGCGGGTTCCGGGTTCTCCGATTCTGACTATACAGATGCAGGCGCAACCGTTTCCTTGGACCGCAATGAATTATTCCGCAGCGCCGACCTGCTGTTGCGCCTGCGCAAGCCAGAGCTTGCGGAAATCGCGCTGATGAAGCGCGGCGCCATTCATATCAGCTATCTGGACCCGTTTAACGAACACGCACTGGTAAAGGCGTTCCGCGATGCCGGGGTCACGTCCATCAGCATGGAAATGATCCCACGCACCACCCGCAGCCAGAAGATGGATGCGCTGAGTTCACAGGCCAACCTGGCCGGCTACGTGATGGTGATCCAGGCGGCGACCTACCTGCCACGCATCTTCCCGATGATGATGACGCCTGCCGGCACACTCAAGCCCGCCAACGTGTTTGTCATTGGAGCCGGTGTCGCAGGCTTGCAGGCGATCGCCACTGCCAAACGGCTCGGCGCCAAAGTAACCGCCTTCGATACCCGCCCGGTGGTGGCTGAGCAAGTGCGTTCTGTGGGTGCCAAATTCCTGGAGATCGATCTCGGCGAGACCGGCCAGACAGAAGGGGGTTACGCCAAGGAGCTGACCCCGGAACAGGTCGAAAAACAGCGACAGGCGCAAAAAGAAGTGATCGCCAAATCCGATGTGGTGATTACTACCGCCCAGGTCTTCGGTCGCAAGCCCCCGGTTCTGGTCACCAAAGACATGATCGAAGGCATGGCGCCCGGCTCGGTAATCGTCGACATGGCCGCTGAAACCGGCGGTAATGTGGAAGGCTCAGTGCCGAACGAAGTCGTCACCTATGCCGGTGTCACCATCATCGGCAAGGGCAACCTGGCCGGAGAAGTTGCCCGTGATGCCAGCCAGATGTACTCCGCCAACCTGTTCAATCTGGTAGAGGATAACTGGAATAAGGATTCTCACGAGTTCGTCGTGGACTTTGACGACGATATTCTGCCGGGCTGCATCATCACCCACGGCGGCGAAGTGACCAACCAAACCATCAAGAACATTATGGAAGGGGGCGCCTAACATGATAACTGCAATACCTGCGGAAGTTTTCCTCACGTTTATCCTGGTGTTGTCCATCTTCCTGGGCTTCGAACTGATCAACAAAGTACCGGCCACGCTGCACACGCCGCTGATGTCCGGCGCCAACGCAATCTCCGGCATTACCCTGGTGGGCGCTATCAGCCTGGCCGGCACCGGCAGGCAGGACCTTGCCAACTGGCTGGGCGCTGCAGCCGTTGCGCTGGCAACGATTAACGTGGTGGGCGGCTACCTCGTGACCGACCGTATGCTCGCCATGTTCAAGAAGAAGGAGGGCTGATCGCTATGGAGATGCTCATTCAATATGCCTACGTCATTTCTGCGGCGCTGTTCATTTTCGGCCTTAAGCAGTTGGGCTCCCCCGCGACGGCCCGTCGCGGCAACACGATTTCCTCGCTGGGGATGCTGGTCGCCATCGTAGCGGCCCTGCTGGACCAGAATATTGTCGACTTTCAGTGGATTGTAATCGGCATCGTGGTCGGAACCGTCATTGGCGGCGCTGCAGCGCGGATGGTACAAATGACTGCCATGCCGGAGATGGTCGCACTGTTCAACGGCTTCGGCGGTATGGCCAGCCTTTTGGTCGGCTGGGCGGCGCTTAATCCGGGTGCCGGCACCTTTACGCTGATTACCATCATCCTGTCTATTCTGATCGGCGGCGTGACCTTTACCGGGTCCATGATCGCCTACGGCAAGCTGGCAGAAAAAATCGGCAGCGGTGCTGTTTTGTTCAGCGGCCAGCAGGTGGTAAACAGCCTGATCGTATTGGGCATCTTAGGCGGCTCGGTGATGTTCTGTATGGAACCTGCCAACCACACCTGGCTGTTCCTGGTGATTGGGCTGTCCCTGCTATTTGGCGTGATGGCAGTCATCCCCATTGGCGGAGCCGACATGCCGGTGGTGATTTCTCTGCTGAACTCTTACTCCGGTCTGGCAGCCTGCGCCGCTGGATTCGCGGTCAACAACAACATCCTGATCGTGGCAGGCGCGTTGGTCGGCGCGTCTGGCATCATCCTGACGCAGATCATGTGTAAAGCGATGAACCGCTCGCTCTCCAATGTACTATTTTCCGGCTTTGGCAGCGGCAAGGTAGAAACCACCAAAGTGGAAGGCGAGATCAAACCAATCTCGGTAGAGGACGCCTACTACATACTGGAAGCAGCCAGCACCGTAGCCATTATTCCCGGCTACGGCATGGCTGTTGCACAGGCCCAGCACGTGGTCAAGGAACTGTCGGTACTGCTGGAGAAAAACGGCGCGGAAGTGTCCTTCGGTATCCACCCGGTAGCCGGTCGCATGCCCGGTCACATGAATGTGCTGCTGGCGGAAGCCGACGTACCCTACGATCAGTTACTGGAGATGGACGAGATCAACCCGCGCATGGAAAACGTGGATGTGGCGATCGTGATTGGCGCCAACGACGTGGTCAACCCTGCCGCGCGGGAAAGCGAGTCCTCACCGATCTACGGCATGCCGGTGATCAACGTCGATCAGGCGCGCACTGTGTTCGTGCTCAAGCGCTCCATGGCCTCCGGCTTTGCCGGCATCGAGAATCCTCTGTTCTACAAGGACAATACGCGCATGTTGTTTGGTGATGCGAAAGAGTCCATCGGTGGGCTGGTTCGGGAATTTGCCTGAGTTTTTAGCAACGGTTGCAAGTGCCGGCCCTGAGCCGGCATTTTTTTTGCGCTGGTGTTCGCCACTATCTCATACCGGCACAGCGCGGCGCGACGTTGATCAGGCGCGCTGCCAGTCGAAGGTGAGTACTTCGCGAATGTTGCCGGCACCTGTGACAAGCATCAGCAAGCGGTCCACACCCAGTGCGACCCCGCTACAGTCGGGTAGGCCCTGCGCCAACGCAGCCAGTAACTGGTCAGCCAGCGGGCGCTCGCTCTGCCCGCGTAATTTGCGCAGGGCGTTGTCGCGTGCAAAGCGCTGCCGTTGCTCTGCTGCGTCTGTAAGTTCGCGATAGCCGTTAGCAAGTTCCAGCCCCTCGACGTAGACCTCGAAACGCTGTGCTACTTCGATATCACCTGAAGAAGCTACCCGTGCCAGCGCGGCTTGCGACACGGGATAGTCGTACACCAGGCAGATCGCACCCACGCCCAGCTGCGGCTCAAGCACATGGCTCATCAACAGATCCAGCCACAGCTCTCGATCGCCGGTCAGAGCCCCCGGATCGAGGTGAGCCCGCGCAATACTTTCCAGTTCGGCAATGCTTGCGGAAAAAGGATCAAGCTGCAGATGCTGTTGAAACAGCTCACGGTAGCTGAATTTTTGCAGCGGCCTTGCGCCGAGACAATCAGTTATCAGGTCTACCACCTCAGCCATCAACTGATGGTGGTCAAACCCCGGCCGGTACCATTCCAGCAACGTAAACTCAGGGTTGTGGCGGGAGCCGGCCTCGCCATCCCGGAATGCCCGGGTTATCTGGTAGATCGGTTCACCAAAAGCACTGAGTAAACGCTTCATCGCGTATTCGGGGGAAGTTTGCAGGAAACGTGGCGCATCAATAGCCGCGCCGTGCGACACCATCAAAGGCTCAATAGCAGGATCGGTAATGCCCCTGCTACACAGCAGCGGCGTCTCCACTTCAAGGATTGCACGGTCAGCAAAGAAGTGACGCAATCTGGCCAGCAGTGCTGCGCGCTCACGGATTGCGCTGATACCCGCAGCAGGCCGCCAGTTCACGGTGGGACAATCCGCTCGCCGTCCTCAGGACTTGCTGGCGCGGTTCTGGTATTCGCCGGTGCGCGTGTCGACTCGAATAACTTCGCCGGTACTGATGAACAATGGCACTTTAACCACCGCGCCAGTGCTTAATTTGGCCGGCTTGGTACCGCCAGTGGCAGTATCGCCCTTGAGTCCCGGGTCTGTCTCCACTATCTCCAGTTCCACGAAGTTGGCAGGTGTTACCGCCAGCGGGGTGCCGTTGTACAGCGTCACGTCGCAGGAGTCCTGTTCCTTCAGCCACAGGTAGCTATCGCCCACTGCGGCCGCATCGGCCTGGTGTTGCTCGAATGTATCGGGTTCCATGAAATACCAGAATTCACCATCGGTATACAGATAGTCCATGGCGCGATCCACCACATCTGCACCTTCAAGCGTTTCTCCGGATTTGAACGTCCGCTCCCACTGACGTCCGGTTTTCAGGTTGCGCAGCTTGACGCGATTAAACGCCTGGCCTTTGCCGGGTTTTACAAATTCATTGTCGAGAATGCTGCAGGGATCGCCATCCAGCATCACTTTCATGCCGGAGCGGAATTCACTGGTAGAGTAGTTCGCCATGGTGCTCTCATTGGGTTGCGGGAAAAATGGCGCCCATAATACCGCACCATGTGTGCCAATGGCAGATACAGACAGCCCCGATACCGATATCCGAGTAGCGAGGGGTGCTCGACTTAGGCTATCCTTACCCGCAGGGACAGAGCACATAGCTATAAGAATTCGGGCTTGCTTATATGGAAGACCAGAGCACTATAAAACTGACCATCCCCCGACAGGATTTTACCGGGGTGCCGTTGTTCGTGCCGAATAAGGAGGCTGCCAGCGCGTGGGTCCATAGCCTCCCGGTGACCAATACCAATTCGCTGGTGCAACTCCTCGGCCAGGCCCTGAGTGAACTCAATCGCACCAAGCTGTCACCCGAGCTGCGCTTCGGCATCATAGAGATTCTGCGTCCAAATCTCGATGTCGCTGTACTCAACCTTTCCAAACGATTTCTGAATCAGCCCCTGATCATGCCTGACGAACCACGACACATGGCAGAGCTCAGCGACAGGCTGCTCACCATGACGGCTAGCTGCTATACCATCGTTGCGATCGAGACTATCGAGCAGCGCGACTCCATTCGCGAAACCAATCCGGCGCGGCTGACATGCGAGGCCATCCACCGTGCGCTGCACTATACAGGGCGCAAGGTGCTGCAGAATTTCCAACTGAATCGACCGATGGAAATTCACGGCTGGCAAACGCTGCATCAGCTCTATGCCCTCGCCGAGCGACAACGTCTGGCTGAGCTGCCGGTGCCAGACCCCCTATCTGGTGGCGACACGATCAGGACAACCTATCTACAGTCCATGTTGATGGGCTGCTGCAAACCAAATCAGCTGCGCCAGAGCGACCTTGAAGCACTTCACCACGGACTGCGCCAGTGGAGTGAACAGGTAACTTTTGACAGCAAGGGCAGCGGTGATGATCTGTTTGTAATCGATCTGGATAGCGACCAGCCACCGTTGTATCGCGCCCTGTATCGCGAAACACCAGGGCCTGCATGTCGATTTATCAACACCAGTCCGCTCATCAAGTATCTGAGTACACTGCGCGAGGGAGCCGGCGGCAAGCCCATCCACTTTGACAAAAATACCAGTGTTACCGCCGCCATGCTGGATCACGTGATCACCTCACTGGGAAGTATGAGCTTGCGTAATTTCAAACGCACGACCACCAACAGCCCCCTGTGGATTTGCGTGGGGCTCAGCAGTGTTCACTATCATGTCGCCGGGCAACAAGTGTTCGAGCAATTGATTTACGGCGATGAGAACATCCCGAGCAGCACTGCACGAAGTGCGGGCAATCCATTTCTGGCTACACACAACAAAGCCGACGTGTGGCAGAAAGCAAACCCCGGTGACTACACGAGCGAAGTAAAGTTCGATCCTGATAAGCCGGTGGACGTAGACTCCAGGACCAAGGCCAGATTGCTGCCGGACGAAGATGCAAATCTACCTCCGGATGAAAGTTACCCTGTGTTCAAAGTTCAGTTGGCCGATGCCAGCCCGGGCGGATACTGCCTCGAGTGGGCTGCCGATTTGCCAAGGGATATAAAAGCCGGCGATATCGTCGGCTTGAAAGAGGATGAACACAAGGACTGGGTGATCGCTGTCATGCGCTGGGTAAGTCGTTTGAATAATGCGAAGACTCTGGTGGGGCTTGAACTGCTCAGCCCGCGGGCGATAGCTTATGGAGCGCGGATTCACCAGAAAAGTGGCGACAAATCGCCACCGATGCGTGTGCTTTTACTGCCCGAAATCAAGCTTGTCGGCCAACCGCAAACACTGATCACACCGCGCACCGGATTTAAGGAGCGGCAAAAAGTGACTCTGGGCACCTGCAATGAAGCGATTACGATTCAGCTGTTGCGGCACATTGCCTCAACCGGCCATTTTTCGCAGTTCGAATTCTGCAAAGCCAAGGAATTGAGTGACGTGCTGGCCGAAAGCGGTCAAGGACCGGCGAGTGGGGAATACGACTCGCTGTGGAGCAATATCTAGCTGCCAGACGCTGGCGTGGTCAGCCAGCGCTCTGGTATTCATCAGAGATGCCCAAAAGGTACAGGATCGCGTCCAGTCCCAGTGTCGAGATAGACTGCTCGGCAGATTTCTGCACCAGCGGTTTCGCCCTGAACGCTATCCCCAACCCCGCAATACTCAACATGGGCAAATCATTCGCACCATCCCCCACCGCGATCACCTGCTGCAAGTCTATATCCTGCTGATCGGCAAGTTGTCGCAACAGCTCTGCCTTGCGCGCGCCGTCAACGATAGTGCCTTTGATCCTGCCCGTTACACTACCGTCGACAATATCGAGTTCATTAGCGAACACATAATCAATACCCAGGCGAGCCTGCAAGTACTTGGCAAAATAGGTAAAGCCGCCTGAGAGTATCGCCGTCTTATAGCCCAGCGTGCGCAGGGTTGCGATGAGGTGCTGCGCACCTTCAGTTATTTTCAATTCCTCGGCGACGCGCACCAGTGCGCTCTCCGGCAGTCCTTCAAGCAGCGCAACGCGTGTACGAAAACTCTCGCTGAAATCGATTTCACCACGCATGGCACGCTCAGTGATCGCACTCACCTGCTCACCGACACCAGCCAGCTTGGCCAGTTCATCAATCACTTCCGCCTCAACCAGCGTAGAGTCCATATCAAACGCCACCAGTCGGCGGTTGCGCCGATACATATTATCCTGCTGGAAGGCGAGGTCGACCTCCAATGCACCGGCAACCTCCAGCAATTGCCGGCGAAATTCCGCCGGATCGCGCAGCGTACCGCGAGCTGAAAATTCGAGGCAGGCCTTGCTGAGTGCCGGCAGGTCACCCAGCGGAATGCGTCCTGACAATCTATGAATGCCATCTATGTTCAGCCCATGTTCGGAAATCACCCGGGTCACTCGGGCGAGTTGGTCCGAGCTGATCTTGCGCGCCAGCAGTGTAATGATATAGCGCGCGCGACCCTGGGCATCGACCCACTGGCTGTAACTGGGATGCGCAACCGCTGTGGTTACCACCCGCAAGTCGCGGCGCAGGGCAAACGTTTGTACCGCCTGTGCCAGCTCTTCACTCTCGCAATCCTCGGGCAGTTCTACCAACAATCCCAAAGACAGAGTTGCGTGTATTACAGCCTGGCCAATGTCGAGTATGCTCACGGCATACTCCGATAGCAGGGCTGTCAGTCCGGCGGTTACGCCTGGCTGATCTTCGCCAGAAATTGTAATGAGGAGAATTTGATTCACGCAGCGGATTCCAAGGATCTCTCGGGCCGCCATTCTACCTGCTCGCAAGGAGCAGTGAAAAGCGCGCAATCGGCGAAGTCCAGGAGAGATAATCATGGGCGATGGCGGACAAAGGGCGCTTTTGCCGACGAGACTGGTTTATACTGCGATGCGTCGCAACTTACCAATCAATGATCGCGTGTGAACAATCGCTTTAGTCATTCCAGTCTCGGCCAACAGATGGCGATAATCGCTGCAGGCTTATGTCTGGTGGTCAGTCTTGCACTGATCGCCCTGGGCGCGATTTCCACCCGCCATATACAAATGCTGCTGCAGGAACAATACGGTACCGCGCTGGCCAGGCTGGTAGCGGCACGAATCAGCACAGCCATGGAGCGCGGCGACCTGCTCAGTATGTCAGCCACTTTGCAGCGCCTGATGGAGACGTCTGCGGCCCAGAGCATCACCATTACCGATGTCGATGGCAAGACGCTGGGACAAGCCGGTGCAGCGCACGGGCAAAACCTCTACGAGTACAGCGCCCCGGTACATATCGAGTCCGACATAGCCGGCAAAATAGTGATCGTTGTCAACGCGGATAATGCTCGCGCCGCGCAATTGCGATTCCTACTGAGTATGCTGGGACTGGCTGTACTGCTAAGCCTCGCAGTGTACGGCATCAGCCGTCGCTTCGGTCAGCGCATGGGCAGTGAACTGTCCGCCATGGCCAGAAAAATCGCTCTTGAGGAAGACGAGTCTGCGAGGCCACCGGAGAATGAATTGCTGCATCTGGGCAAAAGGATTGACGCCCTGCCGATGGACCTGTTGCGCACCCGCAGCGAGCCCGGGCCACAGGACGAAAATTACCGCACCACTGCCGTGCTGTATCTGCACCTGTCCAGCCTGGTGAACTACGTGGATACTCTGGATGAGCGCGCGCTGCAGCGCTACATAGAGCGCGTGCATCAGGTGGTTTACGCGGCATCCGGTTTTTACGCCGGCGATCTGCAGGTGGCGCGGCAGTTCGGCCTGGCGATTTATTTCACCGACCATAACAGCGCCGGTAGCGCAGCCTTTCGTGCCGCATCCAGTGCCTGGCTGGTGCGCGCAGTGAGCAAGGCGATGGAAGAACACATGTCGCTGTCACTGTCCATGGCCATGGCGATTTCACAGAGCGAGTTGGGTGTTGGCAGTGGCACGGATATCTATCCAGGACTGTATACCCAACACACCCTCGATGAATTGCAGTCGGTGTGTGCCAGCAAACCACCGGATATTCTTCTCTCGCCCGCCGTGTGCGAGGACATTGACATAGCCGGGCGCCTGCAACTCCGACCCACTGAGGTGATGGACTACTCGGTGATCGAGGAGTTCGCAGGTCCGTATCAGGACCTGCTGGAAAGGCAGCTGCGACTGATTCTGAAACGCCTGACGGATCCCGCACGGCGTTAAGCGGCGGCGTGAAGCCCCGACGCTAGGACTCCACCAGCATACTGTCGACTTTCTGGAAACCGCGCGGTAGTTTGTTGCCGCGCCGGCCTCGCTCTCCCAGATAGTGCTCAAGATCCTTGAATTTGAAGCTCTGGTGACGCTTGCCGGAGTGGATCACGAGGGTATCCTGTGGTGTAAATACCTTGATCGCCACCACATACTCTTCTCGCGCCTGCACTCGTGCCGAGGGAATGCCGATAATTTTATTACCTTTGCCGCGCGCCATCTGCGGCAGGTCCGCTAGCGGAAAAATCAGCAGTCTACCTTCAGTGGTGACTGCTGCTACCATCGCACCGTCCACTGCAGTGATCGATGCAGGCTGCAGCACTAACCCGCCCTTGGGCAAACTGATGACAGCCTTACCGGCGCGATTCTTGGACTGCAGGTCACCCAGCTTCGCGACAAAGCCGTAGCCCGCATCACTGGCCAGCAGAAAAAGTGACTCATCTGCACCCATCATCAAACCGCCAAAGGTGGCTCCAGATGGCGGGTTGATGCGCCCTGTGACCGGTTCTCCCTGACCGCGCGCAGAGGGTAAATTGTGTGTGGGCACGGTGTACGCACGGCCGGTGGAATCGAGGATGACCACTGGCTGGTTACTGCGCCCGCAAGCGGACATTTTGTAGCCGTCGCCAGCTTTATAACTGAGACTGGTCGGGTCTAAATCGTGTCCTTTCCCAGCCCTGATCCAGCCCTTCTCCGACATGACTACCGTGATCGGGTCAGCAGTTACCAGTTCAAGCTCACTGAAAGCCTTGGCCTCAGCGCGCGTCACCAGTGGTGAACGACGATCGTCGCCGTACTTTTCTGCCACCGCCAACAGTTCATTCTTGATCAGCGTTTTCAGGCGGGCCTCACTGCCGAGGACTTTCTGCAGCTGATCGCGCTCCAACTGCAATTCGTCCTGTTCACCGCGAATATTCATTTCTTCAAGCTTGGCCAGATTGCGCAACTTCAATTCCAGAATCGCCTCGGCCTGGATGTCAGAGATGCCGAAACGCGCCATCAGCGCAGGCTTGGGCTTGTCCTCGGTGCGGATGATATGAATGACCTCGTCGATGTTGAGAAACGCAACCAGGTAACCATCCAGAATATGCAGTCGCTTGAGCACTCGATCGAGTCGATGTTCGAGGCGACGCCTGACGGTCTCGGTACGAAATTTCAGCCACTCCCGCAACAATTTATCCAGCCCTTTGACGCCGGGGCGACCGTCGATACCGATCATGTTGAGATTGACGCGATAGCTGCGCTCAAGGTCGGTAGTGGCAAACAAGTGGCTCATCAGAGCGTCCAAATCCACCCGATTGGAGCGCGGCACAATCACCAGGCGCGTGGGATTTTCATGATCGGATTCGTCGCGCAAATCCGACACCATCGGCAACTTCCTGGCTTGCATCTGCTGCGCAATCTGCTCCAGCACACGCGACCCGGAAACCTGGTAAGGCAATGCGTTGATCACAATATCCCCGCCATCGCGTTCCCACACGGCGCGCATACGCAGGCCACCGCGCCCGGTTTTGTACAGTGACAGAATCTCTTCGCGCGGCGTGATAATTTCCGCATTGGTGGGGAAGTCCGGGGCCAGCACATGCTCGCACAGCTCTTCTACCGTGGACTTGGGTGACTCCAGCAGGCGCACGGTCGCCGCGACTACCTCGCGCAAATTGTGCGGAGGAATATCAGTGGCCATGCCCACGGCAATACCGGTGGTGCCATTCAGCAGGACATTGGGTACCTGTGCCGGCAACACCACCGGTTCATCGAGGGTACTGTCAAAGTTCGGCGTCCAGTCCACCGTACCCTGACCGAGCTCACTCAGTAGCACTTCGGCATACGCCGTCAGACGCGATTCGGTATAACGCATGGCGGCGAAAGACTTTGGATCGTCGGGCGAGCCCCAGTTGCCCTGCCCGTCCACCAGTGGGTAGCGATAACTGAAATCCTGGGCCATCAACACCATGGCTTCGTAGGCCGCACTGTCGCCATGCGGATGAAATTTACCGATCACATCACCCACGGTGCGCGCTGATTTCTTGAACTTGGCCGAGGACTTGAGGCCCAGCTCACTCATCGCGTAGATGATACGCCTCTGCACCGGCTTCAGGCCGTCTCCGACATGCGGAAGGGCGCGATCGAGAATGACGTACATGGAGTAATCCAGGTAAGCCTTCTCGGCATAAAGTTTGAGTGACACCCGCTCGGTGCCGTCGCTATCGATATGTACTAAGTCAGACATTCACTACTGGCCTGTATTGCTGGTTTTACTGCGTTTGTAAACTGCGCTCAGCTCAGTATCTGCACGCAAACGAAGACGGCACCGCAATCGAAAAGAGAGCCTAGCTGCCGTGATGGTTGTGATGACTTCCCTGCAAGCCAACTAACTGCTCATTGAGATTAACGATGGAGTTCGCCATATCAATCAGCAGGCTGTGAATAGTCGCCGGATTGCTTTTGATCAATTCGGTAAATTGTTCCTTGGGGACTTTCACCACAGAACAAACGGTTTTCGCCCTTACAGTCGCGCTGCGGTTGGCGTGCGTCAGCGCAGCCATTGCACCGAAAATTTCTCCGTCGCCGATGCGCCCCACATTCACACCCTCAACCAGCACTTCTGCAATCCCGGAACTCATGTTGTAGACGAAGTCTGCACGATCGCCCTGACGGATAATGATATCGCCCGGTTCGTACACCTCGAACCCCGGTGTTGCCGGTTTGTCTTCCTGCAGGTTCGCTGCGGTGATACGCAACATCAGGCCGGCGTAGGTCACTAACAGTCGCGTCCACAGCCTGACTGCGGCGGGCTCGTTAAACACTCGCTGCATGAACTCCAGGGCAGGATAACAGCGCAACTGTGCCCCCGAATCACTGCCGTAGTAGACCGCAATGGACTGGTCCAGAACGCCTGCTATATCCGGCAGGAGGATATCGCCCGTTTCCAGCGTGTAGATGGTTTTTCCCTGATAGCGGGTGGTGATGGATCCCGCCTGCACCACATAAAATTGACCGCCGTCAAAGCCGCGAAAATTTCCGGCCGGCGTGACCTCTACGTCCATAGGCATCGCTGGCATTTTCACTACTTCCAACAATGCGCTAACCAGTTTTCCGAACTGCTGGCTCAGCGCCGAAATATCCTGCGCGTCAATATTTACCAACATCAGCAGAGCCCTTTCTTATGGTGAACGGGAATCATCTCACATCAGCCATCTGGAGTTGCTCCCAGGCCACGTTGTCTGGTGAATGCGAGCCTATTACCGTCGGTATTTGCAGGCTATAGTAGCAATTAAAATGTCGGCGGAGAACGCCGCACTTTACTTTTGTTCACTTCTTCCAAGGCGACTCAAATCCGCGATGAGTTTTAGCTGGTACACACTGGCATTTGCACAACTGACACCCGTCCAACTGTACGCGGTAATGCGCTTGCGCCAGCAGGTTTTCGTGGTGGAACAGCAGTGTGTTTACCTCGATCTGGACAATCGCGATCACACAGCGTGGCACATGTTATGTATGCAGGAGAGCCAATTGGTGGCCTATCAGCGCTGCCTGGCACCCGGCCACAGTTATGCCGAGAGCTCCCTCGGCAGGGTTGTAGTCTGTGCCACAATGCGCGGCAGGCAACTGGGCCTGGAACTGGTGCAACGCGGCATTGAACACAACTTTTCGCAGTGGCCGGGCCACGATATTTGTATCAGCGCACAAGCCCACTTGCAGGGCTTTTATGGCGCGCGAGGTTTTGTAGCAGAGGGGAGCGAATATCTGGAGGACTACATCCCGCACCGCAAAATGCGCCTGCGGGCACCCGACTAGCGCGCAAACTCCATCAGCACTCCAGCAAAAAGGTCACAGGCCCGTCGTTAACCAGACTTACCTGCATATCGGCGCCAAACACACCCGCAGCTACCGGCTTGTGGCGCCGCTGCAATTGCTCCAGCAGATAATGGTAGAGCGTTTCTGCCTGCTGCGGCGCCATCGCGGTTGAAAAGCTCGGACGCAGACCCTTGCGCGTATCTGCTGCCAGGGTGAACTGAGAAACCAGCAAAACGCCGCCGCCCACATCGACAACACTGCAATTCATGCGACCCTGTCCATCGCTGAACACGCGATAGGCCAATAATCTGTCCAGCATCCGGTCTGCCGCTGCCTGGTCGTCGCCTTCATCGAGCCCGAGGAAAACCAGCAGGCCGTGTTCAATCTCGCCCACACACTGCGTATTGACCGTCACACTGGCGCAACTAACGCGTTGCAGTAATGCCTTCATCGCAAAAAAGTGCAGCCTCAGCCCCTGGCTGCCTTGCGTCGTTCGTGCTCCTGCAACAACTTCTTGCGCAGGCGAATGCTGACCGGCGTCACTTCCACCAGTTCATCTTCCTCAATGAACTCCAGTGCCTGTTCCAGTGTATGTCGCACCGGCGGCGTCAGTGTCAGGGCCTCGTCCGTGCCGGAGGCACGCACGTTGGTCAACTGCTTGCCCTTTATGGGATTCACTGCCAGATCATTGCCGCGACTGTGCAAACCGATGATCTGTCCTTCGTAAACCTCAATATTGGGATCGACAAACATACGTCCACGCTCCTGAAGGTTGTACAGGGAGTAGCCGAGCGTTTTCCCCTTCACCATTGAAACAAGCACACCGTTAACGCGGCCACTCATCTCCGCAGTCTTGACCGGACCATAATGGTCGAACACATGGGTAAGAATACCGCCGCCGGAAGTGAGCGTCATAAACAGTGAACGGAACCCGATCAGTCCGCGGGCGGGAATAATAAACTCGAGCCGGATCCGACCCTTACCATCGGGCACCATATTCTCCAGTTCTGCGCGGCGCAGACCCAGCTCCTCCATAACAGCTCCCTGGTGTTGTTCTTCACAGTCAATCACCAACTGCTCAAAGGGTTCATGCATCACGCCGTCAACTTCCTTGCGAATCACCTCAGGTCGCGACACACCCAGCTCGAAGCCTTCACGACGCATCGATTCGATCAACACCGACAGGTGCAACTCGCCTCGTCCAGATACCTTGAACTTGTCGGGCGTATCACCGGGTTCCACACGCAGTGCCACGTTGTGGATCAACTCACGCTCCAGCCGGTCTTTAATATTACGCGAGGTGACGTACTTACCTTCCTTGCCGGCAAAGGGTGAATCGTTCACCTGAAAAGTCATGCTGACCGTGGGTTCGTCAACGGACAGCGGAGGCAGCGCTTCCGGCATCGCGGGGTCACAGAGGGTATCGGAAATATTCAATCCTTCGATCCCGGTAACACAAACAATGTCGCCCGCCTCAGCCGACGGTACGTCGACTCGCTCCAGTCCAAGGTGTCCCATCACCTGCAGCACCCGACCCTTACGCGTGCCGCCTTCGCTATCGACCACCACTACCTGGGTGTTGGGAACCAGCGTGCCGCGCGTGATCCGGCCAACGCCGATCACGCCTACATAACTGCTGTAGTCCAAGGCACTGATCTGCATCTGCAGCGGCCCCTCTGAATTGACTGCCGGTGCGGGCACTTTGTCGATCACGGTCTCGAACAACGGCTGCATATCTTCGGCCATCTGCTCGTGATCGAGACCGGCGATACCCAAAATCGCCGAGGTGTAAATAATCGGGAAATCCAGCTGTTCGTCGGTGGCACCGAGGCGGTCAAAGAGATCAAATACCTGGTCGACCACCCAATCGGGCCGAGCGCCGGGGCGATCCACCTTGTTGATCACTACAATAGGGTTCAGACCTTGCTCAAAGGCTTTGGAGGTTACGAAACGGGTTTGCGGCATGGGACCGTCGACCGCGTCGACCAGCAACAACACCGAGTCGACCATCGACAGTACGCGCTCCACCTCGCCACCAAAATCGGCGTGTCCAGGTGTGTCCACGATATTGATGCGGTACCCGTTCCACTCGATCGCGGTATTCTTCGCCAGAATGGTAATCCCGCGCTCACGCTCCTGGTCATTGGAGTCCATAATGCGCTCAGCGCCATCGGAGCGGCGATCCAGCGTGCCGGATTGCTGCAACAGGCAGTCAACCAGCGTGGTTTTGCCATGGTCAACGTGGGCAATAATGGCGATATTGCGTAGATTATCGATCAAGGGGATACCTCTTGGCACTTGGGCCCGGTAAAAAAGGCGCGGATTATACCCTATGCCCAGCCGTGGGCGCCCCCACACTTATGTGAAATGTGTACGAATCACTCCGCCGGGCCAAAATCCAGTCAGGGGGCGTAAACCTTGATATCCAGCGACTCGTTTGCCATCAGATGGCTGGCATGCAATCGACTCATGACACCCTTGCCGCAAAACAGCATGTAGGTGTTTTCCGACGAGAGTTCCGCGGCCCGCGTGTGCAGTTCGTAAAATGGAATTTTCAGCACCGGGATGTGCACTCGCAGCGGTGCCAGTTCTTCCTCGTCCGGGTGCCGGATGTCGACGATGGTCCCGTGCGCCAATGGCACTGACAACACCTCAACCTCACAACGCTGCCGGTCTTCATCGGCGAGCTGGTCGATGCGAGTCTGGCACCGGTTAGCTATCGCCCGGTCGAGTACCGCCATATCAAAGAACTTTTCCTGCGCCAGCACACGGTCCAACTTGGCCCGCGTGGTTGGTCGCACCGAGATCACGCCACAGTACTCCGGCATGCTTGCAGCAAAAGCTGCCGTACCAATATCAGACGCCATGCGCACGATGTCTTCCTTGTCCGCAGCGATCAACGGTCGCAGCACCAGTCGGTCAGTAACGCAATCGATCACCGACAGGTTACGCAACGTCTGGCTGCTCACCTGCGCCACGCACTCCCCGGTAACCAGAGCGTCCACATGCAGATCTTCCGCCACCTGATCGGCGACTCGCAGCATCATGCGTTTCAGTACTACCCCCATGTAACTGTCGTGAACTTTTCCCAGTAGTTCGGCCACTACCTCTTCAAATGGCACCGTGATAAACAGCACGCGCTGTTTCCCGCCGTATTTGTGCCACAGGTGTAAAGCCACCTCCTTGACGGCCAGCTCCTGATCGCGCCCGCCAAGTCGGAAGAACAGAAAATGGGTGCGCATACCGCGTTTCATTGTGAGATAGCTGGCTACAGGCGAGTCGAAGCCACCGGACAGCAGTGACAGAACCGGGTCGACACTCCCCACCGGGTACCCACCCAGACCCCGATGCCTGGCACTCACAACAAACAACGACTGGTCACTGATTTCCAGCTCAACCGTAACCTCCGGCTGTGTCAGATCGACGCGTAGCGCATCCGTGTGAGACAGCAACTGACTGCCGATCAGCCGCTCTACATCCAGCGAGGTGAAGTCGTGCTGGCCGCTGCGCTTGCAGCGCACAGCGAAGCTGCGCCCAGCCAGGCGCTCACAATATAGAGGCAGGATGTGCTCGATAATGGTGTCCAGAGCTCCCAGCGGGTGCTCCTGCGTTTCCAGAATCAGGGTAATGCCGGGGGTATTGCGCATCGCCTGCACCAGCCGGGCGATCAGGGATGGGTCGCCCTCGCGGGTTTCCACTCGCATTTTGTCCCAGCTTCTGTGTATTACCACCGCCGGGTCAATTTCTCCCAGCAATGCGCGCAGATTGTCCTCCAACTGGCGCACAAACTGACGCCTGACAGGCTTGCTCTTCATGACTATTTCAGCGAAATACTTGACAACGAATTGCATTGAGGCGATAACCACTGCGTCTGGTTGGGGCGCCTATTATACGTAGGTCGTCCTGGAAATTGTGCAGGTCGCCGCCGTCATCCCGCAGCCACTGAAAATGCACCAAATTTGTGCAATCGCGCCTCTATTTGGTGCGGATAGCCGATTGCCTGCGCAAACAAAGGTATAAAATCTTTGTATATCAGTGGGTTACCTTCCGCACCGTTGTGGCACAGCTCTTGCTTTCATGGTGACTGCTGAAGACGCCTGTGCTGCCCGCTATAACCGGCGCCAGGAGTAGGAACACCGACCGGAGCGTGCGGTCCAATTATTGCCCTATGGAGAACACAAGATGTCAAAGAAAACCCTGAAGCTGATCAAAGACAACGAAGCACGTTGGGTAGACCTGCGCTTCACCGATTCCCACGGTAAAGAACAACACGTGACCATTCCTTCCAAGGAGGTCACCGCGGGGTTCTTCGATGGTGGCAAGATGTTTGACGGCTCATCCATCGCCGGTTGGAAGGGTATCAACAACTCCGACATGGTTTTGATTCCCGATGACGACACATCCGTGCTCGATCCCTTCACCGACGACGCCACCGTTATTCTGCGCTGCGCTGTTGCTGAGCCTTCCACTATGCAAGGCTATGACCGCGACCCGCGCTCTATCGCGCAGCGCGCTGAAGACTACCTGAAATCGACCGGCATTGGCGATACCGCCTATTTCGGCCCTGAGCCGGAGTTCTTCATTTTTGACGACATCAAATGGCATGTCGACATGAGTGGCTGCAGCGTGAAAATCCACTCTGACGAAGCTGCCTGGGCATCCAACCACAATTTCGAGGAAGGCAACACGGGGCACCGTCCCGGCGTTAAAGGCGGTTACTTCCCCGTACCACCGGTCGACTCGCTGCACGATATTCGCGCCGCAATGTGCACCGCCATGGAGCAGATGGGCCTTGATATCGAAGTGCACCACCATGAAGTGGCCACCGCTGGACAATGCGAAATCGGTGTTCGTTTTAACACGCTGGTGAAAAAGGCTGACGAAGTACAGATTCTGAAATACTGCGTGCACAATGTAGCCCACGCTTATGGCAAAACGGCTACCTTCATGCCGAAGCCGATTGTGGGCGACAATGGTTCTGGTATGCACGTTCACCAGTCCATTTCCAAAGGCGGCGAGAACCTCTTTGCCGGCGACGGCTACTCAGGTCTGTCTACAGAGGCTTTATATTATATTGGCGGCATCATCAAGCATGCGCGCGCACTGAATGCGTTCACCAACTCTTCGACCAATTCCTACAAGCGCTTGGTACCGGGCTTCGAGGCACCCGTAATGCTGGCCTATTCTGCCTGCAACCGTTCAGCGTCGATTCGTATTCCGTATGAAGCCAATCCCAAGGGCAAGCGTATTGAAGTGCGTTTCCCAGACCCTTCTGCCAACCCTTACCTGGCGTTTGCCGCCATGTTGATGGCTGGCCTGGACGGCATCCAGAACAAGATTCATCCCGGCGATCCAGCTGACAAGGATCTGTACGATCTGCCCCCGGAAGAAGGCAAGCTGATTCCCACCGTCTCTTCCAGCCTGGAAATGGCACTGGATGCACTGGATGCAGATCGTGAATTTCTCACCGCCGGCGGTGTTTTCTCCGATGACATGATCGATGCGTTCATCGATCTGAAACGGGGCGAAATTGAGCGCCTTAACATGACCACTCACCCAATCGAGTTTGCGATGTACTACTCTGTCTAATTGACAATCTGGATCAAGAAAAGCCCGCTTCGGCGGGTTTTTTTGTGCGTTGGTTATCGACTTACGCCGTCGTTGATTCTATGCCTACTGCAATTTCTGATAGGATGAAACCTCGCACTTCCAGCTGAGGCAACATCGATGCGCAGACTTCTAGTGGTAGCCCTGCTGCTGCTTCCCTTGGCAGGGCTGGCTCAATCCATCTACCGCTCCACTGACGCGCAGGGCAATGTCGTATTCACCGACACGCCACCACCGGGTGGCACTACGACAGACCGCGTCGAGGTGCAGCGTATCAACACGGTGCAGCCACCACCTCAAATCACGCAACCATCGACCACCAACGAGACGGACACTACAACAGCTGAAGAAAAACAACCTGCCTACACAGTGACTATTGTCGCACCCGAAAATGAAACGTCATTTCCCATGGGACCAGGCAATTTCTCCGTAATGGTGAGCGTTAGTCCAGCATTAAGAAAATACGAAGGACTGCAGTTATTCATGGATGGCACGCCTTGGGGCACCCCGCAGCTCGACACGATGTGGGACCTCACTAATGTGTTTCGCGGTCGGCACGACATTACCGTTGGCGTGGTCGACAAATCAGGCGAAACTCTGGCGATCTCACCACCGGTGCGAGTCTTTGTCCACCGACCTTCCGTTAACTTCAATCGGTAAAGCACAGCCCACGGCAAAATCTAACTGCGATTGCGCTGGACAGATCCCAAGCACTATTGCACCATTATGGTGCAAAGAGGGTTGGGATGGCGCTTTATAGCACTGACCTGAGCCGCGCTGGGGCTTCGCTAGTGTTAATCCCAGGGTATCAGTGGGTGCTAACTTAGGTCATCTGCACAATATTCAGGCATCCGACACATTTTCACGCCTCTCTGCGACTATTTGGCTCCATTTTTGCTTTAGCAATGGGAGAAAGCCAAATCGAACACCCGGTTGCAGGACGAAATGCATCTAATGGAACACCCGGCTCGACCGCTTGTGGCCAATTCTGACATGGCCCGACCTCGCGCGGCCCGACCTCGCGCGGCCCGACCAATACATGAGGTACGAATGAAGCAGGACCACCAGGGCATACTGGACACTATCAGTACGGGAATCATCGCACTGGACGGCAACTTGCGGGTCACTGCGGTCAATGCGGCTGGTCAGTCGATTCTAGAAACTTCTGAAGCGCGGTGTCTGGGACAACATGCCAGTAAACTGGTGCTGCATTCTCGGGAATGGCTGGAAATCCTGGAGCAGGTGCTGAGCAGTAAAAGTCCGCATGCCAGCCGCGGCATCTCACTGACGCTAATATCCGGACAGGAAATCCATGTCGATGTGATCGTCACGCCAGTCAACGATAGCGAGGGTGCTTTTAGCCTGTTGGTGGAGCTAATGGCTGTCGATCGACTGCTTAAGATCAGTCGTGAAGAAAACCTGTTGCACGCACAGGAAACCAGCCGCGCTGTGATCCGAGGCCTTGCCCATGAAATCAAGAATCCCCTGGGCGGGGTACGCGGAGCCGCGCAATTGTTAGCCCGTGAGCTACCCAATGAGGAACTGGCGGAATATACGCGCATCATCATTCGCGAAGCGGATCGGCTGCGGGATCTTGTCGACCGGCTACTGGGGCCCAATCGACAGCTCGATCCGAAACCGCTGAATATTCACGAAATTCTGGAGCACGTGCGCAACCTGATTTCCGCCGAGTCAGAAAATCGCGTCAGTGTCATCCGCGACTATGACCCAAGCCTGCCGGAATTTTCCTGTGATCGTTCGCAACTGATCCAGGCCGTCCTGAATATCATGCGCAATGCATTGCAGGCAGCCAGCGACCCTAACGAGTGTGAAATTATTGTGCGTACGCGGTCGCAGCGACAGTTCACAGTGGGCGCGCAGGTGCACCGGCTGGTTTGCCGCGTGGATATCATCGACAACGGGCCGGGAATTCCCGCCGAGCTGCAACCCTCGGTATTCGCGCCGATGGTTACCGGCAGAGCCGAGGGCACAGGGCTGGGGCTGTCAATCGCCCAATCCATCATCCACTTGCACGGGGGCGTCCTGGAGTGCGAAAGCCGTCAGGGAGAAACACGCTTCACCTTCTATTTACCAATGGATACACATCATGCATAGGCACGCTAAGGTCTGGATCGCGGATGATGACAACTCGATCCGGTGGGTACTGGAGCGAGCGCTCACGCAGGCCGGCATTACCAATGAGAGCTTTGCGGACGCCGATGACTTGCTCAAGCAGATCGACTCAGGCCAACCAGACGTCATTATCAGCGATATCCGCATGCCGGGGACAAACGGTCTGGAACTGCTATCACGCATCAGCGAGCAGTACCCTAACGTTCCGGTAATCATTACTACCGCGCATTCCGATCTGGACAGCGCTGTAGCGTCTTACCAGAAAGGTGCCTTCGAATACCTGCCGAAGCCCTTTGACCTCGATGAGATGATCGCCGTGACCGAGCGCGCACTCGCTCACGCTCGCGAGAAAAGCGGCAATCGTCCCGCTCCGGAAGAACTACCCTTCACCGAAATTATCGGCGAGGCGCCCGCCATGCAGGAGGTGTTTCGCGCAATCGGGCGGCTGGCGCACAGCAATATCACAGTGTTGATCAACGGTGAATCCGGTACCGGTAAGGAGCTGGTCGCCCACGCACTTCACCGCCACAGCCCGCGCGCCAGTGCGCCGTTTATCGCGCTGAATATGGCGGCGATCCCGAAGGATTTGATGGAGTCGGAATTGTTTGGCCACGAAAAAGGTGCTTTCACCGGTGCCAATGCCAAACGCGAAGGCCGATTTGAACAAGCCGACGGCGGCACATTATTTCTCGATGAGATCGGCGATATGCCCGCCGAGACGCAGACCCGCCTGTTGCGCGTGCTTGCCGACGGGGAGTTTTATCGGGTAGGCGGTCATGTGCCGGTTAAAGTGGATGTGCGGATTATTGCCGCCACTCACCAGAATCTGGAAAATCTGGTGCAGCGCGGTGCTTTCCGCGAGGACCTGTTTCACCGCCTGAATGTTATTCGCATTCATATTCCCAAGCTTGCCGAACGACGCGAGGATATTCCACGTCTGATGAAATATTTTTTTCAGCAGGCGGCAAAAGAGCTGGGCGGAGAAACGAAAATATTGCTGCCTGAAGCGGAAGCGTTTCTCAGCGGTCTGGATTGGCCAGGCAATGTGCGTCAGCTGGAGAACTGCTGTCGTTGGATCACGGTTATGGCTTCCGGACGGGAAGTACACCTGAGTGATTTGCCACCCGAACTTGGGACAGGCAACAGCCGCGCCGTTACCGTTGAACAGGCAGAATGGCCGGACTTGCTGTTTAACTGGGCCCGCAATGAACTGGTACAGGGCAAACAGCAAATCCTGCAGAATGCCGTACCCACTTTTGAAAAGGTCATGATCCAGGTCGCGCTGCAACACTCGCAGGGACGCAAACGGGATGCCGCGGAACTACTGGGCTGGGGAAGAAACACCCTGACCCGCAAAATCAAAGAATTGAATATGTAGCAGTCCGGCAACGCCGGACGCCCCATCATGCTTAAAATCGTTCTCTATGAACCGGAAATTCCACCCAACACCGGGAATATTATTCGCCTGTGCGCCAATGCTGGCTGTTCGTTGCACCTGATTGAACCGCTGGGTTTCGATCTGGACGACAAAAAGCTGCGCCGGGCGGGCCTGGATTACCGGGAGTTCGCTGACATCCAGACGTACCCGGATCTGGGTAGCTTTAGCCGACAGCATGGCGCGCTGCGCATGTTTGCCATTACCACGCGCAGCAGCACTCCCTACCACGAAGTTCGCTATCGGGCCGGCGACGCCCTGCTGTTTGGTCCGGAGACTCGCGGCTTGCCACAAGCTGTATTGGACGACCTGGGGGCGGCCAGCACGATACGTATTCCGATGAAGGCCGATAGCCGCAGTCTCAACCTGAGTAATGCTACCGCTCTAGTAGCGTACGAAGCCCTGCGTCAACTCGGCTTTCCCGATTTAAAGTAAGCAAGCGCTTACTTTTATTTCAGGCCAGTAAAAAGGGGCGTGAGCCCCTGACATTACGCCGAAACGTGAATCAATGCGTCGCTGTTTCGCCGCTCGCTGCGCTGGCCTGGGCTTGCACCAGTGCCTGCTGGTAAAGTGCCTCGAAGCTTACCGGCGCCAGCATGATCGCCGGAAACGCGCCCCTCACACAGACCGAGTCGATGGTCTCGCGCGCATACGGGAACAGCACGTTGGGCGCAGCGGTACCCAGAATCCGCCGCAGGTCTGCATCCTCAAACCCCTTGAGAAAGAAGATGCCGGCTTGCTGCACCTCGATCAGGAACGCAGTTTCTTCCTCAAGCTTGGCAGTGATGGTCACGGACAACACAACTTCGAAGTTGCCCTCTGAGTCAATGGCATTGCTCTTGGTATTCAGGTCCACTGTTACCTTGGGCTGCCACTGCTTCCTGAACACTGTCGGCGATGACGGTGATTCAAAAGAGAGGTCTTTGGTGTAGATGCGTTGCACTGTGAACTGTTGCTGTTGTGGTGCTGCTTGTTCTTCAGCCATTAGTCATTCTCCAATCGATGTTCGAAAAATCAGGGCGCGGCGTACGCTTGTGCCAGTAACACATCAAGACGACCCTGCAACTCAAGTAAAAACATGTCATCGCAGCCACCGATATGCTGCTCGCCTATCCAGATCTGTGGCACGGTATAGCGACCGCTGAGGGTCACCATTTCCTGGCGCAGTTGCGGATCGTTATCCACCGCAATGTCCTGATACGGGACCCCTTTGTCATCCAACAAGCTTTTCGCCCGGATACAGTAGGGACAATATCGCGTGGTATATAGCGTAACGCCTGTTTTCATCGCAGGAGGTGTCAATTCACCGTGGGCAACTGCAGGTTCGCCCACTCCATCATGCCTCCGGTCATTTTGTAGACCGTCGTGTAATTTGCTGCCTTGAGTTGCTTGGAAGCGGTGCCAGATTGCTGACCCATTTTGCACACCAGCACGATTGGCCTGTCTTTGTATTTTTCCAGTTCACTCATGCGCTCCGGCAATTTGAGCGCAGGAATATTGATCGCATCGACAATATGGCCCTTGCGGAACTCAGCAACATCCCGCAGGTCGACGAATATACCGTTCTGGGAGTTCACTTCATTGATTGCCTGTTGCGGTGTCAGCGAGGGGCCAGCCTTGCGGGCTTCATGCAGGAACAACATTACGATGGCTGCAAGCAGCGCCGTTGTCAGCATCCACTGCTGCGTCAGAAATTCTAAAAAAAGTGCCATTGTTTTGCTAACTGGTACCTGTTGGAGACGGCATTTGCGGTCACACGAGTTGCGCACATCTGGTGTGCGTGGAGTACGCGACTCGTCGATTAAAAGGGCGCCAAGTATACAGGGTCTACCCATACGCAACCAGCCCTGCGAGGTTGACTCAACCCTCTGCTGCGACGTTACGCAAAGGGGCAATGCGCTACTGTGCCAGACAGGTTAAAATGTCGCGCTTTGACGTATCTACAAAATTCCTGTCTGGTCGGAACGCCACATGAACACAAGTAACAAGAAACCCACTGTCCTGATTGTGCTGGACGGCTGGGGCTATCGCGAAGACACCAAAGACAACGCCATATCCCAGGCTGCGACACCGGTGTGGGATCGCCTGTGGGCTGAGTGTGCACACACACTCATCTCAGCGTCCGGTGAGGACGTGGGACTGCCTGAGGGACAAATGGGCAACTCCGAGGTAGGCCATATGAGCCTGGGGGCAGGGCGAGTGATCTACCAAAACATCTCACGCATCGACCATGCGATTCGAGACGGCAGCTTCAACCGCAATCCCGCGCTCACAGGCGGCATCGATAAGGCCATTGCTGCCGGTGGCGCGGTTCATATCTTCGGGCTGCTTTCCCCGGGCGGCGTGCACAGCCACGAGGAGCAAATTTTTGCCGCCATACGCTTGGCTGCCGAGCGCGGAGCCCAACGCGTCTATCTACATGCGTTCCTCGATGGTCGAGATACGCTGCCACGCAGCGCCGGCCCGTCGCTGGACAACGCCGACGCACTGTTCGCCGAACTCGGTTGCGGCCGCACGGCAACCATTTGTGGCCGCTATTACGCGATGGATCGTGACAATCGCTGGGACCGCATTGAAGCAGCCTACCGACTGCTCACTGAAGGCGCCGCAGACTACCGCGCCGATACCAGTGCGGATGCCTTGCGCGCCGCCTACGAGCGCGATGAAAACGATGAATTCGTACTGCCGACCGTTATCTGCAACCCACAGCAGGAACCAGCCGTGGTCAGCGACCACGACACGGTGTTGTTCATGAATTTTCGCTCTGACCGCGCTCGGCAATTGACGCGTGCCTTCGTCGATAAGTCATTCAGCCAATTCTCGCGCAAAGTGGTCCCGCAACTTGCAGATTTCGTGACACTCACAGAGTACGCAGAAGACATAAAAACCAGCTGCGCTTTCGGCCCGGAAAAACTGGACAATGTGCTGGGCGACTATGTCGCGCAACACCATATGACACAATTGCGCATCGCCGAGACGGAGAAGTACGCCCACGTGACTTTCTTTTTCAGCGGTGGCCGCGAGGAGATGTTCCCAGGAGAGGAACGCATCTTGATCGCATCACCGGATGTGGCGACCTATGACCTACAACCGGAAATGAGCGCGCCAGAATTGACCGACAAACTGGTTGACGCCATCACCAGCGGCAAATTCGATCTCATCGTCTGCAACTATGCCAATGGCGATATGGTTGGCCACACCGGCATCTTCGAAGCCGCAGTAAAAGCCGTTGAAACACTGGACAAGTGCCTCGGTCGTATCGAACAGGCGCTATTGCAGGTGGGCGGCCAGGCGCTGATCACTGCCGACCACGGCAACTGCGAGCTGATGCTTGATTACGCTTCAGGCCAACACCACACGCAACACACCACAGACCTGGTGCCACTGGTTTACATCGGGCCGAAACACCTGAAACTGAAGTCTTCCGGCGGCATTCTGGCCGATGTAGCACCTACCCTGCTGGGCCTGATGGATTTGCCGCAACCGGCCGAGATGACCGGTCACAATCTGCTAACCACAACCGCTTGATCCATAAGAATATTCGCCAGATGGTTAGTGCACATGCCTGAAATTCGCAGGCGCTCGCGGGTGCGAACCACGGCCTTGCGACACGGTGCATTTGCCCTCTGCCTGCTCGCGCTGTCCTGCCAGAGCCTGGCTCAGTCCGACGAAGAAAAAACGCGCGAGCAACTACAGCAACTGGAGTTGGATATCGAGCGCATCACCGCGGAGATTTCCGCAGCCAGCAGTCGTCACAATGAATTGCAGGAACAGTTGCGCACATCGGAAGTTGAGCTGGGAGAACTGCAGCGCAAGATTGCTGACAATCAACAGGCGCTGGCGAATGGCGCCAAGCAGCTGGAAGATCTGGAGCAACAGCGGACACAACTCAAGCAGGCTCGCGACAAACAGCGCGCACGAATTGCTCAGGAATTGAAGTTGGCCTGGCAGATCGGTCGACAGGGTCAAATCAAAATCGTATTGAACCAGGAAGACCCGCATACCGTGGCCCGATCACTGGCCTACTACCGCTATTTTTTCCGCGCCCGCAATACACTGCTGGAAAACTATCGCAAAACGCTGCATGAGCTGGAAGACGTGGAACTGCGCATCGATGCAACACAGATAGAGTTGCAAACCCGCGGCGAAACATTGGAAAAGCAGCAGCTGGATCTCACCGCAGCCCAGGCGACGCGCAAAAAAGCGCTGGAAGAACTCACCGCCAGCATCAGCAGCAGCAGCGCACAGCTCAAGCAAAAAGAGCAGGATCGGCAACAACTGGAAGAGTTGCTGCGCGCCATTGAGGCAGCGATTGTCGAACTGCAACTACCGGAGAATTACGCCACCTTCCAAAGCGCCAAGGGGCAAATGGCATGGCCAGTGGAAGGCAAGCACAGCAATCAATTCAATCGCCCGCGCAACGAGGGCAAGATGCGCTGGCAGGGGATCACCATACCGGCCGCCGAGGGAACTACTGTAAAAGCAATCCATCACGGTCGTGTGGTTTACGCAGACTGGTTGCGCGGCTCGGGCCTGCTGCTGATCATCGACCACGGCGATGGTTACATGAGCCTGTATGCCCACAATGAGAGCCTCCTGCGGGAAGTGGGCGAGTGGGTTACCGCTGGGACGCCGATAAGCACTGTTGGCAATACGGGAGGCGAGGAGCGCGCTGCCCTGTATTTTGAGATCCGCCAGAATGGCAAACCCACCGATCCGGCAAACTGGTGCAAAAAGTCGTGAAGTTTATGGCGCGGAACCAGCTTGCCACTGCAGGGGAGGAATGAGGTAAACTGTGGGCCTTCAAGTCACCGGTCCCCAGTCATTACCCATGCGCTCCTCTTCTACGCTACGAACTACGTTGGCGCGCACTTGCGCCGCAGTCGCCCTATCTGTATCTGTGCCGCTCGCCGCATTGGAGGAGCAGGGTCAGCTCCCACTGGAGGAGTTGCGCAGTTTCGCGGAGGTATTCAACCAGATTCGCGTGGGGTACGTCGAGGAAATCGACGATAGCACGCTGCTAGAGTACGCCATTCAGGGCATGTTGATGGGCCTTGACCCGCATTCCATGTACCTCACCGAAGATGCACTCCAGAGCCTGCAGGACAATACCTCCGGCGAATTTACCGGCCTCGGGCTGGAGGTCGGAATGGAAGATGGCTACGTCACTATCATTTCACCGATTGATGGCTCTCCTGCGGCAGAGGCAGGCCTGCGCAGTGGCGATGTCATTCTCAAGCTGGGCAATGTGCCGGTAAAAGGCATGAGCCTGAACGAGGCCATAGAAATCATGCGCGGCCCCAAAGGTAGCAAAATCGAGCTGTCGATCGGCCGACCGGGAGAGGCGCAGCCTTTTGAAGTCACCCTGGAACGCAACACCATTAAAGTGGCCAGTGTCCGCCAGAGTTGGCTGGAACCCGGTTACGGCTATATCCGCATTGCGCAATTCCAGAACAGCACCGGGAAGGATGTGCGCAAGTCGCTGGAAAAACTGCAGTCAGAGGGCAAACTCAAGGGCCTGATTCTGGATCTGCGCAACAATCCCGGTGGCATTTTGAGCGCCAGTGTTGATGTGGCCGGCCTGTTCCTCGACGGCGGCAATGTGGTCTACACCGAGGGACGCATTGAAAATGCCAATTTGTATTACGACGCCGACCCGCTGGACGCAACGGATGGCACGCCTATTGTCGTGTTGATCAACCAGGGCTCCGCCAGCGCTTCGGAAATTGTCGCCGGTGCGCTGCAGGATCATGCCCGCGCAGTAATCATGGGCACGCAGAGTTTTGGCAAAGGCTCGGTACAAACCGTTTTGCCGCTGTCTGACTCACGCGCGATCAAGCTGACCACTGCACTGTACTTCACCCCCAATGGCCGCTCCATCCAGGCCGAAGGCATCGTGCCGGATATTCTGGTCGAGCCCGCCACGATCACAGCGCTCGACAAGACGCGGGGTATCACCGAAGCGGACCTGTCTGGGCATCTCAGTAAGCCCAATAGTTCAGACAAGGACAGTAAAACCAGGATGGCCGCGAGTGAACTGTTATCCGGCGATAATCAATTGTACGAAGCGCTTGCGCTGCTGAAAGGTTTGAACATTCTGGGAATGCGCGATAAGAAACTTGCGGCAGACGACGCGGGCGAATCCTGAGCTCTCCGCCTTAAAGTCAGCGCACGACGAAACTACTTTTGCACTACGCTGCGCCGCAAGTGCAGCCCATAATCTCGGATCAGCGCCGCACTTCTATTCCGCGTTCAGCCATATAGGCTTTAGCCTGCGGCACCGTGTACTCCCCGAAGTGGAAGATACTCGCGGCCAGTACCGCATCGGCGCCACCGAGCAACACGCCATCGGCAAGATGAGCAAGCGTGCCCACTCCGCCGGAGGCGATCACCGGGATTTCAACCGCATCGGTTATCGCCCGCGTCACCCCCAACTCAAACCCATTTTTGGTGCCGTCGCGATCCATGCTGGTGAGCAGGATTTCACCCGCACCGAGTTCGGCCATGCGCACCGCCCAGGCGACGGCATCAATACCGGTGGGTTTGCGGCCACCATGGGTGAATATCTCCCAGCGCGGTTGCCCGTTCACATCGTCTACCCGCTTCGCATCAATCGCCACCACGATGCACTGGGAGCCGAAACGCTGCGCGGATTCACGCACCAGTTCAGGGTTGTGGATGGCGGCAGTGTTGATGCTCACCTTGTCGGCACCGGCGTTGAGCATAGTGCGGATATCCTCCACTGAGCGGATGCCACCGCCTACCGTGAGCGGAATAAACACGTGCTCGGCGATCTGCTCTACGGTGTGCACGGTGGTTTCACGGCCCTCGTGACTGGCGGTGATATCCAGGAAACACACTTCATCCGCGCCCTGCTCGTTGTAGCGCATGGCGATTTCAACCGGGTCGCCAGCGTCGCGAATGTCGACAAAATTGACACCCTTGACCACACGGCCATTGTCCACGTCCAGACAGGGAATAATGCGTTTTGCGAGACCCATAACTAAACCGCTGCCTCATCGCACAGGCGCTGCGCTTCGGCCACGTCCAGCGTGCCCTCGTAGATCGCACGGCCGGTGATTGCACCGCAGATGCCCGCGTCTGCCACTGCCAGCAAGCCGCGAATATCGTCCATATTGGTAATACCACCGGAGGCGATCACCGGAATACTGGAGGCCTGTGCCATCGCTACAGTGGCCTGCACATTCACACCCTGCATCATGCCGTCGCGTGCGATGTCGGTGTATACGATGGCAGACACGCCATCCGATTCGAAGCGCCGCGCCAGATCAGTGGCGCGCACGGTGGAGACTTCCGCCCAGCCGTCGGTGGCAACCAGACCGTCTTTGGCGTCTAACCCCACGATCACCTTGCCGGGAAATGCGGCGCAGGCCTGCGCCACGAATTCCGGTTCCTTGACCGCTTTGGTGCCAATGATCACGTAACTCACGCCCGCTTTAACGTAGTACTCAATGGTATCCAGAGTGCGGATACCGCCGCCAATCTGAATAGGCAACTGCGGATACGCCGCTGCTATCGCGGTCACTACTGCACCATTTACCGGCTCACCCGCAAACGCGCCATTCAAATCGACCAGATGCAAACGGCGGCAACCGGCCTGCACCCAACGCGCTGCCATCGCCACCGGATCATCAGAAAAAACCGTGCTGTCATCCATCAGGCCCTGGCGCAAGCGCACGCACTGGCCGTCTTTCAGATCGATTGCGGGGATGATCAGCATTGTCCGTTCCACTCCAGGAAATTCTTCAGCAACCGGAGCCCGGCGGTCGCGCTCTTCTCCGGATGAAATTGCACAGCGAACAGGTTATCCCGCGCCAGCGCCGCATCGGCACTGACGCCGTACTGCACACTGCCGGCCAGCAGGTTGCGATCGACCGCGTGCACGTAATAACTGTGTACGAAATAAAACCGGCTCATATCGGGAATGCCAGCCCACAACGCATGATCGCGATGCTGGCGCACCTCATTCCATCCCATGTGCGGCACCTTCAGGCGCTGCCCGTCGGAGTCCGTCAACGGGTTACCGAAAAAACGCACCTCGCCGGGGATAATACCCAGACATTTCACACCGCCGTTTTCTTCGGAGCGATCCATCAGCGCCTGCAAGCCGACACAAATGGCCAGCACCGGCACTTGCTGCTCGGTTAACGCCTGCGCCAGCAGCTCATCGCACTTGAGGCGGCGAATTTCCGCCATGCAATCGCGAATCGCACCGACACCGGGAAATACCACACGATCAGCGCGGCGAATTATCTCGGCGTCGTGGGTGACCACTACCTCGTCTGCGCCGACATGTTGCAGCGCGCTGGCGACAGAATGCAGATTGCCCATGCCGTAATCGATGACGGCGACCATACCACTCATAACCGGTATTCCTGTTTACAGCACGCCCTTGGTGGAAGGGGTGACGCCGGCCATGCGCGGGTCGGCCGCAAGCGCCATGCGCAGGGCACGACCGAACGCCTTGAACACCGTCTCAGCCTGGTGGTGGCTGTTGTCGCCGCGCAGGTTGTCAATGTGCAGCGTAACCAGTGCGTGATTGACGAAACCCTGGAAAAATTCCATGAACAGGTCCACGTCAAAACCGCCAACCGCAGAGCGGGTATACGGCACGTGGTACTGCAGGCCCGGACGCCCGGATAAGTCGATCACTACCCTGGAAAGCGCCTCATCCAACGGCACATAGGCATGCCCGTAGCGCAAGATGCCCTTTTTATCACCCACCGCTTCAGCCACTGCCTGGCCCAGCGTGATGCCAATATCTTCTACCGTGTGGTGATCGTCGATGTGCAGATCGCCCTGGGCCTTGATGCTGAGGTCTACCATACCGTGGCGCGCGACCTGATCCAGCATGTGCTCCAGGAACGGAATGCCGGTGTCAAATTCGGATTTGCCGGAGCCGTCCAGATTCACCGCAACGGTAATCTGCGTCTCCAGCGTATTTCGCGTGATCGTGGCCTTGCGCTCAGCCATGGGTATCTCCAGCCGGGGATAAATTCGGGGAATACGTCCCCGAAAAGCTGGACATTATAAGGGAATGACTCGCGTTATTCACTGGCACTATGGCAAGTGAGGCAGTACGCTGTGACGCCCGTGCAAGCACCTCTTTAGCCGTTATGCCAAGCCCCGAATCCTTTGCCCAACGCGTCCTCGACTGGTTCGATGCCCATGGCCGCAAGGACCTGCCATGGCAGCAGGACACCAGCCCATACCGCGTATGGGTATCTGAAATCATGTTGCAGCAAACCCAGGTAAAGACCGTAATCCCGTATTTCGAGCGTTTTATGGAGGCCTTCCCGACTGTGCAGTCACTGGCGGCTGCGCCCGAGGACCAAGTGCTACACCTGTGGACCGGGCTGGGCTATTACGCGCGGGCGCGCAACCTGCACAAGGCGGCCAAAAGGGTGACAGACGAACTCAATTATCAGTTTCCCGATACCCTCGAGGGTTTGTGCGAATTGCCTGGAGTGGGGCGCTCCACCGCCGGTGCCATTCTCAGTATCGCGTTCGGGCAGCGCGCCAGCATTCTTGATGGCAATGTAAAACGGGTGCTGGCGCGCTACCACCGGGTGGAGGGCTGGCCCGGACAGTCCGCCGTACACCAAAGATTGTGGGATATCGCGGAGGAGTACACACCGACCAATCGCTGCGCCGACTACACACAGGCGATGATGGATCTGGGGGCAACGCTCTGCACGCGCTCCGCACCCACCTGTGAAGTTTGTCCGCTGGCAATCGATTGCGAGGCGCTTCAACACAGCGATCAACGCAACTACCCCGGTAAAAAGCCGCGCAAAGTGATGCCGGTTAAAGCCACGTGCTTTCTCATAGTACGCGGCGGTAAAACGGAGGTCTGGCTTGAAAAGCGACCCTCCAGTGGTATCTGGGGCGGGCTATGGTGCTTTCCCGAGATCGCCACACCCGAGGAAGCGGCTCGCAACTGCCTTGACCTGTTTGGCGTAGAACCGGCCAGGGAAGAGATTCAGGGGAACTTCCGCCACACCTTCAGCCACTACCACCTGGATATCACGCCCGTGGTAGTAGAACTCGAGGCCACGCCACACAAGGTGATGGAAGCCTCACGGCAGCTCTGGTATAACCTGCGCCAACCCCCGCAAATCGGCCTGGCGGCCCCGGTCGCTTCGCTGCTGGCAACAATGGCAGGCCGGAGCACACAAACGAACCCAGGAACGGAGTACTGAAAATGTCCCGCATGGTGTATTGCAAGAAGTACCAGAGAGAAATGGAGGGTCTGGATGCGCCGCCATACCCCGGCCCCAAAGGCCAGGAAGTGTTTGACACCGTATCCAAACAAGCGTGGCAGGACTGGCAGAGCCACCAGACCATGTTGATCAATGAGAAACACCTGAGCCTGGTAGACCCCGAAGCCAGAAAATACCTGCAGGGCGAGATGGATAAATTTTTCTCTGGCGAGGATTTCGACCGCGCCGAGGGCTACGTCCCACCATCAAACTAAGCTCAGGCTAGCGGCAGGCCGTGGCTTGACTCACACAGCGCAGACGGGTTTAATACGCGCCTTTCGCGCAATGCGAAAAACTGTAACACCAGATAAAGCCCAGATAGCTCAGTCGGTAGAGCAGGGGATTGAAAATCCCCGTGTCGGCGGTTCGATTCCGTCTCTGGGCACCATAAATAAACCAAAGCCTTACCTGAACCGACGGTGCTTTCTGGTATCCACCAGCCCAAGGTATCGAATTACGACCGGATGGGCGGATGTCGTGCTGACTCAAGTTTTCCCTTCGTTGACAGCCCTTTCAAATTGGCTGAATCCATCTGCCTGCCCTTCAGCTGCATGCCACCGCTCCAGATCCGCCCAATCAACGGGGTGTTCACGGGCTACCGCAATCGCCTGTCGAAGATTCTGTTCGTCTCGAAAATAGTAATACCCTGCCAGGCGATCCTTCACGCAATCCGTCGGACTCAGCAGACGCAAGGTTCCATGCCTTGTGGCGTAGGCATCAATCCTCTGGTCAGAGATATGTTCGTCGCCTACCATCAGCGGGCCCGGTGGAAACTCCAACGCAAGGTCAGTATTGGGGTGTTCAAAGTACCTGGGATTGTCGGCACTCCGGGTAAAACCGATGCCCTCCAAGGCACGGGCAATTTCTCTATTTGAATGCAAACCCAGCGCGATGAAGTCAAGGTCCAGCGATGCAAACTCATTACGTGTCCAGACTGAAACGCATGTGCCTCCAGATAGGACAGCACTGATCCCCGCGACGGCAAGCGTCTCGCATACAAAAGCACCAAGTTCCGCCGGGTCCATATCCCGGGAAATCATTTAAGCGGCTTTCCTTTGCGACGGGGACGTCTGCGATTCAGCAAAATTTCATCCTGGATTTTCTGGGGGTACATCGACAGCGCTTTATCCAGAAGCGCCTGTAGTTCCTCCTTGAAGGCGAACCTTGGATTGAATTCATAGACCCTGGTTCGCCCAACTTCCTGAGATACCAGCAGACCATCACGCTCCATGCGGTCCAGTTGCTTGTGCACCGCGGGCGGATTGAGGTCAAAAATCTTTGCGATCTCCCGCGCATAAGCCTTGCCGCGTCCGGCAATAACTATCAACACGCGCTCTGCCCCGGTTGAACCCAAAACTGCTTCCAGCACCGCAGAAGTCTCATGTAAACAAATAGGATATATATGTTAACTAGTAGAATATATATGTCAACCGGCTGGATACATGCTCCCTGTCACCGCTGCAGCCTCCGATGCCCAAACAGTTCGATTCTGTCTCTGGGCACCATACAAAACTTGAAGGCCCCGCCGACGTTGCACCTTCTTCGTTTATAGCCTCGCCTTATTTAAGTGCTCAAACTCCAGCTAATTCAAAGGGCTCAAACCACCATATTCTGGGAAGCGGTCAAAAAATAACTCCTCAGTCCTGTTCTGCCCGCTAATGATTCACCGAAATGCAAACTGATGTTATCCGCGAATTGAATTTACGCTGGAATGAAGGAGGTCAAACTCCATTGTCATCCTTCTGATCAGAATTGCGCTGCGCCCCGACAAGGCAGAACAGCAAGCGGCAAGGTTCGCTGCCGAGATTGCGCCAGGCGTGACGCGTACCGTTCTGAATTACAGTGTCTCCGGCACTGAGACGGGTCATTTTTCCGTCGTCCAGTTCCAACCACACCTCGCCTGAGATCACATATGCGAAATCCACCGTGTCGGTTCTGTGCATGCGTGGATCGTCGGCGTCAATGACGGCCAGCATATCCGGCCATTTCTGTTGTAATTCGGTGCGCCCGCGCAGCAGTTCAGTTTCCGTCAGCCCAACATCGCTTGCGGGAGGCACAGTGAACAGCCCAAACCTGAAGCCGCCGGTAGGGGGGTAGTAGTTCACGAAAGACGGGCCGTAGCCGGCATCCGGAACCGTGGGAATTGCATCAGCTCCCCACAGTTGGTGAATTTCCATACCAGGGAATAGAATCGCGCTCGTCCCTTCCTCGCGGGTATCATTTATCACAATTGACCTGCCCTCAGGGCTATACCCAGTCACCACCCGTCGCACTTTCATGGATTGTTCTCCCCATTGGTTTCGGTTGCATCCCTCATTCAGGTAGGGGCCGATAATACCTCGTTGCCCGCATTCTTCTCGACACGTCCCCGGTGAATGCCCGGATGAGGCCGCAACCGGCAATGCAAATAGCTCGCAAATGGCATTGCCATTACTCAAAAATAAGTTGGCCTGTATACCTACCCCAGAACAGGGTCGTTGGCGGCAAATATCAGAATGGAGCGACCCGATTGAGGTGAGAGGGAATTTAAGGATTATCCATTTAAAAAACGAGTCTCGGTGTCCGTAACTGTGACGTCATAAAGTGCTTTGTTGTATCAAGTAGTGCCGTTACGTCGCATATGAAAGCCGGGCAAGCATCATAAGTGGCTGAAATTAAAATACTTCCAATTTTCTCATCCAAATTGAAAATCCCCGTGTCGGCGGTTCGATTCCGTCTCTGGGCACCATTCTTTGAATTTGTCGTTCTTAACCTAACCAAATCAACCTTCTGCCACAGCTAGATGGCCGCCTTCGCCCAGATGGGGACGTTAGCTGCGTAGCCGTTTCCTCCGACTGAAGCCCAATGCTGAAAGTCCCAATGCCGTCAAAGTCAACGTTGCGGGGCTGGATACGGTGTTGTTTTCTTCCTCACGGAAAAACCAGGCGCCTACGAACAACCTATCCAGAGTACCCCCGATATTCTTGTCGTCTGTGCTAATTCTGTCGCCCGGCACACCAAATTCAGTAACTCTCCCCATGACCGGAGCTCCCGCATCGTAGTCGGATACCAGCCCTTCAGTGAATTCGCCGAAAAAATAACCGGTCTGTCGCCAACCATCGCCAAAAAAGGCGGTGGAGGCTGTGAAATCAGATCCGGGAGGCCACCAAAATGAAGGCCCCGGACCCAGAGCCTCAAAGCCGATGTAATGATTGAAAAGCTTGTTCATGTCGTCAACTGTCGCCCATGACCAACCGGCCATATCGTAGCCGGACAATGTGCCGCTACCGCACACGCCCGCCGGACACACGACGTTGATACTGCTCCAACTGAGGCCTTTGAACAGATCCACCTGCGCCCATTCCAAGCCTTCGACCGTCACAGTATCGGTAATCGGCACGGCGGAGGCATACCCTGCCCAGACAAATGTAACTACAGCCAAAAACCTTCTTGTTATTCTGTTCATGGATGCTCTTTTCTGATAACTCTCGCTGATTGAGTCTGAGCTCAAAATTGATTCCATGTCAATCGGGATAGGGGCTGAGGCAATACAGTGCCGATTTGTGCCGCTCTCAAGTACTTCTCACAATCATGTGGTGCTATTACGTCACCTATCGAGGCGGGCAAGCATCCTAAGTGGCTGATATCAAAAGTGTTCCAGTTCTGACTGCCAAATTGAAGATCCCTGTGTCGGCGGTTCGATTCCGTCTCTGGGCACCATTCCTATCGCTGGTTGTTGATACCGCGCCTGTTTCCCATCTACGTCCCACACCTTCATGTTCGTCTTCGCCAAAGAAGGGGCCTTTACCCTCTGAGATGACTTTAGGCAATTGACAACTCAAAGCGTAAACTCGCGTTGAATCGTCTGTTTGTAGGTATTTCCGCATAAGTCAGAACGTACGCGGCATCAGGTGCGACAGGATGTTGATTACTATGGATATCCAACCCCGTTTTATTCTGCATGTGAACGTTCGGTGTTTTATATGCCGATTCTGTTTACTGAATGTTCAGCGAACAAGAAAACTGGCGTGCTGACTATTTTTACAGAATTTGCCGATTGGCTGGCATATACGGTATTTGGCCTGGTGCCGACGTCGAGGCTAGCTGGTGCAGTTCAATTTTTTATTGAAGATACAACCAAGATATTTTTTCTTCTGGTTGCAATGATTTATTGCATCGCGCTTATCCGCGCCTCTTTAAACATCGAAAAAGTAAGAAACTATCTGGCGGGTAAGAATAAATTTGTCGGCTATTTTATGGGGTCGATATTCGGAGCAATTACGCCATTTTGTTCTTGTTCCAGTATTCCGGTTTTTCTCGGCTTTACATCGGGAGGCATTCCCGTTGGGATTACGATGTCTTTCCTGTTGACCTCGCCACTGATTAATGAAGTCGCTGTGTTACTTTTGTTGAGCTTGGTGGGATGGAAAATAACCCTTATCTATGTCCTGGTTGGCATGGCAGTTGGAATCGCAGGGGGCATGTTTCTTGACCTTATTCATGCAGAGCGCTTACTACAGCCCTTTGCACTGAAAGCTTACCAATCGGCCAAGCCGATAGATGGCCAGGACACCAGCAGGCCAACTCTTTCGTTTAGAGAACGGCATGAATTTGCCAAGCAAGAGTTGCTCGATATTTTAAACCGCGTTTGGAAATGGGTCATTATAGGCGTAGGCCTTGGCGCGGCATTACACGGTTTTGTGCCCACTTCGTGGATAGAGACGAATCTTGGAAGCGAGCAGTGGTGGTCTGTTCCAGCGGCAGTCATTCTCGGTATTCCGCTCTACTCAAATGCAACGGGTGTCATTCCCGTAATGGAAAGTTTGATTGCAAAAGGCTTGCCGATTGGCACCACATTGGCATTCTGTATGAGTACAGTAGCTGCAAGCTTTCCGGAATTCATATTGCTCAAGCAGGTTATGACCTGGAAATTGCTCGTGATTATTTTTGTCCTTCTGCTGACATCCTTTACCGTTGTAGGGTGGGCTCTGAATGTTATTGGCTAAAACCAGGATTGTTAAGTGAAAGAAATTAAAGTTCTAGGGAGTGGTTGTGCCAAGTGCACTAAAGCGGTCGCACTTATTGAATCGGTTGCGGCCGAGTGCGGTGCACCCGTTAATGTGGTTAAGGAAACCAGCGCAGAGGTGATAATGAGTTATGGCGTAATGAGTACGCCAGCCATCGTTGTTGATAATGTGCTGATGCACTCAGGCTCTATTCCTGACAGAAAAAAGGTGGAAGGCTGGTTTAAATAGGCCAATCCTTTTCGCCAAGCGATCTGTGCCGGTATCACACCACCGGCATCACCTTCTCGCCCAGCAGACGCATGGACCGCTCGACAACTGCAAGCTCGGGGCCGCCGAAATTCATCAGGCAGGCGATATGGCCAATACCCGACTCCGCGTAGCGACCAATTTTCTCGATGCATTCAGCGGGTTCGCCAATGATAAAGTGTTCATCGCAGAGCACCTGCAGTTCGCGTTCGGAAACGCCCAGGCTGGTCACGCTTTCGTGACCCCACGAGTCATAAAGTGCCAGCAGTACCTTGCCGAAAAACGCATCCGCCTCGCGCTTGCGCGCGGCGGAGTCGACCACGCAGACAATCCGGTTGAGGGTGGGTTTGCGCGGCGCGCGGCCGTGGGTCACTAGTGCATCCTGGTAGGTCTTTACCAGTGCAGGGATTTCACTGAGTTTCTGCGTGGTGCTGATCAGGTACTCGTCTCCTAGACGGGCAGCCCGGTCAATCGCCGCCGGGACATGCCCGCCCACGTAGATGGGGGGATGTGGACGCTGCTGCGGCAGCGGAAATAGCTCGAAGTCCTGCAGGTCGAAGTCCGCACCCTTATACGTGATAGATTCTCCGTGCCAGAGACGGCGGATCAGCTGCAGCCCCTCCTCCAGATTCCGGCCGCGGTGCTTCCCCTGCATACCAAAGACGCGCAGATCGCTCGGAATAACCGTTGGCTACGCCAAGACGCAAGCGCCCATTCGACAACACATCCAGCATCGCCGCCTCCTGGGCGACACGCACCGGGTGATGAATAGGCAGCAGCAGCATGTTGGTACCGAGACCGATGGAACTGGTCACCGGCACAACGGCCGCCAATGCCATCAGCGGATCCGGGTACATCATGCGCTCGGAGTGATGCTCATGCGCCCACAGCGTGCTGAAGCCGAGCGCTTCGGCGAGTACTGCCTGCGCCTGCATTGCGCGGAAATTGGCATGGGACTGCACCGGGGCAAATCCGAACTCCATGACGATCTCCTTTACGTGTTGCATCGGGCGGATGTTACTAGAGACAGTTTTCCACCCGATGGTGACTTTCGATTCCAGTTATTTTCACTTTTGTTGTTTTGTTCTCAAAATAACAGATACTCGCGAAAGATTTGCTGTCTGTCCTCTAACCAGTTGTCGCCTCTTTCATCGGCCCTGTATATTGCTGCCACGCTGAGTAGTGAACGGGTGCGCTTGGGTGACAGTGCGCATACTGTACGGAATCAATGCAGCCGCGAGGAATAGACATGAAAAAAAATAATGATCGGAATCCTGCTCACTATTTTGACAGTTCCCTCTTTTGCATCTGATATAAAGGAAAGGCAGTTTATAACCAAGGGCATGACCGAAAGCGAAGTCTTGTTGAAAATCGGCAAGCCTGACAATGAAAGCGAAGTTAGTGGGGGAGGCGCAGAAGTAGTGCAAAAGGTGTGGAGCTATTTTCCTACAAACCAGGACTCACAGACGCTGACTACTATAACCATTAGAAATGGCATCGTTGTCTCTGTTGAAGGCACTATTTACAGAAAATGACAGGTTTGGCATCTGTGAAGCTGCTCAAGCACGCTGCTCGCTGAGGAAAGGAGAGCGCAGCCTTCCGTGGCCAACGCTCACCCGCATTGTTGTCAGACTCAAAATGTATGTCTTTAAACGAAAGATTAGATGATCATGTTTTTATCAAAAAGTGTGACACAGGTCCGCTTTGAGATTGCCATAGGACGCCAGTGTTACCACTCTCCTGCGCCTGGCAACCCGCTAAACCCAGCCATCACGGAGCCGAAGAGCCCGATAATGTCCCAGAGCAGAGATTCCGGAAGCGGTAAGATCAGCGCTTTGTTCGAGGCAGTGAAATATTTTTGGTCATATCAGAAGTTGGGACCATAGCGCGATGCCTGACGCAAAAGAACCGAGAGGAAATAACACCACTACGACTGTCGTTGTGATCTGCTTACTACTCGTAGTGATGCTCGGTTTGCTTATTACACTAGTCCGGGAAGAAAACAAACCCAACGTCGTGATCTTCATAGTAGATGACATGGGATTCTCGGATGTCGGCAGCTATGGTGGCGAAATTCAAACACCCAATATCGATCAGCTGGCAGCGAACGGCCTCAGGTTTACGCAGGCATACAATTCAGCGCGCTGTTGGGCTTCGCGTGCGAGCTTGCTGACCGGATACTACGCTCAGTCGATCAGGCGGGATCCGGTCATGGGCGACGAGCAGGTACCCTTTGGTGACCGGCCAGCCTGGGCGCGATTGATTCCTCAGTACCTCAAACCGCGTGGCTATCGTGCTTATCACTCCGGCAAGTGGCACCTGGATGGCCAACCGCTGGACAACGGCTTTGACCATTCCTATTTGAATATGAATGAACTCGGCTTTTTCATCGGTATCAATCAGGAGCTCGATGGGAATGCGCTACCATCAGTGGAGGACAATGGAGAATTCTACGAGACCATCGCAACGGCAAATTACGCAATCGAATTTCTTAAGGACAACGAGGCACAGTATTCAAACGACCCTTTCTTTGCCTACATCGCGTTCAATGCCCCGCACTTCCCCATTCACGCGCTCATGGAAGACATCGAAATCTACAAGGATCGCTATCAGGAAGGCTGGGATGCTATACGGCAGGAGCGGCTTGAACGAATGCGCAAGCTTGGGATATTTACTGGCGAACTCTCTCCCCTCGACCCGTCAACTGTCCCGAGCTGGAACCTCAGTGAAGAGGAACTGAAAGCGCAGGTTGCCAAAGACGAAGTCGGCCGGGCAGTCCCCTGGGATTCGCTGAGTCACAGTGAACAAGCATTTCAGGCACGAAAAATGGCTGTCCATGCAGCGATGGTGCATCGCGTTGATATTGAGATTGGTCGAGTTCTGGCACAGCTTAAGACAATGGGCGTGCTTGATAACACAGTTATCTTCTTCCTGTCAGACAATGGCGCTTCCGCCGAGCAAATCGTCAGGGGGCGAGGTCACGACAAGACGGCACAGATTGGCTCGTCCAAATCGTATCTCGGGATAGGACCCGGCTGGTCTAGTGCTTCAAACACACCATTTCGCCTGCACAAATCCTGGAATCATGAAGGCGGGATTATCACGCCCTTGATCGTGCAGTGGCCAGATGGAATTAACACTCCCGGCGCTCTTCGCACCTCACCGGTTCATGTGATCGACATGCTTCCAACGGTATTGGAAGACGAATCGTTTCGGCGCTTCGCACCGGGCATTTATCATCGTCCCCCTGGTGTCAGCCTTCTTCATAGACTTGACCAATGCGCTGGTTATCCCGCTCTTCCTGAATACGTTCTGAACCTGTGCCACGGCGGTCTTGCTGACGCGCAACTATTGCCACGCACCACAGATACCACGTAGTCTTTGTGCTGCATCCGCAACCCCGTAATTGGCAAGAATAATTAGAGGCTCAAATGAGAAAAATGGCTTTCCGTACACTGCTGGCGTGGCTCTGTTTCACGCTGGTCGCCTGTAGCAACAGCAGCGACAGCAATGACACTACTGACGTTGTAGCGCTTGATGCCAATGTGCTGGTATTCACCGAGCAGGCAGTGCCACCCTCGGTAATTCAGGATCTGATTGCACAGGGCGACGCCGGCACTGCCGAGCGTTTGAGTGGTTCTATTGCAGGCAAGGCGGTAACCATCGTCAAGCTCAGCGGTAAAACGAACCACTTCGGACGGGATTTGCAGGGCAATTACCTTGACTATCACGCGACGGTACCCGATGCACCGGTGTGGATTGCGGAATATCCCTGGACCCGGGACCGTGATATCACAACCGACGAATCCGGCTGGTGGACGATGTACATCGTAAAGGACGCCGGTGCAGATCTGGAGTTTTCCTTCATCTATGACAAGGAAGACTGGATCACCACCAAAACCAACGTCATCACGGTAGAGGACGAGGACAACACTGACCTGGCAATACAGTACATCGACCCGGATTTTTACAATGTCCTGATGCTGCCCTACGTTGAGAATATGTTGCGCGAGAACGGTTATCCGAACTTTTTCTTTGCCAATGCAATGGTCGTCACCGTAGGCAAGTCCTGGGCCAGCATGCACGATGACCGGCTGCCGCACGGGGATCCGGGAGCGACTATGACCATTACCCCGCAACCGGGCGATGCGGTTGGGCCAGTCTATTTCAACAAGCAGGTGATTCCCGATGTCACCTGGAGCAGCACTTCAGTTGATGGCGGGGTGGTGTGGCTGAATCTGCCGCTTGACCAGACCTATTATGTCAGTGCCGAAAAGGAGGGTGTGACTTATCCGACCGTGAAGTTCAGGATAACCGCAGCAGATATCGCTGCAGGGGTACAACTGTTTATCGCATCCCCACCGGATTCACTGGAAGGCAGCAACGACTCACCACCGGGAGAGCCATGAAAGTTTTCGTTACCGGCGGCACCGGCTTTATTGGTTCCTACACCTGCCATGCGCTGCTCGAAGCGGGTCACAGTGTGAAGCTCTTCGTGCGCAACAAGGCCAAGGCAAAAGCACTGTTCGGCGGCAAAATTCGCTCGATCGTTGTCGGTGATATCACCAACGCCGCTGACGTTAAGAAGGGCCTGACCGGTTGTGATGCGGTTATTCATCTGGCTGCGATGGTATCCACCAGCAAGGATGATGCGGAGCGCGTGTATCAGCAAAATGTCGCAGCCGCAAAAAATGTACTGGGCCTGGCAGCTGACGCCGGTTGCAAAACGATCGTGCATGTGTCCAGCATCACTGCCATCTACAATCCGAAGGCGAAGGTGCTGGACCACACATCGCCGCTGGGCGTGGCAAAAAATGCCTATGGCCGCTCCAAAGTGGAGTGCGAACGCTTTGCGCGCAACCTCCAGGAAAAGGGCGCGCCGGTGCACATTACCTATCCGGCGAGTGTGATTGGCCCGGACGCGCCCACGCTGACGGAGCCGCACGAGGGATTGATCGCCAATCTGTTCGGCCTTGGCCCGAATATGCCCAGCGGCAATCAGTATGTCGATGTGCGCGATGTGGCGCGCGCACATACCACCTTGATCAGCAAAACATTGAAACCGGGTCGCTATCCGTTGGGCGGTCATTATGTCAGCTGGAATGACATGTATGCGATTCTTGAGCGACTCACTGGCCGCAACCTGATAACCGTACCAATACCCGGCATGACGATGCGCATGGTCGGCCGCACGCTCGATGCATTGAAGCCGGTGATGTCGATCGGACTGCCTGTAAGTCAGGAGGCGATGCAGTATGCGACCAAGTGGGTGATTCTTGATAATCGCAAGACGGAGCAGGATTTCAAGCTGAAATTCCGGCCCTTCGAAGAATCACTGATTGAAACCATTCGCTGGCTGGAGCGGGAGAACCACATCACACGGGGACAGGCGGGATTGCTATCGCGTCACGAGGGCACGGCGTAACTGCCTGCCCGTTTGCGCGATGAGTTGCGAAACATGCTAACCGTTGTTCTGGTCAATATTTTGGTCATCGGCCTCGCGGTGGTGATCCACTACGAGTTCCTCTATCGCATCACGCTGCTGATGCCCACGCTGAGAATACGGCATCGCTTTCGTATTGTACTGGGCGTGTTCTTTGCGCTGACAGCCCACGCTGCCGAAATATGGATTTTTGGCATCGCCTATTACTTGATGAATGGGGCGAAAGCATGGGGCCGCCTGGAAGGCAACTTCAGTGGCAGCCTGCTCGATTGTGTGTACTTTTCATTCACCACTTACACCACGCTGGGCACCGGCGATATCGAACCGCATGGCGACCTGCGGTTTCTGGTCGGACTGGAATCACTGACCGGGCTGGTGCTTATCACCTGGACCGCGTCCTTTCTGTATCTGGAAATGACGCGCTACTGGGACACAAAGTAACGTGATGTCACTACGCGCCCTGCAGCAACGATGGGCGCAGTGGCCTAGTGCATGTGTACCAGCGGATTTTCACCCGGCACCTTGGTTGTCACCTCGCCGATTACGCACGCCTGCCGATAGCCGCGCTGTTGCAATGCCTCACACAATGCCTGCGCGCGTGCTGCTGGCAGCGCAATCAGCAGTCCGCCGCTGGTCTGCGGATCGAACAGCATTTGCACCCGTGCTTCATCAACGGTTTCATCACACTGTAAGAAGCGCCCGGCGCTACGCACATTGGCAGCGTGCATGGTGCTGACGATCCCGGCGCGAAGCTGGGCAATTGCGCCGGGCAGCAGCGGTAGCTCTGACAGCGACAGTCGAGCGCCGAATTCACCGGCGAGCATTTCCAGCAAATGGCCCAACAAGCCGAAACCGGTGACGTCGGTACACGCGGTGGCACCGTGGATGACTGCTTGCTCCGCCGCAAGCTGGTTCCCCTGCACCATCGACGCCACCGCGCAACTGATATCGCGGCCATCTGCCGCCTGCTGCATGTGCGCGGCGAACAGGGTACCGGTGCCAAGGGCCTTGGTCAGCACGAGTTGGTCTCCCGGCCTGGCCCCCTTCTTGCCCAACAGCCTGCCATCCGGTGCAAGCGGCACGCCGTTGACCACGAACCCGATACTGAGCTCCGGCCCCTGCATACTGTGCCCGCCACTCAAACGGCACGCGACTGCGCTGAATTCATGCAGTGCGCCGGCCAATATTTGTTCCAGTTCACGTTGCAACAGCGTGTTATCGGCAAATGGTAAGGTCACGGCAGCAAGAGCGGAAATCGGCTTTGCCCCGCAGGCATAAAGATCACTGAGCGCATGATTAGCAGCGATACGGCCCATCAACCACGGGTCCGATACCAGTTCGCGCAACACGTCCACACTCTGTAAAACGACTGCGCCAGGCGGCGCGTCAATCACCGCGGCATCGTCACCAGCGCCGACGCAGTACTGTGGAAATGCTGCGCCCAGCTGTATCAATGCACCTGTGAGCGCATCGGCTCCGACTTTGGCACCGCAGCCACCGCAGATTGCCTGCTGAGTTGTGTTGTCCAGTTGTGGCAAGCGCGCTGTAGCGATAGCCGGCATCACCACGGGGAGTTCTTCAAAGCGCGCCATGAACTCCCGATCGATGCGGTCCTTCCAGCGCCACACCCACGCGCCGCTGGCACTGAACAGGCCCCTGTCAGCCACAGCCTGTTTGTCGCCCAGGGAAATAAGTGACAGGAATCGTTGCTGCGGGCGGTGCTGGCGCAGCGGTTGCCGCAGCAACATCGCGCGCAGGTTGTGGGCGAGCACCGGCGCCTGCCGCACGGCGAAAACACCTGCCTTGGGACGCGGATGATTCAGCTGCGTGGCAATATCCCCCGCTGCGAATACGTGATCGTCGTGCATAGCCTGTAGCGTGTCGCGAACAGCGAGAAAACCCTGTGCATCTGTGGCCAATCCGCTGGCGGCAATCCACGGCGCGGCCGCTGCGCCGGTACACCAGAACAATTCGTCATAGTGCGCAGTTGAACCGTCCGCCAACAACAGTTGCGAGCTTTCCACCGCCGCGACGCGGCTGTTCAGATGCACGCGTATACCATGCCGTTGCAGCGCGGCCATCACTGAGCGTCGGGCGCGGGCATTGTAGTTCTGCAAAATCATCTGTGCCGCGCACCACAGATCAATGCAAGGCGAACTTGCCTGCATGCGCTGCGCCATCGCGAGTGCCAATTCCACGCTGCCGGCCCCACCGCCGACTACGGCAATGTGCAAGTCGCCCTCGAGGTTGTCATCGCGATTGTTTATGCGGTCATACAATGTCTGCCAGCGCTGCCACAAACCGGCTACCGGTTTCACGGGTGTCGCGTACTCTCGCGCACCGGGCACGGAGGAAAGTTCCGGCTGCGAACCGATGTCGATACTGACCAGGTCATAACCGAGCTGCGGCCTGCCTTCGAGCGTCAAGCGCTGTGCGCTGGTATCAATGCCAGTGACCTGCGCGGTGACAAAGCGCACACCGGCCCACTGGCACAGCCTGGCAAGATCGATATGCGTCTGTTCGAAGGTGTAGTGGCCGGCGATCAGACCGGGCAACATACCGGAGTAGGGCGAATGACTGGCGGCTGATACCAGCGTAATGCGCACGCCCGCGATAGGCTGCATGGCCAGCATGCGCAGTGCGAGAACGTGGGAATGCCCGCCTCCTACCAGCACCAGGTCGCGATGCAGCTCAGCCGATGCCTGCACTCGTAGCTCCCCGTTGCGCCCAGGCAATTACTGCCTGTCGATTGCCGCTAAATTCCAGTTTGCCGTCGCGCTTCGACAGCTGGTAGTCGTACATCGGGTCGTAGTATTTACGCAACAACACCGCGATCCACTGCCTGTGCCCGGAAAAATCGTTCTCCAGCCACTGCCGCGCAAAAGCTGAGCTCATCATGTCACTGACCTCCCGATGCAGTTGGCCACCGAGTCGCCGACGAACCCGGTCGAGGTCGCTGAGCAGCTTCTCACTGTGCCGAATCGGACCTTCCTCACCGAACCGCAGTGTATAGCGCCGCCCCAGATCGACCACGTAATCCTCGACAACGATATCCACGCGCTGCTCCAGGCTCTGCTCCACCACGACCATCGGTGCGCTGCGCATTTTCTCGCGCAGCGATTCCGGCAGCGACAGCCGGCCTATCAGGCGCCCTTCGTCTTCCAGAAAAATTCGTTCAGGGCTCTTCGCCAGCAAGCGCAACAGCGCAATACTCAGGCTGTTCTCAAAATCGATCTGGCTAGGCTGGGGTGTGGGCAGTTGGCCGAAACTGGAACCGCGATGGTTGGCCAACCCCTCCAGATCGACAGCGTGCTCAAGGCGAGCAATCACCCGCGTCTTGCCGGTGCCTGTCTTACCGCTGACAAGAACAAAGCTGGCGCTGCTGATAGAACGCTCCAACTGTTCCAGCAGAAAACGCCGCATCGCCTTGTAGCCGCCGCGCACCAACGGATAGTCGATACCTGCATCGTGCAACCAGCGCTGCACAGTTTGCGATCGCAAGCCACCGCGGAAGCAATACAAATAACCCTGCGGATATTGGCGTGCAAATTCAGCCCACTGCGCCAGTCGCTGCGCTTTCAGCTCGCCACTTACCAACTGGTGGCCCAGTTCAATGGCAGCATCCTGTCCGCGCTGTTTGTAGCAGATACCCACCTGCGCACGCTCGTCGTCGCTCATCAAAGGCAGGCTCAGGGAAGCAGGGAATGCGCCGCGCTCGAATTCCGCAGGCGCGCGCATATCCATCATCGGTGTGTGGCTGAGGAAAAGCGCGCGATAGTCGTCGGTGTCGGGGCGCTTCTGCATCGGCGGCGTCTATTCCACCTCGCCGCCAAACAGCGCCAGAATACGGTCCTGCAGGCCGGTTACAGCATCTGCCATCAGGGCAAAGTCAGCGTCCAGCCGGGCCGCCTGATCGGCTTCAGGGATTTCCTCGTTCTCTTTCATCAACTCGTCCGCGAACTTCAGTCGACGCAAACACAAATCTTCGGCTAACAGTAACGACAACCGTTCATCCCAGTTCAGCGCGAGTCGCGCAACCTGCTTGCCGGCGTGCAGATGAGTTTCCACTTCTTCACTCAACAAATCAACGCCGCGACAGCGCACCACACCGCCTTCTTCACCGGGCTCACGCAGCTCGCATTCCTGACCAAGTTCAAAATCATCGGGCAGGTTGCGGTGCAACAGCCAGGAGGTCATCACCGCCGCAGGTGCATTGTTAACCTGCGGCAGCAGCAGCGGAAAACTGCCGATGCCCTCGCGCAACAGGTTGAGCAGTTCCTCGGCACGCGAGGCACTGGCTGAATCGACAAAAATCCAGTTCGCCTTGACGTCGATGTAGGCATACATGTAGGTCGAGCGACTGAAGGCGCGCGGCAGGCAATCCTGCACGATTTCATCTTTCAGGTTGAGCCGTTCCTTGCGGTAGACCTTGCGCCCCTGGTCAGCCTCGATGGCCGCAATTTTCTCATCCAGTTGCTCGCGCACCACCGTGGAGGGCAGCAACTTTTCCTCGCGTTTGAGTTTGAGCAACAGGCGGCCGGCGGCGGCGTGTACCAGTTCTTCGGATTCCTCGCCCAATGGCGACACCCAGCCGGCAGACACAGCCTGCGATTTGGCGCAGGGCACAAAGCTGCGCACGACGAGTTTTTGCGCCAGCTGCTCGGGCGAGAGATCGAACGGCCTGGTCAGGCGATAAGCGCGGATATTCTTGAACCACATGGAGAGTCACTACCTCGGGGAAAAGCGGGGGATTGTACCCCAGCGGGCAGGCAATACCAGCGCGCAACCACCCAGACCTTCTCGCAGCAGCCGTCAACAGGAGGGCAGGGAAGAAACAACGATCGCGTACAAATTGTTAAGCCGGGTGGCCGCAGGTGTCGTTGTAAGGCCCTGGTGAAACCGCTTTAATCCCCTATCCTGATTTGAATTGCACTGGGCGCACCGCGCCGCGCCCGATTACCGAGGTATGCAGTAATGTCCGAGCCCGCAAAAACCAACCCCTCCCGCCCGCGCAAGGCGCGCGACGTGAAGCACTGGGACAGGGAGACTGACGTTGCCATCGTCGGATTTGGCGGGGCGGGCGGCTGCGCAGCCATCGAGGCGGCGGATGCCGGGGCCAGCGTCACCATCTTCGAGTTGGCCAGCGCCAGCGGCGGTTCCACCGCAATGTCCAGCGCCGAAATCTACATGGGCGGCAGCGGCGGTACGCGCGTGCAGCAGGCCTGTGGCTTCGAGGACAGTACCGAGGACATGTTCACCTATATGATGATGGCCGCCGGTCCGCAGGCGGACGAGACGAAAATTCGCAATTACTGTGAAAACAGCAAGGATCACTTCCAGTGGCTGGTCGATATCGGCGTGCCGTTCAAGGACAGCTTTCACAAGGAGCGAGCGATCATGTGTCTGACGGATGATGGCCTGCTGTACACCGGCAGTGAGAAAGCCTACCCGTTTGCACAACAGGCCAAGCCCTGCCCGCGCGGACACAATCTCTACGTTGAGGGCGACAATGGCGGCCCGTTGTTCATGAAGATCGTCACCGAGAACGTGGAGAAGCGGGATGCGATCACTGTCGAATATGAGACGCGCGCTCTGACTCTGATCGTGAACGACGAGGATGAAGTCGTAGGGCTGGTCATTCGCAAGGATCAGCAGGAGCTCAATGTGCGTGCACGCAGGGGTGTCATATTGTGCGCTGGCGGCTTCGTGATGAACGAGGAAATGGTACGCAAATATGCGCCCATGCTCACCGCCGGCAATACGCCGATTGGCAATCCCGGCGACACCGGCACCGGTATTATGTTGGGAGTGGCGGTTGGCGGCGCAGCAATCAATATGCACGAGGGATTTATCAGCGTGCCGTACTACCCGCCCGCCAGTATGACCAAGGGTATCGTGATCAACGACCAGGGCCAGCGTTTCATCAATGAAGACGTATACCACGGACGTCTCGGCGCATTTGTGTTGCGCCAGCAGTCGGAGCGAGTCTACTTTATCCTTACCGTGGATCAGTATGCAGACTACGAACGCGTGAGCTACATGGGCGCCGCAGTAGCGGGTACCGGTGAGACCGTCGCAGAGCTGGAGGAAGAACTGGGGCTGCGCCACGGCACCCTGCAGCAGACCATTGCGCTGTACAACGAGGATTGCGTCAATGGTGAGGACACCCAGTGCCACAAAGCAGCCGAATGGCTGGAGCCGCTGGTGCCGCCGCTGGTTGCATTGGATATCACTCCGGGTCGCGGCACTTTCCTGCCATACTTCACGCTGGGCGGACTGGATACGCTGCCCACCGGCGAAGTGGTGGACCCGCAGCGCGAAGTGATCCCCGGCCTGTATGCTGCGGGTCGCACCGCCTGTGGCATAGTGCGCCGCGCCGAAGGTTACAGCAGTGGTATGTCGGTGGGCGACGCGTCCTTTTCCGGCCGCCTGGCAGGTAAACAGGCAGCAGCGAGGCAACACACATGAAATACCTGCACACGATGGTGCGCGCACGCGACCTCGACGAAACACTGGATTTTTACTGCAACAAGCTGGGGCTGGTGGAAGTGCGTCGCCACGACAGCGAAGCGGGCCGCTTCACGCTGGTGTTCCTGGCCGCGCCAGACGATGTCGAGCGCGCCGCAGCGGGCCACAGCCCACTGGTGGAAATCACCTGGAATTGGGACCCGGAAAACTATTCCGGCGGTCGCAATTTCGGCCATCTGGCCTACCGTGTGGACAACATCTACGATGCCTGCCAGCGCCTGATGGACGGCGGCGTGGTGATCAACCGACCGCCGCGCGATGGCCATATGGCCTTCGTGCGTTCGCCGGATGGTATCTCGATCGAGTTGCTGCAGGCCGGTGATGCATTGCCGCCGCAGGAACCGTGGGCTTCGATGCCTAACACCGGGGCATGGTAACCGGCTACACGCAGGCGTATCTCTTACTGCTCATGTTCACCTTTTTTGCAGCCGTTTTGCAGGACTGAACATTGCCTGACAAATTGGCAGCGATGCATTCCTTGTTCTGAGTCATGGTTATCCTGGGTAAAAAACGGTCTTATAACCTCAAGGTAGATTCGGGTAAGAGCTGAAGGGTTTTGCCTGTGCCTCGCTAACGAGGAAAACGCCATGCAGTCACCGCTAAAATTACTGAAATTCATGATCAAGACGGAGCTCTACAAAAGATTTCCGAAAACCGCAGCCCGCCCGTCATTCGACGACATCAGGAACGCATTGTGTGCACCTGGAATGCCCTTCGAGATCGAGCACGTCACGATTGCCGGCCGCGACACCCGCTGTTGGAAAAAGGCGGCCCCGTCCATGGCGGCTCTTATGCAGAACAGCCTCCAATACGCCGAGGCGGATTTCATTGTGTATAGGGGCGAACACCTCAGCTACGCACAACACTACGGTCGCGTGGCAGCGGTAGCGCACCAGCTGGTCGAGCGTTTCGGCATCAGAAAAGGCGATCGGGTGGCAATCGCCATGCGCAACTATCCGGAGTGGTCAATCGCCTTCTGGGCGGCAGCATCGGTCGGTGCGGTGGTGGTACCGCTTAACGCCTGGTGGGCCAGCGATGAACTCGTGTACGGGTTAAAGGACTCAGGTGCCAGTCTGGTGTTCGCCGATGCGCAGCGACTGGAGCGACTGCAAAAAGTCCATTCGGATTTGCCGGTGAAACATTTCGTCGCGGTGCGATGTGACGATGTTGCCGATGGCGTAACCACCATCGAATCCTTGTGGCAGGGCGCAAGTGAAGATCTCAGGCTGCCCGAACTGGCCATTGCACCTGAGGACGATGCCACGCTGTTTTACACCTCCGGCACCACGGGCTTTCCCAAGGGCACACTGGGAACACACCGTAATTTTTGCAGCGCAGCGCTGACCATGCCCTTCAGTGGAGTGCAGGGCATATTGCGCAGTGGTGGCACACTGTTCGACCTCATGGGCATGAGGAAAACCCAGCGGTCTGTATTGCTGACGGTTCCGCTTTTTCACGTAACTGGCTGCCACGGCATGTTACTGGGCTCGCTGGCCAACGGTGGCAAAATCGTGATGATGCACAAATGGGATCCAGTGGTAGCGCTGGAGCTTATTGAGCGCGAGCAGATCAACATTTTCAGCGGGGTGCCTTCCATGGTCAGGCAACTGTTGGATGTGAACGAAACAGAGCAGCGGGATTTGTCCACAGTAACCAATATCGGTTACGGGGGCGCTCCCGCACCACCGGATCTGCTGCGGCGGATCAAGGCGGCGATGCCTGCGGTAGGGGCGTCTAACGGTTGGGGAATTACTGAGACCTCAGCGGGTATCGCTACGAATAGCAGGCTGGACTATGCAGAAAAGCCCAACAGTGTTGGCCCCGCGTCACCGGTGTGCGACGTCAAGGTGGTAAACGAAGCCGGAGAGCAACTCGCCCCCGGCGAACTGGGCGAGCTGTGGGTGCGCGGGCCAAATGTGGTGAAAGGTTACTGGCAGCGGCCCGAGGACACCGCAGCCGCGTTCACAGAGGGTTGGTTTCACACCGGTGATGTGGGCAAAATCGATGAGCAGGGGTTTATCTACCTGGTTGATCGCCTCAAGGACATGATCATCCGCGGCGGTGAAAATATCTACTGCGCCGAAGTTGAGGCAGCGCTTGCGGAGCATCCCGCGGTGGTATTGGCCTGCGTATTTGGTTTGCCCGATGACGTATTGGGTGAACAGGTAGTCGCCGTTGTTCAGACTGGCACGGCAGACACAGTTTCCGAACAGGAACTCAGGGAGTTCGTTGCTGCACGGTTAGCGTCCTACAAAGTACCGACAAAAATATGGACACGCACTGAAGCGCTGCCTACCGGTGCAACCGGTAAGGTGCTGAAGAAAGAGATCAAGGCACAGTATTCCGGCAGCGCCCAACTCAACGTGTAGCGAGAACACCTGTCGTGGCCACTCGCAGTGCAAACGCAACTGGCTGTTCTCTTGATGCAAATCATTACCGGCTTATAGAGGCTTGATACACACTGAAATGCGATGTCAGGTTCCCCCTGCATGATAATCAGGAACACCGTATGGCTTCAGTGCGACAACTTGGTAAGGAAGACATTCTCTTCGTGGCCGGTGAAACAAGCGATGTCTATCATCACACCGCCGGCCTGGTAGTTCTGGACACCAGCAACTGCCCTGATTTTAGCTTCGAGTACCTGAGGGAGAAGGTCATTGAGCGAATCAGCGACGTGCCGCACTTTCGTTGGCGACTGCACGAAGTGCCGCTGGGTCTCGACCTCCCCTATTGGGTCGAGGATGAAGATTTCTGTTACGAGAATCATTTTAAACGGATCGCCGTGCCATCGCCGGGTGATCGGGAGGCGCTGTCAGAAGTGGTTGCACACCTGTACAGCAAACATCTTGATCGCTGCAAGCCACTGTGGGAGTTCTGGTTCATAGAAGGTCTCGCCGGGGGCAAGTACGCCATCCTGCAAAAACTACATCACTGCATGATGGACGGGCAGGGCGCGAGTAAGCTGGGTGAGCTCCTGTGTGATTTCGAGCCAAACGCCAAGCCCCGCCCAGTGGGTGATGCTATCCGCAATGCCAGAGCAGGCGAAGTGCCAGACTTTTTGCGTATGTCAGCGACCACAGCGCTGCATCTCGCACGCTTCCCTGGCGCGATGTATCGGCAGCTGTTCGACATGGTCGGCCCTAAACTCCTGGAAAAGCTGAGTTTGAAGCAGAGCCACAGCAGACCCAGGTCCGATACGCCTGTTTCGCGATTCAATGGTGATGTGGGGCCGGACAGGGGATTTGTTTTCGGCTCACTGTCCCTCACTGATATCAAGTCGGTCAGGAAAGCATTTGATGTCTCCGTCAATGATGTGTTGCTGGCGCTGGTATCCACGACCTTGCGTGATTACCTGCTGGCCAGGGATGAACTTCCCGAGCTGTCACTGAGGACGGCAATTCCGGTGTCCCTGCGCACTGGGGATGATGATGAAATCAGCAACCGGATTACACAGGTGCCGGTTACGCTTGCTACAGACCTGGCTGACCCGGTAGCACGCCTGAAAGCCATCAATGCGGAGTGCGAGGAGGCGAAGCAACTCGTTCGCGGAGGGGGCAAGGGATTTATTGAGATTATCCAGTCTCTGCCACCCTGGATGGTGACGGCCATGATGAGTGCCTCCTCACCAGAGCAGGCATCGCAGATGTTGGGCTCTAACCTGATCGTCTCTAATGTGCGCGGTAGCGATAGACCGATGTACGTGGCAGGCGCACGCCTGGATACCATGTTCCCGATGTCGATTATTACTCCGGGTATCGGTATTAATTTCACCTGTGTGAGTTACGTTGATCAGGTAGATGTTGGTGTAGCGATAGAGCCAAAACTCGTGCCTGATCCCTGGTTGATTGTAGACGGGTTGCAGCGTGCCCTGGACGAGTACCTCGAACTTGCCAGCAAACCGGCGCGCGCAAGGCCTGCGAAACGAAATACAGCGAAAAATGCGCCACGCAAAACACTCACTACCAGAAAGAAAGCCACTGCGGCCAATAAGGCGGCGGTGCCACGCAAAGTTCCAGCGAGGACGAGTAAAGCAAGCAGCAAGCCAAAGTCCAAGTAGGGCGTGATCCGCCCTGGGAGATATTGTGCAAAATGTAAGTGCACCAGCGACGTTTAGGCAATCGGCCAACGGGCTTGCGCAGGCCAGTGGCGTATTTGTCGAACTTCCGGGGCTTGGTAGCTATTTTTACCGGCAGCACCTCAATCCTGGCAAACCAACCCTGCTACTGGTTCATGGCATGGTGGTCTCTTCAGGTCTTAACTGGTTCCGGCTTTTCCCTGCATTGTCCAAACATTTTAATATTATAGCTCCGGACGTGCGCGGACATGGTCGCAGCTCGCGGGGAGACGAGCGCTTTACCTTTGCACTGGCGGCCGATGATCTGGCGGCACTGATAGACGAGGTAGAGTGCGGCCCCGTTATCGCAGTCGGTTATTCAATGGGTGGCGCCATCATACAATACCTCTGGCACCGACATCCGCAGCATGTGGCAGGACTGGTGCTCGCTGCTACCAACTACAAGGCGCGTGTTGCCCGTCATGAGGAACTTTTCATTTTACCAATGTTCGCCGCCATGGTGGGACTGGGTAATGCCATAGAACTTATCAGCCACCTGCCCAAGGGTCTGGTAAAGCGCTTTTTGCCGCGCCTGTCAGATCAACTGCACGAGGATGAGGCTCGCTGGGCACTGGATGAACTGCGTCGCGCGAGTTTACGCATGGTGGTTGAAAGCGGGCGCGAGATGGCGACCCATGACGCCAGTGAATGGCTGCATGAGATTGATGTACCTACCGCAGTGGTGTGTACCCTGCGCGATCGAACGATTCCCCCGCAGCACCAGCGGGAGATGGCCGACTTGATCGACGGAAGTGAATTGTTTGAGTATGACGAGGGCCACCTTGCCTGCCTGAACCCGCAGTTCGGTGAAGAACTTGCGCGGGCCTGCCTGAGTGTCTCGCGTCGAGGCAAATCGCGGGGGAGAAACCGTGCATAGACTCAGCGGCCAGGATGCGAGCTTTCTTTACACGGAAACACCGACAGTATTGAGGCACACACTCAAGGTACAAATTCTTGAGTCGCACTACCAACGGGAGGACTTTGCGACCCTCCACAAACGACTGGAGGCCGCGCTGGAAATTGTTCCCATGTTGCGTCAGCGGGTGATGTTTGTACCACTGAACCTGCATCACCCGGTGCTGGTGGACGACCCGGAATTCGATCTGGATTCTCATATCTATCGCGCAGCTCTGCCCGAGCCTGGAGGTATGGCGGAACTACACGACATGGTGTCCCAGATAATATGCCATCGCCTTGACCGGTCACGGCCCATGTGGGAATTGTGGATATTGACGGGACTCGAACATGATCGGGTGGCAGTGGTGCACAAAATTCATCACTGTCTCGCTGATGGTGCAGCGACTGTGCGCTACCTCAGTCGACTATTTGAACAACAGGCGAATCTCCAGCTGCAATCGCTTGCGCCGACATCCTGGAAGCCGGAGGCACTGCCCAGCGGCGCACGCCTGTTGTGGGATGCAATGCGCGACCACTTCAGCAAGGATATCCGGGAATTTCCCGCCTTTCTGGCGGTTCTTTGGCGTGCGGGCAAACAATTGTTTGCCTTCCATCGTGATGTTGGTTCGCCCACCGTGGCGCGACTGGCACACCCGCCGCCCAGAACGCGCTTTAACCACGCCATTACTGCCCGCCGCAGCTTTACGACACGACAGATTCCACTACACGATGCGAAGGCAGTGGCCCACTCCTTGGGAGGGTCGATCAACGATATCGTCCTTGCACTGTCTGCGACAGCAATTCGCGAGTACCTGCTGTTTCACCAGGATTTGCCCGAAGAGCCCTTGTGCACAGCGATCCCGGTATCGGCTGACGAGCCGGGATCGAGCCGTGCATCGGGCAACCGCACCACCTACCTGCTCACCTGTCTGTGGACCAACATTGCCGATGCGGGTGAGCGCTTTCGAGCTATTCAGCGTGCAACCATGCTGGGAAAACAGGAACTGGATCTCTTGGGCAGAACCACTTTTATTGAGTTGATGCATTTTCTGCCGCCGTTGTTTTCCCTGTGGAAAACGAACTTCAAGCAGCGTCGACGCCAGCCGGAGAAGGAAAGCTACAGGCCCATGACCAACGTTATAATTTCCAATGTGCCTGGCCCCGCCGAAAAAATATCGGGAAACTTCGGAACATTGGTCGACATCTATTCGATGGGGCCACTTGTCGAGGGCTGCGGCCTTAACATAACGGTTTGGAGCTACGCGGGGAACCTGAACTTCTCCCTGATGGGGTGCAAAAAATCAGTTCCGGATATAGACAGGTTGGCTGACGGTCTGGTCGACGCCTTGGCCGGTCTGCAAAAAGTCTGTGCGGAGAATCAGGCGTCCCGGATCGACACTGTCCGCTCGGAGGTTGCGCGATGAAGAACCACAGTTACCTGCAGTGTTTTGGCGATGTAGAGTTGGCGGTGCGCAGCCGCGGCAAGGGTGTACCCTTTGTCTGGGGGCACAGTCTGATGGGTAGTATGCGGGTTGAGGATCGGGCTGGACTGTGGGACTGGAGTGGTATCGAGCGCTACACACAGGTTGTACGTTATGACGCCCGTGGCCACGGAAACTCTGATGGCAGCTACAAAAAGGAAGATTATCAGTGGGGAAGAATGGCAGAGGATATGCTCGCTGTTGCACGCTGGTTTGCTGTCTCCGGCGGTCATAAACGCTGCATTCTGGGAGGCATTTCGATGGGTGCCGCCACTGCACTGGAAGCCGCCACACAACAACCGGATCAGGTTGCCGGATTGGTACTTGTCCTGCCCCCTACCGCCTGGAATACACGGCCCAGGCAATCGGCGATATACCGCCGCCTGGCCCGGGTGTCAGGATTTTTTGGCGCCGCACCGTATCGCCTGCTGGATCTACTGCCCATTCCGATGCGCGAAGACGGTCGCAGCCAATTGACGCTACACACGATGAAGGGTCTGGCCAAGGCGAACCCCCTGCATGTGCAAGCCGCGCTGGGAGGTGCTGCGCAGTCCGATATGCCGGACCCGGATATATTGCGACAACTGCAGATACCGACTCTGATACTGGCCTGGGAAGATGATATGGCTCACCCGGTCTCGACTGCCATGGAACTTTCCGACTCATTGCCCGATGTGCGTGGCCTGGTAATCTGCCATCCCGGTGACATCAGGGAGTGGGAGACTGCAATGGTAAAGTTTGTAAAGCAGATAGCAGCGAAACGTGTAGCGCATCGCCGAGCGCCAGCCGGTAGCACCAAAACGGCCAAAAAACGCAACCGCAGTGCGAAGGCAGCCTGAAAGTTACCCGGTTGGAACCGGAGATGGCATTCGGACCCGGGATTACTTATTGCAATAAAGGTTTTCGGGGTCGTTCTCTGGAAAAACCGTCGTCGGTATATCGGTAGCACCGGCGTAAAATACGATGATTTCGACGGGGCCTTCAAGGGCCTTACCCCGATGTACAGTGCGCAATACCTCGACTGTTGAATCACCTTCGTGCAGCACAATTTTTTTGCCGTCTTTCGTTTCCACTTCAAGACTGCCCTTTAAGACATAACCTAGCGTAGGCACCGGGTGACAATGAAATTTGGGCGTTTCGCCGGGAGCAATTTTTAATATGAAAGCAGTAACCTCAGCCTGCCCCTGCGGATAGGCAATGCTGCCCCCTTCCCATGTCGTTGTTGTCTTGAGAAGTTCCTCTGATTGCACACCAGAAGCTGCAAACAACACCAAAGTTAATGCTATCGTTCCAGTAATTCTCATAACACTCCTGGTGGTTCAGCATGCGAAGTTAATATGCTGGTCTGACAAACGATAAACCAGCTGCCGAGATATCGCGAATCAACTGCGCAAAAAATTCAGCACCCAGTTCGCCACGCGTGTTCCTTGATGTGTACCGCTCATCGACGCCATGCCCTCAGCGTAGACCTCTTCACCGAGGAGCTCCCGCCGCAACACCATGATAGCTTCCGCGTAGCCGGGTACAAACTCCGGATGACCCTGGAACGTCAGGATATGATCGCCCACCTGACAAACTGCATTTTCGCAGAACTCGCTGCCAGCAAGCACTTGTACGTCATCGGCCACTTCCACCACCTGGTCCTGGTGGCTGACCAGGATACTGAGTTCCAGATCATCCTGATCATGCCAGGAAGGCGCGGTATGAAAGCGGTGTGTGTGAAGACCTACACCCCAGCCCTTGGGTGACTTTTCGACTCTGCCGCCAAGTGCTTGCGCCACCACCTGATGACCGAAACAGATACCGATGAGTTTTTTGTGCCTGCGGTGCAGTTCACGCACGAACGCCATCAGTTGAGCGATCCACGGCTTGTCTTCGTAAACGCCCGATTTACTGCCGGTGATCAAGTACGCGTCAACCTCATCGATATGTGCGGGGTATTGCCCGTGCTCCACATCGTAGATGACAAACTCGAGCTCAGGGTCTGCCTGGCGCAACAGCCGCATGAACATATCGGGGTACTCGCCGAATTCGGGCACCCATTCTGGTCGTACCGTATCGGTCTTTAATATCCCCAGCTTCATTGCCCGCTCGCCCCCATGTGCTGTTCATCGCATCGCATGCGACCCGATTTGTCGCAGCAGCTGTCCATGATAGGTAGGGTGCTCAGTGCTGTCCATACTGCGACGTGACTGGTAATGTGTGCGCTTCATCAGCGACAGGTAATCGCGACGTGTTAATACGACTTTTCCTCAGTGCGATGCTGGTTTTCAGCACCGCTGGCCACGCTTTCACCGGATCCGAGGCCTGCCAGGGCTGTCACGCGCAGGAGTATTCCCTGTGGCAGGGCTCGCACCACGACCTCGCAATGCAACTGCCTGCGCCCGATACTGTGCTGGGCAATTTCGACAATGCCAGCTTCACCTACAACGGCGTCACCACCCGGTTCTTTCGCAAGGGTGACAAGTACATGGTCAACACCGACGGGGAAGACGGCAAGCTGAAGGATTTTGAAGTCGCCTACGTCTTCGGCGTCACCCCCTTGCAACAGTATTTGCTGCCCCTGTCACGAGGTCGCCTGCAGGCGCTCAGTATCGCCTGGGATGCGCGTCCCAAAGCAGACGGCGGGCAACGCTGGTATCACCTGTATCCCGATGAAAAGATTGATTACAAGGATCCCCTGCACTGGACCGGCCCCTACCAGAACTGGAATACCAACTGCGCCGAGTGCCACAGCACTGACCTGAAAAAGAACTACACCGCATCATCGCGCTCGTTTGATACCCAATTTGCAGAACTGGACGTCGGCTGCGAGGCCTGTCACGGGCCCGGCGAACAGCATACAGCGCTCGCCAATGAAGGCAAACTCGATGGAGCGAAAAACGGCGGATTCCCGACCGCACTGGCACAGCGCGGCACATGGGCCCTGGCCAAAGATGCCCACATCGCCAGCCGCACCACACCGCTGACATCGAATGCGCAGATCGACAGTTGCGGTCGCTGCCATTCGCGTCGCGGCACCCTCGGCGATTATCACTACGGCGCAAATCTGCTGGACACTCATCGTCTTGCACTACCGCAATCGCCGCTTTACTACCACGACGGCCAGATTCGCGATGAGGTCTACGTTTACGGTTCCTTCGTGCAAAGCAAAATGCATCAGGCGGGCGTGGTGTGCAGCAATTGTCATGAGCCGCACAGCCTGCAACTGCGCGCCCCGGACAATGGCGTGTGTGCGCAGTGCCACCTGCCCAGTCGTTACGACACGGCGCAACACCATCACCATGAGCAAGGCTCCAGTGGTGCATTGTGCGCGAACTGTCACATGCCTCAGACCACTTACATGGGTGTGGATGCACGGCGCGACCACAGCATGCGGATACCGCGCCCCGACCTGAGTATGGTGATGGGCACCCCCAACGCCTGCAACCAGTGTCATACCGACAAGGACGCAACGTGGGCGCTCGATGCACTGCGCCGCTGGGGCGTGCAGTTCCGCGATACTGGAAACCACCCGGCGCGCGCATTCCAGCGCATGGCGCAGGGCGATTATCGTGCTGTACCGCAACTCGCGCAGATTGCCAGTGACACCAATACCCCTGCGATCTGGCGCGCGACTGCGATGGAAGCGCTGGGCGAAGCGGGCGGGCGCGATGCACTGCAAACCGCCACGCAATTGTTGTACGACGATGATCCGCTGCTGCGCACCAGCACTGTGCGCGCACTGGATTTCCTGCCGCTACAGCAGCGCTTTCAATTGCTGGATCACCTGATCGAAGATCCGGTCACTTCTGTGCGCATGGAAGTAGCAGCGTCATTGGCAGGCGTACCTCTCGATCAGGTATCACCGGAGCAGGCCGCGCGATTGCACACATTGTTTGACGAGTACGTGAAGGTACTGCAAATGGACGCCGATATGCCCGCCGTACAATTGCAATTGGGCATCTTCTATCTCACGAGGGGTGATGAACAGGCTGCGGAAGCCGCCTACCGTGAAGCGCTGTATTTGAATGCACAGTTGATCCCTGCCTATCTGAATCTGGCGGACCTGTTACGCGGCCAGTCCAAAGATGACGAAGCGCGTGTACTGCTGCTGCAAGCGCTCGCGGTGGCACCGGACAACGGCTCTGTACTGCATGCGCTGGGGCTGCTTGAAACCCGCAACGGGCAACCTGAAATGGCGCTGGAGTATCTACAAAAGGCGGCACAACTGGAAACCGAGGGTACCCGGCACCGCTTTGTTTACGCCATCGCGCTGCACGACCTGGGCAAACCGGCGGAGGCCATCACCCAGCTGCAGGCGTTGTTGCGCAGCGTGCCGCAAAGCGAGGAAGTGCTGCTGGCACTGAGTAATTACAGCGCCGAACTGGGCCAGCGTGACAAGGCCCGCGACTACGCCGCAATGCTGACACAGATCGCACCGGGCAATCGCAACTACCAGCAGTTGTACCAGAGCCTCTCCGGGGGACCGCCAATGCGCCTGGAAAATTCGAACTAGAGAAGTCTCTGTGCTGCAGCCAGTTCAGTCTGCTGGCTGCAGGCTGTGCAGGAACTGCAAGAGCATGGGGTTCAGCAGCGCTGGCTTTTCCTGCTGGATAAAATGTCCTGCACCCGGCAGCAACGCAAGACCGCGAAGATCCTTCACTTTCTCGCGCATGTGAGCAAACGGCTCGTCGCCGGCTAGTTTGATAACCGGGTCTTCTTCGCCCCCCACGAACAGTGTGGGCACTGTCACCTCGGCATGCGCGCGACCACGCTGTAAATGCCAGTTGTAATCCATCACCCGATAGGAGTTGGCACCGCCTATAAATGCCAGCTCCGGGCCGGCGCAAAGATATTCCTGCACGTAGTAGTCCATGTCCTCAACCGACAACCACGGCCACGGCAGTGGTTGCGATGGCTCATCCAGCACATCGATATAGTGCGTCCCTTCCATAGGAAAGTGCTCCCAGTTCAGCAGTTCGCCGTCGGCCGACAAGGCCCAGAATAATCTGGTCAGGAACTCGCGCTCGCGGCCAATCAGGTGGCGCTCGGCAACACCCTCGGCCTGGTAGTAGTGCATGTGAAAAAAATGCTGCTCCGCAATGGCGGCAAACAGCCGGGAGGGAAGCTCCTCGCTGCCACCGGCCAGCTCCATGTCATAGGGCACGCACAGTGGCGCGATAGCGCGAATCCGATGTGGATAGTAAACACCCATGTGCCAGGCGAGATTGGCACCAAAATCATGTCCGACCAGCACCGCCTGTTGCCGGCCAAAATGATCGAGCACCGACAGCACGTCGGCACTGAGTTTATCGAACCCGTACTCCGTAATCGGCAACGGTCTGGAACTGCGGCCGTAACCGCGCATATCCAGAGCTACCGCGCAAAAGCCAGCCTGGGCCAGAGCCCGCATCTGGTGACGCCAGCTATACCACAACCCTGGATAGCCGTGACACAACACCACCAATGGCCCCTCGCCCTGCCGAGCCAGATGCAGCGTTATGCCGTTCGCTCGTAGCAGTTGATGCTCGACATCTTGCGACACGTGACTCTTACTTGGCTGGCACAAACAACAATTGCAAGGTTACCGGCACAGCATTGCTGATCGCTTGCAGACCGGCGATTTTTTGCAATGCCTGCACGCCGGCCCCCAGACCAAAGTCGGCGGCGTTTACTATCACCGGTTGGGCGCTGAAGACGCGCAGTCGATTATCGCCTTCACCGACAATCACCACCGGAATAGTCAGCGCCTTGTCCTGACCGTGCAAAGACAGGGTAACGGGCAGCTCTGCTGTCACTACGCCGCCGGCAGCGGCAACCGCCAGTACCGCAGGATCAACCTGTGCACTGATCGTAGCGGTGGGAAATTTGACGGTTTCAAACAGCATTTCACGCATACGCTCGTTGCGAATGTCGACTGCTGTTTGCACGCTGCCAAGTTCGATCGTGACATCGGCCTTACCGGTGGCGCTGATATAGCCCACCAGTGCAGGAAAGCTGTGAACTTCCCCGACCGCGTCATTCTTTATTGAGACAAAGTTGACACTGGACTCTGTGCTATCGAGTTCCCAGTCCGCCCAGGCGAAACCGCAGGGCGCCAGAAAAAACAGAATCAGTACCAGGTGTTTGAAGTGTCGTAGTGTTTTCATCGTGCTACTCCCGCGTTACGCAGCGATGGCTCGCTGGTGTGGTGATGCCCAATTGCCGGATAATTGTATAGCAATCCCCGCAACACGCGAGGATGCATCTGGTTTGGTCAACGTTCGGCCAAAAAGTTCGACCACATTACGCTGATCGACTGTGCGATCTATCAAATCGACGAAAAAAATGTCTAAATGGCCTTCTTGTATGTTCCTGAAAACCAATAAAAAAGGCTTTTCCCATGGTGACACTTAAATCCGCATTTCGCCCGACCCTGGCCGGCTTGATCGCCGCTTTATTGCTGCCAATGACAAGCGGATGCAGTAATTCCTCGGATTCGTCCCCTGACATCATTGGCGACGATACACGGATGAATGAGGTGCAATACCTCGGCAGCCATAACAGCTACCACGTTCGGGCGCGCGACGATCTGTTTGCGGTGCTGCTGGCATTTATCCCTGATATCGCACCCACGCTGGACTACTCGCATGCGCCTTTGCAGGAACAATTCGATAACCAGGGAATCCGCCAGATAGAGCTCGATATTTTTGATGACCCCATGGGCGGGTTGTACGCCAACCACCCGGCGCGCACCCTGTTTGGGGAAGACCCGGCATCGGGAATCCCGGAACTGGATGAGCCGGGCCTCAAAGTGCTGCATGTGCAGGATATCGACTACGAGACAACCTGCTACACCTTCGTCAGTTGCCTTGAGGAAATCAAGGCCTGGTCAGACGCGCATCCCGGACACCTGCCGATAACGGTATTGGTGGAAGCCAAGGACGACGAAATTCCCGACCCGCTCAATCTGGGTTTTGTCACGCCACTGCCGTTCGGCATGGAGGCACTCAATCGTATCGATGACGAGGTTCGCAGTGTATTTCCGCCAGAGCAATTGCTGGTACCTGACGACGTGCGCGGCGATTATGCCACGTTGGAGGCAGCAGTGCTGACCGAGGGCTGGCCGCGCCTGTCTCAAGCGCGGGGAAAAATCATGTTTGCGCTCGACAACACCGGTAGCGCACGTGAACTGTACATAGCCGGGCACACCTCCCTGCAGGGACGCGTGTTGTTTACGGACTCGCCCGCCGGCACACCGGAAGCTGCCTTTATGAAACGCAACGATCCGTTGGCCAATCCCGGTGATATCGAATCACTGGTGAAACTGGGCTATATGGTGCGCACCCGCGCCGATGCCGACACCGAGCAGGCGCGCACTGGCGATACCACGCAACGCGATGCCGCATTGAGCAGCGGCGCGCACTTCATCAGCACGGACTACCCGGTTCCGGACCTGAGGTTCAGCGACTACCAGGTAACACTACCGGGCGGGGGAATTGCACGCTGTAACCCGGTCAACCCCGGCAGCTGCAACGACGATAGGTTGTAAGCAGCGCGAACGCGATGGCGAGACGGAGAAATCGTACGCAGCCAAACGAATCGGTTGCTACAGGCCGAAGTACGAATCTATTCCGGCCAACGTGTTCTTGGTGGCAACCGAAGCGAGTATCAATCCCATAATGCGGCTGATAATACTGGCGCCACTGCTGCCGACAATACGGTGGATTACGCTGGCCAGCAGCATCATTACGTAAGTCACTACCAGGACAAGCAGCATAGTCGCTGTAGTCTGGGCCTGCTCAATGATGCTGTAGCGCGAGTTCTCGGTAAGAATAACTGCAGCAAGCATGGCGCCGGGAGAGGCAATCGACGGAACGGAAAGTGGGAAGATCGCAGTATCATGCCCGTTTTGCGCCAACTGCATTTCCTGCTCAGGTTTGCTCTCACCAAAAATCATCGAGAGGGCAAACAGGAAGAGTACGATGCCACCGGCAATCTGAAATGCTGAAAGTGGAATATCCAGGGAAATCAGGATGATTTCACCAGCGACAACAAAAAATACGAGAATAACGGCAGCTGCAAATGTCGCGCGCAGCGCAACCCGCCGCCTGGCCCTGGCATCGAGATGCCGAGTTACAGCAATAAATACCGGGACCGTACCAATAGGATCAATAACGGCGAAGAAAACGATGAAGGTTGCCACGAAGTCGATCATAAGCAGTGCCCGGCTGTGTTATTTCGCGTCCAACCAATTGCGCCAGCTACCATAGCTGCTGATGTTTTTTGCACCCGTCAAACCATACCCGTCACAGATAAAGCCGCTCAGCCACCGGCCGTCAGCCAGTTCGACTTTGCCGATACCCAGCGGTGCAGGAATGGCCACGACAAAACTGCCAAAGCTGTCATGCGGCAGCGACCAGACTTCCACTTCTATGGCTGTGCCCTGCGTTTCGTCACGCACCATTGCCGGTCGTTTGCCATCGGGTAGCGCATACAGCTGATAATGCGGTGAACTGGTGGTTTTTTCCATCATCAACCCGCCGCGTTCAGTGAGTTGCCAGTTCAGGGGTTGTCCCTGTAAATGCGCACCGCACACCACCACTTCAACCTCTTTCACGACTGCAGGGCTCGGTGTGGCACTTGCAGGTAGCAGGCGGTGGCCGGTCGCTCCCAGCGGCATTTCGCAGTCGCGGTGCAACATACCGGCATAGCTTAGCAGCGTCATATCCTCAAAGGCCCGGGCAAACAGGGTGACACCCCAGGGCACCCCACAAGCAGTAAACCCGACCGGCACCGCTGTCGCGCTGTAATCCAGCAAATTCACAAAGTTGGTATAGGTACCCAATACAGCGTTGTTAAGGATAGGCTGCTCGGCCATTTCTGCGCGGGTATAAAATCGGGGGCAAGTGGGTGTGAGCACGAAATCCAGATCCAGCAGCAGCGCATCACACTGTTTCTTCAATGCGGCGAGACGATATTGCGCGGCAAATGCGTCCTCGGCAGTTTTGCCGTCGGCGCCCTCGATGATCTGTCTGATTACCGGCAGCATCGAGGCGCGGTCTACGTTGCGCGTCGCCCACGCGCGTTCGCTGACCCACGGCCCTTCGTAAAGCAGTTTGGCGGCCTCCAGAAACGGGGAAAAGTCCAGGCTGACAACTTCACCGCCCAGTACCTGCAATCGCTCGACGCTTTCGCTGAACAACGCGCGCGTTTCCTGATCGCCCTGAAAATCCAGCTCCATCGGCACGCCAAAGCGGAATGAGCGCGGCGCATCACTGAAGTAGCGCCGGCGATTGCTGAATGGATTGGGCCTGGCGTACGGATCATCAACGTCGTACCAGATGGCAACATCGGTCAAGGTCGCCGCATCCTCACAACTGAGTGCAAAAATGCTGACGCAATCGAGTGTGCGGCACGCTGGCACAACCCCACGCGTGCTCAATAGACCCTTTGTCGGCTTGTGTCCCACAAGGTTGTTCAGCACTGCCGGTACACGACCCGAACCTGCCGTGTCGGTACCGAGTGCAAAACTCACCTGACCCAGTGCCGTGGCAATCGCAGAACCGGCACTGCTGCCGCCGGAAATATACTCAGGATCGAAACTGTTTTTGCCCTCGCCGTAGGGCGAACGCGTACCTACCAGGCCAGTGGCAAACTGATCCAGATTGGTTTTGCCCAGCGGTATCGCACCGGCGGCGATCAGTACACTCACCACTGCGGCATTTTTTTCAGGTGTGTAGGCAAAGTCGGCGCAGGCAGCAGTCGTGGGTATACCTGCCAGGTCGATATTGTCCTTGATGGCGAAGGGCACGCCGTACAGTGGTAGTGATGTGGCGCCGGGTCGCTCCAGTGCTCGCAGATAGGGCTCGAGTTCAACTTCATCGAGCAGACGTATCCACGCGTTGTAGTCCGACTGCCGTCGGGCCTGCGCCAGCAGCTTGGCAACCAGTTCGCGCGGCGTGAAGTCGCCGTGCGCATAGGCAGTCTGCAATGCTGCGAGACTGAGGTTGTGGATGACTGGAGCCCCGGCGGATTCACTCATGAATGACTACTACTCCTCTTGCAACCATAGCACCGTTTGTCCCGCGGTGACCGGGTGGCCCTGATGTTTGATAATCTTGTTGATGCGGCCTGCCACGCTCGCCTGAATATCGATCTCCATCTTCATCGATTCCAGAACCATTACGGTGTCACCTGCTGCAACCCGGTCGCCTTCTGCCACCATTACACGCCACACGCTACCGGACACCGGACTGTCGATGCCACTAACACCCTCGGGGAAAACCTCATCACCCGCCGCCACCACGGCACTTTCATCCTGTTGGTAGGTGAGCTGGCCATCACGCTTCCACTGCGCCAGTTCATCGGCAAAAGCCGACTGCCGCTGCAGCTGGAATTGTTCGATGGCGTCACCATGCTGTTGCAGGAAAGCCTGATACTCGCCGAGATTAAACGTGGTTTGCTCAATCTTCAACGGATAGTTGCCCAGCGGGAACTCGCGGCGTATGCGCGTGAGCTCCTGCGCATCTACCGGGTAAAAACGTATCTGATCAAAAAAACGCAGCAGCCACGGCTGGGTGAAGGCCGACGTCTGCCGGTACCGATTCCACATTTGCAACGTGCGCCCCACGAATTGATAGCCGCCGGGACCCTCCATGCCGTAGACGCACAGATACGCACCACCGATGCCCACCGAATTTTCCGCCGTCCAGGTGCGCGCTGGATTGTACTTGGTGGTGACCAGCCGGTGGCGCGGATCGAGCGGGGTGGCCACCGGCGCACCGAGATACACATCGCCCAGTCCCATTACCAGATAAGACGCGGAAAATACGATTTCCTTTACCGCCTCGATGTCCGCCAAACCATTGATGCGGCGAATGAATTCCAGATTGCTCGGGCACCAGGGCGCATCGGAGCGCACTGACTGCATGTATTTTTCAATCGCCAGACGACAGGCTTCATCGTCCCAGCTGAGCGGCAGGTGCACAATACGCGAGGGAACGGAAAGATCATCGCTATGCACCAGCGCTGCCGTCGCGCGCTCAACCAGCTTCAGCAACTCTGCCAATGGCAGTTGTTGCGCGTCGTAATGAATCTGTAGCGAGCGAATGCCCGGTGTCAGTTCGCGCAGGCCGGCAACCGACTGCGTCTCAAACCACAGCATCAGTGCGTGCACTTTGAAGCGGCGCTGGATATCCAGTTCCTGGGGTCCCAGTTCCACCAACAGGAAATGATCGCCAGCGAGCCGGCAGATCACGTCATCGCCAGCCACGCTGTACTGCCTGACTATCGGCGAAACCAGCGGCGCCGGCATGATCGCTTGCGGCGCAGTGTTTGCCATTGTTTCGATACTCGCCAGTTGCTGCGCCTCCAGTGCCACGGCCTGTTCATAAGTCACCGGGACAAAGTGCAGCCTCGCGCCCGCTTTCAACTGGCCGAGCTTCCACAGGTCGGCCGATATCACCGTCGCCGGACAGACGAATCCGCCCAGCGAAGGCCCATCCGGCCCGAGGATCACCGGCATATCACCGGTAAAATCCACTGTGCCGAAGGCGTAGGCATTGTCGTGAATATTCGAAGGGTGCAAGCCTGCGTCACCCCCGGTTTCGCGCGACCACTGCGGCTTTGGTCCAATCAGGCGCACGCCGGTGCGGCTGGAGTTGTAATGTACTTCCCACTCGCTGGCGAAAAACGTGCGGATATCTTCGTCGGTGAAAAAATCAGGCGCGCCGTGCGGTCCGTAGATGACCCGCAGGCTCCACTGGTCACCGATAACGGGGCGCAGTTTTTCTGGCAACTGGTCTCCGGCTGTCGCTGGCGACACAAAGTCCTCCGCCAGATGCAGTACATCGGACACGCGCAACGCACGTCCAACATGCCCGCCAAACTGGCCGAGCGTGAAAGTGGACCTGGACCCCAGATAATCAGGGCATTGAAAGCCACCAGCCACCGCCAGATAAGCACGCGCACCCTGGGCGGTGACTTTGCCCAGGCGTAACACCTCTCCGGCAGCCACGGTCACGACAGTAAACGCTGGCAGCGGCTGATCGCCCAGAGTGGCGTCGATCGCGGCACCGGTCAGCGCAACCTGCGTGGCGCGATTGAACTTGAGTGTGGGCCCATGCAGTGTGATCTCCAGCCCGGCCGCATCCGCGCTATTACCGAGCAGGCGATTGGCCAGCCGAAAAGACAGGGAGTCCATCGGGCCTGAAGGCGGCACGCCGACATGCCACAGTCCGGTTCTGCCGGGAAAATCCTGCAGTGTTGTCTGCGTACCGGCTACCAGCACCTGCACCGTTGCGGGTGAAAAATCAAACTCCGCCAGCGAACGTGTCAGCAGCTCACCGCGCTGACAACGTTCACTGCGCAGGATTGCCTGCAGGTAGGCGAGGTTGGTTTCAATACCGTAAATTTCGCATTCGGCCAGCGCAGCCGATAACTGCTCCAATGCGGTAGCGCGATCTTTAGCATGCACAATCACTTTCGCCAGCATGGGATCAAACAGCGTCGGCACTTCTATGCCAGACTCTATCCAGTGATCTATGCGCAGTCCCTCGGCTTGCGGCCAGTATACCCGCGACAACAATCCCGCTGACGGGCGAAAGTCCTGCGCGGGGTCTTCGGCATATACCCGCACCTGGATAGCGTGGCCGCGCGGCATGAGTGCTGCTTTCAAGCTGAGCAGCGACGGTAGTTCACCCGCGCCCTGCTGCAACATCCACTCCACCAGATCTACGCCCCACACTTCTTCGCTAACGCCGTGCTCAACCTGCAGACGAGTATTCACTTCCAGAAAATAGAACTGGTGGCTATCTGCATCGTAAATAAATTCCACAGTACCGGCATTACGGTAGTTGACTGCCGCCATCAAGCGCTCCGCCGTGGCATGCAGATTGTCACGCTCAGCGTCAGGCAAATTCGGCGCCGGTGTTTCCTCGATGACTTTCTGGTTGCGCCGCTGTGCGGAACAGTCGCGCTCACCCAACGCGATAGCCTGTCCATTGCCATCGCCGAAAATCTGCACTTCAATGTGCCGCGCGTTGGCGACATACTTCTCCAGAAACACGCCGTCATTGGCGAAGTAATTCGCACTCAACCGCTTAACGCTCTCCCATGCTGCGCGCAGCACCTGTTCGTTTTGGCAAACCTGCATGCCGATGCCGCCACCCCCGGCAGTACTTTTTAGCATCACCGGGTAGCCAACACTCGCCGCCCACGCCTGAGCCTCATCAAGGGTTTGCAACAGGGGGGAACCCGGCACCAGAGGCACGCCCGCTTGCTGTGCGGCCTCGCGCGCCTGGTGTTTCAACCCAAACAGATCCATCTGCTGCACTGTCGGTCCAATGAAGACCAATCCCTGCGCTTCACAGCGCGCGACAAACTCTGTGTTTTCACTGAGAAAGCCATAACCCGGATGAATCGCCTCGGCGCCGCTGTCGCGCGCCGCTTGCAATACTTTGTCGATATCCAGATACGTTTCTGCCGCAGTGCCCATGCCGAGATTCACTGCAATATCTGCGCGCTGCACGTGCAATGATTGCGCGTCTGCGTCGTTGTACACTGCTACTGATTCCACACCGAGGCGCTGCAGTGTGCGAATAATGCGCGTAGCAATAGCCCCGCGATTGGCGATCAATACCTTGCTAAACATAACTCCCTCGATTGCACACTCGGTGGTCAGTCCCAGATCAAAACTTCAATCGGCGTCGGGTTGTAGGCGTTACAGGGATTGTTTAACTGCGGGCAGTTGGAAATCAGCACGATCACGTCCATGCGCGCGGTCAGTTCCACATACTTGCCCGCATCGCTGATGCCGTCCGCAAATGTCAGTCCACCTTCGGGTGTCACCGGCACATTCATAAAAAAATTGATGTTGTGCGTGATATCGCGCTTGCTCATACCAAATTGCTCGTTCTGCGCCACCGCCAGCAGCCACGAATCCCGGCAGGCGTGCATGCAACGCTTTTCCAGCGCATAACGCACAGTATTTGATTCCGTTGCACAAGCGCCTCCGAGCGTATCGTGGCGGCCGCAGGTATCGGCGACAATTTCCAACATGGGATTGCCTTCGTTACTGAGCAATACACTGCCCGCGGTGAGATACACATTGCCCTGCTCACGCACGGTATCAATCGCGCTGTAGCGCTCACTGGTATCGTGCTCATTGTAAAACAGCGTATCCGCGGCCTGGTTGCCTTCCAGATCCAGGATGCGCAGCGTCTGGCCCTGCTTCATTGGCCGCATGTAGTAATCACCCGCAGCCACGACTTCCCGGTATACCGCGTGTTCTGGCTGCCGCTCACTCTCTCTGATCATTGGTATTCTCCGTAATCCTGTAGCGGCGGACTAAGCCGGCCCCAGTGTATACAGTGCGGTATTCATCAAACCGCGCTGGTTCTCTGCACAATGGTTTTTGCATACATCGTCATCGTCTATGGCAGGGCCGGTATAAATCTGGAACCTGACCCGCTTTTTGGGATACTCAGTGGCCGGATTCAGCGGGTGAGGGCAGGTGTGGAATACCACCAGTGTGTCCATTTCAAAACGCAGATCGATAGCACTGCCGGCACGCGCCGCCGTGGCATCAAACTGTAAAGCGCCAGCATCATCCACAAACACCTTGCTGAACAGGTTGAGGTTGGCCGCCAGGTCCTTTTTACCCAGGCCGTATTTCGCAACTTCCACCAAAAACGCGTCGTAACCGTTCTGGTACCAGTCGTTGCGGTACTGCTGGTAACCGCGCTCACCCCATTTGTTGGCGACAATCTTGCTGGTCGTATTGCCGCACACGGTGTCGTGCCAACCGGAGGTATCGTGCACAATTGAGCAGAACACACGGCCCATGTCCGAATACAAACAGTTGCCGCGCGTCAGCTTGAAGGTGTGCTGGCACTTAAGCGTATCGGGCGCGTTATAGCGCTCCAACAGATTGCTCGGGTTGTAAAAGAGCATACCGACATTCGCGCCACCCTCCTCATCAATCAAGCGCAGGCTTAGCCCTTTCTTCAATACCATCGACCAGTGGCAACCACCGGGAATCGTGTCCTGAAAGTGGATATTTGCGTTCATGGTGACCCTCCGCTTACTGTTGCGCCGTTATCCATTGTTGAATTCTGCACTGCTGTATGCTGCGCCACCTGCATTGATAGCAACGGCGGCAATAGCGATGGCGCAAACCAAAATGGCGAGGATGTAACAAATAATGCCCGCGGATACGCCAGCACTAAATGGCTTGGTAGGAAACGATTTGGACTTACTGCATCAGGAGGCTTGAACCACAGCATGCAACTGTACCGCGGTCCGTCCCGTTTGCGCTAAACCGTGCGGGACGTCCCGGCGGCTTGTGAGGAGAAGCGAGATTATCATTCCAGCGTTTCCACGTCATCGCCAACGTGGGTCATGCGGATCATATGCAGTCCATCGGCATCATCGTCGGCAACCGGGGGATGAATGAGCTCTTCCAGGCGTTTCTTGGTTGCCAGAAATTCCGGGGAAATAAACTGTGCGGATTCGCGTGGTCTGGGGACAGATACTTCGATCAACTCATCCACTTCACCCGGATTTGCCTTGAGCACGAGGATACGGTCGGCCAGATAAATGGCCTCATCCAGATCGTGAGTAATAAACAATACAGTGATATCGATATTGCGCCAGATTTCGATCAGGTTAGCTTGCATCTTACTGCGCGTCTGCGCGTCGAGCGCGCCGAACGGCTCATCCATTAACAGAATCCGCGGTTTGTTAGCCAGGGCCCGTGCTATTGCCACACGCTGCTTCATACCCCCGGACAACTGATGCGGATAGGCGCTGGCGAACTTCTCCAGACCGACCAGTTCAATCCAGTTCATGGCCTCGCTTTCTGCAGTGGCCTTGGTGTTGCCCTGCATTTCAAGGCCAAACATAACGTTGCGTTTTACGTCCAACCAGGGAAACAAAGTGTAGCCCTGAAAAACCATGCCGCGATCAGGGCCAGGCGCGTATACCGGCTTGTCGTCCAGCAGCACATCACCACTGGTAGGCGATTCCAATCCGGCGAGAATCCTGATCAAGGTCGATTTACCGCAACCCGACGGCCCAATCACGCAAACGAATTCGCGGCGATGCGTTTTGAAATTGATATCGCGCAACGCGGTGACCATGCCCTGCTGAGAGCTGAACTGCTTGCCGAGGTTTTTTACTTCCAGAATGACTTCGCGCTGCTTGAGACGATCAAAGCGCGCGCGAACTGCCGCACTTTGCTCGAGATAACTGGGTAGTTCTATGCCGGTCATACGCTCACACCTTTACCTGTTCTTTTTCCCAGGGAAACAGGCGTTTACCGAGTTTCGCCAGCAATAAATCCGACACCACACCGATAATCCCGATCATAATGATCGCGGCGTACACGTTGTCAAAGTTCTTGTAACGCGCCTGCTGGGTGATAAACCATGTAATCCCTGAACTCGTGCCGATCAGCTCGGCAACGATCAGATAGGTCCATGCCCAACCCAACAGTATGCGCTGGTCGCGGAACAGATCCGGCAAAATGCCCGGCACCACCACGCGAAAGAGCAGCTGGAATTTCTTCGCTCCCAGCGTCAACGCAGCCTCCAGCAGTGCTACATCCAATTTGCGCGTGGTGTTGGCAATGATCAGCACCTGCTGGAAAAACGTGCCGATAAAAATAATCGCAATCTTGGGTCCGTCATGAATACCAAGGATCGCCACGGCCAGTGCGCCAAATGCAGGGGCGGGCAGATAGCGGAAGAACTCGATAAACGGCTCATGCAGTTTGGAGATGGCGACATAAGTGCCGCAGAGTACCCCAATCGGCACGCCCAATAGAGAAGACAACGTAAAGCCCCAGAAGATGATCTGAATACTGTGCCACAGACTTTCGTGCAGCCATTGTTCGCTGCTGCGTGTTGGCTCAGTAGTGAAGGCCGAGTAGAAAGCGATCGCTACCTCATGCGGTGCGGGCAGGTAAATCGGATTTGCCCTGATGCCTTCAGGCAGCGAGAGCTGCTGTTGTGTCGCCAGATCCTGCTGCTCGGCAAACACATCCCGATCCACCAGCATCCCGCGTTTGAACCAGGTCACGGAGCCGGGCTCTACAATTTCGATTTTGGGATGCCACAGAAACGGCACGTAGCTGACCAGTGACCACAACAGGATCGGCAGCAGAAACGACAATAGAGAGAGTGTTGTTACCTGCTTTTTGGACAGCGCTTGCCGAACAGCAAACCACTGTGTTGATTGCGACATGCGAAAACCCTTCGAATTGCAGGTTGCCCCCGCCAGTGCGACGGGAGCAGTCTGCAGCGTTTACATACCCAGTGTTATCGACGGGTCGATATAGGTATCAATGGCCTGTGGCTCGGCATACACCTCGTACTTGACGTTGAAGTCGTCGGCGATTTTGCTTGAGCCATACAGCGAATCCATGCCATCGCCCTTGTTAAATGCAGCTTTGGCTTCATCCAGACTCAGGATTTTAGTGCCCGAGAGTAGCGGCTTGTATTGATCCGCGGTGAGGCCAACCCTGGCGGCCATGATAGAGAGCGCATCGGGCTGGGTTTTGGGGTCATTGATGTAATCAACCGCCCTGTACCAGACCTTGGCTACTTTTTCCCAGTCCGCCTTGCGGCTTGCCAGCGATGAGGGGCTTACGGCCAGCACATCGTAGATCAACCCCGGTGCGTCTTTCGACGTAGAGATCGCAGACGAACCTGGTACCTGGGACAGCGCCTGTCCTGAGCTTGGCTGCCAGGCAACGATCGCATCGACATCGCCGGAGGCCAGCACCTGTGGCGTTTCATTGGTCGGCACGTTCACCAGTTCCACATCGCTTTCGCTGAGGCCAGCGGCTTCCAGCGCGTTCAGTAGCAACAGATGGCTGACAAAACCTACTTCAACGCCGATCTTTTTGCCCTTGAGATCCTTGACTGAAGCAATGCCCGGACCACCCACGATCATGTCGTTACCATTGCTATAGTCGTTGATGATTATCATCACACCCTGCGCACCGGAGGACCCGGTGACGAGCGTGTCGCCATTGGTCATGGTCACCGCATCCAGTTTACCGGCGGCAAACGCATCCATGGATGCAACGTAATCGAACCACTCAAAGGTCACATCGACGCCGGCTTCCTTGAACCAGTCCTTTTCAATGGCGACTTCCCAGGCGACCCAGCCAGGCCAGTCGCTGTAGCCAATCTTCAGCGGGTCGGCGGCTTGTGCCGCGATACTGAAGGTGGCGGCCGCCAGCGTTGCCGCCAGCGACTTGATGACTTGTTTAAACGAAAAAACTTTATTCATGAGACTCCTCCAAAGAGTTGCACAGTGGCTGGGCGCGAGAGATCCGGCTAACGCGTTCTCCCGGGCTTTTATCCCTCCGTGTAACCCCCTATTCAGGAGGTCGATAACTCTCGGTCCAGACATCGCGGCAACAACAGACTCGCCACAACCGGAACCCTAGATATCTATTGGGTTTGTGTTCCTGACCCCGGTTCTTCAACAGAGGATCTCAAGCACTACGATGAGGAATTGCAAGCACTGTGCCAACCTGAAGAAATCGCCGATTTTATAGGCATGGCAGCGAATATTGTCAGGTGAGCGACCTACGGGCGCGCAAAGGCACCAATTTAGGGCGTCGCGTCGCGCTATATTGGGGCACAACGCGCAGCGGGAGTTCTGAGCGCAGGGCTGTATGCGTTAGTCGGAAAGATAATATTCGACCGTTGATACCACCCTGACTCTTTTGATGTGCGGATTGTTTTTATCTCTGTCAGAAATAGTGAACTGCCCTTGCGATGCCGTTTTTATCTTTCCCAGCTTGCTATTGGAGTCACTGGCAAACTTCTCGGCAACCTCTCTCGCTTGTCGCGTCGCCTCTTCAATCATCTCGGGTTTGACTTCGTTAAGCCTGTTAAAAATATATTCCGTCTGCGATTCGTAATTGCCGCTGGTCAGCACAATACCCTGTTTCCCAAGTTCCGAGAGCGAACCCATCAACGCTCGAATCGCCTCAACATTCTGTGAATACACGGTGACAGTCTGCACAGCCGTATAGCGAAATTCCGGTCTGGCGCTATTGCCGTATTGCTGTGCCGCCTTGTCCGTAATGTTCGGAGCGGAAATCGTCACCTCAGACGGATTCACGCCATTTTGCAGCAGGAACGCCCGAATCTTCGCGGTGTTTGACTCTATCAGAGCGTAAAGCTTTTCCAGATTATTCTCGGGGACAGTAAATTGAATCGGCCAGATAATAATGTCTGCGCCAAACTCGCGCTCTGATAAGCCTTTCACCGTTACCGAGCGATCGAACTGCTTATACTCGATGGCCGCAGTCGCCAACAGGAAACCGAGTACCGACAATCCTGTTGCGATAAACACGCCGAGGATGAATGCGCTCGCTTTACTGCCCTTTTGCATTGCGTTCTCCTGGTAAATCAAACACTCAATCGCTTGTGAAATATAACGGGAACCCAACGGTATTCACTGCCCGGGTCAGCAATCATGCTAACGAAGTACGCAGCTTTTGCACAGCCTGCCACTGGTTTGCAGTTAGCGGTGCAATGGAAAGTCGGCCGTGTTTAAAAATACTCAGTTGTGCGGTTCCCGGCTCAGATTTGAGCGCTTTGGCAGGAAGCAGTGCAGCGAATTTTTCCACGAGTTGCACATCAACACAGTACCAACGCGGATTCTGCGGATCAGATTTCGCGTCGTAATATTTGCTGCCGGGGTCAAACTGGGCCGGGTCGGGATAAGCCGCTTTCACTACCTTCATGCTGCCAGCGATACCAATAGCCTTGCAGCTCGAATGATAGAACAGCACCAGATCGCCTTTCTTCACTTCATCGCGCAGATTGTTGCGCGCCTGGTAATTGCGGATACCGTCCCAGCGCGCGGTCTGCTTCTTCTGTGCCGCCAGATGATCGATGCCGAACTCGTCTGGCTCGGATTTAAAAATCCAGTAGTTCATCGCTGCCCCGAAAACCCACTTCAGTCCTATTTAAACGCTGAGCAGCTGCGCTGCCATTGAGTTGGGAATTACGCGATCACCTCTGCCAGGTCTCCCTTCTCTTCCAGCCACGCCTTGCGGTCCGGCGCGCGTTTCTTGGCCAGCAACATGTCCAGCATGGCATTGGTACCGTCACCGGCATCCTGCACCAGACGTACCAGCCTTCGCGTATCAGGATCCATTGTGGTTTCACGCAATTGCAGCGGATTCATTTCACCGAGGCCCTTGAAGCGTTGAACGTTGACCTTACCTTTCTTGTTTTCCGCTTCTATGCGGTCGAGCACACCTTGCTTTTCCGCTTCATCGAGTGCATAGAAGACATCCTTGCCGACATCGATACGATACAGCGGGGGCATCGCCACATACACATGACCGGCCGCAACAAGCGCCGGGAAGTGCCGCACAAACAGCGCACAGATCAGTGTGGCAATGTGTAGGCCGTCGGAATCCGCATCCGCGAGAATACACACCTTGTGATAGCGCAGGCTTGAAAGATCAGCGCTGGCAGGATCGATGCCCAGCGCGATGGAAATATTGTGCACTTCCTGCGACGCCAGTATCTCCTGGGAGTCTACTTCCCAGGTGTTCAGAATTTTACCTCGCAAGGGCAGGATGGCCTGAAACTCGCGGTTGCGCGCCTGCTTGGCGGAACCGCCAGCGGAATCACCTTCCACTAAAAACAGTTCGCCTCGCGCCGGGTCCTCACCTGAACAGTCCGCCAGCTTGCCCGGCAACGCCGGACCGGCAGTCACTTTCTTGCGCGTGACCTGTTTTGCCAGACGCAGACGTCCCTGCGCATTACTGATGCACAGTTCTGCCAGCCTTTCCGCTTCTTCGGTGTGTTGGTTCAGCCAAAGGCTGAACGCATCCTTGACCACGCCGGACACGAAAGCTGCGGCCTCACGGGACGACAATCGCTCTTTCGTCTGCCCTGAAAACTGCGGGTCGCCCAGCTTGGACGACAGCACATAGCAACAGCGATCCCAAATGTCATCCGGTGCGAGCTTGATTCCGCGCGGCAGCAGGCTGCGCAATTCGCAGAACTCGCGCATCGCATCGAGCAGGCCGGTGCGCATACCATTGACGTGAGTGCCGCCCTGAACGGTGGGAATCAGGTTGACGTAAGATTCGGCGACCACTTCGCCGCCCTCAGGCAGCCACTGCACCGCCCAGTCGACCGCAGAGTTGCTGCCGCTGAAACTGCCGACAAAGGGGGCTTCAGGAATCACCTGGAAATCAATCGTCGCATCCGCCAGATAATCGGTGAGTCCGGCTTCGTAATACCACTCTTCCGTTTCACCTTTTTTCTCATCGCGGAATTTAACGCGCAGGCCGGGGCACAACACCGCTTTAGCACGCAGCACATGCCGCAACCGGGAGACCGAAAAAACCACCGAATCAAAATATTTCGGATCGGGGGTGAAGGTTATTGTGGTGCCCGTGTTGCGCTTGCCACAACTATCGACGATCTCCATTTCGGTTTTTTTCTCGCCGCCGGCGAAGGTCATGCGATAGACATTGCCGTCGCGCCGAATCAACACTTCCAGCGCACTGGACAAGGCATTGACCACCGACACTCCCACACCGTGCAGACCGCCGCTGAACTGGTAGTTCTTGTCAGAGAACTTGCCTCCAGCGTGCAGCGTAGTGAGTATGACTTCTACACCGGGCTTACGTTGCTGTGGATGCAGGTCGACCGGCATGCCGCGGCCATTGTCGATGACTGTAACCGAGCCATCCTTGTTCAGGCTGACCTCGATCTCTCTGGCGTGTCCGGCCAGTGCTTCGTCGACACTGTTATCAATGACTTCCTGCGCCAGGTGATTGGGGCGAGTGGTATCGGTGTACATACCGGGCCGTTTGCGCACCGGTTCAAGTCCGGTAAGGACTTCAATATCTTCAGCGGTATATTGGCTCATTGCTCTGACTTTTCATGTGTTGCACGGAGAAGTGCTCAGGCGTGCATTGTACCGCGAGCCTGACGCAAGGCGAGCTATAAGTAGCCGCCGGAGTCGAGTTCGACCTCAAAATGCGTGTTCCAAACACGAGACACGGCGGTTTCGATGCGTCCGTCTTGATGCAGGTCCAGCCAGCGATAGCCCGGGGGCTGGTCATCGGCCTTGAATTTTTTACTACCGGCAGCGAACTGTACACAGGTTGATGGCGATGCCAGCAAACGTACGCCGTTACGCTGCCGGTCTATCTCCTGGTGCACATGGCCCCAAAGCACACCACGCACGCCGGGATACCGGTCCAGCACAGCGAAGAATGCGGCAGCGTTGTTCACCATCTGATCATCCAGCCATTCGCAGCCGATCTCCACCGGCTGATGGTGCAGGCACACCAGAGTGTGCATGGAATGCTCCTGCGCGCCCTGCAATGCGCTTTCCAACAGTGCTAATTCAGATTCTGCCAAGGCACCACCGACTTCGCCCGGGACCTGCGAATCCAGCAGCAATATTTGCCAGCCCGCCACGCGAATTTCCTTGCACAATCGCTCAGGAGAGCTCGCCGCTGCTGCCATTGCACTACGACCGTCATGATTACCCGGCAACCAGTAATTGTCGTGCGTCAGCTGATTGAGGTAGACCTGCAGGCGGTCATAGGCTGTTTGCGCACCGCCGTCCGCCAGATCACCGGTGCCGAGCACCAGATCGACAGTGGGCCGTTCCTTTTTGACCAGCCCAATGACGGCCTGCAGGGAGTGATCGGTGTCCATTCCCAGCAGGGTGCCGCCGCGGTACTGGCACAAGTGGGTATCCGTCAGTTGCACGACGCGCACAGTAGCGTCCTGCGCATCAACAAATTGAATGTGGTGTCGGGTCTCGGGCATCGTCGTTGGCGAGACTAACCGGGTTGGTCGTCCGTCACCGGGATGGGCAGGTCGAACGCCGCGCGCCCATTGTGCAGGCAATGTTCCAGCCAATCTGCCAGAAAGCGGTTTTGTTGGTACTTCTCGTCCTGGGCAAACATCCGGTCATTCGGATACTGGTAGCGCGCAGCTACCTGACGGGCTGATTGAAAACCTACGACTTCGAGCATGCGCACGTCATGATAAGCCCGCACCTCTATGCGCAACATTCCCAGCCAGCGAGAATCAGCGCGTTGTTGATGCAACTGGAACATCGTGGTGTAGCGACAGCGCTCCAGCACGTTCAAATGCACCCTGGCAGGACCGACCATTAGCTCGCGGCAATTACAGATCTCATAATCGGGAAAAAGGCGCAGCAGACGGGCGTAATTTGCATCACAGACCGCGTGCAAATCAGTCAAATCGAGTTTAAAGCGCTTTTTCTTCAGCTTCTGCAAAACCGGTTCCAGGATTTCCAGCCATTTAAATTCTGTTGAATAATTGCGGGCTCATTTACAAATAATGACTGTGGAGCGCCGCAAACCTGCCTTCTAAGATGGCACAAACTGCGGGCAACTGCACCCATTACGTTACAGTTTCGATGTATGCATCACGGTCGAGAGGCTGTTAAACTGCGGGGCATCAAAATGGCCACGGATTCTCTGGGGATTATTGCATGAAAAATCGTGTTGTCGCGCTTTCGTCGCTGACACTACTCCTCTGCTGTGTTGGCGTGCAGGCTGATTCCCTGCGCGATATCTATGAACTGGCACTGCAAAACGACGCACAGCTGAAAGCGGAAGAAGCCGTCTACCTGGCAAAAAGGGAAACCGAAAACCTGAGCCGCTCGGCATTGCTGCCGCAGATATCCACCTCGTACTCCTACCAGCACTCCGATGGTGACACGGATGCTTTTAGCCCCGCAACCGACGCCACCGGCATCATCATTCGTGAGACGGCGACCAATCGCAATACCGACACCGACGGCTATGCGATTACCCTGAACCAGGCGCTGTTTGACCTCTCGGCGTGGTTCAGCTTTCAGTCCGGCAAGGAAGTCACCAAGGAGGCAGAGGCAACCTTCGCCGCCAACCAACAGAACCTCATCGTACGGGTCGTAGAAGCCTACCTGCTGGTATTGCGCGCGCAGGACAACCTGGCTGCATCACAGGCGCAGGAGCGCGCGTTCGAACGCCAACTGGAACAAACACAACAGCGTTTCGAAGTCGGGCTGATCGCTATCACTGACGTATACGAAGCGCAGGCGGCTCGCGACCTGTCCCAGGTCAATCGTATAGTCGATGAAAACAATGTTTCCGTTGCGTTGGAGCGTCTCTCCATATTGACTGGCCAGCCGCAGAGCAATCTCAATACGCTGGTCGAGGACTTCAGGATTCTCCCGCCGGACCCGATTGATCGCGCAGCGTGGGTCGATTTTTCGCTGGCGAATAACTTCCTGTTGCAGGCCGCCAGATACAAGGAAGAGGCCGCGCGTCAGAACGCCAAGGCGTTCAAAATGGAGCATGCACCGGTTGTTACTGGTGGGTATGAATACTCCAATTACGATGTCGACGGCAGTGTCAAAACGCAACCGGAGTCTGATTTTACCTCACCGCCCGACAGCAATATGGAAGAAAACATGTGGCAAATTCGCGTGAGTGTGCCCTTGTACAGTGGCGGTGCGATCAGCGCCAACCGACGCAAGGCGGCCCAGGAGTACAACGCATCGCGCGAGGAATTGATTAACCTCACGCGCAATACAGTGACCAATACACGCTCACTGCATATGACCGTGCTGAGTGACGTGTCGCGCATCGCCGCGCGCAAACAGAGCATCATTTCCTCCAGAAGCTCGCTGGATGCAACTCAGGCAGGTTATGAGGTGGGTACACGCAACGTGGTGGACGTGCTCAACGCGCAGAATACGCTGTTCCAGGCTGAGCGGGATTACGCCAATAGCCGTTATGATTACATACTCAATTTGATGCGGCTGAAAGAACAGGCAGGACTGCTCAGCCCTGGGGACGTGATTCGACTCGATTCGTTCCTTGTGCCACCCACCGCACCTTCTGCCACCTCAGTAACAGGAACCAGGTAGTCCTGCTCTTGCCTGCGGGCGGCAGTAATGTCCGCGTGTTGTTGCGCTACCAGCATTGCGCTATTGCCGTTGCACCAGGAGTTTCCCTCGTATGATCCCCGACCTACCCGCCGACATCGACCAGATCAAAGGTTTTCTGGCAGACGATGAAGCTCAGGCGCTCTACCAGCATGCGCTCTCAGCCAGTGTGCTCGGCCCGGTGCTGGAGATCGGCAGTTACTGCGGGAAGTCCACTATTTACCTCGGCCTGGCCTGTCGCGCGAACAATGGCACCGTATTTGCACTTGATCACCACCGCGGCTCAGAAGAGCACCAGCGCGGCGAATTTTTCCATGACCCCGAGTTATACGATGCCAGTGCTGGCGTGATGGACAGCTTCCGCGAGTTTCGCCGCAATGTGCATCGGGCTGGGCTGGACGATGTTGTTGTGCCGGTCGTGGCGGGCTCAGAGACTGCGGCAAGACACTGGCAAACACCGCTGGCGATGGTTTTTATTGACGGCGGGCACAGCCTGGAGGCCGCTCTGACAGATTATCGCTGCTGGACGCCCCACCTTATGCGCGGCGGGATTTTGGCCATTCACGATTTGTTTGACGATGCGCATGCGGGTGGGCAGGCTCCCTACGCAGTATTTCGCATGGCAGCGGCTTCGGGGTTGTTTGAGGATCTGGGCCAGGTCAACAGCCTTGGCCTGCTGCGACGTTTGTAGCGGCAGAGTTCAGCTTTCATCTCCGTCCGCAACTCAGTCAGCAACTCAGTCAACTACGATACGGCGCTCGCGAGATTCCTTGCGCTGATCCAGAAGCTGCACGCTGCAAAACATGCCTGATGCCGCCGTGTGCTTGGTGAGAGCATCGGCAGCCAGCAGTATTGCACCGGCGGTCCAGGTCGGTCTCTCGTCCGGCCACAACAGGTCTTCCACCAATTGGTAACCGGTCCAGTAAGAGCCGTCACTGGTGCGCCACTGCTGCAACCAGCTGTACACTTCGACTGCGCGGGCGTGATCCCCGGCGGCCAACAGAGCCATGACCAACTCGCAGGTTTCCGCGATGGTCACCCAGGGCTCCTGTTTTTCGCAGCGACAGCCCAAGCCGTCCTCAACAAATTCATCCCAGCGTGCTGCCAGTCGCGCGCGCGCATCGGCACCGGTGTAAACACCGGCCAGCACGGGGTAGAACCAGTCCATGGAGTAACGCGACTTGCTTTCCCAGGTGCGATCAAAGCGCTCGGGCTTGTGCCGCAGTGCTTTGCCCAGCCGATCACGTGCCAATAGCCATTGCGTTCGCTCCTCACCCAGTGTTACCGCAATGTTGTGCGCGCATTCCAGGCTCTTGTAAATCGAACTGCACCCAGTAACCAGTGCGTCTCCCTTGGGTTTACCGGCACGGTCCACTGCCCAATCGATTTCGCCGTGCTCAGACTGCAATGACAAGACGAAACCCATGGCTTTGTCGACAGTTGGCCACAGTGCTCGCAGAAAGTCTTGGTCGGCGCTGATCAGGTAGTGATGCCAAACACCGGTTGCGACGTACGCGACAAAATTGGATTCGCGTCGATTGGCATTGTCGATTTCCTGCCCGCGGTAGGACGCCCACCAACTGCCATCGTCCAATTGCAGCTGGGCCAGCCATGCATAGGCTTTGCGAGCCGCGTCCAACTCGCCGCCAATAGAGAGACCCATGGCGGACTCCACATGATCCCAGGGATCAGTGTAACCACCTTCAAACCACGGAATCTCGCCGCTATCGCGCTGGCAGCCGAGAATGAAATTGACCGTCGGGCGCAAAAATTCTTCCGGAAACAGGCCTCGGCTCAGGTATAGGCCACTCATGACGCGGCCCCCTTGCGAAAATACATCACTACGCTCTTGCCCATAATCGGGTTCATGCTCTTCTCCAGTATCCGCGTCAACGCCGGATTCTCCATCAGGTCCCACACCAGCAGGCGGTGATACTGTTTCACCAGCCAGTTGGTGTCCCTGCTCTGCCAGAACAGGCACTTCAGCCACCAGAATGGGACATGCAAAGCGTGTGCCCAATGACGGTAGTAGTGAGTGAATCCCAGATATTCAATTTCCTTACGCAACTCGTCGCTGCGGAATATGCGCAGGTGGCCACCCGGGACCAAATGGTAGTCCTCACTCAGGGCCCAGCAAATTTTTTCCGGCCAGCGGCGCGGCACACTGGCACAAAACAGTCCGCCGGGCTTGAGTACCCGCTCGATCTCGCGCAGGGCAGTGCCATAATCGGGAATATGTTCCAGCACTTCACTGCAAATGACTTTGTCAAACGTGTTGTCGGCAAACGGCAGCTCCAGGGCGCTGGCAGACGACAAGCCAAACGACTTGGCATCGTTGTCCGGTTCGGCAAAATTGGCAAAGCGTTCGCGGGTGATCTTCAGGTCATTCAGTGAAAGATCGACACCGATGGAGTGAACATTCGCCTCAACATAGGCGCTGATGACATGGCGTCCCTCACCGCAGCCCAGATCGAGCACGAGGTCGCCCGTATCCAGCGGCAGATGCCGAAAATCAACCGTTTTCATGGTCCAACACCTGTCGGTAATACGTCGTCATCTGGCGCGCGCACACCCGCCAACAAAAATTTTCCTCGATGCGCTGTTTACCGCGAGCGCCAAGCGAATCTCGTAACTGCGGGTCTTGTAACAGGGAATCGATCGCCTCGACCAGAGCCTCGACATTTTTAACGGGCACGATAACGCCAGCATCGCCCACTACTTCCGGCAGTGCGCCGCCATCCGTCGATACCACCGGCACGCCACAGGCCATGGCTTCACCTGCGGGCAGGCCAAACCCTTCATAGACCGAAGGCACGATCGCAATCGCCGCCTCCGCGTAGTAATGCACCATCTGCTCGGTGCTAATGCCGTTGACAAAGCGCACCTTGTCGACCAAACCCAGGCGTTGTACCAGTCGCTCGGTCTTGCCGCCGGGGTTGGGTTTGCTGACCAACAACAACTCCAGCTGCGGATAGCGCTCCAGCAAGCGGGCGTAGGCGTGCAGCAGGTATCGCAGCCCCTTGAGTGGCTGGTCTGCCGAGCAGGTGGCCATTAGTCGCAACGGGTTGCGCGCCACGCCTGGCACCGGTTTGAATACTTCGGTATCAATGCCGTTGTGCGCCAGGCTGATGCCCGCAGGCTGCAACCCAAAATCACGTGCGATGTCCTGACGCGAACAATCTGAAACAGTAACAATATTGCGTAACTGTTTGATCACTTTCTTTTGCATGTTCAGGAAAGAGTGCCAGCGCCGAATAAACATGCGCTCCTTCCAGCTGCGCGCCGCGCTTAGCGCTATGCGCAGGTCACTGGTAATGGGGTGGTGCACCGTCGTCACCAGTGGCAGACCCATCTCTTGAATTTGTAACATGCCGTAGCTAAGGCTCTGGTTGTCGTGAATCAGGTCGTAGTTGTGGCCGTGCTGGCGCAGGTACTTCACAGCGCGGCGCCCGAAGGTATAAGGCTCAGCGAAACCACCGGTCAGCTGGCTTAACCATTCGATAATATTCGTCAGGGACTTCAGGTGATGCGGGCGCAGTGAGCGCAGCCCGTTTGCAAATAAATCGAGGCTGGGCAACGTAATCAGGCGCACCCGGGGGTCGAGATGCGGATAGGGCGGGCCAGAAATGACATCCACGGTATGGCCAGCATCAACCAGAGCTTTGCTCAGGTAGCGCATGTAAACACCCTGTCCGCCGCCATGCGGTTGGCTGCGATAGCCTAACAGCGCGATACGCAAGGGGCGTTCAGCCGCCAACGCGGGCGCGGACGGACACTCCTCCGGCTGCAGTTTTTCCTGCACTGTTCCGAGATGCCAGATAGCGGCGTCCTCTCATCAAGTGAAAATAAAAGCGGTGGGCTTTGGTCCTGGCTTTGCGGTATCTGTGTGCTCTAAAGCACCGATCTACGCAAAACCCCCAGCAAAAGGGGCTAGATTTTAATCAGCTACTGGTTAAAAATCCACCCCTTACCGCCCTGAAGCCCCGACCAGCCGCGCCTTCGGTCGCCAGCAACACACCTATACCGCTATAATTGGCTGTTTCGCACTGTAGAGAAGCCCAATGACCGTCAAAGCCTACAAGGGCCTCATCCTTGCGGGGGGCACCGGCACCCGCCTGCACCCGCTGACCAGTACCGTCAGCAAACAGTTGATGCCGATTTACGACAAACCGATGATCTACTATCCGCTTGCCACCCTGATGCTGGCCGGCATCCGCGACATCCTGCTGATCACCACCCCACGCGATCAGCGCGCCTTTAGTGACCTGCTCGGGGATGGCTCGAGTTGGGGCATCAACATCAACTACACCGTGCAGCCCAGTCCGGATGGGTTGGCGCAGGCTTTCATTCTGGGGGAGGAGTTTATCGGCAACTCACCCGCAAGCCTGGTGCTCGGTGACAATATCTTCTACGGCGGCGGCTTCTCCCAAAAACTGACCAATGCCACCAGTCGTGACACCGGCGCTTCTGTGTTCGCCTACTATGTGAACGATCCTGAGCGCTATGGCGTAGTCAGTTTCGACAAAAATGGGGTCGCCGAGAGAATTGAGGAAAAACCGGTCAGTCCGCGTTCCCACTACGCAGTTACCGGTTTGTACTTTTACGATAACGATGTGGTCGATATTGCAAAATCGGTGCGGCCCTCACAGCGCGGTGAACTGGAAATCACCGACATCAACCAGACCTACCTGGAGCGTGGTGACCTGCGTGTTGAGGTGATGAGTCGCGGTACCGCGTGGCTCGATACCGGAACCCACAATTCGCTACTGGACGCTGGCAATTTTATCCGTGTGGTAGAAGAGCGCCAGGGGCTGAAAATTGCCTGCCCGGAAGAAGTGGCCTACCGCAAGGGATACATCAATGCCGAACAGTTGCTGGCGCTGGCGGAACCTTTGGCCAAGAGCGGTTACGGCGTTTACCTGCAAAACTTGTTGCGAGAAGACGGGGTGGTGCTGGCGTGAAGTTTATCCCCACGCCGCTGCAGGACGTATTCCTGCTCGAGCCCCGGGTCTTTGGCGATGCGCGCGGCTTTTTCGTGGAAACCTGGAACGAGCAGACTTTTCACGCTGCCGGCTTCGACCTGAGCTTCGTGCAGGACAATCACAGTCGTTCGCCACGTGGCATTTTGCGCGGCCTCCACTTCCAGATGCAACACACGCAGGGAAAGCTGGTACGCGTTGTTGCGGGTGAGGTGTTCGACGTGGTCGTCGATCTGCGTCGCAACTCGCCCACGCTGGGGCAGTGGTATGGAGTAACGCTCAGCGATGAAAATCAGCACATGCTGTGGGTGCCACCGGGCTTTGCCCACGGCTTTTACGTTACCTCAGAGTACGCCGATTTTCTGTACAAATGCACGGACTTTTATCATCCCGCGAGTGAGAAGACGCTTGCGTGGAATGATCCAACCCTCGCTATCGACTGGCCGGTTCCCGCTGGGCAGACGCCGCAATTATCTGCCAAGGATGCCCAAGGGGAAGCGTGGGACGAGATTCCGCTGTTCGATTGATGCTGTGGACCAGGCACGCTACAGCGACTTGAAGGTAGCGCTATGCTGCGCCTGCCACACTCACAGACAGGTCACCCAGGCAGCAGCGGCCGCCACCACTGTTCATTCGACAAATACCAGTCGAGGGTGCGATGCAGTCCGGTGACAAAACTTTCATGGGGTGTATAGCCCAACTCGCGTGAGATTTTGCTGGCATCAATCGCATAGCGCCAATCGTGTCCGGCTCGATCGGTGACAAACGTGATGAGCTCACGAGCACTCTTGCCTGTTGCTCCCGGCGCGCAGGGAAAGCGCTGCGCAAGTGACGGGTCAGCAGCAAAACGAGCGTCCATCTGATCGCATAGCAGGTGCACTATATCAAGGTTAGTCCACTCGTTGTTGCCGCCGATGTTGTAGGTTTCGCCGACCGCTCCGCGCAATAACACCAGTTCGATACCGCGGCAGTGGTCTTCCACATACAACCAGTCGCGAATATTACTCCCATCCCCATACACGGGCAGGGACAGTCCACGAAGAATATTGGTCAGGCACAGCGGAATCAATTTCTCCGGAAAATGGTAAGGACCGTAATTGTTGGAGCAATTACTGGTGCTGACCTGAAGTCCGTAGGTGTGATGGTAAGCCCGCACGAGATGATCGGAGGCGGCCTTGCTGGCAGAGTAGGGCGAGTTGGGCTCGTACTTTTGCTGCTCATGAAACCCCGGTGCATCTTTGGTGAGCGAGCCAAACACTTCGTCGGTAGACACCTGATGAAATCGATGGGACTTCACGGCCGCGCCAGACAACCAGATTTCGCGGGCAGCTTTCAACAATGTGTGCGTGCCCACCACGTTGGTTTCAATAAAGGCGTCAGGCCCTGTGATAGATCGGTCGACATGACTCTCCGCAGCGAAATGTACCACCATGTCTGTGTGGTGCTTACGCAGAGTGTGCAGGACACGGTCGTAGTCACAGATATCAGCGTGCACAAAGCTAAAACGCGGGTTGCCACGCAACGGCTCGAGATTGGCACGATTCCCTGCATAGGTAAGGGCATCATAGGCGACGAGCGTGTCATCGGGATGCTGCCGCGCCCAGTAGTGCACAAAATTCGCACCGATGAATCCCGCGGCGCCGGTTACCAACAGCGATCTAGCCATCAGCGTGCTCCTGCAAATCTGCGAGCATTGCGCGCAATTGCTGTCGCCAGTGAACTGCGCCTACGCCGAAATCGCGCCAACTACGGCTCTTATCCAGCACACTGTAGGCTGGGCGTTGCGCCGCCGTGGGATATTCGGTGGTCGCGATGGGGCGAATACTTACTTTGCGGGTCAGCAAGCCGAGCGCCACTGACTCCTCGTAGATTGCCACGGCAAAGTCATACCAGCTGCAGACACCGGCATCGCTCCAATGGTATATGCCGTGCAATTGTGGCTTTTCCGCCGCCGCCCAGATAGCCAATGCCAGCCCGTGTGCCCAGGTCGGCGTGCCCACTTGATCAACCACCACAGCCAATTCATCTCGCTCACTCATCAAGCGCAGCATGGTCTTGACGAAATTGCTGCCAAATCTTGAGTACACCCATCCGGTGCGCACAATTAACGCCTGGGGCAGTAAACGTTGCACCGCCAGCTCGCCCTCACGCTTACTGCGCGCGTAAACCCCCAGTGGCAAGGTCGGCGCCTCGGGTGGATAGGGCTGGGAAGCCGCGCCGTCGAACACAAAGTCGGTGGAGATATGAATCAAGCGAGCCTGTTGGTGCGCGCATCCCTGCGCCAGCGCGGCGGGGCCCTCCACATTGCTGCTCTGCGCTGCTTCGGGCTCGGACTCCGCCTTGTCAACCGCTGTGTATGCTGCTGCATTAATCACTAATTGCGGCTTCTCGGTTGCAAGTGCAACGGCCACGCTACCGGGATTACCAATATCCAACTGCGCGCGCGTCATAGGCACACAGCGCAGACCCGCTGGGACGGAGAGTTGTAATTCCTGCCCGAGCTGCCCGCCGGCACCGACCAACAATACTGTTTGTTTCAACTGCCAGCCTCTTGTCTTCGCCGCACCGGCAGTCGCCGACGTGGCTTGTTGCTGTATGAATATTGCAAGTGCAACCCACCGTTATTTTGCTCGCCATAATAACCTCAGCATCTGGCGATGACTACTTAAGCACTACAGCAGGTATCAGGTATGAAGACTCACGCCGGGGCACGGCGTAGAATGGTATTTTCGGTAACTGCCAGAGGTGCGCCAGAATTACCATTGCATTCGACGCTGACGAATTACACCGCTGCGCGTTACAACTGACGGAAGACTATCTGCCCGACAACTGGCTGCGCGTCAGTAGTACAGTTTTCTCGCGGGTCGCGGTCAACTCAGAACTGGGGCTGTATTACAAAGAGTATTTGACACGCAGTCCCGCTGAATCAATCCGCGCCAGAGTCAGGGGCAGTCGTGCAACTCGCGCGCGTATCAACAGCGATGCACTGTTACTCGCGGGAATTGACGCACCGCGCAACGTGCACTGGGGCAAGCTTCCGCAAGGCCGTGAATACCTTTTCACAGAGACTGCACCCGGTGTTGGCATAAACCGTTGGCTCACCGATAGCCTCGCCGAACGACAGGGTGAATCACTGCGCACGCGAAGACAGTTACTACATGCACTGGGCACATTTATCGGGCGGGTGCATGCCACCGGCTTTATCCATGGTGACTTGCGGCCCAGCAACGTGCTGGCAGCGCAGGTTCAGGATCAGTTCCGGTTCACCCTGATTGCGAATGAGCGCAACGTCTTCAAGACACCTACACCTGGAAAAATGTTGTTGCGCAATTTGACACAGTTGAATACGTTGCCGCTGGCGGACCTCAGTCGCACAGATCGAATGCGTTTTTTTCGCGCCTGGAGAAAACAGATGCGAGACCTGTCAGTGATGGAAGCAAAAGTACTGGCCGCCGAAGCGTTTCGTCGCGCGCTTAGACGTGTGGCTAATAAAGATAAATTGTGAGACGAGTGGCAAGGTTCATTTTCGCCGGCAGGGGCAGTCAACTCAACGCTAATTACACCAGACGTTGTCCCTGCCGCCCATAGCGCGTCAGGTGCTTTTTACGCAACCGTAACAGTGGCGGTAACATTCGCTCAAGCACCTCACGCCGGTTGCTTTGCGTACCCTGCAGATAGGCTGTGAGAAACTGCTCAAACAGCGTCGAACCAATGCCCAATTTCTCGGCGCTCACCGTGAAGCGCGCCACGTCGAATGCCTGGTCCTTACCGCTGGAGTCGCACTTTTTCGCGTTGTCCAGATCAATCAGGCAGATGCGATAACCGTCCCAAAACAGATTGTTCCACTTGCAGTCGCCGTGGGCATAACCTGCCTGGTGCAAGGTGGCGAGAGTTTCACCCGCCGCACGCATCATACGAGTTGCCTGCTCCTCATCGGGATTGCGCTGCCACATTTCAGGCAGACTTCCACCGCCGGACAAGCCTTCAATCAAAAGCAACATACCCTGAGGTACCATCAGGCAGGCCAATGGTCGCGGTACCGCCAGTCCCTGCGCATCCAAATCCCGGGCTGCCGCAAAATTGCGCATTGGACGCCCCATGCCCATGCCCGCCAGCCAGCGGTGAACCACGGATTTAAATCGGTAGAGTTTTAGAAAGCAGACAGCGCCATCCAGACGCAATATGCCGGACATACTGTACATATCGCTCTTTTTTATCTGCGAGTGCACTTCCATCCACTCCGCTGCGCCCAATCCCGAAGCCGACAACTCTTCCTTCAGGCGATGAGCCCAGAAGTCGCCGCGAATGATTCGTACTTTATCGGTCATGGTTGCGCTGTCCAACGCCTGAAATGGTCGGGTGGTGTGTTAGGCTATTAAATATCACGTTGCTGCGGTTAATTCGATACCTGTCATCACTGCGTGTGTGTCTCGTGTTTTGAATGAAGCAGCTGCTCGATGAGATGTGCACACTGACTGTACTTCGAGTACATATCGGTCAAACGGGTATAAAGCAGCGCACTGCTGCGACAATCCGCTCGAAAGATACCATCGATAAAGCGCATCACCGCCCGGTCCAGATCCTCCTGAGATAAGGGTGAGTGCAACACTATGCCGGCCCTTGCAGCCTTTATCTGTGGCGCATAGCCGCACGCCTCAGTTGCCACCACCGGCAATCCCGCCACCAGTGCTTCCAGCAATACGCTCCCGACGGCTTCGCCGCGTGCCGGGTACAACAACAGGTCTGCGCCCAACATAATGTCCATGACATCATTCCTGTCGCCCAGAAACTCGACACTCTCCGCAACGCCGAGCTTACGGGAGAGGCGCTGGAATGGCTTGTATTTGCCCTGGCCCACAACCAGCAGGCGCGCTTTCACGCTGGGCTGTTCCATCCGCAGACGTGAAAATGCAGTGACCGCGTAGTCCAGGCCCTCGGCTACAAACTGTGAACCGACACACAACAACGTCAGCTCCTGGGCTTCCAGACCCAGTTGTGCGCGCACTGCCTTGCGCCGCTGTGGAGCGTCCTCCGGGAGCCGCCATTCGGGGCTGACACCGGGTGGCACTACATGCATGCGCTCTGGTTGCAACCGGTAGTGTTTAGCATACGCATCGCGCTGCGATTCCGCCTGCAACAGAATCTGCGTCTTACCGGGAGGGGCAAATACGGCGTGTTCGCATTCAGCGAAGTGGCGAAAGTGCGCACTGCGGCGATAGAGTCGGCCACGTTGCTGCGCTTTCTCGAGATAACAGGCGCTGGTGGTGAAATAAATATCCAGCCCCGGCATTTTATTGAAACCGATAATGCCATCGACTGGCGTATTGGTCAGATCGTTGCGCACCCACTGCAGGAAGCGCGCACTACGTCCACGGCGGCTGCCTGCGGAGACGGGAACCAGGCACAAATCCATGCCATCTAGCACGTCTCCCTGCCATGACAGACAGTACACGCGGCAGTGGTGGCCGCGTATTGTTAGTGCTTGCGTGATACAACGCACATCGCGCTGCACACCCGTGTGAGGGTTATGGTCGTATAACAACAGAGCCAGACGCATCATTAACCTCGCGCCCGTTATCCACTCAGTCTCAGGCCACCGGCGCCAGCCACTCGCTGTTTTGACTGCGATTGCCACGCACAGAGTCAAAATACATAGACTGCAGTTTTTCCGTTACAGGGCCGCGACGGCCGCTGCCGATGGTGCGGCCATCCAACATCCGAATGGGTACAACCTCGGCGGCAGTGCCGGTAAAGAAGGCCTCATCGGCGACATACACTTCATCGCGCGTTATCCGCTTTTCGCGAATTTCGTAGCCTAATTCCGCAGCCAGCGTGAAGATTGAATCGCGGGTAATTCCCTCAAGACAGGAGGTGAGCTCGGGAGTATAGAGCTTGCCGTTGCGCACGATAAAAACATTCTCGCCGCTGCCTTCAGCAACGTAGCCTTCATTGTCGAGCATCAGCGCTTCTTCCGCGCCACTGTCAATCGCCTCACGCAAGGCCAACATGGAATTGATGTAATTGCCGTTGGCCTTGGCTTTACACATCGAAATATTCACATGGTGACGAGTGTATGATGAGGTGCGAACCTTGATGCCACGGTCGCGGGCTTCCGGATCCATGTACGAGGGCCACTCCCAGGCCGCCACCATTACGTGTGTGCGCAGGTTGTCCGCACGCAGTCCCATACCCTCCGAACCGAGAAAACACATCGGCCGCAGATAACCTTCCTCGAGTTCATTGAGTCGCACCACATCCCTCTGCGCCTGATTCAGCGTGTCCTTGTCGAAGGGCATGGACATTCCCAGAATGTGTGCGGAACGAAACAGCCGGTCTGTGTGCTCGTGAAGGCGGAAAATACAGGTGCCTCTATCGCGTGTTTTGTAGGCGCGAACGCCCTCAAACACACCCAGACCATAGTGAAATGTGTGTGTCAGCACATGCACCTTGGCCTCGCGCCAGGGCACCATTTCTCCATCGATCCAGATTAGACCATCGCGATCGGCCAGATTCATCACATCACTCCTGTTTAGTCACCTGCGGTGTCATTTATGTAGGGCGCAAACAATTGCTGCCATTTGGCTCGGACCGCCTCCCGCGCTTGTGCATAATTAGCCGCCGGGACTACGCCCGGTTGCTGCTGCAGGGAAAGTTGGTGGGCAGCACAGCGATAGGCCAAGTATGCCTGCGTGAGCGCTTCACACTCTTGCCGCTCAAACAAGCCTTCCCGGCCCAGGGTCTCGAGAATGCGTACATTATCAGACCAGTGCGCCAATTCAGGCACACGATGGGACCACGCCAAGACCGCGTATTGCACCATAAATTCTATATCGACGATACCTCCCACGCCCTGCTTTAGGTGAAATTCCCCATCTTCGGGCTTCTCTTGAGGTAGTAAGTGCTTACGCATTTTTTCGCGCATGGCATAAACTTCACGCGCCAACTCCCTTTCCTCGCGCGGCTGCCGCAGGATCTCCTCGCGCAACGCATTCACAGTTGTCGCCAGCTGCGAATCTCCGGCAACGAAACGTGCGCGCACCAATGCCTGGTGCTCCCAGGTCCAGGCAGACTCCTGCTGGTAACTGCGAAACGCCTGCACTGTGCTGACCAACATGCCGGATTCTCCGGAAGGACGCAGGCGCATATCGACTTCATACAATTGCCCCATGGACATGCGTGTCTCCATTATGTGGATCATCCTCTGCCCGAGGCGGGTGTAGAACGTGGCGTTATCGATGGCGCGTTCACCATTGGTCGAGCCGCCCTTGACGGCGTCGTAGATGAAAACGAGGTCGAGGTCGGAGCCGTAGCCTAGTTCTATCCCACCCAGCTTGCCATAACCAAATACCGCAAAACCCGATCCGCTGCCAGAGCGGGCCGGTTCACCGTATTTACTGGTGAGATCGGCCCAGGCAACGGCCAGTACCTGTTCCAGCAGTACCTCGGCAATCCAGGTCAAATTGTCGCTGACCTGCATCAGCGGCAGGCGTCCGACCAACTCGCTTGCGGCGACACGCAGCACATTCGAGGCCTTGAAGTAGCGCAACGCGTCCATCTGCGCCTCCAGGTCATCCGTCGCCAGGCGCGCAACCTGCTGGCGCAGTTCGTCACGCAGCAGCGCCTTGTCCGGCGCGGTGTAAAGACTGGCGCGATCCAGCAGTTCATCCAGCAACGAGGGATTGCGGGTAAGCTGCTCCGAAATCCATGGACTGGCACCACACAGGGTAACCAGCTCTGCCAGCGCGGGCCGATTTTCCAGTAACAACACCAGATACGCACTGCGGCGCACCACGGCGGCGACGAGTGGCAACACCCTCTGTAGTGCCAGATCCGGATCGCGCACTACCGCCGCTTCAGCGCCGGTGCTGGTCTCCTCAACGCAGGCACGCAATAACTGCGGCATGAACTGCTGCAAGCGTTCACTTCCCTGCGGCTGCAGCGTCACTACGCGCGGACTCTGTAGCAGTGTCTGCAACGCTTCAAAGGATTCATGCGGACGCTGAAAGCCCAACGAAGAAAGTGAACGCTCACTTAGGCCCTCTCCCCAGAGGACACTGTCGTCTTCTTCGGAGCTCGACTCCTGTTCTTCGGGGTCGGCAATGAGGTCGCGAAAATGGCGCGCGACCATACTGCGGTACCCGTTCAGCGCTACCAGGTAACTCTCCCAGTCACTAAATCCCATCACGGTCGCCATCGCCGCGCGGGGCTGTTCTGCCTTGGGTAAGTCCTGACTTTGTTTATCCTGATAGCCCTGAATAGCGTGTTCACTGTCGCGCAAAAACAGGTAGGCCGCACGCAGCTCGGTTACCGCCTCCTGCGGCAGGCAACCCAAATCCACACATTCGCGCAGCACCGACAACAGCTCCCGCTGTTGCAATCCCAGGTCTCGTCCGCCGCGAATCAACTGGAAACACTGGGCGATAAACTCCACCTCGCGAATGCCGCCGTGACCGAGCTTAACGTTATCCTCCAGACCGCGACGCCTCACCTCGGTATTGATCATCTGTTTCATGCCGCGCAGGCTCTCGATCACACCGAAATCGATATAGCGTCGATAGACAAACGGTCTGAGCATCTGCATCAGTTCAGCCGCACACTGCGGATCACCGGTTATGGGTCTGGCCTTGATCAGGGCATAGCGCTCCCAGTCGCGACCCTGTTCCTGGTAGTAATCTTCCAGCGCGGCAAAATTATGTACCAGTGCGCCGCTCTCGCCATAGGGACGCAAACGCATATCCACGCGGAACACAAAACCCTCCGGCGTGACCTGGTCAAGAGCGCTGATCACTGCCTGTCCGACCTTGGTAAAAAACTCCTCGTTGCTGATAGAACGCTCTGCACCGTCGGTCCGCCCTGCCTCCGGGAACGCAAAAATCAGGTCGATATCAGAAGAGACATTCAATTCACGAGCACCCAGTTTGCCCATGGCCAGCACAATCAGTTGCTGCGCGTCGCCGCTGTGCTGTCCGCGCGGCACGCCAAAGCGCTGTTGCAACTCGCCCTGACAATAGGACAGCGCCTCCCCGATGGTCGCTTCTGCCAACAGCGAGGTGTCGCGTACAGTTTCCAGGGTATCGGCAAGACGACAGAAATCGCGCCAAACGATGCGCACCATGTGACGGGCGCGGTAGTGGCGCAGCACGGGAGACAATTGCACCTCTTCTGCACCCAACAGTTGCTGGAGTTCACGGCGGAACTCATCGTCGGCTAACGAGCGCTGCAACTGCCCATTGAAAATCAGATCCAGCAACAACTGCGGCTTGCGTCTCAGCGTTTGTGCAACGAACGGACTGGTGGCCAGCACGCGAGGTAGCTGTACTTCCTCGGCGCGACCCGCCAGGGCCGCGGTCAATTGCTCGGCGAGCGTGGTCCCGGCGCGTTCGAGGATATGCTGCCAGGCGCGTTCGGCCTCAGCAGCAAGCGCTGGCTGCAGCTCTGGAAGCGGTAACATCATCACTCACCGCCGCAAAGATCGAAATCAGGAATCGACCATGGGCGCAACACGCATGACTTCCTCTATCGTCGTTTCACCGCGCGCCACCCGCGCGGCGCCACTTAGCCTCAGTGTGCGCATGCCCTCGCCCATGGCGATCTCGCGAATTTTGGTGGTGCTCAGTTGCGGCTTGATTTGCGCCTGCACCGCACGAGTATTTACCAGAACTTCATAAATACCCTGGCGTCCCATGTAACCGGTCTCACGACACCGCGGGCAACCCACAGGGCGGGCGATGCGTGGTGGCGGCTCTAGCTGCCAGGGCTGGGTCAGCTGCAGCCAGGCGTCCAGGTCGACTTCGTCATACGCTTTACAATGCGGGCACAAAATGCGCACCAAACGTTGCGACATGATACCGCGCACGGTTGCCCGGATCAGGTATGGCGGCGCGCCCAGTTCCATCAGGCGCGAAATAGAGCTGGGGGAGTCGTTGGTGTGCAGCGTGGACAACACCAGATGTCCGGTCAATGCGGCCTGTATCGCCATGTTGGCGGTTTCCAGATCGCGAATCTCACCGACCATGATGATATCCGGGTCCTGCCGCATCAGCGCTCGCACGCCAGCGGAAAAATTCAGGTTGATGCCGTGATTCACCTGCATCTGGTTGAACGCGCTTTCCACCATTTCGATCGGATCTTCGATGGTGCAGACATTGACCTCCGGTGTCGCCAGCTGACGCAGGGTGGAATAGAGCGTGGTGGTTTTCCCAGACCCTGTAGGGCCGGTCACCAGCACAATGCCGTGACCCGTCGACGTCATGTCATGCCAATTTTGCAGGTCGGCATCGGCCAGGCCCAGCTGCTCGAAGCTACGCTGCAGCACATCGGGGTCGAATATGCGCATCACCAGTTTTTCACCAAATGCCGTGGGTAGTGTCGCCAGGCGCAACTCCACTTCGTTGCCGTTGGGGGTGCGTGTTTTTAACCGCCCATCCTGAGGCCGGCGTTTTTCGGCAACATCCATGCGGCCGAGAATTTTCACCCGACTGCTGACCGCCGCGCACACCTGAGCAGGCAACTCGTAAACCGGATGCAGCACACCATCGATGCGAAAGCGCACGCTGCCCACTTCGCGCCGCGGTTCGATATGGATATCGCTGGCGCGCTGCTCGAATGCGTACTGCAGCAACCAGTCGACAATTTTCACGATGTGTTGGTCGTTGGCGTCGAGCTCATTCATCGAGCCCAGTTCAAGCATTTGCTCGAGATTTCCGACACCGGCGGCAGCAGCAGGACGTTCATTGAAACGCGCACCACGGACCGAGCCAGCCATACTGTAAAACTCGGAGGTATGGCGCGCCAGCTCGCGCGGATCCGCCAGAACGCGGCGAATACGTTTGCGCAGCACATGCTCCAGGTTGCTCTCCCAGGCGCGGATATAAGGCTCGGCGCTGGCGATGACAACCTCGTCGTCATTCACTTCAACCGCCAAAATACGATGCCGTTCGGCAAATGCTCTGGACATCACATCAGCCACCGCCGAGACGTTGATTTTCAGTGGATCGATGCGGAAAACGTCCTGTCCAACGCGTTCGCCCAACCAACGCAACAGCCTTTCCATCGTCAGGAAACTTCCGGGCACAGCTGCGTTGGGCAATTGCTGTTCGGCCAGATACACCAGTGGGTGTACTTTGAGCTTGCTGGCGAACCCGATGCGGACCAGGTCCTCGTCCGCGAGCAGACCCTCGGCATTCAGGTTATGGGCCAGCGTAGAAAGGCTCAACCGCTGCTCCAGCAAGTGGTCGTTAAACTTGTTCGTCATGTTCACTACCGGGCGACGCTCACGAGAAAATGTTGTTATCAGCGCATGCTAACACAGAGCCGATCCATAACTGTGTGGCCAGGGCAGATCGGATAAATTGTGCGTTTCACAACGACATAATTCCACGCCCACACCCTATGACAACGGCCACAATAGACCCTACACTAGCCGCACGGAGCAACATAGGCATGCACCCCATGGCAATTCTCAGTCCCCTAGGCAAGTTGTTTGGACGCTCTCCCATCGGCCCGATTCAGGAACACATGTCGCTCGCCGACAAGGCGGCACAATTCCTGCCCGCGCTGTTTCGAGCTGCGGGCGCAAAGGACTGGGAGCAAGCCGCACAGGTACACAAAGACATCGTGGCTGCAGAGAGCGAGGCTGACAAACTGAAGCGCTCTGTACGCCGACATCTACCCAATAGTCTTTTCCTTCCGGTACCACGTTCTGACCTGCTGGCACTGGTCGGCATCCAGGACCACGTAGCGAATACTGCCAAAGATATTGCCGGATTGGTGATTGGTCGGAGTATCCGCTTCCCCGACCCACTGCAGGAAGCCGTCATCGAACTGACAGCAGCGTCTGCCGCCACCTCTGCACAGGCGCTTAAGGCGATACAGGAGTTGGACGAGTTACTCGAAGTAGGCTTTACCGGTCGCGAAGAAGTGCGTCGCGTGGAAGATATGCTCAAAATCGTGGATGAACTGGAAGGCGTCACCGACGAGATGGCCATACGACTACGCGCAGAACTGTTCAAACTGGAAAACGATCTGCCGCCGGTCGAGGTGATGTTCCTTTACCAGATCATCACGCTGATCTGCGCTGTTGCGGACGACGCCGAGAGTGTGGGCGACAGGCTACAAATACTGCTGGCTAAATAAGGGGTCACCGTGGAGATCGTTATCCAGCATGGCGGCACCTTTCTTATCCTGGCCTGCCTGTTCGGCTTCTTTATGGCATGGGGCATTGGCGCCAATGATGTCGCCAACGCGATGGGCACTTCAGTGGGCTCCAAGGCACTGACGCTAAAGCAGGCGCTCATTATTGCCATGGTATTTGAGTTCCTGGGCGCTTACTTTGCAGGTGGCGAGGTCACCTCCACCATCCGCAACAACATCATCGACGCCGAAATCATGAGCGGACACCCGGAGTTGATGGTCTACGGCATGTTGTCCGCACTGCTGGCAGCAGGCACCTGGCTGCTCATAGCGAGCCTCAACGGATGGCCAGTGTCCACCACGCATTCCATTGTCGGTGCCATTGTCGGCTTTGCCGCCGTGGGCATCTCTCCCGATGCGATTCACTGGGCTCAGGTGAGCTCGATTGCTGCCAGCTGGGTGGTTTCGCCAGTGCTCGCTGGCGTGCTTTCCTACAGCTTGTTCATGAGCGTAAAAGTGTTCATTCTCGATACGCAGGACCCCTTCCACCGCGCCAAACGGATCATTCCCGCCTATATGTGGATGGTTGGGTTCATGATTTCTATGGTCACCCTGCTCAAGGGGTTAAAGCATGTCGGCCTGCACTTTGACCTGGGACTGGGCAGCGCGTTCGCCAACGCTGTGCCCATCTCGACAGTCGCGGGAATCATTGTGGCGGCACTGGGCATGGTAGCTATGCGCAGCATTGAGGATATCCCGGACGAGATGCACCGCTTTCGTTCCGTGGAGCGGGTATTTGGCGTATTGATGGTGTTTACCGCCTGCTCCATGGCATTCGCCCACGGCTCCAATGATGTCGCCAATGCAGTAGGGCCGCTTGCAGCGATTGTCAGCACCGTGGAGTCCGGCGGCCAGATTGCCGCCACTGCTGATGTGCCCTGGTGGATTTTGTTGGTGGGGGGAGTCGGTATTGTCGCAGGACTGATCACTTACGGCTGGCGGGTGATATTAACGGTAGGCAGCGAGATCACCGAATTGACCCCCAGCCGCGCATTCGCTGCCACGCTGGGCGCCTCCGCCACAGTGGTTATCGCTTCCGGCACCGGATTGCCGATTTCCACTACTCACACACTGGTAGGTGCGGTGCTGGGCGTGGGATTTGCTCGCGGTATCGGCGCTCTCAACCTCGGTGTTATTGGCAGCATCTTCGTCTCGTGGATTATCACACTGCCCGCCGGTGCCGGTCTGGCGATTCTGTTTTTCTTTATCTTCAAGGGGATCTTCGGTGGCTGAGCCGGACACCGAACTTGGCTCCGGCGGCGGGCTTGTCTAGACTGGCCAAACATCCACTGGTCCACCCTGGCAACATTCGGAGCGGCAATGCCCCTGTCCCACCAACGCATTTTCGAGCAACTCCGGCAACTGGTGGGCACACCTTCTGTCAGTTCTACCGATCCATCCTGGGATCAGGGCAATCGTGCGGTAATTGATCTGCTGGCGCAATGGCTCGCAGACATGGGGTTTCGGGTCGAGATACAGGCGCTGACGGCAAAGGGCGACAAGGCCAACCTGATCGCCACGCTGGGCAGCGGCTCAGGCGGTCTGGTACTGGCGGGACACACCGACACCGTGCCTTTCGACGAGGGCCGCTGGCAGAGCGATCCGCTGGTTCTGAGCGAGCGCGACAATCGCCTGTACGGCTTGGGTAGCACTGACATGAAAGGCTTCTTTCCGCTTGCCATTGCCGCCGCCAGCGCATTCAGTGCCGACACCCTCAAACAGCCGCTGATCCTGCTGGCCACCGCCGACGAGGAAAGCTCGATGCGCGGCGCGCGCCAGTTAGCTGCAGCGGGGCGACCCAAAGCGCGCGCAGCCATTATTGGTGAGCCGACCTCACTGGTACCGGTGCGCATGCACAAAGGCATCATGATGGAAGCAGTGCGCGTCACCGGGCGCGCGGGTCACTCTTCCAATCCAGCGCTGGGCAACAACGCACTCGAAGGTATGCATGCCGTGATCAGCGATTTGATCGCGTACCGACAGGCGTTGGGTGCGCGCTACAGCAACGACTTTTTTCAAGTCGCCGTTCCCACGCTCAACCTCGGATGCATTCACGGTGGCGACAGCCCCAACCGAATCTGCGGCAAGGCGGAGTTGCACTTCGACCTGCGCATGACCCCTGGCGGGGACAACGCGACCGTGCGCGCCGAACTTGAACAACGTATGCAAACACTCGCGCAGCAATTAAAGCTGGAGATCGAGCTGCGCCCGCTAATCGAAGAGATCGGCCCCTTCGAACAGGCAGCGCAAAGCGAAGTGGTACTGCTGGCAGAAAAATTGACCGGCCACACCGCCGAAGCCGTCGCCTTCGCAACGGAAGCGCCCTTCCTGCAACAGCTGGGAATGGAAACCATCGTCATGGGGCCGGGCTCTATCGACCGCGCCCACCAGCCGAACGAATACCTCGAGCTCGAGCAGATTGAACCGTGCATTACCCTGCTGCAAAACTGCATCCGCCACTACTGCCTCTGAACACTGTGCAATATTGCCATTAGGTAAACCGCACAGCTTTCTGTACCCTTAATAACTTTCTATTTATCAATAGCTTGGAAGACAACGTGACAACGTCTGCGCGAGCCCACATTCGCTGGTTGAGAAACACCGCACCCTATATCAATTCACACCGGGGCAAGACCTTTGTGCTGATGCTGGGCGGTGCCATCGCGCAACACGAAAACTTTCCCCACCTCGTTCACGATATCGCCCTGCTGAACAGTCTCGGTGTGCGCCTGGTACTTATTATCGGCTCGCGCAGCCAGATCGACCAACGCCTGCAGCGAGCGGGTCTGGAGAGCGTCTTTCACGATGGATTACGTATCACCGACAACGCCGCCCTGGAGCACATCAAAGACGCTGCCGGCTCCCTGCGAGCACAAATCGAAGCGCTATTGTCCATGGGATTGCCGAACTCACCGATGCAAGGCTCGCGTATGCGCGTGTGCTCCGGCAACTTCGTCACCGCCAAACCGATTGGTGTCGTCGATGGTGTGGACTTCCACCACACCGGCAGGGTGCGACGCATCGACGCCGACGGTATACACCAGCAGCTGGTCAACGGCTCAATTGTCCTGCTGTCACCACTGGGCTATTCACCCACCGGTGAAATCTTCAATCTGGCACTGGAGGATATTGCTGTGCACTGTGCAGCGGCCATTGGTGCCGACAAGCTGGTGTTGTTTGGCAGCGCCAACGGCATCCAGAACGGCGATGGCGAGTTGATCCGGCAATGTGCCGTGGGCGACGTCAGCAGCTTGAACATCGCCGACCCGGAGCAGGCTTCCCTGCTGCAAACCGCCAAACGCGCTTGCCTGGCAGGCGTTTCGCGCTGCCACATTATCAGCCATGAAGATGACTGTGCGCTGCTACAGGAACTGTTCACGCACGACGGCTGCGGCACGCTGGTGGCCAGCGATGAATACGAGTTGTTACGCCAGGCCAATATAGACGATGTGGGCGGCATTCTCGAACTGATAGAGCCGCTGGAACAGCAGGGCATTTTGTTAAAACGCTCGCGCGAATTGCTGGAAACTGAGATCAACCAGTTCCGCCTGCTGGTGCGCGACGGGCGCATCATTGCCTGCGCGGCGCTCTACCCGTTCCCTGAAGACAACTGCGGAGAAATCGCCTGTATCGTTTCGCACCCGGACTACCGGGGCGGTAGACGCGGCCAACGGTTGCTGAACACGCTGGAGCAGGAAGCGAGGCGCCAGGGCCTGGAGCGCGTGTTTGTGCTCACAACGCAAACCGCGCACTGGTTTATCGAACAGGGTTTTGTCGAGGCCTCACGCGAAGCACTGCCGGGGCAGCGAAAAATGCTCTACAACCTGCAACGGCAGTCAAAGGTATTTTTCAAAAACCTGTAAGCACCTCGCTCGAGCACCCACACGACTGACTGCCCAACGACCCAGCCGTTTTTGCCCTGAATCTGTATCAACATTCCGGCGCCGCAATGGTGCCGGAATCAAACTAACCGCACCACACGGTGACAAGCACAGTTTCAAACGGGGCTGCTGGTGGTCACCAGATGCACCTGATTCAACCACTCCCGAAGCAGTCTCGCACCAAATGTTACCGTTGCAACCGCACCTGTTACCGTGCCTCAAGACGTCAGATTGATATATAAAAATACATATATATCAGTAATATAAGTCACAAAAATTTCATAAACCCTGCGCTGCGGTTTAACGTATAAATGTGTATATTCGTAACACGGTGCGTTACGGCCCTTCGTTACGACCCCGCTTGGAGACAAGCCTCTTTCACACTGCCCGCGCGCCGTGCGCGACGCAACCGGCAGATGGAGTACCACTATGCAATCGACTTTCATAGCGCTTTCAATTGAATCGCTTTTGACCCCGGAGATATTTGTCCTGGCCACCATTTTTGCGCTGGCCGCCCTTTTTCTGTTCGCGCTTGCACTGGAAGCCGGGGTTTACCCGGAATTGGTGAAGGCCTGTCGCAGGTTGCGCAGGAAAATGCTACGACTTCGCGGTTCCGACGAAACGCGACAAGGCTTTCCCGGTCGCGAGCAAATCGCTGGAAGATAGCTCTGTCGCTGCGCGCTGTGCGTGGTGATAAGCGGGAATTTCTGTTGGATTTTTGCTATCCTGCCATGCCACATTTGCTCTTGAAATTCGCCCACGGCCAGACAGCTACGGACTCCGAACATGCCTGCATATCGCTCCAAAACCTCCACCGCCGGCCGCAATATGGCCGGAGCCCGCGCATTGTGGCGCGCCACCGGAATGAAGGATGGCGACTTCCAGAAACCAATTATCGCGGTAGTCAATTCGTTCACCCAGTTCGTCCCAGGGCATGTGCACCTGAAAGACCTTGGGCAGTTGGTCGCACGTGAAATCGAAGCGGCCGGTGGTGTGGCGAAAGAATTCAACACTATTGCGGTAGATGACGGCATCGCCATGGGTCACGATGGCATGCTCTACAGCCTGCCGTCACGCGACATTATTTCCGACTCCGTGGAGTACATGGTCAACGCGCACTGCGCCGATGCGATGGTGTGTATCTCCAACTGCGACAAGATCACGCCCGGCATGCTGAACGCTGCGATGAGACTGAACATCCCCGTGGTCTTTGTTTCCGGCGGACCGATGGAAGCCGGCAAAACGAAGTTGTCAGAGAACAAGCTGGACCTGATCGATGCGATGGTCATCGCTGCCGATGACAGCGCTTCAGATGAAAAAGTGGCGGAGTACGAGCGCTCCGCCTGCCCAACCTGCGGCTCCTGCTCCGGCATGTTCACTGCGAACTCCATGAACTGCCTGACCGAGGCGCTGGGATTGTCTCTACCCGGTAACGGCTCAACGCTGGCGACGCACTCTGATCGCGAACAGTTATTCCTGCGCGCCGGTCGCCTGATCGTGGAACTGTGCAAACGCTATTACGAGCAGGATGACATATCCGTGTTGCCGCGCAATATTGGCAATTTCAATGCGTTCGAAAACGCGATGACTCTGGATATCGCAATGGGCGGCTCCACCAACACCATTCTGCATTTACTGGCTGCTGCCCAGGAAGCGGAACTCGACTTCACTCTGGCAGATATCGATCGCCTGTCGCGCAAAGTACCGCAACTTTGCAAAGTTGCGCCCAGTACACCGCTGTACCATATGGAAGACGTGCACCGCGCGGGCGGTATTATGGGAATCCTGGGCGAACTGGATCGCGCAGGACTACTGCATACCGACTGTTCCACCGTGCACAGCCCAACACTGGCGGATGCACTGGACAACTGGGATATCATGCGCACCAACGACGCCGCAGTGCATAAATTTTTTAGCGCCGGACCGGCGGGCATCCCCACCCAGACCGCTTTCAGCCAGTCTACCCGTTGGCCGAGTCTGGATAGTGATCGCCAGGGCGGCTGTATCCGCTCTCTGGAACATGCGTTCTCCATAGAAGGCGGCCTCGCAATCCTGACGGGCAATATTGCGCTCGACGGTTGCGTAGTGAAAACAGCGGGCGTAGATGATTCGATACTTAAGTTCTCTGGCCCCGCTCATATTTGCGAGAGCCAGGATTCCGCTGTAGATGATATCCTGCACGACAGAGTGAAAGCCGGTGATGTAATTATTGTGCGCTATGAAGGTCCGCGCGGCGGGCCGGGCATGCAGGAGATGCTTTACCCCACCAGCTACATCAAATCCAAGGGACTGGGTAAAGTCTGCGCGCTGCTCACCGATGGCCGGTTTTCCGGTGGCACCTCAGGTTTGTCAATCGGCCACGTCTCGCCGGAGGCAGCCTCGGGCGGCGCAATTGGCCTGGTTGAGAATGGCGACATTATCGAAATCGATATCCCTAACCGCAGCATCAACGTTGCACTTTCAGATACGGAACTCGCTTCGCGGCGTGCGGCGATGGAAGCGCGCGGCGCCAAGGCGTGGAAGCCAACGGAAGTTCGCCCGCGCAAGGTGACCCCGGCGCTGAAGGTATACGCGAAAATGGTAACCAGTGCCGACAAGGGCGCGGTGCGGGATTTGTCTCTGCTGGATTAATTCGGCGGGGAGGACGCCTTGCCCTGTGCCACCAGCGTTGTAAGGTCTTCCCGCAACTCCGTCAACCGGTCTCGCAGGTGCTCATCCTGTAGCTCGCTGCGACTGTTGAGCAGCTGCGCCACCAGTTCATAGATCACGCCCATATTGTGTGTATAGACGCGTGTGTATTCCGGTGACGGGTGTTGTCGCCGCTGCGCGACGGCTTCCCTCACTTGTTGTTGCCATTGCGGCTGCCGTTTGAGTAACTCGCCAAGCTGCATTAGCCATTGCGCGCGCTCATCCAACCATGCTGCATCTGAGCGCAGCAAACGACGGCTGGCAACGCGCAACAGCGTGCGCTGTTCATCCGACAATGCACCCAGATACTCTTTCGCGTTGTCTACCAGATTGTCGTAACTGTCGTCGTAAAATTCCTCATCTGAGCGCTCCAGGTACTCTTCCTTAAATTCTTCCTGTTGCTCCCACATTAAGTTCATAAAGCCCGCGATCTGCTCGTCGGATAACTGCGCTCCAAGATCCAGCAGCCAATCCAGCGCTTCGCCCTCCAGTCGCAGCCACGCCGCTTCGAGCTGAGCAAAGACTGCGGCAATACCGGCAGCGGTCTGCGGTTGCTCCAGGCTGCGCTCGATGCCTGTAAGAATCTCGATATAGCTTGGCAACTCCTGGTTCCGATGCCAGCTAAGAAATGGGGCAATCAGTTCCGCGAGGTAGCTTTCCTGCTGATCATTCAGCTCGGTGTAATCGTCGACGTACCAGGGCAGAAGAAAATCGAGGCGGTTGTATACGAAAGTCGTGCCGCTGCAGGCAACCAGCGATAGCGCGATGCTTAAAATACCAACCCTGAGTAATCGTCGCATGATGTTATTCATAACCTAGCGCCAAAGTGGCAGAGTCCTGTCCTGCGAAACTGCAGGTTCGGACATCACACTAGCCAGTTCAGCGCGATTGCGCCCGTTGCGCTTTGCCTGGTAGAGGGCTGCATCGGCGAGCTTGAACCAATGTTCCATGTCCTCCACCTGAGACACGTCACAAACCCCAATACTAACGGTCAGGTTACCCTCGGGTAGAATTTTCGCGCGCTCCACGACACGGCGCAACTCTTCGGCCAGATGCAGTGCCCTGCCACTGGCAGTTTCGCTCAGCAGCAATACAAACTCCTCTCCGCCAAAACGACAGACAACATCTGCCTTGCGCAATCTGTGCTGCAAGAGACCCACGAGCCTGGTCAGTGCGGCATCTCCCACAGCGTGACCGAACTTGTCGTTGATGCGCTTGAAATGATCAATATCCAACAGCAGCAGCGTTGCTGGACGTTGAAAGCGAGCCCAGTCACTGAGGCTCCGAACCGCTTGCAACTCCAGATAACGACGATTGAATGCCCCGGTCAGCGAATCGGTTATCGCCATACCCTTGAGGCGACGCGACTGCTCGGTCATGGCAAATACCAACCAGGCGCTCACCAGCCAGGTCAATCCCATACTGATACCGACTGCAGCAGCGGTAGTACGATCATAATGGGTAAGCACTGCAGGTGCGACCATCAAGCCGCAAAGCACACCCAGAAATACCGCCCAGCGGGTTTTAAACAATATCGGTAGCGCTACCAGGAGAGGAAATAACAGGAACAGGTTGTAGTTCTGCCCGTAATACAGCGACCATAGAAGCAGTGCAATGCTCAGCAACAACACCACCGGCGCCGGCAGGAAAGCATCGCGATTCACGCTAAGTAACAGGATATTCACCATCAGGACTCCCAGCAGCGCGAGCGCTCCGAAAGCAGGTAACAATTGGCGAATATAGATGTTGTGTGCGACCACTGGCAGCAGGACGACCGCCAGCAGCAACAAAATGTAACGATAAGCGTGACGCCGGCGCTTGATGCGCAATTCATCAATGTGCTCACCGTCCTTTGCCCGACGCTGCTGCAACAACTCCCCGGCAAAAGACTCGGTAAAGTGCCGCTTCAGCCGCGACCACAGTGTATTATTCGATCCAGCCAGGTGACTGCCTATACCCAATACTGCAAGCGTCCATGTTGCTCGCACTATCGCCCTACAAGTCTCTGTGTGGACTCACAATAACCCAGCGCAGAAGCCGCCGCCAACACCACACGCACGCAATCTCACAAAAGCGGAAAAATATCGTGCTTTTTTCCGTTATGCCGCTGCGTGCTGTTCACGTTCGGCCGCTTTATTGATCGCGCCCAATATGCCGTCCAGCGAGGCCTGAATAATGTCCGGGCTGCGGCCAACCCCGCAGAAGCGCTCACCATCGATATTGAGCTGTATGTAACAAATGGCCTCGGCATCCGCGCTATGGCTCAGTGCGTGTTCGTTGTACTCCACCAGCACAATCTGCCGCCCGGTAAACTGCTGCATTGCATCGACAAAAGACGCCACTACGCCGTTACCGGTTCCAACCAGATTGTGTACTGACGAGCCTTCTTGCAATTGCGCCTGCAAGCGATCCACACCATCTTCACGGCTCACCTGGTAATTGCCCAGCTTCCAGCGGCCTTTTGCGCAAAGGTAGGTGTCCTGAAACAGCTGGTACACCTCGGCGGAGCCGACTTCTGTCTCTCGCTCCTCGGCATATGCCTGCACCGGCGCACTGAAATCGATCTGCAACCAGCGCGGTAACTCCAGACCGTAATCGCGCTGCAATACGAACGCGATACCCCCTTTACCCGACTGGCTGTTGATGCGGATCACTTCCTGGTAGGAGCGGCCGATATCCTGCGGGTCGATGGGCAGATACGCCACATCCCAGGGCGCGCTCTTGTCTCTTCGGGTCAGGCATTTTTTGATGGCATCCTGGTGGCTGCCGGAGAACGCAGTAAACACCAACTCACCTGCGTACGGGTGACGCGGGTGCACCGGTAACTGGGTGCACTCGCGAACGGTCTGCAAAATCTCATCCATGTGTCCAAGCTGCAACTGCGGATCGACGCCCTGGCTGTACAGGTTCATTGCCATGGTGACGATATCCATGTTGCCAGTACGTTCACCGTTGCCCATCAAGGTGCCTTCCACGCGATCAGCGCCGGCCAATACACCCAGCTCGCCGGCGGCAACAGCGCAGCCGCGATCATTGTGCGTGTGCAGGGAAATCAACAGGCTGTCGCGATTGTTCACATGGTCACAGAACCACTCTATCTGGTCAGCGTAGACATTGGGCGTACTCATCTCAACCGTTGCGGGCAGGTTGATGATCACCGGGCGCTCGAGGGTCGGTTGCCATACGGCGGTTACCGCATCACAAATCTCCACCGCAAATTCCAGCTCCGTCCCGGTAAAACTTTCCGGTGAATACTCAAACATCCACTCTGTCTGCGGGTGACGGGCAGCGCAGTCCTTGACCAGCTGCGCCCCTTTAACCGCGATATCAATGATGCCCTGTCGATCCAGGCCAAACACCTGCTCGCGTTGCACTGTAGAGGTGGAGTTGTACACATGCACGATCACGCGACGCGCCCCTTTGAGCGCGTTAAACGTTTTCTCGATCAGGTCTGGCCGCGCCTGGGTGAGCACCTGAATGGTGACATCCTCGGGAATCCGGTCGTTCTCAATTAACTGGCGCACGAAATCGTAGTCATGGCTGGATGCCGAAGGAAAGCCGACCTCAATCTCCTTGAAACCAATCTTGACCAACTGGTCCCACAGCTGTGATTTCTGGCGCGCGGTAATCGGTTCAATCAGTGCCTGGTTGCCATCGCGCAGATCGACACTGCACCAGCGCGGCGCGTGCTTAATAACCCGGTCAGGCCAGCGCCGATTGGGCATGGCAATCGCCGGAAAAGACTTGTACTTGCGATGGTCAAAATTACTCATGTTCTGTGCCTGCGTTCCTGGTAATTAGGGTGGCTGATCACCCGGGCGGTTGCCGTGTACGAACCCTTTTGGGGCGGCGTACCCAGTGTCGGCGGCGGGGTAACCCCACCGGCACCTCCTGCTACGGGTGATAGTTCAGCCTGATGCACAGTATAGTGCGCCAGCAGGAGAGAATGATTGCAAATATAGCGGCTATGTCATCTAAATGCGCAATGTTTAACTACAAAACTGACTTTTTATGGTGATATAGTCTGTTCCGTTTGATGTACTGATGAACTCTGGAAGGAGAATCAACCGTGAAACTCGATCGCACCGACCGCCGAATTCTACAGGCCATGCAAGTCAATGCACGTATCAGCAATCTGGAACTGGCCGAAGCCGTAGGCCTCTCGCCCACGCCCTGCTCTCGCCGCGTCAAACGGCTGGAGGAATCAGGGTTGATCCGTGCGCATGTGACACTCCTCAACCAGGCTATGCTGGGGCTAAAACTCACCGCCTATATTGGCATCAGTATGGATCGCCACACGCCGGACCGGTTCGAGGCATTTGAGGCGGAAGTCACTCGGTACCCGGAGGTGGTGGAGTGCTCTGTTGTCACCGGGCAATCCTCGGACTACCTGCTCAAGGCGGTAGTGCCGGATATGGAATACTACGAGCGTTTCCTGCTGGGTAAGCTGACACGTATTGAGGGCGTCACTGGCGTACATTCCAGTTTTGAGCTGCGGCGGGTGGTGCACCGCACCGTACTGCCGTTGGAACATATTTCGGACAGCACTGTGCTGTGAAGAAACAGCCAGTTTTAGTGGCCGCAGAAAGGCTTGATCGGGACAGCCAGTACTCGCAGACTGCGCTCTGGTGAGATAATCAAAACATTTTGGGAGTGGCAATGATAAACATGTCGGGCAAGGTCGCCATCGTAACCGGTGGTGCCAGCGGGATGGGCCAGATCACTGCACGTCGTCTGGCAAAGCAGGGCGCGAAAGTGGCGATCTTTGATGTCAACGATAAGGGTCTGCAAGATACCGCAGCGGAATCTGACAATATCACTGCGTTTCACTGTGATATTTCCGACCTGCAGGATGTGGAAGCCAAGGTAGCCGCTGTGGCTGCGCAACTGGGCCCCATCGAATTGCTGGTACACGCGGCAGCCTTGATGCCCAGCCACAAGCTGATAGATCACACCCATGAAGGCATGGAGAAACTGTTTCGCATCAATTACTTTGGCACCACCTACATCGTTCGCTCGGTGCTCCCGGCGATGCTGGAGCGCGGCAACGGCAGGATTATTGCTTTTGGTTCGATCGCCGGCATCGCACTGGTGCCAAAAATGGGTGCCTACTGTGCCACTAAGGCAGCCGTGAACGCCTACATCGAAGTGCTGCAGAACGAAATTCGCCATACCGGCGTGCGCGTTCATCTCGTCTGCCCGCCGGCGGTAAATACACCGTTAGTGGACCAGACCATCGCCACCGACACGCCGGGAAGTATCCTCGAAGCGAAAAAAAGTGGTCGCCTGGGCGATCCGGAACAGATGATTGACGCCATTGAAAAAGGTGTGCGCAAGGACAAGGACATTATCTATCCGAAGGAAGCGCGCCTGCTCTACCTGTGGCGCGCACTGCTGCCCAAACTGTGGTGGAAAGTGGTGATGAATTTCGAGAAATAACAGACCGTGCTGCGCGCGGCGCCTGACGCATTAACACGTCGCCTTCTTGTTGGTTTTATGCCGAAACTTTCTGCACTCCTCCTTTGGCGGGCTGCCAGTGCTCGTGCCATCAGCAGGCGGGCTGGTAAGACCTGGCGATGCAGTTTGGGGTGAGGCGACACCCCCGACTGTTGGCGCTAAGGTAGACGTTGCGGCAATATTCGTCTGCGGCGGTGTGAGGTTGTATTGCACGATCATCCACTCTCCACCATCGCGCACCATGACGCCGGTGCCACGACCACGTGCCTGCGGCGCCTGCCCCTGCTCAAGCGTCTCCTCAAACCAGGCTACCGTGCCATCCGCAGCCAGATGTGTTTGCCGCTCGTTGCTGCGATAACCCCAGGTTTTGCCCTGTGCAAAGCTTTCGTTGATAAAGTCGCGCAGTGACTGGCCCTGTAGTCGACTGCCGTCAGCTAGTCCAAGAAAAACAGCATCTTTTGCCAGTAGCGAGATAAACGCCGCCTGATCGGCCTGGGCGCCAGCCTTGTGCAGGGCATCGAGCGTGGCATCCGGCGATGAATCTGCATGTGCCTGTAAAGCCAACGCCACGCTAAACAGCAGCACGTATCCTGCAGAACTGAACTTCATAATCTCTCCTCGATTTCCTGCTTTGCCAACATGCAGCACTGGTATTCGACCCTGTCAGCTGCCTTTGCGAACTGCCTTGCCGTACTTTTTGCATTTCCCTTTACGGAATTTATCCTCCTGCTTGGCACGGGATTTTTTCCATGCCTCCATTTGCGTGATAGAACCACCGTGGCGGCGGAGATCATCGTAACGCGCTATCTGCTGTTTAACGCGCTTACAGGCTTCCAATGTCATCGGCTCAGAACGCGCCTCCTGCACAAATACGAATAACGTGCTCACTAGCAATGACAATAATAGTTGTTTCATCTTCGCCTCCTTGCGATTGGTTGGGTGCACAGCGACTCGCCTTTGCAGGCATCCATGCCTGTTTACTCTCAGCTCCAGACCATATCACAACCGTCAACACGCTCAACAACCAAACTCGACCCAACTGCCATCGAGAAGACACATGCCGATTGATCTCGCGGGCGCATTCGGCGCGTATCTTTTATGGTAACGACCTTTCTTTGATTTAGCGTTGCGCTTGGGCTAGCATCGCCGCCCCATGCCACACCGACACTTACACTCCGACTCCCCCTGGTTGCTGGCCCTGCTGGCGGCGCTGGTGGCGCTCGGCCCGCTGAGCGTGGATATGTACCTGCCCGCCATGCCTTTGATGATGGCCGCGCTCAATACTGACATCGGGCATATGCACTTGACTCTCAGCACCTATCTAACCGGGTTTGCACTGTTCCATCTGGCCTGTGGACCACTGGCAGACCGCTATGGGCGCAAGCCGATACTGCTCGGTGGCACGGTGCTGTTTGTGGCAGCGTGTATTGGCTGCAGTCTCGCCACTACCGTCGAAGAACTGATGCTATTCCGCTTCATTCAGGGCATAGGCGCCTGTGTCGGCCCGACACTCGCACGCGCTGTGGCTCGGGACGTGTTCGGACCCACTCGCGCAGCACGGGCACTATCGCTGATCGCTATGCTGATGGCTCTGGCCCCGGCAGTTGCGCCCACCATGGGCAGTATCCTGCTGCTTTGGCTGCCCTGGCCAACGGTGTTTGTCTTTCTGGCATTGTACGGTGCGAGCATGATTTTGCTGATTCAGGTCTTTCTGGCCGAGTCACTGCCGCAGCGCCAGAGTCTGCATCCCCTGTCAATCGGCCGCAATTATGCACAACTGATTCGCAACCCGGTATTTGTCCTTTCCACGTTCGCCAGTGCATTCGTGTATGCGGGTCTTATGGCGTACCTGTCTTCTTCCAGTTTTGTTTACATCAATATGCTGGGAGTGCCGGTGCAGTACTTCGGATTTATCTTCCTGACTTCAGTGGCCGGGTATATGGCAGGGAGCGCGCTGAGCGCCCGTTTGACGCTCAGCCATGCATCGGAATGGACCGTCCTCGTGGGAACTTTTCTCACCCTGTCCGCAACCGGCAGTATGTGGCTTGGCGCGGCGCTATTCCCGGACAGCATTATGGTGATGGTACTGCCGATGATGTTTTACTCCACAGGTATGGGCCTGGTGCTACCTAACGCAATGGCTGTAGCTTTGATCCCCTTCGCGCAGATCGCAGGAACTGCTTCTGCGCTGATGGGATTCATACAGATGGCCTTGTCGGCATCAGCTACAGCCCTGGTGGGTGCCTATCTGACAGACAGTCCTGCTCCCATGCTGAATTTTATGCTGCTCATTTCAGTTCTCGCCATGCTACTCAGCGGTGCATTGTATTGGTGTCGCGTACCCACAAAGCCCTGACCCGATGCCCACGCTGTGGCATACTCGTGAAGGATTTTTGCGGAGAATTCAACGTGCACATCGCGACTGATGTAACCCAACTGATCGGCAATACCCCGCTGCTGCATTTGCAGCAAGTGTCGGAAAAAACCGGCTGCACAATCCTGGGCAAAGCGGAGTTCCTAAACCCCGGCGGTTCGGTCAAGGATCGCACGGCACTGGGTATCATTCATGCGGCACAGGCTTCTGGAGAACTGCGGCCAGGCGGACGCATCGTCGAGGGCACAGCGGGCAATACCGGTATCGGGCTCACACTGCTGGCCAACGCGATGGGCTACAAAAGCACCGTGGTAATGCCTATTACCCAGAGCAAGGAAAAGATCGACACGCTAGAACTGCTTGGGGCCGATCTGCATCTGGTGGGTGCCACCTCCTACAGCGACCCGAATCACTACATACACACCGCCGAAAAACTGGCAAAGAAGTTTGCCAAACAGGAAGATCACGGCGCGGTCTGGGCGCGACAATTCGACAACCTCGCGAATATGGATATTCACTATCGCACCACGGGCGCAGAAATCTGGGACCAGACTGACGGTAAGGTCGATGGTTTTATTTGCGCGGTCGGCACTGGCGGCACGCTCGCTGGCGTGTCCACCGCACTAAAAGAACGCAAATCGGGAGTCACCATTGGCTTGGCTGATCCCGCAGGAGCCTCTTTGTACGAGTACTTTCGCAGCGGCAAGCTGCAACCCAGCTCGGGAAACTCCATCATCGAGGGGGTCGGCATCAACCATATCACGGACAATCTCGCGCAGGCACAAGTAGATGTGTCGTTCATGATCAGCGATGAGGAGGCCCTGCCGTACATCTTCGATCTGTTGAAGTTCGAGGGCCTGTGTCTGGGAGGGTCTGCTGCCATTAATATCGCCGGCGCAGTGAGACTGGCTGAACACCTTGGGCCGGGGCACACCATCGTTACGATTCTGTGCGACTACGGCAATCGCTACCAAAGCAAGTTGTTCAACCCTGTATTCCTGGAAAACAAAGGCCTACCGGTACCGTCTTGGCTTGTTATCTAACGGATTACGCAGTAGAAAAGGATCATCAATGAAAATAGGAATAATTTCTGGCAGCCATCGACCACCCTCCCAGAGTGGCAAAGTTGCTCGCTATATTGAGAAGGCTTTGTTGCAGCAAGGCTTGTGCGATGCCACGTGGCTTTACGACCTGGCGAGCAATCCTCTGCCACTGTGGGACGAGGGCATCTGGAGCGGCGATGAGCAGTGGCAGCGAACACTCGCGCCGTTGAGCAAAGAGCTCAAATCCTGTGATGCATTCGTGATTGTAGCCCCGGAGTGGCACGGCATGGTGCCGGCCGGACTGAAAAACTTTTTCCTGATGTGGACGGCTGGTGGCGAGTTGGCGCACAAACCCGCTTTAATCGTTACCGTATCTGTAGCTGACGGTGGCTCCGTCCCTGTCGCCGAGCTGCGTATGAGTAGCTACAAGAATAGCCGTATCTGCTATCTGCCCGAACACCTGATCATTCGCTACGTCGATACGGTATTCAATGACGATCCTGCGCAGAATAAACCGAGTGCCCAGGAGTATTTTGAAGATCGATTGGCGTATTGCCTGGAAATGTTAAGAGAGTACGCGCTCGCTTTTCAGCAGATCCGCGCCAGCGGGAAAGCGTCAGTGGAGAAGTACACCAGCGGAATGTAATCACTCCGTGGTGTACCGGCGCCATGAATACCTTAATCGTTGCGTACAACCCGACCCCGAAATGGGTTTTTAATTAGCAGGCGCAGCCGCGCGCTCCTTCTCAATCAGATAATCAACCACTTTCAGCATATCGGCCTGCGTCCCCGCCTTGCGGCCGCTGACGTGGTATTTGCCACTTACCATCAAGGCCGGAGTGCCAGTGATTTGCGCGGCCTTGGCGAGCGAGATCGCCTGCTCAACCTGCATTTTCACGCCGAACGATTCGAACATTTTATTGAAATCGTCTTCGGACACGCCATTGGCGACAAACAGCGCAGCGATTTCTTGCTGCGAGGCCAGCGGTTTGCGATCAACATTCATGGCATTGAAAAGTACTGGATGCATGGTATCCAACACACCCAGCGCCTCGGCCGTGTAATACGCTTTGGCGTGCAGTACCATTTTCTCCTGCCACACTGCAGGTATGCCGCGGAACGAGACATCCGCCGGCAGCGTTTTCTTCCACGCTTCCAGAATCGGCTCGAAGTGAAAGCAGTGGCTACAGCCGTACCAGAAAAACTCGGCCACTTCTATTTTACTGGTATCAATCGCACGCACCGGTGGAGTGATGACGTCATAATCCGTGCCTGCTTCGTATGTGGTCGCTGCCTCTTCACCTGCTGCGCAGGACATCCCGAACGCTATCAACGACAAGGTCAGCAATACTTGTTTGATCATGATTCTCTCCACAATTAACCGGTTCACGATGAGACAGCAATAATTGCGCTATGTTCTCGCGCTGAAAAAAAAGGTGACTCGAAAGCCACCTGTTTTGTTTCATACCAGACTACTTGAGTCCGGCAACGTAGCTGGCAACAGCTTCGATTTCCTTGTCGCTCAAACCTAACGCGGTGGTGCGCATGATCATGGCATCGCCATCATTGGTGCGCCCCGCAGGGTCGTCATAGCCCTTGCGATAGGCGAGCAGCTGAGCGGCCACATATTGCGCATGCTGTCCTGCCAGGGCCGGAAAGCCGGCCGGCGCATTGCCCTTGCCAGTAGGTGAATGACAAGCGATACAGGCCGCTACATTCCGCTCAGGTACGCCGCCACGGAATATTTTTGCTCCCAGCGTCAGCAGCTCGGGGTCAGTCTGGCCGCCAGATCGTGTTTGCGAAGAAAAATAGGCGGCCAAATCAGCTAGATCCTGATCGCTCTTGCCATCAAGCTGGCCGGCCATGGTAGGAACCACGCGCGCCCCATCGCGGATATCGCGCAACTGTTTAAACAGGTATTTCTCTCCCTGTCCCGCCAGCTTGGGGAAAGGCGCCGCGCTGTTACCATCCGCCCCGTGGCAGGCGCCACAGGCGGCACTTTGGGCTTTTCCTGCAGCTGCATCACCAACGGGATTGGCAGTGACCGCAAAGCTACTCGACGCCCAGCCGAGAGCGAGGCTGAACAGAATGACTACTTTCTTCATAACGGTTCCAGAATAAACGTGGTTGGGTTGTGCTTAATTAGCCGGCGCTGGTGATGACATAAATACGATCAGAGCTGTGTAGTCAGCATCCGAGCAACTCGCGCACAAGCCGGTGGGCGGCATCGCATTAAAACCCTTCTTAACTGATTCCAGCAGGGCCGGCATACCTTTCTCCAGACGCGGCTTCCAGGCTTCCACATCGTGTGCTAATGGCGCACCAGCAGCACCGGTGGAATGGCAAGCGAAACAGCTGGTCTGGTATTGCGCCGGGGGAGCATCGGCCAGAGCGCCGACAGCGGAACTTAACAATATTGCCGCAAAAAGTTTTTTCATACGAGTACCTCTAGGACATCCAAGTAGACTGGAAACCAACTATCCACACAAGCAATTGATAACAGACAAAAAAGCTGTGGCATTATATACGAGTTACCCACACCAAAAAAGGCAAGTCCACGCAATGACCGACCCTGCGCTCGCGACCACACCCCTGATGCCCAATTACCGCGGTGCGCAGTTTCTGACCAGTGCAGCAAAGTTTGCACAATGCCCGCCTGACAGCGGATGGGAAGTGGCTTTTGCGGGTCGCTCAAACGCCGGAAAATCCAGTGCGATCAACAGCTTAACCAATAATAAGAAGCTGGCAAAAACATCCAGAACGCCTGGCCGAACCCAGTTGATCAACTTCTTTGAGCTATCAGATAGCCAACGGCTGGTCGACTTGCCCGGATACGGGTTCGCCAAGGTACCGCTCGCAGTGAAACGCGAGTGGACCAAACAACTGGAGAATTACCTGCAAAATCGCCAGTGTCTGCGCGGCTTGATTCTAGTTATGGATATTCGCCACCCCTTGCAGCCATTTGATACCCAGATGCTGGATTGGGCGCTGCAGGCGCGAATGCCGGTACATATATTGCTGACCAAAGCCGATAAATTGAAACGCGGCCCGGCCGGGACCGCACTATTACAGCTGCGCGCCCAGTTGCGTCCACATGCCGATCTCGTCAGTGCGCAGCTGTTCTCCGCCCTGAAACATCAAGGACACAAGGAACTGATTGCGACCCTGAACACATGGTTTACGGATACCAGTGGGGATCACGTACCGAATATATGATCGCCGCATGCAATTGGCAGCGGTACAGAACACTCAGACTAAAAAAAACCCGGCCCCTCCTACGGAGAAGGCCGGGACACCTTGGGTCTCTTGGGGAAAGAGACTTGCTCGCTTTGGCTCGGAAAGTAAAGCCACTTAGGGATGTAGCATGTGCTACATTCATTGAGACTAGCGTCGCAAAAAAAAGTTCAACATGCCTCGAAATTTGTTTGTGACCGTAAACCAGACACTCGGCAACTAGTGCGCTTCATCCCAATTGTTGCCAGTGCCGGCTTCTACTACCAGCGGAATTGAAAGTGTTGCGGCCTGTGACATCAGGCGACAAATTTGCTCCCGCACCGGCGCAACATCAGCTATGGCGACCTCAAATACCAGTTCGTCGTGCACCTGCATAATCATGCGTGCATCTGTTTCGCCTCGCTGTAGCCAGTCATCTACCGCCAGCATGGCTTTTTTGATGATATCGGCCGCCGTGCCCTGCATGGGCGCATTGATCGCCGTGCGCTCCGCTGCCTGCACCCGCATTTTATTTCGTGCATTGATTTCCGGCAGATACAGACGCCGCCCAAATAACGTCTCCACAAAACCCTGTTCCTTTGCCACTGCGCGCGTACGATCCATGTACTGAGCCACGCCCGGATAGCGTTCAAAGTAGCGGTCGATATACTGCTGCGCCTCATTTCTGCCAAGGTGAAGTTGTTTAGCCAGGCCGAACGCGGACATACCGTAGATCAAGCCGAAATTGATCGCCTTGGCCTTGCGCCGCTGCTCCGCAGACACCGCGTCCAGCGCCACCTCAAATACCTCTGACGCCGTTGCCGTATGTACATCCCGCCCCTCAGAAAAGGCCTTGAGCAGTCCTGCATCGGCCGAAAGGTGCGCCATTATTCGCAGTTCGATTTGCGAATAATCTGCTGCCAGTATCTGGTAGCCCTGCGGAGCAATAAACGCCTGGCGAATGCGTCTGCCTTCTTGTGTACGTATAGGAATGTTCTGCAGGTTGGGATCCGTTGATGACAACCTGCCCGTGGCTGCCACCGCCTGGTGGTACGAGGTATGTACGCGCCCTGTTGCAGGGTTGATCATCTCCGGCAGTTTGTCAGTGTAAGTGGACTTGAGCTTGCTCAGACTGCGATACTCCAGCAGCAACTTGGGCAGTGGGTAATCCAGCGCCAACTCCGCCAGCACATCCTCCGCAGTGGAGGCGGCGCCCTTCGGCGTTTTCTTGATCACCGGCAGTTGCAGCTTTTCGAACAGAATGTCACCCAGTTGCTTGGGCGAGCCCAGATTGAATTCTTCGCCCGCCAATTCATAGGCTTCGCCAGCCAACTCCTGAAGCCGCTGACCCAGCTCGGCACTCTGCCGAACCAGCAGCTCTCTGGAGATCAGCGCACCCTGACGCTCTATACGCGACAGCACCGGGACCAGCGGCACCTCGATGGAGGTCAATACTGACTTCAGCCCATCGTGTTGTTCCAGCCTGGGCCACAATGTCTGGTGCAGCCGCAGCGTGATGTCGGCATCCTCGGCAGCATAGGGACCGGCTTCCTCCAACTTGATCTGGTTGAAGGTCAGCTGCTTGGCGCCTTTGCCTGCGACGTCCTCGAAATGGATGGTCTTGTGACCGAGGTATTTCAGCGCAAGACTGTCCATGTCATGGCGAGTGGCCGTGGAGTCCAGCACGTAGGATTCGAGCATGGTGTCAAAGCGAATCCCGCGCAGGGTGATGTCGTGGTTGGCCAGTACGCTCGTGTCGTATTTGAGGTTTTGCCCCACCTTGGCCCGATTTTCATCTTCCAAAAGGGGTTTCAGTGCTGCCAACACAGCATCCCGCGGCAGCTGCACGGGCGCGCCAAGATAGTCATGGGCTAGCGGAACATACGCCGCCCTGCCCGGCGCAACAGCAAAGGACACACCGACTATCCGCGCCTCCATGTAATTGAGGCTCGTGGTTTCGGTGTCAAAAGCGAACAGCGGTGCCTCTGCCAGTGTTTCCAGCCAGCGATCAAAGACGCTCTGGTCGGTGACAATCTCATAGGCAACTTCTGGCAAGTCTGCCTGTGCTGGCGGGATCGGCGTATCGTTATGATCCAACAGCTCCTCCAGCCAGGAGCGAAACTCCATGCGGGTAAACCACTCGATGAGGGCGTCCGGATCGGCGGGTGCATTGACGAGGTCTTCCGGGCGCAATGCCAGCGGCACATCCGTCTTGATGGTCGCCAGCTGGTAGGACAGATAGGCGCTGTCTTTTTCCTGCGCCAGTTTGGCTGCCATGGTCTTCGCGCCCCGAAAGGACAAATCGCCCACTTTCTCCAGATTGGCATAGATCGCATCCAGGCCGCCCAACCCCTGCAGTAGGCCAAGAGCGGTTTTCTCACCAATACCGGGCACACCGGGAATGTTGTCCGACTTGTCGCCCATCAGCGCCAGAAGGTCGATGACCAGCGCAGGCGGTATGCCGAATTTTTCCTCCACGCCGGCTTCATCCAACACCGTATTCGTCATGGTGTTAACCAGCGTGGTATGCGCATTTACCAACTGCGCCATGTCCTTGTCGCCGGTGGAGATAACCACAGGCCTGCCCTGCTTACTGGCCTGCAGCGCCAGCGTCCCGATAACGTCGTCCGCCTCGACCCCGGGTTCACAAATAAATGGCAGGCCCATCGCTTTGACGATGCTGTGGATAGGCTCGATCTGCTCGCGCAGTTCGTCTGGCATGGGGGGGCGGTGCGCCTTGTACTGCGCGAAAATCTCATCGCGAAACGTTTTGCCCTTGGCATCGAACACCACGGCCACTGGACTGTTTGGATAATCCGCCACCATGCGCCGCAGCATGCTGATCACTCCGCGCACTGCGCCAGTGTTTTGTCCGCTGGACGTGGTCAACATGGGAAGCGCGTGGAAGGCGCGGTAAACGTAGGAGGAGCCATCCACCAATACCAGTGGCGGTAATTTGGAATCCATAATAGAACCTACTTCATACTGTCCAGGCAATCACTGGCCGTGGATCATTTCGAGTTATGTAAGTAAGCACTTGCCTTTAACAACAAGTGCGAAAAAGCTACTGGTCCCAAAGCGCTCGCGCGGATCGATAGGTCAACTTCATTTTCGCCAGGTCCAGCGGTGCTTTGAAGAACCCGTGATAATCTCCCCGCGGATTTATTAGTACCACATTGGCACTATGATCTACCTGATAGTCATCACCTTCTCCCATCACCTTGCGAAAAGGTGTGTTCAACGCGGTAGCAACGCGATGGATATCCAGAAACTCGCCCGTCACGCCAATGAAGTCGGGGTTGAAGTAAGGCACATAAGTGGACAGTTGCTCTACCGTATCGCGGGCAGGATCCACGGAAATCATCACCACCTGGGTGTCCGCTGCTTCAGTGCCCTCCAGGCTCGCCATGAAATCATTGAGGAATGTCAGCGTGGTGGGGCAGATATCCGGGCAATAGGTGAATCCGAAAAACACCAAACTCCAACGCCCCTCGAAACGAGACGGGTCAAAGGGCTCGCCATGATGGTCCACTAGGGAGAACTCGCCAATATCACGCGGTGTTTCGAGTAAATACAGGCCGTTAATCTTCATTTCCGATTCGGTCATTAACCGCGGCATAGAGATTCTGTGGACAAAGCCTGCCACGATCAACGTGATGCCAAGTAGCAGACCAAAAACGGTCCATTTGATATTGCGGGACTGGCTCACGGCATACTCACTGGAAAAATGTAGTGGTCGAGCAACATGATCACAAACAGTGACATTAAGTAGACAATCGAATACTTGAAAGTCTCCATCGGCGCATTGGGATTTTTGTCTCGCAGCAACTCAATAGCCCAGTACAGAAAGCCGCCACCCAGAACTACCGCACCTAAAAGGTATAGCGGTCCGCTCATGTGCGTCGCATACGGCAGTAAAGTAATAAGGAACAGCAGGATCGTATACAGCAAAATGTGTAATTTGGTGAACGCCACACCGTGCGTCACCGGCAGCATGGGGATGGCCACGGACGCGTACTCTTCGCGTCGATGAATCGCCAATGCCCAAAAGTGTGGCGGCGTCCAGGCGAAAATTATCAGTACCAGTAGCAGGGCATGACCGTGAATGTCGCCGGTGACCGCTGTCCAGCCGAGCAGGGGAGGGGCCGCGCCAGCAAGACCGCCGATCACAATATTCTGCGGTGTGGCTCGCTTGAGGAACATGGTATAGACAAACGCATAGCCCACCAGAGAAGCCAGAGTCAGCCACGCTGTAAGCTGATTGATCCATACGATGAGAATGGTCATACCCAGCACACCCAGCACCGCAGCGAACACCGTGGCCTGTGCATTACTCACTCGGCCGCGCGCAATAGGCCGATTGTGGGTGCGCGTCATTTTCTGGTCTACCCGCTGGTCCACGAGATGATTAACTGCTGCTGCGGAGCCCGCGCACAGTGCGATGCCCAGATTGCCCAGTATCAGGATATGCAGCGGCACCATGCCTGGCACGGCCATGAACATGCCGATCGCGGATGTCAGGATCATCAACAGAACGACGTTGGGCTTCGTCAGCTCCTTGTAATCGCGCCAATTGACCGTACCTGACCGCTGTAGTTCTGTCTTGAGCACTTATCCACCGGAATTCTTGAGCAAAAATTTAAGATCTGCGATCACGTCTTTGTACGCAACCTGTTCATTGTAGGACATCATCACCCATCCCGCGGGATCTACCAGATACCAGGTAGCTGGATCTGTCGCCTGCTCCGGAAACAATGCCCTGAAGCCCTCGACGGACAGCGTCATGCTGTGCAACCCGTGGTGCTCCCTGGCCAGATATTCGTCAAATTTATCTGGCGCGGGTCGTCCGTCACTCAGCTTGCCAACTGTCAGTTCAGTACTCGTGGCGCTGACGTCGCTCACATAAATGCGGCGCAGACGCGTATATTCCTTGCCCATAGCCACGTGAATCTGCCGCGTCTCATAGAGGCTTTTTTCACAACTCTCGTCGCAGCGCCCACCGGTAGCGGGAATCACCATCGTCCACCGCGGTTCCAGATCCGCATATTTCACAACGCTGCCGGAGCCATCCAGCAATCTCTCACTATCCAGTTGTCGGGGCGGTTGGATTAACGTGCCACGATTGGCGGTGCCAAGCACGCCCACCAGGTCCAGATCGCCATGAGCCACAAAATACCAGAGCCAGGTTGCGGCCAGAATCATGGTGACTGGTATGCCGCCTATCAGCAACAGGACCATGCGATTACTGGTGTCTGTTGGTGTCGTCATCTATTCGCCTGCTTTGGGGGAGGACTTCAAGAATTGTAATAGATTGCTGCTGCGCAATAGGTAAAAAACAAACAATACCGCCGCCATAGCGAACCACTGCACAGCATAGGCCTGGTGCTTCTGCGGACTCACATTCACCACTTGCCAGTCCACCAACAGTGCACCGGGCTCATCAGCGTCAATGCGGATGGTGAAGGGAAAAACGTTGCCACCTGCTGGCGTGGTTACCGCTGCTGAGAGCTTGTCCATCTCCACGGCCTGGATTATTTTTGGCCAGGAGTTTTCGAGCTGTTGTTCAGTGAGCAAAAAGGGCGGGCCTGGCGCGACATATACGTGCCCGGTTATGTCCAAGGGCCCTTCAATCTTCGGCACCAGCGGCAGTGCTTTTCTGCCGGGATCACCAGCGATCCACCCACGGTTTACCAGGGCGCTGCCCTGATCACCGGCAAGCTGGAATACGCCCAGCACCTCATACCCAAACTGGCCGCCATGCACCTGATTATCCAGCAGAAAGTAGGCTTCGGGCACAAAACTGCCCCGAAGACGCACCGGTGTATAGGCCAGCACATCTGACGGCTTGTCCCGCAAGTCAGACAGGGCAACGGGGGCCTGCTCACGGCGCGCTTCAAATGTTGCAGACAACGCGGCTTTTTCCTCTGCGCGTTGCAATTGCCAGAAGCCCAATCCGATCATCAGCGGTACCATTAACACAGTAACCAGTGTTAAGCGCCACTCGGCATCAAAGCGCAATCTTGGCACCGCATCAACCATCACCGTGCACCGGGGAATTGCGCGGCGTCTGGTTTATACTGCAACCAACTATTGAGGGAGATATCCATTGTTAAAAGCTGCTATCGTAATTTTGATGCTGGCGCTGCTTGCCAGTCTGGGAAGCGGGTTCTACTACTTGATGATCGACCAGGGTAACAAGGACAAGCGAAGATTGCTTCACTCCCTCGGGGTCAGATTGGCCTTCGCCGCAGCCCTTATGGCACTCATCGCCTACGGAGTAGCATCCGGCCAGCTGGGTCATATGAATCCCTGGGATGCCGGGCCAGCGTCACAGGCAACACCGCCCGCTGGCCCTGAAACGCCCTAGAGAATATAAACAAACAGGAACAGAAACACCCAAACCACATCGACAAAGTGCCAATACCAGCTCGATGCCTCGAAACCAAAATGGTCGGTAGCAGTAAACTGCTTGCCCACCACAGAGCGCAGCAGCTGGATCAACAACATGGTCATGCCCATGAACACGTGGAAACCGTGGAAACCGGTCAACATGAAGAATGTGGAGCCGTAAATACCCGCATTAAGGGTTAAACCAAACTCGGTGTAGGCTTCGTGGTATTCCATTGCCTGCAGGCCCAGGAAGATCATACCCAGTAATACAGTGACACCCAGCCAAAGGTTAAACTTCTTCCTGTCGCCAGCAAGGATGCCCATATGCGCGAGATGGCAGGTAAAACTGGAAGACAGCAGCACCAGCGTGTTCCACATGGGCAACCAATGCCACCATACGTGGGCATCTGCGAAAGACATGCTGATTTTCGGGCTGGTGAAAACCCCGTTGTTCGCGATAAGTTGCGATGCTGCTCCACCGACGGCTTCCTGCGGGGTCTGCATCATCGGCCAGGAGTACTCATAGCCAGGCCAAAGCAGACCGTTCATTCGCCCGCCTTCGCCGTCTCCTTCCAGCCAGTACCCCACAAGATTACGCACGTAAAATAGCGCGCCAAAGAACGCAAAGAAAAACATCACTTCTGAAAAAATGAACCAGAACATGCCCAGTACGTAAGACTTTTTCAGCTGGGCGCTATTCATACCGGCGATATTTTCGCGGATGGTGGTACGGAACCAACCAAACAGCGTGGCGAGGAAGAAGAAAATCCCCGTAAGGAAGATGGGCCAGGAATAGGTCTGCTCGCCCGGATCACCAAACGTCATATCGTTCATAATGCGCGCGGCACCAAAGATACTGAGTATCAGGCCAGTAGTGGCGCAGATGGCCAGTCGGCTCTTTTCAGGTACGTAGTACTTTTCGTACGCAGTGGACGTCTGACTTGACATGTAAATTCTCCGTTAAAAGGGCGCCGGTCTTGCAACCTGCGCTTTAGCGAGCGACGACTGCGGCGCCCGCCATTTCTGTTACATCAAAAATTGTGTACGACAAGGTAATTGTGCCGATATCTCTGGGCAGATCCCGATCAACAATAAATTGCAGGGGCAATTCTGCTGACGTCTCGCCATCCAGCGGCTGCTGCCTGAAACAGAAGCATTCCGTTTTATGGAAATACTCGACCGCCCTGGCAGGAGAGATACTGGGTATTGCCTGGGCCACCATTGCCTTTGGCAGTGGATTGCGAGCCAGGAACACAGTGTCGTTCACCGCCCCGGGATGGACTTCCATCATCGTGTGGCTCGGTGAAAAAGCCCACGGCATGCCGTCATTCTTGGTCGCCACAAATTGTATCGTCACCGTGCGACTCTCATCGACCCCGGACTGCGCTGATGTGTATGCCTGTCCGTTAGTCTTGCCGTTAATGCCGAGCGCATCACATAACACGTTGTATAACGGCACCATTACTACGAACACGAACGCAAACATTAGCATCGCTACCGCCACCAGCTTGATGACGGTATCGATGGCAGGGTTGGCGCTAAGTCGAATCATGGATCGCCGAACCAGTTATGAGTGCGCGTGCGCCGGGTCGATTTTTGGCGGCGTCTCGAAAGTATGGTAGGGCGCCGGCGTGGCAACCGTCCACTCAAGTCCTTCGGCTCCTTCCCAGACTTTCTTGTCGCTCACTGGCTTGCCCGCAACAATCGTGGCGATTACGTTGTACAGGAACAGTATCTGGGATGCACCGTAGATAAAAGCTCCGATACTGGACATCATATTGAAATCAGCAAACTGCAGCGCGTAATCCGGTATGCGGCGTGGCATGCCTGCCAGTCCCACGAAATGCTGCGGGAAGAAGGTCAGGTTAAAACCAATAAACGAAATCCAGAAATGGGTTTTGCCCATGGTCTCGTTGTACATCCTGCCGCACCACTTGGGCAACCAGAAGTAGATTGCCGCCGTCATGCTGAATACAGCACCCGCGACCATCACGTAGTGAAAGTGGGCAACCACGAAGTAAGAGTCGTGGTACTGGAAGTCGGCCGGAGCAATTGACAACATCAAACCGGTAAATCCGCCAATCGTAAACAGGATCAGGAAGCCAATACAGAACAGCATAGGCGTCTCAAACGTGAGCGCGCCCCGCCACATGGTGGAAACCCAGTTGAACACTTTGACACCCGTAGGTACGGCGATGAGCATCGTGGCATACATGAAGAACAGCTCACCTGCGACCGGCATACCCACCGTATACATGTGATGCGCCCACACGATAAACGACAGGAACGCGATGGACGCTGTGGCGTAGACCATCGAGTCATAACCAAACAGCGGCTTGCGTGAAAACGCGGGAATAATCTGCGATACCACACCAAACGCCGGCAGGATGATGATGTAAACCTCGGGATGTCCGAAGAACCAGAATACGTGCTGGAAGAGTACCGGGTCTCCGCCGCCAGCGGCGGAGAAGAAGCTGGTACCAAAATGCACATCCATCAGCATCATGGTCACCGCACCGGCCAGTACCGGCATAACCGCAACCAGCAAAAACGCTGTAATTAACCAGGTCCACACAAACAGAGGCATTTTCATGTAAGTCATGCCCGGTGCTCGCATATTCATTACCGTGGCAATGATATTGATCGAGCCCATAATCGACGAAAGGCCCAACACGTGGATACAGAAAATGAAATAGGTCACGGACGGGCCGGCATACGTTGTCGACAGCGGCGCATAAAACGTCCAACCCGCCTGCGGTGCGCCGCCTTCCATAAACAGGGTAGATGCCAGCAACAGGAACGTTGGTGGCAGTATCCAGAAACTCCAGTTGTTCATCCGCGGCAGAGCCATATCCGGCGCCCCGATCATCATCGGGATCAACCAGTTGGCGAGGCCAACGAACGAGGGCATGATCGCCCCAAAAACCATGATCAAACCATGCAAAGTGGTCATCTGGTTAAAGAACTCGGGCTCCACCAACTGCAGGCCGGGCTGAAACAGCTCGGCGCGAATGATCATGGCGAAGAAACCACCGAGAATGAACATGGCAAACGAGAACCACAGGTACATGGTGCCAATATCTTTGTGGTTAGTGGTAAACAGCCACCGACCGAGGCCCTTGGCAGGACCGTGATGATGATCGCCCATCGTTAACTCCTCCAATTAGCCTTTCTTGTGATTGTAGACGTCAATGGGCTGGATGGTATCGCCCATATTGTTGCCAAATGCGTTGCGCTGATAGGTAATAACTGCCGCCATATCAACGTCATTCAGTTGCCCACCAAACGCCTGCATCGCGGTTCCCGGAACGCCATTAATACCAATATCCAGATGATGGCCGATATCGCCGGTCGCAACCGCACTACCGGCTATTGGTTTGCCAACACCACCCTCGCCATTTGCGCCGTGACAGGCCAGACAGTTGCTGTCATACACTACCTTTCCGCGTTCCATTAACTGGTCAAGCGTAAAGGTTTGTGCCATCAATTCCTTGATTTGAGCTGCTTCAGACTGCTTCTGGCTAAACCATTTGGCGTAGTCTTCCTTGCTGACCACATTGACCACAATCGGCATAAAACCGTGGTTTCTTCCGCACAGCTCTGCACACTGCCCACGATAGATCCCTATCTCGTTCGCCTTGGTCCAGACTTCATTGATGAAGCCAGGGATAGCATCTCGCTTGACCGCCAGTGAAGGCACCCACCAGGAATGAATGACATCGTTAGCCGTCAACAGGAAACGCACCTTTGTATCGACTGGCAGCACCAACGGCTCGTCTACCTCCAACAGGTAGTACTCGCCTTTGGATTCGGAGTTGTGGATTTCCGATTGGGGTGTGCGCAAGTTACTAAAAAAGCTGACATTTTCACCGCTCTTGTTCAGATATTCATACTTCCATTTCCACTGGTAACCGGTAACCAAAACGTCCAGTTCAGCATCGTCATTGTTGTAAATCTGCAGCAGCGTCTTGGTAGCGGGAACTGCCATGGCGACGAGGATAACAAAAGGCACCACAGTCCAGGCAATTTCTACCTTGGTGCTTTCATGAAACGTTGCCGGTGTGACGCCGCGCGATTTGCGATGATAGAAAATGGAGTAAAACATCACTCCAAAAACAGCCACACCAATCACGATACAGATAATAAGGATTATCATGTGCAGGTCATACACTTCCCGGCCTACCGTGGTGCCACCCGGTGACATATTTATCCCGCTAACCTCACCGCCGGCTGCCATGGCGATGACGCTCATCAGCAACAGCACAGGACCAAGCGCGAGCTTGCACAGCCGCTTCGCTTTAAAACCCATTTCCCGTGTCTCCATATAATCGAATCCGTTTTCCCCAAACCGGCATGCAATCATTGGTGCAGACGTTCACCCGACGGCACGGGGACACTACAAGAAGGCTGCATGGAAGGAGCACCGCCACCGTGGGAGGGCCGACAAGAGCATTCTCTCTGCGTTAATTTGCCAGTTGATTAGTGTTTCCATAGGGTGCGACATTTCGACGCACCTATAAAACGCGCGGAGTATAGCGGATATAGGCGGTAAATCCTACTTGGTTGCCACGTTACAGCACTCTGGTAATTTTCACTTCTACGTGGCTGGATTCTCCGAGCTTCATGGGTTAACCGATCCAAAGCCTAGCGAAACACTGGATATGTACTAGCCTGTAGACAGCGTTTATCCCTCTCGCCATAACCCTCGACACCAGGTCGACCATGGATACACTTGCCATCAGGGCTACCATCAAAGCCGCTATCCAGCGAGAAAACCGCACGCAGCAGTTGCGTACGCGCATTGACCAGCAACTCCCTCAATTACGTCTCAAGCTGCTGTTGCCGGAGCGGGAACCGGTAAACGCATTGATGGCGTTTATCACAGGCTATGTAGAAAGTGTGCCCAGCTGCCTGCAACTGGTCACAGCTGTCAGCCAGCGTTTGGGATTTTTCGACTATGCTGCGCCTTTTTTACACTTGGCAGAGGACTACTTTCTGCAGCCCCCCTCTGAGCTACCGCATGATGGTGGACTGGAGGCACTGCTGGACGAGTCTTTTCTCGCGCACCGGCTGCTCGAGGAGGTCAACGACCACCATATAAAGCACTTACAGCGACCGTTGCTGCCACTGGACATGACCGAGGCAAACATCATTGTCCATCATCTATTGGGCGACGAACTCGCCACGCGGTTGGAGCAACTGGTGCAATATACGGGCTCGCAATTGCTCCATCGGGAATATGTCTGGGAGAGGGCACGCAACTTTCCCGGCGGCCAGGAGGCGGCATTACCTCTGGTGTCTTCCGACACCTTGACAGACCCCTCCCAGAAAATCCGACTGCGTCTCGCCTACTGATCGTCGGGCATAGCACCGTCCCGGGCTGGGTCGATGAGTGTAATTGGCTGGGCGGGTGTCTGCACCCTCCGCGCCGCTGCACGACTTACCCGAGTAGCCAGTTCCGGCGTGAGTGGTAAGGTTGCTGTCGCAGGCAAGCCGGGTCGATCCTCTGAAAAACCACAGTTCACACAAACTCGTTGGTCGGTATCGAGATCGACCAGTATTTTATCCATCAGGGCACACCGCGGACACACTGCGCCGGCGATGAAGCGTCTGCGGTTCGATTTGTCTTGCATCGCTACTCCTGCGAATACCGGCCGTGGGTCTGGCTACATGTCCTAAGGGTGGCTATTGTAACAGTCTTAAAATTTCGAGAGCACGAACATGCGACACGACCATCACTTAAACTTGCGCAGTTTTCAGGGTCACTCCCCGACTGTGGGCGAGCGGGTGTTCATCGATCCCAGCGCTGTAGTACTGGGTCAGGTGGCTTTGGACGACGATGTTTCGGTCTGGCCGCAGGTTGCAATCCGCGGAGATATGCACCGCATCAGTATCGGAGCCAGAACCAGCGTACAGGATGGCAGCGTACTGCATATCACACACGCCGGACCATTCAACCCTGCGGGCTGGCCTCTGGACATCGGCTGCGATGTGACCATCGGCCACAGCGCGGTACTTCATGGGTGTAGTGTGGGGAACCGGGTGTTAGTAGGAATGTCGTCCACTGTTATGGATGGCGCGGTAATCGAGGACGAGGTTGTGATTGCTGCTGGCGCGCTGGTGACGCCCGGCAAGCGTTTACGCAGTGGTTATCTGTATGCCGGCAGCCCGGCACGGGAAGTGCGACAGCTGAGTGACAAGGAACTGGCCTACTTCACCTACAGTGCAAATAACTACGTAAAGTTAAAGGATCAACACATCGCGGAGCTGATGCGTACTATTTCGTGACGGCGCGACTCATGCTGCTGCCATCGCCTCGCGTAACTGGTTAATCACCGGCCCGGTTTCCGGGCGCATCCTGCGCCAGATATAAAATGATTCCGCTGCCTGCTCCACCAGCATACCCAGACCATCTGCTACGGCCCAAGCGGCGTGGTGCGCTGACCACCGCATAAAGGGCGTGGGCTGCGCGCCGTAAACCATATCGTAACAACAGCTGCGCTCCGTAAGGAGCGAACCCGGCAAATCAGGGGCCGCGCCATCAAGCCCAGCGCTGCTGGCATTGATAACCAGGTCAAACTGACGCTGTCCCACAAGTTCGTACCCGCCACCCTCAATCGGTCCCTCGTCGGAAAATTCTTGCGCCAGTTGCTGTGCCTTTGGGCCTGTGCGGTTTACGACTAACAGCTCGTTGGGAAGCTCTCGCAACAGCGGCTGCAATACACCGCGCGCTGCACCTCCCGCTCCGATCAGCAGCACTCGCATGCCACGCACCGCCCAGCCGAGATTTTTTGTCAGGTCACGCAACAGGCCGGCGCCGTCGGTGTTGTCGCCTTCGATAACTCCGCCGCCCGTATTGGTGAGTGTGTTGACAGCTCCTGCGCGTGCTGCCCGTTCACTGAGACAATGGGCAAACTCGAATGCCTCGCGTTTGAACGGCACGGTGATATTCAAGCCGCAGCCCCCGTCTGCAAAAAATCCGCTGGCGGCTCGTGCAAATCCATCCAGCTCTACCCGTACTGCGCGGTATACCATTGGTTGCGCACACTGCTGGGCAAACATTTCGTGAATTGCCGGCGATTTGCTGTGTTTAATCGGGTTGCCAAAAACAGCGTATCGGTCTTTTTCACTCATAGCTTGCTCATCCCACACTATTCTTCGCCCAGCCAATCCCGGTCACGAAGGAAGTATTCGCTTAACTGCGCCTCTGCCGATCCCGGTGGTGGGCTGTAGTTATATTCCCACCGCACCAACGGTGGCAACGACATCAAAATCGCTTCGGTGCGTCCGCCCGACTGCAGACCGAATAATGTGCCGCGGTCATATACGAGATTGAATTCCACATAGCGACCACGGCGATGCAACTGGAATTGGCGCTCGCGCTCGCCATAGGGTTTCGCCTTATTGCGCGCAACGATCGGCCTGTAGGCGTGCAGATATGAGTCGCCCACGGCGCGCATAAAGGCAAAACTGGTATCGAAATCCCATTCATTGAGATCATCGAAAAAAAGTCCGCCAATACCGCGCGGTTCATCGCGATGTTTCAACTTGAAGTATTCGTCACACCAGCGTTTGAACCGAGGGTACACGTCGTCACCAAAGGGCGCGCAGGCATCGGCTGCCGCCCTGTGCCAGCTGATGCAATCCTCGCGATTTGCGTAGTACGGCGTGAGATCGTAGCCACCGCCGAACCACCAGACGGGATCCTGGCCTGGCTTTCGTGCCACAAACAACCGGACATTGGCATGCGATGTTGGTACATAGGGATTGCGCGGATGGATAACCAGCGACACGCCAAGCGCTTCATAGCTGCGCCCGGCCAACTCTGGTCTGGAGGCTGAAGCAGACGGCGGCAGCACCGCACCCTGAACATGGGAAAAGTTAACGCCGGCCTTCTCGAACACTGCGCCTTCAGCAAGCACTCGACTGCGGCCGCCACCGCCTTCCTCGCGTTTCCATTCCTCAGTCAGAAAGGTAACCGCGCCGTCCTCTTCTGCCAGGGACTCGCATATGCGGTCCTGCAACTGCAAGAGATAGGATTTAACCTGCTCAATCCGCATGTCCGGCGTTCCTTGGCTGCTCATCGGGGCGCATTATACGCACGCGGTAGTGGCAACTGCACTATTGTCGGACAATTTCACCGCTGCAAAGATCGCGAATAACGGTGGGCCGAGGCGCTGCGCCAACCCTGCCCGGGACGATGTAATCCAGTCCATTACCAAAATAACGCCTCACCTGAAAGGACTCACGCGCCGGACGAGCACCCGCTGGATTAGCCGAGGTAGACACCAACGGCCCACCCCAGGCGGCACACAGGGCGCTGACTACTGGATGAGCGCTGACCCTGACGGCAACAGTGGCATGCTCCCCGCATACCCAGGCAGGCACACGACCGTAATGGGGCAATAGCCAGGTAGCGGGTCCGGGCCAACTATCGGAAAGGATTTGACGTCGCTCTGCGCTAAGATCAGTTAATAAAAAGTCGATCTGCTGCTCACTCGCCGCGACCAGAATCAGGCCTTTTGCCATCGGTCTATGTTTCAGCGCGAGTAAGTATGCTACTGCATCGCCGTCGTTCGGGTCGCAGCTTAACCCCCACACTGCCTCAGTGGGACAGGCTATAACGCCGCCCTGACGCAGCGCGCGGACCGCTGCTTGCAGCTGCAGTTGGCTGGGAATCGCGGGCAAGTTCAGCCTTTCAACTTTGCCTGCAAGGCCGCGTCTTTTACAGCGATCTCCTGCGCGTTGACGGCGCGCTCATCGCGCAAGCGTTGTGCCAGCTCCGGATCGGCCAATGACATCATTTGCACGGCCAGGTAGGCAGCGTTGCGAGCACCGGCCTTGCCGATGGCCACGGTAGCAACGGGAATACCAGCCGGCATTTGTACCGTAGAGAACAGGGCGTCAAGTCCGTCCAATGATGCGTTCATGGGAACACCGATGACTGGTTTCACCGTTGTTGCGGCAACCGCTCCCGCCAGATGCGCTGCCATGCCTGCGGCAGCTATAAACACTGCACAGCCGCGCTGTTCCGCATCCTGCACATACGTTTTGGTCGCCTCGGGAGTGCGGTGGGCGGAGGTAATTCTCGCCTCAAACCGCACCCCGAATGCGCGCAGCACATCAAAACTGGATTCCATTACAGGAAGATCGGAGTCCGAGCCCATTACAATCGCTACAAATGGTTGGCTCATTGCTTCTCTCCAGTCAAAGTGCTGGGCGAGAGTGGCGCCGCAACAGTAAAAAAGCGCAAAATCTAACCAACTGGTACCCACTTGGCAAGCGCAAGCCGACTAACAACGGATATAACCGCCAGCGATCAGTATGACCTGACCACTCAATTCCAGCCCGGATAACTCGCCCAAAACCTGTGACACGGGACGCCCGCTAAGCTGCACCAACTCATCAAGCGACACCTTCTCAAAACCAATAAGTGGTAACAGCCACGAGTCATTGGTTGGCCTCTGGATGTTGGGCACAACCCCCGAAGAGCATTCCTGTTGTTTTATATAAAGAGGGCCCAACTCCTCAAGAATATCCTCAAGCTCCCGCACCATCTTCGCACCATCACGAATCAACTGCAGACAACCACTGCCGCCGGCATGGAGCATCGACCAAGGGAGGGCGAATACTTCCCGGCCTTGTTCCACAGCCGTAGCGGCGGTAATCAGCGAACCGCTGGGCAGCGCCGCTTCCACTACCAGAACACCAAGCGACAGGCCGCTTATAATGCGATTCCGCCGCGGGAAATTGTGTCGCAACGGCGGCGTTCCCGGCGCAAACTCAGTCACCAGGCAACCTGTTTGCGCTAGTTCTCTTGCCAAGCCCCGGTGCCGACGGGGGTACACTCTGTCGATGCCGGTCGCCAATACAGCGACACTTTTCCCTCCGACAGCCAGCGCACCGCGATGCGCCGCTCCATCGATTCCCAATGCCAGACCGGAACAAATGTGCAGCCCGGTGCTGGCCAACTGTCCACTCAGCAGTTCTGCGAGGCGCAATCCACCAGGACTGGCACGCCGACTGCCGACCACCGCCAGCTGCGGTTGTTGCAGTAGCGCAGGATCACCCTCGATATAAAGAAGCGGCGGGGGATCGCGGATTTCCCTTAGCAGTGGAGGATAGTCTGGGTCGTCAATTGCCAGCACCGTCGACCCGAGGGGCTCGGTGCCGACGTTCTCTTTTGCAACATTCATACATCATCCTTGACGTTATGGCTGTTGGATTCATGCGAAGCGCGGCGCCTCGCACTCACTGTTGTATTGAGCGGGCGCGATGCTCCTAAGGATTTTTGACCACGTCAAAAACTTTCAGCGGGCGGGTGGTCTTTAGAATGATCGCATAGCTGACTTTTTCGTAAGACTCAAACACCATTGCCAGGCCGGCCCGCGTGTCAGGTAACACCACATTGGTCTGCGCTATTTTGTCGTATACGTGTTCTCCAGCCTGGTAGACGGCCAGCACATTACCGATCTGCAAACCGTCTCGCTTGCCTTTGTTAATGACCACGATGCTCATATCGCCGATCTGCGTGAGACCGCCCTCTACCGCAATCATCACTCCGCCTTCAATCTTTTGCTCAGGCGCTCGGGGATAGAAGCTGGAGTCGATGATGCGTTCTTCAAGCGGCAATAGTCTATCGCCGATTAATACTTCTTCTGCGATACGGGTGATGTCCAGCTGGGTGATTTCATCCCGGTTGCTGCTCACCAATTTCGCGCTGCCGATATCCCTGATCTGATAGCCCAGGAATTCCTGCGTTGCCGGATCAATAAAATTCTGGCCGATTCGATAGATGCCGAAGGTGCGCTCACCATCGGGGAACGGGCCGCGCCCGTATATTTTGTCGCCAGGGCCGCTGATAAGCCGGCGTTCGTCTCCGGCCACAATATATGCTGACTGATTGATCTCTTCTGCACTCATCACACGGTTGCTGACCAGCCAGGGACCTATCTGGTCCAGCGGAATGACGGGAATCGCCAAATCCAGGGGCTTCACCCGCATATTAGGGTTCAGCTTTACATCCCGACCGCGACGCATGCGCAGACGCGGTTGGCCATCGACCCATACCAGATAAAGTTCATCGCCGGGGTATATCAGGTGCGGATTATCAATTTGTGGATTCGCGTCCCAAAGTTCAGGCCACAACCAAGGTTCTCTGAGGTACATACCGGAAATGCCCCAGAGGGTATCACCCTTCTTGACGGTGTAGATTTCTGGCACATCTTCGTTGAGCTCGACCACCGCCTGCGTCCAGGCGCTGAAAAACAGCGACATCAACAGCAGGCAAACTGATAGTGACCTTGTTTTCATTGTATTTCGTCCCTGTGTGGCCTGATTATTATCCGCTGATGATGTGTGCAACCAGCGCGGTTCTCACAGTCGCCCCCGACTGTGGCGCAATGGCATTGCATCGCGACTCACCGTGATTCATTGCCAGCAACCCGTCATGGCGGGTAAAACCCCAACCGTGTGGCGGGTGGTGATACCTCTAAGCTAGGCACCTGTGAATCACAGACTGTATAATAACTACAGTTTGCTGCCGCGATTTCGAGCTGGCAAGCCCAAATGTTATTAATTCACGCAGCCAAATTCAGCCACTTTATTACCCTGAGTAGACAATCAACCTCATGGCAAGACTGGAAATACTCGAATTCCCCGATCCGCGTCTGCGCACGGAAGCCAAGCCCGTAGCAGAGGTCACAAATGCCACACGCGCATTGATCAAGGACATGTTCGAAACCATGTATGACGCGCCGGGCATCGGACTGGCAGCAACCCAGGTGAACGTGCACCAACGTTTGCTGGTGATGGATGTGTCCGAAGACAAAAGTCAGCCGCTGGTATTTATCAACCCCCGGATTACCGTTGTGGATAACGAAATGGGTGAGTACGATGAGGGCTGCCTGTCCGTCCCGGGATTTTATGAAACTGTAAGTCGCCCCCAAAAAGTGATGGTCACGGCCCTGGATCATGATGGTAAACCCTTCACCTGTCAGCTGGAGGGCTTGGCGGCCATTTGCGTGCAGCATGAGGTCGACCATCTGGACGGCAAATTGTTCGTGGACTACCTGTCACCACTGAAACGACAACGCATCCGTAAGAAGCTGGAAAAAGACCAGCGAACCCGCGCCTGAAGCGCATGCCCAGCAACTCGCTCCGTGTCGTTTTTGCCGGCACACCCGAATTTGCCGCCGCTCACCTTGAGTCGCTGTTAGCCAGCCCACACGAGATAGTCGCGGTGTATACCCAGCCAGACCGACCCGCAGGTCGGGGCCGCAAACTACAGGCAAGCCCGGTGAAACGCCTGGCACAGCAATCCGGCGTTGCTATCTTCCAACCCGCAACGCTAAAAGGTGAAGCACAACAGTTGGAATTAGCGGCGTTACAGGCCGATGTAATAGTTGTAGTTGCATATGGGCTGATTTTGCCGCAGAAAGTCCTCGATACTCCGCGCCTGGGTTGCATCAATGTCCACGCTTCTCTGCTCCCGCGTTGGCGTGGTGCCGCGCCTATACAGCGTGCAATTGAGGCCGGTGACTCCTGCACCGGGATCACCATCATGCAAATGAACGCCGGCCTCGACACAGGTGACATGTTGGCTACGGTAATCTGCCCGATTGGCGAGCGCACCAACGCCGGCACCTTGCAGAATGAGCTCGCCATGCTGGGCCCCCATTATTATTGGAGGTATTGCGCGACTTGCCGGGCCACCTGGCGCAGAAGCAGCAGCAAAACGACGCGCAGGCTAACTATGCCCACAAAATTCTCAAAACCGAGGGCCAAATTGACTGGTGTGGCAGCGCCATACAGCTTGATCGCAAAATCAGGGCTTTCAACCCGTTCCCGATTTGTTACAGCACGCTCAATGGCTGCCGGATCAGGGTATGGCAAGCCAGCCCTTTGGCAAACGGCGCCAACACACATACTCCAGGGACCATCGTGCGCACGGACGAGGCTGGCATTGTAGTCGCTTGCGGTGAGGGCGCTCTCGCCCTTGAAGTCCTGCAACTGGAGGGAGGAAAAGCCCTGTCGGCCAAACAGCTACTGGGTGCCCAACATACGCAATTCGTCATCGGCAGACAGTTTGCTCCGCTACCGACGGTCGAAAACTGATGCCCTTGAATGTACGCGCTGCGGCGGCTTACGTTGTCGGTGAAGTGCTCGGTGGTCACTCACTGAACCAGGCGTTGCCCGCGCGCCTGGACCTCGTCAGTGCGCGGGACCGCAGTCTGCTGCAGCAACTGTGTTATGGCACTCTGCGCCATTGTCCTCGCCTGCAGGCCCTGCTGGATAAGCTGCTGGATAAGCCGCTGCGCGACAAGGACCGAGACATTCAGGGGCTGCTGCTCTGCGGACTCTACCAACTGGACAATACCCGCGTGCCGGACCACGCCGCTGTCGCAGCGACCGTTGAAGCCACCAGCGCGATGAAAAAGCCCTGGGCCAAGGGTATGACCAACGCCGTATTGCGGCGCTATTTGCGTGAACGCGAACAACTGGTGCGCGCTCTGGATCAACCCGCCGCTGCCGCGCACCCGACGTGGTTGTTCGACAGAATATCGGCGCAGTGGCCAGATGCCACGGCAATTCTGGAGGCCAATAACCGGCAACCGCCAATGTCCCTCAGAGTAAATGCACAGCACTTGCGTACAAAGGACTACCTTGCTGCACTGGCGGATCGGAACATAGCGGCCTCTGTCGGGCATTTGAGCCCATACGCGGTCCAGCTTGCACAACCTATGGATGTGCGGGAGCTCCCCGGGTTCATGGCCGGACAGGTGAGTGTGCAGGACGAGGCCGCACAATTGGCAGCGCTATTACTGCAAGCCGAGGAGGGAGAACGTGTCCTGGATGCCTGTGCTGCACCAGGCGGCAAAACCTGCCATATCCTTGAGTTGCAACCAGCATTGGCTGAGATGGTTGCCATGGATATTGATGCGGTGCGCCTGCAACGGGTCGAGGAAAACCTGCAGCGCCTGGGCCTGCGAGCCACGCTCCTGACCGGGGATGCCGCGCGGCCTCCGAAAGAACTGGCGAAATCCAGTTTTGATCGCATTTTGGTAGATGCCCCGTGTTCGGCAAGCGGCGTCATCCGCCGGCATCCAGACGTAAAACTACTGCGACGGGCGAGCGATATTCCACAGTTGGCGGCGCAACAGCAGGGCATTCTTCTGGGAATTTGGCCTCTGCTGAAACCCGGCGGAACCCTGCTCTACGCTACCTGCTCAATCCTAGACGAGGAGAACAGTCAGGTAGTCCAAACCTTTCTTTCCGCACACAGCGACGCAGAATTAGTGCATACGGATGTGCCCTGGGGAGAAAATGTCCTCGGCGGTCGGCAGGTGCTGCCTTCTGTGGATGGCCCGGATGGGCTGTTTTATGCCCTGTTGCGCAAGAAAATCGGCTGACATGTGCATAATTTCGCCCCATCGATGCTTACAATCACGCAGTGCTTTCTTTATCGTGCTGGGGAACTGCAAATCACCTGACAATCCAGAACGCAATACGCCATGAAGATTATCATTCTCGGGGCCGGCCAAGTGGGCGGCACGCTGGCAGAGCACCTGGCCATCGAACAAAATGACATTACCGTTGTAGACACCGATGGTGACAAATTGCGCGCCCTGCAGGACCGGCTGGATATCGGCACCATCGTCGGCAGCGCGTCATACCCCAATACCCTGTACAAGGCAGGTGCCGAAGATGCCGACATGCTCATTGCGGTTACCAACAGCGATGAGATAAATATGATGGCCTGTCAGGTGGCGCATACCCTGTTCAAAACACCCACCAAGATCTGCCGTGTGCGCTCACCCAACTATCTGGCACACCAGGAACAACTGTTTAACCGCGAGAACATTCCGGTGGACGTGATCATTGGCCCGGAACAACTGGTGACGCAAAGTATCCAGCGGCTGATAGAAAACCCCGGCGCATTGCAGGTCCTTGATTTCGCCGAAGGCAGGGTGCAGCTGGTTGCCGTACGCGCGTATTACGGTGGCCCCATCGTTGGCCACGAACTACAGGAAATTCGTCGACACATGCCCAATGTGGATACGCGAGTTGCGGCGATTTTCCGCCGCAATCACGCCATTATACCGGAGGGCGATACAGTCGTTGCCGTTGACGACGAGGTATTCTTCATTGCGGCAAAGAAAAATATCCGCACGGTTATGGCGGAGCTGCGTAAGGTCGACAAGCCCTACAAACGGGTGATGATTGCCGGTGGCGGCAATATCGGCGCAACGCTGGCACAGAACCTGGAAAACAAGTACCAGGTCAAACTGATTGAGAAGTCTTACAGCCTCTGCCGCACACTGGCCGAGCGCCTTAAGCATTGCATCGTGCTCAATGGCAGCGCATCGGAGCCGCAATTACTCGCTTCTGAAAATATCGAGGCAACGGATGTTTTTTGTGCGCTTACTAACAGTGATGAAGCCAACATCATGATGTCAATGCTGGCAAAACGTATGGGTGCTAAGAAAGTGATAACTCTGATAACCAACTCGGCCTATGCCGAATTGGTGGGTGATGAAATCGACATCGCTATATCACCACAGCAAATCACCATAGGCAGCCTTCTCACACACGTGCGAAAGGGGGACATCAGCAACGTGCACTCTCTGCGTCGCGGTGCTGCTGAGGCCATTGAAGTAACAGCGCACGGCGACTCACGCTCCTCCAAGGTAGTGGGTAGGCGGCTGGATGAAATCAGCTTGCCAGAAGGCGTTACCATCGGTGCGGTCGTACGCGGCGAGGGGGTTATTATCGCGCACCGACACATTGTGGTAGAAAGCGATGATCACGTAATTCTGTTCCTGCTGGATCGCAAACAAATTGGAGCTGTAGAAAAACTGTTTGCTGTTGGCTTCGGGTTTTTTTCCTAGATCATGCATTTATCAGTCTCTTTCAGGATACTGGGCATTCTTCTAATGCTATTCAGCTCTGTGCTGGTGCTGCCGCTCGCGCTGGCACTGCTGGAGAGCGACCATACTGTTGAAGGCTTTGTTTCAGCGATCGGTATCATTTTTTTCGCCGGCCTCCTGATGTGGTTTCCCGTACGCAAGGTTACACATGACCTTAGAATTCGCGACGGTTTTTTGATCACCTCACTATTCTGGACGGTCCTCGGTTTATTCGGAGCGCTGCCACTTGCACTGACCGATACGCTTGACCTGACACCGGTCGGTGCCGTATTCGAATCCATCTCAGGCCTCACCTCCACGGGCGGCACGGTGATAGTGGGTCTGGATGACTTGCCTCGCTCCATCCTGCTCTATCGGCAATTGCTGCAATGGTTGGGAGGAATTGGGATTATCGTAGTTGCGGTCGCAATATTGCCGATGCTGGGTGTGGGAGGAATGCAGCTGTACAAAGCTGAAACGCCGGGGCCTTCAAAAGATAACAAGCTAACGCCGCGAATCACTGAAACAGCAAAGGCGCTTTTTGCGGTCTATCTCTCGATTACGCTGTGCTGCGCTGCTGCCTATTATGCTGTTGGCATGTCCGGTTTCGACGCAGTCGCCCATGCTTTTTCCACTGTGTCACTGGGAGGCTTTTCCACTCACGATGAGAGTTTGGGGTATTTCAAGAGCGATGCCGTCCTCATAGTCTCCAGCCTCTTTATGTTTATCTCGAGTATCAATTTTGGATTGCATTACACCGCTTGGCGCCGTCGGTCAGTTCTAATTTATCGCAAAGACTCAGAGACACGTTTTTATTGCAGCGCAATGTTGATTTGCATACTGACGACTATTTTCTGCCTGATCCTTTGGGAAATACATGGACGCAAGGAAAGCGTTCTGCACGGTGTGTTCCAGGTCATATCCATTGTGACAACAACCGGATTTTCTACCGCAAATCTGGGTCAATGGCCATTGGCCCTGCCGATTATGGCGATCTTTTTTTCCTGTATGGGCGGTTGCGTGGGTTCAACCACCGGTGGCATTAAGGCAATGCGGGTGATGTTGATTACCAAGCAGGGTATTCGTGAGTTGAAACAACTGGTTCACCCGCAAGCGATAATTCCCCTGAAGGTAGGAAACAACCGGGTGCCCGCGACTGTAGTCAGCGCAGTGTGGAGTTTTTTCGCCGTCTATACATCAACATTTATTCTGCTTTTGATTCTATTGATGCTTACCGGTATCGACTTCACAACAAGTTTTTCGGCAGTTGCCGCCGCACTGAATAACATGGGTCTGGGTATCGGTGGCGTCGGTGCAAACTTCGGCACCCTCAGCGAGACGGCAAAAGCAATTCTGTGTTTTGCCATGCTGTTGGGGCGACTGGAGATATTCACCCTATTGGTGCTGTTTACCCCAGCATTCTGGAGAATCTAACACCGAGGTTTTTGCACCACGGGGTGCGACTTAACGTATCCCGGGACGGGTTTGTCTTATCATCTCATAAGCCGCCTGGATTTCCTGGGTGCGCACAGTCGCAAGCTTGACCATCGCTTCAGGGACACCCCTGGCGATCAGCTTATCGGGATGGTTTTCGCTCATCAGCTTGCGATAGGCGCGCTTTACTTCTTTGTCACTCGCGCTGTTGAGTACACCCAAGGCCTTGTAGGCATCGTCAAGCGTGGAAGCGCGCTGTCCTTGCGCACTGCGATGACCATGGAAGCCCGCTTGCGCACGGGTCATACGCAGCAATTGTTCCAGTACAGCGCCGTGCAAACCCATCGCTGCAGCAATGCGCACCAGAGCTGCGTGCTCGGCAGGCTCCATGCCGCGGTCAGCGTGCGCCAGCGAAATCAGGAATAACAACAACGTTTGTTGTATCTGTCGCTGCCCGCCACAGTTTTGCACAAAGGCGACGACCACGGGCTCCATGGCGAAGTCACTGGCAGCGCCGCGCTGGAACAATTCGATGGCGCGCTGTCGCTGCTGTGCATTGAGCCCCATCTGCGCGATGATTTGCTCAGTATGGTCAATTTCGGACTTTGAAATACGGCCATCGACTTTGGCGAGAAAGCCCGACAACAGAAATGTGGTCTCGAAAAAGCTGTTCTTGATCTGCTGCAGGTTGCCGGGCGAACCAAACTGCAGCGCCTTCACCAGCGCCCTGTCGAACGCGTGGCCGATCAGCACGCCGAGCAGCAGGCCCGGAACAGACCCGGCCGCAAATCCAATCAGTCCTCCGATAACTTTGCCAAAGAACATCTACTTCCTTTACTGCTGGTCACTTCAAATAGAAAAGCCGTCATTTGCGGCTGCGACTTTCACTGTGCGCTCAAAACACCCTTACGCGTCTACCTGGAAGATTTTACTTTCGGGGAATCCACGTATTATGCCGCCAAAAGAGCCTGTATAATAAGCGGCTTTTTGCAGCGACCAGACGGACTGAGCAGTGGCACAAACTAATAGCAACATACTGACGTTTCAAGCGCTGATTCTCAAACTGCAGGAGTTTTGGGCAGCCCAGGGCTGTGTGATTCTGCAACCGCTGGATATGGAAGTGGGTGCCGGCACCTTTCACCCCGCAACCTTTCTGCGGGCAGTGGGGCCTGAAAGTTGGAACGCCGCCTACGTTCAGCCCTGTCGCCGTCCCACCGATGGTCGCTATGGCGAAAACCCCAACCGCTTGCAACATTACTACCAGTTTCAAGTGGTCATGAAGCCATCGCCGGATAACTTCCAGGACTTATACCTGCAATCGTTGGCTGCGCTGGGTGTAGACACTACGATCCATGATATTCGCTTCGTCGAAGACAACTGGGAATCGCCCACTTTAGGCGCGTGGGGGCTGGGCTGGGAAGTTTGGTTGAACGGCATGGAAGTCACCCAGTTCACCTATTTTCAGCAGGCCGGCGGATTGGAGTGCTTTCCAGTAACTGGCGAAATCACCTACGGGATTGAACGCATCGCCATGTACCTGCAAGGCGTCGATAGTATCTATGATCTGCTGTGGTCAGAGGGGCCCTCGGGCCGGGTGACCTATGGCGATGTGTTCCACCAGAACGAAGTAGAAATGTCCCGCTACAACTTCGAAGAGGCAGACGTGCAATACCTGTTCAGCCAATTCGACCAGTGTGAGCGGGAGGCCTTGCGACTGGTGCAGGCAAACCTCTCTTTACCCGCCTATGAAATGGTCATGAAAGCGTCCCATTCGTTTAATCTGCTGGATGCTCGCCACGCGATCTCCGTCACCGAGCGCCAACGCTTCATCCTGCGAGTGCGAACACTGGCGCGGGCAGTCGCCCAGGCCTATTTCGATACCCGTGCGGCACTGGGTTTCCCGCTGGCGAGAGAAGACATTCGCGCTCAAGTGCTGGAGCGCATACAGGCAGAGGCGCAGTAAGCGATGAATACAGAAACCTTACTGGTCGAATTGGGTACAGAAGAATTGCCGCCCAAAGCACTGAAATCGCTGGGCATGGCTTTTTGCGACGGTCTCGTCGCTGGACTAAAGCAGCGAGAGCTGGAACACGGTGCCGTGCGGTGGTTTGCGACACCGCGCCGACTGGCCGTACTCATCAACGAACTTCAATTGCAGGGCAGGGAACAGATTGTTGAAGTGCTGGGACCGCCAGCGGACCGTGCTCACGACGAACAAGGAAATTGGTCTGCCGCCACAGCTGGTTTTGCCAAAAAGCAGGGCGTGCAACCCGAAGAGCTGCAGACTATCGACACAGCCAAAGGCCAGCGGCTGGGATTGCGCAGCACGCTGCCTGGCGTCAGGGCGAAAGACATTCTCAATACTGTAATCCAGAAGAGTATCCAGGATCTCCCTATTCCCCGTCGCATGCGGTGGGGCGCGGGTCGGGATGAGTTTGTACGCCCGGTGCATTGGGTTGTAGCCATGCTTGGCAAGGATTTTGATCACGGCAAGATTCTCGGCATAGCCACCGGCAATACAACAACTGGTCACCGCTTTCACAGTGTTGGCCCACTTACCATTGACCGTCCCGAGAATTACGAGTCCACGCTGGAACAGGCTAACGTGTTGGCCTGCTTCGCTCGACGCCAACAGGTGATTCGCGAACAGGTCGAATCGCAAGCAGCCCTGTTGGGTGCGCATGCGGTAATTGACGATGAATTGTTGGATGAAGTGACGGCATTGGTGGAGTGGCCCGTGGCTCTAACCGGCTCCTTCGAAGAGCGCTTTTTGCAGGTACCGCAGGAAGCATTGATTTCATCTATGAAAGAGCACCAGAAGTATTTTCATCTGGTTGACGATCAGGGCAAACTATTACCGCACTTTATTGCAGTGGCCAATATAGAGAGCGCAGATGCGCAACAGGTTGTGGCCGGTAATGAACGCGTAATCCGGCCCCGCTTGTCAGATGCTGCCTTTTTCTTTGAGACTGACAAGAAGACGCCCCTTGCTGAACGGGTAGCCACTCTCAGCAACATTGTGTTCCAACAGCAGCTTGGCACTCTCCTGGATAAAACTACCCGGGTCTGTCAGTTAGCCTCTGCTCTGGCGACGGAGATAGGCGCCCCGGTTGAATACGCCCAGCGCGCAGCGTATTTGAGCAAGGCTGATCTGGTAACAGATATGGTGCTTGAGTTCGCTGATATGCAGGGCATTGCCGGCGCATACTATGCGCTGTACGACGGTGAACACGCCGAAGTGGCCAGCGCAATAACACAGCAGTACTGGCCAAAATTTGCCGGCGACAGACTACCAGAGACTGCAACCGCCTGTGTGGTGGCGCTGGCGGATCGCATGGACACACTGGTTGGCATATTCGGCAGCGGTCAGCCTCCCACCGGCTCTAAAGACCCTTTTGCGTTGCGCAGGGCATCGCTGGCCGTATTGCGGATCATGGTCGAAAAGAGCCTGGATCTGGATTTGCGGGATTGCCTGGCGATTGCCGTGGCGCAGTATCCGGCAGGTCTACTCGCGGACAACACTGCAACACAGGTCTTTGAATATATGATTGAGCGCTTTCGCGCCTGGTATGAAGAAGACCGCATCCCCGCCGAAGTATTCAAGGCCGTCAGTGCACGGAATCTATCTCGCCCGCTGGATATCCATCGTCGCGTGCTGGCTGTATACGCCTTCACGCAACTGCCCCAGGCACAGGCCCTGTCTGCAGCCAACAAGCGGGTTTCCAACATTTTGGAAAAGTTGGATAGTACTCACTCTTTTGGCGATGTGAGCGCTGACTTACTTGAGCTGCCAGAAGAAAAGGCACTTGCACATCAACTGCAAACGCTTACAGCAATCTGCTCCGGGCTTCTGGCGCGAGGTGCATACGCCGAGAACCTAACCCAACTGGCTAATCTGCGCGAACCTTTGGATGCGTTTTTCGACCGGGTTATGGTGAACGCGGACGATATCGCATTGCGCAACAACCGCTTGAATCTGCTCAAGCAGTTGCAAAATCTTTTTCTCGGCGTTGCCGACATCTCTGCGCTGGCGGTAGGCAAATAGCATCTGCCCTGCTGGATTTGTCAGGCTGCTTTTAGTACACCCTTGAAAACACGACAGGTCAGTATTTGCCTCTTGCAGAGGATGTCCTGCGCGGTACCCGCGTGAATTACACTGTCTCGCAACGGGACGGGAGAACACATGACGCTTACTGACGAAAACCTGATCATCATCGCAGTGGCGGCGGCAGCGGTGATAGTCACCGCGTTGCTTATCAGCCTGTGGCAGGGCATAGCGAATCGCAAGGCGCACGCAAGTACCCGGCAGCAGTTGCAGGTTCGCGAGGCGGAGCTGGCCGATGCCCGAGCTGAACAGCGCGGCCAAGTGGTGGCCCTGGAACAATGTCAGCTGCAGCTACAAGACCGACTTGCCGAGCTGAATGGACTCAGAACCCAGCTCTCGGAATTCAGCACACAGCTCAACACGTCACAGACATCACTGGCACAGCTACAAACCCAGCAACGAGAACGCGAAGACCGACATCTGGAGCAGATTCAGCTGTTAAACGAAACCCGGGAGAACCTCAAAAAAGAGTTTGAAAACCTTGCCAACAAGATCTTTGAGGACAAAGGTAAAAGCTTCACCTCGACCAGCCAGGCTTCACTGGAATCCATGTTAAAGCCCTTCCGCGAACAGATAGCAGGATTCCAGGTTCGTATCAATGAAGTGCACTCGGAGTCACTGCGCGGCAATACCTCCCTCGAAAAAGAGATCCAGAAAGTACTGGCGGTGGGATTGGAAATGAACCAACAGGCGAGCAACCTGAGCGTAGCACTAAAAGGAGACAAAAAAACCGCCGGCAACTGGGGCGAGGCACAATTGCAAAGAACCCTCGAATTAGCGGGTCTACAAGCAGGGGAGCACTATGAATCGCAATCAGTGTTTCACGACGAAGAGGGTAAACGTAAGCTGCCAGATTTTGTCATCAAACTTCCCGACCGCAAGCACCTGGTTATCGACAGCAAGGTATCGCTGGTCGACTACGACCGGGCAATCGCAGCCGACGTCGAGGAAACTCGGGTCGAGGCCCTGAACGCCCACGCGCAGGCAGTGCGCAACCATATCGATGATCTGGCCTCCAAAGACTACGCAAATCTACCAGGAATCGGCAGTCCGGATTTTGTGTTGATGTTCATGCCCATTGAGCCCGCCTATATCGAAGCGATGAAACACAATAAGGACCTGTTCAATTATGGATACAAAAAAGGTGTAGTAATGGTGTCTCACACCACCTTGATGCCAATCTTGCGTACAGTAGCCAATCTGTGGATGGTGGAACAGAGCAATCGAGAGGCAAAGGAAATCAGCATCAGGGCCGGCGATATTTACAATCACGTTTGCCTCGTTGCTGAGCGCCTGCAAAAGCTGGGCAACACGTTGAAAGCCGCAAACAACCACTACAATGACACGGTTAAAGGTCTCGTCGGAAAACAAGGACTGCACGGTAAGGTCGAGCGTTTTCAGCAGCTCTCCACCAGGGCAAATAAAGAGATGGCCGCACTGGAGCCTATTCACGATGATATCGAAAGCGAGCGTCTGGAACTTTCAGTCAATCAGCCAGAAGTGGAAGGGGGGACGGAAGTATTGGCCGCCGAGTGAGGAGTCTCTCCTCGGCGGGGATTGCGGCTTTTTCAAATATCCAGGTTAGCAACTGACAGGGCATTTTCTTCGATGAACTCCCGCCTTGGCTCTACTTGATCACCCATCAAGGTAGTAAAGATTTGATCCGCTGCAATGGCATCCTCTACCGTAACCTTGAGCATACGTCGCACCTCCGGATCCATGGTGGTTTCCCAGAGTTGCTCGGGATTCATTTCACCCAACCCCTTATAGCGCTGTATGCTGTATCCCTTGCGCGCTTCAGCCATCAACCACTCCAGACCCTGGGCAAAACTGCGGGTTTGGAGGACTTTGTCCCCACGCTGAAAATAGCCGTCTTCATCGATCAGGTTGTTCAGTGTTTCTCCCAACGCAATCAAACTGCGATATTCGCCTGAGGAGAAAAATTCATGGTGGTATTCGGTCTCCGACTCCACACCGTGAGCCAGAACCTTCACCACGGGGAAGTACAGCTGGCGCTCCTGATCCTTGCGCACAACCACGGTATACACACTGCCTTTTGATGCAACACCCTGCAAACGGTCACCCAGCTGTGAACAGAATGCAGCAACGGCCTGCTCGTCTCGCATTTGCTCCAGAGTCAGAGCGGTGCCATACACCATCTGCCAAAGCACAATTTCAGCATAGAGGCGACTCAATCTATTGATCGTAGCCGCTACTGTGCGGTATCGGGTTACCAGCTCCTCCAGACCGCTGCCAGAGATGGCCGGTGCATCGGGGTTAACGAATATGGAAGCGCCTTCCAACGCAGATTGCGTCAAATACTGGTCGAGCGCGTCATCGTCTTTCAAATACTGATGCTGCTTGCCCTTTGCAATCTTGTACAGAGGGGGCTGCGCGATAAAGATATGGCCGCGGTCAACCAACTCTCGCATTTGTCGAAAAAAGAAGGTGAGCAACAGGGTTCTAATATGGGACCCATCTACATCGGCATCAGTCATAATGATAATGCTGTGGTAGCGCAGCTTGTCGACGTTGAACTCTTCTTTTCCAATGCCGCAACCCAGAGCGGTGACGATAGTGCCTACCTCGGCTGACCCCAACATTTTGTCGAATCGCGCCTTCTCGACATTTAATATCTTTCCTTTAAGTGGAAGAATCGCCTGATACTTGCGATTCCGGCCCTGCTTTGCCGAGCCACCAGCCGAGTCTCCCTCTACCAGATAGATTTCCGACAGTGCGGGGTCCTTCTCCTGACAGTCTGCCAACTTACCCGGCAACCCGGCGATATCCAGTGCACCTTTACGGCGTGTCATTTCCCTCGCTTTGCGAGCGGCTTCGCGAGCCCTGGCAGCATCCAGCATTTTGCCCACCACGGCCTTGGCTTCACCGGGGTTTTCCAGCAAATAGTCGTAAAACTGAGCGTTCATAGCCTGCTCTACTGCAGTTTTCACCTCAGAGGAGACCAACTTATCCTTGGTTTGTGACGAGAATTTGGGGTCAGGCACCTTTACTGAGATGATCGCAGTCAGACCTTCTCGTGCGTCATCACCGGTGGTATTCACCTTCGCCTTTTTAGCCAAGCCTTCTTTTTCGATATACGCATTGAGGCTACGGGTGAGGGCAGCCCTAAAGCCCACCAAGTGAGTACCGCCATCCCGCTGTGGAATATTGTTGGTGTAACAGAACACATTCTCCTGAAATGAGTCATTCCACTGTAACGCGACCTCGACGCCGATACCGTCATCAGTATCAATCTGGAAATGAAATGGCTTGTTTACTGTCGTTTTATTTTGGTTAAGGTAATTTACAAACGCTTTGAGGCCACCTTCATACTGATAAGCCTCCTCTTTCGCACTACGTTCGTCTTTTAATATAATTCTCACACCGGAATTCAGGAAAGCAAGTTCTCGCAAACGTTTTGCAAGTTGCTCAAAATGAAACTCAATATTTGTAAAAGTAGCTGCTGACGGCTTAAAACGTACCGTAGTGCCCGTCGATTCTGTGGTGCCGATGACCGCCAAAGGCGCATCGGGTACCCCATGACGGTATACCTGCTCATACATTTTGCCTTCTCGCCGAATGGTCAACACCAGGTGTTCTGAAAGCGCGTTCACTACCGAAACACCCACCCCGTGCAGGCCGCCAGAGACTTTGTAGGTGTTATCATCAAATTTACCGCCGGCATGCAACACCGTCATAATAACTTCTGCTGCCGAAACACCTTCTTCGTGCATTTCTGTGGGTATCCCGCGACCATCATCACTCACTGACACGGATTCATCCGGGTGAATTACAATGTTGATCTTTTTGCAGTGACCTGCGAGCGCTTCATCAATGGAGTTGTCCACCAATTCAAACACCATGTGGTGCAGCCCGGAGCCATCATCAGTGTCGCCGATATACATTCCGGGGCGCTTGCGTACCGCATCCAGACCCTTCAGTACTTTTATGCTTGATGAATCGTAACTATTTGCGCCTTCACTCATGGGTTTTTACTCTCAATACGGCTTATTGTGATTGCCAAATCCGCATCCATTATCTGGGATGAGGGTGATGTTGAACAGAACCCTGTTCCACGTGGAACATTGCCAGCTCACTGGTTTCGGGCCAAACGGAGCTAATCTCTTGCTGATCAATACAGGTAATAAACACTTGTGCGTCCATGGACGCTAATAACCGGCAAACCAATTCACAGTGCTCCCGATCCAGCTCCGAGGGCAGGTCATCTACCAGATAGGTGCATTGTCCTCGCTCCAGCTGGCTCATCAGCTGGCCTTGTGCAAGCTTTAAGGCACATACGACCAGTTTTTGCTGCCCTCTGGACAGGGTATCGGCGGCCACATGGCCATCAAGCATAACCCGTATATCCGCACGCTGAGGCCCACAACGGGTATACCCTTGCTCCAAGTCCCCAGAGAGGCCCTGCTCCAATGCATCGCTATAGCTCAGCTGTCTATCCCAACCCTGTCGATATCGCAATTCCAGCGCCCCCAATGAGGGCGCCAATGTAGCTATGATGTCGCGAAATCTTACTGCCAAAGCCTGGAAATAGCGCTTTCTATATTCGTTTATCGAAGTGCCCGTCTCTACCAAATCGCGGGTCCAGACTGCTAATTCCTGATCCCGAATTTTACCACGCCGCAGCAGGTTATTGCGCTGTTTTATCCCTCGCTGAAACCGCTGCCATTGTTCAAAAAAGCGTTGTTCCACGTGGAACACGCCCCAGTCCAGGAATTGACGTCTGGCCCCCGGTGCTCCTGTCAACAGATCGAAACTCTCGGTAGTAAGCACCTGCAGCGGCAACTGCTCCGCCAGCTCTGCGACCGATCTGACCAATTTGCCGCCCAGCTTGATCTGAGCTGCTCCGCTTCGGTTACGCTGCACACCCAACGGCAGACCTGATCCCGGCGACCGACCCTGCTGGGTGGAGCGTGGAGAAATACTCCCAAAAACGGTGCACTGCTGCGCGCTATGCGTAATAAGGCTCTTGATACTGTTGCCACGAAACGACCGGGCCATTCCCAGAAGATGAATCGATTCCAATAAACTGGTTTTGCCACTTCCGTTGCATCCGAAAAACACATTTACCCGCTGTAAGTTATCCAGCCGAACGTGATGCAGATTTCTTACATGATTTATCTGCAGCTGGGTAAGTGCCACGTTAGTAACAGCTGCCCGCAGCAACGACCAGGACCCCGCCCCGCAAGAGGCAGGAGTACCCGTCTAAATTCTGGTGTGCGATAGGATTTGCGCTGTTACAGGCGCATGGGCATAACAACATACAATGAGTCGCCTGCCTCAGACTCCTCAAGGAGTGCGCTGCTATTGGGGTCCGCCAGCGAAAGCTTCACCTGCTCTCCACTGAGCACGGCAAGAACATCCAACAAATAGCTGACATTAAACCCGATCTCGAGGGGATCTCCGGCGTACTCGACCGAAACGGTTTCTTCTGCCTCCTCCTGTTCAGGATTGTTAGCAACAATCTCCAGCGAGTCCTTGGTCATTTTGAGACGAACACCGCGATACTTTTCATTGGAAAGAATTGCCGTTCGAGTAAACGCCTGGCGCAACTCCTGCCGAGATCCCAGTAACACTTTGTCCGGAGAGCGCGGCAGAACTCTCTGGTAATCAGGAAACTTGCCGTCAACAAGCTTGGAAGTAAACGTAAAGCTATCGGTTGCCGCACGCATGTGGTTACTCCCAATCGTAATGGAAATATCCTCGTCATCAACCATCAACAAGCGGGCCAACTCTAAAACCCCTTTGCGAGGGAGGATGACCTGTGTGCCCCCCTCGCCATTAACCTTCACTTTTTCGGGAAGCGTGCACATCGCCAACCGATGGCCGTCGGTTGCCACTACACGTAACGTTTTCTTACTGTCAAGCTCCCACAACATACCGTTCAAATAGTAACGCACGTCCTGTTGGGCCATTGCAAAACCAGTGCGGTCTATCAAACGCCTTAGTTGACCTTGTTTCAGCGTCAATTGATGCGTGCCAATGCTATCTTGCACGTTGGGAAATTCTCGCGCCGGGAGCGTGGAAAGCGTAAAGCGGCTCCTGCCTGACTTCACCGCGACTTTGTTGTCTTTCGCGATAAAATCGATCTCGCTGCCCTCAGGCAGTGATTTGCAGATATCGAGAAGCTTCCTCGCCGGAACGGTGACTTCGCCCGACTCGCCCGCTGCCGCGAGCTGCACTCGACCCACCAGTTCGACTTCCAAATCGGTTCCCGTTAACGAAAGCCGATCCCGCTCCAGGACAATCAATACGTTCGCCAGTATCGGCAGCGTCTGGCGTCGCTCGACCACACCAGCAACGAGATTCAACGACTTGACCAGACTGTCCCGTGAAATACTGAACTTCATAAAGGTGTTTTCCTTTACCAAATGACAACGCTCTCAGCCTGTAGCGAGAGCGTCAATCCACCACAAATAAAAATTAGTTTTGTTTTTTGCTCAGGTCGTCAGTGTTCTCAGCAAATTTTTGTAGTCTTCACGAATATCAGAGTTTGTTTCGCGTAGCTCCTTGATTTTACGGCATGCGTGAAGAACTGTCGTGTGATCTCTGCCCCCAAAACTATCACCAATCTCCGGAAGGCTATGATTGGTCAATTCTTTCGACAAAGCCATCGCCATTTGCCGCGGTCGCGCGACTGACCGGCTGCGTCGACGCGACATCATATCGGCCACTTTAATTTTGTAGTACTCCGCAGCGGTGCGCTGGATATTGTCCATACTGACCTGTCTATCCTGCAGCGCTAACAAATCCTTCAAACTTTCCTTAATTAGCTCTATATCGATCGATCGCCCCACAAAACGCGCACTGGCTATTACGCGTTTAAGAGCGCCCTCTAACTCCCGCACATTCGAGCGAATGCGTTGTGCTATGAAGAAAGCCGCGTCTGGCGGCAGATCTATGCGGACTTCAGATGCCTTTTTCATCAAGATCGCAACCCGCGTCTCCAGTTCCGGCGGCTCCACTGCTACAGTCAAGCCCCAGCCGAATCGGGATTTGAGCCGCTCTTCCAATCCATCGATCTCTTTTGGATATCGATCACACGTCAGAATCATCTGCTGACCTCCCTCCAATAAGGCGTTGAAGGTATGGAAAAATTCTTCTTGAGAGCGATCCTTTTTAGCAAAAAACTGTATGTCATCGATTAACAATGCATCAACGGAACGATAGTAGCGCTTGAAATCAGTGATCGCATTCAGCTGTAGCGCTTTTACCATATCTGCAACGAATCGCTCTGAGTGAAGATAGACAACCTTCGCCTCAGGGTTTTGCTTTTTGAGCGCGTTTCCCACGGCGTGCATCAAGTGCGTTTTTCCAAGCCCGACGCCGCCATACAAAAAAAGTGGGTTGTAGGAATTCCCTGGGTTTTCGGCGACCTGTTGCGCCGCAGCCAGTGCCAGCTGGTTTGATTTACCTTCGACAAAACTGCTAAACGTGTAGTTTTCAAACAGATGGTGCTGATGCAGTAGCGAACCCTCTACATCGACACTATGAGGTCGCTCACGCTCAGCAGGTGATACCTTGGTCGATGGCCATGTGTTGGTTCCTGCGGCCGGATGCTCCACATCACCCCGCCCACCCGGCATCACTGCTCTTCGCTCAAACTGCGGAGTTATCGCTAATGTCGGCTCCTTAGCGCGCACTGTTCCCAGATCATGATTGACGGTTGCAGAGCCTATTTTCATCGCAATATTCAGGGAGTTATCCGGTTGCAACTCCCGTACAAGCTCAAAAATTCGCTCCGAATACTTTTCCGTAACGAAGTCTTTTATAAATCTGTTCGGTGCAAACAATGTGAGAGAGTGATCATCCGCACTGGCTTGCAGTGGCCGAATCCACGTATTGAATTGCTGCGACGGCAACTCGTCTCGCAATCGATTTACACATTGTTGCCATACTGCTTCAGGCAAAGAAAACCCCTTAAAGCCGGGCTGGCCAGCCAAGCTTTCAGAAAAAAGTAATTGGTACTAACAATTCTTATAGGTCGATCAGTTTCGATCGGCAATTGCGTGCATCATACCCTTGAACGCGGAAGTTATCCACACCTGAAGCAAGAAATTTTAATATTACTTTATCCTTATTTTTCAATCGGTTAAAAACACTAATCTGAGCTCCTTTTGCCGTTATGGTTGTGCTAAAGAACAATTTTTTCCTTGTGGATATCTTGTGTATATGTGTTTAGGAAGGTGTGCGCCGATAAGCTAAATGTGCGCCGCCATTGCATTTTTGTGGTGTCTCTGCAAACGCCTATAAGATCCTGGCAGCCTGCACGCAGCTCAAATGACTATGAATGACTATGCATAAATAGTCGCTCTAAATATACGCAGCCAATCATTGAATTGCCGTTCGCATTTACATAGAATAGCCAGCCTTTTTTCTGGCTGGAGATCGACGCTCGGTAACATCGAGCTTATCGGATGCCTGCCTACCCTGTTTATCTGGAATCGAGTTATGAAAAGAACATTTCAGCCCAGCGTTCTCAAACGCAAGCGCACGCACGGTTTTCGCTCACGCATGGCGACAAAGGGCGGCCGACAGGTTTTGAACCGTCGTCGTGCGAAAGGTCGCAAACGTCTTTCTGCCTAGAATTGTGTATTGACCAGCCTGGCATCTGACGCCAGTTTCAGCAAAGCGAAGCGCTTACTCAACGCCGCAGACTATGGCAGAGTGTTTGACAATCCCGACACACGAGCTTCACACCAGCACTTATTGCTACTGGCTAGAAACAATCACGGGCCTGTTCATCGCCTGGGCTTGGTAATCGCTAAAAAAAACGTCCGTCGAGCGGTACAGCGCAACAGATTAAAGCGAGTTGCGCGGGAGTTTTTTCGCAACCTGCCGAACAGCCAACCCTCTTTGGACGTGGTGCTTCTAGCGAGAAGAGGAATGGGTGATTTGGATAATGCCGAACTATCCTCTATATTGCTGCAGCAATGGCAGAAGCTAATCAAAACCTCTGCTGCAACTGGACCAATCACCCGCCGGGACTCCTAATGCAACGCCTGCTGATTTTCCTGATCTCCTGTTACAAAGTCTGCCTGAGTCCATTTATGGGGAACAATTGCCGCTTTTACCCCAGTTGTTCCACCTATGCGCAAGAAGCAATTTCCACCCACGGAACAATGAAGGGTAGTTATCTCGCGCTAAGACGCATTACTCGATGTCATCCATGGCACGAAGGTGGTGAAGACCCCGTCCCTCCCTGCCCGCACTCACACTAAGTAGTAGACTTTCTCTTATGGATTTGCAACGTACACTGCTTATCGGCGCCATCGGCGTACTCTCTTTCCTGCTCCTCACGCAATGGGTGGCATTCAAAGATGCAAAAACGAGTACTTCCCTACAGCAAACCACACGTATCATTTCGGACGGCGAGGATGTTCCGACAACCGTCCCAAAAGATAGCGGAGCTATGCCGTCGGCAAGCGCAGAAGACATCCCTCTGCCGCCAGAACATCCTACGGAAATCGCAGAAACTGCTAGCACAGCAACTGCCGCTGCAAACCAAATAATCCAGATACATACGGATGTGTTGCAATTGGCTGTTGATCTGCATGGCGGCGATATCATTGAACTTTCGCTACCGAAATACCTCGCGGAGTTAGGCAATCCAAATAAACCTTTTGTCCTACTGGAGGATAATGCGAACCTCGTCTACATAGCGCAAAGTGGCCTCATTGGTAAGGACGGCATCGACAATAACGGACGTGCCGTATTCACCTCTCCTGCTCCACGTTTTTTGCTTGAAGAGGGTGAAGATGAGCTTGTCATCGACTTATTATGGCAAAATGAAAACGCTGTAAAGGTAATAAAACGCCTAACCCTCAAGCGCGGTGAATATCTCATTCGTGTTGATTACCTGGTAGAAAACAATAGTGCCGATCGTTGGCAAGCCAATCTTTTCGGACAAATCAAACGACAGAGCGGACCGCCACCCTCGGCGGTTACCAATTCCATGGGTATGCATCCTTTCCTTGGTGTCGCCGTCACGCAACCGGATGATCGATTTACAAAATTTACCTTCAAGAAGCTGGCGGAAGAGCCTTTCAAAGCACAGCACAAGGGCGGTTGGATAGCATTAATCCAGCACTATTTTTTAAGCGCATGGATTCCTGATGCAGACCAAACCAACACCTACAGCGCCCGCGTCACTCCGAGCGGATTCAATATAGCAGGCTTTACCAGCCCCGCTATCGTAGTGGATCCCGGCAAGTCAGGTGAAATTGGCGCAGAATTTTATGCTGGCCCCAAAGATCAATATCGCCTGAAAGAAATTTCTCCCTACCTTGATCTCAGTGTGGATTACGGGTGGTTGTGGTGGATTGCACAACCTTTATTCTGGCTACTAACCAAGATCCACGCTCTTGTAGGGAATTGGGGAGTTGCAATCATTCTATTGACGGTTCTGATAAAAGCCGCCTTCTTTAAACTGTCTGCTGCGTCTTACAGATCCATGGCCAATATGCGCAGAGTGCAGCCAAAGATGGCGGCGATCAGAGAACAGTTTGCTGACGACAAGCAAAAACAATCACAAGCAATGATGGAGCTCTACAAAAAAGAGAAGATAAATCCCATGGGTGGTTGTCTTCCCATTCTCGTACAAATGCCGGTTTTCATCGGTTTGTACTGGATGTTGATGGAGAGCGTCGAGCTGCGACAAGCACCATTCATTCTTTGGATTAAAGATCTTTCTGTGATGGATCCCTATTTCGTCCTTCCGTTGATGATGGGCGCTAGCATGTTTTTTATGCAACGGCTAAATCCACCACCACCCGACCCCATGCAGGCAAAAATCATGCAATGGATGCCGGTCATGTTTACTTTCTTCTTTCTCTGGTTCCCAGCGGGATTGGTGCTCTACTGGGTGGTTAACAATCTACTGTCCATGGCACAACAATACGTGATCACACGGCAGATCGAAAAAGCGGGCGCTTGATACCCTCTCCGCTTTCCTTTGATGAACAGAAAGGTTTTTGAGCCGTGGAGCAGGAAACCATTGTTGCTATAGCCACCGCATCTGGAACGGGCGGAATCGGCATTGTCAGACTCTCAGGCCCCAATGCCCTGAACATTGGGTCCACCATTACCAGACAGAACTTAAAGCCACGCCACGCCCACTACTGCGCATTTCGGGATAAAGATGACAACCCACTAGACTCTGGCATTTGCTTATATTTCCCGGCACCAAACTCCTTCACCGGTGAAGACATAGTCGAATTACAGGCTCATGGCGGCCCGCTAATTCTCGACATCATCCAGCGAGAAGCTTGCAACCTGGGTGCTCGCCAAGCGCAACCAGGTGAATTCTCACAGCGAGCATTCCTGAACGGCAAAATCGATTTAACGCAGGCAGAAGCCATCGCAGATCTCATCAATAGTGCAACAGAGCAGGCCGCTCTCAACGCCACTCGTTCTTTGCAGGGTGTTTTTTCGCGGAAAATTGATGTTTTGATGGATCAGGTTACGCAATTGCGTGTTTACGTCGAGGCCGCCATCGATTTTCCGGAGGAGGAAATTGATTTTATCAACAACGGCGAAGTCAGTGAAAAACTGGGCGCTATTGTTAAGGAAGTTGACGACATTCTCCGAGAAGCACACCAGGGCGCCCTCATTCAAGAAGGTATGAAGGTTGTGATTGCCGGTAAGCCAAACGCGGGAAAATCCAGCTTGCTCAACGCACTTTCCGGACAAGAAACAGCAATTGTTACTCCTTATGAAGGAACTACCCGTGATGTGCTTAAAACGCAAATACAGATTGAAGGCATGCCGCTTCACATCGTAGATACCGCTGGGTTGCGCGACAGTGAAGACATTATCGAGCAAGAGGGCATACGCCGTGCCCAATTAGAAATAGAGACTGCTGATCGCATTTTGCTGGTTGTGGATGCAAGCACGCACACCACAATTGGCTTTGGCGATGAGAGTGAATGGTTAACCCAGTATTTACAACCCGCTCGAAAGATTCCAGTCACTATCGTTGCAAATAAATGTGACCTCACTAACCAACCGCCAGATGTTCGTGAGTTGGATGATTTCTCAGTTGTACATCTTTCAGCAAAAACCGGTTCGGGTTTAGATGTGCTTAGGGACCATCTGAAAATGAGTATGGGTTACAGAGGAAGTGGTGAGGGACGCTTCAGCGCCAGACGTCGTCACCTGTTGTCACTAGAAAAAGCGAAAGAATTTCTGCTTAGTGCACAACAACAATTAAAAGGTGCCAGTGCGGGTGAATTAATTGCTGAGGATTTGCGCCTCTGTCAGCAGAGTCTAGGCGAAATTACTGGTGCTATTAGCAGCGACGAACTATTAGGGGAAATTTTCTCCAGCTTCTGCATTGGGAAGTAACACGTAAATAACCCACACAAGCTTCACATTTTTTCAACAGGATACCTATATAGAAAACAGCATATTCAGGACTAGTTCACAGAATTCCCGGCCCTTATTCTTTGCTGTGTAGAGAACCTTGGTAAGCGCTGGATTTCACGTGCGCTAAAATCTCCCTTATCCACATTGCAAAAACCGCCGCAAAAGACATCCACAACAAAGCGTATTCTGTCCACGACATGAACACCGCTTTCAACCCTTTGTTACAGACATTTTCCCGCTACTTACTACACCGGTAAACATTTGATAAATATCACTTTTATCACTTTCCACACAGATTTAATGGGCCTTAATAACTATAACTACAATAATCCTTATATATATCTACATATACATATAATTTAATAAATAGGAATTATTGAAATAGTGTCTTGTTCAACAAGGGGTGATACATGCCGATGTCGAGCGTCAGAGATAAGGTTGTACTTTGTCTTCAAACAACCTTAGGCTGTCCCAACCGGTATCGATAGGCACCCCACCAGTTAATGGCGCAAGGTGCAGAGAGCCTGTTTCCTGAATCGTCTGTATTGCCTGTTCCGGAGTCAGTACTCGGTATTTACCTTCCTGCTTGAGCTCATCAATGTTTGACGCAAATGATTCTGCATACGCTCTGCGACTATGATGCTGCCAGGCGCGATAGGCGAGGGCATCGTAAAGGAGATAATTGCCAATGTTTTTCCAAAAAGATTCTGGATCTTCGCTGATGAAGGTTGTCGATGGTGCCTGTGGCGAGATAACGAACCCGTGTCGGAAACCCTCTCGTTGGCATGCTGATGCATACTCAGCTTCCAGATCGGGATCGTCGAGCGCCGGGCAAAAAAACAATTTGAATCGCGCCGCTCTGCGTGCTGCAGCTTTGCTGTTTCCTCCTACCGTTAGTAAAGTATGAACCTGGGAAAAGGGCACGGGATTCAGCTGAGTGCTGTGGCCATTGTGATAAAAGATTTCTCCTTTCAGGGCCCGCAGTAGCGTTCCAAGTTTCTGGTCAAACACCACACCTCTTCTTGACCAGTCCACGCCAAACCACTCGTACTCACATTGCCGATAGCCCAGGCCGCAAGTTGCTGAAAAACGGCTGTTTGCGACAAGATCAATGAGGGCGATATCTTCCGCAAGGCGAATAGGGTCATGCAGTGGGACTAACAGTGCGCTTACATTTATCCGAACCCTCTGCGTGAGCGCTACCATCATTCCCGCCAGCTGCAGCGGAGAGGATAAAAATCCATCTGCTGTGTTGTGGTGTTCAGACAAGCCAATGACATCAACAGTATTTCGGTCGGCCCATTTCGCCATATCCAAAGCGGTACGATACTGTTGTACTGCAGTCACTTTACTGTGAGGCGCGCAGCGCATATCAAAACGCAGCACTATATTGCGCATGGCTAAGCGCGACGTCATAAACTAGCGGTCCTATTTGTTTTTCTCGGCGTCTAGTTTTTTCTTTGCGTCAATCCATGCGCCGATAGTTACTCCCATGTTATGTGGGTTATAGGCATCTTCCTCGTACTTAAACATGCCGTTTCCGGCGTAGTGCAAAATTGTGATATTAGGTTCCTGATAAATTTTGCCATCACCCAGATCAGACATGCGATTCATAACTTCACAAATTATCCAACCTTTTTCTACATCAATTGAGTACCAGGTGATAGGAAAGGCGGTCATATCACTCGCCGGCCATTTGTTCATCGTGGCGGTTATCCATTTCTGTATATTTTCTCTTCCCCAAAATCGACCGAAGTGATGTTCAAAGTAACTCGCATCTTCCGTGAAGCAGTTTGCCCAGTCAGTCCAGTCCTTGGTTTGCGCGCCCTTTAATGCAGCCGCTTGATAAGTATCGAATGCCTGTTCCAGTTCTTTGCGTTTCCAGCGGGCCATAATGTTTCTCCTTATAAGCGGAATGTCGTAAACGGATTGTCCATTTTAGTGGTGGTGTTGGATTATTGGTAACCGCTATTTTATGAAGGGCATACAGCAGGCCACAGCGAGTCGCTATGTGAAGCATTGCAACACTTTAGTGTGGCCACTGTGGCAGACGACAACCAAGTGTCTCCTTAAAGCAGAGGAGCAATTACCAGGCTAACAATTGCCATCACGTTGATCAGGATATTCATGGATGGACCCGAAGTGTCCTTGAACGGATCACCCACTGTATCACCCACGACGACAGCAGCATGTGTAGCGGAGCCCTTACCGCCGAGGTTGCCTTTTTCAACGAATTTCTTGGCGTTATCCCATGCTCCCCCAGCGTTGGCCATCATCAATGCCAAAAGTACACACGCCAACAAAGCACCCGCGAGCATGCCACCAAGTGAAGCGGCACCGAGACCGAAACCAACGGCCACAGGGGCAGAAACGGCGATAACACCGGGCAATATCATTTTTCGCAGTGCAGCGGTGGTCGCTATGTCGACGCATTTGGCTGTATCTGGCTCAGCCGTGCCTTCGAGCAAACCAGGAATTTCGCGAAACTGTCGACGTATCTCATTGATCATATCGAATGCTGCATCTCCTACCGCTGTCATCGTGATTGCGGCGATCAAAAATGGAATCGTGCCACCGATGAACATACCTACCAGCACAATGGGATTGGTCAGCTCTAGATGAAAGCCCTGATTGTGCATTTGTACGGTTTCGACAAAGGCCGCAATAATGGCGAGCGCCGCCAGGGCAGCAGCACCGATAGCGAACCCTTTTCCGATGGCTGCAGTCGTATTACCCACTTCATCCAGACCGTCAGTGATACTGCGTGTTTCCGCTCCCATGCCGGCCATTTCGGCAATACCACCTGCGTTATCCGCGACGGGGCCATAGGCATCTATCGCCATCGTGATACCAACCGTTGATAGCATACCCACGGCGGCGATACCGACGCCGTAGAGCCCGGACAGACCGGGAGAAATAAAAATAATGGCTGCGATAAACAGAACCGGCAACACCACCGACTGCATACCTACAGCCAAGCCGGTTATCATCACTGTGGCTGCACCAGTCTCGCCGGATTGGGCAATTCGGCGTACAGGTGCGCCGCCGGTGTAGTACTCGGTAATCAGACCGATTGCGACACCACCTACAGCGCCACAGACCACAGACCACCAGATATTGGAATCCAGACCCATGGCATCTATCAGAAACCAGGCTGCTATGGCAAAAAGCACAGGAGCAGACATAGTACCCGTACGTAGTGCTACTTCCGGGGCGGCGTTGGATCGAGCTCGCACTACGCCGATTCCGCATATAGAAGCAATTAAGCCAATACTCGCTAGTGCAAGTGGCAGGAACATCATGGACGAGCGAGTATCGATAGCCGAGGTAGCAGCGATCGCAATGCAAGCGATCATTGCGCCGCAATAGGATTCGAAAATATCCGATCCCATCCCGGCAATATCGCCCACATTGTCGCCTACATTATCAGCAATGACGCCCGGATTGCGCGGATCATCTTCAGGAATTCCAGCCTCAATCTTGCCCACCAGATCGGCACCTACATCTGCGCTCTTGGTAAAAATTCCTCCGCCGACACGGGAAAATAATGCAACAACCGAAGCACCCATCCCAAATCCGTGGATCGCATGGACTGTTTCAGGGTTGCCGCCGAAAAGCCAGTAAACCCCACCCAAGCCCAATAATCCCAATGACGCAACGCACAGCCCCATCACTGAACCCCCGTAAAAGGCAATGGACAGCGCTAATCCCTGGCCATGTGCATGTGCTGCCACGGCAGTTCTCACATTGGCCTTGGTCGCAGCAAACATCCCTAGATAGCCAGCTGTAGCGGACGAGACGGCGCCGGCCAGAAAGGCAATTGCGGTATTCAAACCCAGTGGTGACACAAAAATAGCTACCAGAAGTACCAGAGCGAACATGCTCAGCATCTTGTATTCGCGGTGCATGAAAACCATGGCACCTAAATGAATCTGGTCGCCGATATGCTTCACGGCGCCATCGCCGTGATTGTGTCGGGTCATGATGTGATAGATGATAAATGCGACAATGAGGCCCGCAAATCCGAGTACCGGTGGAACAACAAAGTATTCAGTCATAGCCTGACTCCGGGATTTTATTAGTTATAGTATGTTCTTCATGCTACCTAACTTGGGACAATAGTGACAAGTGAATCCGGCATAGTGCCCCAGGACAGCAAGTGAAACACAGCGAAGGCAGATTTACAGGTGCAGGGCAGTGCTCTATCTATTTTCAGTGTTGGGAGCCAGAGTCTAACCCGCAAGCAATATTGCTAGTTGTGCATGGCGCTGGAGAACATAGCGCACGCTATCGTTCGTTTGCACAGTTCTTCACTGGATATAATTACGCCGTTGCTGCGCTTGATCATCAAGGGCATGGCAATTCTGATGGCATTCCGGGCTATGTAAATGCTTTTGAGGAATACGTGTTTGATCTGGGACATTTCCACAAACTGTTAAAAGAGCGTTATCCCAACCGGCCTATCTTCCTGGTGGGGCACAGTATGGGCGGCTTGATCGGCAGCATTTATCTTGCACAGCAGGAGCGGAACGTTGTCGGCGCTATTCTTTCAGGGCCCGCTATTAAAACAGACCTGAAGCCCGGCACAGTGCAGATGTTGCTGCTGAGGCTGCTGGCAGCGTTGTTGCCCAGATTTGGTATGTTGCAGCTTGATGCCAATGGCGTTAGTCGGGACCCCGAGGTTGTCAGGAAATATGTTGAAGACCCCTTGGTATTTCACGGCAAGATGTCAGTGCGCATGGTACGGGAGTTATTTGTTGGTATGGAGCAGATAGAGGCGGCTGCCGCCCGCATAACACTGCCCATGTTGATACTCCACGGTGGCGCGGATGTCATGACATCACCGGAGGGATCGCGGTTTCTGCACCAGCACATCAGCTCCAGCGATAAAACGCTGAAAATATATCCAGGGATGTACCATGAGATATTTAATGAACCGGAACGCACAGAAGTATTGACGGAAGTTCTCAATTGGTGTGAAACCAGACTAGAGCCCACCTGAGATACCCCGGCAACACTTCAGGCATGCAGCGAAAATCGCGACTCAGATAACTTTCTCGCTTGCCGCTACATTACGCGCTCGCACCCACTCCAGAAACGCAAATACCCCTTCAATAGTATGTTCAGTTCGCAGCGAGTGGAATACTTCGTACCCATGCTCTGCTCCCGGCATTTCAAGATACACAACGGGATTGTGCGAAACTTCCTTGAGTTTATTGCTAAACACGCGTCCTTCGGAGATTGCTGCGAGAGTATCGTGACTGCCATGTACGACCATGAAAGGTGGCGCATTGTTGTGAATGTGTGTGATAGGGGATGCCTGGTCCCATAATGCGGGATTATCTTTGAGCGATTCGTGTAATACCCTGCCTGTAAGGAAGCCCTCATAGATTCTGCGGTTGGGGTGTTGGTCGTAGCGCACCAGAAAATCGTAGATGCCGTAAAATGGGATACACGCTTGTACTGATGTATCTGTCATTGGATTACTCGGCTGAAACTGTGGCTGATTTTCGGTTAAGCCCATAAGCGCAGTGAGATGTCCTCCGGCCGAACCACCAGTTACTGCGACAAAATCCGTGTTCAGGCCATATTGTTCACCATGCTCGCGAATCCAACACAAAGCGGCCTTGCAATCCAGCAGATGGGTGGGAAAACTGACGCTGGGGCTAAGGCGATAGTTGGCTGCAACACAAATCCAGCCCCGCTTGGCGAGGGAATACATTAAGGGTAGGGCCTGGCTGCCTTTGTCTCCCATCATCCACGCGCCGCCGTGTATCTGCAGTAACACCGGACATCCGCCTTGCGGGATAGATCGCGGCCGGTAAATGTCCAACTGGTTGCGTATGCCAGCCGGGCCGTAGGGAAGGTGACGAATCACATCAACCTCCTTATCGTCCCTGGATAGTGGATTGCACCAGTCTTTGAAGGTGATTTCAGAGCGTATTTTGTCGCGCCGGCTTGCGGGGATCCTGTCTAGATAGTCCGCACCCAGACCGAGAGCGAGTGCATCACGCACCGCAGACTCCGCTTTGGAGCTCATCCACAAACACCAGGCGAGCCCTGGCCAGGTGAGCAGCAGGACCAACAACGCATCGGTACCCAGCCAGGAGTCCAGCGCTCCGCCCAGTATTAGCAACAGGGCGATAATCAGCTGTAATGGCAGCCATATCCAGGCAAGTTCGGTCGCCAATAGCGCGAAACCAAACTGTGCCCAGGGGACGCTTTTTCGCGTTTTACCGCGCGGCGCAAAAACCGCGGCCATCGAGACGAGGTTAAACAGTGCAAGAGCGGCCAGTAGCCATGCCATAAGGAATCCCGGAATAGAGAAGCGACGATCGCGCCGGCGAATGTACACAAGGGATCATGTTATGTCCAAAAGGAAGATTCTGTGCTCGGTTCGAAAAAGGGTGGTAGGCATGATGTTGCCGAACAAATTTTGAACAACGGCCTGCCCGCGCGTATAATCCCCAGCCCACAAAAATGGTGTGCATCAGGCACATGAGGCCCGCAGTGGAATACTCACAGCAGTTTGAAGTGATTGTGATAGGAGGAGGTCACGCTGGCACAGAGGCATGCCTGGCCGCCGCGCGCATGGGTTGTCGTACACTGCTGCTTACGCATAGCATCGATACACTGGGGCAGATGTCCTGCAATCCGGCTATCGGAGGCATCGGCAAGAGCCATCTGGTTAAAGAAGTTGATGCGCTGGGTGGCGCTATGGCCAGGGCAACCGACCGTGCCGGGATACAGTTTCGCGTACTGAACCGGCGGAAAGGGCCAGCTGTTCGCGCTACTCGCGCGCAGGCAGATCGTGTTCTGTACCGCAATGCCATCCGCCAAATGCTGGAATCCCAACCGAATTTGTCCATATTCCAGCAACCAGTGGACGACTTGCTGATAGAGCATGGCCAGATAGCCGGGGCAATCACCCAGATGGGCCTGGTCTTTCGCGCACCGCGAGTGGTGCTGACCAGCGGTACGTTCCTTGGCGGGAAAATCCATATCGGCTTAGAAAACAGTGCCGGCGGACGAGCCGGCGACCCACCATCAATTGCCTTGGCGCAGCGACTTCGCGAGCTACCATTTCGCGTGGAGCGGTTAAAAACAGGCACCCCTCCACGCATTGATGCCCGCAGTGTGGATTTCACTGAACTTGAAGAGCAGTGGGGCGATCAACCCGAGCCGGTCATGTCGTATCTGGGAAGTGTTGGCGAGCACCCTGAGCAGCGTTGCTGTTGGGTGACTTACACCAACGAGCGAACACATGACATCATTCGTGGTGGGCTGGACCGCTCGCCGCTCTATTCTGGCGTTATAGAAGGTGTTGGGCCACGTTACTGCCCCAGTATCGAAGACAAGATACACCGCTTCGCCGACAAGAATTCGCACCAGGTGTTTATCGAACCAGAAGGCCTTAGCACTCGGGAGCTCTATCCTAACGGCATATCCACCAGCCTGCCGTTCGATGTACAGATTGATCTGGTGCGTTCGATGAAGGGCTTTGAGAACGCACACATTACTCGGCCTGGGTATGCTATTGAGTACGATTTTTTTGACCCGCGAGATTTGTATGCGTCATTGGAGACCAAAGTGTTGCCGGGATTGTATTTTGCCGGTCAGATAAATGGCACCACCGGCTATGAGGAGGCGGCAGCGCAAGGCCTGTTGGCGGGGATTAACGCCGCGCTGGCAGTGCGCGGTGAAGCACCCTGGAGCCCGCGGCGCGACGAGGCCTACATCGGCGTGCTGGTGGACGACCTTATTACGATGGGTACGTTGGAGCCGTATCGCATGTTTACCTCCCGCGCCGAGTACCGTTTGTTGCTGCGCGAAGATAATGCCGACCTGCGCCTCACCGAGCATGGGCGAGCACTGGGATTGGTGGATGATGATCGCTATACCCGTTTTGAAGCCAAGCGAGAGGCAATTGCTCGGGAAACTGCGCGCTTGGCTGTCACCTGGATTCACCCACATACGCCTCAGGCAGAAGTCTTGTCCGCAAGGCTCAAGAACCCGATATCTCGGGAGTACTCGCTTGCGGAATTGCTTAAACGACCCGAACTTACGTATATGGATATTGCGGTGCTGGCGGGGGAGCCCATTTCTGACGGGCAAGCTGCTGAGCAGGTAGAGATACAAGCCAAGTACGCGGGCTATATTGATCGACAGAAAGAAGATATTGCGCGTTTGCGTCGCAATGAAAACACGCCGCTACCTACAGATCTTGACTATAACGCGGTGGACGGATTGTCTAATGAAGTGAGGCAAAAGTTGCAGGCAGCGCGTCCTGATACCTTGGCTCGAGCTGGACGAGTTCCGGGCGTCACCGCTGCCGCTATTGCGCTGCTATTGATCTATTTGAAGAAGCGCGGTGCTTTCGGCGCGCAGGAACAGAACGATCCCGATAATCAACGCAAGTTGGCCTGAGTTGAATCCACGGCACTCAAGCCAACTGCAGCGCGGCTGTGATCAGTTGAACCTGCCAGTGAACCCCACGCAATTGGATCAGTTGATCGAATATCTGGCGCTGCTATCAAAATGGAATCAAGCCTACAATCTCACCGCAATTCGCGATGAAGCTCAAATGGTAACGCGCCATTTGCTCGATAGCCTGGCCATAGCGAGCTTTTTAACGGGCCGACGTGTCATCGATGTCGGCACGGGCGCCGGTTTGCCGGGAGTGCCCATGGCGATACTGTTCCCGGAAAGGGAGTTCCATCTTTTGGATAGTAATGGCAAGAAGACCCGCTTCCTGTTTCAGGTGAAAACGGTGCTTGGCTTGGATAATATGAGCGTGCACCACAATCGCGTAGAATCCTTCCGAGCGGAAGTGCCGTTTGACACCGTATTGTCGCGCGCCTTTGCATCCCTGCTGGAAATGGTGCGATGCTGTCGTCATCTATTGACCCCTACTGGCCGCTTTCTGGCCATGAAAGGAGTGCGGCCGACGGCGGAACTGGAAATACTCGGCAAGGACATATCCGTGGTGGCAGTTCATCCACTCAACGTGCCGGGTCTTGACGAGCAGCGGCACGTGGTAGAGCTCGCCTTTCAGCAGGGAACCAGCAAACCGCTATAACATTATCAGGGACAGCTGAATTGACCAGAATTATCGCAATCGCGAACCAAAAAGGCGGCGTTGGCAAAACAACAACCTGTGTCAATCTGGCCGCTTCATTGGCAGCGATGAGGCAGCGCGTACTTTTGGTAGATCTCGACCCGCAGGGTAACGCCACAATGGCCAGCGGTGTTGAAAAATACTCAGTAGAACGCAGTGTCTACGATGTGCTCGTGCGGGGCGCACCGATTCCACTGGTCACCTGCGCAACTGCCCAAAGTCATTTTGATGTGCTACCTGCCAACGGTGATCTAACGGCTGCGGAAGTAGAGCTGCTGAATATTGACCACCGTGAAAAGCGCCTACGAAATGCCTTGACCGAAATTGACGGGCAATACGATTACGTATTGGTAGATTGTCCTCCCTCCCTGAATATGTTGACGATCAATGCACTGGTGGCGGCGGATGGTGTAATAATTGCCATGCAGTGTGAGTATTTTGCGCTGGAAGGTTTGGCAGCGCTGGTGCGCACGATTGAGGGCGTCGCGGAAACATCAAACAGCGAGTTGCAGATCGAAGGGATACTGCGCACGATGTACGACCCGCGCAACAGCCTTACTACCGATGTGTCTGCACAATTGCGCGCGCATTTCGGCGATAAGGTTTATCGTACGGTTGTGCCGCGTAACGTGCGTCTGGCAGAGGCACCCAGTCACGGGCTACCCGTAATGTACTATGATAAAAATTCCCGCGGCTCCAAAGCCTACATGGCGCTGGCCGGTGAAATTATTCGGCGAGAGGAGCAACAGGCCGCACAGCGGAATGGCCATACTGTAGCGACCTGAATTAATGGAGCATGTTGATGTCGGCTAGAAAAAGGGGTTTGGGGCGTGGCCTTGATGCGTTGCTTGGCGCGGGCAAAGCAGGGCAGCAGCTCGGCGCCGAAGCACTTGACGATCACGCTACTGGCAGCCAGGGTCTGGGAGAGGGTGCGATCAAGGAGCTGCCAGTTGAGCTCATACAGCGCGGTAAGTATCAGCCGCGACGCGATATTGAGCCCGAGTCACTGCGGGAGCTTGCGGATAGCATCATCGCACAAGGTGTGATGCAGCCAATTGTGGTGCGTCCTGTATCAGATCAGAAATTCGAAATAATCGCCGGCGAGCGTCGCTGGAGAGCTACACAAATGGCGGGGCTTGATAGGATTCCCGTTATTGTCCGCGATGTCTCAGACCAGGCGGCTATCGCTATGGCGCTGATTGAGAATATTCAGCGCGAAGATCTCAACCCTATTGAAGAAGCTGCTTCCCTGCAGCGGTTGCAGCAAGAGTTTGATCTTACGCAGCAGGAAGTCGCGACTGCCGTAGGCAAGTCGCGCTCTACTGTGGCGAACCTTTTGCGCTTGATGAGCCTACAGGAAGATGTGCGACGTCTGGTGGAGCACGGTGATCTCGAAATGGGTCACGCGCGAGCACTGTTGGGTTTGGAGGGCGCAGCTCAGTCGCAAGCTGCGCGTACGGTGGCCGCTAAAGGATTGACGGTACGCCAGACCGAGGCCCTGGTAAGAAATCTACTAACAAGCCGTACGAAACCCGTTGTTGAACATCAGCTTGACCCCAACATACGGCATTTGCAGGATGATTTGTCGCAGCGAATCGGCGCGCCTGTAGTGATCCAGCATGGCGCGAAAGGCAAGGGTAAGCTAGTACTTACCTACAATAGCCTTGACGAGCTGGACGGAATTTTAAGCCACATCAAGTAGAATAGCTTTATGCACATGCTGCGCTGCTTGGTAGCAGCACCAGCTATTGGCGCGACGAGGCAGGGCGTTCTTTAATCAACACTCTATCTAGTATCAAAATTACCTGTAACCACTACATGCTGTAGCGCAATTACCCCGAAAGAATAACGCGCAAAGTATTGCGGCGAATATGCACCGAACGGCGTCAATTTTTATCCAGATGGTGCTTAAAACCATGTTGAACCCGCTCGTCAATGCCCCTATAATGCGCGCCCGAATCGAGGGAGAATGCCTGTGCTGAATGCACAGGAAGAATTCAAGAGGCGCTGATGGCTGGTGCTGAAATTGTCCGTCCCCCGGTTCACCGCATCACCTTGGCACAACTGGTTTTGCTCGGTTTGCTGTGTTTTTGTTTGCTGGCGATCGACAAGGTCATTGCCTGCTCGATGTTGAGTGGTGGCTTGATAGCCATTGTGCCTCAGGCTTATTTCGCAGCGCTCGCATTCAGATGGCGAGGAGCGCGCTCAGCACAGGCCACAGCGCGGTCTGGTTACGCCGGTGAGGTGGGAAAATTTTTACTCAGTGCAGCCGGGTTTGCTCTGGTGTTTGCATTGGTGCGGCCGATAAACGGCCCAGCAGTATTCGGCGGTTATCTGGCGATGCTGCTAATACAGATTACGGGAAGTTGGTGGTTGCTGCGGCAAAACCAACGGAAATAGACAGACGCGAGTGTTTGAATAGATGGCAGGCTCTACCCCGACTGTTTCTGAGTACATTACCCATCACCTGACAAACCTGACTTTTGGCAAGTTGCCGGAGGGTTTTGAGCGGGCAGACGGAACCATCATTGGCGATGGCGGTGCCTGGGTGATGGCCCATGGTGGGGCCGAAGCTTCGGTAATGGGCTTCAATGCAATCCACGTTGACTCTATGTCGTGGTCTATAGGTCTTGGCATAGTATTTTGCTGGTTGTTCCGCAGCGTAGCCAAAAAAGCGGAAACGGGTGTTCCCAGTGGAGTTGTAAATCTCGTTGAGATGGTCGTAGGTTTTGTAGACAACACTGTTAAAGACACATTTCACGGACAGAATAGACTGATTGCACCCTTGGCGCTGACAGTATTTGTCTGGGTATTGTTGATGAACCTGATGGATTTGGTTCCGATAGATCTGGTACCTAAGATTCTGCAGTTGGTCGCCGGTGTTCATTTCCAGAAAATAGTGCCATCCACAGACCCAAACATTACGCTGGGTATGGCTTTAGGCGTATTCATACTGATGCTGTACTACTCGATTAAAGTAAAAGGCTTTGGTTTCGTGAAGGAGTTGACCATGACTCCCTTCAATCACTGGGCGTTTATCCCGGTGAATTTGTTTATGGAAGTGGTAGGCCTGCTTGCCAAGCCATTCTCCCTCGGCCTGCGACTGTTCGGAAACCTTTACGCGGGCGAGATGATCTTTATCCTGATTGCAGCGCTTTTTAGCGCTGGTGCGCTTTGGATGGTACCGGCAGGATTATTGCAGATTGCTTGGGGCATTTTCCATCTACTGGTTATCCCCCTGCAAGCCTTTATCTTCATGGTGCTGACGATCGTGTATCTGAGCATGGCCCATGAAGACCACTGATTTACATTAACTTTTAAGCTTTGCTTACTAAACGCTAGGAGAAAAAAATGCCTGAATTAATCTACGTTGCTGCCGCCATCATGATGGGTCTGGGTGGTCTGGGTGCTGCGATCGGTGTTGGTCTGTTGGGTGGCAAGCTCATCGAGGGCTCTGCCCGCCAGCCCGAACTAGCCCCTAAACTGCAGGTAACTTTCTTTCTGGGCGCCGGCCTGGTAGATGCGATCCCCATTATCGGTGTTGGTATCGCTATGTACCTGATCTTCGTTGTCGCAGGTTAATCCAGTCAGCGACAGGACTGGGGCTGCCTTGTGCGCAGCCCTCAATAATCAGTGAGGAGCAAGGCGTGAATATTAATCTTACGCTTATCGGGCAGATGGTAGCGTTTGTCTGCTTTGTGGTGTTCTGCATGAAGTATGTGTGGCCACCTATTCTGGCTGCCATGGCAGAGCGCGAAAAGAAGATTGCCGATGGTCTGGCGGCAGCTGATCGTGCCAGCCACGATCTGGAGTTGGCTCAGGAAAAGGTCGTAGAACGCCTCAAGGAAGCCAAGCACGAGGCAGCGGGCATTATTGATGCAGCTAACAAGCGCAGCGCACAGCTTGTCGAAGAGGCTAAGCAACTTGCAGTGGTGGAAGCTGATCGTGTCAAAGCAGCTGCGCAGGCGGAGATCGAGCAGGAAACTAACCGTGCGAAAGAGCAACTGCGCGGACAGGTTGCAGCCTTGGCGTTAGCTGGAGCTGAAAAAGTGCTGGGTGCAGCTATCGATCCGAAGGCACACGCCGAATTGGTCGATAAACTGGCAACTGAACTCTAGTCCGAGGATCTTATGGCTGAACTAAGCACATTAGCTCGTCCCTATGCCAAGGCGGCGTTCGAGTACAGCCACGACAACAACCAGTTGTCATCGTGGGCGGAGCAGCTGGCAACCGCTGCGGCTGTTGTTTCGCAGCCAAGCATGAAAATGGCGCTTAGCGATCCAGCACTCACTGCTGAACAGCAAGCCAAGGTATTGTGCGATATATGCGGTGATGCGCTGGGCGTCCATCAGCGCAATTTCATTGCGGTGTTGGCCGGCAATAAACGGCTCGGGTTGTTGCCTGAAATTTATACACTGTTTGCTCAGTTCAAGGCTAACCAGGAAAAGACCGTTGATGTGGAAGTAGTATCTGCTTTCGATCTTGCGGATACGGCTCGTGACAAGCTGGCTGAGGTTTTGGGCAAAAAGCTTGAGAGACAGGTAAAAGTTCGCACGTCCACCGACAGGAATCTGCTGGGTGGTGTATTAATCAGGGCCGGTGATCTGGTGATCGATGGCTCCGTGCGCGGCAGGCTTAACAAGCTGGCCGCCGCGATGAATTCCTAGAATTGACGACGTAGGATTGAGGAACAGAGCATGCAGCAACTGAATCCATCAGAGATTAGTGAGATCATCAAGCGACGTATAGACCAGCTAGATGTCAGCTCACAGGCACGCAACGTCGGAACCGTGGTTTCGGTTACCGATGGCATCATTCGTATTCACGGTCTGGCCGACGTGATGTATGGGGAGATGATTGAGTTCGACGGCGGGCTGTTTGGAATGGCGCTAAACCTGGAGCGCGACTCAGTTGGCGCGGTAATTCTGGGTGATTATAAGGGGTTGGCCGAAGGTCAATCCTGTCGTTGTACAGGTCGTATTTTGGAGGTTCCGGTTGGTCCGGAACTTCAGGGCCGCGTAGTAGACGCGCTTGGCAACCCCATTGATGGTAAAGGCCCGATCAACTCCAAGTTGACAGACGCTTTAGAGAAAGTTGCTCCGGGTGTTATTGCGCGTAAATCGGTAGATCAGCCCGTGCAAATCGGCCTTAAGGCGATCGATGCGATGGTACCAATTGGCCGAGGACAACGTGAGCTGATCATCGGTGACCGCCAGATCGGCAAAACCGCCATCGCGGTTGATGCCATCATCAACCAGAAAGGCTCTGGCATTAAATGTGTTTATGTCGCCATTGGACAGAAAGCGTCTTCCGTTGCCGCCGTGGTGCGTAAACTCGAAGAGCACGGTGCCATGGAGCACACCATCATTGTTGCTGCAACCGCTTCTGATCCTGCTGCTATGCAGTATCTGGCACCGTTCGCCGGCTGTACCATGGGAGAGTACTATCGCGATCGTGGTGAAGACGCACTTATCATCTACGATGACCTGACCAAGCAGGCTTGGGCGTATCGCCAGATTTCCCTGTTACTGCGTCGTCCGCCAGGACGAGAAGCCTACCCCGGTGATGTATTCTATTTGCATTCGCGATTGTTGGAGCGTGGAGCCAGAGTTAATGAGGCCTATGTTGAAAACTTCACCAATGGTGAAGTAAAAGGCAAGACAGGCTCACTGACAGCTTTGCCTGTGATTGAAACGCAGGCAGGCGACGTGTCAGCTTTCGTACCTACCAACGTAATCTCTATCACTGATGGCCAGATCTTCCTCGAAGCGGATATGTTCAATGCTGGAATTCGGCCTGCGATGAATGCCGGTATTTCAGTGTCGCGAGTTGGCGGTGCAGCGCAAACCAAGATCATGAAGAAATTATCCGGCGGTATTCGAACAGCGTTGGCACAGTATCGCGAGTTGGCTGCTTTTTCGCAGTTTGCTTCGGATTTGGACGATGCCACTCGCGCACAGCTGGATCACGGTGAGCGAGTTACCGAACTGATGAAGCAAAAACAGTACTCACCACAAAGTATTGCTGACATGGGTGTGGTGCTCTACGCGGCCAATGAAGGTTATCTCAAAGACATTGAGGTCAACAAAATTGGCGCGTTTGAACACGCGCTGTTGGCTTATATGCGCGCTGAGCACGGCGAGTTGATGAATCGAATCATCCAAACCGGAGATTACAACGACGAGATCGAATCCACGTTCAGGACTGCGATCGAAAAATTTAAAAGCACGCAGACCTGGTAACGCCGAGGACCAGTAGATGGCAGTCGGAAAGGAAATACGCACCAAGATCTCGAGCATACGCAGTACGCAAAAGATCACCAGTGCCATGGAAATGGTAGCAGCGAGTAAGATGCGTAAGGCGCAGGATCGCATGCGACTTGGCAAACCCTATGCTCGCCGGATGCGCGCAGTCGTTGGACATCTGGCTAACGCGGCACCTGAATATCGGCACCTGTATATGGAGCAGCGGGAAATCAAACGTGTTGGTTTTCTGGTGGTGTCCACCGATCGTGGACTTTGCGGCGGTTTGAACATCAACCTGTTCAAACGCACTGTAAAATCGATGAAAGAATGGGCCGATCAGGGAATTGAAATCGAGTTGTCGTTGATCGGCGCAAAAGCCGCGGCTTTTTTTGGTAGTTATGGCGGTAATGTCAAAGCAGCGATTCGCGACATTGGCGAAACACCTTCGCTTGCGGACCTGATCGGTGGTGTAAAAACCATGCTCGACGCCTATGAGCAAGGCAGCATCGACCGTTTGTTCCTGGTGAGCAATCAGTTTGTCAACACTATGACTCAGACCCCCACTGTCGAGCAGTTGTTGCCGTTGGAGCCTGAAGATAGCCAGGAAATGAAACATCACTGGGACTATATCTACGAGCCGGATGCAAAAGAGTTATTGGAAGAGCTGTTGACGCGCTATATCGAGTCACAGGTATACCAGGCGGTGGTAGAAAACGGCGCTTGTGAACAGGCCGCGCGGATGCTTGCCATGAAAAACGCTACAGAAAACGCCGGCGAACTGATCGACGATCTACAGCTGATCTACAACAAAGCTCGTCAAGCGGCAATCACTCAGGAACTGTCTGAAATAGTGAGTGGTGCCGCAGCGATAGGTTAACGCATTGCGGCGAGTCAGGTATGGCATCAGACAAGGCAGCAGGCACTCGCCCACACAGCGTCGCCCCCAGCCAAACAGAATTGAACTTTGAGATAGAGGATCCGGATATGAGCAGCGGACGAATCGTACAGATTATTGGCGCGGTCATCGATGTGGAGTTTCCACGTGATGTGGTGCCCAAGGTTTACGATGCACTGAAGGTAACGGAAAGGAACCTGACCCTGGAAGTCCAACAACAATTGGGCGATGGAGTGGTGCGAACGATTGCCATGGGTGCTTCCGAGGGTGTGAGCCGCGGTCTTGCGGTAGAGAATACCGGCGAACCGATTAAGGTTCCGGTAGGTATTGAAACACTGGGCCGTATTATGGATGTACTCGGCAACCCGATTGACGAGTGTGGTCCTATTGGCGAGAAGGAGCGCGCTTCCATTCATCGCAAAGCGCCAACCTACGAGGAACTATCAGCGTCCGATGAGTTGCTGGAAACAGGCATTAAAGTTATCGACCTGGTCTGCCCGTTTGCAAAAGGCGGTAAGGTTGGGCTCTTCGGCGGAGCCGGTGTGGGCAAAACAGTTAACATGATGGAGCTCATCAACAATATTGCGACTGAGCACTCTGGTTTGTCAGTATTCGCGGGGGTCGGCGAGCGAACCAGGGAAGGTAACGACTTTTACTTCGAAATGCAGGAATCCAAAGTTGTTGATGTCGAGAATTTCAGCAATTCCAAGGTAGCAATGGTATATGGGCAGATGAACGAGCCGCCAGGCAACCGTTTACGCGTTGCACTTACCGGCTTGACCATGGCAGAGAAATTCCGTGATGAAGGTCGTGACGTACTGCTGTTTATCGACAACATCTATCGCTATACTCTGGCGGGAACCGAGGTATCTGCACTGCTGGGTCGTATGCCTTCCGCGGTGGGGTATCAGCCTACACTCGCAGAAGAAATGGGTGTATTACAAGAACGCATTACTTCTACCAAGGTTGGTTCTATCACGTCTATTCAGGCGGTATACGTGCCGGCGGATGACTTGACTGACCCGTCTCCTGCAACAACTTTTGCCCACCTTGATTCCACCGTTGTATTGAGTCGTGATATTGCGGCGAAAGGTATCTACCCTGCTGTGGACCCACTCGATTCAACGTCGCGTCAGCTTGATCCATTGTTGATCGGCAATGAGCACTACGACACAGCGCGTGGCGTGCAAACTGTACTGCAGCGCTACAAAGAGCTGAAAGACATCATCGCCATTCTGGGTATGGATGAGCTTTCGGAGGAAGACAAACAAACGGTTGCTCGCGCACGTAAGATTGAGCGCTTCCTGTCGCAGCCATTCCATGTGGCGGAAGTGTTTACTGGTTCGCCGGGCAAGTATGTATCACTCAAGGAAACCATTGCAGGTTTCCAGGGTATTCTGTCCGGCCAGTACGATCACTTGCCTGAGCAGGCGTTTTACATGGTTGGCAGCATCGACGAAGCCGTCGAGAAAGCCAAAAAACTGTAAGCGGCATAGGTACGATAGAGGCTAAACTATGGCGATGACCATACATTGCGATATTGTCAGCGCGGAAGAGGAAATTTATTCCGGTCTGGTGGAGATGCTAGTGGCGACTGGTCAGTTGGGTGAACTCGGCGTGACCTATGGTCACGCTCCGTTGTTGACGGCTCTGGTTCCGGGCCCTGTGCGGATAGTCACCCAGGACGGCAACGAGCAGGTTTTTTATGTGTCGGGAGGTTTTCTGGAAGTTCAGCCGGGAGTCGTATCCATACTCGCTGACACGGCGATTCGGGCGGATGACGTTGACGAGGCGGCAGCCGAGGAAGCACGCAAGGCGGCTGAGCATGCGCTCGCCAACCAGACCGGAGATTTCGATTATGGGCGAGCTTCGTCGCAACTTGCGGAGGCGGCTGCGCAATTGGCAACCCTGCGCAAGATGAAAAATCGAGCAGGACGTGGCTAAGCCGACTGGTTCAATCGGATGTAGTACAGCAAACCCCGGTATTACCGGGGTTTTTTTTGCCAGTTGATAATCGCTTCACACTGCCGTGGTTGGCGATGGCAGCAGTGCGGCGCATAATGCGCTGCGTAACTGTAAATTTATTGCGCCTTCGCGCCAGTGTAAAAATGAAGGGAAAAACGTTGCCATGAAATTGGAAGTCGTGATTCTCGCCGCCGGTCAGGGAACGCGAATGAAATCCCGTTTACCCAAGGTATTGCACACTGTTGGCGGAATACCGTTGCTGGAGCATGTAATTCGTACGGCATCGGTTCTCAAGCCTGGAGTGATTCATGTAGTTGTCGGGCACGGCAGCGAGCAGGTTCAGCAAGCGCTGTCGCCTTATCCCATAAACTGGGTAGTACAGGAGGAACAACTGGGAACAGGCCATGCAGTAATGCAGGCTCTGCCGGATATAGCCGATGACAGCGTTATACTGGTGTTGTACGGGGATGTGCCGCTGACCCGGCCCGCTACTTTGCAGCATCTGGTGCAGCAGGCGCAGCAGAACCCGTCTCTACTCACCGCCACCGTACACAATCCCCAAGGGTATGGCCGTATTCTGCGCGGAAAACATGGTGAGCTTACGGGGGTAGTGGAAGAACGCGACGCGACAGAAACACAACGAGAGATCAGGGAAATCAATACCGGTGTGCTCGCCGGCCCAGCAGGTGATTTCAAAACCTTGTTGCCGCGCGTTGCCAACGATAATCAGCAGGGAGAATTCTATCTGCCGGATATTATTAGTCTTGCTGTGGGTCAAGGTAAGAGGGTTGCATCCTGCACCGCGACCTCAGAGATAGAAATTCTTGGTGTGAACGACCGTGTTCAACTCAATAAAGTGGAACGCGAGTATCAACGTCGATGCGCGGAGGAGTTGATGCGTCAGGGTGTCAGTGTCGCTGACGCCACGCGGCTGGATATCCGGGGCGAGCTCAGCTGCGGTGAAGAAGTATTCATCGATGTAAATGTGGTGTTTGAGGGCATTGTTTCTCTGGGTAGCGGCGTATCGATCGGGGCTAATTGTGTGCTGCGTGATGTCAGTGTGGCAGAGGGTACTGTTATCCATCCCATGAGCCACCTCCAGGAAACGCGAATTGGCAGGAACTGCAGTGTCGGACCCTATGCTCGACTTCGACCGGGAACCGTTCTCGCAGATGGCGCGCGCATCGGCAATTTCGTGGAGACCAAAAACGCGTTAATCGGTAATGGCAGTAAAGTGAATCACCTGAGTTACATCGGTGACTGTGAGATGGGCGCCGACGTCAACATCGGTGCGGGAACGATTACCTGTAATTACGATGGCGTAAATAAGCACAGGACTGAAATAGGCAACGGTGTGTTCGTTGGTTCCAACAGTACTCTGGTGGCGCCATTGCTTATCGAGGAGCAGGGTTTTGTAGCCGCAGGATCCACCGTCACCACGACGGTGGGTAGGGGCGATTTGGCCGTAAGCCGGGCCAAACAGCGCAACATCCAGGGCTGGAAGCGGCCGGGCAAACGTAACTCCAAGGACTAACTATGTGTGGCATTGTGGCCGCTGCAGCGCGGCGGGAAGTTTCGGAAATTCTGCTGGAGGGGCTGCGTCGTCTGGAATATCGGGGCTATGACTCAGCCGGGATGGCATTGATTGATGAGCGGCATGGCCTGCAGACCCATAAACGTAAGGGGAAAGTGCAGGAGCTTGAAAAAGCCCAGATGCAGGAGCCCTACTACGGAAGCACAGGTATTGCCCATACGCGTTGGGCGACTCACGGCAAGCCTTCGGGTGCCAACGCGCACCCGCACACCTCTGGACAGCGTGTTGCGCTGGTACACAATGGCATTATTGAAAATCATGCAGCTCTGCGTGAAGAGTTGATCGACGCCGGATATGAAATGTCCTCTGCGACAGACACAGAAGTCATTGTCCATTTGCTGCACCGCAATCTGGAAAAAGGTTCATCCTTACTGAATGCAATGCAGAAAACGGTGTCGCGACTGGAGGGCGCCTACGCTCTTGCGGCAATTGATACCCAAAGTCCCGATGTTGTTGTCGGTGCACGCAAAGGTAGTCCGTTGGTGGTGGGAGTTGGTATCGGAGAAAATTTTCTGGCCTCAGATCAGATGGCGCTGCGGCAAGTGACCGATCGCTTTATCTATTTGGAAGAAGGTGATCTGGTAGAGATAACGCCGGCCAGTGTCCAGATATGCAATGAAGCTGGTGAGCTAATTGAGCGACCGATAACACGGATTACTGAAGCCCTGGAATCTGCGGATATGGGCGACTTTGATCACTATATGATCAAGGAAATATTTGAACAACCCAAGGCGCTCGAAGCAACTTTTGGCGGCGCCGAGAGCTGGCAGCAGATAGAAAACAGTTTCGGTAACGGCGCAGGCGAAGTGTTTGACCGCATCGAAAACGTGCAAATCGTCGCTTGTGGAACCAGCTACCACGCCGGCATGGTAGCGCGCTACTGGTTAGAGGAGCTCGCAGGTATCAGTTGTGAAGTCGAAGTTGCGTCCGAGTTTCGTTACCGTAAACGGGTGCAACATAAGGGCACCTTGTTGGTTGCTATCTCCCAGTCCGGTGAAACAGCGGATACGCTAGCTGCGCTGCGCAATGCTACTGAGGGCGAGTTTATCGGCAGTCTGGTGGTGGCGAACGTGGATAACAGCTCGCTGGTACGTGAGTGCGACCTGGTGTTTCTGACCCGTGCCGGCGCCGAAATCGGAGTAGCGTCCACCAAGGCGTTCACTACCCAACTCGTTGCGCTATTAATGCTGACGCTGGTATTGGGCCGGCGGCGGCAGATGTCGCAGAGCCGGCAACAGGAAATCATCGACGCATTGCGCAATCTACCCAAATACGTGCAACAGACGTTGGAACTCAATTCGGCAATACAACAACTGTCAGAAGCATTTATTCCCAAAAGGCACGCATTGTTTCTTGGGCGCGGGATTCAGTATCCCATTGCAATGGAAGGTGCTCTGAAGCTCAAGGAAATTTCCTATATTCATGCCGAAGCATACCCCGCCGGTGAACTCAAACACGGCCCACTGGCACTGGTGGACGACGATATGCCGGTAGTCGCAGTTGCGCCCAACGATGAGTTACTGGAAAAATTGAAGTCCAATCTTGAGGAGGTGCGATCGCGCGGCGGAGAGCTGTTCGTGTTTGCTGACAGGGAGGCGGGTTTCGCCAGCGAGCCAAGGGTGCAAGTTTTGCCCATGCCGCATTGTCCAGAGGTGATCAAGCCGATTGTGTACACGGTAGCCCTGCAGTTGTTGTCCTATCATGTTGCCTTGCAGAAAGGCACCGATGTCGATAAACCCCGAAATCTGGCGAAGTCAGTTACTGTCGAGTGACGCTGGCGGAACTTCTCAAGTTCATCCATGTGACTTGCGCGACGCTATCCATTGCCGGATTCGGTCTGCGTGGTTATTGGATGGTTACAGACAATCGTTTGTTACAGCGGCGTGCGGCGAAGGTATTGCCTCATGTGATCGATACGTTGCTGCTGGGCTCAGCGATTTCTTTACTCATCGTCTGGCAGCTGTCGCCACTATCGCTTCCTTGGCTTGGTGCAAAAATTATTGCATTGCTGGTTTATATTACTCTCGGGATGGTGGCGCTGCGATTTGGCCGGTCCAAAAGTACCAGAGTAATAGCTTGGGTGATGGCGCTACTGACCGCGCTGTATATTGTTTCTGTGGCTTACAGTAAGAACCCTCTAGGGTTTCTGCAGTTGTTGCGGCTCTAGGAGAGTCGCCCAGGGGCAAGCCGCCTGGGCGGCAAAGGCATCAACCGGGGTTGGCTTCCTTGTACTCGCGCAATGCGTTGTTGAAACTGGTAGCAAGTTCTTCTTCTGTGGAGACTGAGGCGTTGTATTCCTCGTTCATCTTCTTGAGTGCATCCAGCACCTCTTGCGCGGGAGAGTCGCCCGCGGCGGCAGTTTCGGCAGCGGTCACTTTGGGGTCGAGACAAGCCCTGTAGGCAGAATTTGCTGCCTGAAAGTCCTTCACGGCCTTTTGACCGGCGAGCATTTCTTCCAGGCTTGCCTTGGAGCCGTCCGGCAGACTTGGTACAGCGGGTGCCGTGCAGTCATCAGCCATGCTTACCGCGCTGCCAATGGCCAGACCGATCAGTGTCAGTTTGATAAAGTTTTTCATTATTGCCTCACCTGGTACTCGTAATGTGGGACAAAAACATTAACAGGAGACCAGCCTTCTGCCAAGTAAGGAGTGACAGGGTCCGCTGACTATTCCTTGCCGACCCACAACTCGGACACTCGTTGCTCAGCTTCCAGTTTACGCGCCACCTCTTTGGCCGAATCACGGCTTGCCAGTCCGACAACACGCACACGGTAGAGCGTTTTGCCGTCCTTGGTATTGGGAGCGATGATTACCTTTCCAGCGCTGGGGTGTAGTCTGGCCGCCCAGGTATCCGCCATATTGCGCATGGCATAGGAGCCAAAGTTAACGAACCAAGGGCCTGAGGTTGCGGCGATTGTTTGCGTTGCCGCAGGTTTGCTCGCTGCTTTCGCCGGGGCCGGCTTCGGTGCGGCCGGCTCAGCAGTCACCGGTTTGGCTGGCTCCACCGAAGATGTGGCTGATTGTATCGGCGCATCTGGGGTTGTGTCGTTCGCGGGGGTAGGAGACTCAGGCTTTTTGGCCGCAGATATTGATTTTGTCATCGTGCTTTGCTGGGCGCTCAACTGTGCTTCAAGACCGGCAACAGTATCAGCGAGCCGACGGTTTTCCAGAGACAAGGTCTCGGCTTCGGCAGCCAGCTTGTCGTAGGACACCTGCAACACTTCCAGCGCCCCGCGGCTGGTGCGCACCTCCTCTGGACTGGCAGCGGTGGCCAGTGCAGCGCGCAGCTCGCGAAGTTCCTCCTCGGTTGCGGCGCGCTGCTGCATCACCCCGTAACCGCCAGCAGCCAGCAGCGCTAGTGCGACAAATGCCACAGCAATGAGGCCCAATGGCCAATTCTGGTGCTCGGTCTCTTCTTCCTTTTCAAACCCCAATTCTTTCTCCAGCCAGGCATCCTCTTGCTCTGTGTCGGATGGGTCGGCATCGTAAAGCGTCTCGGCGTCTTCCTCTATGAATGGATCGTCGTCGACTTCATCGGGGAACTCGTCATCAAACTCCTCTTCTTCCACGCTGTCTGTGGGATAGCCAGAGTCGATATCGGTGTCACGGTCGGGTTCTTCGTAGCCGTCATCATGTGGTTCTACGAAATCGCTAAAGCTGGGATCGCGACGTTGCTGTCCGCTGCGGGAAAATTCGCGGTCTGAAGGCGTACCATTGTCAGCCTCGGGGCCATCGTCTTTGTTGTTTATCATGCTTGCACGGCACCTGCGTAGCGATATTCGTTTGTGATCATACCAGACCGCCTTCGCACTTGCCTCGCAGGCTCACCCGTAAATGGTCGTAGAGCTGAAGGCAGGGTTGCGTATTGCACCGATTATACTGCGCTCATGATGCGGCGTGCATCGTATATTGACAGGCTCGTGATTGCGCTGAGAATAAAGGTGCATTCGCGGAGACGAAATTGTTTAGAATGGCGCGATGGATGTATCTGAAATTCTCTCTCCTCTAAACGACGCCCAACGCGACGCTGTTGCCGCAGAGAACCAGAATATGTTGGTGCTGGCTGGAGCGGGCAGTGGCAAAACACGTGTTCTCGTGCACCGTATTGCGTGGCTGATAAAAGCCGAGAGTTTTTCGCCCTGGTCTATTCTGGCAGTTACGTTCACCAATAAAGCGGCCCGAGAAATGCGTAACCGCATTGAGGAAATGTTGCACATCCCTGCTCACGGAATGTGGGTTGGTACATTCCACGGGCTTGCACACCGTCTGCTGAAAGCGCATTGGCAGGATGCCGGTTTGCCGCAGAATTTCCAGATACTCGATAGCGACGATCAACTGCGACTGGTTAAGCGTGTGTGCCGCGAGCTGGAGCTGGATGAGTCCCGTTGGCCACCCAAGCAGGCCATGTGGTACATCAATGCACAGAAGGACGAGGGCCTGCGCAGCGCCCACATAGAGGCCCCTCCGGGTGATTTGTTTGCCCAGACAATGTTGCAGGTGTATCGCGCTTATGAGTTGGCTTGCAAGCGCGCAGGACTGGTGGATTTTGCTGAATTGCTGCTGCGGGCCCATGAGCTTTGGTTACAGAGCCCGCAAGTCCTGCAGCACTACCAGGGACGTTTTCGGCAGATTCTGGTGGATGAATTCCAGGATACCAACACAGTGCAATACGCGTGGCTGCGAGTATTGGCTGGCGCTCACATTCCCGTTGTTGCCGTGGGCGATGACGACCAGTCGATCTACGGTTGGCGAGGCGCAAAAATCGAAAATATTCAGCGCTTTAGTACCGATTTTGCTGCGACCAAAACAATTCGGCTGGAGCAGAACTACCGATCGACGCAAACCATTCTCCAGGCAGCCAACGGTGTTATTGCCCACAATTTTGGTCGGCTGGGCAAAGAGTTGTGGACCGCCGGAGAACCGGGAGAGCCGATCAGTATGTACGCAGGTTACAACGAGCACGATGAGGCGCGCTATATTGTGGAACAGGCGCAGCAGTGGTTACTCGAAGGCCACCAGCGATCATCGGTCGCCATTCTGTACCGCTCCAATGCGCAGTCCCGCGTATTGGAAGAGGCGTTGATACGGGAGGGAATGCCCTACCGTATTTATGGTGGTCAGCGGTTCTATGAACGGCTGGAGATCCGCAACGCGCTGGCTTATCTGCGCCTGCTGCTTAATCGTGCGGATGACGCTGCGGTGGAGCGAGTAATCAACACGCCACCGCGGGGGATCGGGAGTAAAACACTGGATGTCGTGCGACAGTGCGCGCGCGACCGGGGCATCCCCCTGTGGGGAGCGATTGCCGCGGTGCTGGAGGAAAAGTTGTTGCCCGCCAGAGCGTTGAGTGCGCTGCACGGGTTTGTGGTGATGATCAACGAATTGGATGTCGGCGTGGATGAGCTGCCGCTGGAAGCGCTGGTTGAGCACGCGATCCGCGAGTCGGGTCTTTTCGTGTTCCACAAAAATGAGAAAGGTGAGAAGGGTCAGGCGAGGGTCGAAAACCTGGAAGAACTGATCAGTGCCGCGAAGCAGTTTGTCGCAGAGGATGGCGAGCTTTCACCGCAGCAACAGTTTCTTGACCGCGCGGCCCTTGATGCAGGTGATGCACAGGCGGATGAACACGAAGACAGCGTGCAGCTGATGACACTGCACTCAGCCAAGGGCCTGGAATTCCCATTGGTGTTTTTAGCGGGGATGGAAGAGAACCTGTTTCCACACCGCATGTCGGTGGAAGAACCCGGACGTCTCGAAGAGGAGCGCCGTCTTTGCTATGTCGGTATCACCCGGGCGATGGAGAAACTGGTGATTACCTATGCGGAAAGTCGGCGTTTGCATGGCAGTGAATCCTACAATACGCCCTCGCGGTTCGTCCGGGAAATACCACCACAATTACTTCAGGAAGTGCGGCTTCGCGGCACTATTGCGCAGCCTGTCAGTACTCTAACCCACGCCCGAGTACCCGATACCGAGCTGTCGCTCGGTCAGCGCGTGTACCATCAGGTGTTCGGCGAGGGTGTCGTGTTAAACTTCGAGGGGCGCGGTTCCAGTGCCAGAGTGGAAGTGAACTTTGACACCGAGGGCGGCAAGTGGTTGGTGCTGCAGTATGCCAATTTGCAGTTGATGTAGTTGATGTAATTAATGTAAGAGCTCCTGACGGAAGACCGCAAATATGGGTAACGCCCCCACAGAAAAACGCTATGCGCCACTAATAATCCTGCTACTGGTTGCCGCTCTGGTAGCGACTCTGGGCTTGTGGGCTGCGCAGACTACAAGCGCTGGGCGCGGCAGCAACAATCAGTCTTCGGAAGGGGCGTCTGGCAAACAATACCACTGGAAAATGATTACCACCTGGCCCAAGAACTTTCCCGGCCTGGGTATGGCCGCCGAGAATTTCGCGCGATCGGTTGAGGAAATGAGCAATGGTCGATTGACTGTGCACGTGTATGGGGCTGGTGAGCTGGTGCCCGCCATGGAAGTGTTTGATGCTGTTTCCCAAGGCGTGGTCGACGCGGGTCATGGCGCTGCGTACTACTGGAAGGGCAAGGTGCCGTCTGCGGTCTTTTTTACCTCTGTCCCATTTGGCCTGAACGCCCAGGAAATGAACGGCTGGCTGCATTATGGGGGCGGGCTGGAGTTGTGGCAGGAAGCCTACGCGCCCTATAACCTTGTCCCCATGGCCGGCGGCAGCACCGGTGTACAGATGGCGGGCTGGTTCAACAAGGAAATCAATTCCATCGACGACCTGAAGGGATTGAAGATGCGCATTCCAGGGCTTGCGGGGGAAGTGTTCGCTGCTGCTGGCGGAACTGCAGTGACGATTGCTGGCGGTGAGCTCTATACCTCAATGCAAACAGGCGTCATTGACGCACTGGAGTGGGTCGGACCTTATAACGACCAGGCATTTGGTTTTCAGGAGGTGGCCAAGTACTACTATTACCCCGGTTGGCACGAACCTGGATCCATTCTGGAGTTTATCGTCAACAAGCATTCTCTGGAGGCTTTGCCTCCGGATTTGCAGGCGATCGTCAGAACCGCTTCCCGGGCGGCTAATCAGGACATGCTGGATGAGTACACTGCGCGAAATAATGCCGCACTGCAAAGCCTGGTGGAGCAGGGCGTATTGCTCCGCCGTTTGCCGGATGATGTATTGCTGGCGCTGTGGAAGGGCAGTCAGGCGGCGATGAAGAAATTAGTGGAGAGCGATCCGATGTCCGCGAAGGTGTATGCATCGTATCGCGAGTTTTACAAAGGGGTGCGCAACTATCACCACATTTCTGAGCAGGCGTATATTAATGCCCGCGACGAGGTATTCGGTGATGACGATTTCTAAGGCCCCACACTGAACCGTATACCCTGCTGAGCAGCGCTCAGTTTTGAATGGCGCGCGTGCGACCTTTCTCATCAATGGCAACGAACACGAACTCACCTTCAGTGACTTTGATCGGTTCACGATCATGGAGGGAGTTGATCCACACTTCCACGATAATGCGAACGGAGCTGCGTCCTACTTCCAGCACATCACAATAGCAGGAGACTACCGCGCCGACATGCACCGGCGTCAGGAAAGCCATGCCATCAATGGCTACCGTGGCAACACGGCCATTGGCGACTTCGCTCGCAGTGATCATCCCGGCGATATCCATCTGCGACAACAGCCAGCCGCCGAAAATATCGCCGTTGGCATTGGTATCTTTAGGCATGGCCACTGTTTGTAAGGCCAGGTCGCCGTGAGGAACTGGCGCGGTATCGATATCGCTCATGTTAGTGCCTTTTTTCGCGTGAGACTGCGCTGATTATTTGAGCGCTGCAGGCAGCCAGGTTGCCATTGCGGGCCAAAACCACAAAGCCACAAGTAACAGCAGTTGCAAGATTATAAAGGGAACCACGCCCCGGTAGATAGCGCTCGTGGGTACCGATTCCGGAGCGACACCTCGTAAGTAGAATAACGCGAATCCGAAGGGTGGGGTGAGAAAAGATGTTTGCAGATTGAGCGCGATCATGATGCCAAGCCAGATCGGGTCCAGCCCCATGGACAGCAGAATCGGGCCTACTATGGGCACCACCACGAAGGTTATTTCGATAAAATCCAGAATAAAGCCCAGCAGAAAGATCAACATCATTACAACGAAGGTCGCCGCCATGACCCCGCCTGGAAGCCCATGAAAAAAAGCGTGAATCAGCTCTTCACCGCCAAAGCCACGAAAAACAAGTGAAAATACAGCGGCGCCAATTAGAATCATGAACACCATGCAGGTCACTTCCAGAGTATTGCGCAAAGTGTCCCTCAGGCGATCAAAATCCAGTTGCCCTTTGGCTAATGCCAACAACAACGCGCCGAACGCACCAATTCCGGCAGCTTCAGTGGGCGTGGCTGCTCCGAACAGAATTGAACCCAACACCACGCTGATCAGTAGCAGCGGTGGTAGCGAGCCACCCAGCACTTTGCTCACCGGGATTGGTTCCAGCTCGGCCGGGGGTGCTGATTCTGGCTTCAGATGCGCTTGCACCAGCAGGTACAGGATATACATGGCAACGAGCACCAGACCTGGAATCAGTGCGCCGATAAACAAATCGCCTACGGAAACCGTTTTCGGCTTCAGAACATGCATATTCAGCTGTGCCTGCTGATAGGCGTTGGAGAGAATATCGCCCAGCATCACCAGCACGATCGAAGGCGGAATAATCTGACCAAGGGTACCGGTTGCGCAAATCGTGCCGGCTGCCAGTGAGGGGCTGTAGCCGCTGCGCAGCATGCTCGGCAGCGACAGCAGGCCCATGGTGACCACCGTAGCACCGACAATACCGGTGCTCGCAGCGAGAAACATGCCAACCACGACGACTGAAATGCCGAGGCCGCCGCGCAGTCCGCCAAACAAACGAGCCATGCTGTCGAGCAACTCTTCCGCCACTCTCGATTTTTCCAGAATGTTGCCCATCAGAATAAACAATGGCACTGCGATCAGCGTGGTGTTGTTGATGGTGCCAAAAATTCGACCCGGCAGCGCCGACAGGAAGCCCGCATCAAACACGCCGAAAAGTACACCGCCGGTAGCAAATGCCAGCGCGGTTCCGGCGAGCGTGAACGCCACCGGGTAGCCGAGCATCAGCAGCAGGCACACTGCCAGGAACAGGTATAAAGAAAGGTATTCCACTATTGTGCCGCGCCCTCTACCAGCACCAGGGCGCTGCGCAATATCTCAGCTATACCTTGTAACGCGAGATTGATAGCCATCAGTGGTATCAGGCTTTTAAGTAAAAATACTGCAGGTATGCCGCCGGGCTCGGCGGATGCTTCGCGCATCGCCCAAGATTCGCTGGCGTAACCCCAACTACTTACCAAAATAAACACACACAGCGGTAGCAGGAAGACAATTCCGCCCAGACTCTCAATCCAGGCGCGCGTACGTGCACTGAATTGCCGAGAGAAAATATCCACGCGCACATGAGCGCCAGTTTTCAGTGCATAAGCGGCACCTAGCAAAAACACGCTACCGTGCATATAAACAACCAATTCCTGCGTCAGTATTGAACCGATACTGAAGCCATAGCGCAGTACCACAACCAATGTGGTTAACAATGCCATACCCAGCAGCAGCCATGACAGTAACCGCCCACAGCGCTCAGTAAAAGCATCGATGTAGTGCACGCAGGCTTGCAGGACAGGCATGGCCGGATAAGTCTTTTTGATTATTGGATCGAAGGGTATCATAGCGTAACCCCCGACGTGAAAAACAATTCCTTCGCAAGATCTGAAACCGGATGCAAACGCATGCTGACCGTAATTTCGCCAGCCAAAACGCTGGATTTTGAGACCCCCGCCGTAACCCGTAAAGCGACACAACCACAGTTTCTGGCACGTGCCGCCGAGCTGGTGGAGGACGCGCGCACGCTGGCACCTGCAGACATTCAGCATCTGATGGGCGTCAGTACCACTATTGCGGAACTGAACCACCGGCGTTTTCTCGATTGGAAACGGCCGTTCAATTTGCGCAATGCCAAACAGTCTTTGCTGGCATTCAAGGGCGACGTCTATGTCGGCCTTGATGCCGACACGTTGAACGAAGCGCAACTGCAATTTGCGCAAGACCACCTGAGAATCATCTCTGGGCTTTATGGACTGCTGCGTCCGCTTGATCTGATGCAACCCTATCGGCTGGAAATGGGCCTGCCCCTTGCCAATCGCAGCGGTAAGAATCTCTATGCCTTTTGGGACGACATGATTACGTTGGCACTCAACAAGCAATTGCAGAAGTCCGGTACAGCAGTACTGGTGAATCTTGCTTCGCAGGAATATTTCCGCGCGGTTCAAACCCGTGCGCTTGAGGCTCAGGTAGTCACGCCCGTGTTCAAGGAGCGCAAGGGCGATCAGTATAAGGTCGTCAGCTTTTTTGCCAAGAAGGCGCGTGGTCAAATGGCGCGTTATATCATTGAGCACGAGCTGAATGAGCCGGAACAGATGAAACAGTTCCGGATCGGCGGTTACCGTTATAACAAAGCCTTATCCAGTGAGCGGGAGTGGATATTTACTCGAAATCAACTATCGCTCAAGCCGTAATACGCACGAGGTAGCGCATGGAATCCTTGCCTTTTTCGCAGGCGTGTGAAAACAACAAACCCTACATTCTCGAGGTGTTGCGCGAGGTGTTTGCCGATCGCCGGAAAGTGTTGGAGATTGGTAGTGGCACGGGTCAGCATGCCTGCCATTTTGCCGAGCACCTGCCGTGGTTGCAGTGGCAACCGAGTGAGTTGGCAAAAAATCTTCCCATATTGCGCCCGCGATGTGCCCTGTATACAGGCCAAAATCTGTTACCCGAAGTGGCGTTGGATGTGCGGACTACGCCCTGGAACGTAGCAATCCCGGATGCGCTATTCACTGCAAATACGCTGCATATCATGTCACTTACTGCAGTTCAGTGCATGTTTGAGACCTTGGGCGAGAGTATCGGTGAAGGTGCCGCCGATGACGTGATGCTGGCGGTTTACGGCCCGTTTAACTACCGCGGGGAGTACACCAGTTCGAGCAATGCGCAGTTTGATCAGTGGTTACTTCAGCGCGATCCACTCAGTGGTATTCGCGATTTCGAGGCCGTCAATAAATTGGCGGAAGCTGCTGCGTTTTCCCTGCGCGGCGATTTCCCCATGCCCGCAAATAATCGTCTGCTGGTTTGGCATCGCAAGCCCGTTATTTAAAGGGCAACAACTGGCTCGCTGACTGGCGGTAGGCTTCGTTGTGTTGTGCCTCGCGGCGGGTGAAGTCGCCGACTGCGGCTGACAACTGTGGGTCCGCGATCCAGTGATTTGACCAGGTGGTGATGGGGCGGAAGCCGCGTTGAATTTTGTGCTCCCCCTGCGCCCCCGGATCGAAGCGCGCGAGCCCGTTGTTGATGCAGTATTCAATGCCCTGATAATAGCAGGCTTCGAAATGCAGGCTGTCGAATTCGTGTTCGCAACCCCAATAGCGACCGTACAGGGTGTCGCTGGAGCGGAAGTACAGCGCGCCAGCCACCGCGTGTGCGTTGAGGTAGGCTAGCACCATGATCACTTGATTGCCCATGCCGGCGGCAGTTTTGGCGAAGAAATCGCGACTCAGGTAGCCGCCGTGTCCGCTGCGCTTGGCGTAGGTCAGCTGGTAAAAGCGGTAGAATTGTTCCCACTCCCGCTCCGCTATATTCGGGCCTTCCAGGGTTTTCAACACCAGTCCCTGCTCGCCCACGCGTCGGCGCTCCCTGTTGAGTGATTTGCGTTTGCGACTGTTGAATGTGGCGAGAAAATCGTCGAAACATTGGTAGCCCTCGTTAAACCAATGAAACTGGGTGGCGGCGCGGCGATGCAGGCCGGCAGCAAGAAGTGTTTCACTGATTTCCCGTTCGGGAAATAACAGGTGCCAAGAGGAGATGTTCCTTCGTGCTGCAAACTGCTGCACTGCTATTATCGCAGCGTCCAGGCAGTGTTGTTGGTTCATCTCTGGAGCTGCACACAAACGAGGCCCGGTGGCCGGAGTGAACGGAATGGCGGTAACCAGTTTGGGATAATAAACAAGCCCGCTTTGTCGCCAGGCGTCGGCCCAGGACCAGTCGAAGACATACTCGCCATAGGAATGTGATTTCAGGTAGAGCGGCATCACGGCCGCCACTGCGTCATTCTGCCGCAGTATCATATGGCAGGGCTGCCAACCGGTATCCGCATTTGTGCAGCCGGTTTCCTCTAGTCCGTATAGGAACTCGTGTCGCAAAAACGGGTAGTTGGTACCGGTAACACTATTCCATTGCGCAGCTGAGATCTGGTCAAGACTGGAGAGAAATTCAGCGGAGAATGTGCCTGATTGTGCGGAAGAAGACATACGCCGCTCAGGAATCCGCTACCAGATAGCTCAACGCTACGCCTGCGAAGATCACCATGCCCACCCAGTTATTGTGCAGGAATGCCTTGAAGCAGTCATCCGGCCGACGTTCGCGGATGAGATATTGTTGATAGCCAAACAGCAGTGCAGCGACAAACAACGAACCGTTGTAGTAGTGCCCCAGGCCGAACGCGTTCCCTGCAAGATAGAGCGACAGCAGGCAGCCCGCCTGCAGGACTGCGATAATCATCCTGTCGCGATGTGCGAACAGGATGGCGCTGGATTTGATGCCGATCTTGATATCGTCCTCGCGGTCCACCATCGCATACGCTGTGTCATAGGCCACCGTCCACAACAGATTGCCCAGGTACACCAGCCATAGCGCGGGAGGCAGTGCGTTGCGCTGCGCGGCGAAGGCCATCGGTATGCCCCAGGAAAATGCAGCGCCCAGCACCAGTTGCGGCATATGCGTAAAGCGTTTCATAAACGGGTAGGTGGATGCCAGTAATACCGCAACCAGCGACAGTTCTACCGTCAACGGATTGGTTTGCAGTACAAGGACTAAAGCCAGCAGCAACAGCACCACAAAGAACACCACTGCCTCGCCAGTGTTGACTGCGCCGATGACCAACGGACGCTCCCGCGTGCGCGCGACTGCGCCATCGAGCTTGCGGTCTGCCACGTCGTTGATAATGCAACCCGCCGAGCGCGTGAGGAAGGTGCCAGCCACAAAGATCGCCAGCAGGCGAAGATCCGGTAAGCCTTCAGCGGCCAACCACAGCGCCCATAGCGTTGGCCATAGCAGTAAAAGCGTACCTATGGGCCTGTCGAAGCGGATAAGTTGCAGCAGCGCGGCTGATTTTGACGAGATTGCCATGACTACCTTACACGGTGAATCGGACGGCCCAGCTTACTGGGTTGGCGATCGAAATGCAGCGCCGACCTTGCCACGCTGGGAGCGGTGTACTGGCAGAACTCCCTGCCACGGTGTAAAAGACTGTAAAAACACCTCGCTCACCAGCAGCGTCTTGCCTTTAATTGTAAAACGCGAACGACGTCCCCAGACGGACGAACGTTGATGCAGGTTATGAGGCAAATAGCCACTATCGCCAGCTATCAGGGCAAATTCGAACGGACTGCGACGCATCCCAGGCTGCTTGAACAGGATGGCACCAAGCGATTTGTTTTGCAGTCGCCGCAAATGCGCAAGCTCACCTGTCAGGCTGAAATGGGGAATACGCTGCGAGCAAATACCACCGTGTTCGCGCCCAGTGACAGCGCAACCTCCCGCACCAGCGCCAGCTGTCGGTGAGGCAGCGCCAACAGCCTGCGCTCGGAGATCAATGGTACTTCCCAGCCCTGGTGCAGGCGCTGCACGCTGAATCTCCCTGGTCGCAGTTTATCAGGCGCTCTGTTAGCGAGCCGTTATCTGTCAAGCAGCGACGCAAATCGGGTTAGGGAGGTGTTCATGTAGTGCGCAGCAGCGCGCCACGCAGGTTCAGCAAGGGCGCGCCGTGGCAATTGTGGTCGCGGCATCAACGGTGTTCCAGGACAGGGCAAATCGTTGTCATCCAGTATTTGAGTGGCGAGAATGCGTCATCGAGGCTGGGCTTGCAAGGCAACGTTCAGGTCAATTTGCTGGTCTGAACGAGGGAGAAAATCCTTGCACAATTATTGTACAACTCTATAGTGTTTCGTCTCGAATTTTGTCCAATTCTTCGGCGTCTGCGACGTACTTTTGTGCTGGCGCGTAAACCCTGAAAAAAGAGAGCGAGAAGTAGTATGAGCAAGTGGGAATGTATTGTCTGTGGCCTGGTCTACGATGAGAAAGATGGCTGGCCGGACGACGGTATAGCGCCTGGTACCAAGTGGGAAAACGTACCGGAAGATTGGCTCTGTCCGGACTGCGGTGTCGGCAAGGAAGATTTTGAATTGCTGGAGGAGGCGCCAATAGATGATGTGCCACACCACGAAGAGCCCGTGGCCGACACTGAGCATGCACCTGTGGTGATCCTCGGTACCGGTCTGGCTGGATACGGCTTGGCCAAGGAGTTTCGCAAACACGACAGCGAAACGCCGCTCATTCTGATCACTTCCGATGATGGCCGTGCCTACTCCAAGCCGATGCTCTCCACCGGATACACCAAAGGACAGGAGGCCGACGATCTGGCGCAGTCGGACGCGGGCAATATGGCCAAGCAGTTGAAGGCCAGTGTATGGACCATGACCAAAGTGAACGAGATTGATACCGGCAAGCAGTTGGTTAAGGTGGGTGACGCCGATACGGCTATTCATTATGGCAAACTGGTAATGGCCGTGGGTGCCGAAGTGATCCGCCCCCCGATTGAAGGCGATGGTCAGGAACTGGTCTACTCCGTCAACGACCTGCTGGATTACAGTGATTTCCGTACAGCAGTCGCCAAGAACGCTGTTAAGAAAATCTGCATCATCGGCGGTGGACTGATCGGCTGTGAATACACCAATGATTTAATCAATGGCGGCTTCGAGGTGGAAGTTGTCGATCCGCTCGGATATTGCCTGCCCACACTGCTGCCGGAACAAGCGGGTAAAGCGGTGCAGGCGGCGCTAGAGGCCAAAGGAGCGCGGTTCCATTTCGGGCCGCTGGTGACTGCCGTCAGTAAGGCGGCGAACGGAGTCGTGGTCAGTCTCAACAACGGTGAGACAATTTCCGCTGACATCGTCATCTCTGCCGTGGGTGTGCGGCCGAGAACCGCTTTGGCTAAAGCCAGCGGAATTGAGACTAACCGCGGTATCGTGACTAACCGGTTGCTGCAGACCAACGCACCCAACGTGTATGCCCTGGGCGACTGCGCAGAGGTGAACGGCCATGTACTGGTCTATGTTGCACCGCTGATGGCCGCGGCAAAGGCACTGGGCAAAACCCTTGCCGGAGAGCCTACTGAAGTCAGTTATCCGGCAATGCCTGTTACCATCAAAACGCCGGCTTGTCCGGTGGTTGTGGCGCCTGTTGCGCCGGGCACTGCAGGCCAGTGGACGATCAATGGCGATGGCATAAACGTCAACGCGCAATTCCGCGATAGCAACGGCAAATTGCTCGGCTTCGCCCTGACGGGCGAGGCGATTAAGGACAAAACAACCTTGCAGAAAGAGTTGCCGGCGATCATGGCTTAAACCCTGTCGCCGGCCGTTGCGGCATCTTGAGTGACCAGTAGTGAGGAGCAATGCTTACGCCGCTGGTTACAGGAATTTGTCGTTGGCCTGAATCTCTGTCCATTCGCGCGCCCACTGCTGGGCGCGCCGAATTTGCGCATTGCGGTTTCTCAGGAGTGCGAACCCGTCGAATTGCGCAATAGGTTCCTGCAGGAACTGGATTTATTACAGCGTAGCTCGCAGCAACAGATTGCTACCACGTTGTTAGCTTTCCCCTATGCACTACAGGATTTCGAAGACTATCTACAGTTTCTCGATGACGCGCAGGACTTGCTGCTGCAGTGCGGTCTGGAGGGCATCATACAACTGGCCAGCTTTCATCCGCAGTATCGCTTTGCAGGCGAGGCGCCGGATGCGGCCAGCCACTATAGCAATCGCGCGCCATATCCGGTGATTCATCTTCTCAGGGAAGACATGCTGAGCCGGGTGTTGGAGGACTTTGCTGACCCGCAGCGAATTCCCGAGAGGAATATCGAAACATTGACACAGATCGGTGTCGATGAATTGGAGCGGCGGTGGTGGAGTATTTTCTCACAGTAGATTCCACTGCCCCAGCCCGGACCATTTCAAACCTTGGCAAACTGCTGACCAGTTCCTGTCCAGCGCTGAATCAGCGGGTCAGCTAACTCCGGATGTTCCTCGCGAATAGCGTCAGCAATAGCCTGTACTTCATCCAGCAGGTGACTGTGGGTCGGCAATTCAGCAATACGAAACTCCATCAGGCCCGTCTGCCGTGTGCCCAACACTTCCCCGGGACCGCGTAATTCAAGGTCTTTCTCTGCAATGTGAAAGCCATCCGAACTTTCACGCAACACCGTCAGCCGTTGTTTACCGCTGGCGGACAGCGGTGTCTGGTATAGCAACACGCAGTGGCTGGCCTGTGCACCGCGCCCCACCCTGCCGCGCAATTGATGCAGTTGCGCCAATCCCAGCCGCTCAGGGTTCTCGATAATCATCAGGCTGGCGTTGGGCACGTCCACCCCAACCTCAATCACGGTAGTGGCTACCAGCAGCGCTAATTCACCCTGCTTGAAAGCGTTCATCACCGCTTCTTTTTCCGCCGGCTTCAACCGCCCGTGAACCAATCCGATGGCCAGGTGCGGCAGCGTCTCGCGCAGTTCCGCTGCGGTAGCTTCTGCTGCTTGCGCCTGCAGGGTATCGTTCTCTTCGATAAGGGTGCACACCCAGTAGGCTTGTCGACCCTCGCTACAGGCCGCAGCGACTCTCGCTACCACATCGCGTCGGCGACTGTTATCAACCAGTGCGGTAGTCACTGCCGATCTGCCCGGTGGCAGTTCGTCTATTACCGAGCAGTCCAGATCGGCATAGGCCACCATCGAAAGCGTGCGCGGAATAGGTGTCGCCGTCATTACCAGCTGATGCGGTCGGCCTTGCTCCGGCGCGGTTTTGCTAGTCAGGGCAAGGCGTTGATGAACACCGAAACGGTGCTGCTCGTCGACGATCACCAGACCCAGGCGTGAAAACGCCACCTCGTCCTGAAACAATGCATGGGTGCCTATAATCAGACTCGCTTCCCCCGATGCCATCCGCTGCAGCGCGGTGGCGCGCATGGCGCCCTTGGTGCGACCGCTCAACCACTCCATCGTAATATTCAGCGGCTCCAGCCATAGGCTGAAATTCCGCCAGTGTTGTTCGGCCAAAATCTCAGTTGGGGCCATGATGGCTACCTGAAAACCGTTGTCTATTGCTTGCAGGGCCGCGCCGGCTGCGACCAGTGTTTTGCCTGATCCGACATCGCCCTGTACCAGACGCAGCATTGGTACTGGTTTCGCCAGGTCAGCCGCAATTTCCTGCAGTACGCGCTGTTGCGCGGTGGTCGCGGTGAAAGGCAGCGTACTTAGAAATGCCGCGAGAGTGTCGGCTATCTGCGGCATAGGTGGAGCGCCCTCACGCTGCTGACGTTCACGCAGGCGATGCAGTGAAAGGTTGTGTGCCACCAGCTCTTCGAGCGCCAGGCGCAGTTGTGCCGGATGCTGACCTTCGCGTAGCAGCTCCAGTGAGGCGTCCGGAGGTGGTGCGTGCAGGTATTGCAGCGCTCTGGTCAGCTCGTATTTGGCGTGAGCGCTTGCAGGTAAAAGTTCGCTGACCGGCTCGCGCTGCAGGAATACCAGTGCCTGTTCACACAACTTACGCCACTGATTCTGCGTAATGCCCGCCGTTGTCGGGTAGATGGGCGTGAGCGTCTCTTCGACGGGTACGTCCGCATCCTGCAGCTGACGGTACTCCGGGTGGTACATTTCCAACCCGCTGCTGCCGCGGCGTACCTGACCGAAGCAACGCAGTCTCGTTCCCGGTTGTAGGTTGCTTTTCTGCGCGGCAGAAAAATGGAAAAATCGTAGTGTCAGGGTGCCGCTGCCGTCCTGGATACGGGCGACCAGACTGCGGCGGCGCCCAAACACAATGTCTGCCGCGCGTACTTCGCCCTCTATCACCACATCGACGCCGTCGCGCGCTGCAGCGATGGGAGTGACGCGGGTGCGATCCTGATAGCGAAGAGGTAGGTGGAACAGTACGTCTTCGACGCGATGTACGCCGTATTCAGCAAGGCTATTCGCCAGCTTTGGACCTACCCCGCGCAGTTCCCGCACTGATCTGTTGGCAATACCGTGCACTGCCGCGTCTATTGGGGTCGCAGGGCGTCGATGAGGATATCGATAGCCTCGGCTCGGGGATAACTCACGCGCCAGGCCAGAGCAACGCTGCGTTTGGGCGCAGGATCAATGAATGGGCGCACAGCCAACGTATTCTCACCATAGGTCGCCTCGATCGCTGCCGAATTGGGCAGCACCGTTATACCCAATCCGCTGGCGACCATGTGTTTGAGCGTTTCCAGCGAACTGCCCTCGACTACGGCATTGCCCTGCGCCGACTTCTCCCGTATGGCTTGCTGAAGTCCGGGACACGCCTCCAGCACCTGATCCCGAAAGCAGTGACCCTCGCCCATTAACAGCACGCGGTGCCCTGCCAGTGCGCGGGTATCGATATGCGATTGTTCCGCCAATATGTGATCTCTCGGCAACAACACGACAAAGGGTTCATCGTATAAGGTGCGAGTAACGACATCCGTTTCCGTGAAAGGCAGTGCCACAAAGATCGCGTCCAGCTGCCCGCTGGTTAATTTTCCGCGCAACGCTGCGGTGTAGTTTTCTTCGATAAACAATGGCATTTTCGGCGCCAGCTGCTGGAGGCGACTGACCAGGCGAGGGAACAGGTATGGTCCAACAGTATAAATGGCGCCCACAGAGAGCATGGTGCCAAGCGGATCCTTACCCAGTTCTGCCAACTGTCGCAGATTCTGTGTTTCGCGCAGGACAGTGCGGGCCTGTTCCACAATACGCTCGCCGGTGGGCGTGGTTGTCACTTTATGACGGGCGCGCTCGAACAGGCTGATGCCCAGGTCGTCTTCCAGTTTTTTGATGGCAATGCTCAGAGTGGGCTGACTGACGTTGCATTGCTCAGCGGCTTTGCGAAAGTGACCTGTTTCAGACAGGGCCACAAGGTAGCGTAGTTCTGTTAATGTCATGAAATATCTGCCTGCCGAAGTAGACCCTAGTGTAACCATTGAGTGATCTGATTATGAAGAGCAGTTCTGTCCTAATTGTCGGTTGCGGTGATCTGGGGATCCGCGCTGGCACCCTGCTGTCGAGACAGGGTTGGCGTGTTTCAGGCGTGCGACGCAATACGGCGGCATTACCGGCAGAGTTTGTCGGTTATAACGCAGACTATACGCAGCCCGGCAGTCTCGCGTTCGCAGAGGCATTGCAACCGGAATTCGTCATCGCCGTCTTCAATCCGGCCGCGCGCTCGTTAGCCGGATATCAGGCCGGATTTCAGGGGGCAATGCGTAACCTGCTTACCGGCCTGGGGCAGCACCGACCTCGACATATCATGATGACCAGCAGTACACGCGTATTTGCTGAAGCCCACGGAGGTTGGGTGGACGAAACCAGTGCAGTAACTGATGACGATGATTCTGCGTTGGCCATCATTGCCGCTGAAAGGGATTTGCTGGACTCCGGACACCATGCGTCCGTGGTGCGCTTCGCAGGCATCTACGGGAACCCGGACAGCCGTTTACTATCGCGAATCTGCCGCGGAGAGCTGTGTTCACCCGAGCCGGTGAGCTTCACAAATCGGATTCATCGCGAGGATTGTGCTGGATTTCTGGTACACCTGATACAGCAGGCAGACGCAGGGAAATCACTGCAACCGATCTATATCGGAGTGGATGACCAGCCGGCGCCGCGTTATGAGGTGGAGTCCTGGCTGGCCAGGCAGCTGGGCTTGCAGGACCAGATTGCCCGGGAGCCAGCCGCTGGGCAACCTGCGCCAATCCATGGTTCCGGCCACAAACGGTGTCGCAATCTCGCCTTGCATGAGAGTGGATATCAATTGCAGTACCCCGATTTCCGGAGCGGTTATTCGGCGCTGCTCGCATCTCGCTAGAGTACGAGTACCGCTTCGATCTCGATTAGCGCACCTTTTGGCAGTGCTGCTACCTGCACGCAGGCGCGTGCCGGGAAAGGTTCCTGCAGGAATTGCGCCATTACATCGTTCACTGCCGCAAAGTGCGCAAGATCAGTCAGCGAGATATTAATCTTGACCGCATTTTGCAAACTGCCACCGGCGGCCCGTGATACTTCGCTGAGGTTATTGAATGCTTGCGTGGCCTGCGCTGTGATATCTCCGGGCACCAGCTCCATTGTGCCAGGGAGCAACGGAATCTGGCCCGAGAGCCATACAGTATTGCCCGCTTTAACTGCCTGCGAGTACGGCCCAATAGCAGCAGGTGCGGCCGGCGTTGAAATGATAGCGCGATTGCTCAAACTGGATCTCCTTTGCTGGGCCAGGCGAAACCCTGAGTCTTCAGTGCTTGACCCGCGTGACCTTGCGTACATGACTGATGGTGCGCAGTCGCTTCATGATACGGGCGAGGTGTACGCGCCCCTTAACCTGTAACTCCAGATTGACGTACGTGAACTGGTAGTCTTTGTCCTCGGTGGAGATCTTCTCGATATTGACGCCCATGCTGTTGATGCGCGTGGCAATGACGGCGATCATGCCGCGGCGGTTTTCCACTTCGATTCTGAGCACGGCAGGGTATTCCCCCTCGACGGCCTCATCCCAGCGCAGGGCGATCCGGCGCTCATTGTGGTCGCGTATGTCCACGAGATTGTTGCATCGCTCGCGGTGTACTACGACGCCCTTTTCAAAACTGAGATACCCTTCGATGGGATCGCCAGGAATGGGGTGACAGCAGCGCGCATAGCTGACCATAAAGCCTTCTGTGCCACAGATAGCAACCGGTTGGGCGCTGCCATCGCTTTGCTGCGTCTGGCCGCCTTCCGCGCCACTCAGCAACTGCTGCGCCGTGAATGTCGGCAGGCGATTGCCGCGGGCCACATCCACCAGCAGGTCGTCGAGGTTGGTGTAGTTCTGTTGCGTGAGAAAGGCCTGAAGCTTTTCTGCCGTCAGGTTATCCAGATTGCTGCCAAAGCCGGCCAGGCCTTTGTCCAGCAGGCTGCGGCCGAGGGCGATGGAATCATCCCGTGTCTGGAACTTTAAAAAATGGTGGATATTGGAACGCGCCTTGGCGGTTACGGCGTAATCGAGCCACAATGGGTTGGGCCTTGCTCCAGAGGAGGTCAGGATTTCGACGGTCTGCCCGCTTTGCAGTGGTTCAGATAATGGCGCCAGACGACGGTTGATACGACACGCCACACAGCTGTTGCCGACATCGGTGTGCACGGCATAGGCAAAATCAACAGCGGTGGCGCGTCGCGGCAACTCCAGGATGCGACCCTTGGGGGTAAATACGTAAATCTCGTCGGGGAACAGGTCGATTTTGACGCTCTCGATGAACTCCAGCGAGTTCCCTGCCCGCTGCTGCATCTCCAGCAGACCTTTTACCCATTCTCGGGCGCGAGCGTGGCTGCCCTTGGCGGATTGGCCATCGCTCTTGTACAACCAGTGCGCGGCGATACCATTGTTCGCCATGTCTTCCATTTCCTGGGTTCGAATCTGTACTTCAATGGGCACGCCGTGCATTCCCATGAGAACCGTATGCAGTGATTGATAGCCATTGGCCTTCGGAATGGCGATGTAATCCTTGAATTCGCCGGGCACCGGTTTGTACAAGCTGTGAATACAGCCCAGCACTCGGTAGCAGGTGTCCACCGAATCCACGATGATGCGAAAAGCGTAGATGTCCATGATTTCGGAGAACGATTTACGCTTGGACTTCATTTTCTTGTAGATGCTGTACAGGTGCTTTTCACGGCCCACGACAGAGATCTCGTGCCCCTCCTGCTGTAGGGTTGCCTCGATCTGGTGACGAACTTTTTCCACTATTTCCTTGCGGTGACCCCTGGCCTGGCGCAGGGCAGCTTCGATTCGACTGGCGCGCATCGGGTAGAGCGCCCTGAAACCCAGGTCTTCAAACTCCATACGCACTGAGTTCATGCCCAGACGCATGGCGATGGGTGCGTATATGTCGAGCGTTTCGCGCGCTATGCGCCGCGCTTTGGCAGAATTGAGCACGCCCAGTGTGCGCATATTGTGTAAACGATCGGCCAGCTTCACCAGGATCACGCGAATGTCCTGAGCCATGGCCAACGCCATTTTCTGGAAGTTTTCTGCCTGTTTTTCTTCCAGGGACTGGAATTCCATTTGTGTAAGCTTGCTTACACCATCGACCAACTCCGCCACGGTGGGGCCAAACTGTTCGTCAATTGCAGTCTTTTCGATGCCAGTGTCTTCGATGACGTCATGCAGCATCGCAGCGATCAGGCTCTGGTGGTCCATATGCATGTCGGCGAGGATGCCGGCGACGGCTAGGGGATGTGTTACATACGGTTCTCCGCTTCTGCGGCGCTGTCCGTAGTGGGCCTGCTCGGCAAAAAAGTAGGCGCGATTGACATGGTTGGCCTGCTCGGGGTTGAGATAGTTGCGCAGGGTGTTATTGAGGGCATCCAGGGTTTGCATGTCGTTGATCTGTGACCGGTGACGGGATGCCTGCGGAGCTTACAGCGCTTCGCTGGCCTCCATCACTTCGGCCAGTTCGTCTTCGGCGTCCATTTCACTTTCGCGACGCAGGATTTCGTTGGTGACAAAGCCCTCGGCAATTTCGCGCAAGGCTATCACGGTGGGTTTATCTGACTCTTCCTGCACCATAGGGTCTTTACCCCCGGTAGCCAGTTGCCGGGCGCGTTTGCTGGCAACCATAACCAGTTCAAAGCGGTTTGCAACGTTTTCCAGACAATCTTCAACGGTTACACGAGCCATCGTTCACTTCATCCTGTATTGCGGGTGTCACTGCGGGTTTTAGGCCCCAGGACACGGTTTAAATTAAGCTGGAGCAACCGGAAAGGAATAGCCGACGCCCCTCTCTTTGTCAGACAGCGCAGCTGTCCCGGAGGAACCGACAATTATAGCGCGATGCCCCCCAGGGCCGTCCAGCGCTAATAATTCCGATTTATACGCGTGCGCAGGGAGCCTGGGCGAGGTTTGAGTTCAAGCGAGCAGGTCCTGCAGCAGGCCGCCCAGTATTTGTTGTTGTCGTGTGCACGTCAGGCGTTGACTCGTAACTATGGATTGCATGTCATCCAGCGCATGGTCAAAGTCCTTGTTGACCACCAGGTAGTCACTCTCCACATAGTGGGACATCTCCTCCACGGCAGCGCTCATGCGACTTTCGATGGTGTCCGCATCGTCCTGACCGCGCAATTTAAGGCGGTGCAGCAGGGCCTCGCGTGAGGGTGGCAGGATAAATATTGACCTGCTCTGGGGCATCAGGCGCTTCACCTGTTGCGCACCCTGCCAGTCGATTTCCAGAATAATGTCGTAACCTCGGCCGAGCTGGCGTTCAACCCAAGTGCCCGATGTTCCGTAAAGATTACCGAATACGCGCGCGTGTTCCAGAAACTCTGTGCGTTCCAGCATCGCCAGAAACTCCGCCTCTTCGACAAAGTGGTAATTGACTCCGTCCTGCTCGCCTGGGCGAATAGGTCTCGTGGTGTGTGAGACAGAGACGCGCAGCCCCTGGCATCGTTCGACCAATGCGTTCACGAGACTAGTTTTGCCAGCTCCCGATGGGGCGGATACCGTGAACAAAGTTCCGGTCGATGTCATGTCACTGTTCCTGTAGGGCTATTGTGGTGTGTTATTCGATATTCTGGATCTGTTCCCGCATCTGCTCAATCAGGACCTTCAGCTCAACCGCATTTTGCGTGGTGGCGACGGATTGTGATTTGGACGACAGCGTATTGGCTTCGCGATTGAGTTCCTGCATCAGGAAATCCAACCTTCGGCCGCAGGGCCCTCCCTTGGACAGCGTGCGATGCACTTCGCCTATGTGCGCTGCCAATCGGTCCAATTCCTCGTCAACATCGGCTTTCTGTGCCTGATAAACCAGTTCCTGTTCCAGGCGACCTTGATCGACTTCTACACCCAGATCGGTAATTCTCGAGGTGATTCGGTCGCGCTGTTGCTGTTTCAATGAAGGCAGTAGTGCGCGCGTTGCCTTTACTTCGGATGCAACCTGGGCCAGCCTGTCAAGTATCGTCGTGGCGAGCTTTTCGCCCTCGCGTTGGCGCTGCCGTTGCATCGCCTCCAGTGCTTTGGCGAACAGCCCGGCAGCTTCATTTTGCAACTCCTCTTCAGATTCCTCAGGCGCACTATAGATTCCGGGGAACTGTAATAGCCGCAGCGGATCGAGTGGGGAGGTCGACTCCATGCGTTGCTGGACGATACGGGCTGCGGCCAGCAGCGCGTCCAAGCGGGCCAAGTCGACTTCCTGTTTGCCGTCCTGCGCCGGATTTGCCTGCAGGCGTATCATGCAGTCAAGTTTCCCCCTGGCGAGAGTAGAGGAAGCCTTCTCGCGCAGGCTGGGTTCCAGTGACCGCAAGGCATCGGGCAATTTAAAACTGCAGTCCAGATAGCGATGGTTCACCGAGCGCAGTTCTACCGTCAGAACACCCCGAGAGGTGCTGATACTTTCACGCGCAAATGCAGTCATACTTCGAATCATTGTGCAGTTTTGATCTTCTTTCGGGCAGCAGTCGTCGAGTGTAGCAGCTTGTTATTGGTGCATACAGGTGTGGCCGGCGAGGTGTGGCCGGCGAGGTGTGGCCGGCGACCATAGTTCAACAGTGCGCGGCCCGGTCGCGTATACTTGCGCTATTCAAACGACAGGGAGTTCCATCATGCTACGACCCAGTGGTCGCCACGCCGAGCAATTGCGAGAAATTGCCATCACCCGCCATTACACGAGGCACGCTGAGGGGTCGGTGCTGGTTTGCTTTGGCGATACACGTGTACTCTGCACTGCCTCGGTGGAAAAAGGGGTGCCGAGCTTTTTGCGCGGCGAGGGGCGAGGTTGGGTGACCGCTGAGTACGGTATGTTGCCGCGATCTACTGGAACGCGGATGGGTCGCGAGGCGAGCCGCGGCAAACAGGGTGGACGGACAGTGGAAATCCAGCGCCTTATTGGTCGTTCGTTAAGAGCGGCGCTGGACCTGGCGCGGCTCGGCGAGAATACGATCACTATCGACTGCGATGTTATCCAGGCCGACGGCGGTACGCGGACAGCAGCCATCACTGGAGCCTGTGTGGCTCTGGTCGATGCCATCACCTTTCTGCAACGCGAGAAGCTGATCAAGGAAGACCCCCTGCTGCAAATGGTGGCCTCCGTATCCGTAGGCATATACCAGGGGAAGCCGGTTCTCGACCTGGACTATGCAGAGGACTCTGCCGCTGATACGGATATGAATGTGATCATGGGTGAATCGGGCGGATTTATCGAGGTGCAGGGTACGGCAGAAAAGACGCCGTTCAGGCGCGAAGAGCTCGATAGCATGTTGGATCTGGCGGCTCTGGGAGTACAGGAGTTGATTGCGAAACAGAAGGCTGCACTGGCAGCCTCCTGATCCCGGTTGAGTTACAGCTCTATGTCGTAATCCATGATGACGGGCGCGTGAGTGGAAAACGCCTTGATCTTGTAGATGGCGCCATAATCCACTGCGTATTTCAGGCCCTGGGAAATTATCTGGAAGTCGGTACGCCAGCCATTTTTGCCGCGCTCGCCATCCGGCCACCAGCTAAATTCATCCTGATCCGAGCTGATTTCACGGAAGGCATCAACGTATCCGGATGCCAGTAATTCATTCATCCACTGCCGTTCCTCAGCCAGAAATCCGGAGCTGGTACTGTTGCTCTTGGTGTCCTGAACATCAGCAGCTGTATGTGCGATGTGCCAGTTTCCGCAAATGATAAATTCGCGTCGTTTGTTGCGAATTTTTTGCAGATGTCCGCCGAGGAGTCCGTAGAAGTCGTTCTTGCGCGCTTGCTGGGCGGCGTCGCCGGGCGCCGCACACGGTGCTAAAAGGCAGGCCACGCTGAGGTTTTCATAGTCAGCCTGGATATAACGACCTTCCATGTCAAAATCGGTAAACCCCAGCCCGGTCATAATCGCTTTCGGCATTTGTCGACAATAAATAGCCACACCGTTGGCCTTGCCGTCAACGTCGTCAAAGAAGTAAGCGTTGTACTCGGTCGGGAAAAAGATTTTGTCCTGCAGATCATATTCTGAGCACTGCAAATCCTGCACGCAGATAAAATCGGCATCTTGTTCTTTCAGCCAGTCGAAAAATCCCTGTTCTGCGGCGTTTTTTATGCCGTCAGCACTGAAGCTGATGATCCTCATTCTTGGCCCCTTGATATGAGAGCGTGTATCATGCGCCGAGCGCGCGTTGACTTGTAACCCAGTCGAACTCCCGCTTGAGTGCTCGTACATCCGGTCATTAGGGTTGAAGCCGGGCTGGCTCGCCATGGTACTGATGGCGTCCGGGGCGAGACAGCACTGCTCGAATCCTGTTATTAGAAATGGTGAATCCTGAATTTGCGTATTCTATAGCGTAAATGGGGGAATACAAAGCTTCGTTGAAGGGTCTGGTATCGAATGCATGACTACCAAAGAGAATTTATTGAACTAGCCCGTAAGAGCGATGTATTAAAATTCGGTAAATTTACCCTGAAGTCCGGCCGGGTCAGCCCGTATTTTTTCAACGCAGGTGCTTTCTCCAGTGGCGGTGCTTTGGCTGCTTTGGGTCGTTGCTACGCGCAATGTATTGTGCAGTCGGGAGTGGAGTTTGACGTCCTGCTGGGGCCTGCGTACAAGGGCATTCCACTGGCCGCCGCAACGGTTGTCGCGCTCGCAGACCACCATGCGCTGGACGTACCCTTTGCATACAACCGCAAGGAAGCCAAATCTCACGGTGAAGGCGGCACACTGGTCGGTGCGCCGTTGCGTGGCCGGGTTTTGGTGATTGATGATGTGATTACTGCCGGGACGGCTGTGCGTGAAGTGATCAGCATGATTCAGGACGCAGGCGCTGCACTCGCCGGCGTGGTCATTGGTCTCGATCGACAGGAGCGAGGTGTTGGGGCGCAGTCGGCTGTGCAAGAGCTCGAGCTCTCTCAGGGAGTCCCCGTTTTAAGCATTGTCAATATGGGGCATATAATTAATTATCTGGAGGCGGCGGACCAAGCGCCACCCGGTGCCCTGGATGCCATGCGAGAATATCGCGAACGTTACGGAGTCTAGCTTGTACACGCGTTGTGCAGGTCTTATATTGGACACATGATTCTCAGAGCCTTCCATCCCTGCCAGCTTCTTGTGTTGGCATTGTTTCTTTGTCTCTCTTCTTTGGTTGAGGCTAAGCCGCTGTATCGTTATCGCAACGCTGAGGGTAATGTTGTCGTCGATTATCAAGTGCCTGCGGACGCAGTCGGTCGTGGCTATGAGGTTCTGAACAAGGACGGCATGGTCATCAAGGTTGTGCCCCGCGAGCTCACCCCGGAAGAACGAAAGACCAAGGACGCGCTGGAAATGCAGGATCGGGAAGCGCGGGCAGAGCAGGAACGTCTGCGCCAGTGGGACGAATCCCTGATGCTCCGTTACAGTACCGTGGCCGATATTGAGGATGCCCGCCGCCGGGCTTTGGGAGACCTGCAGATTCGGATGAGTATCTTACGGGGTAATCGGCGCTCGCTTAAGCAGCAGGTAGAGAACTATCAGGCCCAGGCGGCGAATCTGGAGCGATCCGGAATGAGCGTGGACGTAGAACGGCTGCGGACTATTGAAACCCTGCAAGCGGAAATAGCGGCCACCGAGCGAGATATCGCAGATCGACAACGCGAGATTGAACAGCTGGAAACAGCATACGATGCTGACGTTGAGAGATTCGAAATGTTACGGGACGTGGTTGAACTGCGGCAAAAGCTCAGCACCAGCAAGTCCAAAAAGATCGCGTCGCCCTGACGGGTCGCGTTTACTGGCTATTGTAGCCTAGCTGACGAAGCTGGACGCCTGGCTTGGTATCGGCTGGGTAATGGCATCGCGAAAAAACTCCCTCGTCAACAATTCCCATTGCTTGGCCCAATCTGTTGTAGGTGGGCGTTGGAACCCGCTGCGCACATACTGTGAGATTCGCCCCTCTGCGGCTGCCATCAGCAGGTTGGCGGCCGCAGGCAGAGGGATGGAGGGGCGCAGTCCTTCTCGCAACTCGGCCTCCCGGATCACTTGTTTCAGTTGAGTCTCAAAGCGATCAAATAACTGTGCCACCCGGAGGTGCAGCCGGTCCGTTTCCCCGGCCAGGGCGTCGCCAGTGAGAATCCGCGTTAAACCGGGGTTGCGCTCGGTGAATACCAACAGCAGCATTAACATCTTCTCACAGCGCTTCTGTGCTGTTGGCTCCTCCCCCAGAATAATGCTAATGCGGCTGAAGAGGGTGTCCTCGATGAACTCTATGAGCCCTTCAAACATTTTGGACTTGCTCGGGAAGTGACGGTATAGGGCCGCTTCCGAAACCCCAACCTGCTTAGCCAGTCCAGCAGTGGTAATGCGGTTGCCAGGGTTGGCCTCGAGCATTTGGGCGAGGGCTTCTAATATTTGTTGGCGCCTTTGGGATTTTCTCGGAGGCATGGCGTTCCACATCAAATAGTGCTTCAGTCCATGCTAGCGATTACGCGACGTGGCTGCAATAAGATGGACAACAATGCGAGACGATTTACGGGGTTTTTTTCCTGCTAGACGCGTTTATTAGTGATGAGCGTGCCCAATCCTTCATCGGTAAACGTTTCCAGTAGCACTGCGTGTGGCACTCGGCCGTCGACAATATGGGCGCTAGTGACACCTGTTTTCACCGCATCCAGCGCGCAGCGTATTTTTGGCAACATGCCCCCGGTGATGGTGCCATCAGCGATCAACGCATCGACTTGAGCTGTGGTCAGTCCGGTGAGAATTTGTCCGCTTTTGTCCAGCAAACCGGCCACATTGGTCAATAGCATTAACTTTTCTGCCTGCATGACCTGAGCAATTTTTCCGGCGACCAGATCAGCATTGATGTTGTACGTCCTGCCCTCGTCGTCAACGCCAATGGGAGCGATAACGGGGATGAAATTGCTGCCCAGGATGACACGTAGCACTTCGGTGTCGATTTGGTCCACCTCCCCTACGTGTCCGATATCGAGTATTTCGGGTGCATCCAGTTCGGGACTGTGGCGGGTAACTACGAGCTTGTGCGCGCGAATCATATTACCGTCTTTACCGGTTACGCCGATCGCTTTACCGCCATTGCGGTTGATGGATGCCACGATTTCCTTGTTTACACTGCCACCCAGAACCATTTCCACCACATCCATAGTTTCCGCATCCGTCACGCGCATACCGTCAACAAATTCCGTGTGGATATTGAGTTTTTTCAGCAGCGCACCAATTTGTGGCCCGCCACCATGCACCACAACAGGGTTCATACCTACCAGTTTCATCAGTACCACGTCTCTGGCGAAACTTTCGTGCAGCAGCGGGTCTACCATGGCGTTGCCGCCGAATTTGACAATGATGGTCTTACCGATAAATCGCTGGATATAGGGCAGGGCTTCCGTAAGCACCTGGGCGATGTTGAGGGCTTCTGCGCGATCGAGGGACATGGGTTAGCCTGCGGTTCAACTAGTAGGGCCGCCTGTGGGCCCGCGGTGATTAGAATTTGAGGTCGATCTTGGGATCGATCAGGGCGATCTGCGCTCTGAACTCGTCCTGGATGATCTCCAGATTTTCCTGCGTATCCGCCTCAAAGCGTGCGGTGAGCGCCGGACCAGTATTGGACGCACGCACCAGACCCCAGCCATTGCTGAAGTCTACCCTGATTCCGTCCATGGTATTTACCTTGCCGGAAGTGAAGTCCGCATTGTTGATGATTTTTTTCACCAGCTCGAATTTGTAATCGTCGGCCACAGGGATGATGATTTCGGGTGTATTTATGGTCTCGGGGAACTTGGCGATGGACTCATCAAGGCTCTCACCGTGGGTGCTGAGGATTTCAGCAAGCCGACCTGCAGCGTACATGCCGTCGTCAAATCCGAACCAGCGCTCGCCGAAGAACATGTGACCCGAGAATTCGCCGCCCAGAAGCGCACCCGTTTCTTTCATCTTTTCCTTCATAAACGCGTGGCCTGTCTTCCATAATACAGGTCGACCGCCATGCGCAGTGATCAATTTGGAGAGATGGCGACTGCACTTGACGTCAAACACCACATCCGCGCCCGGATTGCGCGATACCACATCCTGGGCGTAGAGCATCAGCAAAACGTCGGAACGAACGATTTTCCCGCTGGAAGTTACTACCGCGAGGCGGTCGCCATCGCCGTCGAAAGCCACGCCAAAATCTGCTTCTACTTCGAGTACCTTTTTGACCAAATCCGCAAGGTTGTCCTCGTTGCTTGTGTCCGGCGGATGACCGGGGAAGCGTCCGTCAATAGTGCAGTACAGCCGCTCTACTTCACATCCCAGTTCTTCGAATAATCTGGGTGCGAGTTCGCTGGTTGCACCATTCCCCGCGTCGATAACTATTTTCAGTGGTACGGCGATTGCGATGTCGTGGAGCACCTCCTCCATATACGCAGGCACAATATCCTCGCGGATCATACGCCCGTTGCCTGTGGTGAATTCGCCTGTAGCCACTCGTTCGCGAATCTCTTCAATACCACCCGCTGCAATCGTCTGCTGGTTCAAGACGATTTTTAGACCGTTGTAGTCTGCCGGATTGTGACTGCCTGTGATCATCACGCCGGATCGGTATTTGAGATGTCTGGTGGCATAATACAGCAGTGGTGTGGGAACCAGGCCAATATCGACGACGTCCCGTCCTGACTCCATAAGCGCACGAACCAGGGTGGATTTAATGCGCGGGCTGGAAGTCCTGCCATCGCAGCCAACGATCAGCGCCTGTTCACCCATTTCGCCGGCAATGGATCCAATCGCCTGTGCAATTTTCGCTACCAGTTCATCAGTCAGCTCGGTTTGCGCGTCGCCGCGGATATCGTAAGCACGGAAGATATGCTCTGGGAAGCCGCGCGACTTTTGGGCGGGTCGTGGCGCAACCACTTCCGTCTCTGCCAGATCGAGGTCCAGAACCTCCTCGTCAAACAGACTCTTGGATTGGAACATCGGGTTGGTCAGTTGGGGAGGGTGTTCGTCAATGGTTTCTACCAACGGGACCGGTATATCGGAGTAGCTTGAACTCGTCTGGCGTAATGCGCGCAGTGTGGCGCGGCGCAACTGTTTGGCAATTGAAACCAGTTCGGGAATGGACAGTGTGAGTGGTGTTTTCTGGTCGGCAGCAGAGATAACTCTGTTGATCTCTCCACTCAACTTTTTGGGAAACAGTATCAGTACGACAGACAGGCAGACGAAGGCAGCAAACACCAGTAGCGCCAACACGGTGTATAAAGGCACAGGGTTGATCGTCAGCGCAGCTAACATTTCATCGGACGGGCTGAATGAGATTCGCCAGGGTGTCCCTGGGACGTCTTTATACATGGTGTTGGGGCTAACAGTGCCATTGCCACTAAACGCAATTACATCCAGACGATCTTTGCCGCCGGGCGTAGTATAGCGTTGTTCCAGTGCGACTCTGCCACTGGCACCCCCTAACTGCTTGAGTTGTTTCGCGATTTGCTTGTTGTCGAGCGTGATGATGATTACTGCCCAGCGGTCGTCAATCCGTGGATGAGTCACCCGCGCAGCCATAGATGTCAGCCACTGATCTTCGAACTTGTAGGCTTCTGGTTGCGTCTCTTCGCCCTCGCTGGAGCGGCGGACGAGATCGACTTCAATATGATTGCGCAGGCCCTGGTTGCCCTCAGAAAAGTCAGCGGTGCCCATATCACCAATCGGAATAATTCTGAGGCTGACTACTTCTGGAAAATAATCCAACATGGCTTTTTCGACCAGGGCGATGTCATCGTCGGATTTGCTGGCGATTGCAGAAAGGGCCAGTGGCGAGAGAGCGGCGCTTTGCATTCGATCCTTCAGCCGCGTGAACAGGCGATGGATGTCAGTTGCTTTTTGCAGGGCAAAAGACTCAGAAACCCGTTCAATTTGTTGCGCCTGCAGGATCGGTTCACGCACCAGAATCAGATAGGCAAACCCCACCAACACCGGAATCAATATAGTCAACAGTGCAATTCCGCCAATTCTCTGCAGGGCATTGCCCTTGGCGTCGATTCCCTGTGGGTTATTGCTTACGGCGTCCCCAACAGCGCTATCTTCGGGAGCGGTCTTTTTAATTTTTTTAAGCTTCAGCATTCACTGAGCCAGTCGGCACGTCCATGACGCCATAATAGTACATAGTCTCGATCACTCAAACGGACATACTCCCTAAAAATTTGCATGACCAGTTTGTCAACGACAGCACCGCGAAGCGGGTGCATCGTAAGGAGCACGGCGACATTTATTCACTCTCATGTGTTTGCTCGGCGATTGCCTGCATGATGTGGCGCGCAATGGTGCTTTTGCTGGCGTGTTGCAGCGCCTGCTCGCCTGTGTGCCAGATTATAGTAACGGCGTTGTGGTCGCTGTTGAATCCTATGGTGTGATCGGATACATCATTGGCGACTATCATGTTCAGGCCTTTGCGCTGCAGTTTGTCCCTGGCATAGGCCAGGACGTTTTCGGTTTCAGCCGCAAAACCCACCGTGTAGGTCCGCTGCCCACTTGCTGCCAACGTCGCTACTATATCCGGTGTGCGAATCAGCTGCAGGTTCACTTCCTCTGGCCCCTTCTTGATTTTTTGACCTTCAATCGATGCTGGACGGTAATCGGCCACTGCAGCGCAGGCGATGAATATGTCGCATTCCGGCAGGAGCTCGAGGCATTTTGTGAGCATTTGATCCGCACTCATGATGTCGAATCGCCGCACATGGTCTGGCGTGGCCAAATTGACCGGCCCGCTGACCAGTGTGGTCACTGCGCCGGCATCTACCGCTGCTTGCGCCAAAGCGTATCCCATTTTGCCTGAGCTGTTATTGGAGATATAGCGCACGGGATCCAGCGCCTCTCTTGTTGGGCCAGCAGTGATAACGACACGCTTGCCGGTCAGCAGGCCGTGAGTAAACAGATTGGCGGCCGCCTCAGCGATGACTGCTGGCTCCTCCATGCGACCCAGACCCACATCGCCGCAGGCCTGTAGTCCTGTCGCCGGGCCGACGACACGCGCGCCTCTAGCGACCAGTGTTTGGATATTGGTGGCAGTGGCCTGGTCTTTCCACATCTGCTGGTTCATGGCGGGCGCTAGCATGAGAGGCGCAGCGCAAGCCAGTGCGACAGTTGTCAGCAGATCGTCAGCTCGTCCTACGCTCAAGCGTGCGATCAGGTCGGCAGTAGCCGGGGCTATTAACAGAAGGTCTGCCCAGCGTGCCAATTCAATATGGCCCATTCCCAGTTCGGCTCTATCATCGAGCAATTGTGTGTGTACCGGATTGCCGGAAAGTGCCTGTAGAGTCAGCGGCGTTATGAACTCCTGAGCGCCGTGCGTCATTATTACGCGTACTGTCGCACCGCGTTCCTGCAAGTCTCTGACCAACTGTGCAGATTTGTAGGCGGCTATACCACCACTGACTCCCAGCAAGACGTTGCGATTAAAAAGATGTGCCATTTACTTGCCCAAACTGGGAAGATTGCCGAGCGAGAAAGATACCATTGAGTTGCAGTATTTGACACAGTGAGAGTGGTGAGCTCAAGGAGGGGCACGATGAGTATTACACGGTGGCTGCCAGGGGAAGGCCCACGCGAAAAATTACTGGAGCGCGGCGCTTCCACCCTCTCGGACGCTGAATTGCTTGCAGTGCTGCTCCACACTGGTTATCGCAACTGCAGCGCTTTGGATATGGCGCGCGACCTGCTCAGTGAGTTTGAAGGGATCGCCGGGTTGATACGCGCCACACAAGATCGCTTGTTGCGTTGTGCCGGTGTCGGGCCGGCCAAGTACGCACGCTTGCAAGCATCGATCGAATTGGCGTCCCGCCAAGCGTTGCAGAGCGTCTCGGCGGGCGACGTATTGAGCAGCCCGAGCGAGACCAGGCGTTTTCTTCAATACCACCTGGGGACTCGTAACCGGGAAGTGTTTACCTGCCTTTTCCTGGACAGCCAGCATCGGGTGCAGCGTTGCGAGGACTTATTTTTTGGTACGTTGGATGGGGCCGCAGTTTACCCCCGGGAGGTGGCAGTCAGGGCGCTACAGTATGGTGCCGGTGCCGTCATCTTTGCCCACAACCACCCTTCGGGTGTGGCTGAGCCCAGCACCGCTGATCGCAGGATTACCGAGCGCCTGTGTTCTGCGCTGGCATTGCTGGATATTCGAGTGTTGGATCATATTATCATCGGCAGCGGCTGTGAATATTCCTTTGCCGAGGCGGGGCTGCTTTAGAACGCGTTTTGCCCTTTCGCGGCGGCGCCCCCTGACTTGCTATGCCCGGTATGTTCTGGTATAAAGTCGCGCTCTGCGCGGCCGGTGTCTCGTTCGGACCGTTCTGTAACACCACAATTACTGAAAATCCCGCGTCTTTTTGGGAGAGTAAAGATCATGTCTAGAGTCTGTCAGGTTACCGGCAAGCGTCCGATAACTGGAAACAATGTGTCACATGCAAAGAATCGCACTCGTCGTCGTTTTTTGCCTAACCTGCACCAGCACCGTTTCTGGTTGCAAACTGAAAAGCGTTTTGTGACGTTGCGGGTTTCCAGCAAGGGTATGCGCATTATCGACAAGCAAGGTATTGAGCAAGTGTTGGCCGATATTCGTGCTCGTGGTGAGAAGGTTTAGAGGAGAAGGACGATGAGAGATAAAATCAGAATGAATTCATCCGCTGGTACAGGACATTTTTATACCACGGACAAAAATAAGCGAACCACTCCGGATAAACTTGAAATGAAAAAGTACGACCCGGTAGTGCGTAAGCATGTGATGTATAAAGAAGGTAAAATAAAATAATCGCAATTTCACAGATGCAGCATGTAAAACCCCGGCCATTGCCGGGGTTTTTGTTTCAGGGTACTCGCCGACAAGACAGAGGATAGGCCGCTTCGTTATGCCCGAACTGCCAGAAGTCGAAACCACACGCCGAGGCGTCGCTCCGCACTGTATGGGTCGCAAGGTGATCCAGGTAGCCGTGCGCGAACCCCGCTTACGCTGGCCGGTTCCGAATGAATTGGCAATAGCGCTCACTGGACAGACGATCACTGGTGTCAACCGCCGCGCTAAATACCTGCTTTTTCAGACAGCGGCTGGTTCAGCGCTAGTGCATCTGGGGATGTCAGGGTCGCTGCGTATCGTTTCCCGCGATGATCCGGTTGCCAGACATGATCACATCGACATAGTTCTGGACGATGGCAATTGCTTGCGCTATCACGATCCGCGGCGCTTTGGCTGCTTTCTATGGCTGGCGCAGGGTGAAGCTGTTCATCCATTATTGGCCCAGTTGGGGCCGGAACCCCTCTCGACGGAATTTGATGGCCCAATGCTCTACCGTCGCTCTCGCAGCAGGAAAGGGCCGGTCAAGAGCTTTATCATGGACGGAAAAGTTGTTGTTGGCGTTGGTAATATTTACGCTAACGAGGCTCTGTTTCTTTCGGGAATTCGTCCGAACCGCGCTGCCGGTAGAATTTCCAAAGTGCGGTATGAGCGACTTGCGTTACACATAAAGCAAGTACTTACTTTCGCCATAGAGCGCGGTGGAACTACTCTTCGAGATTTTGTGGGCGGAGACGGTAAGCCCGGATACTTCGCCCAGGAACTGTATGTTTACGGTCGTAAAGGGCAGCCCTGTAAGGTGTGTGGGACGCTCCTGCGGGAGGTGCGCCTGGGTCAGCGCAGCAGCGTCTACTGCGTGACCTGCCAACAATGATCAGGCTAAACTAGCTGAAAAAGGGGAGCGGGTAGAAACCCGGGGAGCGTGAGTATGAGAATAATAGTGAAGGCGCGTCGCGCCGTGGTTGCTTTGGCGGTAAGTTGTCTGTTAGTGCCACAAACACTCTGGGCGCAGGAAGCAATCGATGAGAGCCCTAACGAGTGGGCCATGGTGGGAGATCTACTGGTTGCTCGACCAATTGGTGCGGTGCTGACTGTGGGTGGTGCCGCTGTGTGGCTGGTCAGCCTGCCTTTCACTTTACTGGCCGGTAACGCCAGCGAAGCAGCAGGCACATTGATAGGCGGGCCGGTGGAGACCACGTTCATGCGATGCCTCGGTTGTCGTAATACGGGTTATACCGGGAAAGATGCCGAGGCGATCAAACGGCAACAAGCCAGAGACGCAAAAGCGACTGAGTCCTGAAGTACAGCCCTGACATTTCAGAGCACTTTCAGGACTCAGTAAACCGGGCCTTCAGTGCCGCTGCAACCTGCGGCGGTACGAAGGGGCTGATGTCACCATTCAGCGCGGCGATTTCCCGCACCAGGGTCGATGAAATATAGGACAGGTGCTCCGAGGGAGTGAGAAATATACTCTCGAACTCGGGGTAAATCGCCCGGTTCATATTGGCCAGTTGGAACTCGTACTCGAAATCCGCAACCGCCCTGAGTCCACGCAGGACACAGCGGGCGTTCTGGCTTTTGGCAAAATCTGTCAGTAGATTACTAAAACCGATGACTTCGACATTGTCGAGGTGTTCCAATGCCACCTTGCAAAGCGCGACTCGCTCATCAAGGCTGAACAACGGTGTCTTCTTCTGACTATACGCGATGGCGACTACAACGCGGTCGAACAGCCTTGCTGCACGCTCAGTCAGGTCGACATGGCCATTTGTTATCGGGTCGAAAGTACCCGGATAGATTACGCAGTTGGTTCGCATGCTAATGGCCGGTTGTGAAGACGGGACAGCCGATGGTAAACAATTTGCCAGATGGCGACAATGCGGCGCGATCCGCTCACTAATTGCTTATCGCTGATCTACACCCTGCGCGATACGAAACAATCTATATGACACGCCGCCGGACGATTTTTCCCGATGCTTGGACCAGTTGGATGGCATTGCTGGCAGGCTTTCCGATGCCGCCGTTTCGATATACACGAGGGCATCGTTGAGCAGCAAACTTCGCTGTACCAATGTGTTCAAGACGGGCTCCACCAGCTGCAACTTGAACGGGGGATCGATAAATACTATGTCGTAAGGCGTGGGTGCGTTTTCCAGAAATTGCTGTGCCGTGCATTGATGGCAGAGCCCCCTGTCTTGTGCATCTAGTGTTTTAAGGTGTTGTTGCACTGTGGAAATCACGCGGCTCGCACTGTCGACAAAATCGCAGTGGACAGCTCCTCTGGAAAGCGCTTCCAGTCCAAGAGCCCCGCTGCCGGTAAAGAGATCTACGCAGCGAGCGCCGCGTAGTTCGGGAGCTAACCAATTGAACAGGGTTTCTCTGATTCGATCACCGGTGGGCCGCAAACCCTCAGATGGCGTAAAGGCGAGTTTTCGTCCACGCCAGATTCCGCCGATGATACGCACCGCGCTCTGCCTCGCGCTGCGGCCTGAAGTTCCTGACATTTCTTCGCTTAATCCAAGGGTGGTACGATAGGCGCCTTTTCGGGCGGTAATTCTCACTCACTGTAACACGACATATATGAAATTTTTTAAGCGTAAAAAAACGGCTGAAGACGTTACAACGTCCTCCGAACCAGATGCGACGCCGGAGCAGCGCGATAAGCCAGTTGAAACTGAGCTGGTCGTTGACGCAAAGAACGCAAGGGACACCAAGCCGGGCATCTTTTCCCGGTTACGTCTCGGGTTGGGTCGCACTAGCGATAATTTGGTACAAGGGTTGGGGAACCTCTTTCTGGGGCGCAAGGAAATTGATGCCGAACTGTTTGAGGAACTTGAATCGCGACTTTTGATGGCGGATGTGGGCGTCGATGCCACCCTTGAAATAATCCAGCGTCTTACACAGCGCGTCTCCCGCAAGGAGCTCACCCGACCTGAAGCACTGCACAATGCTCTGCGAGAAGAACTACTGACTTTGCTGCGACCGTGCGAGGCGCCCTTGGAACTTGGTGGTCACCAACCTTTCGTTATTCTGATGGTGGGTGTGAATGGCGTTGGCAAAACCACTACGATCGGCAAACTGGCAAGGCGCTATATGGACGAGGGGCGCTCGGTAATGCTGGCAGCAGGAGATACCTTTCGGGCCGCTGCGGTAGAGCAGCTACAGGTGTGGGGAGAGCGCAATAGCGTTCCAGTGATTGCCCAGCATACCGGCGCAGACAGTGCATCTGTGGTGTTTGATGCCCTGCAGGCTGCGCGTGCTCGCAAGGTGGATGTACTGATAGCAGATACAGCGGGTCGCCTTCACAACAAGGACAATCTTATGGAGGAGCTGAAAAAAGTGGTTCGAGTTATAGGCAAACTTGACCCTTCAGCACCCCATGAAGTGATGTTGGTACTCGATGCTGGTACCGGCCAGAACGCACTGTCGCAGGCAGAACATTTTCAGCAGTGGGTTGGTGTGTCGGGTATCACGCTGACCAAACTGGATGGCACCGCAAAAGGCGGGATTATCTTCGCTATAGCAAAGAAGTTGGCTCTCCCGATAAGGTATATTGGTGTGGGTGAGGCCGTTGAAGATCTGCGTCCCTTTCAGGCGGAACAATTTATTGAAGCACTGTTTGATGTAGACGACACTGCTGCATGATTACATTCGACCGGGTCAGCAAGCGCTACGAAGAAGGACACGATGCGCTGCGGGAAATCAGTTTCAGGATAGATCGTGATGAACTGGTTTTCCTCACTGGGCATTCCGGAGCCGGAAAAAGCACGCTGCTGCGACTGATTATGCTCATGGATAGACCCAGCCGTGGACAAGTCATCATCGATGGACAGAACCTCGCCACCGTGCGTGCACGTGGTATTCCTCAGCATCGGCGTGGCATTGGCGTTGTGTTCCAGAACCACCAGCTGCTGTTTGATCGCTCGGTCTTCGATAATGTGGCGTTACCGTTAATAATTGCCGGTTACGATCATAGAGATATTGGCAGGCGGGTTCGTGCCGCGCTGGACAAGGTGGGGCTGCTGAGTCGGGAGCGCGCTTTACCGATTACGCTTTCCGGTGGCGAGCAACAGCGCGTGGGAATTGCTCGCGCAGTAGTGGGCAAACCTAAAATTCTGTTGGCAGACGAACCAACCGGTAACCTCGATCCAGTCTTGTCCGCCGAGATCATGAAGCTGTTCGAGGATTTCAGCCAAGTGGGCGTGACGGTGCTGATTGCCAGTCACGACCTGATCCTGATTTCCCGTCTGCGCCATCGCATCATCACGTTGCGGCAAGGGTGTCTCGTCAGTGGTAGCGCGTTGTGAAAGCGCGTCGTGAAACCGTGCGGCGTCGGGAAGGTGCCAGCCCAAGTCGCACAGGCTGGAAAGATCGACTGAATGCGTGGTTGCAGCATCATAGACTGTCAGCGGCCGACAGCCTGGTGCGCGTACTTGATAATCCGGGGTCCAGTCTTCTCACGTGGTTGGTGATCGGCATCGCGCTGGCGTTGCCTGTGGGTCTGAATGTGGCGTTGGATAATGTAAGCCAGGTGAGTGCGGGCTGGGAAAGTCCCGCGCAAATATCCTTGTTTTTGCAGGACCGCGTGGACGACGAAAGCGCGAGAGCATTTGAGGAAGAACTCGTATCACGTAAGGATATCCGCGAGACCCGGATTATTTCCCGTGAAGAGGCATTAGAGGAGTTTCGTACGTTATCTGGTTTTGCCGATGTTTTGGCCAGCCTGGAGGAAAACCCGCTACCCGACCTGATGCTCGTAACTCCCGCTGCAGACCTTGATGAGCCAGCCGTCTCTGCGCTGCGCGCAGAGCTGCAGACCCGTACCGAAGTGGCTGAAGCGGTGCTCGACATGCAGTGGTTGCAGCGTTTGAACAGCCTTATGGAACTCGGCCGTCGTTTGGTCATGGCAGTTGGCGGCATGCTGGTTATAGGGGTTTTGCTGATACTGGGTAACACCATCAAGCTCGGTATTGAGAGTCGGCGCGATGAAATCGTCATCGTAAAACTGGTCGGCGGCAGTAATGGATTTGTGCGACGACCATTTTTGTACACCGGACTGTGGTACGGAGTGGGCGGGGGTTTTCTGGCGGCCCTGCTAGTGTCTGCTGCATTGTGGTTCCTGGAGGAGCCCATCGGCGAATTGGCCTTGCTGTATGAGAGCGCTTTTCAGCTCCGCGGACTGGGCGTGATGGGAGCGCTGAATCTGGTGATACTCGGCGGCATGCTGGGTTTGGCAGGCGCGTGGCTGGCGGTTTCGCGGCACCTGGTGCATATTGAGCCTCGTTGATCCGAAATAAAATGGCAAGAATACACACAACCTATTGATTTTAATAGAGATTTTATTTCTCGGCTGTAAACGGGTGAACTAATCTGAAATTAGCACTCTAACTAGATGAGTGCTAAAATTGGCACCAGACACCATGAGGGTTAAACAATGCGTAACAGCCTACTGCCCGTTGATCAGATGGTTCCCGGAGCAAACCTGCCGGCGTATGTGCAGGCGGTCAGCAGTATTCCGTTGCTGAGCGTGGAACGTGAGCGCGAACTCGCAGCGGATCTTTACTACAACCAGAATTTACAGGCGGCACGCGAACTGGTGATGTCTCACCTGCGCTTTGTTGTGCACATTGCGCGCAGCTACTCCGGATATGGACTCGCCGAAGCTGATTTGATTCAGGAAGGCAACGTGGGTCTTATGAAGGCGGTCAAGCGCTTCAATCCTGAGAAGGGTGTGCGTCTGGTATCGTTCGCAGTGCATTGGATCAAAGCTGAAATGCACGAGTACATACTGCGCAACTGGCGCATCGTCAAGGTAGCTACCACCAAAGCGCAGCGCAAACTGTTTTTTAACCTGCGCAGTGCTAAAAAAACCTTGTCATGGTTGAGCCCCGATGAAGCGCAAGCGATCGCGGATGATCTGGGTGTCGATGTTTGCGAAGTTCAACGTATGGAAGGACGCCTGACTAGCCGCGATTTGGGATATGACCAACCGATTGATGCTGATGATGACGAAGCGTGGCATGCTCCGCAGTACTATCTTGAGGACCTAAGCGCTGATCCGGCGTTGATATTGGAGTCCAGTGATTGGCAAGATAGCAGTGAGAGCCAGCTGCACGAAGCGCTGGCAGAACTGGACGAGCGCAGCCGCGATATACTATCCCAGCGCTGGCTGGCAGAAAAAAAGGCGACGCTTCACGAGTTGGCTGCGCAGTACAGCGTATCGGCGGAACGCATTCGACAGCTAGAGCAGTCGGCTATGGAAAAGCTGCGATCCAGCATAGCGGCCTGAACCTTACTACAAACCAGGCGGCAAAGAATGCCGCCTCCCGGTTAGAAACAGAGTATGGCGAAATTATTCATCACCCTGGCTTCACTCAGTGCCATGCTGGCAGTGGTCTTTGGTGCGTTCGGCGCACATGCGCTCAAGGGACGGCTGGATGACTATGCGCTGGGTGTCTTCGACACCGCAGTGCAGTACCATTTTTTTCACAGTTTTGCACTTCTGGCCGTAGGTGTCATTGCCTTGAGCCAACCGCAAACGGCGCTGCTTAAAACCAGTGGCTGGATGTTTTTCCTTGGCATACTAGTGTTTTCCGGCAGTCTCTATTTATTAAGCATTACCGGCATACGCTGGCTTGGTGCAGTCACTCCACTGGGTGGACTTGCCTTCATTGCCGGCTGGGCCTGCCTTGCTGCCACGGGTTGGAAGTTGCTGGTCTGATTCAGGTCTGCTGCCGGGGTATGCCATGACAGATCTCGACAAGAGACGGCCTTTACGTAGCTATGTGCTGCGCACCGGTCGCATGACGGCGGGACAGCAGCGAGCGTATGAACAGGGCTGGCAGCGTTGGGGATTGGAATACGTTGCGGGTGAATACTGCGTCGATACCGCGTTTGATCGAATCGGCCCCACTGTCCTGGAGATCGGTTTTGGCATGGGCCAATCGCTGGCCGCGATGGCGCAGGCCGACCCGGGCACCAATTTTATTGCTATTGAGGTGCACAAACCGGGTGTCGGCCGGTTGTTACATAGCATCGCCGAGTACCACCTCGACAATATTCGCATCTACTGTCACGACGCAGTAGAGGTCCTGCGCGACTGTATACCAGACTCCTCGCTCGACACCGTGCAGATATTCTTTCCTGACCCTTGGCACAAAAAGCGCCACAACAAGCGACGATTGATACAACCGGAGTTTGTTGCACTTCTGACCAGCAAACTCAAACCCAATGGCGTGCTGCATCTGGCGACGGATTGGGAAGACTACGCGCAACAGATGATGGTGGTTCTTGGTGCTAATGACAGGTTATCCAACACCTGTGGTGACGGGCAGTTTTCGCCGCGACCGATGCACCGGCCGCAGACCAAATTTGAAATACGCGGTGAGCGGCTCGGGCATGGGGTTTGGGATCTCGTATTTTCCCGTCGTTAATCGGAAAAAAACTCAGCAACTACATTGTCCAGATACCGTCTTCCTAACGCGGTCGCCCTGACAATGTCACCTTCGCGCACCAGCAGCTCGCGCGCGCAAAGGACCATTAACGGCGAGTCCAGCAGCGCTTCGGACAAACCGGTACGCGCGGTAAAGTCCGCCACCCTGAATCCCGCATTGAGGCGCAGCGCGTTCATTGCAAACTCGCCGACGACTTCATCCTGGGTAAGCCTTTGCCTGTTGGCGATATATTGTCCGTTTCCCACTGCCATGTAGTCTTGCGGCTGTCGTCGTTTGGCGTACCGCTCGATAGAGTAGTCGGCCAAGGTCACTTTGCTGTGCGCGCCTGCGCCGATGCCCAGATAGTCGCCAAAAGACCAATAGTTAGTGTTGTGGCGGCAATTGAAACCTTTCTGGCTGTAGGCAGAAACTTCATACTGCGCGTAGTCGGCGGCCGACAACAGTTGTTCGCCGCAGTATTGGATGTCCGCCAGTTCGTCCTCTACAGGTAAACTTGGTGGCCGCTTGTGAAATACGGTATTCGGTTCCACGGTAAGCTGGTACCAGGAAATATGTGCTGGATCGCAGGCGATGGCGCTTTCCAGATCGGCCTGTGCGCTGCGCACGGTTTGCCCCGGGAGACCATGCATCAGGTCGAGATTAACACTGGCAAACCCCGCGGCTTGAGCAAACTCTATTGCCGCATGCGCCTGGCAGCTTGTATGCACACGCCCCAGCGCCTGTAATTGCAGGTCATCAAAACTCTGGATGCCTATAGACAGGCGATTAATGCCCGCTTCCCGGAAGGCCAGAAATTTATCGGCCTCTGCGCTGCCGGGGTTGGCCTCCATAGTGGCTTCCAGCGTTGCACTCAGCGGCACCATGTTTGCGATTTGCTGCAACAGCAGATGAATCGATTCCGCTGAGAAAAGACTCGGTGTGCCGCCACCGATGAACAAAGTCTCGACGGTACGCCCCTGCAGCAGTGGCAGGTCCTGGCGCAGATCCTCCAGCAATGCGCGGACATAGTCTGCTTCAGGAATGTCTCTGGATTCATGCGAATTGAAATCGCAATAAGGGCATTTACGCTCGCACCAGGGCAGGTGGATATACAGACCCAGCGGTGGAAGTTGCATCAGCGCCGACGCAGCGCGTCGAACAATAGGGCGCTGGCTTTGGCCCTGTGACTGATGCGATTTTTTACTTCCGGGGCGAGTTGTGCAGAACTGCAGTTAAGTTCGGCAATGTAGAACAGCGGGTCGTAACCGAACCCGTTATCTCCGGCTGGCGCAAACAGGATGCGCCCCTCCCAACTGGCCTGGCATACCATCGGAGTGGGATCGTTTGCGTGACGCATATAAACAAGAACACATTGGAACCGTGCACTGCGTTTTGATTCTGGCGTATCACCCAGCTGTTGCAGAAGTTTTGTGTTGTTGGCATCGTCGCCAGCGCCTGAATAGCGTGCAGAATGAATGCCGGGGGCGCCATCGAGGAAATCCACTTCGAGCCCAGAGTCATCGGCAATAGCCGGTAAGCCGGTGTGCTGCGCCGCATGGCGTGCCTTGATGATGGCATTCTCGACAAAGCTCAAACCGGTTTCTTCAACATCGGAAACGTTGTACAAGGACTGCGGTTGCAGCATCACTCCTAGAGGGGCGAGTAAATCACCCAGTTCCCGCAATTTACCTCGATTGCCACTGGCCAAAACCACCGTGTGTTGATCCAATGGAGCTGGCCTCAGTCGACGTAGAGTTGGTGTTTGAACTTGAAGGTATAGCTTTGCTGCGCCCCTTCAGGTTGAAAATCAATGTCGAAAAAACGCCACTCCTCATTGATAAACGGAAATTCTGCGATGTAGTAAATCGCCTCGCCCTCACGAATCTCTCTAAACGTAAGATCCTGATTCTGCATCAGGTCCCAGGTGCGGCCCTGCAAGTTCATAGAGCGGGCTACGTTGCCCTCAGCGAGATTTTCGCGCACCGACAGGTTGAGAATCGCGCGTTTTTCTCCACGCGTGATCCCATAGGCCGCGGCAATTTCAGGATCCAGGAACGTTGTGTTGACGACGCTGTAATGTAAATCAAAAGAACCGAAAGTCTCGGTCTGTTGTGCCAGAGTCAGTCCTGGCCCAAGCATCAGCCAGAAGAGTGCAAAACGAAAGAGACTCAATGTGCGCATACTAGCGAGTAATGTGATAGATCGCCGTGGTGGCGAACAGGTTGGGCCATTTATCAAACAGCAGTGTTTGACGCTTGGTGCTACCGACGACATCCCTGGCCAGAATGCGGATGCCTTTATCCCGGCACAGGTTCTCAAAATCCTTCACCGTGCAAAAATGAATATTGGGGGTGTTGTACCAAGTATAGGGCATAAAGCCGGATACCGGCATGCGCCCACGGATACCCAGCATCAGCCGACAGCGCCAGTGACCGAAGTTCGGGAATGTGACGATGCACTCGCGACCGATGCGCAACATTTCTTCAAGCACCCGGTCGGGATAATGAACGGCCTGTAGGGCGAGGGCCAGCACGACAGTGTCGAAACTCTGGTCGGGAAAATTGCCCAGACCCTCATCCATATTCTGTTCCACAACGTTAAGTCCGCGCGCGATGGCGGCGGTGATGTAGTCCTGGTCGATTTCCAGGCCGGTGCCGATTACCTGTCGCTGATCGCGCAGAAACTCCAGAAATACACCATCGCCGCAGCCCAGATCCAGAACCCGCGAGCCAGGCTTTATCCAGCGCTGAATGTGTGAAAGGTCCAGACGCATTAGCGATTTTCTCCCACACGCAGCATATAGGCACTAAACACATCGAGGTAGCGCGGTATGGGCATCAGAAACGCGTCGTGTCCTTCATTGGCTTCGATTTCCGCATAGGTAACGGGCCTTTCTGCGGCCAGCAGAGCATTGACGATCTCCTGCGAGCGCTCGGGTGCAAAGCGCCAGTCGGTGGAAAAAGAAATTACCAGAAAACTGCAGCGCGCATGTCGAAAGGCCGCTACCGGGTCGTTGTCGTACTCCAGCGCGAGGTCAAAATAATCCAGGGCGCGTGTCATCAAAATATAGGTGTTAGCATCGAAGTGACCTGAAAACTGACTTCCCTGGTAACGCAGATAACTCTGGACCTGGAACTCGGCGTTTGCAGTCTCTCCTCGGCCGAGGCTACCCGAGCGCAGATCGCGGCCGAATTTGTTAGCCATCGCATCGTCGGACAGGTAGGTAATGTGGCCGATCATGCGTGCCAGGGCAAGACCCCGGGCCGGCACGGTGTTCTGCTCCTGGTAATGACCGCTGGCATAATCAGGATCGGACTCAATCGCCTGGCGCGCAACTTCGTTAAATGCCAGGTTCTGGGCGCTGAGTTTCAGTGCCGCAGCGATTACGATGCAATGCCGGATGCGCTGCGGAAACTCCAGCGACCAGCGCATGGCCTGCATCCCACCCAGACTTCCGCCAACTACTGCAGCCCAACAATCTATGCCCAGATAATCTGCCAGGCGTGCCTGGCTGAGCACCCAGTCCCGCGTTCTAATGCTGGGAAAAGAAGGCCCCCAGGGTTTGCCGGTTGCAGGGTTGATGGAGCTCGGGCCGGTTGATCCATGGCAACCACCGAGATTATTCAGGCACACCACAAAGAACCGTGTGGTGTCGATTGGCTTGCCCGGTCCAATGCACTCGTCCCACCAACCCGGCTTCTTGTCATCCGCGCTGTGATAGCCCGCCGCGTGATGGTTGCCACTGAGCGCATGGCAGATCAGCACCGCATTGGAGCGCTGCGCATTGAGTTCGCCGTAAGTTTCGTATACCAGATCGTAGCTGGGAAGTTGACGGCCGCAGGTGAGGTCCAAGGGCTCGTCGAAATGCGCGACCTGCGGAACGACAATGCCGACAGACCGAGACTGAGTGGGCGCGCTCATACGGCTAACTTAACCAGGGGGTGAATCCAAGGACGCCCACTGCGGCAGCCATGTGCTGTAGCATGATCTGGACGACATTTATCAGCACGAAGACGAGGATCGGTGAAAAGTCCAGACCACCCATTGGGGGCAATATTTTGCGCACCGGCGCCATCACAGGCTCAGTGATCTGATAAAGCAAAAAGATTGCCGGATGGTGACTGCCCTGAGCGACCCAGCTCAAAATAATCATGGCTAACAGGGCGAAAAAGTAGATTTGCACCAATAGTGCTGCCACGCCGAGCAGACCCCCCAGCAGCAGCAAAACGGGTGAGGGCAAGGCTCCGACATTGATCATAAAAATCGCCGCGATGCCCAGGATTTGCAGGATCACCGCCAATAGTAGCGATGCGAAGTCAAGCTTGCCATATCCCGGTACGATTTTGCGCACGGGTACTACCAGGGGATTGGTGATCTTCACAATAAACTGTGAAATCGGGTTATAAAAGTCGGCGCGTACCAGTTGCAGCAGGAAACGCAGCAACATGGCAACAAGAAACAGGCTCAGCAGCGTCTGAATCAAATAGGTGAGGATGGCATACATGGCATTCATTCGTCGTTGGCGCTCCTAGCCCAATTCCCGCGACATTTCGATTGCGCGTTCGGAAGCTGCGCGCATGGCTTTGGCGACAGTGTTACGCAACTCGTCCCGTTCGAAACTCTCTATGGCTCGTTCTGTGGTGCCTCCGGGACTGGTTACGCGGCGGCGCAATTCTGCCAGTTCCACGTTGTTCTCCAATGCCATGCGCGCGGCACCCAACCCCGTTTGCAGGGTGAGTCTGTTCGCCGTTTCCCGCGTCAGCCCCAATTGTTCTGCGGCATCCATCATGGCCTCCATCAGCAGGAAGAAGTACGCGGGGCCACTGCCGGACAACGCGGTTATCGCATCCAGCTCGCCCTCGGTGTCCACCCAGCAGGTAATGCCGACGGCGGACAACACTTGTTCGGCAAAGTCTCGCTGTTCGCTAGTGGTTTGCGGATTGGCAAACAGACCACTGGCACCGCACCTCAGCAGTGCTGGTGTGTTCGGCATACAGCGCACTATCGCGGCCTGCGGGCTCAGTCGGGTTTGCATGCTGGCGATGGTCACACCGGCGGCTATCGATATCACCAGTGAACTGTTGGCCAGTACTGCAGCGGAGATGCTGTCGGTGGCCTCGGCCATCACCTGCGGCTTCACTGCAAGAATGATAATGTCGGCACCGTCGACGGCGGCTGCGTTGTCATCGAAAACCGCAACCGGGGCAAGCTCGCGCAACCGCTCCAGGCTGGCGGGGAATGGGTCAGCGGCACTGATACGCTCGGCCGGATGACCGCTTTCGAGCAGGCCGCCTATAATACTGCTGGCCATGTTGCCAGCGCCGACAAAGGCGATGCGGGGTGGTCGGGAGATTGTCCTTGCCATGAGCTTTCCAGCACTAAAACAGTCGAGCAGTATACACGCCGCCGCTGGCCAAAATCACCTGTTACGCGGCCCGAATATCGCGGTCCCGATGCGCACCAGCGTGGCACCTTCGAGGATTGCAAGTTCCATGTCATCCGACATGCCCATGGATAACGTGTCGATACCAGGTGCCAGTGTTTGCAACTGTGCCAGTGCTTCCCGCATACGGCGAAATGCGCCCCGTTGCGTTTCGATATCGGTATTGGCCGCAGGTATTGCCATCAGTCCGCGCAGCTCGAGTCTGGGCAGTTGCAGTACCAGAGAGGCCAGCTCTGCAAGCTCGACCAACCTGACGCCCGACTTGCTGGCCTCGCCGGAGATATTGACCTGCAAACAGACCTGCAGCGGGGGCAGGTGTGAAGGTCTTTGATCGTTCAGTCTTTGCGCGATCTTGGCTCTGTCGATGCTGTGAACCCAGGTGAAGTGTTGTGCGATTTGGGCAGTTTTATTGGATTGCACAGGTCCAATGAAATGCCAGATCAGATCCAGTTCCTGCAGCTCGGATATCTTCTGCAGCGCCTCACTCAGGTAGTTTTCAGCAAAGTTATTCAGTCCACAGCGGTGGGCCGCAGAAATGGCTTGCGCCGGTTGGGTTTTGCTGACGGCAACCACAAGAATGTCACTATTGTGATACTGGCTTTTTTCTGCGGCGCACCTTACTCTTTGGAGCAGCTTTGCTATATTGTCGGAAAGCAGTTGTTCGTCCATGGCGCGAATGTTAGCGGATTCGGGGTCGTGGCGACACGAGAATAATATGACGTGGTGATGACTCGCTGCCACGATGGACATCCTGGCCAGGGAGCAGTCGGCAGATGGTGTCGACAGGGGAGTGTATAAATGGATATTACGGAATTACTGGCTTTCAGTGCCAAGCAGGGCGCATCTGACCTGCACCTCTCGGCGGGCCTTCCGCCAATGATTCGCGTTGATGGCGACATTCGTCGCATCAACCTGCCGCCGATGGAACACAAGCAGGTCCATGAGCTTATCTACGACATCATGAACGATAAGCAGCGCAAGGACTACGAAGAGTTTCTCGAAACCGACTTCTCCTTCGAAGTGCCCGGAGTGGCGCGTTTCAGGGTCAATGCCTTCAATCAGAACCGCGGTGCGGGGGGTGTCTTTCGAACCATTCCTTCCAAGGTTCTGACCATGGAAGACCTGGGCATGGGGCAGGTATTTCGCGATATCTCCATGATGCCACGTGGCCTGGTGCTGGTGACCGGGCCGACTGGCTCCGGTAAGTCAACCACGCTGGCAGCGATGGTCGACTTCATCAATGACAATAAGTATGAACACATTCTTACCATTGAAGACCCGATAGAATTCGTGCACGAGAGCAAGAAATGCCTGGTTAACCAGAGGGAAGTACATCGTGACACCCTGGGATTTTCCGAGGCCTTGCGTTCGGCATTGCGCGAAGACCCAGACATCATACTGGTAGGGGAGATGCGCGATCTGGAGACCATTCGTCTGGCGCTGACGGCAGCCGAGACCGGCCACCTGGTGTTTGGCACTTTGCACACTACATCTGCAGCCAAGACTATCGACCGCGTGATTGACGTGTTCCCGGCGGCGGAGAAATCAATGGTTCGATCGATGTTGTCAGAATCGCTGCAAGCGGTTGTCTCACAAACCCTGCTCAAAAGAAGCACTGGTGGTCGGGTAGCGGCGCACGAGATCATGCGTGGCACCTCCGCGATTCGCAATCTAATCCGCGAAGACAAAGTCGCCCAGATGTATTCCGCTATCCAGACCGGCAGTGCGCTCGGCATGCAAACCATGGATCAGTGCCTGGAAGACATGGTGAGCAAACGCACCATCACGCGCGAAGTGGCACGTGAAAAAGCCAGGATGCCGGAAAATTTCTAGTCCGCTGCACCCGCTTGAAACTCACAGGGGATCGTTGAAATGAAAATCGAAAGCTTGTTGGAACGAATGGTGAAGGAGGGCGCTTCCGACGGGTTTATCACTGCGGATGCTCCGCCGAGCATTAAGGTGGACGGCCAGATTTATCCCATCAGCGAACGTGCGTTACCCGATGAAGATGCGCGGGAGATAGTCTTGTCGACCATGCGTCCGGATCAGCAGGAGGAGTTCCTGAAGCATCACGAGTGCAATTACGCGATGAGTTATGAAGCCCTGGGGCGCTTTCGTGCCAGCGCTTTCGTGCAACGCGGTAAATGTGGACTGGTCGTGCGCCGCATACAATCCAATATCCCCACCATCGACGAGCTCGGACTGCCACCCATCATCAAAGAGCTGGCGATGACGAAGCGAGGTCTGGTCATCTTTGTCGGCGCAACCGGAACAGGTAAATCGACGTCGCTGGCAGCCATGGTTGGCTATCGCAATCAGAACAGCCGCGGCCATATCATCAGTATTGAGGACCCGATCGAGTATATCCACGAACATGCCGGCTGCATTGTTACGCAGCGGGAAGTGGGCATGGATACCGATTCGTTCGATGTGGCGTTGAAAAATACCCTGCGGCAGGCTCCCGATGTAATACTGATCGGCGAGGTGCGTGCGGCGGAAACGATGCAACAGGCGCTGACGTTCGCCGAGACGGGACACCTATGTCTATGCACACTGCACGCTAACAACGCCAACCAGGCGCTGGACAGAATTCAAAGTTTCTTCCCGGCTGCAATGCACAATCAGGTGTGGATGGATCTATCGCTCAACCTGAGATCCATGGTCGCCCAGCAGTTGCTGCCTCGCAAGGATGGCAAAGGAAGGACGCCCGTGGTGGAAGTATTGCTGAACTCTCCGCTGGTTGCAGAATATATTCGCAAGGGCGAAGTGCATTTGATCAAGGAGCTGATGGCCAAGTCGACGGAACTCGGCATGCAAACGCTGGACCAGTCTTTAGTGAAGGCCTACAAGGATAATTTAATCTCCAAGGAGGACGCAGTTCGCTTTGCCGATTCCGCCAACGATGTGCGCTTGCAAATCAAAATGCACGATCGTGGCGATTTTGGCACGGGAGAAGGCCTTGGCCTGGCGTTCGATGAACACGACCAGGGTGGCCGCTTTCACGGTCGCTAGCCGATATGCCCGGTGCGATTTTCCGAGAGCCAGGTTTTTAGAATAAGCTCGGCGGCCAGACTGTCTATCGGCTGCTGCTTGAAGTCGCCGCGGTGACCTTGGTCACGGCTTATTGACTTTGCCTCAAAGCTGCTGAGGCGCTCATCAACCATTTCAACGTTCAAACCCAGTCGCCCGTGTAAGCGACGCGAAAATTTAGTAGCCCGGTTACTCAACTCGCTGACAGTGCCATCCATATTCAGCGGTTCACCCACCACCAATAGATCGGGGCGCCATTGGGCCACCAGGTTCTCCAGTACGCGCCAATCGGGAATGCCGTCCTTCGCCAGGATGACGGGTAGCGGTGTCGTGGTCCCCAGCAGGCTGTTTCCCACTGCCACACCAATTTGGCGCAGTCCAAAATCAAATGCCATTACTGTACGGTAGGCTTGTGTCATCAGGAAGTAGGGACTCGCTTGTGCTCAGGTGTCGTCGGCTCAGGCGCGGCCGGCTCAGGCGCGGCCGGCTCAGGCGCGGCCGGCTCAGGCGTGGCCGGCTCAGGCGCGGCCGGCTCAGGCGTGTCCGGCCTGACCGGAGATCAGGTTCATGTCAATGCCCAGCAGCGCAGCCGCGGCGTCGAGGCGTTGTTCTGCGGGAGTAGAGAAAATAATATCGCTGCTGCCAGGCAGGGTAAGCCAGCTGTTTTCTGCCAATTCCTGTTCCAGTTGACCGGCTGACCAGCCGGCGTAACCGAGCGCTATCAGGTGATCGCGTGGTCCCTCGCCAATAGCGATCGCGCGCAGAATATCGCGCGAGGTGGTGAGCGTGATTTCCGGGGTAACTTTGAGGCTGGCTTCCCATACCTTGTCGCAATAGCGATGCAGTACGAAGCCATGATCTATTTGCACGGGACCTCCTGCCATCACCAACTCGTCGGAAAAATCGCCTCGCGTGTTAATTTGCAGGTGTTCGAAAATGTCACCGACGGAAAGATCCAGCGGACGATTAATAACAATGCCCATCGCGCCGCTTTCGCCGTGTTCGCAAATGTAGGTAATACTCTGGGAAAAAATGCCCTCAGTCAGGCGCGGCATTGCGAGCAGGAAATGATCCCGCAGGCAGTCCCCGCTTTTAACCGTGTTCACGGAATACTTTCCGGACATGAAATACACAATCTCTTTGGTATAACCAAGCAGCACCCTGACGATCAGCGCTTAAGGAGAGCTTAGCGGGTTTTCCTGGAAATGCCACGTTCGAACAATTTCGAGTTTGTCCGTGGTAGCCTTTAATTCAGGCGGAAATGGCGAATAGGGTGCGGCCATGCGAACAATCTTGATCGCCGCTTCGTCCAGTACGGCATATCCAGAAGACGAGAGAATCTGGATATCTTCCAGCGTGCCATCAGCCCGGATTACGACGAGCATACGCAGGTCGCCGTACATGCCATAGCGAACAGAAGCTTGGGGGTAGTACTGGTTACCTACGGCTTCCAGTCGTTGACGCCAGTCCAGTAAGTAGGCGGCATCGACGGTCTGTTTTGCCGATGCAGCGGTAAGACGTCGCACGCGAGGTTGGTTGACCGAGTTGCGAGTCTCATCGTCCAGTTCCGCCTGCAGGCTGGCAATCTCGCGATTGATTCGATCAACCTCAGCGCTGACACCCTGTTGTGTAACAAGCTGTTGTTCAGACTGGTTGGGCTGTTTGCTGACCTGATCGCTTGACCTCGCCGTAGTAGTGAGCGTGTCGCGTTGCAGGTCCATTTGTGTCTGCGATGCCCGGCTTACCGCTTGTTGCGTTGTGCTGGCGTCCGACTGAAGTGGGTTAGTGGTGCTGATCTGGTTCCTCTGGGCCTCGTTGCCGCTTCCGTCCTGATTGGCTTGGGCGATGTTGCGGGCATCATCAGGCGCTGTCGTGCTGGGGCGCGTGGCGAGTGTAACTTCAATTTGTGGGCTGTTGGAGCGTCGTGGCGAGTTCGCTTTGAAGCTCACAATCAGGACCAGTAGCAAGTGCAATACCAGTGCTGCTATAACCGCATTGCGAAACCGACTATTGTTATCTGCTCCTGTCTCCAGGTAATACATGGACTGCCTAGCGCCTGTTTCTTAGTTCCCCAGCGATACAATCCATCAGTTGGCCGCCAATGTCCAGATCGTAGCCTGCGTCAATTTCCCGAATGCAGGTGGGGCTGGTGACATTGACCTCGGTAAGATAGTCGCCGATGATATCAATGCCCACGAATAACAGTCCTTTTTCACGCAAACCCGGACCAACCTGCGCAGCGATCCATTGATCGCGCTCTGTGAGCGGCTGCGGTCGACCGGTTCCTCCTGCGGCAAGGTTGCCGCGTGTTTCTCCGACCAGGGGAACGCGAGCCAGGCAATACGGCACTGGCACACCGTTGATCATCAGTATGCGTTTGTCACCGTCCTCTATCTGCGGAATGAACTTCTGCGCCATGATGGTCTGGCCACCGTGGCCGGTGAGCGTTTCGAGTATGACACTGAGATTTGGATCCCCAGGCTTTACCCGGAAGATTGCGGTGCCGCCCATGCCATCCAGTGGTTTAAAGATCACATCACCGTATTGTTTCTGGAAATCCTTAAGCCGCCGCATATCGGCACTGACCAGCACGGGAGGGCAACACTGTGGAAACTGGGTGGCAAACACTTTTTCGTTGCAGTCGCGCAGGCTTTGGCAGCGGTTCACCACCAGCGTACCGCGACGTTCCGCCGCTTCGAGGATGTAAGTGCTGTAAATGTATTCGTTGTCGAACGGTGGATCTTTGCGCATCAGGATTACATCGAGTTGCTCGAGGTCCATATCGGCGTACTCGCCCAACTCAAACCAGCGCTGTGCATCTTTGAATGCCGTCAATGGTGCCATGCGCGCGCGGCCAACGCCCTGTTCCAGATAAAGATCGGTCTGCTCCATATAGAACAATTGCCAGCCACGATCCTGCGCTGCCCAGAGCATAGCCAGGGTGGTGTCCTTCTTGTAATTGATTCCGGCGATGGGGTCCATTACCACGCCCAGTTTGACGGTCATTGTGCAGTCTCTCTAACCCTCAGGGCCTGCTAACTTACGCAAAGGTGCTCGGTGGCGCAAGTACGTATCGCCCAACCCTCAATGACACGTGAGCAACAAATTGCCTTAGAATAGCGGTTTCAAAAAGCGTTCTTACTTTTGGAGAACAATGTGAGTCTTGCCGTCATTTACTTCACACTGGCGCTGTTGAGCGCTTTTGGCACTGTCACCGCCGTCGTGCAGGCGCGGCGTGTGTACTGGTTTGTCCCAATCTATTTTCTGAGCGCCTGGTTGTGCGGTGAGCTCGCGCTGATCCATTTGCTCTGGCAGGTAGCGCTGACCGCCCTGCTGGGGTTCTCTGGCGCCCTGTCCGATCCGCTTGCACAAATGGGGTTGGGTATATTCGCGTTGTCCTGGTTGGGCCTGGTTTACCTGCATTGCCAGGCGATGGATACACCGCTGTATTTGCAGCCGGCTCTGCGTAGTGCGCTCGGAGAGGACTATGAGTCAGAGATCCCTCCCCAAAGGCGGCAGCTACTGAGCAACGAGATTCGTACTCGAGAGTGGTTGCGACCATTTCGCTTCGCGCGGGATGGCGTAAAAAAACATACCAATATCCCCTACGCCGATGCAGGCAAGCGCAATTTACTGGATATTTATCAGCCCAGTGAACCTCGCGAGGGTGGGTTTCCAGTTCTGCTTCAGGTGCACGGCGGTGCCTGGCTTATCGGCTCCAAGGAAGAGCAGGGCAAGCCGCTGATGTACCACATGGCGCAACGCGGTTGGCTGTGTGTGGCTATCAATTACCGCTTGAGCCCACGGGCAGCGTTTCCCGCACATATTATCGACGTGAAAAAGGCCATCGCATGGATCAGGCAGAATATCAGTGAGTACGGCGGTAATCCCGATTTTATTGCGATCACAGGCGGTTCGGCGGGCGGCCATCTCAGTTCGTTGGCGGCGCTGACAGCCAATCGCGCTGAATGGCAGCCGGGGTTCGAGGACGCGGATACATCACTGCAAGCCGCAGTGCCATTCTACGGGGTATACGATTTTCTGGATCGCCATCGAATTCGACCGGAGATGTCGATTGAAGAATTGCTCAGTGAGCGTGTGATGCAGTGCACACAGCAGGAGAATGCTGAACTTTGGGAAAACGGTTCGTCGTTAAGCCATGTATCGGCCGACGCACCCCCGACATTCGTGCTACACGGTACTCACGATTCACTGGTGTGGGTGGAGGAAGCGCGGGTATTTGTCGCCGCGCTGCGGGAAGTTTCTATGCAGCCTGTTGCCTATGCGGAGCTTCCCGGCGGACAGCATGCGTTCGAAATTTTTCATTCAGTACGGGCTGACCACACGGCCAATGCCGTCGGCCGTTTTTTGGAGTGGACCCACGCCCGGTGGTTGCAGGAACGAACGTGATAACGGTCGTGTAAGCGCTAGCGCATCGGCCGCATATCGCCCCACCAGCCCTGCAGGATAGCAATTGCCGCCAGTGGTGCAGTTTCGGTGCGCATGACTCGCGGTCCCAGTAGCAGGGAACTGTAACCGGCCTGCTCCGCCGCTTCGATTTCTGTTTTGCTCAAGCCGCCCTCGGGCCCTATCAACAGCGCAACGCTCTGTGGCACTTCGCCGTTGGTCACAACGTCGGCCCGATGGTGCAACACAAATTTTCGCTCAGCCTCAGCCGTCGCCAGCCAGTGTTCCAATGTTTGCAGGTCATAAATCATCGGCGGACGGTTGCGACCGCATTGCTCACAGGCACTGATGGCGATTTGTCGCCAGTGCTGCAGTTTTTTCTGCGCTCGCTCGCCCGAAAGTTTTACGCCTGCGCGCTCCGTAAACAGTGGGGTCAGTGATGCGACGCCCAACTCAGTAGATTTCTGCACGACCCAATCCATGCGCTCGCCGCGCGAGAGCGCTATTCCCAAATGAATTTGCAGATTGGACTCACATTCTCTCGCCAGGTGTGAGCCGGTCAGAACGCTGACGGTATGCCTATCAACGGCGGTTATTTCACTCGGATATTCACCGCCGTACCCGTCGAACACCGTAATGCTATCCCCCACGCCCAAACGCAGTACGCGTGCCAGATGGCGGCTGGCCTCCGATTCCAATACCACGATGGTATTGCTATGGAGCCTTTGATTGGTGTGAATCCGAGTGATGCGCATAACGACTGCGCTCCGCGCTTAAAGACCCAGATTGTTGTAGATTTCCCTTGTCGGTTCCACCTGGTTCATAGTGTAAAAATGAATGCCGGGCGCACCGCTTTCAAGTAATGTCTGACACAGCTGTGTAACAACCTCTACACCAAACTTGCTGATACTGTCCTGGTCGTCGCCATACGCGTGCACGCGCTGGCAAATCCAGCGCGGTATCTCCGCGCCGCTATTGCGCGAGAAACGCTGCAGATTGGTGAAATTGGTTATCGGCATAATACCTGCGTAGATGGGTTTATCGATCCCTATTGCAGCGCACTGGTCGAGAAAGTAAAAATAGGCTTCCACATTGAAGAAGTACTGCGTAATGGCACTGTTAGCACCGGCGTCCAGCTTGGCTTTCAGGAAGCGCAGATCGGAATCATAGCTCTTGGCTTCTGGATGTATTTCCGGGTAGGCGGCGACTTCGATACGGAACTGATCGCCGGTCCTGTCGCGGATAAATGCCACCAGCTGGTTGGCGTAAACCAACTGCGCCGCGCCACCGGTGCCCGAAGGAATATCGCCGCGCAGCGCGACCAGTCGCTTTACCCCTTTGCTTTGATAGCTTTCGAGCATCGATGCCACCGCGCTCTCGTCGTCACCACCAAAGCTGAGGTGCGGAGCAACATCAATCCCTGCTGCCACCAGTGCAGATACGATTCCCAAAGTCGTGTCACGCGTGCTGCCGCCGGCGCCGTAGGTTACCGAGAAAAACTCGGGACCCAAAGCGTTCAGGGCAGGTGCAACTTCAGTCAGCAGTTTGTTGATGCCGGCTTCAGTCTTGGGCGGGAAGAACTCGCAGCTAATGCGCGGTTTACGCGCAGCCATTGCTCACCACTCCTTAATACTTGTAGCTGTCGGGCTTGAAAGGGCCGTCCGGGCTGACCTTGATATAGTCGGCCTGTTCTGCTGTCAGGCGCGTAAGCACCGCACCGAATCCGCCAATCATATGCATCGCCACTTCTTCATCCAGTTTTTTGGGAAGCACTTCAACCGATAGCGCCGAGGGCTTCATATTCGGTTCCAGATCGGCAAAGCGACGTTCATACAGGTAGATTTGCGCGAGCACCTGGTTGGAGAAGGAGCCGTCCATGATGCGCGATGGGTGTCCAGTCGCGTTTCCAAGGTTTACCAGTCGGCCTTCTGACAACAGTATCAGATAGTCGTTGGCGGCTTTGTCGCGATATACCTTGTGAACCTGCGGCTTAACCTCTTCCCATTCCCAGTTGCGGCGCATGAATGCAGTATCGATCTCGTTATCAAAGTGACCGATATTGCTAACCACGGAATATTTTTTCAGCGCCTTGAGCATATTTGAATCGCAAACCTTGTAGTTGCCGGTGGTAGTAACCACCAGGTCGATAGAAGACAACAGATCGCGGTTGATACATCCCTCAGTGCCATCGTTCACCCCATCAATGAACGGCGAAACGACTTCATAGCCATCCATGCAGGCCTGCATCGCGCAGATTGGGTCGATCTCCGAAATCTTTACAATCATGCCTTCCTGGCGCAACGACTGGGCAGAGCCTTTGCCGACATCGCCGTACCCGATCACCAGCGCCTTTTTGCCTGACATCAGGTGGTCGGTGCCGCGCTTGATAGCGTCATTGAGGCTGTGGCGACAGCCGTACTTGTTGTCATTCTTGGACTTGGTGACTGAATCGTTGACGTTGATTGCGGGCACTTTCAGCTTGCCGTGTTCCAACATCTCCTGCAGGCGGTGTACCCCGGTGGTGGTCTCCTCGGTAATACCGTGGATTTTATCCAGCATGGCGGGATACTTGTCGTGCAACATGGCAGTCAAGTCGCCGCCGTCATCCAACACCATGTTGGCGTCCCAGGGCACGCCGTCTTTCAGAATTGTCTGTTCGAGACACCAGTCGTACTCTTCCTCGGTCTCACCTTTCCACGCGAACACAGGGATGCCCGCAGCAGCAATCGCAGCGGCGGCATGGTCCTGCGTGGAAAAAATATTACAGGATGACCAGCGAACTTCGGCGCCGAGCTGAATCAGTGTCTCGATCAACACGCCGGTCTGAATGGTCATGTGAATGCAGCCGAGAATCTTCGCGCCTTTCAGCGGCTGGCTGACGGCGTATTTTTCACGCATTGCCATCAGCGCTGGCATCTCGCTCTCGGCAATTTCCAGCTCGCGTCTACCCCATTGTGCCAGTGCGATATCGGCGACTTTGTAATCTTCTTTCTTGTTCAGTATTTCTGCGGTGCTCATAGTGTGATTCCTTTGGGTCCGTGTGACAGTTCGTTGCAGTTGATAGTGTCGGCGTTACTGCGTTATCACGCCTTTTTCTTCAGGGCAGCGGCTTTGTCCGTTTTCTCCCAGGTAAAGTCCTTGTCCTCGCGTCCGAAGTGTCCATAGGCCGCCGTCTTGCGGTAGATGGGACGCTTCAGCTTCAGCATGGCGATCAGTCCTTTGGGTCGCAGGTCAAAATGGTCGCGCACCAGCTCAGCGATACGCTCGTCGGAAACCTTGCCTGTGCCGAAGGTGTCGATGGAAATCGAGGTAGGTTCGGCCACGCCAATCGCGTAGGAAACCTGGATTTCGCAGCGATCTGCCAGACCTGCTGCAACGATATTTTTTGCCACATAACGGCCCGCATACGCTGCCGAGCGGTCTACCTTGGAAGGATCCTTGCCGGAGAACGCACCGCCGCCATGACGTGCCATGCCGCCGTAAGTATCTACGATGATTTTACGTCCGGTCAGCCCGCAATCGCCCACGGGACCGCCGATAATAAACTGGCCGGTGGGGTTGATGTGGTACTTGGTGCCCTTGTGCAGCCAATTTTCCGGCAACACTTCCTTGATCACGTGTTTCATGACTTGCTTGTGAATTTCTTTCTGTGACACTTTTTCATTGTGCTGCGTAGATAGCACCACCGCATCGACGGCTACCGGCTTGCCGTCCTCGTAGCGCAACGTCACCTGGCTCTTCGCGTCGGGACGCAGCCACGGTAGCGTGCCGTTCTTGCGCAGTTGCGCCTGACGCTCGACCAGTCGGTGTGCGTAAAAAATCGGCGCAGGCATCAGCACATCGGTTTCATTGGTGGCGTAACCGAACATCAGGCCCTGATCGCCCGCGCCCTGTTCGTGGTCCTTGCTCTCATCCACACCCATCGCGATGTCCCGGGACTGTTTGCCGATAGCGTTAATGACTGCGCAGGATGCGCCGTCAAAACCCACATCCGAGCTGTCGTAGCCAATATCGAGGATGGTTTGGCGGATGGTTTCCTCGAGGTCCATATGTGCCGAGGTAGTGACCTCGCCTGCTACGATTGTCATGCCCGTTTTGACCAGGGTCTCCACCGCTACACGCGCATCTTTGTCCCGCGTCAGCAGATAATCGAGCACTGCGTCGGAGATCTGGTCAGCCATTTTGTCCGGATGCCCTTCGGATACGGATTCAGAAGTGAAAATTTTGTACTCGTTCATAGTGTTGTCCCGGTGACTTGATTTACTGGTTGCTGAAATTCTCAGGCGCGGCCAAACAGCCGTACCTGTACTTGAAAACCGTTGCGTTGCGCCAGATAAACGCTGGCGATATCTGTCAGCCCGGCATCGTCCGCCCACTGAGTCAGAGACTGGGGTTCAAAACCGAGCCACAGATCGCCGCAATTCTCGCGTGCCCAGCCCTGATCGTGATTGCACAGGTCTGTGACCAGTACAACGCCACCGGGTGCCAGACACGCGGCCACGTCCCGCAGCACGTCCCCGGGCGCGGGGGTGTGGTGCAACACCATATTGATCACCACACAATCGGCCTGCAGCCCTTGCAATTGCTTGCTGCGAGTATCGTCGAGAATAAAGTCGATATTGTGTATCCCGGCGTCCGCAACTTTGTTGCGGGCCTGTTCAAGCATGCCGGGCGCATTGTCCAGCGCTATCACGCGTTTAAAAACTGGCGCTAGTTCGAGCAGGAAGGAACCGTCTCCGGGACCCACTTCCAGCACCGAATTTCGGCGCTCCAGCGGGGCATCGGCCAATACCTGGGCTACGACATCGGCGTACTGTGAGTAGCTGGCGATAAGGTCCTGTTGCTGGTGGAATTTGTGGGCATTGAGCCGGAAAAAGTTGCTGGAGTTTTCTTCGCGCTGCCGGTGCAGAGCGATCAGTCGCTCGTGCACGTCCGTTGGCAGTTTGAGCTCGTCCACTGCCGCGAAAATGCTGTGGTGCAACACCTCAAGTTCGGGGTGTTGGCCCAGTTCGCAGCGGCGATAAAAAATGGTGTTGGCCTCCCGCCGCGCTGCTATCAGGCCGGCGTTGGCGAGTACCTTAAGGTGGTGGCTCAGGGCGGGTTGCCTGATATCAAAGATAGAGCATAATTCGGACACGCCGAAGGAATCATTGCGCAATACCCGCAAGACCAGCAGGCGCAGGGTATCGGCGCTGGCTTTGCACAGGTGGGTGAGCGCTGCCAGATGGGGGTCTGGCTGCGTCAGGTCCGGCATTGATGTCACCAGTTTCAAGGCGTTTGTCGAGGGCATGGCGCGAAAGTCTAGCAGGCTCATACACCTATATCAAAATATTTTGATGGAGCTTTGAGGCCCCCGTCACAAGTTGAGCCGGCGGGGCTGCAGGCCAAATTTCTGCCTATTTGTTTGCCGTTCGCCGCCGCTTACGCGAAAATGGCCGCCCAATTCAGGCCCACCCCGCCCACTCTGGAGAACCCAATGTCGTCCCCTCGTACAAAACTTGCCAATGCCATTCGTGTCCTGAGCATGGATGCCGTGCAAAAGGCCAATAGCGGTCACCCCGGTGCTCCCATGGGCATGGCGGACATTGCCGAGGTGTTGTGGAACGATTTTCTGCGCCACAATCCGGCGAATCCGGGCTGGGCCGGGCGCGACCGGTTTGTGCTGTCCAACGGCCATGGCTCAATGCTGATTTACTCCTTGCTGCACCTTTCTGGCTACGACCTGCCGCTGTCGGAGTTGCAGAATTTTCGCCAGCTGCACAGTAAAACGCCGGGGCATCCGGAACACGGATATACGCCTGGTATTGAAACCACCACCGGCCCGCTGGGCCAGGGGCTGGCGAATGCCGTGGGCATGGCGCTGGCGGAAAAAGTGCTCGGTGCCCAGTTCAATCGACCGGGACATGCGGTGGTCGATCATCACACCTACGTTTTTCTCGGTGACGGCTGCCTGATGGAAGGCATCTCCCATGAGGTCTGCTCGTTGGCAGGCACCCTCGAACTGGGCAAACTGGTAGCGTTTTATGACGACAACGGCATATCTATCGATGGCGAGGTAGAGGGTTGGTTCACCGATGACACCCCCGCCCGCTTTCGCGCGTACGGTTGGCACGTCATTGATGCCGTGGACGGGCACAGTGCCTCCGCGGTCAAAGCCGCTATCGAAAGCGCGCGGGCGCGGGCCGACGTTCCCTCATTGATCTGCTGTAAAACGATCATCGGCAAGGGCGCTCCGAACAAGCAGGGTACCGAGTCGGTTCACGGGTCGGCCCTGGGCGAAGCTGAAGTGGCCGCGGCCCGTGCTGCCCTGGGGTGGGAGTACGACCCTTTCGAGATACCTGCCGACATTTATAAAGCGTGGGATGCGCGGGAACGCGGCGCGGCTCTGGAGCAGGACTGGGAGCAGGCGATGACGGCTTACGCCGCCGCGCACCCCGACCTGGCGGCGCAACTGCGCCGCCGTCTGGCGGGTGAGCTGCCCGCTGATTTTTCCACACAGGCTGCCGACTATATCGCCCGCTGCCAGCGCGATGGCGCGAGTATCGCCTCGCGTAAGGCCTCAGAAAACTGCCTTAACGCCTATGGCCCGCTGTTGCCCGAACTGTTGGGTGGTTCGGCTGATCTGGCCGGTTCTAACCTCACCATCTGGAGCGGATCGAAAGGGATCCGTGCCGACGATGCCAGCGGTAACTATATCTACTACGGGGTGCGTGAATTTGGGATGGCCGCGATGATGAACGGTATCGCCCTGCATGGCGGCTTCATCAATTACGGCGCGACGTTCCTCATTTTCATGGAGTACGCGCGCAACGCGGTGCGCATGGCGGCGTTGATGAAGCAGCAATCCATCTTTGTTTTCACCCACGATTCTATCGGCCTTGGGGAAGACGGACCCACGCATCAGCCGATTGAACAGCTGACCATTTTGCGCTCTACACCCAATATGCACACTTGGCGACCTTGTGACGCGGTGGAATCCGCCGTGGCGTGGAAGTCCGCTATTGAACGTCGCGATGGCCCTTCTTCACTGGTGTTCTCTCGCCAGGCGCTGCCTCACCAGCAGCGCACATCGCAACAGGTAGAAGACATCATGCGCGGCGGTTATGTGCTTAAGGACTGTGAGGGCGCTCCAGATGCGATCGTGATCGCCACCGGTTCGGAAGTGCATCTGGCCCTTGCCGCAGCGCAGCAGCTGGGAGAAAAAGGCAAGCAGGTGCGCGTCGTATCCATGCCCTGCACCGAACTCTTCGAGGCGCAGGATGCGGCGTATCGCGAAGCGGTACTGCCCAGCGACGTGCTGGCTCGTGTCGCCGTGGAAGCGTTGCACGCTGACTTCTGGTACAAGTTTGTTGGCCTCGACGGACGAGTGGTCGGAATGACAACGTTCGGTGAGTCTGCGCCGGCTGGTGATTTGATGCGCTATTTCGGTTTTACCACCGAGAATGTCGTTGCTGTCATCGAAGACGTGTTGTTCTAGAGCGAATTCAGATGTTGCGGCTGGCGATCAATGGCTATGGCAGAATCGGTCGCAGCATTCTGCGTGCCCTCTATGAAAGTCCGCTGCGCAGCACGATGTCGGTAGTGGCGGTTAACGAACTGGCCGATGCCAGCACGGTATTGCATCTCACACGTTATGATTCAACCCATGGTCGCTTCCCAAAACCACTGGATGGCGATGCCAAACAATTACGCGTTGATGGCGATGTTATCGACCTGTTGAATCACCCGCGCATCGACGCACTGCCGTGGGGGGGGTTGGGTGTGGATCTTGTGCTGGAATGCACCGGCGCTTTCTCTGACCGTGCCACCGCCGAAAAGCATCTGCGCCAGGGCGCTGCAAAAGTTTTGTTTTCCCAGCCCGCTCATGCGGACGTGGACCAGACTGTGGTCTACGGGGTTAATCATCATGAATTGCTCGCGTCGCATCGTATTGTTTCCAACGCGTCCTGTTCAACCAACGGCATTTTGCCCGTTATTAAAGCACTGGATGATGCGGTGGGTATCGAAAGCGGCACCATCACCACGATTCACTCGGCGATGAATGACCAACCAGTGCTCGATGCCTATCATCATACGGATTTGCGTAAAACACGGGCGGCGTCCCAATCCATCATTCCTGTGGATACCGAGTTGGCGCGAGGTATCGAACGCCTGCTGCCGTATATGGCGGGCCGTTTTACCGCACAGGCTCTGCGTGTCCCGACCCTCAATGTATCAGCACTGGATTTGACGGTGCAGACGCGGCAGGACACCGATGTCGTCGCGATCAATCGGATTTTGCGAGAGGCGTCACAGTCTCGCTTTGATGGTGTGCTTGGCTACACCGAGGAGCTTCTGGCATCCTGTGATTTTAATCACGATCCCAGATCTAGCATTGTCGATGCCAGCCAGACACGGGTCAGTGGCAATCGTCTGGTGAAGGTTCTCACCTGGTTTGACAATGAATGGGGATACGCCAATCGCATGCTGGACGTGGCAAAATTCTGGGGCGAACTTTAAGTGCGCCCTGTACTCCCGAAAATTAACTGGCAATGTGTTAATCAGAACAAAAGCAAGGATCAGGTTTATGACGCACAAGGTTGATGTGATGCAGGACCAGGACCTGCGCGGCAAACGCGTGTTGATTCGCGAGGACCTCAACGTACCGATCAAGAATGGCGTGGTGACCAGCGATGCCCGCATACGAGCCGCATTGCCGACCATCGAGGCGGCGCTCGCTGCAGGGGCCAGGGTAATGCTTATGTCGCACCTCGGCCGGCCGGTAGAAGGCGAGTACGACGAGCAGTATTCATTAGCACCGGTGGCGCAGCATTTATCCGCTTTGCTTGGCAAATCCGTGGTTCTGGTCAAGCAGTGGCGCGATGGTATCGAACTGGCTGACGGTGAACTGGCGATGCTGGAAAACGTGCGCTTCAATAGCGGCGAAACCAAAGATGACGAAACACTCGCGCGAGCCTATGCGGCGCTGTGCGATATATTTGTGATGGATGCATTTGGCACTGCGCACCGCGCCCAGGCATCAACCCACGGTGTGGCGAAGTATGCGCCTGTTGCGTGTGCTGGACCGTTGTTGGAAGAGGAATTGCGCGCCCTGACGCAGGCATTGTCCAATCCGGCCCGCCCTCTGGTAGCCATTGTTGGTGGTTCCAAAGTGTCAACCAAGCTCGAAGTACTCGAAGCGCTGTCACAAAAAGTGGATCAATTGATAGTGGGTGGAGGTATTGCCAACACTTTCCTCGCAGCCAGCGGAAGTCCAGTGGGCAAGTCGCTGTGCGAACACGATCTGTTAGCAACTGCTAAAGCATTGATGGGGAAAACGCATATTCCTCTGCCTGTCGACGTGGTGACAGGCAAGGAGTTTGCTGAGGATGCCCTGGCCACTCTGAAACTTGTCGCGGAAGTGGCGGAGGATGATATGATTTTTGATATCGGCCCGCAGTCTGCACAGCAAATTGCACAACTACTGAAAGGTGCCGGTACCATTTTATGGAACGGTCCTGTCGGTGTATTCGAGTTCGACCAGTTTGCCGGGGGCACCCGAACGCTGGCCCACGCGATAGCAGACAGTGCGGCGTTCTCGCTGGCGGGCGGCGGCGACACGCTCGCGGCGATAGACAAATTTGGTATCGCGGATAAAGTTTCCTATATTTCTACCGGCGGCGGCGCTTTCCTGGAATATGTAGAAGGAAAGACTCTGCCGGCAGTCGCCGTGCTGGAGCAGCGCGCCGGCCGCAAAGCGGAGTAAGATACACCCACACTAATCGGTACAAGTGAAAGGATTACCCCTATGGCCTTAATCAGCTTACGACAACTGCTGGATCACGCCGCAGAGCACAATTACGGTGTGCCGGCGTTCAATGTGAATAACCTGGAGCAGACCCGCGCGATAATGGAAGCGGCAGATGCAACAAACTCGCCGGTGATCATGCAGGCCAGTGCCGGTGCCCGCAAATACGCCGGTGCACCTTTTTTACGCGCCATGATGGAGGCGGCAATGAACGAATTTCCGCATATTCCGGTGGTAGTCCATCAGGACCATGGTGTATCAGCAGGCGTATGCCAGCGCTCAATTCAACTGGGTTTCAGTTCGGTGATGATGGACGGTTCGCTGGGCGAGGATGGCAAAACGCCAATGGATTACGACTACAATATGGCGGTGACGCGTAAGGTAGTAGAGATGGCGCACGCATGTGGTGTCTCGGTGGAGGGTGAACTGGGTTGTCTGGGTTCACTGGAAACAGGAGAGGCTGGTGAAGAGGACGGTATCGGTGCAGAGGGCAAGCTCACGCATGACCAGATGCTCACCGACCCGGAGGAAGCGGCGCGCTTCGTAAAAGACACTGCTGTAGATGCGCTGGCTATCGCTTGTGGCACCAGCCACGGCGCATACAAATTTACCCGTCCACCTACCGGCGACATTCTCGCTATTGATCGCATCAAGGAGATTCACGCGCGCATTCCGCATACGCATCTGGTGATGCACGGTTCTTCTGCCGTGCCGCAGGACTGGCTGGCGATTATCAATGAATTCGGCGGCAAGATTCCGGAAACCTATGGTGTGCCAGTAGAGCAGGTGCAGGAAGGTATCCGCCACGGCGTGCGTAAGGTCAATATCGACACCGATTTAAGACTGGCATCGACTGGCGCCATTCGTCGTTTTATGGCGCAAAACCCTGCAGAATTTGACCCGCGCAAGTACCTCGCGGAAACCATAAAAGCGATGAGAGATATCTGTATCGCGCGCTACGAAGCGTTTGGCACAGCCGGCAATGCCAGCAAGATCAAGGTTCGCTCCCTGTCAGACATGCAGGTCGCCTACGATTCAGGAGACTTAACACCCGCTGTACATTGATGGAGACGCAGCGTTGACACCGGAGCAACTCCAGAGTCTGCGCCGCCAACTCCCGCCCTTCGGTGACAGCACTGGACTGTCGCCAGAGATGCAGGCGTTCTGTCGCGCCTATGGTATAGATTTTGAAGCGCGATTGCCTGAAGTCACACACACCGCCGGTCATATTCGTTCGGGAAATTTCACGCTTGCAGTGCATCGTTGGAGCCAGAGTGATGCCCGTTCAAACCTGTTGTTGGTGCACGGCTATTTCGACCACTCGGGTTTGTTCAGCAAGCTGATAGAGTGGGGGCTTTCGCACCATTGCAACGTGGTTATCTTCGATCTTCCCGGACACGGTTTGTCCAGCGGTGCGCCTGCGGTTATCGATGATTTCCGCGACTACAGTCGCGCAGTGGAAGATGTATTCCTCGTAGCCAACCTGCCACAGCTGCCGTGGTGGACGATGGCACAGAGTACCGGTGGTGCCGCGCTGATTGATTTCGCTCGCCACTATCAATGGCCCTTTGCTGCAACCGTACTATTGGCTCCGCTGGTACGTCCCGCAGGTTGGCGCGGAGTCAGCGCCGCACATCGACTGCTCAGCCCATTTATAGACAGCGTGAGACGCAATTTTGTCGCCAATTCTTCGGACCAGCAGTTTCTTGAGTTTTTGAAAAATGATCCTTTGCAAAGCCAGCGCATCTCCTTGCGTTGGGTGGGCGCGCTGCGCCGCTGGTTGCGTCAGTTGGCGCCGCGCGATCTCGGTGTCGGCCCGGTACTGTTGATTCAGGGCGATGCGGACGCCACGGTCGACTGGCGGTACAACACGCGTTTTGTGCGCAGGCTTTTTCCGGGAAGCAAGGTCGAGTACCTGCACGGCGCCGGGCATCAACTGGCGAACGAATCTGACAAGTTTCGGCGCCAGTATCTGGGTCAAGTCGAGCTATGGCTGACACAACACGGTATCAGCGTGGATGCACTTTCACCCGTAGACCCCTGCTGATTCAAGCAGCTCATACAGTGGTTTCATAGGTTCACCATAGCGTCGCCAGCGATCTACGGAGCTGGTGTAAATGTCTTTTCTTACCTGGACGGCGCTGGCGGTGGCGACACTGGTTCTGCGCTGATGGAAGGACATGCACTGGTCTTGCCAATCCAGCCCACAGTGGGTCAGTAACTCTCGCGTCACCTGTTCCGGTTTTTCCACCAATGCTTCGTACGTCACTTCCAACAGCGCGTCCGAAAGCATTTCTTTCCAGTGACGCATCAACTTGTCGAACTGAATATAGTAGCGCCCGCAGTCCAGTAGATCATAGTTGTAGTAGTAGTATTTGAAGTTGGTGGCAAACAGCTGGCGATAATTACTCAGACAGGTGTCCATGGGATCCCGGCGCACGCAGATCAATCTGGCGTTGGGCAGAGCCTTTCTAATTAACCCAAGGTAAAGAAAATTCAGCGGCAACTTGTCTATGAAGTGCTTGCTGTTGCCGGTGCGGGGTCTGGTGCTGTCTATATATGCCCAGCCGAGGGCGGACATGTCCAGTTGGGTTGACCGCTGGAAGGTCTCCACATCCAGCACTTCAGCGGAGGGTGAATCCGTCATGCGTTTGACCAGCAGTGGAAAGTTCTGTAACTCCCCGGCAGTGTGAATATCGGAGTGGCTTGCCAGAATTTGTTCAACCAGTGTGGTTCCTGTACGCGGCATGCCCACTATGAAAATAGGCTCAGAATTGTCACACGCATGCCCTTGCGCGGCGAAAAAATCTGGCGTGAAAATTCGTCTGACAGCGGCGAATAAGTGCGCATCTGAGTCTGCGTTGTAGGCTACCTGTTTTGACTGCGCCTGCTTGGCCCATTCCAGGGATGCAAACGACTCGCTATAGAGCTGCAGGTCTTCCTGCTCCTTCGCAATCGCGTGGCCCAGATGCAATTGATCTTGTGGGCTTGAAATAGAGTTTCTCAGTGAATCCAGCCGCGTCAGGTGGTTACTCTCGGGCGTCTGTGTACTTAGAAGTGACAGCGCTGAATGCGCTTTGTATAAGTACGGTTGTAATTTAATGGCTCTTTCATAAGCTTCCTCAGCCGCCTGAAAGCGGCCGGCAAATTGCAGTGAGGCCCCCAGATTAAAGTATAGATCCGCTTCCCAGGCTAGAACTTTTTCATGTTCAGGTGTGGTTCTGTTCTGTAGATATCGCACCGCCTGCTCATAGCAGGCGAGAGCTGATTCGTGTTCACCGCAGTGACTGAAAACGGTGCCCAGCGTATTCAGCGTAGGTGCCGCCGCTGGCTTGAGTGCGTACCCCTGCCGTGCCGTGAATAGCGCCTGTTGGTTATCGCGTAAAGCGACGAGTTGTTTGGCCAATTCAGCCAGATACTCGGCATTTTTTGGTGCAAGGCTGATAGCCTTATGAAAAATCTCTACTGATTTTCGTATTTTTCCATTGTGTGCCGCAATCACGCCGCACAGGAACCATGCATCGGCAAATTCCTGATCCAGTTCAAGTATGGCAAGACAGTGCTGATGCGCATTTCGCAGCAGGCCCTCGCGAAGGGCTTTCTGTGCGGCGCTGTGCAGGGCGTTAATCTGCTGCTGTACGGATGTCATAGCCACAACATTCTATGCCCGGGATTTGTCGACGTCACGCGCTTAACCTTTCAGTAGTGCTGCTGGCATCGGCAATAAAAAGGGCGCCTGAGCGCCCTTCGAATAAACTATGTTGTGTCTAATCTTCAAAATTATAGGTAAATTTCAGGCCGACCTGCCGCGGGCGTACCATGTTCTGGTAGTAGCGCCGCAGTTCAAAATCTCCCACATCCCGGATATAACTTCGATCGGTACGAACACCGGTCTGCGCATAGATATCAAACACATTGTCTGCATACAGTGACACCATCCAGGCATCCTTGAACCAGGTTGTGGAGATATTATTCAGGGCGAAACTTGGCATGCTTTCACCGAAATCCCGATTGCCTGCCTTGGTAATCACATTGCTTTGCGCAGACATAGACCAGTCGAAAGCGAGTTGCGATCCGTCATTGAGAGGCATCTCATAGTGTGCCGCGAGGTACAGCTGGTTCTCAGGTGTACCAGGCAAACGGTCGCCATCGTAGGCAGCGCACTCCGGGTCATCCAGCGGACCGCAGAACAAGCCCTGCACGTCGTCAGTCAGTTCGGCATTCGTATAGGCATAGGCACCGCTGACCGAAAAGTTGGGCATAATGAAGTACTGGGCGGATATTTCAAGGCCCGTACTTTGCGCACCCTTGCCGTTGGCGATTATGGGCAGCCCGCCGTTTTCGGTAACCGATTGTAGCTGTGGGTCGTCCCATTCAATGAAGTACACGGCGCCATTGAGCAGCAGTGAATCCCCAAACTGCGAATGCACACCTATCTCATAATTGGTACTGGTATCGGTTTTGTAAGACTCTTCACCAGGCAGCGCACAAACATTCTGTTCATTGCCCTCCGGTAGCGGCACGGGGCACAGCGTGATCGCGTTCGATGCGCCCAATCTATAGCCCTCGCTAACGGTGAGGTAGGACATGATGTCATCACTGAAGTCATAGGACGTGTTGAACTTGTAGATGGTGTCATCGGCTTTCGTCTTTCCGGAATCGCCGCTGACATTTATCGAGTCAGGGGGCTCACCCCCGAATACCGTATCGGCCAATGGCAGCGCGAGACCGTTGGAGGCTTCGTATTCATACTCGAACCAGCGTGCGCCAATTGTTACCTGCCACGCGTCGGTAATCTGGTAGCCAAGCTCCCCGAACGCGGCGGTTTCCTTCTGACTCTCCTTGAAAGTCTGGTAAAACTCCAGCGAATCGGGGCGCAGCTGCACGCCTTCACCGATATCCACCAGGAACTGGTCGTAGCCGGGTGTGAACTCCTGGCTCAAAGTTTTGTTGTCGAAGTCGTTGTAGAAGCCACCGACAATCCAACTCCAAGGGCCTTCACTCGTCGATACCAGTCGCAACTCTTGTGTAAAGGTGTCAGCGTCGGCATCATCCCTGGTGTAAGCGGAGAAGCTGGGAAAAAATTCGTAGCCATATTCAAAAGCGAGCAGCAAATCGGTCTGGTCGCGTTGGCCGTGTTCCGTAAATTCCGAGTAGCCAGTCGCTGAGGTAAGCGCGGCGAATCCCAGATCTGCGACCAATTCCAGTGCGTACAACTCGTTCTTGCGCGTGTTGGGTTCCAAAAATCGGTGTGCCGACTCGTACTTGCCGGTGTTAAAGCTGTCCTGGTGATTGACCTGACGAGCGCCGACGTCCTGATCCTGGTAGTAGTAACTCAGTGTGCCGTCGAGAAAATCATCGGTGTAACGCAATGCGGCCCGTCCTGACCAGGTTTCTTCGGTATTGGCATCCTTTTTACCCTTTAAATTCGCGTTGACGTCGTTCGGGTCGCTGAAATCAGGCTGCGGATTGGAGACACCGGCCTGGCGCACAAGATAGTTGTAATCGATGAAACCGGGGTCATCCAGGTAATCCACCGAAGCGCGAAACGCAAGGGTATCGGCGATGATGGGGATATTGATGGTGGTGCCACCTTCATAGCCGGCATCATCCGAATGGCTGAGCCCATAGAGGTTGCCGCGCGCCTGAACGCTCAGTGCATCCGACTGCGGACGGTTGGGGATATAGCGTATAGCGCCTCCCATTGTGCCCGCTCCGTACAAGGTACCCTGCGGGCCCATCAGTATCTCTACCCTTTCCATGTCGTTCAATTTGAGGTCGACATACAATGGTATTTCGCCGATATAGGTGGCCACGGTGCCGCCACCATCATTGCTATTATCGGTCGCAGTAATATTACTGACATTCAAGCCGCGCACCGTGAGTGTATTGCTGCCGCGTGGCCCCTGATCCACGACGGTGAGGCCCGGTACCACCCTGGCAATATCAGTCAGGTCGGTAAGCCGATCCCGCTCGATCATGGTGTTACTTAGCGCTGTGATGTTAATGGGGATGTCTTGCAACGATTCCGAGCGGCGTGTGGCCGTGACAATGACTTCTTCAAGCATGACTTCCTGGGCTGTTACATAGCCCGAAATGAGAGTCGATGCGATGGCTGCCGAGAGCGCGCTGATCTGAAAGTTGGTCTTGTTCCGCATGTTTGCCCCTACCCGCGTTGATTACTCATCGTTGGTGATGAGTATCGCCAGAAAACAGGCTCTTCCATGTTGCCCGGAGATTAAAAAATTTCCATTGTCCCGCAGGCCCTCGTTATGTCGGGTGCCTGTCATTTTTTTTGTATTGCTGGCGAAAAGATACCATCACAGCGCGCTGGGTTGAATGACGTATAAGGCGCAAAAATACCGTTTACACTCAGTACATTAGATCGCATCACCCTGGCGCCAGAACGGGCTTGTTGCGGCGCAAGAAGGCGATCTAGAACAGCACTCGAGTGCGAATGGTACCCTCGATCGCAGCCAATTTTTTCAGGGCAATATCGCTGTAATCGGCGTCGATATCGATAACCACATAGCCCACGGTGTCGTTGGTCTGCAAAAACTGTGCGGCGACGTTAATACGATTCTCGGAAAATACGCTGTTGATCGCGCTCATCACGCCAGGAATGTTGCGGTGGATGTGTAGCAGCCGATGTTTGCCCACGTGTTCCGGCAGCGCTACCTCAGGCAGATTGATGGCCGAGGTTGTCGTGCCATTGTCACTGTACCGGGCGAGCTTCTCGGCCACTTCCATGCCGATATTTTCCTGCGCTTCCAACGTGCTGCCGCCGATATGCGGGGTGAGGAAGGTATTGTCGAAGCGGCGCAACGGGGACACAAACTCCTCGTCGTTGGAGCGCGGCTCCAGCGGAAAAACATCGATGCCGGCACCTCCTAGTGCGCCGCTTTCCAGCGCGCTGGACAGTGCATCGATGTCGACAACATTGCCCCGCGAAGCATTGATTAGAATGCTGCCGTTGGGCATCTGAGCGAGTTGGGCGGCGCCAATCATGTTCCTGGTGGAATCGTTCTGGGGTACATGCAAACTGACCACATCAGAGGTGCTTAGCAACTGGTTCAGGCTCGGCACCTGCCGCGCATTACCCAGGGGCAGCTTGTTGTTAACATCATGAAACTGCACTTGCATGCCCAGAGCCTCGGCGATGACCCCCAACTGCATACCAATATTTCCGTAACCAATAATGCCAAGCTTTTTACCGCGTATCTCAAAGGCGTTGGCCGCTGTTTTCTGCCATTCACCGCGGTGCGCAGCGGCATTCTTTTCCGCAACGCCGCGCAGCAGCAGTATGGCTTCAGCCAGTACCAGTTCAGCCACACTGCGTGTATTGGAAAAGGGCGCATTGAAGACTGCGATACCGCGTCGGGTTGCGGCTGCGAGATCAACCTGATTGGTGCCAATGCAAAAACAGCCGACAGCGACGAGTTTGCTGGCCGCCTCGAAAATGTCCTCAGTGAGATGGGACGCAGAGCGAATGCCCACAAAATGGGAATTGGCGATAGCAATTTTAAGCTCTTCCGGAGGCAGCGCCTTTTTGTGCTGCTCGATCTGTGTATAACCGGATCTTTTCAGTGTTTCCACCGCAGAGGGGTGAATCCCCTCCAGTAGCAGGAACTTGATTTTGCTTTTTTCCAGCGATTGCTGTGCCATGAAGGTCTGTTCCTCTACCGATGGTTGCCGCGACGCCCGGCGAGCTTGCCGGGGCGGCAAAAAACGGCGCGTATGGTACCATACGCGCCCCTCGAACCAGCGCCGTGTGAAAATTACCCAAAGGACCTGCTGTGGCTACCATCGACAATTCTGTGCTGCGTGCGTTGGAGACAATTGTCGGTCCCGGCAAGGTGCTGACGGATGCTGATTCGCTGTTGCGTTACGGTCGCGACTGGACGCGTGTGCATACACCCGATCCTGCGGCAGTGGTGCTTCCCGCCGACATTAATCAGGTGCAGGAAATAGTCCGGTTGGCCGTCCGCGAAGGCCTGGGTATCGTGCCCTCCGGCGGGCGCACCGGGCTCAGTGCGGGTGCGGTTGCTTGCCGCGGTGAGTTGGTGCTGGCACTGGATCGACTCAATGTTATCGAAGACTTTAATTCCATCGATCGCACCGTCCGTTGCGGCGCTGGCGTTGTCACCGAGCAATTGCAGCAATACGCCCAGCAGCATGAACTTTTCTACCCGGTCGACTTCGCATCGAGCGGTTCCAGCCAGATCGGTGGCAATATTTCTACCAACGCGGGCGGTATAAAGGTGATTCGCCACGGCATGACCCGCGACTGGGTAGCGGGATTGAAACTGGTGGATGGACGCGGTGAATTGCTTGACCTGAACCGAGGCCTGGTAAAGAACAATACCGGCTATGATCTGCGACATCTGGTGATTGGTGCCGAGGGCACGCTGGGTATTGTGGTTGAAGCAACGATTCGCCTGACGAGACCTCCGCTGGAACCTGTTGTGCTGGTACTGGGTGTGCCGGACATGGCATCGATAATGAAAGTATTGTGTGCATACCAGGACGAGATCGAACTCAGTGCCTTCGAGTTTTTTTCCGAGCTGGCGTTGCAGAAAGTGATCACGCATCAAGGGTTGCAGAGACCGTTTGAGACGCCAACGCAATACTACGCGTTGCTGGAGTTTGAGCAGCGCGATGAAAAGATCCTGGACCAGGCCATGAACCTGTTTGAACACTGCGTGGAACAGGGCTGGGTGTTGGATGGCGTGGTCAGCCAGAGTATCGCGCAAGTGCGGTCGCTATGGCGACTGCGTGAGGATATTTCAGAGACTATCTCACGCTGGACACCCTACAAGAACGACATTTCCACGTTGACCTCCCGTGTACCAGACTTCCTTGCCGAAGTGGAATCAGTAGTCAACGCGAATTACCCTGAGTTCGAGATAGTCTGGTTCGGTCACATAGGCGATGGCAACGTGCACTTGAACGTTCTCAAGCCTGACGATTTACCCATGCCGGAGTTTCAGCAGCGTTGTGGCGAGGTGAGTCAGTGGGTGTTTGACATTGTGCAGCGCTATGGCGGCAGCATTTCTGCTGAGCATGGTGTCGGACTGCTGAAGAAGGACTACCTGCGCTACAGTCGTTCTGATATCGAAGTTGAAATAATGCGGCAGATCAAGAAGGCGTTTGATCCATTTGGGATTATGAATCCCGGGAAGGTTTTTGATTAGATCGCGGCGTGATGGCCACCAACCAACCTTCCGTTGGTCATTCTGCGTATAATGTTTTAACGCCATCGGAAGTGCCAAGCAACAGCACATCTGCAGGCCGTAACGCAAACAGCCCGTTGCTAACAACGCCTGTGATATTGTTGATCTTCGCCTCCATCGCGAGCGGCTGCGGAATGGAAAAATTGTACACGTCCAGGATGACATTGCCGTTGTCGGTGATCACGCCTTCACGGTAGATCGGGTCGCCGCCCAGCTTCACAAGTTCGCGTGCCACATAGCTGCGCGCCATCGGAATCACTTCCACCGGTAGCGGAAATTTTCCAAGAGTGTGTACCAACTTGCTTTCATCGGCGATGCAGATAAATTGCTGTGCGACCGCCGCGACGATTTTCTCCCGAGTGAGCGCCGCGCCACCTCCCTTGATGAGTTGCAATGCCCGGTTGCTCTCGTCTGCACCATCAATGTAAAAATCTACACGATCCACCGTATTGAGTTCATATACCGGAATACCGTGGCTCTTGAGTCGTTGCGCCGAAGCCTCGGAACTGGCAACTGTGGCGCTAATCAGGCCCTTGATCTTGCCCAGGGCGTCAATAAACAGATTAGCGGTGGAACCGGTCCCGATGCCCAGAACCGTGTCGTTTTCAAGTCGGGACCGCAGATATTCCAGTGCCGTGTCAGCCACCGCCTGCTTCATTTCGTCACTGGTCATGTACTTTCCTTGGGTAGGGGGAGATGGGCGAGTTGCATTATAGTGCAGCGCTCACCAGCTATCACGAAAAAAGCGAAATCGCGCTGCAGCTTTCGGCTAAAATGCAACGCTTGCTACATTTATAAGGGCGCATCGCCCGACAATACCGGAAGCGAAAGCAACATGCCGCAGTCCTATATCAAAAGTATTCTCGATGCACGGGTGTACGATGTCGCTCGTGAAACACCCATTCATGAGGCGCACTCCATGTCGCGCCGCCTGGAAAACCGCGTGTGGTTGAAACGCGAAGACTTGCAACCCGTTTTCTCGTTCAAGTTACGTGGTGCGTACTGCAAAATGAGCCGCCTGAGCGACGATCAGCTGGCTCGCGGCGTCATTGCGGCCTCAGCTGGAAACCATGCGCAAGGCGTTGCGATGGCGGCCCAAACTCTATCGGTGAAGGCGACAATTGTAATGCCGCGCACCACGCCATTGATCAAAGTGGACGCCGTGCGCAATCTCGGTGCGAAGGTGATATTGCACGGCGACTCCTACGATGAAGCGGCATTGCACGCACAGCAGCTCATGCAAGCCAAGGGCTACACCTATGTGCACCCGTTCGATGACCCGGATGTGATTGCCGGTCAGGGTACGGTGGGTATGGAGATCGTGCGCCAGCACCAGCAGCCGCTGGATGCTTTGTTTGTGCCGGTTGGCGGTGGCGGACTGATTGCCGGTGTCGCTGCTTACGTTAACTATGTGTGGCCCGAAACCCGGATTATCGGCGTGGAGCCGGAGGATGCGGCTTGTCTGCAACTGGCGCTGAGCCGTGGGCGACGCGATACGCTGACCGAAGTCGGGCTGTTTGCGGACGGCTGTGCAGTGGCCCAGGTGGGCAAAGAACCCTTTCGTATCATTCGCAAAACCGTTGCTGAAGTCATTACAGTCTCCACCGATGAAATGTGTGCAGCGATCAAGGACATCTTTGAAGATACCCGCAGCATTGCTGAGCCCGCGGGCGCACTGGCACTTGCAGGACTGAAAAAATACGTGCATCGCACCGGCGTGCGGGCTCAGGATTTGCTGGCGATAGTCAGTGGCGCAAATACCAACTTCGATCGCTTGCGCTACATCTCCGAGCGCACTGAAACTGGCGAACAGCGCGAGGCGGTAATCAGTGTTAGCGTACCGGAGCGCCCAGGCAGTTTTAAGCAATTCTGCAGCGCACTGGGGCGGCGCAATATCACCGAGTTTAATTATCGCTATGCGGATGCCAGGTCTGCGCAAGTGTTCGTCGGCCTGTCGGTCGTCCCTGGCGGTGAAGATTTATCGCAGTTGCTGAAAGACCTGCGACAACGCGGCTATACCACCGAGGACATGACCGACAATGAGGTCGCCAAACTGCACATTCGGCATATGGTAGGCGGCCATGCGCCAGCGCACCTGCTGAATGAGAGGGTTTACCGCGTGGAGTTTCCTGAGCGTCCGGGTGCCTTACTCAAGTTTTTATCGGGGCTGGGCCAGCGCTGGAATATCTCCATGTTCCATTATCGCAATCACGGTGCTGCCTACGGCCGAATTTTTGTCGGCATTCAAGTGCCCAAAAATGAACGTCGCGAGTTTGAGCAGGTCCTGGATCAAATCGGGTTTCCCTTTCACGAAGAGACGGGAAACCGCGCTTACCAGCTGTACCTCGGCAGCCGCTCGACAGACGCTTGAAACTCAGCTGCTACGCGGCGTGCGGGGTTTTCTTTTATTTTTGCCTGCGTTAACATCTGCCGCGTTTGTAAAATAATTACAGTAGCGGAGCGTTCAGTTCGGGCCTTGGTAACTGGGCGCCTGGTTTGATAGAACATTAGCCCAAGTTTAGTGAGAGAAATACGGTGAAGCGTAAACCTGATGTGGTGCTGGTACTGGCCGCGGCCTTCGTTGTCGGAGTAATCTTGACGCTATTGTTACCGTTAGCTGCAAATAATTCTGTCGCCGATTCTGTCTCCGCGCTTCAGGCTGGTGTCATTCTCCCCGATGCAGAATCTCTCGAGCCCCCTGATTACCCCTTGCATTGATACAGCGCGACATCGGTCGCGATGTAATGCAATGTAACATCCCAGCTATCTCGTGGCACCTCGTCAACCTGCTGACAGTCATGCGCCAATCCCACCAATAGCGGTCCGGCGGTGTTGGTGAGTGTTCGGTCATAAAACCCGCCGCCCATACCGAGACGGCCTCCATCGAGGTCCCAGCCCACAAGCGGCAGAAAAATAATATCCAGCTCTGGTATCGGACAGCTCGAAACTCCTTTTGGGGGCTCAGCAATGTTGTACCGATTCCGAGTGAGAACCTCATCCTTCAACCAATACGCGAAATTGAGGCTCTGGTCATCGTTGATGGTCGGTAGGAAAACGTGTTTTCCAGCTGCCCACGCCAGCGTAGCCAGTGGTTTGGTGTCGATTTCTCCATCCGCAGCCATGTATACGGCGACACGCTCGGCGCTGTCCCAGATGGGAAGCTTGCGCACAGATTGGGTTAGTGAGTGAGCTGCGAACTGTTGGGCTGAGGCGGAAATTGCCTGTCGGCGCTGCCGGAGAATGCGGCGCAATTGAACTTTGGTGGGGGAGATGCCTGCCATAGTGGAAAAGGGTTCCCGGCGTACCGCTGACAGAACTGCCCTTGAACCCGACGATTCAAGGTGGTGACTCCTGCACTGTATAAGGCTTTCCGGTCGGACCCGGACTTGCACACCAACAGAATCGAGAAGCCCCCGGTTACATAATATCGGCTCGAGGACTGTAAGTCTGGCTAATACGCCAGGGACCCGCAGTAAGTATAGACCAGAACCGGCGGTTACAGTTCACAGATTGAGAATTTGATGTGGTGATTTATCGCGATTTACCCTATCTCAAGCTGACGCAAGTCGTGCAATGCATCGTCGAGCCTGCGATTGAGGCGCTTGACGGAGTCGCCCGCGGGCTGACTCTGATTCGCGTCAGCCTGGTCGGAGGCCTGCAGCAATTCATAGCTGATGTTCAGTGCGGCCATTACCGCGATACGCTCCAATCCGATTACTTTTCCAGAGTCGCGAATACCGCGCATCTGTTTGTCCAGGTACTTCGCAGAGACTACCAATTCCGCTTCCTGTTCCTGCGGGCAGGCGACCTGGTATTCCTTATCGAGTATTTTGACAGTGACAGTGTTGGCTGGGCTCACGCTCGCTACTCCATTGTGCGCAGACGATCAATCATGGCTTCAACTTTGGAGCGGGCCAATTCGTTCTTGTCTAGCAGATCTTTTCGTTCTTCCCGCCACCCGGCAACTTCGGCTTTCAGGGCGCGATTCTCCTGATTCAGCTCCCGGCACAGCGCGATAAGTTCCTCGATTTTGTTTTCCAGGTCTTTGAGTGAGTTGTCTGCCATGCGGGTATACTGGGAGAGTTATTATCGATAACACTACTATAGTGGCGCGCGAGATTGAGGTCAACGACACAAAATTCTTAGATATCAATAGCCTGCCAAGCCTTTCAAAGAGACGGGGCGCAGTGCAGCAAAAGGCCGCCAGCGCAGCCTCACAGGGAGAACACCACATGTACGATGACATGTCGGATGACGTCGGAGTTTTTGGCTTCGATGAATTTGCCGATCACCTTTTGGATCAGGGTGTCCTGACCTCGCCGGCACAACTGCACGGGTGTCTCACCGGCCTGCTCAGCGCGGGAGCGCCTCAGGATCCAGAGTATGGTCTGGATGCAGTGCAGCAGACATTGAACGTCGACCTGCATGGGGAGTTGGCTAGCCGTATCATGCAACTATTCCTCGTTACCGCAGCTGCATTGCAGGATGACGAGTTCACTTTCCATCCCCTGTTGCCCGATGACGCTGAAGAAATTGTGGTGCGGACTGCGGCGCTGGCGAGCTGGTGTGAAGGGTTCCTGGCCGGCTTTGCGTATCGCATCGCGGGTGAGGATATGTCCAGTGGGGCGCTGTCTCAGGAGGCCAGTGAAGTCCTCAGGGATATCGCAGCGATGGCGCAGGCGGAGGCTGATGAGGGCGAGAGTGAGGACGACGCTGAAAACAGTTTCAGCGAGCTGGTGGAATATTTGCGGGTGGCCGTGGTCAATGTATTCATGGACAGCAGTGCTGCATTGCTTGATCGGAAGCACTCGGCGGAACACGGCCACCCGCCGCATTAGCTATGCTAATCTCACCATCTTTTAATATCGGCAGCGTGAATCCCGGCGTGTGACACCATGAGTATTGGCAAGGCAGAGTTTGCGCGCAGGCGCAAGAATCTCATGTCCCTGATGGCACCCAATAGCATTGCTATCATTCCTTCGGCCCGGGAACAGGTGCGCAGTCGCGATACCGGGTATCCATTTCGCCAGGACAGCGATTTCTATTATTTGTCGGGATTTATTGAGCCGGATGCGGTTCTCGTATTACTGCCAGGCCGTGGACACGGACAATTTGTGATGTTTTGTCGTGAGCGGGATCCCGACTTTGAGTTGTGGCATGGTCACCGCGCCGGACCCGAGGGTGTATGTGAGAAACACGGCGCGGATGACGCGTTTCCCATCGGTGATATCGACGATATTCTGCCCGGCCTGCTTGAAGGCAGGGAGCGTGTCTACTATTCCATGGGTCGCAGTACCGAATTCGATCGCCAGATCATGGGCTGGATAAACAGTATTCGGGGAAAGGTTGCTTCGGGCGCAGTGCCGCCCGGAGAGTTTATTGACCTCGACCATATGTTGCACGAGCTGCGGCTGCTCAAAAGCGCGGCCGAGTTGCGTCTGATGCGCAAAGCGGCCCAGATAAGCGCGCAAGCGCACCGGAGAGCCATGCAAGCTTGTCGCCGGGGTCTGTACGAATACCAACTGGAAGCTGAACTGCAGCACGAGTTTGCTACCCACGGCGCTCGTTTTCCCGCCTACCCCAGCATCGTAGGTGGCGGCCGTAACGCCTGTGTCATGCACTACATTGAAAATGGCGACAAACTTCGCGACGGCGATCTGGTGTTGATAGATGCTGGTTGTGAACTGGAGTATTACGCTTCCGATGTTACCCGTACTTTCCCTATTAATGGCAAGTTCAATACCGAACAGCGCGCTTTGTATGAGTTGGTATTACAAGCTCAGCTCGCGGCGATTGCCCAGATAAAACCCGGCAATCACTGGAACCAGCCGCATGATGCCAGTGTGAAGGTCATGACAGACGGGCTGGTCGAGCTGGGGCTGCTAAAGGGAAAAGCGACAAGCCTGATCGAGCGCAACGCACACCGTGCCTTTTACATGCACCGGGTGGGACACTGGCTGGGTCTGGACGTGCATGACGTGGGTGATTATCGGGTGGGCAATGAATGGCGTATGCTGGAGCCGGGGATGGTGATGACAGTTGAGCCAGGCCTGTATATCTCGGCGGACAATACAAAAGTCGCCAGCAAATGGCGTGGGATCGGAATTCGTATAGAGGACGATGTGATAGTGACCGAAGGTGGGTGCGAAGTGATATCGTCAGGCGCCCCAAAGTCCGTCGAGGAAATAGAGGCCTTGATGGCCGAGTGAGCTATGCCTGATTGCTACGATATTGTGATTGCCGGCGGCGGCATGGTGGGTGTCAGTCTCGCGCTGCAACTGGGCGCCGTGCTTCCACTGGAAACTTCCATACTTTTGGTGGAAGGATTCCCGCTGTCGGCACCGGTTGCAGATCACGCACCTGCCTACAACCCAGCATTTGATGCGCGGTCCACCGCGCTGAGTTACAGCTCTCGCTTGATCTATGAACGGATGCAGGTATGGGAGGAGTTGAGCCAGTTCCTTTGCGCGATTGAAAGCATTCACGTCTCAAGTCGCGGCCGTTTCGGTAGCGCTCTGCTGCGCGCCAGCGACTACAATTGGCCTGCGCTCGGCTATGTTGTCGAAAACGCCTGGCTTGGAAATACACTATTGCAGCAGTTGTATCATCGCGCTCGGGTTGCGGTTCGCAGTCCGGCAAAAGTGCTGAGTGTAGCGCCCGACGGTGCCGGTGTTCTGGTGCAACTTGACGACGAGCACGCAGGTGTTCGTGCTCGGTTACTGGTCGTCGCCGACGGAGCAGGCTCGCTGTTGCGCGAGCAGTTGGGTGTCGCAATTAGCGAAAAATCCTATCAGCAGCACGCGCTGGTAGCGAACGTCGCCTCCGCTCAACCACACTGCGGCTGTGCCTACGAGCGATTCACAGATGAGGGTCCCTTGGCATTGTTACCGCTGGTAGCTACCGCTCGCGGCGAGCACCGCAGCGCGCTGGTGTGGACACTGCCGCCAGAGAGGAGCCGGCAGCTGCGTGACTGCGATAGCGGCGAGTTTTTGCACGCACTGCAGCAGCGCTTCGGTTATCGGCTGGGTCGCCTGCTGCATGTCGGTGAGCGCCACGAGTATCCGTTATCGCTGGTGCAAGCCAGTGAACAGGTGCGACAAGGCATTGTTGTTATGGGTAATGCCGCGCACGCATTGCACCCGGTCGCCGGGCAGGGTTTCAATCTGGCCTTGCGCGATACTGCTGAATTGGGTCGAGTACTCAGTGTCGGTGTTGCAGCGGGTATGTCGCCAGGAGATCTCGCGTTGTTGCAGCGCTACCAGCAGCGGCAGCAGCCTGACCAGGAAAGAACTATCAGGTTCAGTGACCGTGTCCCTGCCTTATTCATGCATGCTGACCCGGTCCTTGGTCTGGGCCGGGATTTGGCGCTGGCAGGGCTGGATATTTTGCCTGCTCTGAAACGGGAGTTTGTGCGTTACGCAGCAGGCATGGCCAGCGGCGCAGGACAGGGCAATGTCTGAGCCGCGAGCATTTGATGTGGTCATAATCGGTGCGGGTATTGCCGGGGCATCGCTGGCGCTGGCGCTGAGCGCAGAGGGACTTTCCATTGCCGTGGTTGAAGCGCAATCGCCTGCTACGGCGCCCTTGCCAGCAACCAGAGCTGTGCAGGACTTCGATGCCAGGGTCAGCGCTCTGACACCGCGCTCCCGGGACTTTCTGCACTCTCTCGGTGCATGGGATGCAATTGCCGCTTACCGTTCCTGCGCCTATCACCACATGACAGTGTGGGACGCTCAGGGCACAGGCCAGATCGATTTTGATCGATCGGAGGTAAACGCACCCGAGTTGGGCTACATCGTGGAGAATCGCTCGATCGTCACCGCACTGCTCGCCCAGATATCGCAGGCTGCGGATATACAGTTGCTGTGCCCCGCCGCATTGCGAACCTGCACACGCCTGGAATCCTCGCAGATGCTGGTGGAGTTGGAGGACGGCACGATGTTGCAGGCTAATTTGGTGGTGGCTGCCGATGGCGCAATGTCAAAGGTGCGCCAGATGATGGACTTTCAATGTCGTGAATGGGACTACGGTCATCGCGCCATCGTTGCCACGGTGGAGCTTGAGCATGCACACGAAGCAACCGCGTGGCAGCGTTTTTTGCCCAGTGGGCCGTTGGCACTTCTGCCTTTGCCCGGTGATGATGCGCATCACTACTGTTCGATCGTGTGGTCGCTGCAGGAAAATCTGGTCGATGATCTACTGGCCCTGGATGACCAGGCGTTTTGTAGGGAGCTGACGAGCGCCAGTGAGCGACGACTGGGTGATGTGCTGGGCGCTTCCAGGCGCTTTGCATTCCCGTTGCGTCAGCGTCACGCTGTGGACTACGTGCAGAGTGGTGTTGCCCTCGTCGCCGATGCCGCGCACACCATTCATCCACTGGCGGGGCAGGGAATCAACCTTGGCCTGCAGGATGTGGCGGTATTGGCTGAGGAGGTTATCGCTGGCCATCACTGTGCTGTCAGCCCAGGACAACTGGAGCTGTTGCGTCGCTATCAGCGCCGGCGCAAGAGCGAAAATTTAATGATGATGGCCGCCATGGACGGTTTTAAGCGTCTGTTTGAAGAGCAGGCATTACCGCTGCGCTGGTTGCGCAATGCCGGCATGCGCACAGTCGACCAGATAGTGCCACTGAAACGACGACTTATCCGCCATGCGATGGGTCTGGGCTAATCTTCAAGCTTCGCAGCGCGCGTCGGAGATTGTTTTTAAACAAAGGCTGGTTAGAATGTAGCGCTGACCAGCCTCCTTGCGGCGCTATGCGAAGTCGCCTTCTGGGCCGCATTCGGAACACCCATTATCTAGAGGAATTTCTATGAGCCGCACGCCGAAGGAACTCAAATACGCCAGTACGCACGAGTGGGCCCGCTTGGAGGAGGACGGTACGGTAACCATCGGGATTACCGACCATGCACAACAAGCCCTTGGTGACGTGGTATTTGTTGAACTACCCGATGAAGGCGCCATTCTGGCAGCAGGCGATGAGGCTGGTGTTGTCGAGTCCGTGAAGGCCGCCTCGGATGTTTACGCGCCGCTGGGAGGCGAAGTGATCGCAGTCAACTCCGTGCTCGAAGACAGTCCCGAGACAGTGAATATTGATCCCTACAACGATGGCTGGTTTTATAAGCTACAGCCATCAGACATCAACGAACTGGACGAACTGCTGTCTGCTGAGGACTACCAGCAACAGTGCGACGACGAATAATCCGCAAGCTGCTCTGCGCTAAACCCCGGTGAAGGACCTCTTTTTGCGCAAAGGTGCCGACCACCGCTTGCGTGGAGGCCACCTTTGGGTGTATTCGAATGAAGTAGACAGCGCGCGTTCTGAACTCGGTGCTTTTACTGCCGGTGACCTGGTCACGGTCAGAAATACCAATAACAAATTGCTGGGTAGCGCTTATATGGAGCCGCACTCCCTGATCTGCGCGCGACTCTATGCGCCGGGCGAGCAGCGGGCTATGGATCAGCAATGGTTTACTGAGCGACTGGAGACGGCACTTTCCCTGCGACAAGCCGCCTTCGACAAGCCCTACTACCGGTTGATTTATGGTGACAGTGATACGCTCCCCGGGCTGATTGTTGACCGTTTTGGTGATGTGCTCGTGATGCAACTCAACTGCGGTGGCTTGGAGCGCTATCGTGAGCCTCTGCTGGCAGCGTTGCTAGCTACCTTGAATCCCACAGGAGTTTTAGTCCGTGCCGATAGTCGTAGTCGGCGCGAACAGGGTTTGCCCAGCGAAAGCGAGGTGGTTTTTGGTGAAGTGGCGCAGGAAGTACCGCTGGAAGAAAACGGCGTGCACTTCCTGGCGCCGGTGTGCGACGGTCAAAAGACCGGTTGGTTTTACGATCATCGTATGTCGCGGGCACGCCTTGCGGCTTGGGTCAGCGGTAAGCGTGTTCTGGATGTATACAGCTATGTCGGTGGCTGGGGTGTGCAGGCTGCCGCATTTGGTGCGGAGCAGGTATGTTGTCTGGACAGCTCTGCGCAAGCATTGGAAGGTGTCATATCTAACGCTCGTTTGAATGCGGTGAACGAGCGTGTCAGCACGCGTCGCGGATCCGCGCCCGAACTGATGGAGGCTATGTACACACAGGGGGAGCGCTTTGATGTGTTGGTTCTCGACCCACCCGCTTTTGTGCAGCGCAAAAAGGACCTGAAAAAGGGTATTGCCGCCTATCGCCGCATCAACGAACTTGGATTGCAGTTGTTACATCCCGGTGGACTGTTGGTTTCCGCCTCGTGCTCCATGCATTTGTCGCGCGCGGATCTGATCTCCTGTATGCAACAGGCGGCGGTGCGCTCTTTCTGTCAGATTCGCGTGGTTGAGCAGGGCGCGCAGGGGCCGGATCATCCGATTCATCCTGCGATTCCTGAAACGGAGTATTTGAAGGCAGTTTTTGCTCGCAAGCTCTAGCGTTGTTTGAATCAGCGATTGCAATCACCGCAGCGAAATGACGGGCCATCCGAGCATACCCGCTCTGGCCCGCAACGTATCATCCGGATCCACTGCCACCGGGTGCTTCACCAACTCCAGTAGCGGCAGATCGTTGTGTGAGTCGCTGTAAAACCAGGCGCCGTCCAGGTTGCGGTTGTGAGCTCTGAGCCACTCGTTAAGTCGGGTGACTTTGCCCTGCTGGTAGGAGGGCACACCACTGGGATTTCCCGTATAGCGTCCATCTACCATTTCCGCTTCACACGCAATAAGGTTTGCAACGCCCATCGCAGCTGCAATCGGCGCAGTGATGAAGCGATTGGTTGCAGTGATGATTAGCAGCTCGTGCCCGCGCCTGCGGTGGTCGCTGAGGAGGTCGGCGGCTCTGGGTAACATGATCGGATTGATTTTGTCGCGCATAAACTCGGCGTGCCAGTCGCGCAACTGTTCCGGCGAATGACCTTCCAGAGTGCTCAGCGTGAGGCGCAGATAGGCATCAATGTCCAGTGTACCAGCCTGGTAGTCGGCATAGAATTGATCGCTACGCTGCGCGAAGTCGCTGCTGTCCACCAAAGCCCGTTCGCAGACAAATTGACCCCAGAGGTGGTCGCTGTCTCCTCCGATCAGTGTATTGTCCAGGTCGAAAATCGCCAGTGTCACGTCAGGTCCCTCAAAAAAAGTGGTCGCCAGCATAGCCTCAGTGTCAGCTATAGTAAATTTCTCTGGGCCCGCGATTTGTGGAACAATAACCCGCACTAATAATAGGTGGCCAATTTACGTGATAGATACAGATGGGTTTCGGCCGAACGTGGGCATTATGCTGGCCAATGACCGGGGTCAGCTGCTGTGGGCGCGCCGGGTTGGTGGCCACAACGCGTGGCAGTTTCCGCAGGGCGGGATCAGTGCGGGTGAATCGCCAGAGCAGGCGTTGTATCGCGAGTTGCATGAAGAAATTGGATTGACTCAGGATGCCGTGGAAGTATTGGCTTCTACCAAGGGCTGGTTGCGCTATCGGCTACCGCGACGATTTATTCGCGATGGCCAAAAACCGGTCTGTGTTGGGCAGAAGCAAAAGTGGTTTCTTCTGCGCATGCTGGAGGACGATGCGGCGGTGCGATTAAATCTCAATGAAAAACCCGAGTTCGACCATTGGCAGTGGGTCAGTTACTGGTATCCGCTGAATCAGGTGATCTCCTTCAAGCGTGAAGTCTATCGACGCGCGATGAAGGAACTCGCTCTGCCGTTGGGCCGACACACTGATAATAACGGGGTCTTGTAGCACGTGATGCTCGAAATCCTGCGTCATATCGTTCAGGAGGTCAATGCGGCCGGCGGTCTGAACGAGGCCCTGCAGATTATCGTGCGCCGCGTTCGCGATGCGATGAAGACCCAGGTGTGTAGCGTTTACATGCGCGATCCTGCCACTGGCCAGTACGTGTTCAGGGCTACCCAGGGGCTCAATCCGGAATTGGTGGGAGTGGCCAGTCTTGCAGCTGGCGAAGGACTGGTTGGTCTGGTGGCCGAGCGCGGCGAACCGGTGAATCTCGAGGAGGCAGAAAACCATCCCAGTTTCCGGTTCCTGCCCGGTATTGGCGAAGAACATTTTCATGCCTTTCTGGGAGTACCCATAATCCATCAGCGCGGCGTCCTGGGCGTGCTGGTGGTGCAGCAGGCCGAGCGCAGGCGGTTCGACGAAAGTGATGAGGCCTTTTTGGTTACGCTGTCTGCGCAGCTCGCCGGTGTCATCGCTCATGCGCAGGTGACAGGAGTACTTGAGACACAGATCCTCAGCGGCTCCGCTCCGGCGAAGATTACCGGTGTGCCCGGAGCGCCGGGTATCGCGATCGGTACTGCTGTCGTTGTGTCGCCAGGTGCCGACCTGTATGCGGTACAGCCGCGCCTGGCACAGAACAAGCGCCAGGAGGTGCGTGCATTCCGGGAAGCACTGCATAGTGTGCAGAAAGACATTCAGCAGGTGGCTGACAACCTGGGAGCAGAGCTCAGCCCTGAAGATCACGCACTTTTTGATGTTTATCTGAGTATTCTGGATGACTCGACTATCGGCGCAGAAGTCGTTGGCCTGATCAAGGAGGGGCAGTGGGCGCAGGGCGCACTGAGCCAGGTAATGATTGAACACATCCGCCATTTTGAGCGCATGGAACACAGCTACCTGAAAGAGCGTGCTGTCGATGTGCGGGATCTGGGTACGCGGGTGCTGAGTTATCTGCAGGCGGCGACCCAGGAGGAACGCCAGTTTCCGGATCAGACAATTCTGGTGGGTGAAGAGTTGACGGCAACGTCGCTCGGGGAGATTCCGCGCGAAAAGCTGGCCGGCTTGATATCAGTGCGCGGGTCTGGAAACTCTCACGTTGCCATTTTGGCCAGGGCGATGGGGGTTCCCACGGTGATGGGCGCAGCTGATTTGCCTTACGCGCGCCTGCAGGACCGCGAGATCATTATTGATGGCTATAACGGAACCGTTCATCTCAACCCGCTGCCGGAGATCAAGCAGCGCTTTCAACAGGTGCTGGACGAAGATAATGCACTGTCGCGTGACCTGGAGTCTCTGGGGGACAAGCCCTGCGTCACACTCGACGGTCATCGCATGCCGCTGTGGGTTAATACCGGCTTAATGGTGGATGTCACGCGTTCGCTGGAACAGGGCGCTGAAGGGGTTGGACTATATCGTACCGAGGTCCCTTTCCTGATGCGCGATCGCTTTCCGAGCGAGGAAGAGCAGCGGCAAATTTATCGCGAGCAACTGGAAGCCTTCGCCCCCAAGTTTGTGACCATGCGAACGCTCGATATCGGTGGCGACAAGGCGCTGCCGTATTTCCCTATTGAGGAGGATAATCCCTTCCTGGGCTGGCGTGGCATTCGGGTAACGCTGGATCATCCCGAAATATTTCTCGCGCAGATCCGCGGCATGCTAAAGGCCAACGAGGGGCTGGGTAATCTGCGTATTATGCTGCCGATGGTGTGCAGCTTGTCAGAAATTGATGAGGCGCTGGATTTAATCCATCGCAGTCACCGCGAATTGCGTCAGGACGGCCTGAAACAAGATTTACCACCCATAGGTGTTATGGTCGAAGTTCCGGCGGCAGTTTATCAGGCGCGCGCCATGGCCAAGCGTGTAGATTTTCTCTCCGTAGGCAGCAACGATTTGACCCAGTATATACTGGCAGTTGATCGCAATAATGCGCGTGTCGCGAGGCTCTACAACTCCTTGCATCCGGCGGTATTGCAGGCATTGCAGGCGGTAGCGACGGCCGCCAGGCTGGAGCGTGTGCCTGTGGGTATCTGCGGCGAACTGGCGGGTGATCCTGGCGGAGCAGTCTTGCTGTTGGCGATGGGTTACGACGTGCTGTCTATGAATGCGACCAGTCTACCCAAGGTCAAAAAAGCGCTCCGCAATCTGCGACGGAGTGCGGCATGCGAATTACTTCAGGAGGTGATGACGATGGAGAGCGCGGCTGAGGTAAACGCGCAACTGGAACAGTTTCTCACCACGCACGGTATGGCCCAATTCGTTCACAGCCCGGTGGAGTAAAGGCCAAATATCAACTGTGGGGATAGGATTTTCAACACTTCACAATTATCCAACGACACGGAAATCTTTCTGTTGCACATCGCGCAACTCGCCCTGTGCATTGAAGCTCTGCTCGCGCCAGCTGACTCGCGCATCTGCGTCCAGCCAAAGTGTGGTGGTGGAGCGGGTGCCGTAGGTCTTACTCACAATGAATTGGGCCGATAACATAGGGTCCATTGAGCCGTCCAAGCCGTGGCTGCGCAATGTGCTCGGGTCCGCCAACTGCTTATCGTTTACCAAATTGCTCAGTGCGTCGTGAGTTATCGCTGCGCCAGCTAACAAGGTTCTCAGTTTGGCTTTACCCGCCGTAACTTTTGGCCACGGCGTGTCCAAACGGGCATTGCTCAGCCCGTAGATGCCTGGTGGCAGGCACAACGGTTTCTCGTTATCGCTGTTGCTGAAATACCACAGGCTATTGCCATCACCGACCAATAGATTAAAGCCTGCGTAATCTGTCGCGCGCGCTTCGAGGACACCGAGATAACTGGCCGGATCTGCGCAACCCGTCAAAAAACCCAATGGAAGTTCGCCGCGTGAACAGGGAGCGACCGCCGTTCGCGCCGGATCGCGATAATTGGTCACTGCTGCAAAGCGCCCACGACGAGTGACGCCCATCCAGGTTCCCCCCTGCTCCAGGTCCCTGCCTGCAAGCAGGTTTGGCTGATCGTCCCAGAAATCCGATACTGCGGTGGGCCGTGCGTTGAATTCATCGCGATTTGCCGCGACCAGCAACGGATACTCTGGGGATACCTGGTGGGCGAGAATCATTAAACACATAGATTGCAACCACGGCTCGGGGGAAAGAATTGTGCATCGCTGCCCGCTGGATGATAATACGGCTTTTCCAGCACAGTTACTCTTGATCGCCCACAAGAGACGACCGAGTAATTGGCTATTCATCACTGACGAGCGCGCATGCTGCCCTATCCTGAAATAGACCCCGTTGCCCTCGCACTGGGGCCGGTAAAGGTCCACTGGTATGGACTGACGTATTTGGCCGGTCTCGCTTTTGCATGGTGGCTGGCGGCGCGGCGCACGCGTCGGCCCTGGTCGGCGGTGCGGCGTGATCAGGTGGACGATCTGATATTCTATGCCGCCTTGGGGGTGGTATTGGGCGGAAGGCTGGGCTACGTCTTGTTCTATGGCGGCGACAAGGTAGCGCAGGATCCCGCCTGGATGCTGCGCGTGTGGCAGGGTGGTATGTCGTTTCACGGCGGATTTCTCGGGGTGCTGTTTGCAATGTACCTGTTTGCCCGCCGCCACAAAATTGTTTTTGGTGCGCTGATGGATTTCGTGGCACCGCTGGTACCCGTGGGCCTGGCGCTAGGACGCCTGGGAAATTTCATCGGACAGGAGTTGTGGGGGCGCCCTACGGACGTGCCCTGGGCGATGGTGTTCCCGCGCGATCCTCTGCAGCTTGCACGTCATCCCTCGCAGCTGTATCAGTTTGCACTGGAAGGCATGTTACTTTTTGCGATCATGATGTGGTTTTCCTCGCGAGAGCGTCCTACCTGGTCGGTTGCCGGTGTGTTCGCGCTTGGCTATGGCTGCCTGCGCTTTATTGCGGAGTTTTTCCGGGAGCCTGATCACCACATTGGATTTCAGGCGTTGGGCTGGGTGACCAGAGGGCAGGTGCTGTCGCTACCGATGATTGCACTGGGGATATACCTGATCGTGTCATCATACCGCAAGGCAGATGCGGCGGGAAAACGTGCCGTATGAAGCAATATCTCGACCTGCTACAGGATATTCTCGATCACGGCGTGCGCAAAGGTGATCGCACCGGCACCGGCACACTCTCCGTGTTTGGGCGGCAATACCGCCACGATCTGGCCGATGGCTTTCCATTGCTGACCACCAAAAAATTGCATTTTAAAAGTATTGCCAACGAGCTGTTGTGGTTTCTACGCGGCGATACAAATACGCGTTGGCTAAAAGAGAATGGCGTTTCGATCTGGGATGAGTGGGCCACCGAGGACGGTGAGCTGGGACCTATCTACGGCGCTCAGTGGACCGCATGGCCCACCCGCGATGGCGGCACAATAAACCAGATCGACTACGTGATCGATTGTCTGCGCAACAGGCCGGACAGTCGGCGTATTCTTTTCCATGCCTGGAACGTCGAGTACCTGCCCGATGAACACATGAGCCCACAGGAGAATGTCAGGGCCGGTCGTATGGCTCTTCCGCCCTGCCATCTGCTTTACCAGTTTTATGTCGCAGAGGGTCGGCTGTCGTCGCAGTTGATGATTCGCTCCAGTGATTCATTTCTGGGCCTGCCCTACAACACTGCGAGCCTGGCGCTGCTAACCCTGATGCTGGCGCAGCAGTGCGATTTGCAACCCGGAGAGATTATAATTTCCACTGGCGATTCGCATATTTACAGCAATCACCTTGAGCAGGTCCGCGAGCAATTGGCGCGAGAGCCCAGGCCACTTCCCCGTCTCAATATCCTGCGCCGCCCCGACACCATCTATGATTACAGTTTCGAGGATTTCGAACTGGTGGACTACAACCCACACGCGCACATCGCGGCGCCAGTAGCGGTATGAGCCGCGTTTGGGCAGAGTGACTGCGCTGGCCATTATTGTAGCTGCGGCCGACAATGGCGTGATTGGTAAGGGCAATGCGCTACCGTGGCACCTCCCCGATGATTTGCGCCATTTCAAGCGTGTCACCATGGGCAAGCCTGTCCTAATGGGGCGCAAAACCTATGACTCCATCGGCAGGCCGCTGCCGGGCAGAGCCAATATTGTCGTTACGCACAATCCGCACTTTCAGCCGCCTGGCGTCAACGTGGTGCGTTCGCTGGACGAGGCGCTCGATCTGGGCAGGCAAATCGCCAGCATCGGCCCGGTGGACGAGGTTGTGGTCATTGGCGGAGCGGAAATATACCGCGCCGCCCTGCCGCTGGCCGATCGGTTGTACTTTACAGAGGTGCATGCCAACGTCGAGGGTGATGCGCAACTACCGCCTATAGACTGGTCGTGTTGGCGTGAAGTGAGTCGGGAGAGGCATGCTGCTTGTGACCCGAATCCCTACGATTTCAGCTTTGTCCAGTACGAGCGTGTTAAAGAGTAGTGACAGTGCGCGCGCGCCTGACGACTGTTACCTTGAAATGAAAATGTCATAGAAAGTGTAACCTAAATACACAGTTGGAGTGTTTCCAAGGAATGCTGTTGTCCATTCATTGAAAACCACCCCTGACTTAGTTTAAATTTGCGTCCTCGGTTTACCGACGTCAGATTTTCCACTATAGATAAGTACTAATCTGGTCTATTTTGTAGCTCTGAATCACTCTGTTGGAATTATAGGAAGCGTTATTCCCATGACTATGCATCGATTAAAAGAAGTATTGATCGCGATGCTGCTGGTCGCAGGCACCCTTGGGGGAACTGTGGCTGCAGTACAAGCCAGTACACTGGACTCCGTGCTCGCGGTGGGCAAGTCCAAGAACGACGCCGCGCGCAAATCCCAGGCCAAAATTGATAAATTGGCAGACGAAACACGTGACCTGCTGAGCGACTACAAGACTGTGACCAAGCAGATTGATGGCCTGAAGGTTTACAACACGCGTCTGCAAAAGCAGATTGATAACCAGACTGCGCGTATCGGCGAAATCGATGCGTCGATTGACCAGGTAACAGTTATTTCCCGCCAGATAACACCGCTGATCATTCGCATGATCGATGGGTTGCAGAAGTTTGTGGAACTGGACGTACCCTTTCATATGGAAGAGCGCCAGCAACGCATCAGCTTCCTGCGTTCCAATCTGGATCGCTCCGACGTGAGCGTTGCCGAGAAATTCCGGCAGGTGCTGGAAGCGTACAAAATTGAGAACGAATACGGCCGTAAAATTGACGCCTATAAGGGCAATGTGGAAATCGATGGCGTCGACCGCGACGTGAGTTTCCTTCGAGTGGGACGCATTGCACTGCTGTACCAGACCACTGATACTGAACTTTCCGGAGCATGGGACCAGGCTTCCCGCAGCTGGGTGGCGTTAGACCGCGGTGAGTACCGCAATGCCATTATGAAAGGCTTGCGTATCGCGCGCAAAGAAGCGTCTATCGATCTTATGAATATGCCAGTTGCTGCACCGGAGGCTAAATAATGAGCATTAACAGTGTAAAAGCCGCCGCGATAGGCCTGTTTGGCGTCCTCGCACTCACTACCGGTTCGGTGATGGCGCAGGAGGCTAAATCGCTGGATGAGTTGCTGCGCTTCATCAAGCAGGGTCAGGTAACGGAATCCAAAGAAAATGCTGCCCGGGAGCAGCGCTTCGCCAACGACAAGGCTAATCAGGCCGCCGAGCTGCAACGAGCACAGGCGGAGCGTGCTCGTCAGGAAGCGTTGAGTGCGCAATTGGAAGATACTTTCGAGCAGAATGAACTGCTGGTGAGTGCCAAGCAAGCGCAGCTGAAAGAAAAGCTGGGAACCCTTGCAGAGTTGTTTGGTCACCTGACCTCGACCGCCGGCGACTTGACCACGAACTTCGATACTTCACTGGTCAGCGCGCAATACCCCGGCCGTGAAGTATTTCTGCAGGATCTGATCAAAAAAATGAGCGGATCCGACAAACTCCCCAGCATTGAGGAGATCGAACAGGTCTGGTACGAACTGAACCGCGAAATGGTGGAATCGGGCAAAGTGGTGGCGTTTAACGCTGAAGTAGCCAGGCCCAATGGCGACAAGGCCGAGCAGAGAGTTGTGAGGGTAGGAACCTTCAATGCTGTCACCGAAGAGGGCAAATATCTGCAGTACATCGCTGAAAAAGGTACGCTCGCCGAGCTGCCGCGTCAGCCTGCCGGTCCTTATATAGGCTGGGCCAGTGATCTGGCGGTAGCGACAGAAGGATTGCATCGCTTCGGCATTGATCCTACCGGTCCCAGTGGCGGCTCTTTCCTGGCGGCACTTATCAATAGCCCCAACCTGGAAGAGCGTTGGGAGCAGGGTGGCTCGGTTGGTTACGCTATCACGGCGGTGGGTATATTCGGTTTCATTCTGGCGATCTATCGTTTGATCGTGCTTTCCGCAGTGGGCTCCAAGGTCAACGCTCAGCTCAAATCTGACAAGGCCAATGAAAACAACCCATTGGGTCGTGTACTGAAGATTCACGAGGCCAACCCTGCCATGGATCCGGAAACGCTGGAACTGAAGCTTTCCGAAGGCATTATGAAGGAAACTCCAAAATTGGAGAGCGGCCTCACGCTGTTGAAAATTATCGCTGCTATCGCACCACTGATGGGTCTGTTGGGTACGGTGACCGGTATGATCGTGACATTCCAGGCCATCACCATTTTCGGTGCCGGCGATCCCAAGGCGATGGCGGGTGGTATTTCTGCTGCATTGGTCACCACAGTGCTCGGTCTGTTGGTAGCTATTCCTGTGGTTCTGTTGCACACCATCGTGAACGGACGCGCTCAGCGCATCATTCATATTCTCAATGAGCAGACCACTGGCATTATTGCGGAGCACACCGAAGCTAACCTGAGGAAGTAATATGTATTGGTTAGATAGTGCTTATGAGGCAGTCATCCGTTTTATGGATATGGGCGGTGATGTCCTCTGGTTGATCGCCTTGCTGCTGTTCCTGATGTGGATGCTGATATTTGAACGCATCTGGTATTTTAAAGCTGGCTGGCGAGCGGACGCAGGGAGGGCGATTGCAATTTGGGAGTCGCGCTCCGAGCGTAAATCGTGGTCCGCGCTGCAAATTCGGGAGAAGCTGATTTCCCAATCGAGGATGCGGATTTACCAGTATCTTCCCATCATCAAAACTCTGGTGGCACTGTGTCCTCTGCTGGGATTGTTGGGAACGGTGACCGGTATGATTGAAGTGTTCAATATTATGGCTGTCACCGGTGGTGGTGACGCCAAATCGATGGCCGGCGGTGTATCGCGCGCCACGATTCCGACGATGGCGGGTATGGTCGCCGCAATTTCCGGTGTGTTTGCCAATACGTATATAACGCGGGTTGCCCAGCGCGAAAGCGAATTCCTGGCAGACAACCTCACCACCGATCACTAAGAGAGCGATTGTAATGCGCAGGAATCAGAAAGCAGTTGTCGAGGATGAAGCCCAGATCGATTTGACGCCCATGCTGGACGTGGTCTTCATCATGTTGATCTTCTTCATTGTCACCGCCTCTTTCATCAAAGAGGCAGGCATCGAAGTCAATCGTCCGGAGGCGTCGACCGCTGAACCCAAGGAAAACGTTAATATCCTGGTGGCGATCAGTGCAACCAACGAAATCTGGATGGACAAGCGCCGCATTGATGCGCGTGCTGTCCGTGCCAATATTGAGCGCCTGCACGCTGAAAATCCCAAAGGTGCAGTCGTCATTCAGGCTGATAATGAGTCCAACACTGAAACGGTAGCCGGAGTACTGGATGCTGCTCGCGAGGCCGGTGTCTACGATGTCTCTCTGGCTACTGACGATAAGTAGTACATTATGAATCGCAATTTTGTCAGGCTTATTCTCGGCGCGTTGCTGGCGCTCCCAGTCGCAGGCGGGTTGTTTTTTATCATGCAATATCTCATTGCATCCGCCGATCCGAAGATCGATGACAAAAAGCAGGCCAAGCTGGCCGATATCCTGATGCCGGAGCGTGAGATCGAGACGCAAATCGAGCAGAAGGTAGAGAAGGTCGATGACCCGGAAGAGCCGCCACCGGATCTGGACACGCCTGACGTCGACATGGACATGGATAATATGGAAGTGGTGAATATCGCTCCTCAAGCCAGGGTCGAAATCGATGTCTCCACCGGCACCATGACTCAGGGAGATGGTGAATATCTGCCAATCGTGAAGGTGGCGCCAATTTATCCTCGAAGAGCTCAGTCGCGCGGTATAACCGGCTATTGCATTGTCGAGTACACGGTTACCACGTCGGGTGCCATTCGCGACCCGCGTGCCGTGGATTGCCAGCCCGCAGGCGTCTTTGACGATGCCTCTGTCAAAGCGGCGCTCAAATTCAAGTACAAACCGCGTGTCGTGGACAGCGAGCCAATCGAAGTTCCTGGCGTGCAGAACAAATTCACGTATGAGTTGGAAGATTAAACGGTTAACGCGCTATGAACAGGTTTAAACCCACTTCCTGGATTCGTGCCTCGCTGCTGGCTTTGCCGGTACTGGCAGCACAGGTTGCTGTCCTACAATTGCAGATCGACGCAGGGCTGCGTCCTTTGTCTGCTGCTGTTGCAGCAGAGGCCGACAAGAAGCCGCAACGGGAAACTCGTCGTACCCCTGCGTTGCGGAATGCTGTTTATGAAAAGTTGTCAGAGGCGCAGGTAGCCGCTGAGGCCAAGGATCTCAACACCGCCAAACGCATTCTGGACGAAATGATTGCCAATTCAGGCAGTAAAGCGCTGAACAGCTACGAACTTGCGAACGTGTATAACCTGTATGCGTTTATTCAGTACTCCAAAGAGGACTACGCCGGCGCGCTGAAATCTTATGAGAAGGTGGTTGCTCAGCCGGATATACCCTTGGCGATGGAAATCAATACGCGGTTCACCATCGCGCAGTTATATTTTGTGCAGGAGCAATGGCAAAAGGGTATCGACGCCATGCTCAAGTGGTTCGCAATGACTGATACCCCGAATGCCAATGCCTACGTTCTACTAGCGCAGGGCTACTATCAGGTCAAGGACTTTGACAAGGCGCTGGTCAATGTGCAGAAAGCCATCAACATGAGCAAGGAGGCCGGTAAACTGCCTAAAGAGCAGTGGTATAACCTGGCACGCTATTTGTATTTCGAAAAGAATGACGTCAAGAATACGGTCGCCACATTGGAAGAGTTGCTGGAGCACTATCCCAAGAAGGAATATTGGGTACAGATTTCTCATATGTACGGTGAACAAAAGAAAGACGCGGAGCAGTTGGCAGCGATGGAAACTGCCTATGTTCAGAATATGCTGGATAAGGACAATGAGCAGGTCACCATGGCGTACCTGTACCTCAATGCTGAGGTTCCGTACAAGGCTGCCAAGGTTATGGATAAAGGCCTGAGTAATAAATCGATTGATGGTAAGTCCAAGAACTGGGAGCTAACAGGCAATGCCTGGCGTCAGGCGCAGGAACTGAAGAAGGCCATTCCGGCGATGGAGGAGGCCGCGGCCAAATCTGATACGGGCGAGTTGTATGCGCGCCTGGGGAATATTTACCTGGATAACGACGAATACGGCAAAGCGATTACTGCGATCAACAAGGGTTTATCACGCGGCGGTATAAAACGACCTGATACCGCGCGATTGGTGTTGGGAATGGCGTATTTCAATAACAAGAACTATGAAAAGGCGCGAGAAGCATTTGAAGCCGCGAGTCGCGACGAGCGCTCGGCCGAATACGCCAAACAATGGATCGGTTACATGGATTCCGAGCTGGAGCGGCAGAAAACCCTTCAGGAAGGGTAATTCCTTACGCTCATCTGGTGCCTGACAGGGCAGAAATTGCGACACAAAAAAGGAGCTTTTATAGCTCCTTTTTTGTGTGTCACTCAACGACCCGGAGGTCTCAGAGTGGTACTACGTTTTCGGCTTGAGGGCCTTTTTGGCCATCCGTTACGTTGAACTCAACCTTTTGGCCATCTGCCAAAGTTTTGAAGCCATCGCCCTGGATGGAACTGAAATGTACGAACACATCGGGACCATCTTCACGCTCGATGAAGCCAAATCCTTTGGTTTCGTTAAACCATTTAACAGTACCTGTTGTCTTAGACATAATGTTTACCTGTATAGCTAGCGACGCCATGTCCAGGCGTCTTTTCATTTATAGTGTTATTTATGGTTTACGTACCGATGATCTGGATGGAACTTCGACCGTGAGCATAAATACCGCTGAAACCACTCAGCAAATTTAGTGTAGCACCATAATCGGCGATTTACAGGGACGTCAGCGAACTATTTTTCGGCATTTTTGCGTCCGCCAATTTCATTCAAATGAACGATTTGCGCAGGGGGAACTTAGAGTTCTGAACTACAAGGGCGCGTGCGCTGCGCCGAGTAAACCCGTCGATTCACAGGTGATAACATGCAAGGGCACACGTACCAAATGCGACTGCATTTTACCCTTGTGCTGAAAGCGCGCGATGAAAGGACTGGCGTGTAGAAAATCGATCATCTGTGGGATGAAACCCCCGGCGAGATACAATCCGCCGTATGCACCGTTCGCGAGTACGAAATCGCCGCTGACTGAACCCAACAGCGCGCAAAACGTGTTCAGTGTCAGTGTGCAGAGTTCGTTGTCTCCTTTTTGAGCGCGGCTGCTAATTTCCTCGGACGTGAGCACAGGCGCATCGAGCCCGCCAATGGCGGCCAGCGATTGGTAGAGTCGCTGCAACCCCGGGCCCGACACCAGTGATTCGGCGTACACCTCGCCATAGCGTGGCAACAGATAGCGAAATAACTCCAACTCCAGCTCTGTTGCAGGTGCCAGGCTCATATGCCCGGGCTCACTTGCGCAGGCTTTTGGTGAAGCTGTCGCCAGGTCCAGGGTCGAGCCTCCCAGGCCAGTACCGGGGCCAATCGTGGCCAGCTTTCCACACTCGTCTTTGCATCCTTGAAAGAACGTCACCTTATCTTGATCACCCAGGTGCGGCAGTGCATACGCATTGCCCTCAAAATCGTTGATCGCTCGCAGATGGGAAAAGCCGAAGCGAGCAGCGATGTCGCGCAGAGAGAACGACCAGTCGATATTGAGCATCTTTACGCGGTCGTCAAACGGCGGAGCCGCGACAGCCAGACAACAGTCTTTTGGTTGTGGTGCATCAAGCGTGCGCAGCCAGGCCGCTACGATGTCCTCGAATTGTCGGTAGTCGCGATTGATGTAACTGCGACGAAAATGTAGGGAATTTGTACATGGATCGAATAAAGCCAGGCGGCAATTGGTGCCGCCGATATCCGCCACCAGACGCGTCGCTCGCGGTATGGAAGTGGACACAGGTTTAATACACCGACAGTATCTTCATGATGTTGGTGGACCCGGCCGTCCCCATTACGGCACCCTTGGTCAGGATGATGGAGTCGCCTTTGCTCAGATAACCTTCGTCCAACAAAAACTCGATCGCCCTGCCATCGACGCGTTCGTGATCAAATGCAGAGGCGTCAAAAAAAAGTGGCACCACACCCCTACAAAGGCAGAGTTTTTGCAGGGTTTCACTCAGGTGACTGAGGGCGAAGATCGGTAAGCCGGAGCTGAGACGTGACATCAGTCGCGGCGTGGTACCGGATTCTGTCAAACAGGCAATTCCGCGCACATTGTCAAAGTGATTGGCGGCGTAAATCGCTGACATTGCAATTGCCTCCTGGGCGCTGCTGAATGCTGCATCCACGCGATACCGTGACGTTCGCGCTACCGGCTGGCGCTCTGCACCCAAAGCGGCATCCGCCATAGCCTGAACAACCTCTACCGGGTAGCTGCCGACAGCAGTTTCAGCCGACAGCATGACGGCGTCAGTGCCGTCGAGTACAGCGTTTGCCACATCGAATACTTCCGCGCGCGTCGGCATGGAGCTGTTGATCATGGACTCCATCATCTGCGTTGCGGTGATAACTACCCGGTCCATATCGCGCGCCCGCGTTATCAGCTCCTTCTGAATACCTATCAGTTGTGCATCTCCCACTTCAACGCCCAGGTCACCTCGCGCCACCATCACACCATCGGCTGCCACCAAAATACCGTTGAGCGTCTCATCGTCTGCGACCACCTCAGCCCGTTCAATCTTGGCGATGATGGCAGGATATAATCGATGTTGCTCCAACAGGCGCCGAGTCTGGAAAATGTCCCCGGCATTGGAGACGAACGATACTGCTACGAAGTCCGGGTGAACTTCACTCAAGCTGTCGATATCGGTAAGGTCCTTTGCCGTCAGTGCAGGCGCTGCCAGTCCGCCTCCCAGACGGTTAATGCCCTTGCGTGAGCTGAGTTTCCCACCGATGAGTACTGTGCAATCCACTGCGCTGGCTTCGACGTCATCCACACGTAGTCGAATGCGACCGTCGTCTAGCAGCAGGATATCGCCCCGAACTACGCTGCTGCACAGCTCTTTATACTCCAGGCCCACGCCGCGAATATCGCCTTCGCTGTCGCCGAGGTCGAGGTCCAGGCGGAAACGGTCTCCGCTGGCCAATTCCACAAAATCATTGCGAAAACCACTGATGCGGATTTTCGGGCCTTGTAAGTCGGCCATGATGCCAATATAGAGGCCGGCAATACTTGCCTGCTTGCGGATGCGTGCGGCCACGCGGACGTGTTGCTGCGCGGTGCCATGACTGAAATTGAGTCGGAAAACATTCACGCCCGCGCCGATGAGCTTGGCAATAACGTCATCCGAGTCGCTGGCGGGCCCGAGAGTGGCAACTATTTTTGTCCGTCTGATGACCTTTGGATTCACGTTATTTCTCGTTGAGTTTTACTCGGTTGACCCGACCTGCGCACCCTTAATACAGGTGTATTGCCAAGCGTGGCAGCAGGGACAGCGACAGCGCTGATAATGCCCTGTTAGGTGTCGACGCGCCAGTGTCCGGCGCAGGCACAGCGGGTATCCGGTCCATGCGTCTAAATTGCCTCGCCCGGATAAAGTGCGGCCCGACCGTAGCGAATTTCCATAGCCTGACGTTGTGACGCGCGCAATCCGCGCACTACCAGTGAATAGGAGTTGTCTACCATGCGTTCAATTTCGCCGCGGGGAATACTGCCATCGAGTACCAAAGTATTCCAGTGCCGTTTATTCATGTGGTAGCCCGGTTTGACTGCCGGGAAAATGTCCCGAAGTATCAAGGCTTCGTGTGGATCGCATTTGAGGTTCATGCTGACGGTGCCTGCCTGTGTCGTGAGTGTGGCGAACATCCTGGTCTGAACTTTCATCACGGCCACTTGTGGGCCGAACGGATAGTCCTCCTCGGCTTCAGGCTTACTGAGCAGGTAGTTTCTGATCTCTCGGTGTTTCATGCTGCGCTGAGCGCTGCCAGGTAGGCTTGTACGAGGTCCGGAAAGTCGGTAAAGAGCCCGTCCACGCGCGCCTGCTGCAAAAAAATGTCGAGCAATTCAGAAAAACTGTCGACACCCTCTGGCAGCTCGTCGCGGCGGAATGTGTAGGGATGAACTTGCAGCCCCCGCGCATGTGCCAATTCAACCAGGCTGCTGAGGCGAGCGCTGCCCGACTCCGCTTTGCCCTGGTAGATGTGGGAGATAAAGGGGCCGATGCCTTGGGCATAACTGGCCACATAGGACAAACCTGACGGCGTTCTCAGGTAATCATAGTCAACGTCGCTGTCTTCTCCCCAAGCGTTCTCGCCAATGAGCTGGATCATTGGTAGCGGAATGGGCATTGCTTCGCGTAACTGGCAAAGTGTCTGGTCATCAAAACACTGCAGGAAAACCTGATCAGGCCGGTTCCAGTAGCCAGTATCCTGTAAAACCTGGAGGATCGCGGAGGAAATGTTCAAGCCTTCGCGCCGATGCCAATTGGGGGATTTCAGTTCGATATACAACCCAGTGCGACACCCGCGACTGTGATCGAGGCCGGCCAGCAGCGTAATTTCCTCGACCAGTGTGGGAACGCCGAATAAGCCCGGCTGCGCTGGGAAACGCTGCGGGTAAACCGCCTGCCCCTGACGAGCGGCATCGATATGCGTGCGTTCGTGTACGCGCAGCTGGCGGATTTCCTGAATGTCAAAATCGATCGCGTAGAAGCGTCCGTCCTCGCGTGCGCGATCAGGAAAACACCGCGCCACATCGGTAGTGCTGTCGAGGTGAATATCGTGCAGCACAATCGGTGTGCCGTCTCTGCTCAGGACCACGTCCTGTTCGATAAAGTTGGCGCCCATTGCATGAGCCAGCGCCTTGGCAGCGAGCGTGTGTTCCGGGAGATAACCGCTGGCACCGCGGTGCGCGATGATGATTGGAAGAGCGTCACTCATGGTAACTAAATCGCAACAAAGTGCTCCACTGTGGGTCCAGCGCTGAACATACTGGTGTCGATCAGGGCAGCGCAGCTATCCAACTGTTATCTTCAAACCATTTCTTGCGCAGCTGTGTCAGGACGCCGGTTTTTTCGTAGGCGCGCAGGTAGTTGTCCACCAGATTGAAGAATTGCCTGTCGTCTTTGCTGACGGCGATGCCTATAGGCTCCACTGTCAAAGGTTTCTCCAGCGTGGTGAGTCCGGCATCCGGATAGCGCATAACAGCCAGGATACACTGGGTCATATCGGCCACCATCGCATCGGCTTGGCCGTCAATGAGCATCGCAACGCCTTCATCGTAACTGGCTGTTTCAATCAGCGTTGCATCGGGCGCGGCGGTTCTTACAAAATTGGCATGGGTGGAATTTTTCAGTGCCAGCAGTTTAATGTTTGCGCGATTGAATTCGTCCGCGGAGGAAATTTTGCTCAGTACCGAGTTCTTGGTCAGGATAGACATACCCGACATCATGTACGGACCGACAAAGGAAACCATTTCTGTTCGTTCCGGTGTAATCGACATGTTCGACAGAATCATGTCAATTTTATCGTCTTCCAGTGCCTGCAATAACTCGCTGAACGGCATGGCCTTGATTTCAAGTTTCACATTCATCGCCATCGCCATCGCTTTTGCCAGATCCACATCGAACCCCATCAAGCCTCCCTCGCGATTGGTCATCGTCAAGGGGGGCTGGTTGCCCGACATTCCGACTTTCAAAACCTGAAAATCGATGACACGCTGCAACGCATCTCCGGCGATGGCGTGTATGGAAAACACCGTGGTCAGCGCTATCAGACCCGACAACAGTATTCGCTTGATTGCTTTTGTCATTGTGACCTTCTCCCGTAAGATGATTGTTCGTTTGCGGCAGTGAAAAAGTAAATGTTGGGCGATCAGCCCGCGTGATCTTTTGATTCGTTTTCCAGCCGCATTAGTGTATGTCTGATCGGCAAATAAGCCAAAAGCTTTTGTGCTGCCTCGCAACCGGAGGTGCACTCGAGGTTCTATCATGACCATAGCATTTGATCGCATCTTGATCGCTGTCCCTGAGCTGTCGTTGGCCATCGAGCAGTATCAGAAGCTGTTCGCTACTGATCCTTATCAACTGGATCGTGAAGACTGCGGGCCCGCAGCTTGGTGGGGTTTGCACAACACGGTAATCGCGTTGGTAGAGCGCCCGGCTGAACCGCCAAGGTTGGCCGGTGTTGTATTCAGTTCGGCGATCGCCGGGAGCGACGACACTCCAGTGAGCAACGTACTTGGGATCGACATTGCTCTGTGCAATGCAGCGGCCACCAGTGATTTTCGCCAGCGAATAGCGCAGGCACAATGCGCCGGATGGTCGGTGGATCACGTGGTCCTGCGTACCGACAATGCGCAGGCGTGCATCGAACTGTTTACTGAACAGTTGGGGATTCGCCTCGCGCTGGACAAAACTGCGCCGCAGTGGGGTGGACGCATGTTATTTTTTCGGGCCGGTAAACTAACCCTGGAAGTGATTCAGTCCGACAACGATGCAACCACTGGCAGCTTCTTCTGGGGGCTGGCCTACAAGTGTGAAAATCTTGCTGATCGGTTGCAGCAGCTGCATCTGCGCGGAGTCGCGGTTTCAGATATTCGCGATGGCAGGAAGCCTGGCACGTTAGTGGCGACCGTGAAGAGCCATTGTTTGAATATACCGACGTTGCTGATCCAGGGTGCTACATAATGCAGTATTTGGCGTAGCTCGCCGTCTCGTTGGCAGTCCACTCGCCCTTGGGTTTTTCGGATAAATTTTTGCACCAATCTTCTGAACCTACGGCGAATCCTTCGATCAGGCAGTTGCGTGCATAGGTGACCGCGTCGGAGCCCGTCCATTCGCTCTTCGCTTGTTCCTTTTTCTGCTGGCACCACTTTTCGCTGCCAGGTTCTGCACTACAGGCAATCAGTAGCAGGATGCTGCCGATGATAACGATGTGTCGCATTGAACATGTCCTCTTTTATAGGTACAAAAAAGGAGCCCGCAGGCTCCTTGGGGGATGCTCGCTGTTGCGGCGGGTGTTACTTCTTCAACTGCATCTTGATCGTACTTTCAGTCGCCTTGCCATAAGGGGGCAGCATGCCACCGAGCTTGGCTACATTGAATCCGGTCTGCCGGTAGATGGATTTTGCGTGACTGAACGTCTGGAAACCTTTGAGTCCGTGGTACGCACCCATCCCGCTTGGTCCAACTCCACCAAACGGCAGGTCTTCCTGCGCAACCTGCATGATCACATCATTGATGCACACGCCGCCTGACGTTGTGCGGCTGATCAATGCGGATTCTTCCTGCTTGTCCTCGCCGAAGTAGTATGCAGCGAGCGGGCGCGGCTTGCTGTTGATGTAGCTGATGGTCTCCTCGAAATTGCTGTAGGTGCGTATAGGTAGCAGCGGGCCAAATAGCTCTTCTTCCATCATGCGCAGGTCATCTGCAGGTTCGGGGATGAGAGTGGGCGGTATTTTCATCGTACCCTGTTGCTGGCTGAAATCTTCGCCGGCGGGATTAATCGCGATGATTTTCTGACCGCGCTCATTGGCTTCGGCAAGGTAACCGTTGAGGCGCTGGTAGTGACGCTGGTTAATCACCGAGGTGTACTGCGGATTGTCCAGAATCTTCGGGTACATCTGTGCCACGGCTTTCTGCGCTGCAGCGATAATCTCGTGCAGTTTTTCTTCCGGCACCAACAGGTAGTCCGGCGCGAGACAAATCTGGCCTGCGTTCATCGTTTTGCCGAGCATAATTCTGCCAATGCTCTTTTCAATATCAGCGCTGCGCGAAATAACCACGGGTGACTTGCCGCCCAGTTCCAGCGTCACTGGCACGAGGTTCTGTGATGCGGCCGCCAGAATGTGTCGAGCGATGGATGTTGCGCCGGTAAAGATCATGTGGTCGAACGCCAGGCTGGAAAACGCCTGGCCGACTTCGGGCCCGCCATCAAAAATGGCAACTTCTTTGGGATCGTAGGCCTCGGCCACCATTTCCACCAAGAGTGCGGAGGTGGCCGGTGTGAATTCAGAAGGTTTGATCATGGCGCGATTGCCTGCAGCCAGAACGCCCGCCAGCGGCGCAAATACCATATTCACCGGGAAATTCCATGGCGCGATGACACCGACCACGCCCAGTGGCTGGTATTCAATACGGGAACGTGCGCCGAGCAAATTGAAAGGAAATGTGGAAGGGCGCTTTTCCGGCTTCATCCAGGTGCGCAGATGCTTGATGGCATGTTTCATCGGGGCTATTCCGGCGCCGATATCAGTGAGCAACGTGACTTCGCGTGGTCGACAGGTGAAGTCCGAGTTCAGTGCATCGGCAAGTTGTGCACTGTATTTGACCAACACATCGACGCCGCGCTGCAATCGATCAATGCGCGTTTCGGCGGTTACAACACCCTCCTGCAGATAGGCTGCGCGCTGCTCCTCCAATGTGGCTTGCATTTGCTGTGCTATGTCGCTGTGACTGGCAAGTTGTTCTGGTGCATTCATGATCTGATCCTCGCGGTCGCGGATGATGGCTATCAATGGTGCGGTCAATACTAATAATTATAGCCCCCAACTGCATTAATATTAACCAGCGGGGCCAGTTTATTAATGGCACTGCGGGCAACGCATCTTGCAGGCTTGGCATGGGGCGGATGACCTGCTATTAATTGCCTATGAACCCCGAAACAGAGATCCTCGACTCCCGCACGCCCTCGCCTCCCTACGGGTATTCGCGTGCGTGTACCCACTCACGGGAGCAGCAGATACACATTGTGGCCGAGTTTCACGCCCACAAGATCAGGCCGAGCCGTATAGCCTACAGGGTCGGTATTGATATCGCATTTATCGAGGAACTGATTGCCGGGGAGACTGAGCCGGAATACTTTGCGCATCTGTTGAAGCATTACCGCAGTAAACGGCATCAGGATCGGCTGCGTGAATCCAGTAAGCGCAGCGGTATCGCGCGCTATGAGTTACAACAGAAAATAGAGCGCGAATACGTTGCAGAGACCGACATCTAGTGTCGGGCTTAACCGGAGCAAGTCAATGAAAACATTGGATATTTGGCACGATATCGTGCGCCAGGGAGATGCGGCACGTCTGCCTGAGGTGCTGGCAGAGGACTGCGTTTTCCTGTCACCCATTGTGCACACCCCGCAACGGGGCCGCGAACTGACCCAGTTCTACCTCACGGGTGCGCTGAACGTTTTCAATGACACTTTCCGCTATGTGAAGGAAGTGGTCTCGCAACAGCACGCGGTGCTTGAGTTTACCTGTGAGGTTGATGGCATCGTGGTCAATGGTGTGGATATCATGACTTTTGATGACGATGGCAAGATTGTCGAATTCAAGGTTATGGTGCGCCCGCTGAAGGCGGTCAACCTGCTGCACGCCAAAATGAGGGCGATGCTGGAATCCATGTCAGCGAAATAAAGGCCACTGTTTTAGCCGCCGCTACACGATCTCGACGGAGCTGCCCGGTACCGGACAGGCACCGGATTTCACTGTATAATCCCGCTCCGCCTCCGTACGGGGGTCCCTCTGAACTTCTCAAGGTCGCAACATGCCCTCTTCCGAAGCGGTATCCAGTTTTGCCCAGCTGGAATTACCCTCTCCCCTGTTACAGGCGCTGAGCGAGGTCGGCTATGAAACGCCGTCTCCCATTCAGGCCCGAATCATTCCCCATATGCTCGAAGGCGTCGATGTGCTGGGTCAGGCCCAGACCGGTACCGGCAAGACCGCAGCATTTGCACTGCCGATTCTGGCGCGACTGACGCTCAAGCAGAAATTACCGCAGGTGCTGGTGTTGGCGCCAACGCGGGAACTGGCCATCCAGGTGGCGGAAGCGTTCCAGAAGTATGCGCGCCACATGCCTGGCTTCCATGTGCTGCCTGTGTATGGCGGGTCCGACTATACCGGGCAGTTGCGCCAGTTGCAGCGCGGGGTGCACGTTGTTGTCGGCACTCCCGGCCGGGTAATGGACCATATGCGGCGCGGCTCGCTGGATCTGTCTGCGCTGCAGACACTGGTGCTCGATGAAGCGGATGAGATGCTGCGCATGGGATTCATCGACGATGTGCAATGGATTCTGGAGCAGACACCGCAGGAGCGGCAGATTGCGCTGTTCTCCGCTACCATGCCGGATCCGATTCGCCGTATCGCGAAACGACATCTGCGTGACCCGCGCGAAGTATCCATTGAAGTGAAGGCAGTCACTACGGCATTGATCCGACAGCGCGTGTGGATGATGGCCGGCATGCAAAAGCTCGATGCGTTGACCCGAATTCTCGAAGTAGAAGAATTCGACGGCATGTTGATTTTTGTGCGCACGCGGATCCTCACTACAGAGCTGGCAGATAAACTGGCTGCACGCGGTTATTCCGTCGCAGCATTGAACGGCGATATACCGCAGAAACAGCGTGAGCAGACCGTCGACAAGCTGAAGAGCGGTGCGCTGGATATCGTGGTCGCTACCGATGTGGCAGCGCGCGGGCTAGATGTGCAGCGCATCAGCCACGTTATCAACTATGACATTCCCTCGGATGTCGAAGCCTATGTGCACCGTATTGGGCGTACCGGTCGCGCCGGTCGCACCGGCGATGCCATTCTTTTTGCCGCCAGTCGCGAACGACGCTTGCTGGCGGCGATAGAAAAGGCCACGGGCAACACTATCGAAAAAATGGCTCTGCCTACCGCGGAGGAAGTCACCGACAAGCGCGTTGGCAAGTTCAAACAGCGCATCACCGAGACACTGGCCACGGCAGACCTGGATATTTTTCGCAAGCTGATTCATGAGTACCAGCTTGAACACGGCGTACCTGTGATCGAGATCGCTGCGGCACTGGGCGTGCTGGCTCAGGGCGCGAAACCGCTACAGGACAGGTTAGCGCCGCCAGCGAAGTACGAGGAAAAGGCCAGAACCTCCGGCGCGCGCGGCCAATCAGAAAAGCCCCGGCGTGATCGGGATACAGCGCGAAAATCGCTACCGACTGCCGCACAACGAGGGCAGGCGGAGACATTCGCACGCAAGCCACCAGCTACTTCGGCGCCGCAAGAACAGGTGGATCATCTGCCACGCAAGCCGCGAAGTGATAAGACCAAACTGGAAGTGGGCATGGAGCGGTTTCGTCTGGAGGTTGGAAATATCCACGGCGTCAAACCGGGCAACATAGTCGGTGCAATTGCCAACGAGGCGGAAATCGACAGCGAGTATATTGGCCGCATCGAAATATTAGACGATCACAGCATCATAGATTTGCCCGAGGGTATGCCGAAGGAGCTGTTCAAACACCTGAAATCGGTATGGGTCAGCGGGCAACGACTGCAAATTTCGCGCATCGATCCGCACCCGCAGGATAGCGGCGGCCCCGCCGACAAACGCAAGAATCCGAAACGCCACAGCGCTGCTCCCCCCGCCGCGAAAAAGCATTCGGCGGAATCAAGACCTGGCAGCAAAACCGTGTCCAAGCCCGGCGTACGCCGTCGTCCAGCCAAATGATTTTTGCTGTGCACACTGCTAGAGTCAAAGCCTGTTAACTGTGCACGGTGGCGAAATGACAAAGCGCATTATTGTGGGAATCAGCGGTGCATCTGGTATCGTGTATGGCGTGCGCGCCCTGCAGTTATTGCGGGATTGCGCGGTAGAGACTCACCTGGTGATTAGCAAGTCAGCGAAATTAACGCTGCACTATGAACTGGATATGGCAATTGCAGATATCGAAAGTCTGGCCAGTGAAGTACATGGTATCAATCAAATTGGCGCGACTATCGCCAGCGGTTCTTTCGCAACAGCGGGCATGTTGATCGCGCCCTGTTCGGTGCGCACCATGTCGGAGATTGCCACCGGCGTCACCTCGACGCTGCTGACACGTGCGGCAGATGTGGTACTCAAGGAGCGCCGCCGCCTGGTGTTGATGGTGCGCGAAACGCCTCTGCACACCGGCCATCTGCGCACCATGACGCAGTTGTCGGAAATGGGCGCCGTGATCGCGCCGCCGGTACCGGCCTTTTACACACGACCGGAGACTCTGGAGGACGTGGTGACACAAACCGTGGGTCGCGCCCTCGACCTGTTCGACCTGCAACACGATCAGGTAAAGCGGTGGCAGGGTAAGTAGTTTCGTGGAACTGGCGACGCTATCCGTCAGCACAGGTGCTACTGGCTAGTGCCTATTCTGTTTTGTGTAATCCTGCTGGACCTCATCGGCTTCGGCATCGTGATACCGATCCTGCCATTTTTGTCACCCACGCTGGGTGCCGACAAAATGGATATTGCCCTGATTATCGCTATTTATGCCGTCTGCGCCGGGCTCTGCGGTCCCGTCTGGGGCCGGCTGTCCGACCGCATTGGCCGCAAGCCGGTACTGATGATATGCCTGGCAGGCGCGGCCTGTTCCTACCTGATGCTGGGCCTGGCATCGCAATTATGGATGGTTTACGCGGCCCGCGCCTTCGCGGGATTGATGGCGGGTAATTTTGGTGTGGCCTCCGCGGTGGTGGCCGATATCACAACGCCGGAAAATCGTGCGCGAGGCATGGGTCTCACGGGTGCTGCGTTCGGACTGGGTATTGTGCTCGGCCCTATGCTCGGAGGATTGTTGTCTGGCAGCAGCGCCAGTTTCACGCTGCCGTGCATTGTTGCCGGCGGTATGTCCGTACTGGCGATTTTTGCGGCCGCGCTGTTTCTGCCGGAGTCCCTGCCGCCGGAAAAACGGCACAGCGCCAACCAGACGGAGTCCGATGGCCGGAAAGTATCGAACTACCAACTGTTACAGCATACAGGCAACCGCCTGCTGGCAGCACAATACGTACTGCACAACACCGCCGTAAGCGCCATTACTTATCTGTTTCCATTGTGGATGGGTGACATGTTGGGTTGGAGTGCGCGCGAAGTGGGCATTGTATTTGGTATGCAGGGCGCGCTGATCGTGCTGTTTCAGGGCGGGCTGCTCGCTCCGCTGACCAAAGCACTTGGGGAGTGGCGCCTGTTGCGGCTGGCGATTACGGCTTTGCTGCTGGGATTAGTGTTCGCGTCATTTTCCAGTACCATGCACACCATGGTTGGCTCTGTTTTTTTGGCGATGACCGGCGCCACGCTCTGTATCCCATTGCTCAATACTATCGTCAGCTACACAACCACCTTGCAGTATCGCGGACGGTTGATGGGAATCACCAGCGCGGCATCATCGTGGGGTCGGGTGGTAGGACCGCTGCTGGCAGGCACAAATTTGGCGTTGCTGGGTTACCGAGGCGCATGGTTAGCCGGAGCGGCTATCGTCTCATGCTACCTGCTTTGGGCCTGTGTGCAATGCGCGCGCAATGGCCCTCGTGTGGCCGTGAGCGATGTACACCGGGGCGCCTGACAGCGTAGTATTTCGCGGCCGCTACTGACGCCGTTTGGGCTATTCATTCACATCTATCAAATAGGATTTACTGGTATGGCGACAAAACTTTTTGACCTGACAGGCAAAATCGCTCTGGTGAGCGGAGCCAGCCGTGGTATTGGCGAAGAGATCGCCAAATTGTTGGCGGAGCAGGGCGCACATGTGATCGTGTCCAGTCGCAAGATTGATGACTGCACTGCGGTGGCAGAAGGTATTCTCCAGGCTGGCGGCAGTGCGGAGGCGTTTGCCTGCAACGTCGGCAATATGGATCAGATTGCCGAACTGTTCAAGCACATACAAAAGGTGCACGGCAAATTGGATATCTGTGTGAATAACGCAGCCACCAACCCCTACTTCGGCCATGTGCTCGATACTGATCTGGGCGCTTACAACAAAACAGTAGAGGTGAATATTCGCGGCTATTTCTTCATGTCGATTGAGGCGGGCAAACTGATGAAAGCTCACGGCGGCGGAGCCATTGTAAATACTGCGTCGGTCAATGCCCTGCAACCGGGACCGATGCAGGGTATTTACTCCATCACCAAGGCGGCGGTCGTCAACATGACCAAGGTCTTTGCCAAAGAGTGCGCACCGTTTGGTATCCGTTGTAACGCACTGTTACCCGGCTTGACCAAAACCAAATTCGCCGGAGCACTTTTCAGCAACGAGGATATTTACAAGATGGCGGTGCAGACTATTCCCATGGGTCGTCACGCTGAGCCCAGTGAAATGGCGGGTACGGTGTTGTATCTGGTATCCGATGCCAGCAGCTATACCAACGGCGAATGTATCGTCGTAGACGGTGGTATGACGCTCTAGAATGATCGACAGCGAGCAGCTGCAGCGTTTTGCCGCAGCGCGCCGCTTGCAGGAATCTACGCGAAATGTGCGACAGTAAAAAGGAAGCCGATAAAACATGAACTGGAAAAACTCAACAGCCCGCTACGGCACGCTTTCCATCAGCCTGCACTGGCTGATGTTTCTGTTAATCATTGCGGTGTATGCCTGCATTGAGTTGCGCGAATTTTTTCCCAAGGACAGCGACCCCAGAAATGCGTTGAAAACATGGCACTTTATGTTGGGATTGTCGGTATTCGTGTTGGTGTGGTTTCGGCTTATTCTCCGGCTGCTGCAACCGACACCGGTCATTCAGCCTGTGCCGAGTGCCTGGCAGCAATGGTTTGCGAAAGTTGTGCACTGGGCGCTTTACGCCTTGATGATCGCAATGCCGATCGCGGGCTGGATGATTCTGAGCGCTGAGGGAAAGCCGGTACCCTTTTATGGATTGGAACTGCCCGCGTTGATTGCAAAAAACAAAGACACGGCACATTTTATTGAGGAAATTCATGAGACCGTCGGCAAAGTGGGGTATGGACTGATAGGGCTCCATGCCATCGCGGGACTGTTCCACCATTACGTGAAGAGAGACAATACCTTGTCCCGAATGCTGCCGGGAGCATAAGCTGGACCCTGGATGCACTGCAACGTGCATCTACACTAATAATAGGGAGTATCGCCATGGTAGAGGGAATAATACCTAAGCAACTACTGGCCGACTGTCACCTCCTTGGCACACTTCCCGCTTCACACCTGTTGCTCAATCGCAACGCTGCCGTGCCCTGGTTTATTCTTGTGCCGGAAACGCGTTTGACTGATTTTCTGGACTTGCCGGATGAACACCGTCACGCGGTGCTGGCCGAGTGTGCGGCTGTATCGGCATTTATCAAACAGGTACTGGGTTTCGAAAAAGTAAACTTTGCCGGTCTGGGCAACGTGGTGTCGACCATGCATCTGCATGTGATCGGCCGCCACCGCAATGATCCGTGTTGGCCGCAACCCGTATGGGGAAACCTGCCCGCTGGTGAATCCTATTCACCCGGGCAATTGCGCGAGTGGCAAGCCGGCCTGGTCAGGATGCTGAGTCTCATTGCGTCGCCGTTGTAGTACACCAACACCACGGGAAAGGTACTGCACACATGTAAAGGAGGGCCAATGCTGAAAACCGTTGTGCTTACACAACCGCTTGGCAGTGAGTGCCTCAGCGAGCTTGCCTCACAGTGTGATCTGCAGGTGCTGCCAAATCGACAAGCTTTGTCTGAGCAGGACACACGCGATGCACTGGCGGGCTGTCGCGGACTGATTTGTCTGCTGACTGATACGATCGACCGCTCGCTGCTGGATGCCATGCCGAGCCTGCAATTTGTGTCCAGCGTCTCGGTTGGAGTGGACCATGTCGATGTCGAAGAGTGCGCCAGACGCGGCATTCCAGTGGGCCATACGCCAGGCGTATTGGTCGACACCACGGCCGATGCTGCCTTTGCATTGTTATTGGCGGCGGCGCGGCGAGTGGCAGAAGGGGACCGCTATATCCGTGGCGGTAATTGGCGTCCGGACAATCGCTGGTCACCGGATTTTTTCCTCGGCAAGGATGTCAGCGGGAGCACTCTGGGTATAGTCGGACTGGGTGCGATCGGTCAGGCAGTGGCGCGCCGTGCTCTGGGATTTGGTATGCGGGTTATCGGCTGGACGCCATCCAACCGCGCCGTCCCTGAAGTGGACAGTGTATCGCTGGATGAGTTACTCCTGCGCAGCGATTTTGTCAGCATACATCTCGCACTCTCCGACAGCACCCGCAATTTGCTGGATGCGCAGCGCATCGCCACCATGAAACCCGGCGTTGTACTGGTCAATACCGCACGTGGTGGCATCGTCAATGAACTGGCTCTGGCTGAGGCGTTGGAGAGCGGTCGCATTTACGCGGCGGGACTGGATGTGTTTGAACAGGAGCCGATCGCACTGGACAATCCGTTGCTGCAACATCCGCGGGTTGTGCTGGTCCCTCATATTGGCAGTGCAACTACACTCACCCGTGCCAAAATGGTTGATCTCGCCGTACGCAATGCGCTGGCCGCGCTCCAGGGGCAGCGCATGCCGCACTGCGTCAATCCCCAAGTGTACTCAACGTTGACGTAGCGACGACGGGCAGGCGCTCAGTCACTGCGTGCTTGCCGGCGGCAGTGGTGCCAGCGCGCGTTGTATGAATTGCTTCAGATTATGTTCCAGGCTGCTTGCATCGACGTTGTTGGCATCTTCCACAATCTTCGTCAGGGTGACCTCCCACACTTGCTGATTGTTCGCACGGTCGTTGAATTGCACAATGATATTGTTCGTAGGCCTTACGCCCCCTAACGCAATTGCGTTGTCGACGACGGCCTGATTGATCTGGCGATTGGGTGTGACTCGCGGAAATGGCGAGATGTTGCTCGCCAGTTGGCTGCGTTCGCCCTGCTGCATGCCGCTCATATACAGATAATCCACGGTAAACTGCGCGCGCTCCACATTGAGTACATAGCCCTTGTCCTGCAGTGCGGCGTCGACGGCGTTGCGCATTATCGGGTCGATCGCATACACCGGGTCAGATGAACGACTGTTAGCGGGCAGTGGGTCCGTACGCCACTTATAGTAGCGGTAATTGCCGGCGGCGAATTTGTCAGTGCCGGAGTGTTGGATATCCACGCTGCTGCAGGCCACGACCAGCAACGACAGGAAGGTATACGCCAGGACGGTGGTAACGCGCATCGTGTGCCTCAGGGAAAACAGTTTGATCGGTTGTGGGAGCTTTCCCATAAGGGTGGGTCGGCGCAACTCATGGTAGCAGGGTGCATCGGTCGGCTACAATGACTCGCGCCAGCGACCGATACGCGGCGTGGTAGTGTCCAGCATGCAATTGCCGTGTGTTAATTTGTAACTATGTCGGGTGTTTTGCCGACGGCCAGTTTGCTAATCTTCTTTTATAACCATAAGTTATTTCTGGACGGTCGAGATGATTTCACGCAAGTTGATTCGCACGGACCTTAACCTGTTGGTCGCGCTGCAAATCCTCCTCGAAGAACGCAATGTCACACGCGCGGCCGAGCGTCTTTCTGTATCCCAGCCGGCGCTGAGCAAAACGCTGCAAAAATTGCGCGATGCCTTTGAGGATGAGTTGTTTACCCGCACTTCTCACGGACTCGTACCCACACCTCGTGCAGAGGAACTCGCGCGCGAACTTCCCGCGCTGTTGGAGACCATAGAGCAGGTGTTGGGCGATGCTGATTTCAGCCCCGACACTTACGCCGGCAGTTTCAAGCTGTTGATGCCGCCGATACTGTGTGAGTCACTGCTGCCCACGTTGATGGCCGAGTTGGCTGAGGTTGCGCCGCATGTGCAGATTATTATGGCGGAGGTGCCCCCGAACTATCAGGAGCAGCTGAAAAAGGGCGAGGCAGATTTCGCGGCGTTTGTTGCGCTGGAAACAGAGCGGGACATTCATGCCGAGCCGATAGCGGCCATCGCCCCGCGCTGTTACATGCGTGTTGATCACCCGCTGGCGAAAAAGGAAATGAGCCTTCAGGATTTTCTCGCCTACCCGCATTTGCGTCTGTACTTGCCCGGCCTGACGCGGGAAAACACCAGCATGGTGGACGATGTGCTGGGCCAGTACGGCGTGCATCGCACCATTGTCTTGGAAACCACGCAATTTTCGTCAGCCGTGGGGGTGCTCACCCGTACCGATTCGCTACTGGTTGCCAATGCCGGTTTTCAGGAGGGTGGCTTGTACCGCGAACGCATCGTCGGTCAGGAATTGCCGGCGGAACTGCAGCGCATGATCCGCAACACCAATTCCACCAATCGCGGCAAGATGTCGCTGATGCGCCACACGCGTACCTCGCGCAGCGCGCCTCACCAGTGGATGCGTGCGCTGCTGATGAAACATTTGTCCAGTTCGCCAGAACTGGTAAAGCCCGAGGCGCCTGAATTGCAGTTAGCCGCGGACGGATCGGCGGTAGGCGCGCGGTGATATACCGACGGTGCGACTGAACTGCCTGGAGAAGTAGAGCTGGTCATCGTAGCCCAGCGCAGCTGCGACACCCTTCACGCTTAACTCACTGGAATCCAGCAGGTGGCAGGCGTGCTCCATTTTCATATTGAGAAAATGCTTGATCGGTGAATAGCCCGTCAGTGCTTTGTACTTGACCGAGAAGTGATAGCGGGAGAGATTCGCAGCCGCCGCCAGGGTAGCCAGATCCAGCGGTTGGCCAATGTGCTCCAGCATGAAGTTCTGCACCAGTTCCAGACTGAAGCTGCTTTGGCTGCTGGCCCTGGCCTGACGGATCTCCAGCGCGATATGTGTCAACAGGTGGCGCAGCTGGTTCGATGCATTGATAAACGCCTCGGTGTCATAGCCCGTGCGGTGCACGGCCAGCAAGCCGCGAAAATGGGCAACCAGCGGCGGAGAGATACCCGCCTGTACTACCAGCGGTGCACCCGTGCGATCGCCCAGATACTGGTTGAAGATTGCGGTGCTGGTGCCCTGGAAGTGCACCCAGTAGATCGTCCACGGTTCATCCGTGTCGGCTTCATAGTGATGGGCGATACCCTGGGGTAGCAGTAACACCTGGCCCGGCCCGATCATCTCGCGCCACTCCCTGGCCCAGGCACGACCCCGACCTTCCACGCAATAAATCAACAGGTTGTCATCGTGTCGCGAGCGTTGCATGCGGTGCCGCTCAGCGCTGGGGTAAAAGCCCATCGCGGTGGGGTAGCACTCCCGCGTCAACGGGTGGCGGGCCAGCTTATTAAGCATAAATGCCGGTGTCAGGAAGCGAATGCCATCTTTGGGCAGGGGCCATTGGGAGGGTGCGCTCATTGCCTTTGTGGGTGCCTCGGCGGTGTGCAGTCAGTTAATGAGTAATCGCAATATAGTCCATACTATACGCAATTTCCTCCCTTGGAGAGCACCTGTGACACCTGTACGCTGACGCGCACTGTTCTAATAGCTGATCTTCGTGTGGCGCGGCTCCTCGGCTTACACCACAACAGATCACACCTGATAACAATGGCGGAGCACATGGCAATGGACGACTACCAGGAATTAAACGAGGCGCGAGACGAGATCGCAGCGATGATAGCGCGCGCCCATGCTGCACAGCAGCAAGTGAACGACTATACGCAGGAGCAGGTAGACCAGTTGATCACGGCAATGGTCTGGGCCGTGGCCCGCGAAGACCGCTCGGAAGAAATTGCCCGCTTCGCGGTGGAAGAAACCCAGCTGGGAAATTACGAGGGCAAGTATCTCAAGATACACCGCAAAACCCGTGCGACGCTGATGGATATCATCGACGACAAATCTGTTGGCGTGATCGAAGAGGATCGCGAGCGCAATATCGTCAAGATTGCCAAGCCGGTGGGTGTGATCGGCGCGTTGTCTCCCTCGACCAACCCGGAGGCGACGCCGGTGATCAAGGCGATTTCTGCAGTAAAAGGCCGCAACGCCATCATCGTCGCACCGCACCCGCGCGCCAAGTTGACCAACAAGAAAATCTGCGACTACATGCGCGAGGCGATTGTCGCCATGGGCGGGCCTGCAGATCTGGTACAGAGTATCGATGTGCCCTCACTGGAAAAGACCAATGAACTGATGCGCCAGTGTGACCGCATTCTGGCAACCGGCGGCGCAGCTATGGTGAGCGCAGCGTATTCCTCCGGTACGCCGGCACTCGGTGTCGGCGTGGGCAACGCGGTGATTACTGTCGATGACACTGCAGACCTGAGCGAGGCTGCAGATAAAATCCGCATCTCCAAGACTTTGGACCTGGCAGCGTCTTGCTCCTCCGACAATGCTGTGTTGGTGTTTGCCTCTGTCTACGACGAGTTTCTGGAGAAACTCAAACACGAGGGCGGCCATGTCATCGAGGGTGCCGACAAGGAGAAATTGCAGCGCGTACTGTGGCACGACGGCCACCTCAATGCGGGTATTGTTGCCCAGCATGCTGTGACTATCGCCGGACAAGCGGGCATCGATTTACCCGAAGGGAAACAGTTCCTGATCGTGCCGGAGACAGGGGCCGGGCCTGACTATCCCTTCTCTGGTGAGAAACTCACCGTAACCATGGCACTGTATAAAGTGGCGGACATCGACGAAGCGATTGAGATGACCAACCGCATCCAGTCCTACCAGGGCCAGGGTCACAGCTGCGGCATCTACTCCTATAACGACGACAACATCATGAAGCTGGCGCTGGCCACGCGCACCTCGCGGGTGATGGTGAACCAACCACAGGCGGCATCCAACAGCGGCAATTTGTGGAACGGCATGCGCCAGACATTTTCACTGGGCTGTGGTTCCTGGGGCGGCAACAGCATCAACCACAACATTACCTGGCGCGATCTGGTGAACGAAACCTGGGTCTCCAAGCCGCTGGCGAAAACAAAAGAGATTCCTGCGGATGAAGTGTTATTCGGGAAAGTGATGGGCAAATTCTAGTCCGCAGCCAGCCTGAGGAAACTCGCATGAACTATTACCTCTCAGAGGATCAGCAGGCGTTTGTCTCTAGCGCGCGAGCTTTTTCGGCCGGTGTTCTGGCGCCCGGCGCGGCACTGTGGGATGCAAAATGTATCTTTCCCAAAGACGCGATGCGCCAGGCCGGCGAACTGGGCTTTATGGGCATGTACACCCCCGAGCGAGCTGGCGGCCTCGGCTTAACCCGATTCGATGCCAGCTTGATTGTTGAAGAGCTGGCCCGGGGCTGCACCGCCACTGCCGCGTTTATTACGATTCATAACATGGCCACCAATATGATCGGCAAGTATTGCTCGGATGGCGTGATCGAACAGTGGTGCCCGGCGTTGGTGCTGGGCGAGAAGCTGGCATCCTATTGCCTCACCGAGCCCGGAGCCGGCTCCGATGCTGGCGCGTTGCGCACCAGCGCGGTTCGTGACGGCGACGATTACATTGTCAACGGCGGCAAGGTATTCATCTCTGGCGCTGGCGATACCGACGCACTGGTGGTGATGTTGCGCACCGGCGGGGCTGGCCCGAAAGGCATTTCCGCACTGTTGATCCCGGCGGATGCGCCCGGCGTTTCCTACGGCAAGCGTGAAGAGAAGATGGGCTGGAATGCGCACCCCACGCGCGCCATCAACTTCGATTCGGTGCGGGTACCGGTAGCGAACCGACTTGGCGAGGAGGGCCAGGGCTTTGCCATCGCTATGGAGGGTCTCGACGGCGGGCGTATCAGTATCGCCACCTGCAGCGTGGGCACTGCGCAAAAAGCGCTGGAAGAAGCCACCGCCTATGTGCAGGAACGCAAACAGTTTGCGACGGCGATTGCCGATTTTCAGGCAACCCAGTTCAAACTCGCCGACATGCTAACCGAGCTGGTAGCAGCGCGGCAGATGGTGCGCCTGGCTGCGTATAAACTGGACACCGAAGACAATCAGGCGTCTACCTATTGCGCCATGGCCAAACGTTTTGCAACCGACGTTGGCTTCAATGTCTGTAACGACGCGCTGCAACTGTTAGGCGGCTACGGCTATATCAAGGAATACCCGATGGAACGGCATGTGCGCGATACCCGCGTCCATCAGATTCTGGAAGGCACCAATGAAATCATGCGGGTGATCATCGCCCGCAGACTGTTAATGGACGGCGCACTGGAGGTTATCCGATGAGTTTAAGCACATCAGAAAAATTAAAAGTAGAACTTCGCGGCCACACCGCACTGGTTATCATCGACAATCCGGGTGCCAATACCTGGGACAAAGAAAGCTTGCCCGCACTGAAAGACGTGGTGAACAAGCTGAACAATGACAATGACATCTATGCGCTGGTACTCACCGGCGCGGGTGAGAAATTCTTTTCCGCCGGCGCCGACCTCAAGCTGTTTGCCGATGGCGACCCGGAAACCGCGCGCAACATGGCGCAATATTTTGGTGAAGCGTTCGAAGCGCTGGCAGATTTTCGCGGCGTTTCGATTGCTGCCGTGAATGGATTCGCCATGGGCGGTGGGCTGGAAGTTGCCATGGCCTGCGATATCCGCATCGCCGAGGAACAGGCGCAGATGGCACTGCCGGAGGCGAAAGTCGGCTTATTGCCGTGTGCCGGAGGCACGCAGCGTTTGGCGTGGTTGGTTGGTGAAGGCTGGGCCAAGCGCATCATCCTGTGCGGTGAGCGCATCAACGCCGCCACGGCAGAGCGCATTGGTTTGGTGGAAGAAGTGGTCGGCAAGGGCGAGGCACTGGAGCGTGCGCTGGCACTGGCCGAGCAGGTGGCCGAGCAGAGCCCGACCTCGGTGAAGTTTTGCAAGACGCTGGTGCACAGCGGGCGCAACAGGGTGATTTCAGATGGCCTGGTTGGCGAGCGTGACCTGTTCGTGGAACTCTTTGCCACGCAGGACCAGCGCGAAGGTGTGAACGCATTTCTGGAGAAACGCAAACCGATCTGGAAGAACTGCTAAGGAAAGTTGCTCATGTCTGAGGCACCGATACTGTTTGACGAGATGTCCGCAAGTGCGGGCAAGATCGGCCGCGTTAGGCTGAACGTCGCCGCAACACTGAATTCCATCACGCTGGAGATGGTCGACCTGCTGCAGGCAAAGCTCGACGCCTGGCGCTTTGATGATTCCATTGCAGCGGTATTTATCGAGGGCGCTGGCGAAAAAGCCTTCTGTGCCGGTGGTGATGTGCAGGCGCTGTACCAGTCGGCGATTGCAACACCCGGCGGGCCTTGCGAGTACGCAGAGGCCTTCTTCGCGCGCGAATACCGCATGAACTACACACTGCACACGTACGCCAAGCCGCTGATCTGCTGGGGCCACGGCATTGTGATGGGCGGCGGTCTTGGCGTAATGGCGGGCTGTTCGCACCGCGTTGTTACCGAGAAAACGCGCATCGCTATGCCGGAAGTGACCATTGCACTATTCCCGGATGTAGGCGGCACCTGGTTCTTGAACCACATGCCGGGAAACACCGGGCAGTTTCTGGCGTTGACCGGCGCCTCCATCAATGCTGCAGATGCTATCTACACCGGCATCGCCGATCGCTTCATCACCAGCGAACGTAAGGCCGAAGTGATGGAACAATTGTTGCGTCAGCACTGGGGCACCGGTGCCGCAGGCAATCACGCACGGGTGCGCCACGTGCTGCGCCCGTTCACCGAACAGAGCGTGGGGCAGTGTCCAGGCGGTCAGGTGGAACCACATTTGGGTTCTATTCACACGCTGTGCGACGGCGACGATGTGCACGAGATTGTGGACAACATTGTATCGCTCTCCACGCAGGACCCGTGGCTTTCAAAGGCGGGTGAGAGCCTCGCACACGGTTCCCCGCTGGCAGCGCTGTGGATTTCACGGCAACTGCACGAGCAGCGTTACGCCTCGCTGAAGGAATGCTTCCAGTCAGAAATCAGCCTGGTAACCAACATTGTGCGGCACCCCGAATTTGCCGAGGGCGTGCGCGCCCTGCTGATTGACAAGGATCGCAGCCCGCGCTGGCAATACCGTGCATCGCGCGATGTGCCGGAATCGCTGCTCGACAACTTTTTTACCGCGCCGTGGGAGCACAATCCGCTGGCGGATTTGTAACACAATAGTTAAAGGGAGACTGGCATGGCAAAGGTAGCGTTCATCGGACTGGGCAACATGGGCGGGCCGATGGCCACCAACCTGGTGAGCGCCGGGCATGACGTTGTGGTGTTCGATCTCTCGCAAGCCGCCTGCGAGCAGATGCAGGCGGCGGGTGCTTCAGTTGCCGCCAGCGCTGCAGTGGCAGCGGCAGGCAAGGACTACGTGATCTCCATGTTACCGGCGGGCAAGCATGTGGCCGCCACCTACCTCGGCGACGCTGGCCTCCTGGCAACACTTGATAGCTCCACCACCGTCCTGGATTGCAGCACCATCGACGCGGCGACTGCGCGCGAGGTGGGAGAAGCTGCCGCTAAACTGGGCATTGGGTTTATGGATACACCGGTGTCTGGAGGCGTTGCCGCAGCGGCAGCGGGCACCCTCGCATTTATGTGCGGTGGCGATGCAAAAACGTTCGAAAAAGCCCGTGAAATCCTCAAGGATATGGGCAAAAACATATTCCACGCAGGTCCGCCAGGTGCCGGGCAAGTGGCCAAGGGCTGCAACAACATGCTGCTTGCCATCCATATGATAGGCACCTGCGAGGCGCTTGAAATGGGCGCGCGCAACGGTCTGGACCCGAAAGTGCTCTCCGACATCATGCTGGCCAGCTCAGGCCGCAACTGGTCACTGGAAGTGTACAACCCCTATCCCGGTGTGATGCCGAATGCACCGGCAAGCAACGACTACAAGCCGGGCTTTATGGTAGACCTGATGGTGAAAGACCTGGGTCTGGCGATGGAAATTGCGCAGCAGAGCGATGTCGACAACCCGATGGGGCAGTTAGCGAAAGAGCTGTACAGCCAGCATCAGCAGGCGGGGAATGGGCAGCGGGATTTCTCCAGTATTTTGCAAAAATTGCAGGGCTAAATCGCCCGTCGAAAACGTCACAAATCCTGTTACAGGTGCAATTCAGCGCCTGAGTTTGCTATGTAATTGTAATGAGGGCGGCGTATCCGACACAGACCTTGTTTAATCATCCCTGAAACGTTTGTCCCCAGAGCAGACGTCGGGCATCACGTTCAAAGCCCACTCTTCTCCTCCGCCTCGCGCATACTCTTCTCTGACGCCTCCTTCATCGCGTCCTCCATCCCTTTCGCGGTGTTCAGCGACTTCTGATATTCCGCCGGAATCACAGTCTCCGCTTCGCCGCCGCCCGCTGCCTGGTAGAGCACCCAGCAGACAATCCCTAGTGCCAGAATAAGTCCGATATATCGCATAGGTTGTACCTCCGGGTTTCACTCTAGCATGGGGCGTGTATTTTCGTCGCGGCACTTGTGCACTTTGCCAGGCGGTGCGATCGGCAGTGTCGTGCTGGCCCATTTTGACATGGATGCACCCAACACAATGACGTAATCTGTGAGCTCTAAAAACGCATACAAGGCCTGCTGATGTCATTCGTTACCGTGGAAAAGCCCCGTCCGTATATCACACTCATTACGCTCAACCGGCCCGAACGTATGAACGCGATGGCGTTCGATGTAATGGTGCCGTTCAAGGAGGCGCTGGAGGAAGTGAGTTTCGACAATGACACTCGGGTCGTGGTTGTCACTGGCGCGGGCGCGGGCTTCTGCTCGGGCGCCGATCTGGAAGACCCGGGCTGGATGGATATTTTTAACGGTCTTACCATTCCCGGCATCGCCCGCCGCGCAATGCGCATTCTCGACGATGTGATCAAGGCCATACACAGCATGCACCAGCCGGTAATTGGTGCTATTAACGGCCCGGCTATTGGTGGCGGTTTTTGCCTGGCGATGGCGACAGACATTCGCCTTGCGTCAGACACGGCCTACTTTCGTCCAGCCGGTATCAACAATGGGCTGACCTCTGCCGAGCTCGGTTTAAGTTACCTGCTGCCGCGCGCAATCGGTACTAGCCGCGCATTCGAGATCATGTTAACCGGCCGCGACGTCGATGCTGAAGAGGCGCAGCGCATCGGCATATTGTCGAAAGTTGTTCCGCAGGAGCAGTTACTCGAAGCGTGTTATGCCATCGCTGAACGTATCAACGGCTTTAGCCAGTTGGGTGTGGAGTTAAGCAAGCAGATGCTGTGGGCGGGCATGGATGCAGGCAGCTTGCACACGCATATGAATCACGAGGGGCACGCGCAGTTATTCGTGCGCATGACTACCAAGAATTTTGAAGAGGCGATCAAGGCGCGCAAGGAGGGTCGCTCGCCAGATTTCAAGGACTGATACTGCGAAAGATATCTTTGTAGCGCGCTATTGGCTTAGATTAAAAAAGCTGGTGATGCCATGCAGTATGTTGTCGACAGCGACCGATGCCAGAATCAATCCCATAACACGGCTGATGATACTGGCACCTGAATTGCCGATGACGCGCTGAATGGGGTTGGCCAGTAACAGTAGAACTACCGTGCAGATCATCACTGTCACCATCGCGCCCGCTGTCGCCATTTGCTGGGTAATCGAATAGCGGTGATTGTCTGTGAGCATTACCACAGCGAGCATCGCTCCCGGGGATGCCAGCGAGGGTATCGCCAGCGGGAAGACCGCAAGGTGGCTGATATCTCCCTCAATCTGTCGACTCTCGGCAGCGGGTTTGCCATCCCCGAATATCATGGTAATTGCAAACAGAAACAGCACGATGCCGCCGGCGATCTGGAAGGCCTGCAGGTGGATATTCAGGCCCTCCATCAGTATCTGTCCGCCAACTATAAAAACCAGCAGGATGGCAGTAGCCGATAGTGTGGCTTTTATGGCAATCCTGCGCTGCTGTGCGAGGCTCAGTCCCGCCGTTACCGCGATAAAAACCGGAATGGTGCCTATGGGATCGATGACGACCCACAGTGAGATAAATTCTTTCAGTAAGATGTCCCAATCCATAATTTTCCTGTATCGGCAGATGAACAGCTTGGCCTAGCTGCTGTGTGTTAACTCACGATTTGGCGAGCGCTGAGCGCAGCAACGGTGATTGTCTGCTCTGCCACAGCCAGAGAATCGCTGGTGCCAGGGTTGGTACGATCAGCACGCAGAACTGGTAAAGAATGCCGATCACGTTTGCATTGGGTACAAACACACCGGGTTGGGTCAAAAATGTCTGCCCCAGATTCACCATTAATTCCCGCAGGCACAGGCACAGAAGCCCAAACACAATGAGTGGGTAGAGGATCAACAATCCCCACAGGTAGCTGCTCAGATACTCTGTCTTTTGTGTCGCGAAATGCAATGTCGTATAGAAAGGCAGCGAGTAGGAAATAATGCGGGTATTCACCTCAAAGCCCAGTCGATACTCGGCGCTCGCCAGTGGAATGAGGTTGCCGTCTTTCTCGCCGAACTCGGTCATTAATACGGCTTTTGCACCACTGGCATACAGTGCGTTTACGGTGTCGGGGAACCACTGCGTGAGAATGGAATTTACGAAGCCGATTGCCGGTATCGCCAACGGACCGCTGGCGATCGTCCAGACTGCGAAGCAGGGAATGAGCAGTACGAAAACGTAGATCAAAAACTGCCGCAAATGATGCTGGTCAACCACGTACAGTCTCCGGTGTGGCTTGCCCGCCGGACAGATAGCGCAGGTAGACAACAAACACAATCAGCACATCGAGCATGATGAGTGCCGGCCAAAGGTAAAGATGGATCCACGTAAAAACATCCGTATTCCAGTTTCCCAGATAAAACAGGCTGATAATGCGCAGCAGGTTCATCAACTGAATCGCAACAAAACCCAGCAGGATCGCAACCAGTCGCGCGCGCCAACTCGCCGGATAGGCAACAATGGCAGCGATCAATACGATGGTGGCTTCAACGCCGTTGCACCCCGCTTCAATAGATACTGCGAATCCAGAATCGACAAACTGCAGCACCTTGCCGTAGGCAACCACGCTACTGTCGAAAGGTAGAATCAGTGCGGCGCTCAACTGCGCCAGCATGGCGGTAAATGGCACAATGACGTGTTCCTGTACCGGCACCAGCATTTCAAGCGTGAACAGGGTCAGCAGTACTACGACAAAAATAGTAACAAATCGCCCCACAAAAACCGTCCTTACGTTGTAATTCGGGAAAATCTTAGCACACAGCAGCCTGGAGCCACGAACCGCTGCGACCTGGCGCTCTACTCGCTGCGCGTATCACCGGCTATCAGGCTCACATCGATGCCTGCCAGACGCTCATAGTCGCCGCGGTTGAGTTTGAAAAACAGCGGAAACTCACTGCTGTGGATGTAGTGCCCGCCATTGAGCGAAACCAGTTCAAGGGTCACCTCACCGGCCAGGCTCTGTATATTCAATACCAGATCTGCTTCGGCATCAGACAATTCGCGCTGCAAATCCTCGTCTGCAACACCCTCTACTTTCAGGGATTTCAGCGTGGCCAACAGTGTTTCAAGCTCTTGTTCATCCGGGGTGCCGCCGGTGCGTGACAACCAGTGCCCGTCTTCGAGATAGAGGTTGTAGAGGTCGGCGTCGATGCGCAGCGGTGTGCGTAACTGCAATAATCGGGGTTCCAGCCAAGCATCGCTAACTGCGGGGAGCTCGAACGTATTCAGCGGGATACTGTATATAGTCGCTTCTTGTTCATTGCGGGCGTGTACTTTGCGAAACCCTGGCGATGTGCCTAGATACAGTGTGCCGAGTTTTTCACCGTCAGCTAACAAAGTGAGCTTGCGTTGATAGTAGTAGTCGGCTACCTGGAATCGCTGCCGTGCCGCCGATGAGCGAGCGATTGGCCAGTTACCTGGCTGCAACTGTATTGCCTCCAGCACCGCTTTCACCTTTTCCGGATCGGCAGGCAGGTTCTCCAGGTCTGGCAGCAGCCATTGCTCGCCCGACTTCACCAGCACGGCCTCGTTGTCGTAGTCGTCACCGATACGCAACTCGTCTACGGTTGCGGTAGCAAAGGGTATGAGCGTCTGCGGCGCAGTTTCGCCCGCTCTCTGGTCCTGCGGCCAGAAAACAACAGCTACAAGGCCACACTGGATGAGCATTAGCAGTAGTAAAACGGTTATCGCACGACTCACAGCGCAAGGTCCCTGGTAAAGCGCCGCCGCCGCATCACGCCCCGCAGCCAATTAATCAGGCCGAGTAGGAGCAACCACGACAGCGCCAGGCCGTAGTTGAAGTACTCAATTCCCAGCTGCGCCTGGCGTTCCATCGGCGGTAGTGTGCGATTGAAATGCGCACGTGAGCGAATGCTGAGCAATTGTTCGTCCTGCAGCGCCCAGTCGAGCGTATTTAAAAACAGTTCGAGCGGGCTGAGGTACTGCGTACCACTAGATCGCACCACAATGCCCAGCACCTGGTCGTCCATAAAGTCGTTGGAGGAGAATACCACCAGCCGCGCGGACTCCACGGAGTGCTCCAGTACACCCCCCGCACGGAGGGCAGGCTCCGGGGCCGCAGTGTTGCCGCGTTCAGGCCGCTCTGCCGGTGTTTCATGCTGTGCAAAATACGAATCGAATCGCCCCTCCAGCACAACGCCCAGTTTGCGCGGGCCGGTTTGCGATTGGGGTTTCGCCGAGGCGTCTTCAGCAATTGGGGGCTGCAGGTTGCTGACGCCGTTGTCGTCCACGCGCGGCATGATATCCATGCTGTCACTGACCCACGATTCGCTGGAACTGGTCAGCAACACACTGGTATGCCTGCCGGTTCCCGGTGTAAGGGTGATAGGCGAAGCCCATGCCATGGTGACCTGCGGCAAATTGGCGGTTGCGCGATGATCGGGTGCTAACCCCGGCGGTCGCAGGTCGATGAAGTACGGGTAGTCCACCGTTTTCACATCGTGGAATTCATAACTACCAGCCTGGCGGGCAATCGGTGCAGGGAAACTGGTGTTGTGTGAATCCAGCACCAGGGATTTGCCGATGTGCAGGCCGTTGTGTGCCAGCCAATCGCCCAGGCCGCTATTCCAGTCCTGCAGGCGCAACTGACCGTTACCGAATTCTGCGGTGAAGGGTGACGTGGCCAGCAACACAGTGCCGCCGCGCATCAGAAACTGGTCAATAGCGAAAATGGATTTTTGGTCCAACGCGTGCGGCGCGACCACTGCCAGAATATCCGCCTCCGGTGAGACACTGCCGTCGGTAAGATCTTCCAGCCGGATACTGTAGTCGCGTGTGATTGCCCGTTGCAGGTAGGCGAAGGTTGGTCCGCCGATATTGTACTGCGCCATCTGCGGATCTACTTCCGGTGCAGAAAATGCCACGATCTTGGTAAAGCCGGGCGCAAAGCGTTTCAACCCGGTATCCAGTGCCATACGAAATGCAGTGGGGTCGAATTTGTCTGTGGGGATCTGTACTACCTGCTTTGAGTCTGCCAGCGTCAGGTAAAAGTAGAACTTTTGCGCATCGTCCGCTGATACGACCATAGGCTTAAAGCCCCATTTTTCGCCGATAGTGGCCGCTACCTTGCCATTCTGTGCTTCCGGTTCAATGAAGCGCACGGAGAATTTTCCCTGCGAGCTACGCTCTGCCTGCGCCAGTTGAGCCACAATGGACGCTTTGTACGCCTGCAATTGCGCGGGCAGTAATGCGTCAGCGGAAACATAGCCGATGAATTCCACCGGTTCGTCGATACCCTGAAACAAATTGCCACTGGCGCGGTAATCGAACAGCACTTTCTTGATTGCCTGCGTGATATCGTACTCGGGGTTGCGCAGCATGACTTCTGCGGGAGAATTTGGCGCTGTGCGCACTTCTATCAGGTCGGAGAAGCCCAGCGTTTGGTGCTCACTGCCGTAACGTACGAGAATATTGAAGTAGGCATTGACCAGCGAAGACTGGTGTCGGTCGGCGACCTGGAAGGGTGAGGCGAAGATTTGGTACTGCTCGTTGGCCTCTTTTTCCAGCTCTGGATTTTCGGCCGGATCGACAAATTCAACCTGCACGCTCCCTTTGCCGGCCTTTTCATACTCCTCCAGCAAATTGCGCAATTGCGGCACCAACGGTGCCAGCAGCGGATGCGTCTTGCGGCTGAAATAGCCGCGAATAAGCAAGGGTTCCTCCAGTTCTGCCAGGAAATCCAGCGTGGGCTGGGAGATCGTGTACTGCTTGCCAGCAGTCAGATCCAGTCGCAGCCCTTCATACTGACTCAACCAGACGTTGACCAACAGCAGATTGCACAGCAGCAGTGCGGTGACTGTGCGGAAGTGTCGTTGACGCACTGTGTGTGCACTGCTTGCCCAGCGCTCTCGTTCCAGCGCATACACGTTCAGTACCAGAAACGCCGCACAGAGGCTGACGTAGTAGAGCAGGTCGCGCAGGTCGATGATGCCGCGGGTTATGCTTTCAAAGCGGGCGCCGCTGCCCAGCAGCCGCAGTATTTCACCCGTGCCGTCATCGAAGAAACCGGTAAGTGTCGGGCTACCGAGCAAATACAGCAGGCCGCACAGCACAACGGTACCGATCATGCTGACGATGGTGTTGTCGGTTCGCGCCGACACGAACAGGCCAATCGACAGGTAGGTGGCACCCAGTAGTAGCGATGCAACATAGCCGCCGATGACCGGGCCCCAGTCGAGATTGGCGATCAGCGCTACGGTAATCGGCAGTGGCAGGGTACTCAGCAACGCCAGCACCAAAAGGAAAAAGCACGCCCAGAATTTTCCCAGTACAAAATGCCACAGCCTGGCAGGGAGCGTGATTACATGTTCGAGCGTTCCGCTCTGGCGTTCCTCGCTCCACATGCGCATGGTCAGAGCCGCGCACAGGAAAATGAGCAGCACGGGGAGCCACTCAAACAACGGTCGTATATCAGCGATGTTGCGCGCGAAGAACGACTCTACCCAGAAGAAGATGAACAAGGGGGCCGCGGCGAATGAAGCGAGAAACATCCAAGCGACCGGCGATGAGAAAAACAGCCGGACTTCTTTCTGTGCGATCCGGTACCCTACTGCGTTACCCATGGTCAGCGTAGACCTCGCGAAAAACGCTGTCCAGATCGCGCGTCGCTGTTTGCAATTGAAAGAGCCTTGCGCCTGCCTTGACCACACATTGCGCAATATTATTTGCAGCGGTATCCGCATCCACGTTGGCGTGCATATGTAAGTCAAACTGCATGCAAGCGTTGTCTGTGTAGGTGGTCTCCAACGCAGCGACTTGCGGCAGGCGTTTGAGGTAGTTCGCCAACTCCGGCACCGCTGCGTTGGTGCGCAGCTTCAACGTTTTGCTCAGGTGCAGCGTTGCCAGGCTCTGGTCCAAAGCGAGACGCCCATTCCGTAGCATGAGTACACGATCACAGACAGCATCCACTTCCTGCATGATGTGGGTGGAAAGAATTATCGTGGTGCGCTGCGCCAGACGCTTGATCAGACTGCGCATATGTTCCCTTTGATTGGGGTCAAGGCCGTTGGTGGGCTCGTCCAGAATCAATAGCCGCGGTTGCCCCAGAATCGCCTGTGCCACGCCGACGCGCTGGCGAAATCCCCGCGACAGGATACTGATGGGGTCCAGTGCACGCGCGGTCAGGTCGGTGGCCTGCAGCGCGTTCTTTACCGCCGCCATGCGCTTATCTGCCGGGATACCTTTGAGGTTTGCGACATAGTCGAGGTAGTCAGCGACCATCATTTCGCTATAGATCGGCAGGTTCTCTGGTAGGTATCCGAGGTGTTGTTGTACCTCCGGGGCATCGCTGAAGGGGTCTGCGCCGCCGATGGTGACCTTGCCACCGCTGGGCTCCAGATATCCGCCGAGCATGCGCATGATCGTGGTTTTGCCGGCGCCATTGTGCCCGAGCAGGCCGACGATCTCCGGCTTGCCAATACTGAAGGACACATCTTCAACGGCGATGGTTTTACCGTAGTGTCGCGTCAGGGATTGTACTTCGATCATACTGCCGGTAGTCGTCCTGTGGTTGGCGCAGGGAGCGCGGCATGGTAAAGCACAGCGCCAGGGCTGCGCTAGAAAGAGAATAGTAGCTTAATTACAAACACGATGAGTACCACGTTGAGTACCAGACGTATCAGGCGCTCGCCTCCGCTAACGGTGAAACGCGCGCCGAGATAGCCGCCGATAATGTGGCCTGCCGCCAGGGCAATGCCGATCAGCCACAGCAGTTCGATCCGGGTAGCAAACACCAGCAGTGCGGCGATGGTGTACGCCGCAACAATGAATACTTTGTGTGCATTGGTGCGCACCAGATCGAGGCCCATGACACGATTGAGCACCGGCATGATGATGAAACCCACACCGATCTGGATGAAGCCGCCCCAGAATCCCACGCCAACCATCATCAGGTGCCCGTACACCAATTGGCGGCGCGTGGGTTGATGGTGGTCCGCGTGCTTTTTTGCGCCTTTGTCAAAGTGCATCACCAGCATGACACCCACCATGATCACTGCCAGTGCGCGGTTAAACCACAAACCATCCAGCCTCACGCCCAGCAGCGCACCGGCTACTGCTCCGGGAATAGCGCACGCCGCCAGGCTGATGCTGAGTCGAAACTCGCGCAGGCCGCGACGGGCAAAGGTGACAATGGCGGATAGATTTTGGGCCAGGATGGCAATGCGGTTAGTGCCGTTGGCGACGGCTCCGGGCACGCCCATGAAGACCATCACCGGCACGGTGAGCAGCGATCCGCCGCCCGCCATCACATTGAGAAACCCGGATAGGATGCCGACGACAACGAGCAGCATCAGCTGCCAAGGCTCGGTGCCCACCGTCAGTCCTCCAGCCAGGGATCGCGCATGGTGACGAATTCTTCCGCAGACGTAGGATGAATACCAATGGTGCTGTCGAATATCGCCTTGGTTGCACCAGCGCGCATCGCGATGGCAATCCCCTGCATTATCTCGCCGGCATCCGGCCCCATCATGTGCGCACCGACGACGCGATCTGTAGCAGTATCGACAATGATTTTCATAAAGGCCCTTTCATCGCGGCCACTCAGCGTGTGCTTCATGGGGCGGAAGGTGGACTTGAACAGCTGGATATCTGCGAATTCAACCCGTGCCGCTTCCTCGGTGAAGCCCACAGTACCAATGGTGGGCTGGCAGAATACCGCTGTGGGAATAAAGTCGTAGTCCACCTGCTGTTCCAGGCTGCCGAAATTGCGCCGCGCGAATGCCATTCCCTCCGCCAGCGCGACCGGCGTGAGTTCGATTCCCCCCGTGACATCGCCCAGCGCAAATATGCTGGGTTCGGAGCTGCGGAACTGGTTGTCCACCATGATTGCGCCGTGCTCGTCCACGACCACATTGACATTTTCCAGGCCCAGCCCTGCAAGGTGCGCTTTGCGCCCGGTGGCATACAGCACGGCATCGGCCTGCAAGACGGACCCGTCGGTTAGGTTGACTTCCAGTCCGTCCTGGCGCGATCGTATCGCCACGACGTTGACCTCGAAGCGCAGGTCGACACCGCTCTTGGCGATCTCCTGTGCTGCGTGCGCGCGGATATCCACGTCAAATCCGCGCAGAAATAATGGGCCGCGATACAGTTGCGTGGTCTGCGCGCCCAGGCCATTGAAAATGCCAGCGAATTCCACGGCGATATAGCCGCCGCCGACGATGATCACGCGCTGCGGAAAATGCGGCAGATCGAAAATTTCATTGGAAGTAACGGCCAGCTCGCTGCCGGGAAATTCAGGAACATGGGGCCAGCCACCGGTAGCAATCAGAATTTTCTCAGCGCTGAACTGCTGCTCGCCAACGGCGACGGTGTGGGCATCGACAATGCGTGCTCGCCCTTCAATTACCCGTGCGCCGGCAACGTCGAGCATCTTGTCATAGATGGTATTCAGGCGCGCGATTTCGGCTTTCTTGTTGTCGCGCAGCGTTGTCCAGTCGAAATGCGGTTTGTGGCTGTCCCAGCCAAAACCACGGGCATCGACAAAACTTTTGCCGTATTCCGCCGCATAGACATAGAGCTTTTTCGGCACACAGCCGACATTCACGCAGGTGCCGCCCATGTAGCGGTCTTCCGCGATGGCAACTCTTGCGCCAAAACCCGCCGCCATGCGCGCTGCGCGCACGCCTCCGGAGCCGGCGCCAATCACAAAGAGGTCAAAGTCAAAGTTGCTCACGGCGTCATCCTTGGAAAAACTGCGACAAGTCTAGCAGCCAGTGTTCTGCGGCGGCTACTGCCTGCACGATGAACTAGGTAGATCGCAACCTTTTATTTATCATAGACAGCCGTCTAGCCTGGATTTGCCAGGCAACAACACTGAAAAGAAAAGGTAGAGGTTATGTTGTTAAACAACTTACTGGGAAAAATGGCGCTGTTCTGGACGCTCGCCCTGCTGTCAGCGTTGGCGGCACAGGCAGAGGAAGAGGCCGCTGCGAAGGATGAAATCCTGTTGAAAAATGGCTCGCGCCTGATTGGCGAAGTTGTTGAATCCAGAGATGGTGTAGTCACCATTGAAACCGACTTTGCGGGCACGCTCAGCGTTGAGCTCGACCAGATTGTGTCAGTCAACACCCAGACTCCGGTGGTCATCCTGATGGAGGATGAGTCTGTGGTTGAAGATAAGACGCTGGTTATTAAAGAAGAGAAACTGGTTTTGTCCGGGACCGGGCAGTCATACCCGCTCGCGCAACTGTCGGTGGTGAATCCGCAACCGTGGGAGTTGGGCGAGGGTTATCACTGGACCGGTACGGTGGGTGCAGCGCTGGTAAGGCAGCGCGGGAACACAGATACCGATGAGTTGGACTACAAGGTGGACACCGTCTGGCGTAGCACGCGAGATCGATACACCTTTGGTGCCAGCGGTGAAACCGATGAGTCTGACGGCGTGAAAACTGCCGACAATTGGCAAATTACCGGCAAGTATGACTATTTTCTTACCGATCCGAATTATGTCGGTTTGCTGGCGTTCGTTGAGAAAGACAAGTTCAGGGATTTGGATCTTCGCTACCTGATTGGCCCGTACCTGGGTCGCCAGTTTTACAACGAACCTATTTTTTCGCTTAAGGGTGAATTGGGTTTCTCGTATGTTACTGAGGAATACAATGTCGCAGAAGATGATGAATACGGCGCCAGTAACTGGACACTGCACGCGTCGAGCAACTATCTGGGTGGTGATTCTTCGTTGTATTTCGACCAGCTGGGCGTGTGGAACCTGGAGGATACCTCCGATGTTATCGTGAACTCCACCTTCGGCCTGTCATTTCCGCTGTTGTGGCGTCTTGAAGCGGCGGCTGAGGTGCTCTTTGAGTATGACTCAGGTGCGGTGGATGAGGTGGATGATCTGGACCAGACTTACCGATTCCGCGTGGGTTACAAGTGGTAATTTGACGGCCTGAATGCGCCGCTGCACGCAGTATTGCGGCGCAGCGGCATGATGAGAGTGATTAACGCAAGCCTTTGATCAGGCCGCGGAACCAGTCTGTCAGCGTCTCGTGCTTGAGGTCTGTGAACTCGCCGGCGTCCATAAACACTCCGTGATCCCTGCACACTTCGTACCAGATGTGAGGCTGATCGGGATCAGCGGCCTTCTCCATGTCCTGGCCACAGCGAGGGCAGGCAACATCATCAACTGCATCCCACTTTTTGCCCTCTCGGACGTCGCCGGTATCCAGCGCTTCTCCCATCCATTTACCTTTTAGCACGTCTGCTTCGCCTTTATCGAACCACAGGCCACCGCAATTACTACAGCGATCAATTGTCACATCTCCGCCGTAGGTCACTTCTTCCATGCCGTGACCACATTTTGGACATTCTATGCTGTGTACTTCCTGGTCGTAATCCATCGGGGCCCCCTGGTGAGGTGAGGATATGTAAGTGCGTTGTTGGTGTCTAACTGCGCAAACAAGTTACCGGACTGAATGCCAGAAATGGACATTCAATGCCGGACTGTTTGCCGTGCCTGCAGTACTGCCAAATTGCGAAGCGTGCATTGGATTATGGTACGGCCCTGACGCCAGAGCAAGAACACGGAAAAGAAATATCCGCCGCTGTTTTTGCTATAGCGCCAACAGATTGATCACCCGCTTATCAGGCAGCTTTGTATGCACATCGCCAAGTGCAACAAACATCATGACTTAAAAGTTGCTATCGATGAGTTTCTATTTTCTGTTTACCCGATACAGATCAATAAATAGTCGTTACATACGTGCTAATTCGTCATACACTAATCCGGCGGTACTCGAAACCATTAAGGAGAGTCCAGACCATGTTAGAAAAAGAATTGGCCCAGGCCACAAAAATGGCTGAAAAAGCGAATGCGAAAGTTGAGCAACTGCGCAAAAAGTTGCTCGCGGATTCAGAAAAATCACATGCCCGCCTGAAGCGTGAACTTGACGCGGCGCGTAAACGGCATAAAACAGCCAGTACGCGATTGAAAAGCGCTGCAGCTTCAGCGCGCAAGAAAGCCACACCCGATAATCACCAGAAGGTAGAGGCGTTGAAAAAGCAGGCTCAGGAGTTTGCTGAATCGCTGCCTAAAATTGCCAAGGCTGCGTATGAGGCAGCAGAGAGGCTGATGTCAGTCAAAAGCCATGTTGTACTGGAAGATCGCAAAGCAAAAGCGGCCAACCAGGCGGCGTCTCTGGTAGAAAAAGCTGCAACAAAACCGAAGAAGAAGGCGAAGGCGAAGAAAAAGCCAGCGGCAAAGAAAAAACCTGTGGCGAAGAAGAAAGCTCCAGCCAAGAAGAAAGCCGTAGCGAAGAAAAAGCCAGCGGCAAAAAAGAAAGCCGCCGCCAAGCGGAAGACTCCAGCAAAACGTAAAGCAACTCGCTAAGCCGCAGCGCAGCCCACCCTCCCTACCGGGTAACGGTACGGGAGGTGTCTACTTCGCGAGCAATCCCGGTACGGCTTTTTTCCAACGTCGCAGATTCTGTGGTTACACTGCTCGGCAGCGACACCTGATACTCCACCGGGAAGTCCAGGTTTGTCAGGCTACTGTTCAGCTTGATCAGAATCGGTTGATCGATGGTCAGCCATGCACCGCAGGCTTCGCCGGCATCGCAGATAGTCAGGTCATTATCGGCGTCGGTACCGGCTATGATTTCGTATTCCCCCGCCGCGATATCTATAAATTGAAATGGGTAGCTGCCCCCGTTCCCGCCGGACACATACTGAGCCACGGTGTCATCCTGCACCGGGTCGTACAGCAGGATATAGATAACGCCGACATCTGCCTCGGTGGTACTGCCCGCTGACACCAGCGCTTGCACTGTCAGCGTATTGATCGATGATTCCGCGCTTATCTCGGCTGTGTAGATGCCCGCAGCGAGACTGGAGCGATCTACAGTAACAGCGTAATCCCCCAGGCCGGCAGCATCCACCGACACAGGTGCGATCTGCAACCAGGGCGCTGATGTCGTCAGGTTAAACAGTTCCAGATCGCCCTTGCCGCCGTTGCGTAAGGTCAGGGTCAGCGACGTAGTGCTGCTGCCAAAATTCAACACACTGCTGGAGGCTACCAGTCGCGGATTGTCCGCCGGCGAAGTGCCAGTGGCTTCCAGTGCCGCCAGCACCGCACGTTGTGCGTTGATGATACCGTAGCCAAATTGATTGTCCCTGCCCGGCACACCGAGGTCGTCGCTGAGTTCTCCCGCAGCCAGCATGGCATCGACGTCGGCTGGTGTCAGATTAGGGTTGACGCTTTTCATCAGTGCGAGCACACCGGCGACATGCGGTGCTGCCATCGAGGTGCCACTGAGGAAGGAGTAGACAAAATTTACGCCGCCCGCACTGACACTGCCACCGGTGCTCAATATGCCATCGGGATAGCCATCGCCATTGAGGTCTACGCTGTTGTCACCACCCGGTGCGGCCACGTCAATCTGCGGACCGGTATTAGAATAAGTAGTCAGTCGTTGCTGTGCATCTACCGCGCTGACTGAAATCACACCGTCATAGGCAGCGGGGTATCCGGGCGCGTCGCTGGCTTCGTTGCCGGCGGCGGCAACGACCATCACCCCCGCGGCCCGCACTTCGTTGTACAGGTTTTGCGTTGCCTGGCTGAAGGGTGAGCCGCCCAGACTCAGATTGATAACGTCTGCCCGCTGTTGCGGCACGGTGCCGGAGTCATTCGGCAGGCCAGCGGCGAAGCGTACTGCCTGGTCGACATCATAGGAGGTGCCGCCGCCACCGGTGCCCAGCGCACGAACCGGCATGACGCGACAGGAAAAGGCGCTGCCGGCCACGCCAATCAGATTGTTGCCGCGAGCCGATACGGTGCCGCTCACATGCGTGCCGTGAAAGCTCTGCGAGGTAGAACCTGCCGTGTCAATTTCATCCCGTGGGTTTGCATCAATGCCATCACCGTCGCCGGCACTTACGGGATCGCGCACAAAGTCATAACCTTGCACCAGTTGGCCCACAATATCCGGATGAGTGGCGAGAATACCTGTGTCGACTACCGCAACCACCACACCAGGATCGCCGGTCGTCGTGTCCCAGGCGTCTGGAAGGCCGATGAGTGGGTAGTGCCATTGCAACGGATAGGCGTCGTCATTGGGAATGGCAAGCGCGCGTACCTGGTAATTCGGTTCGGCAAAACGCACACGGGGATTCTTACGCAATGCTTTGATTGTCATCAGCGTTTCCCAGCGCGCGCGCAAGTCCGGGTCGCTGATGGTACTGCGTTTGGCAGCAGCACGTCCCAGTCGCTGTTCCTGTTGCAGTACGCTGATGGCGCCACGGCGCAGCGCCATCAGCCGTTCCCGGCCGCGGTCACCAGCACGCTGCTCCATACCCATGGATTGCATAACCTCTTCGCCAGTAGCGCTGTCATCCTTGTAGGTGACAACCGCCTGCCAGGGCACTATCTCGTAGGACTCGACAGATTGTGCCGGCGTGTTCGGAGCGCCGATGACAAGAATGTCAGTGGTGGCGCCGCTGTAGGCATTGGCGTTGACCAGATAGGTGCCATTGGCGGGCACGAGCAGTGATTCGACCTGGCCAGTACTCGCGGAAAAATCAACCAGATTGCGGTTGATGTCATACAGATACAAATCGGCATCGGCCTGGTTAAAGTCGCCCACCAGCATAGTTATGCGCTGTCCAGCCAACAGGTCTACGCGGAAAAAATCGTCGATATCCCCGGACTGCTGTGAGCGTCCCTCTGCGCCTGTACCCGGCAGATTGATGTAGCCGCCAAGTGTGATTGGGTTGCTTATGAGTTGCGGATTGCTCGGGTCATCATTGCTGACAGCCGGTTGCACCGGGTCATTGGTATCGCTATCCACCGCCTGGCTGGTCGAAGTCGTGATTGTGCCGGAGAGCGTGTAGGTAGCAGCAGGTGGAACTGGATCCACCGGATCGACTGGCGTGCTGCTCGAAGAACTGCTTCCGCCACCGCCGCCGCCACAAGCTGTAGCGAGCAGGGAAATCATCAGGGCCATAAATGGGCTGCGTAAGGCTGTTTGCATGATCTGCGCGAGTATCGTTCGCCGTCGTTGGGAGCTTGAACGATAGCAGAGATTACTTGCAGGCAATAAGGTTTTGTCCAGCCTATAATTAGTGGCCGCTATGATCATTCCGTGTTGTCTACGCTCGTGTACCCTATGCGGCTTTGCGTTTCGCGGCTATTCCACCAGAGGAGACCCCCATGATTAAGCGAAACCCGCTTGCAAACGTCTTGTGTGTGTTGCTATGCCTATTTGCAATGTCCGTGCAGGCAAGAACTGAAAAACCCAATATTCTGGTGATCTGGGGTGATGATATCGGCTGGTCCAATATCAGCGCCTACCATCGCGGCATGTTGGGTGGCAGCACACCCAATATCGATCGCATCGCTAAAGAGGGTGCAATGTTTACCGATTACTACGGTGAGCAGAGCTGCACCGCTGGACGCTCTGCGTTTATCACTGGTCAGCATCCGCTGCGCACCGGATTGTTAAAAGTCGGGCTGCCCGGAGCAGAAATAGGCTTGCAGGCGGAAGATCCCACGATTGCAGAACTGCTCAAACCCCTGGGTTACGCCACCGGGCAGTTTGGCAAGAACCATTTGGGTGACAAGGACAAATTTCTGCCGACCAACCACGGTTTCGATGAGTTTTTCGGCAATCTCTATCACCTCAATGCGGAAGAGGAGCCCGAGACGGATTTCTATCCCAAGGACCCGGCATTTCGCAAACGGTTCGGGCCACGCGGGGTGATACATTCTTACGCGGATGGCAAGATCGAAGACACCGGCCCCCTGACGCGCAAGCGGATGGAAACTGCCGACGACGAATTTACCGCAGCAGCGCTGAAGTTTATTGACAAGGCACATGCTGAAGGCAAACCCTTCTTTGTCTGGTTTAACTCTACCCGCATGCACGTGTGGACGCGCTTGTCGCCGAAGTGGCAGGGCAAATCCGGTTACGGCCTGTATGCCGACGGGATGATGGAGCACGATTACGATGTCGGCCTGCTGCTGAATGAGTTGGACAAGCTCGGCATCGCCGACAATACGATTGTGATTTACAGTACCGACAACGGTTCGCAGACCGGCACCTATCCTGACGGCGGCTCAGAACCGTTCCGCGGCGAAAAAGGTTCAACCTGGGAAGGGGGCTTCCGCGTGCCGGCACTTATCCGTTGGCCGGGGGTGGTGAAGCCAGGAACAGTTATCAACGACATTTTTTCTCATCAGGATTGGTTGCCCACACTACTGACTGCCGCCGGTGAACCAGGGATCAATGAGAAGTTGAAAAAGGGTTATGGCGCGGGAGAAAAAACCTTCAAAGTCTATATCGACGGGTTTGATCAAACCGATTTGCTGTCAGGAAAAGGCCCGGGTAAGCGGGAGAATATTTACTATTTCGATGACAACGCGAATTTTAACGCGATGCGCTGGAACGACTGGAAAATTCACTTTGCGTTTATGATGCAGGGCTGGAGCGGCCCGCGCGAGGCACTGAACTTTCCGCGAGCGATTAACCTGCGCTCCGACCCCTATGAGACGTCTCTCGACTCCGCCCAGTACGCACGATTTTTTGCCGACCAGATGTGGTTATTCGTGCCGGTTCAACAGGAAGTGGGCAAGTGGCTGATGACATTCCGCGAGTTTCCGCCGCGCCAGCCAGTTGCCAGCTTCAGTATCGACAAAATTATGGATCAGATGCAACAAATGTTGCAGATGCGGGCCATGGGCACGGCGGCAGGTGCAGGCGCTAAAACACCGCCGAACGCAAATTAAGTGTCACGGCCTGGCAATGTTTTGCTGACCTCCAGGCCTACCAACAGAGTGAAGTGGGTAGTATTTTAGGGCGCACACATTACTGTGCGCGCCATGCAGTGCCCTTGATCATTTGTTCGAATTTGGTTCTCGCGCCGAGGAACCAGCCCGGCGCAGCCATGCCTTCACCTGCTGGAGTCAGTTTGGGATGGGCGCTGGCCACTTGCTGCAGGATGTGCTCCTGGTTGTGACTGACATCTACCAGCAACACGTGTTTGCCAGCGCGCAGGCTATCCTGAAACCGAACAAAATCGGAGTGGGGTTCTCCTATTCCGATGAGGCCACCTTCCCAGGTGCAAAAGCCCATGATAATAACCGCGAGGAAAATCGGCGGCACCCAGGTAATTGTCGCGGTAATGCCGGTGGCCCAGGCCACAATCAGGATCACCGCCGCTCCGATAACGCCGACCACGGCACCGCGCTCTGTCCCGTGCACGACGTCTCGGCGGAGTACCGCTTCCACCTCGTTCAGGCGGTGTGCCTTGACACCTGCGTTGTCTTCGCTGAGTACATGAATTTGCGGCGAGGTGACACCGGCCTCTTCAAGTTGTCGCTCGATAATTTCCAGGTCGTCCAGATCGTCACTGAGGTAGAAATGGCGTTTCATAGAGCTATCCCTTATGCAACTCATATAAAGTGAGGGGCTGTGAAGTCGTGCCAGCTGCGCTGAAAAGGGCAACAGGCCAACGCGCACACCAGTGTAAAACTCACTGCTCGTGACATCGGGACTGTCTGAATGATGGATCATTCAGTCTCGTCCTGACATTCGATCCGAGTATAGCACTGGCAACATTCGAATCTAGCGGCACGCCTGTGGAGCGTAAAAACGCTGCAGTTTTTATCTGTTATTGAGATATAGCCGATAAGGCCTTAGCGTAGAAAGGAATAAAAAACAGCTATAAAGAGGCTGTTTTTAGAAAGCTGTTGATCTGGCGAGACCACTGAAGCACCTTTTAAGATTGTTTTGCTACTAGCAGTGCCGCTGTTATACGAATCGCGATTAAAAAGCGCCTATGTCTTCAGAATAATCTTGCCCATGTGCTGCCCGCTCAACATGTGGGCCTGTGCCTGCTCCACCTGTTCCAGCGGGTAAATGCTGTCGATCAGGGGTTTAATCGCGCCGCTGTTCAGTAATGGAAACACGCGCGACATGATGTCCTGCACCATCACTGCTTTCTGTGCAAAGGTCTGGGCGCGCAAGGTCGAACCTGTCATGGTGACACGCTTCATCAGCAGCGGCGCGAAGTTCACTTCGGCCTTGAATCCATTCATGTAAGCGATATTCACGATGCGACCTTCCGGCGCGGCGAGATTGAGGTTCTTCTGGATATAGTCGCCGCCGATCATATCGAGAATGACGTCGATGCCGTTGTTCAAGCCCAGTTCAGTCAGCACTGTCTGGAAATCTTCCTTTTTATAATTGATAGCGCGTGTTGCACCGCGCGCCTCGAGTGCGCGGCACTTTTCATCACTCCCGGCGGTGGTGTAAACCTCGGAGCCCAATGTTGAGCACATCATGACACCCATGCTGCCCATGCCGCTGGCGCCGCCGTGAATCAGCACTCTCTCTCCTGGTTGCAGCGCGGCACGTTGGTACAGGTTGTGCCAGATAGTCAGTAACGCCTCCGGCAGTGCAGCAGCCTCACCTTTGCTGAATCCGGTGGGAATTGGCATGCACTGCGTGGCGGGAGCAACCGCATACTCGGCGTAGCCGCCGCCGTGCGTAAGCGCACAGACGCGATCACCCACCTGCCACTGTCCTGCACGCTCGCCGACGCGCATGATGGTGCCAGCCACTTCCAGCCCCATGATGGGCGAGGCATCCTCCGGCGGCGGATACAGCCCCTTGCGCTGTAGCAGGTCGGCGCGATTGATGCCGGCAGAATGCACTCTTATCAACACTTCATCGGCACGTGGTGTCGGTGTGGGGCCGTGTACTAGCGACAGGTGTTGCGTCTCGGCGTTAACCTCTACGTGGCGGCATTCATCGGGAATCGCGTCAACTTCGCTCATTCTTCGGTTGTCCTGTGCTCGTGTGTTGATGGCGTATCACGCAGTGTGAGCGCGTGGGTGTTGTGCCCATTCTAGGCCGAATGCCGATGGATTGCGCCACTTTCCAGGCGTGTACTGATCTGCTTTTCACTAAAACCGAACTCGCGCAAAATATCTTCCGTGTGCTGCCCAATGGCGGCGGCACCGCTGTGAATTTCTGCTTTAGTGCGACTGAAGCGTGGTGCCGGTGCCGGCTGCCACACCTCGCCGTCATCGACGAAGGTGCCGCGGGCCTGGTGATGCGGATGATGGCGAACTTCTGCCATCGACAGGACAGGCGCATAGCACACATCCACGTCGGCAAACACGGCATCCCACTCATCCCGCGTTTTACGTTTGATGATCTCTGTCATGCGCGCTTTCATCGCCGGCCAGTTTTCCATGTCGAACTGGTTGTCGAAGTATCTGGCGTCATCGCCCAGCTTTTCCAGCAGAGCGGCGTAGAACTGCGGTTCGATGGAACCGAGGGAGATGTACTTGCAGTCTGCCGTTTCGTAAACCTCGTAGAAGTGTGAACCGGAATCGAGCAGATTGGTGCCGCGCTGATCCGTCCAGAAGCCAACCTGGTTGGCGGCGAAGGTGCTGGCCATCAGCGTGGCAGCGCCGTCGATCATCGCCGCATCCACCACTTGCCCCACACCCGAACTTTTGGTCTCCAGCAGCGCGCATACCATGCCGAAGGCGAGCATCAGGCCGCCGCCGCCGAAGTCGCCGACCAGATTCAGTGGTATAGCGGGTTTTTCTCCGGCCCGGCCAATGGGATGGAGTGCTCCGGCCAGTGCAATGTAATTGATGTCGTGCCCTGCGGCACGCGCCATCGGCCCCTCCTGCCCCCAGCCGGTCATGCGTCCATAAACCAGGGCAGGGTTGCGCGCCAGACAGACATCGGGTCCTAGGCCGAGTCGCTCCATGACACCGGGACGATTGCCCTCCAGCAGCGCATCGGCTTTTTCCAGCAGCGCCAACACCGTATCGACACCGTCAGCATGCTTGAGATTGATGCTGATACAGCGTTTATTGCGATTGAGAAAATCCAGCTTCGGATTGTGCGCAGCGGCAAACACGCTGCCGCCGGGACGCTCGACCCGGATCACGTTTGCACCCATATCTGCCAGCAACATGGCGGCAAACGGTCCGGGGCCTATGCCGGCAATTTCAATGATGGTGAGGCCTTGCAGTGGTCCCATGGAGTATGCTCCGAACGGTACAGGAAGTAGCAGAGCAGGGTGCCGTCATCGACTGCATGAGGCAATGGCGGGATGGGTCTTACGGCGTGTCCTTGCAGATCAGCTGCTCAAACAGGACGCGCGCTTCTTCGAGTTTGGCGAAGATCGGGTACTCGCTGTTCATCGCCCAACTTATGGTCAGCATATTGAGGGTACCCACCACCATGGCCGCGAGAATTTCCGGGGAGAACCCGGTTTTCACATCGCCGATGTTTACGCCTGCTGTGATCAGGCGAATAAAACTGGCCATGGCTTTGTCGCCAATCTCGCGCTGTCGCTGTGTATCCTCGGCAAAGGTCGATGGCGCCAGCAGAATCAGTTGGCGGTCGATGTCCTGGTAGCCGGCAAAATTCGACTCGATGTAGTCGATCATCGCCTCCAGACGGCCGCGGGTGGTCTGATGGTTATTCATCAGCAAGCGCAACATGGGCTCCGACTGGTCATACAGCCGGGAGATGCCCAGCCCACCCAGCAGGGAATGCTTGTTGGGGAAGTGACCGTAAAAGGTGCGCCTTGCGACATCGGCTTCCACGCAAATCTGTTCGATGCTGGTTTCTTCAATGCCGTGTTGTTGAAACAGGCGGTAGGCCGCCTCCTCGATACGGGCGCGGATCTCCTGTTTGCGTTTTTCGCGACGCCCCAGGGGAGCCTCAGCCGTGTCCATGAAATTTCCGTAAGATGGTTGCATTTGCAATAACATTAAACTAGTTTGTATACAAATGTGCAAGTTTGCTCATTTGGGAAGCTATTGCCTGGCTTTTCTGCAAACACGAATTGAAGGTGTATTGAATGTCTGAACGTCTGATTGTGGTGTCCACGGACTGCCACGCCGGCTTGCCAATCGCCGATTACAAACCGTATGTGGAGTCAAAATACCACGACATGATGGACATGGCGGTACCCATCACGGTTGAGATGATGGAGAAAGCCGAGTCCACCTTCCTGATCAAGGAAATCAATGACGAGTGGCGCGCGCCTATACAGCGTGAATTGACCGGCGCATGGGATTACAAGGAGCGCCTGAACATGCTGGCCAAAGACGGCATCGCCGCCGAGGTCATTTTCCCGGATGGGATCACCGAAAAGAACACACCGCCGTTTGGTGCAGGCCTGGGTCTGTCGCCGCGGGACATGGTGCCGGAACTGCAGTGGGCGGGCGCCATGGCGCACAATCGCTGGCTTGCCGAGTGGTGTGCCAACGACCCTGCCCGCCATATTGGTGTGGCGTCGATTCCGCTCCTGTGGGATGTGCAGCAGGGCGTTGAGGCCGTTCGCTGGTGTGTGGACAACGGGTTGAAATCGGTGATGCTGCCCACGTTGTGGGGTGAGCACGACGCCTATCATCACACCAAATACGATCCGTTCTGGGCTGCCTGTGAGGATCTTGGAGTGATCATTCACTTTCACTCTGGGCCAGCACCACACCTGGAATACTTTGGCGCGGGCTTTCCTATGGAGGACAAGCGCGACGAGCTTCCCGGTGCCATGGGCATCTATGTATCGGAGGTGATGTGGTGGTTGTACCGCCCGCTGACCTTCATGATCTGGGGCGGCGTGTTTGAGCGTTTTCCCAAGCTCAAGGCGATGATCGTCGAAGGCGGTACCATGTTTATGTTGCCGTCGTGGTTGCGCCTGATGGACTTCCATTACACCGAAGGGCAGATCTCCGCCAAGTTGGGCAATTTCCGCAAACACCTGTCGCTCAAGCCCAGTGAATATTTCCAACGCAACATTGGCATTGGCGCCTCTTGTGTGCTCCGTCCGGACCTGGACATGCGTAACGACGTGGGTCTGGAAAAGGTTATGTGGGGCAGCGACTTCCCGCACCCTGAGGGCAGCTGGCCGAATACTGCGCAGTATTTCAAAGACAATTTCAGCAATTTCCCGGTGGAGGATGGGCGCAAAATCCTCGGCGAGAACGCGGTGAATTTTTACGGTTTGGACCGGCAGCGCCTGCAGGCCATCGCCGACAAGATCGGGCCTACCACCGCGCTGTTTAACTAGGAATTCGTCTAACAGCAACAACGTAGAGACAGAGGAATTATGACAATCGTAGAAGCATGTGAATCCAGAACCAACGCCACGCCAGAGTTTCCCATGGGCTGGTACTCCGTAGCGCGGTCACACGAATTGCATGTCGGTGAAGTCAAGCCGGTACAGGCATTCGACCGCGAACTTGTGCTCTACCGTACGCGGTCGGGGCAGGTGGCGCTGCAGGATGCCTTTTGTCCCCACCTGGGCGCGCATCTGGGCTATAAGGGCCGCGTTGTCGGTGAGAGTGTGCGCTGCCCTTTTCACGGTTGGCAGTTTGGCGCCGAGGACGGCAAGTGCGTGAAGATACCTTACTGCGAGGAGATTCCTGAACGCGCGCGCCTGCGTACCTGGCAGACCGAGGAAAAGAACGGAGAGGTCTACGTCTGGTTCCACCCGGAAAATACGGAAGCCAAGTGGGCGCTACCTGACCTGCCTGAACTCGGAGACCCCAACTGGACCGCGCCGCGCTACACCGAGCACCTGGTACCGGCGCATGTGCAGGATATATGTGAGAATTCCTGCGACCCGGTGCATTTCCAGTTTGTGCACGGGCAAATGGCTGTGCCTGACTCCAGTGTCAGCATCGACGCGGACGGACGCACCATGCACCTGCACTCAGAAATGAGTGACGCGGATTACCCGTCACACCTGCATGCCACTACTTTCAGCCCCGGCTTTGCCCTGGTACGCACTACCTATGGACCCAACGCCGAAATGATTATGTATAACAGTGCTCAGCCCATTAATCGCAACGAGACCATGATGCGCTGGACGCTCATTGTGCGCCGCGAGATAGAGGACGCGGTGGGCGATGATGTGATGAACGGTATTATCGACGGCCTGAGCGACGACTATCCGATCTGGGCCAACAAGGTGCACAAGCACCGTCCTGTTTTCTGCAAGGAGGACAAGACACTGGTGATGTTCCGCAAATGGGTGCGCCAGTTTTACCTGACATCCAAGGACCAGCGGGAGATTGCCTAGCAGTGCAGGATTTCCACAACAAGGTAGCTGTCATCACCGGCGGTGCCAGCGGTGTTGGGCGCTCACTCGCATTTGCGCTCGGTCGGCGCGGCGCAAAAATTGCGGTGGGCGACGTGGACAAGATCGCCATGGAGCAGGTGAAGAAGGATCTGGCGGCGCAAAACATTGAGGCTATCGTTGAGTTTTGCGATGTCACCTCTGTGGAAAGTCTGAATGACCTCGCCGATAAAACTGAGGCGGCTTTGAGCAGCATTGATCTGGTGTTTGCCAATGCCGGGATCGGCGCAGGCGAATCCGGCGCCATGTGGGACTACTCGGAAAAAGACTGGCAGTGGTGCTTCAACGTGAATATTTGGGGCGTGATCAACTCCATCCGGGCATTTATGCCTCGGTTGGTAGCGCGCAATCAGGAAGCGCATTTTGTGGTGACCGGCTCTGGCAACGGCGCTTTACTGGTGTACCCGGATCAGCCGATTTACACGGCGAGTAAGGCAGCGGTGCACGCCATCACCGAGAACCTGCACTATCAGGTGCAGGCTGCGCAAAGCCCGGTGAAAGTGAGCGCATTGTTTCCAGGGCCGCATGTGGTCGACACCGGCCTGTTCAACTCCGGTCGTGTGCGACCGCAGGCGTTGAAGAAAGAAATAGAAGGAAACGCGTCCGGCATAAGCTCGGTCGACGACATGAAAAGAATGTGTGCAGAGTTCGGCATCGAACTGCAAACCACGCATCCCGATGAAGTGGCTGAGATGGCTGTGGCAGGTTTGCAGAAGGACGCGTTCTGGTTGCTGGCTACCACGCCGGAGACCGACACTAAAATTCGTGCCCGTGCCGACATGATTCTTAACCGAGAAAACCCAGTGCCCAATAGGGTGGGCGCTTAATCCAGCAACGACAATTTAGAAGGAAAGCTAATGAGCAACGCACCAGCCGCACCTCAGGGAAACCCCGGTGACATCGTCAATTGGCCCATGTTGAAGATCGTATATCGTACTGATCCAGACAAGATCGCAGCATTGCTGCCACCGGGTATCGAGCCCGGTGCCAAACCCCACGTCAATCTCACCATCTACAATTTTCCGGTTCCGGATGAGCCCGAGTACGGCATCGTCACCAGTGTAGATGCTAACTACAATGGTGTGGCGGGCGAGTTCACCCTCGGTTACGGCATTGACCAGGAGTCCGCGATTTTTATCAGTCAGGAAACCAACGGCCAGCCCAAGTATCCGTGTACTACCGAGTTCTATCGTCTGGGGCCGCAGGTCAAGGCGCGCTGTATCCACCACGGCTATACCTTTGTCGAGTTTCAGGGTGTCTCCACTGGACCATCGGACCCCGGCGCATCCTTTGAGCAGAACGAATGGTGGTTGAAGTATTCCCGTGCTGTCAGCGTCGGTGGCCCGGCAACTGCTTTCGATTTTCCGCCGCATGTGGTGCGCGTGCGCAGTGAGTATGGCACGGCGTGGCGCGAGGAAGTTGAAGGCACACTGACTCTGCGCGACAGCCCATGGGATCCGCTGGCCACATTGCTGCCAATGCGCGAACAGGTTTCGTCTTACCTGTGGTGGCCGATTTTCCAGAACCGTGAGATGACGCTGGCTGGCAAACTGGACCCTAAAGGCTTCCTGCCTTTTGCAGACACCATCTCCGGTTCGCGCTGGCCTGGTACCAACGGCGGTCCCAAGCGCGGCTGATTCCCATTACAGAATCTCCCTATGTGTGAGCTAGGGAGATTCTTTTCTGCCTTTCCCTTTATTGATCGCAGTTTTATGTTGTAACTGCCCCGCTGTTGTATAACACCTGCCGCTCTCACGGCAGCAAATAAGAACTGGTAATGCAGACACTGAAAACCTGGCTCCCCGTATTCGTAGGCATTTGCTGCCTCGCGCTGGGCCCAGGCATGATGGCCATTTACGGATTTTTCGTAGAGCCACTGTCAAAAGAATTTGGCGTTGGCGTGGTCGTGCTGAATGTGGGGCCGGTGGCGTTGTTACTGGTGCCAGCCTTTCTTGGTGCTTTGGTAGGCAAGCTGGCGGATCGTCTGCCGGTTCGCAACCTGCTACTGATTGGCGCAAGCCTCGGCATGCTTTCGCTACTGGCCATTGGCGAGGCGCCGACACTGATGCTGGTGGCGCTCGGCTTTATCAGCTTTTCGTTCGGCATGATGTTTTATGGTCCGGTGGTCGTTAATGGCATGATGGTGAAGCTGTTTCCAGGGCGCGAGGCGCGCGCATTGGCGTTGGCGGCTATGGGTATGAGCCTGGCCGCCATTGTGTTGCCGCCGATGGCCGGCACGTTATTGAACTATTTCGACTGGCGAGCGGCGCTGCAGATCATGGCGGCGGGATTGCTGGTGCTGTTGTGGCTAGTGATTCTGGCGGGAGTACCTCGCGGCTCGGTAGTGCAGGCGGCCGTTGGCGAGCGTCAGCACACGGGTGCGTTTTACAGAGTTGGATCGTTCTGGCTGATTGGGTTTAGCGTGGCGCTGGCGCTGAATGTGATGATTGTTGTCGCGGTCTGTTTTCCGCCGCTTTTCATCGACCGCGGCTACAGTGTGGCGGATGCGGGTTGGTTCGTATCGATATCGGGTTTGGCGGGCCTGGCTGGCAAAAGCTGCCTCGCATGGCTGGGTGACGCCGCTCGTCACCTCGCGAAATGGTTGGCGGCGGGCATGCTGGTGATGCAGATAGCAGGATTGGTTTTGCTCTATCTGGCCAGCGATGTCTGGCTGGTTCTGGTGGCACTGAGCATGCTCGGTATGGCCAACGGCGCTTTTATCCCGATGCATCCCTACCTTAACAGCCGGTATTTCGATGCCGCCATTATTAGCCAGGTGACTGGCGCACAGATGCCGCTGTTTTTGCCCTTTGGACTGATCGGAGCACCCCTCGCGGGGTACGTGTACGATCGCACCGGTAGTTATGAAGTGGTATTGATCGCCCTCGCTGTGGTGCTGGCTGTGGCAGCGCTGTTGCTGCTGCGTTTGCCTGCAGTGGATAAGTAGCGCCAGCAAGAACAAGAGGCGCGACAGGTTTTTTTTGCTAGTATTCCCCAGTGGATTCCGATCTGGGGGTCCCACCAGACAGTGGAGTGCGCCATGCCGATGTTTCTGCGAAAAAAACTACACGCATTACTCATGCTGATCATGAAGATTGTGGTCCGTTTCTCCCCATCGCTGCGCCATACCGCGTTTGTCGGTAGCGGCAGCTCCCGCCAATTGTGCGAGCACATTGTGCGCACGGGTGCGCGCAAAGTACTGGTAGTCACCGACAAGCCGCTGCGCGACCTCGGTGTGGTTGATAAAGCGATCAGCGCGCTGCACGCCGGTGGCGTTGATGTTGCCTATTACGACGGTGTGCTCCCCGATCCGACATTCGACCAGGTCGTGGCGGGCGCGGCGCTTGCCAAGAGCCACGGCAGCGAGGCAGTACTGGCTATCGGCGGCGGCTCATCCATGGATGCCGCCAAGATCATCGCCGCTGCTGCCACCAGTGATGCATCCCCCGCTGATTGGGTGGGGATCGGCAAGATCAAGCACCCGCCATTGAAACTCTATGCGATACCCACCACCTCGGGTACGGGCTCCGAAGCCACCATTGGCGCGGTTATTTCCGATCCGACGACGCATGAAAAGAGCATTATCATGGGCGAGACGCTGCTGCCGCTTGCGGTTGCCCTGGATGCGGACCTGATTCTGGACCTGCCTGCGCATATCACTGCAGCCACCGGCATGGACGCGTTGACCCATGGTATCGAGGCTTACATCGGCGTGTGGGAGCGCGGTACGCGGCTGGAAGATGCGCGACTGGCGATCAAGCTGATTTTCGATTACCTGCCCACCGCATACCGCGATGGCCACAATCTGGATGCGCGCAATGCGATGGCCATGGCGGCGTACTACGCCGGTCTGGCGATCAATCAGGTGAATGTGGGGAATGTGCATGCCATCGCGCACCAACTGGGCGGCAAATATGGTATTCCGCACGGCCTGGCGAATTCGCTGGTACTGCCACACATTCTGGACTTCTGCCGTGAAGAAGCCCAGCCGCGGCTGGCCGAGCTGGCGGTGTTGATCGGCGTCGGCAGTGCCGGCGAAGAGCCGAGCGCGCTGGCGCATAAGTTTATCAAGGCGGTGCGCGATCTGCGCACAGAAGTGGGTATTCCCAACCAGATGGACGTGATAAAGCGCGAAGATTTCGACAGCATCACTCAGCTGGCGATAGCCGAGGGCGCCGCGTACCCGGTACCACGCCTGCTTGATCGCCAGAGTGTCATGATGATTCTCAATAATATCGCCGCATAGTCTCGCGGTAGCGTTGAAGAATGTTGGCAACTGGTCAGCAGTCTGGCGTATTACTGAGCCGCACCCGGGGGGTTGCCGTGATTTGAGTGGCAACCACCCATTTCAGGCCTATAATGCACAAAGCACAAGACATTCAGGAATAATCGATATGGAATATGATTCAGCGTTGCACAGCATGCAGTGTCCCAAGTGCCACCACGGCATGGAAGAAGTGACTCATCAAGGGATTACCATCGACCGTTGTCACCACTGCAGGGGAATGTGGTTCGATAAAGACGAAGTCAATCATCTGAAGGCGATCAAGGATGGACACGTGGTGGACATCGGTGACGCCAAAACGGGCTGGAAGTGGGATAGCCACGCTGACATCAATTGCCCGCGCTGTGGCAAAGAGATGGAAAAGTCAGCAGATCCCAAGCAAAAACACATCTGGTACGAAATGTGCCCGGAGCACGGCTTGTTCATGGATGCCGGCGAATTCAAAGACTTCAAGTTCGAGTCCATGTTCGACCGTTTTCGCAGCCTGATCAAGGGCGACCGCAGTATTGTCGCACCCTGAATTTCGTCTATTCGAAATTCGCCGTCGCGGGATTCTGCTGGTACCAATTCACACCCTGATCGTCCATGGTCCGGGTGATCTGACGTCTGCCCAGCAGGCAATTCAGGTGTGCCAGCGTCTCGCCAATCGCCAGACTAATAGACTCCCCGCCAATCTCACGGTTGAACAGGGCGGGGAAGCAATCGACGGCCCGCCGCGGCTGTGTCAGGTGATCGAACAGGCTGTCCAGATCATCTTTGTGACCTTCTATCAACTGACTCAGGCGCACATGCAGTCCGTAAAACGGTGCTTCATGCGCGGGCAGCACGAGCAGGTCATCGGGTAGAATTTCCCGCAGCCGGGCGCTGGAGCGCAGCCATTCATTGAGTGGATCGCCTTCCGGCTCCGTGGGAAAGACACTGACGTTGGGAGTGATCCGCGGCAGTACCTGATCACCTGAAATTAACAGTTTCAGCGCCGGACAATACAGGGTGGCATGCTCAGGTGAATGGCCGCTGCCAATAATCACCTGCCAGTAGCGACCGCCGATGGTGATGGTTTCCCGGTCTACCAGACGCCGGAGGCTGTCCGGTAGCGGGGCGATGGCGCGGCCGAAATTACCAAACTTCCGTCGATAGTCTTCCAGTTGCGCTTCGTCGTAGCCCGCTGCGCGGTAGAAGCGGATGGCAACTTCGGGCGCGGGGCGCCCGGTGTCGGCCGTCATTGCGCGGCACATCAGGAATTCTTCTCGCGGCATCCACAGCTCGCAGTTAAAGCGCCCTGTCAGCCAGCCCGCAAGGCCGACATGATCGGGATGCATGTGCGTGCAGATCACGCGTTTCACCGGCCTATCCTGCATAAAACCGCTGAACAGTCGCTCCCAGGTAGCGCGTGCATCGGGCAGGTTGAGGCAGGTGTCTACCACGGTCCAGCCGTCGCCATCTTCAAGCAGCCACAGATTGATGTGATCCAGCGCCATGGGCATCGCAAAGCGCGCCCAGTACACACCGTCTGCAATCCGCTGCGGCTCGCCGGGTGCTGGATTGGCACCTCGACCCCACGGGTAGGTGAGGCCGCGATACTGTTCTGGTGAGGTTTCCAGCATAAAATCGATGCTCCTAACGAGGTTTGTACCAGATCGCGGAGGTCACTGCCCGTTCCTGCAAGCTGACCGGTTCGGGTGCCGGGATGCCGAGTTTCAGCGCATCAAATGTGGTCCAGCGCGGCGTTGGAATCTCAATGACGCGCGCGTAATAGAATGCTTCCTGTTCCGGGTCGAATTGTGGATCCGTCCACACGGTAGATAACTGCTGCGCGCCGATGCTGTTGCTGTAGGTAGCAGTGGCCGCATCAACGGTATTACCTACCGCTGGCAGCTTGCCATTGGCATCAATGCTGCGCTCCCCGGACCAGACAACATCGAACAGTTTTTCATGCGATTTGCCCGTCTCGTCCACCCAGCCCTTGATGATCTGAATGCGATCAAGATTACCACTTTCCGGGTCGCGAATTGCCCATACCGCGAAACTGGGTGTTGCGGCGTCGCCTGCCGGTAATTGCTGTCCCATAGGCACACCTTGCGCTTCAGCCAGCGTAATCCAGTCGCGCTGCTGCAGCATGTTTGCCGGATAATCCCAACCACCGAAGAAGCGTACCGCGATGCGCGGGCCGGAAGTGGCATACGTCTCCTTGCGCCGCATCGCATCGTACAGCGACTCGCGCGTGTTCTCCTGTGCCCACACTGCAGCCAGGCCGGCGGCGCTCCAGCGCCTACCTCCGGGCATACTCGAGGGAGTGTAGGTGGCCAGTCCCAAACGCAATGCCGCACTGCCATCCAGCAGCGGCAGCTTGCCGAAGTAGTTGTTTTCCTCCACTGGAGAAGCGGCATTGTGCCCGTCACTGCTGCCAATCACGCCAAACCGGTAAGGATTGAAGCCTTCGGCGTGTGACATTTCCAGCCCGGTACGCAGCGCATCGCGCGCATAACTGCCTTTTGCTCTGGACGTCTCCTGACTTTGGGACAGCAGTGTGTCGTAAATTTCAAACCCCGCGAACTGGTCTTCCTCGGACAGTAGTGGGTTGGTTTCCGACGAACCCTTCACCTGGAAAATTTCGCTGAGCGGTTCATTGTCCATACGCCGTTGGGCATAAGCGGCGTTCATCGGTTTGCCGTCGAACATCACCCGGTTGTACATCAGTCCGTCACTGATATTGCCGTTATGCGGTATGGCAAAAGCTTCCATGCCCTGTTCGCGCTGTTGCTCAAGTGCGCTCCACAGGTCGCGCGGGTCTTCCGAGTCGACTGAGCTGAAAGGCAGCGGTGGCACGTTTGCGCTGCGATAAATCACATTGCGATGCAGGTTGCGCTCACCCGGCATGGAACTCCATTCGTAACCGACGAAGGTGGTAAATCGTCCGGGATCATTGTGGCGCTGCGCTGTGGCAATAGTCTCTTGCCAGGCACTGCGTGAAATATCCTGCCAACCGGGAACGATGGCATCTTCCAGATCGAAACCGAGCAGGGACTGGGCGAACGCGATGGTGACTCCGAGTCGCCCATCATTCAGCAAGCGCTCGCGCAGTCCACGTCGGCTCAGCGGCAGATCCGGTTTGGTGGCGCGCAGTACGCCGAGGTATTCGGAGTGATCGGTGACAGCGGCAAAATCCAGTGGCCTTGCGATGCGGATGCCATAACCTGCCGCGTGTTCAATTTCGCCGCCTTTGGCAAAGGTGTAGGCGTCGTCTGGTGTCGCGCGTACGCCGTTGGTGTAGGCATCGGTGGAGAAACTTGTGTGGATGTGCAGGTCGCCCCAGTACAGGTTGCGTAGCGGGTTGTACTGGGTGACGTCTTTCGGCGGAGGCTGCACGGCGGTTGCCGCGTTGAATTCAGGGAACAGGCTGGGGTCTTCAACCGGGCTACAGGCGCAGACCAGTAGCAGCGACACACTGATGAGTGCGTGCGCTACTTTTGTCGAAACAGCGTCGAATCCACAGCGTTCGTGAATCGGGGCTCTGCAAATCACCGAGTTAGCCAACGCGGCGATCAGAATCTTTCCAATACTGTGCCCGCACTGCCTTCTTGTCCGGCTTGCCCACTGGCGTCAGCGGAATCCCGGCGACGAAATCAATCGATTTCGGCGATTGCACAGATCCCTTCGCTTTCTTCACCAGCGCCTGCATCGACGCTACCAGCTCGTCGCTCGCCTCAAAACCTGGCTTGAGAACGACAACCGCTTTCACAGCTTCACCCCATTGCTCATCCGGCACGCCAATCACTACAACCTGTCCCACTGCTTCGTGCGTGGTCAGCACGTCCTCCACCTCGCGTGGGTACACATTGAAGCCGCCGGTGACGATCATGTCCTTGGTGCGATCGACGATATACAGAAAACCGTCTTCATCCAGCTTGCCGACATCCCCGGTGTGCAGCCAGCCGCCGGCGAACGCCTCGGCAGTTTGCTCTGGCATGTCCTTGTAGCCCTTCATGATCAGCGGCCCGCGAATACAGATTTCTCCCGCTTCACCTTTGGCAACTTCGTTGCCCTCGGGATCGCGCAGGCTCATATGAATCCATGGGGAGGGACGACCGCAGGAAGAGAGCCGCTGCGGCTTGGCCAGGTCGTGCTCTTCTTTGCGCATGTTGGCAATCACCATGGGGCATTCCGACTGGCCGAAGAACTGGTAGAAAATTTTTCCCCACTTGGCTATGCCCTCCCTAAGGCGCGCCGGGCTCATCGGCGAGGCACCGTAGAAGATGGTCTCCATGCTCGACATATCGGCACTGGCAGAGCGCGGTGAGTCGAGCAGGAAATACAGCATCACCGGAACCAGCATGGTGCAGGTAATTTTGTGTTGCTCGACCATGTCGAAGAAGCCGTCCGGGCTGAAACCCTGCATGACATAGAATGCCCCGCCCTTTTGCAGCACGGGAATAAAGAAGGCCGCCGCAGCGTGCGACAGTGGTGTCGCGATCAGCATACGCAGGTCGTCGGGAAACTCCCACTCTGCAAGCTGGATCTGGGTCATGTAGGAGGTCACGCTGTAAGTGCTCATCACGCCCTTGGGTTTGCCGGTGGTACCGCCGGTAAAGTTGACCGAAGCAATATCATCGGGGCTGACATCTGGTGCTACCAGCGGCTGCGGTGTGAAGCTTGCTGCCAGTGCCAGGTAATCGTCTCCGACTTTGTTGGGGCCAAAGCCCAACAGGTTCTTCAGTGCCGGTACGCGTTGCTGTAGTGCGCCAGCCAGCTCCTCAAAGACCGGGGCGTCAAAGATCAGGGTGTCAATTTCGGCGGCTTCGAGCACATAGGCGTGATCATCGAGTGAGCCCAGCGGATGCAGCGGTGTGCCGATGCAGCCGTTGAGCTGCATCGCGGCAATATTGGATAGTACTTCCGGCCTGTTGGCCGAGATCACCGCGACGCGACTTCCCACGCCAAGGCCTTTGGACTGCAGCGCCTGCACCATCTGGCTGGCGGTCTCTCGCACCTGTTTGTAACTGGCCACCTTGTCGCCGAGGAATAAACACGGTTCATCGTTGTAGCGGTTCAGCCCGTCTATCAGCAGGTGGGGCATCAGGGGTTGGTGGCGCAGTGCATCGGTGGTCATGTTGTCTCCATCTGTCAGGTTTTATATGTTAATCATCAGGGGTCAATCTGTAACGCGCGGCGCAGCACGGCAAACATTTCTGTCGACTCACGCTTGCTGATTTGCGCGGAAGAAAACAGGCTGGAGCCGTGAAAGGTGCCCGGGAAGCTGTGCAACTCTGTGGCCACTCCGGCACGCATCAGTTTCAGTGCATACTCTACGCCCTCGTCGCGCAACGGGTCGAACTCCATGGTGCTGACGTAAGCTGGCGGCAGGTCTGAAAGATCTTCCGCCCTGGCAGGCGCCGCGTGATAAGGCACATCATCCGCGCCGCGCTGGTACTGGTCGCCGAGGTAAAAGTCCCAACTCAGCTCCGCGTTAGGTCTGTTCCACATTGGCGTATCGACAAAACGCTGCATGCTCGCCGTTTGCAAACGATCATCCAGTTCCGGAATGCCCAGGTACTGAAAACACAGCGCCGGGCCGCCGCGATCCCTGGCGAGTAGTGCCGTTGCTGCCGAGAGGCCACCACCGGCACTCAAACCGATAATGCCAAGTCGGGTCGGGTCGATGTTCAATGCTGTGCTGTTATCGCTGGTCCATTGCAAAGCCGCATAGCAATCCTCAAGTGGCCCCGGGTAGGGTGTCTCCGGTGCCAGACGGTAATCCACAGAGACGACCACGATACCCAGGTTGCGGCACACGGCGACACAAGACCCCATTTCACTGTCAAGATTACCTATCACAAAGCCACCGCCGTGAATGTGCAGCAGCCCTGGCACTGCCTTGTCCAGACCCTCGGGCGAGTAGATGCGTATGGGCACTTCGGGCGCGCCTGCCGGGCCGGGAATCGAACGGTTTTCGATGACGAGACCACTCAGGTCGAGCTCCGCGTTCAGCGAGCCGACCAATTCCAGAAAGCTGGCGCGTGCCTGAACCGGATTGCTGATCGTCAGCGACGTATCTGGCAGGAACTCCAGCATTGGTGCCAGTTCAGGGTCGTAGTTATAGCCCATTGGTATCGCCTCTATGGATTGCAAACAGTGTGTCCGACTCCCAGCGCAGAGCAATGATGGGAGGGGCCAGAATGGCTAGAAATTGCGGCCAATTCCGAGCGCAGACAACAGCCTATACTGTCCATATCTTTTGTGTATCTCAACAGTATAAGAATGGATACTTGCAGACACAGTAATTTTCTTTGCATGATTCGGAGCAAAGTATGCCCGCACAAATAACGATCCCGGCCCGCTTCAATGGGCCGCCCACCTCAGGCAATGGCGGTTACAGCTGTGGCGTGCTGGCTGCGCACATCCGCGGGCCGGCGCGTATTCGCTTGCATGTTCCACCGCCGCTGGATACCGCACTGGCTATCACCGGAACGGCCACCGGCGGCGTGGAACTTCATCACGGTGATACGCTGGTGGGCACTGGTGAGCCGGCGTCACTCGATTTGCAGATACCTGAACCACCCTCGATCGGGGCCGCCCTGACTGCCATGCAGGGTTACCCCTGTTACAGGAATCATGTGTTTCCCACCTGTTTTGTGTGTGGACCCGAGCGCGCGCTGCACGATGGCCTGGAGCTGTTTCCCGGCCCGCTGTCGGGTCGCGATGGCGTTTGGGCGTGTTTGTGGCAACCTGCGGCTGACCTGCTGGACGAGTGTGGCCTCATCCGCGCCGAGATCGTCTGGGCTGCGCTTGACTGCCCGGGTTACTTTGCTGCGCTGGGCGACCGCTTGCGGCCGGCTCTGCTGGGCGAGTTGTTGGGTGAGTTGTATATGCCGGTTGCCGGAGACCAGCCGTTGATCGTATTCTCGTGGCCGCTCGCGGAAGAGGGCAGGAAGTTTTATGCGGGCACGGCGATTGCCACTGGCGCTGGCGAAATTGTCGCCAGCGCCAGATCAATCTGGGTTGCTTTGCGGCACTAGTAGCGCCTATGCAACCCGTCTCTGGTTTGGTGTTTGCCGTTCGAATGTCATGCTTTACCTAAAATACCCCGTTCTGGGACAGGTCTCACAGTTTGCATTTCAGCCTTCGTGCACTGTCTCGTTATCATGGCGTCAGACACAATGCGATTGAGTTGGGGCGATTGTGATGAAACGCAATGAGACAGGCATCAAACGGGATTGTTCGCGCAGCAATCGTATGTACATGGATGACAGCGGATGGTATTTCCGCACGCGTGAGGGACATTCGGTCGGACCCTTTCGAGACGAATTGGAAGCTTCCACACAGTTGGAGGTGTATATCCGCCTGTTGGAGGTGGGTCTGCTGCAGGCAGTGAATGCGCAGCCGATGGAGCAGATCAAGAAAAAACGCGCAGGCTAAGCCAGGGCGCACGGACTTTCCCTGCCAAACAACCCCTGATAGGCTAGGGGCAATAATTCAAAATCGTCGCTGGACAAGCTCATGAATCGCGCGCTCACCGCAATTTTGTTGCTTTGTATGCTGAGTGCTTCTTTGATTGCCGTTGCAGAAGAAGATGCAGCTGCGATCGAGGAGGCCGGCATCGTTCTGATGTCAGGCGCAGAAGGCGGCGGCTACTGGAACGCCGGGACACGCTTGCAGGCGGTTGCCGAGCAGGAAATGAATCTGCCGGTACGCAATGTACCCAGTACCGGCTCGTTGCAGAATCTTGAAGAACTCCTCGATGTTGACAGCCCGGTAAACCTGGTTTTTGCCCAGGCTGACGCAGCGCAATATTATCTGCATGCGCACCCCGACGATCTGGTAAAAATCGACTTGCTGGAAAACATCGGGCAGGAGTGTGTGTTTATAGTGACCGGCGTCGACAGCGATATTCGCACCGACAAGGATATGGAAAAGGCCTCCAACCTGCGCCTGGGAATCGCCAGCAAAAAAAGCGGTATGGCCGCTACCTTTGATTACATGGTGAGCCAGGTTCCTGAGTTGGCGAAGGTAAAAGTGAAATACGGCGACACGTTTGCCCTGATGGACAAGTTGAACTCAAAGGGTTCAAAGGTGGACGCGGTCATGGTAGTCCATCGTCCTCGCGAGCATTCGCCGGAAGTCGATTACGCGCTCGCCAACCCCAATCGCTACCGCTTTATCGAATTGAGCGATAGCCGGTTCACCGAGGATCAGTGGAACGGTAGAAAAATCTACCGCACCATGAAACTGGCCCTGCCGGGTGCTGATAAACCGGTAAAGACGATTTGCGTAGTGGGACTGCTGCTGGCTAACAAGCAAAAGCTGACTATTGCACAGCGCAATCAGTTGAGCGATCTGGTGAGCTACCACTGGATGCAGGTTTACGCGACGCAGTAGGCACGCGTTTTTTTCAGTCGCTTTTTTCCATCAGTTTGCGCCCGGGAATAGCATGCAGTAACTGGCGCGTGTACGCCTGCTGTGGTCGCGCAAACAAATCTTCCGTGCTCGCCTGCTCCACGATTTTTCCGCGATATAACACCACAATGCGATCGGCAAGTTGTCGTACCACTGCCAGATCGTGCGATATAAACAGCATGGTGAGTCCATACTCTCGCCCCAGCTCTCGCATCAATTCCAGTATCTGCGCCTGGATGGTGACGTCCAGTGCCGATACCGGCTCGTCTGCCACCACAAACTCCGGCCGCGTCGCCAGTGCGCGGCCAATTGCGATGCGTTGTCGCTGCCCGCCAGAGAATTCGTGTGGGTACTTGCGCACAAACGCGCGCGCGAGACCGACGTCATCCATCAACTGCAGCACCTGCTCCGCTGCGGTTTTACGGGTAGCGATACCATGCAACAGCAGTGGCTCAGCCAGCGTATCGAACACAGTCATACGCGGATTCAGCGAGGCGAACGGATCCTGAAAGATAAATTGCATGCGGCGGCGCAGGCTCGTCAGTTTCTGTCCGTGCGCGGCGGTGACATTGATGCCATCAAACTCCACACGACCAGAGTTGACCGGCACCAGTCGTAACAGGGAGCGACCGATGGTGGATTTACCGCTGCCAGATTCCCCCACCAGACCCAGCACTTCACCGTGTCGCACGTCGAAGCTGACGTCGTCCACTGCCTTTACCGGCTCCCTGCCCTGGGTAAACCAGGTGCAGAGATTGCGAACGGTGATCAGCGGTTCGGATGGCGGCAATACACTCTGTTTGCCGCCGCGTGGAATGGCCTGTAACAGTTTGCGTGTGTACGGGTGTTGCGCGTGGAGGAAGATAGCATCGTGGTCGCCAGTCTCGACTATGCGGCCCTGCTGCATTACCACGATTTGGTCGGCGATGTCGGCAACCACCGCCAGATCATGACTGATAAACAAGATGCCGATGTTACGCTTCTTTTGCAGCGCCGCCAGCAGCTGCAGAATCTGCGCCTGAATTGTGACATCCAGCGCCGTGGTCGGTTCATCAGCGATCAATAGTTTCGGTTCGTTGATCAGTGCCATGGCGATCATCACGCGCTGGCGCATGCCGCCGGAGAACTGGTGCGGGTAGTTGTCGATAGTGGAGACAGGGTCTCGAATCCCTACTTCTTCCAGCAGAGCCAATGCGCGCTCGCGCGCTTGCGCATGCGAGACTTTTTTGTGGTAGAGCAGCGGTTCCATCAGCTGCTTGCCCACGGTCATGTAGGGATTGAGGCCAGTCATCGGGTCCTGAAACACCATGGCAATATCGCGGCCGCGAACTTTGCGCAGCTCGGACGTGCTCAGCTGCAACAAATCCTGTCCCTCGAACAGTGCCCGTCCGCCGTCGATGCGACCGGGAGGTTGTGGGATCAGGCCCAGCAGGCTGTAGCAGGCCACCGACTTACCGGAGCCGGATTCGCCGATGATCGCGGTAATACGCCCTGCATCCACAGTGAAACTGATATCGTCGACCGCTTTGTTGGTCCCCAGGCGAGTGACGAAGCTGACACTTAAATGCTCGACGCTAAGCACGCAATCAATCCTTCGCGCTGCGCACGTCCAGCGCATCGCGCAGACCGTCGCCGAGGAAATTCAGGGAGAACAGCGTCAGTGTCAGTGCGAGGCCGGGAAAAAGCAGCAGCCAGGGATACTCCTCCATCGATTCCGCGCCATAGGAAATCAGCAGGCCCCAGGAGGTTTGTGGCGGCTGTACACCGAGGCCGAGAAAGCTGAGGAAGGCTTCCAGCAGCATCACGCTGGGTATGGTGAGCGTGGTGTACACAATAATCGGCCCCAGTGCGTTGGGCACCAGATGTCGGCGGATGATGGTTGCAGCCGGTAACCCAAGCGAAATTGCTGCCTCGACAAATTCCTGCTGACGTAATGCCTGCACCTGCGAGCGCATGATACGCGCCATCGTCAGCCATTCCACAGCGCCGATGGCGAGAAACAGCAACAGCATATTGCGGCCGAACACCACCATCAGCAGCACGATGAAAATCATGAAAGGCAGCGCGTAGAGAATATCCACCATTCGCATCATCACCGCATCGACGCGACCGCCCGCGTACCCGGCCACCGCGCCCCAGGTCACGCCAATCATTAACGCAACTGCCGTAGCGATAAAACCCACGGCGAGCGAAATTCGCCCGCCATACATAATCTGTGTCAGTAGGTCGCGGCCGAAAATATCGGTGCCCAGCCAGTGTGCGGACGACGGCGAGGATGCTCCCAGCTGCAGGTTTTGCTGCGCGTAACCATAGGGCGCAATCCACGGTGTGAGCAATGCGATGAGGACGAAGAAAACCAATACAGCCAGCCCGAAAACCGCCAGGCGATTACGGCGCAGGCGTAACCATGCATCCTGCCACAGCGAGGTGCCTTCCTCAGCCTGGCTGAGCTCAATCGTTGCAGGCGTGTTCATTTAGTGCTTCCCAAACTGTGCGCGCAATCGCGGGTTCATCCACGCGGCGAGAATGTCTGATAGCAGGTTGAACAGCACGATCAGAGTGGCCAGAAAGACTGTGGAGCCCAGAATCATTGTGTAGTCGCGGTTAAACGCCGCCTGCACATAAAAGCGCCCAAGGCCGGGAATCTGGAAAATCGTCTCCACTACAAAGGAGCCCGAGAGTAGCCCGGCAAAGGCCGGACCAAGAAAGGCAACGACCGGAATCATTCCGCCACGCAGCGCGTGGCGTGCCACCACCTGCCACTCTGGCAGACCCTTGGCGCGCGCTGTGCGGATGTAATCCTGTGACATCACCTCCAGCATGCCCGCGCGACTGAGGCGGGCGATATATGCGGCGTAACCGGAACCGAGTGTGATGGCCGGCAGGATTTTATCACCGGGTATATCACCCCAGCCGGACACTGGCAGCCAGTCCAGATAGATGCCGAACACCAGGATCAGAATCGGCCCGAGCAGGAAGGAGGGCATGCAGATACCGATCATCGCGGCGGACATCGGGATATAGTCCTGCGCCGAGTTCGGTCGCAACGCGGCGATGATCCCGGCCGTGCCACCTATGCCCAGTGCAACCAGCAGCGCGTAAAAACCCAGCTCTGCCGTCACCGGAAAGCCCGCCGCGATCAATTCGTTAACGCTGCGACCGGGGTACTTGAACGATGGGCCGAGATCGCCGTGCGCCAGGTCACCCAAGTACGCCGTGTACTGTTGGAACACCGGGAGATTGAGGCGGTACTGCGCTTCCAGTGCAGCCTTGACCTCCGGGATCACCGCTTTTTCACTGGAAAACGGCCCGCCCGGTGCCAGCCGCACCAGAAAGAAGGTGACCGTGATCACCACCAGGATAACCGGGATTGCTTGCAGCGTGCGCGAGGCAATAAAGCGCCACATCTATGGTTGTACCGGCGTGTCAGCGTCGAGAGAGACGTATTTGAAGTTCACGTAATCCATCAGGTTCGACGGTATACCCTGCACACTGGGGTGAACCAGGTGGTTGCTGGTGTAGGTGTAGATCGGGATGATCGGCATCTGTTCCATCAGCCGGGTTTCGGCTGCCGCAAAAATCCTGTATCGCTCCTGCCGGGTTTTGGCCTGCGGTGCCTGCCGCTGAATCATTTCGTCGTAAACCGGATCGCAAAAGCCGGTGTTGTTATTGCCGCCACCGCACAGGAACAGGTCGAGGAAATTGTTGGGGTCAACGTAGTCTCCGATCCAGCCGCGCCGCGCCATCTGGAAATCCATCTGGTCGACCGAGTCGAGATACACCTTCCACTCCTGGTTGGTGATGGTCACGTCGATGTTCAGTGCGTCTTTCCACATTTGTTGCAGGGCCACGGCGATTTTCAGATGACTCTCGCTGGTGTTGTAGATGAGCTGCGCGCCTGGAAATCCTTTGCCGTCGGGATAACCTGCCTCAGCGAGTAACGCGCGCGCGCGCGCCACATCGTGATCGAACAGTTTTGGCGGTTGATAGCCCAAAGTTCCCGGTGGTGTGATGCTGTAGGCGGGCACATTAGTGCCGTGCAGAACCGTGTTATTGAGCAGCTCCCGATCTATCGCCAGCGACAAAGCCTGCCGCACTCGCACGTCGTCCAGTGGCGGTTTGTTGGTATTGAGCAGATAAAAGTAAGTGCCCAGGTAGGGCGCATTCACGTAAGGGCTATCGGCCATCGCGCGGTACACCGGGACCTTATCAAGGGGAACGACCTGAGTGTAATGCAGCTGGCCCACGCGGAACATGCGCTCCTCGCTGGAAATATTCTCTGTGGGATAGAACACGATGCCATTGAGCTTCACCCGGTCGCGGTCCCAGTAGGTGTCGCTTTTCTTCACTGTGATGCGTCGATTCAACTGCCAGTCCTCGAGTACGAAAGGGCCATTGGAGACAATATTCTCGACGCGCGTCCACGGTGTAAAACGGTCTGTCGCTTTGCCGAACTTTTCAATCGTCGGACGGTGCAGAGCGAACGTGCTGTGATGATCCATCAGTTGAATGAAGTAGGGTGTCGGCGCCGTCAGCTGCACCTGCAAGGTATGATCGTCGAGCGCTTTGACCCCCACTTCGCTGAAATCCTGTAGCTTGCCAGTGGCGTATTCTTCGGCGTTCTTCACCGGGTAGAGCATATAGGCGTACTGGTTGCCCATCGCCGGATTCAGCGCCCGTTGCCAGGACCAGACGTAATCTGCGGCAGTCATCGGGTCGCCATTGGACCAACGCGCTTCTGGGTTCAGGTAAAAGGTGACTGTCAGGCCGTCTTCGCTGACCTCCCACCGTTGTGCAACGCCCGGCTCTGGTTCCAGCGTGTACGGGTTTTTCACCGCCAGCCCCTCGAACAGTGCGCTGATGATATGGCTTTCCGGAACGCCGGTGACTACGTGTGGGTCCAGTCCCTGCGGCTCGGTGCCATTGCCAAAATGCAGAATCCCTTCGCGGTTACCCTGCACCACGCGTGACTCACCGCTGCTGCAGGCAAGCAGCGCCATGCTGACGATAACAACGCAGACAAGTTTCAGGGTGGGCAGTTGCATATTTATCGCAGCGCAACCGGTAGAGGTACCGCCAGTACAGTGGCCGGAATGCGCATGAATAAAGTCTGCTCGCTATAAGGATTGTATCGCCCTGCTCTTATACCGATGGAGGGCGGCAGTTGCAATGCCGATACTGCAACTGCGCGGATTGTGGGCGGGGTACTTGCTTGTCGGGGACCGCTGCGCAATGCTCTCTGGGCAATGCCCGGATTACATTACGCGGCGGACTTGCTCCGCGTGCCGACGGCAGGCCCGGTGTACCGCGCGCGTGGGCGGATCAGGCGGCTGTCGCGACGGAACTCGAGGAAGTGCGCGATGTAGCCGTACACCCGCGCCATGGCAAACATCGCGGTGAAGTAGTGCGTGGGAATACCCAGGCTGTGAAACACGGCGCCTTTGTAGAACTCGACGTTGGCCCAGATTTCCTTGTCTCTGGCTGCGAACTCGCGCTGGCAGGCCTCCTCTACTGCAATCAGTGTGGCCAGCAGGTTTTTACTCTCCTCGTCCTGGCACAGTTCCACCGCCATGGGTTTGAGGATTTTTGCGCGCGGGTCGACCGTGCGGTACTCGCGGTGGCCCATGCCCATGATTTTTTCTTTGTTTGCCAGGCAATCCTTGACGTAGGCCTCCGCTTTGTCGGGGCTGCCAATGGCCATAGCCATCTCAAGCGCAGCCTGATCGGCGCCGCCGTGTAATTTGCCGAACAGTGTGCCAATAGATGCAGAGATGCTCGATTGAATGGGCGCCAGGGTACTGGCGCACACACGGCCGGCAAAGGTGCCGCAGTTAAAGCTGTGTTCCATTTGCAAAATTTGCGCTGCATCGAGCATCTTGCGCTGTTCCGGGGTCGGCGCATTGCCAGTGAACATGGTCAGGAAATTCTCGTGAAACAGTAGCCCGGGTACCGGCTTCATGATGGCTTTGCTTTGCGACAGCCGATAATGCGCGGCGACCAGTGCGGTTATCTTGGCAGCGATAAACAGGCCGTGTTCGGCATCGGTGCCAACGCCGAGGGCCTCTTCCTCCGGCAGGGTGAGCAGCGGCACAAGTCCCTGCAGCATCAGCATCGGGTGTAGATCTCTGTTCACGTGTTGCAACAGATCGACTTCGGCGTGACTGAGCTTGGTGTGGCGACACATAAATGCCTTCAGCCGGCTTTTTTCCTGTTCGTCGGGCCACTCGCCAAACAGCACCATCCACACCACGTGGAGGAAGGGCACGCCAACCAGATCGTTGATGTCGAAGCCGCGGTAGCTCAGAAGCCCGATCTCGCCCTGCACGTCAGAGATTGCAGTTTCGCCGACGATAATGCCGGCCAGGTCAGTTGAAACAACAGCTTTATCAGATGAAGTAGACATAGTGGATGACATGGACGCGCCCTCAAAATTGGTACTTTTTCACATTATAGGCGGCGAACGATAATCAGTTGAGTTAATTATACTTATTCATGTATTAGGAGAACTGATATGCGTTTAGAGAACAGCGAGTTGCGCGCATTCCGCGCAGTGATTGAAGAGAGCGGGTTCAAGCGGGCTGCGGAGGCATTGCACATCAGTCAGTCGGCAGTAAGTCAGGCGGTTGCGAGCCTGGAATTCAAGCTCGAGGCCCCGCTGGTGCAACGCGGTAAGGAGTTGCGCCTGACCGATGTGGGCAGACGCCTGTTTGAGCACGCGGTGGACGTGCTGCGCGATGAGCAGCAGACGCTGGAGGATATTGCGCAGCTGAAACAGGGCAAAACCGAAACGCTGAGTCTGGCGTTGAGCGCCTCCCTGAACCGCTTTTACGCGCCCTCGTTAATAAGTGCTTACTATCAGGAAAACCCACAAACCAGAATGAAAGTGGCAGAGATGCCCTCGCGCAGTATTATTTCTGCGGTGCTGTCGGGTAACGCGGAATTGGGTCTGGGACCTTTCCAGAAGGACATGGTTGCCTTCCACACTATCCCGCTGTATCGGGACTCGCGCCATCTGGTGGTGAGTCCCAAACATGCGCGTTTTGAGGATATGATCAATGGCGATGAAAGGGCGCTCAAGCTCACTCCGCTGATTGCCTCCGCCCTCGATAACCCTGACATGCGCCCGTCCATCCAACGCCTGCGCGACCAGTTCAGCACGGTGTGGGAGGTCAGCAGTTTGTCGCTGCGCATCTTCATGGTGAGCGAAGGTATGGGTGTGACCTTCATCGACCGCAAGCTGTTGGAGGAGCATCCGAGTTGTGCCGAATTCCGTATTATGGACGATGTGTCATTCGGACGGATCGACAAGCAGGTTGGACTGTACTACCGCGCCGGGAAGAGCTTGAGCGACAGCGCTACCAATTTCATCGCGCTGTGTCAGCGCTATTGGAAATTATAGAGCACCAAAAACTCCCACTGATGGGGCGAACATCAAGTCTTCGCAAGCATGCTGCGATCGGCAGGCACAGCGATCCAGGAATGGAGCAATAACATGGCAGCCTCGCTGCGCAACACCAATGTGAAAAAACTGCACCAACACCCGTTCGATGTGTTGATCGTGGGCGGGGGGATTAACGGCGCGGTTGCCGCGGCTTCGCTCGCGGGGCGCGGTGTGCGTGTGGCGCTGATCGACCGTGGTGATTTTGCCGGGGGCGTCAGCTCCAATTCGTCCAATCTCGCGTGGGGAGGAATCAAGTACCTGGAAAGTCTGGAGTTCATGCTGGTCAATAAACTGTGTCAGTCACGCAACCGACTGATGCGCGCCTATCCCTCGACAGTCAAGGAGATCCGTTTCTTTACCACTATCCAGCGCGGTTTTCGTTTCCCGCCTTTCTTTGTTTTCCTCGGCAGCGTGTTGTACTGGATTATGGGCCGTTTCGCCACGCGAGCGCCGCGTTATATCAGTGCGCGTGGCATTGCGATGGCGGAACCGGTTATAAATACCGCAAATGCCGCAGGCGGTTTGGAGTACTCCGACTGCTATCTGTACGACAACGACGCACGTTTCGTCTTCAATTTCATTCGCAAGAGTCTCAATTTCGGTTGTATCGCCGCCAATTATGTTGAGTCCACCGGTGCTCGCCGTGAGGGTAACGAATGGATTACCAGCGCGCGCGATGCAATCAGTGGCGATTGTTTCGACATTCGCTCCAAGGCATTAATCAATGCGTGTGGCCCGTGGGTGGATACGCAGAATCGCCTCACCGGCGAGCACACACAGCATCGCCACCTGTTTTCCAAGGGGGTGCACCTGCTGGTGGACAAGATTACCGACAACAAGCGCGTGCTGGCATTTTTTGCCAGTGACGGACGCCTGTTTTTCCTCATTCCCATGGGCCCGAAAACCTGCATTGGCACCACCGACACCCAGGTCGAGTCGCCCGAAGTCGGGGTCACCGACGCGGACCGTAACTTTGTGCTGGAAAACGCCAATGCATTGCTGGATATCAACCCGCCGTTAACGCGGGCGAGCATCATCGCAGAACGGGTGGGCGTTCGGCCGCTGGTGATCAAAGGCGCAGACGGCGTCGCCGACTGGGTACAGTTGTCGCGCAAGCACGAGGTTGAGGTGGACGAAGCGCGTCAGCACCTGAGTATTTTTGGCGGCAAATTGACTGACTGCCTCAACGTAGGCGATGAGGTGGCGACCGCGATCAAGCGCCTCGGTATTTCCGTACCGCAGCCGGATAACAAATGGTATGGCGAACCCGGCGCAGAATTGCGCGAGGAGTTCATGTTACAGGCGCAGCTGATGGATCTGGACACACTGACTGATGCGTCTTCATCCGAGCCGCTGTCTGAACGCTTCTGGCGCCGTTATGGCGAAAGCGCTTTTGGTTTGCTCGAGCGCATTCGTGAAGATGAGAGCTGCGCCAGACTGCTGATCAAAAATGCGGAGTACACGCGCTGCGAAATTGAACTGGCCGCGCGGCGCGAGATGATAGTGAAGCTCGAAGACTTTATGCGTCGCCGCTCCAAGATTGAGGAAGTGGTACGTCGCGATGAAATTGTTGACGCGCCAGGCCTGCTCGAAGCCTGCGAAATCCTGTTTGGTAGCGAGGCACAGGCACGCCTTGCGGAATACCGCGAGACGCTTTGTCGCTAAGCGCCTGCGGTACCTGTGACATCATTCACTGCGTGGCGCGTTAAAACTGCGGCTCGGTGCCGTGCTCGCCAAGGTAATGCGAACTCAGCTTGGGCCGCTCTTCCAATACATCGTTTATTTCGTAAAGGCGCTCGTAACTGGTGTCCTTGATCAGCCACTTGCCGTCCACTTTCAGGTAGCGATCCCGGTACAGTGCAGTGCCGTGCGTTTTAAAGTTGTGATTGAGAATCCACATATTGTCGGCCAGATACCACAGTGCTGTCGCCTCGGTATCGCTGAGCATCTGGATTTCGGGGTGATGTGCGTTGTGTTGACCCACGGCTTCAGTGCTGAACGATTTGCCGATATTGGCAACGTATTCTTCCCTGCCCTGTAGTTTCCATTCGTAATTGCCGCCGACAAAATGCACGGTGACGTCATCGTGAAATAACGTGCCCAGTTCTTCCAGATTGGCAGTGTCCACGCAACGGAAGTAGGCGTACTTCAGTTGCCGTATCGCCTCCATGTCCATCAGGCGCTGGATATCCTTGCGCAACTCCTCAATGCCACCAGAGCTCGCCTGCAGCGGCAACCCCTCCGTTATTCCGAGGTTCTTCTTATTCAGTACCTGTCGCTTACCCATGCTGTAGTCCTCTTGAATGCGGGAGATGTGCCAAATGCCAAATTCGGCTCGATTATAGGTTACCAGTCGAAAACTGTGACATCTTCACGGTCACTGCTCGCGCAATTGTACTGGCTTACTGCATCCACTAGAATGCGCGGCCTTCCCTCTCGTCGCATAACAACAACGCCTCCGCCGATTGGTCCATCTATTTGATCCGGTTCCCGCTCCTTACATGGGGTGGGCGCGATCTATTGTCGAGCGTATGTAATGTTTGAGCCCCAACCCGGTAAAGTCGCAACAGCCAAAAACGATATTCTGTCTGGTATCACGGTTGCGCTCGCGCTGGTACCGGAAGCGGTAGCGTTTGCCTTCGTTGCGGGTGTGGAGCCGCTGGTCGGCCTGTATGCTGCCTTCATGGTCGGACTGATCACCGCCTGCATTGGTGGCAGGCCTGGCATGATCTCCGGCGCCACCGGCGCACTTGCGGTGGTGATGGTGTCGCTGGTGGCCGAGCACGGTGTGGAGTACCTGTTCGCCACGGTGGTGCTGATGGGCATATTGCAAGTCATCGCCGGTGCGCTCAAGCTCGGAAAATTCATTCGCATGGTGCCGCACCCGGTGATGCTGGGGTTTGTCAATGGACTGGCGATAGTGATTTTCCTCGCGCAGCTGAGTCAGTTCGGCGTCGCTGGCGAAGCGGGCTGGTTGCACGGCACCTTCATGCAGGGTTCCATCATCGATGTCGCCTGGATAAAGGGGCAACAGTTATACATGTTGTTGGGCCTGGTGGCGCTGACTATGTTGATCATTCACTTCCTGCCGCGCTTCACCACAGCCCTGCCTTCTTCTCTGGTTGCGATTCTCGTGGTCAGTGGGCTGGTTTTCTGGCTGGACCTGGATACCAAGGTGGTGGGTGATGTGGCATCCATCAAGGGCGGTCTGCCGGGTTTCCATATCCCTGCCGTGCCGCTGGGTATGGAAACGCTGGCGATCATATTTCCGTACGCATTGGTGCTGGCGGCAATCGGACTGATCGAATCGTTACTCACACTGCGACTTGTTGATGAAATCACCGAGACGCGCGGCCGCGGCAACAAGGAATGTGTGGCTCAGGGTATCGCCAACACAGCAACGGGATTGTTTGGCGGCATGGGCGGCTGCGCGATGATCGGCCAGAGCATGATCAACGTGAACTCGGGTGGGCGCGGTCGCCTTTCGGGAATTACTGCTGCCCTGAGTCTGCTGCTCTTTATTCTGGTGGCGTCCTCGTTGATTGAACAGATTCCGCTCGCCGCCCTGATCGGTGTGATGTTTATCGTGGTCATGGGCACGTTTGAATGGAGTAGCTTCCGTGTACTGCGCAAAGTACCGCGCAGTGATGCACTGGTGCTGGTGCTGGTGTCTGCGGTGACAGTGGCTACCGATCTGGCGGTCGCCGTGGTGTCTGGCGTTATTGTCTCTGCGCTGGTATTTGCGTGGGAGCACGCCAAACATATTCGCGTGGAAGTGCGAGAGGACCATAAGGGTTCGACTGTATACGCCGTCACCGGGCCGCTGTTTTTTGGCTCCGTGGACTCCTTTCTGGAGCGCTTTAATCCAGCGCAGGACAATACCGATATCGTTGTGGATTTTGCGCGCTCACGCGTGGCTGATCACTCCGGCCTGGAGGCGATCGACACGCTGGCCGAACGCTACCTCAATCTTGGCAAAACACTGCACCTTGTGCACTTGAGTGAGGAGTGTCGCCGGTTGTTGCGTCGTGCGGGCAGCCTGGTGGAGGTCAATGTGATCGAGGATCCGCGTTACTTTGTTGCGGATGACGAGCTGGATTGACCTGACACTGCGGGCAACAGCAGCAGTTGGTCAGCGCATGCCATAGTGCTGCGCGGTCTCGTCCAGTGCTTTGGCGAGCATATTTACCAGCTGATCAATTTCACTTCGGTTACAGATTAACGGCGGCGCAGTAATCATCGAATTCCCGGTCTGCCTTACCATCAGGCCCTCGGCATTGGCGCGATTGCGGCAGAATACGGCGGCTTCGGCGTTCGGCGCCAGCCGCTCCCGTGACGGTTTGTCGCGCACCAGTTCCACTGCACCCAACATCCCCACGCTGCGCACCTCCCCTACGATGCGATGGGCGCTCAGGCTGTGCAGGCGCTCCTGAAAATACGGTGCGAGTTTGCTGGCAGTGGCCTCGACGATTTTCTTCTTGCGCAACACCTGCAGTGTGGCAAGCGCTGCCGCACAGGACGTCGGATGGCCGGAGTACGTGAGCCCGTGCGCAAACTCACTGTCGTCCGCCAGCAGCACATCGGCCACCCGGTCGCCGACCATGACGCCGCCGAGAGGAAGGTAGCCATTGGTGACCGCCTTGGCGAAGGTCATCAGGTCCGGCTCCAGGTCGTACGTCTGGCAACCGAACCAGTTGCCGGTGCGGCCAAAGCCGCAGATCACCTCATCCATAATCAACAGGATGTCGCGCTCGGCGCAAATGCGTTTGATCTCAGGCCAGTACGATGCCGGTGGAATAATCACTCCACCGGCACCCTGTACGGGTTCGGCTATAAAGGCAGCGACCCGCGCTTCGCCGAGCTCGTCAATCTTTTGCTCCAGTTCGCGCGCGACACGCCTGCCGTAATCGTTGGGATCCTCGCCAACCCCTTCCTCAAACCAGTACGGTTGATTGATGTGGTGGACATAGTTGAGGCCTAGCATCTGTTCGTGCATAAAGCCCATTCCGCCCAGCGATGCTGCGGCAATGGTCGAGCCGTGGTAGGCATTTTTGCGACTGATAATGAGGTTTTTCTCTGGCTTGCCCAACAACTGGTAGTAGCGCTGCACCAGTCGCAGGTTGGTGTCGTTGGCCTCGGAGCCCGAATTGGTGAAGAACACGTGGTTGAACTGGGCGGGTGTTACTTCCACCAACGCACGCGCCAGTTCCACCGCCGGTTCGTTCGCGCACTGAAAGAAATTGTTGTAGTAGGGCAGCGCCTGCAACTGCGTGTGAATCGCCTCTTTGATACTGGTCTGGCTGTAGCCGAGATTGCAGCACCACAGGCCCGACATGCCATCGAGCATGCGGTGATTGTCACTGTCGTAAATGTACAGATGCTCGGCACGGGAGATGATGCGCCCGCCCTGCTGACTGTACTTATGCAGGTTGGTGAAAGGATGCAGGAAGTGTGATTGATCCTGCTGACGCAGTTGCGCCGTGTCTGGCCTGGTGCTCATGTTGCGGTTCTCCGTACCCTATGACGCTGTGCCGAGCGATGCCGTAGTGTGGCATATTGGCGCTGCGCTGCGATTACCCCTAAAGTAGCGCATTCCTAACGCTTTGCTAATCGCAGGATACCAGGAGGGTCAGGTGAGTGATGTCAATGAAAAGTCCGTACAATTGGCGGACGATTCCATATACGCCAATATATTCAGTTTCATGGGCTTGCCGCTGAGCCGTGATCTTGACACACCGGGTCTGGATGCAGTGGTAATGGGTATTCCCTACGATCTCGGTACCAGTGGACGCGCCGGCGCACGCAGCGGCCCCAATGGTATTCGCCAGGCCAGCGCCAACCTGCGCTGGGAAGAGCAACGCTGGCCCTGGCCGTTCCGGCTGAATGACCGCCTGCAGGTCATCGATTACGGCGATATCCGCTTTTCGTCCGGCGATAGCGCCGACATGATGGCGCAAGTGGAGGCGCATGCGGCGCGCATCACCGGTGCCGGCAAGACGCTGGTCAGCCTCGGTGGCGATCACTTTGTCACGCTCTCACTGCTGCGCGGGCACGTCGCGGCCCACGGCAAACTGGCGCTGATTCATTTTGACGCACACACCGACACCTATTCCCTGCACGAAAAATACGATCACGGCAGCATGTTCTACCGCGCACCGCAGGAGGGCTTGGTTGATACCTCTCGCTCGGTGCAGGTCGGCATACGCACCGACTATGATCACGAAGATCATCAGTATCTGGTAATCGACGCCGATCAGGCCAACGAGCAGAGTGCGCAGTCAGTCATTGCTGCCATCCGCGAGCGAGTGGGGGATGCGCCCGCCTACCTCACCTTCGATATTGACTGTTTGGACCCCGCCTTCGCGCCCGGCACAGGCACGCCGGTAGTCGGTGGCCTGAGCACGTCCGCAGCGCTGCGCATTGTGCGCGGTCTAGCCGATTTGAACATCGTGGGTTTCGACGTGGTTGAAGTGGCGCCTGCCTACGACCAGTCACAGCTCACCGCGCTGGCCGGAGCGTCGCTGGCTCTGGAGTTTCTCTATATGCGCGCCAGTCGCAACTGATCCCACAAAACACGGCAATACAGGCAGACTTTATGGCACAACAACGTCGCTGGCAAAGACTCAACTGGCAGGACCCGTTCGCTCTGGAACTGCAGCTGACGGACGAACAGCGCATGGTGCGCGATTCTGCCGCGCAGTACGCGCAGGACAAGCTACTGCCACGAGTGCGTGATGCATTTCGCTCGGAACACACTGACCTGGCGATCTTCCGTGAGATGGGTGCACTGGGTTTGTTGGGCGCGACCATCGACGGCTACGGTTGCCCGGGTGTGGATTACATCTCCTACGGACTGATCGCGCGCGAGGTGGAGCGTGTGGACTCCGGTTACCGCTCGATGATGAGTGTACAGTCCTCGCTGGTGATGTATCCGATTTATGCTTACGGCGATGAAGCGCAACGTGAAAAATACCTGCCGAAACTTGCCAGCGGTGAGTGGATCGGGTGCTTCGGCCTGACTGAGCCAGACCACGGTTCTGATCCCGGCAGTATGGTGACGCGCGCCAGGCGCGTCGACGGCGGTTACCTGCTCAGCGGCGCCAAAATGTGGATAACCAACAGCCCCATTGCCGATGTTTTTGTGGTGTGGGCAAAGACCGATGATGAGCGCATTCGCGGCTTTATCCTGGAGCGCGGTATGCCCGGTTTGAGTACGCCGAAAATCGAGGGCAAGCTGGCGCTGCGCGCATCGGTTACCGGTGAAATCGTAATGCAGGAAGTGTTTGCTGCCGAGACACAATTACTGCCGGGTGTAGAAGGATTGCCGGGGCCGTTCGGCTGCCTGAATATGGCGCGCTACGGCATCAGCTGGGGCGCACTGGGCGCCGCTGAAACCTGCTGGCACGCAGCGCGTAACTACACGCTGGAACGCAAGCAGTTCGGACGTCCACTGGCAGCCAACCAACTGGTGCAACTGAAACTGGCTGACATGCAGACCGACATCAGCCTTGGCTTGCAGGGTTGTTTCCGCGCCGGCCAGTTATTGGATACGATCGGCATCGCACCGGAGTTGATCTCGTTGATCAAACGCAACTCCTGCGGCAAGGCGCTGGCAATCGCTCGCCAGGCGCGCGACATGCTCGGCGGCAATGGCATCTCTGATGAGTATCCCGTGATGCGCCACATGATGAATCTTGAGGTGGTTAATACCTACGAGGGCACGCACGATATTCACGCGTTGATCCTCGGGCGTACGCAGACCGACATCCCCGCCTTCTGACTGGCGGAAGAATACGCCGATCAACTGCGGCCTGATTTCTCAGCGTAACGACAATTGATACTATCGGATCGGCAGCCGTAGTGGCTGCCGGATCACACGACACCGCGCTGTGTCAGCTTGTTGTCACTTCAATTTTACGTGGCCGAACTTCTTCCCGCTTGGGGATTTTCACCGTGAGCAGTCCGTTACTTAACGAAGCGTTGATTCTCGTAGTGTCCAGTTCTGCGCTGAGCGTAAACGCCCGCTGGTAGCGCGTTGAACGGACATCCGCGTACAACGACTCAATATCGTCCGGCATAGTGATTGCAATATCCCCTTGAAGCGTTAGCGTCTTGTCATCGACCTCCACAGACAGTGAATCCTCAGATACACCGGGTACGTCGGCGAACAGGGTGATGGCATCACCGTTTTCGTAGATATCGACTGCGGGTCGCAGCACCAGGCGTGGTTCACGTTCGTTCTTTTGTGCCTCTGTGTTCGCGGTGGTAACAGTTTGATGTGCAGTCATGTTAAATCCTCCTCTCAGGCGTTTACCGCAATTCTGCGGGGCCGTGCTTCTTCCTTGCGTGTGAAGCTGACCCGCAAAACGCCATTGTCATATTTCGCTGATGCTGAATCCGGATCAATATCTTCCGGCAGCGTCAGCACCCGGCGGAATTCGCCCGCGTGGCGCTCCTTCAGGTAGGTACTGGTATTCTCGGGACGATTCGACGGAATGTTTCCGGCGATGGTTACCAGATTGCGTTGCACCGACAGATCCACCTGCTTAGGGTCCAGTCCAGCGGCGAAAATATAAATCTCTACCCCTGCACTGGTTGTGCCGATGTTGATTGACGGATAGCTACCCCGCGCTACCGCGCGGATGTTGGCGGGTCCTGACGGTGAACCCCAGATCTGCTCCAGATCATTCTGCAAGCGATTGAACTGGTTGATCAGGTCGCCGTCCCAATTGGTAATTGAAGCGAACATGGTCAATTCCTCGCATAGAAAAGTGAGTAGTAACTGCAACGGACCATCCATTATCGCGGCTTGGGGACCATTCTCGTGGAGCCTGGACCACTTTATCGACGCGTAAATTCCGGACCGCCTGTGAATCGGAAAATAGGGCCGATAAAATCGATTTCAAGCGCTCCGGAGCAAAAAAATGTTCTGATAGTCGGTCGAGGTGCGCGTTGCATTAGTGATGGTTGAGATGCACGGAAGCAGTTGCCGCTATGCGTCTCTCTCCCCCTGTGCTGTGGTTGGAAAAGCGCATAATGTAAGCTAGTCTGAAACGTGAGTGCCCCGCAATTAAATGAGTGGATGAGGAGACATCATGGAATCAACAGGCTTGATAGCGTTTCTTTTTATTGGTGCAGTGTCCGGATGGCTCGCAGGCAAAATCATGAAGGGAGGTGGTTTTGGCCTTATAGGAAATATACTGGTCGGCATTCTCGGTGCGGTGGTTGGCGGATCGGTTTTTGGTCTTTTGGGGATTTCCGCCGGAGGGCTGATAGGGTCAATTATTACTGCCACCGCAGGTGCGGCGTTGCTACTGTACGTCATCGGCCTGATTAAAAAATAATGCGTTCTCTGCGCACGCTGCCTGAAAACCGTGCGCGCCGTGGTGAACCGGCGCTTCACGCAGGCTGGCTGCCTCTTGGTATAAGGTTCCCGGTATTACTGGTTCTGATGGTGATTGTTGCAGCGTGCAGTAACAGGCAGATCTACAATGCTTTGCAGCAGAACCAGCAACTGCAGTGCAGCAAATTGCCGCAGGGACAGTTCGAGGCGTGTATGCGTGAAGTCGATGAATCCTACGACGCGTATCAGGCAGATCGTGAAGAATTGATGCGTTAAGTTCATTGTTCCCGCTGAGGGCAAGCGGGAAGTCCGCCACTTTTGTCACGATTGAGGATATCAGGATGCATATTACGGGCAGTTGTTTCTGTGGGCTGATCAGCTATGAAGCAGAACTGGACAGCACGGGTATCGGCCTCTGCCACTGCCGCGATTGCCAGATCTTCAGCGGATCGGCCTATCGCACATCGGGCATTGTCGCGCCGCAAAATTTTCGCTTCACCGGGGGCTCCCCGAAATATTTTGACAAAGTGGCGGACAGCGGCGCTATTCGACGCATGGCGTTCTGCGCTGAATGCGGCACCCACCTGTGTTCCCTTCCCGCAGAAGATAACGGTGATTTTGTGTCGATCAGAGTGGCCACCAGCAGTGAGTTTACGCAACTGAAACCGGTAGCAGAAATCTTCTGTGCCTCACGCGTCAGCTGGCTGCCTGCCCTCGACGGTGCGTTGCAATTCAACGGCATGATCGAGCGAAAATAATGGCCCCGGTTTTGCCTAGCGCACAATTTGCACAGGATGCACGGCTGCCAGTTTTCCAGTCGGATTGAGTTTGCGCATATCCGGTATCATTGCGGCCAGCGCCGCTTCGCGGTTGCCCGGCGCCGGGTGTGTACTGAGAAACTGCGGCGGTTTGGAGCCGCCCAGCGCGCTCATCTTCTGCCACAGCGTCACTGCGGCATCCGGGTCATAGCCGGCGAGCACAGCCAACTCCATGCCGATCTGATCGGCTTCTTTCTCCGCGGTGCGACTATTGGGTAAGTCCAGCGCAACTTTCGCCGCCATCGCTGCGCCACCCATTGCAATCATCGGCTTGTCCGACATGGCCCCGACCGCCACCACACCCAGCGTTGTCGCCATCGCGCGCGACATCTGTTCCGCCGTGTGGTTAGCCAGTGCATGGGAGATTTCATGCCCCATGATCTGTGCAAATTCCGAGTCAGTCAGCTTCAGTTTGTCGAACAAACCTGTGTACACTGCCATGCGCCCACCGGCCATGCACCAGGCGTTTACCACTTCCGGATCGTCCACAATGGCAACACTCCACTCCCAGTTTGCCGTATGGGGAAACTTAACGATCGCCTCCGTCACCAAACGCCCGGTAATTGTCGCCACCCTTTTCGACAACGCGGGATCATTGACCAGCTTGTCTTCTTTGCCCAACTGCCCCACGGTACTGAGGTAGGCTTTCTTCGATTCGACAATCGCCGACTCCGGCGACACCAGCATCAACTGCGAACGCCCGGTTGGGCTGGTTGCGCAAGCCGGTAGCAGGGCAACCAGAAGTGTGAGTAACAGTAGGTGTTTCATAGTGTGGATCGCTCAAAGTGCGCGGCATTGGAATAATGCCATAGACCACACCTTTGTATGAAGGTTGCGCAGCTGAACCCCGCTATTGCAGCACGCTGCTAAAACGGCAACCCTTCATCAATATTGTGATTCGATTGTGCCGGCGTCGCCATGCCCTCGGTGTGCACAATGCCATTGAGCTGCGCACGAATTTTTGCCGCATCCTCCGGTGTCGCAAAGAACTGTGAATACCACTTGCGCCCGGTACGGAACGGCCCGTCGGTTTTCAGCTGCATGATCTTCAGCGCAGGCCGCTTGTTAGCCCACACGTTGAAGTCTGCGCCAAACGCTTCCAGCGCACCGGCCTGAGCCTGCTTCGCTGCCTCACGGTCCTCTTTGGTGGCGGGAGATGCGCTGCCTTTGAACAGGCAGCCGTGGAAACACTTGGTAAGTCCGTCGTCTACCGGCGTGTTGGCGATCAGTTCGTAAATCACATTGTCGGCAAACACCTGCTTGGACAGCAGTATGCCCGGGCCGGTGTACCAGGTGGTGGTGTACAGGTAAGTTTGGTACAGCTGCATCGGGCCGCCCTGGCGCTGCACGTAAACGTGGTCGATAAATTCGTTCTCAAAGTATTCGCTCGGCGCACCGTGCGTCGGCCCGAGGTGGCGCACATCCGCCATATTGTCGAGAATTTCCTGCGTGTGTACCGGCAGTTCGCCCAGGTGATCGAGTTCCCAGCGCACCCACTGAGGGTCGTCCCATTCCGGCAGGAAGGGCGCATCGTAATCGGGCTCGCGTCCATCCGGGTCGTACCACGCCATGATGCAGCCCATATTGTCCACTACCGGGTAGGAGCGGATGGAGGCCGATTTGGGGCAGGGGCCGTCATGGTAAGGAATGTCGTCGACTTCACCGGCTGCATTGTAGCGCCAGCCGTGGTACGGGCAGCGAATCGAGTCGCCCTCGATCTGCTTACCGTTTTTGACGATCATCGCGCTGGTACTGGCTGTAAGGTGTGTGCCCATGTGCGCGCAGTACGCATCGAGCATCACCGGTTTGCCACTTTCACCGCGATACAGGGCGAGGTCCTGGCCGAAATACCGCACCGCCATCGGGCCTTTGTCCAGTTCCTTGCTCTCCGCCACGATAAACCAGCCTCGGGGAAACGTATTGGGGCCCAGATCGTATTCTGCCGCTGTTGCCATGATGTCACCTTGTATATGTTGACCGATGCCAGAGTATAGACGCAGCGTACCTCGCGGGTATCGTCCGTTCGGACCATAAAGCGAAGGAGTGCCTGTCGGCTTAACTATTCAACTTTTGCCAGCACTGCCATTCTCGTCTCGGGCGGGGTCATGCGATTGAACTCCCTGCCCAGATAAACTCCGGTACACGCCCACAGGACTGCGATGAGGGCGCCCACCACGACAACGGCGGCGAGGCCCAGGCCCAGACCTTGGGTGAGCGCGGTAAATGCCCAGGCATTCACCATGTCGCCGCCGCGATAGATAACGATATCGATCACCGGTTTGGCCTTGAAACGCGTTTCGCGGTCCACGGCGGTGAACAGTATTTCGCGGGCGGGACGCGAAATTGCGTAGTTCCCCACTCGGCGCGCGATCTGCAGAGCCATCACCACGCTTACCAATGGCAGTGCGGCCACAATCAGCATACCGGCGCCTACCACCACCGGCACAGACGCCAGTGTGAAGGGTAGGCCCAGATACTTGGCCATGCGACCGGTGGCAAATACAGCGACCAGCACCGTCAGGCTGTTGACCACGAGATCCATATTGGCCCAGGCCTGGGACCTGGCTTCCAGATCGTATCCCACCATCAGGTTCTTGAGCTCGAAATACACGAAAGAACCGATGGATGTATAGAAGAAAATGAACAAACCGATGGCGAGCAGGAAGCGGCTCGTGAGAAATTCAGAGAATCCTGCCAGTGGGTTGCCGCCGATGGCGAGGCTGCGAGTATCGACAGCCACTTTTTCATTGTGCAGGTCTGCGCTTTTCAGATACTGCAGCCAGTGGATGATGGGCAGTGTTATCAGCACAAGGATGGCAGCAATCAGCAACAGGGCATCTGCACCCAGATCGCCGACCAGCAGGGAAGCAGTTGCCGGGCCGACGATGCCGCCGATGCTGGCGCCGGCACCAATAAAGCCGAACAATCGGGTCGCCTGGGGCTTGGAAAACGTATCCGCCATGAAGCTCCAGAACACTGAAATGTGGAACAGTGAGAACAAACTCACCCAGACATAGAATGATTTATCAATCAGTTCCGTTGCGATCGAGGTTTGCCTGCCGAAATAGAAAAGCGTAAAGCTGGCGGCGAACATGCCGTACACTGTCGGCACCAGCCTGTTGAAGCGTATCCTGGTAACGGCCGCGCCATACACAAACACAGCAAACGTACTGACGAAAAACGTAATGGTCCACAGCCAGCTTACCTCGGCATCCGTCCAGTCGCTGGCCATTGCATCACGCACTGGGCGCAGGATGTAATAGGAGCCCATCAACATAAAAACCAGCAGGAATGATGCCAGTGTGGCGCGCGTTTCCTGCGGGTGAATTTCGCAGGCGCGCGCAAGGATGCGTTGCAGCAGTCCGGCTGTCCGTGTGTTGTCGCTCATATTAAAAAGACTCGAAGATTCGTAGCATTTCCGCGCGCTGGTCCGCGTCTGGTACGCGGCCGAAATTGGCCAGCATGTTGTCTGTCATATGCGATGCAACGGCCGTCGCAGGAATGATACAGGTTACGGCTGGATGTCCCAGAATATATTTCAGGAAGAATTGCGCCCAGCTGGTGCAGTCGAGTTCCCCGGCCAGCTCGGGTAGGGGTTTGTCGTGGGATTTTCCAAACAGTGCGCCGCGCTGGAAGGGGCGGTTGATCATGGTGGCGATGCCGCGATCCTGCGCCAGCGGTAACAGCGACTGCTCAGCCTCGCGATCTTCGATGTTGTAGCTGAACTGTACAAAATCCAGTGGTTCGCTGCGCATCACTTCCATCAGCTCTTCGTGGTTGCGACCGTGTGAAGTGGTGATGCCGATATAGCGTACCTTGCCCGCTTCTTTCCAGTCCTTCAGCGTGGCCAGTTGCGTCTCCCAGTCTTTCAGGTTGTGCACCGCGATCAGGTCGAAGACTTTCACATCCATGCGCATAGCGGATGCCTGCATCTGCGCGATGCCGCGTTCCTTACCCGAGGTCCAGACCTTGGTGGCGGCGAATAAGGGTGGCCGCGTCGTCATGGCGCGCAGCACATCACCCACGCGTGTTTCAGCCTGGCCGTACATGGGAGAGGAGTCGATAATCTTACCGCCGCCGGCAAAAAATAGCGCCATCACCTCTTGCAGCGTGGCCAGTGATGCAGGGTCTGCGTCGGTATCAAAGGTGCGCGAGGTGCCCATGCCCATCACCGGCAGCAATTCGCCGGAACTGGGTATGGCGCGCTGTATCAGTGGCAGCGAGGGCGTGGAGGGTAGCGGCGCGGCGGCGTTGACGCGCAAGGTCGGGTACGCCATTAGCGCGGCGCTGATTTGCAAAACCTGGCGGCGATTTATCATGGCTGCGTTCTCTGGCTGCGTGACGCTGCAGTGTTTCAGTAGGCCGACAGCGGGTCAAGCCTTTCAGATAATGCCCTTGCTATTGGTAAGGCGCTTGATTTTAAGGTGCTTGATTTATAGCTGTACGCTATACGTCAGCACGTACTGTGGACCCTTGAGATCCACTTTGCCGACTGTTTTATCGAAATCCAGCTCGCTCGACAGGTAACGCAATCCCAGGCCGAGTTGTTGTTGATTGCCGATCGAAAAATCGATGCCGACGCGCGCGTAGTAGCCGAGGTTGATATCGGAACTGTTGTCATCGGGAATTGCCGCGCTGCCGTCAGGGGACTGGGAATCGGACGAATTGTTATTGTTCACATCCAGCGTGCCGTACATCACCATCGGACCGGCTGCAGCGTAGGTGGTAACGCGCTCGTTAAGGCGGCCGCGCACATAGGCGCCAAGGTGCAACTCTGTCAGCAGCAGGGAATTGTCGATGTTGACCAGCAGTGTGCCGCCATTCTGCTCAGTGAGGCTGCCGGCGACCTGAGTATTGTCATTCTTCCACGCGATGCTGCCGCCGGGATTCAGACCCCAGTGCACCCAGCCGCGACCCAGAATGTACTCTGCCTCAATACCCCCGATCGGTAGCGAGGAGAAATCCACATTCACCTCATCACCAGCGTTGTTGTTCCACTGGGCGGTTTGATCATCCAGTTCCAGAACGCCGAGGAACACCTGTATCGAAGGCTGTTCTACTTCGCCAGTTGCTGCCAGTGCAGTGGTTGTCTGCAGTATCAGCAAAAGGGCAGAGCACACAGGCAGCAGGATCGGTTTCACAGCATCGTACCTCGGTTAGGTCTGTCTTTGTATCAACTGTTGGCCAGCAGCCACTTGCGCAGGCGATTGGAATCGCCGTAGGGGGTCAGTTTGCCAAACGAATTCAGCAGCACGATGGAGACAGGCTCACCCTCGATGGTGGCCTGCATAACTAGACAGCGTCCGGCTTCGTTGATGTAGCCTGTTTTGCTCAATTCGATGTGCCAGTCCTTGTTCTTCATCAACCGGTTGGTGTTGTTGAAGGTCATGGCACCGCGCTGCGCAAATGGCCTGACTTCCCGATCTGTCGTTGTGGTGGCAGTGGTAATCAGCGGATACTCGTGTGCGGCGGCCAGCATTTTGGCCAGATCTGTGGCGGTGGACACGTTCTGTGCATTGAGCCCGGCGGGGTCGGCAAAATGGCTGTGCGTCATACCCAGACTCTCAGCCTTGTCGTTCATTGCGTTGACAAAGGCGCTGGTGCCGCCGGGATAGTTTCTTCCCAGCGCCTTGGCGGCGCGATTCTCGGAAGACATCAACGCCAGTAATAGCAGCTCACGGCGCGGCAACGTTGCACCGATGCTCAGTCGTGAACCGGTCATGCGCAGAGAATCGCGATCCTCTTCAGTAATTGTAATCAACTCATCGAGATTCAGTTCGGCGTCCAGTGTCACCATGGCAGTCATCAGTTTGGTGATGGAGGCAATCGGACGCACAGTGTCGACGTCCTTGCCGTAAATCAGGTTGCCGTTGGCATCCAGTACCAGCGCGGACGCGGAGTGCAATCCGGGATTGCCTTTCAGCGCGGTGAAGCGGGAGTCAGTGTCTGTGGCGAACGACTGCGTGCCGAAGATAACCAGAAACAGTGCGACGAATATCCTTAAAAAGCCCCTGTTCACGCCTGCCCGACCCCGTTGTATGTTATGAAATAGTTGAGCCGCGCGGTGAGTGTTGCGCCCACTTTACACGGCTTGCTTTAATTGCGGGAAATTATGCCTTGGATGGGGTCAGAGCTCCACCCGGTGGTGACTTCCGGTTGCTGCCAGCGATCGGCTCCGGGCGGGAACGCATCACACGCACCACTAACCCGGCTCCGATTCCGCCCCAGCCTCAACCCGCAGCAAGCCGCGAAACGCGCGACTGGCAGTGGCATCACCGGAGAGCACGCGATACACATCGCGGGCAATCGGCATTTCCACGCCGTATTGGTCCGCCAATGCCATCACCGCCGGTGCGCTTTTGGCACCCTCGGCCACCATCACCATCTCGTTGATAATCTCCTGCATGTTGCGGCCCATACCCAACTGAATGCCCACGTGACGATTACGACTCTGCGGGCTGGTGCAGGTAGCGATCATATCGCCCATACCTGCAAGGCCGGCAAATGTTTCCGGACGGCCACCCATGGCCACCCCGAGTCGCGTCACTTCCGCGAGGCCACGGGTAATCAGGCCGGCGCGCGTGTTGTCTCCGGCGCCTTGTCCGTCACCCATGCCGACGGCGATGGCGATGATGTTTTTCAGCACGCCGCCAAGTTCACAGCCGATGACATCAGTGTTGGTGTACACCCGGAACAGACCGCTCTTGAACACGGTTTGCAGTTCCTGGACGATAATCGGATCCTGCATCGCAATTACGCCAGCGGCCGCTTGCCCCGCCATAATTTCGCGCGCCAGGTTGGGGCCGGTGAGGACGCCCACCGGGTGACCCGGCAGCACCTCGTTGATGATCTGCGTCATGCGCATCTGGGTGTCCAGTTCCAGGCCCTTGGTCAGGCTGATCACCGGCACCCAGGCGCGAATGTTGTCTTTTACCTCGAGCAGCACCTGGCGAAAATTCTGCGAGGGAATGCCCATTACCACCACGTCGGCGCCGCGCACCACTGCGCCCAGATCATTGCTGGCTACCAGTTTCTCCGGCAATGTGGCTCCCGGCAGGTAGACTTCGTTGGTGTGGTGGGTGTTGATCTCCGCCACCGTGGCCGGGTTTCTCGCCCACAGGGTGACGGGTGTGTTGCGCGTGACCAGCGCTGCCACAGTCGTGCCCCAGGAACCTCCACCGAGAACCGCGACGTTAAGTTCTGCCATGATGCCTACTCTCCTGTAAAAATGATTGCGTTCATCGCTGTGTGGCTGGTGATGCCCGCTAATAACATTGGTGTCGAGGCCGGCGACCTAACTGCCTCGGGTGGCGACGCCGATGGCGCGAATCAGGTCCAGGCGGCGCAATAAATCACGCAGCTGGCGGGACAGCTCGCGGCGCTGCTCGACTACCAGTGGTTCGCGTGCGTCGGTCAGTCGCCGGCTTTGCAATACCTTGAATCCATTCCTGAACAGCAGTTTGCCAATGGACGCTTCGCTGCTGATGCGTCGCTGCAGGTAGGCCTGGCGACCAAACTTCAGCGCATCGTTGACACAGGCCTCCTCTGCCAGTGTTTCTGCCTGTGTCATACGCGCCGCCAGCGTGGCGACTACAGAGTAGGCTTCAGTGTAAATCAGCAGTGTGACGTGTGATACCAGCGGTGTCATGCGGTTGAGCAACTGCGTGAAACCCATGGTGCCCTGGCCCAGCAGGGTCGGCCAGTCGCTGTCGTAACGGTCCAGTTCCTCGCGAATCTGGCGGTGGAACTCCTCAGTGGGGGCGTAGAAAAATTCAAACTTGAACAGGTCGCGCAACTCGTCCACTTCGGCCCAGAACACCTGCAGCGCATCGGGGCCCTGGTTTTCGCTGGCCTTGAGCAGTGCCAGTTCAATAATCGCCTTGTTGACGAAAAAGTGAATCACGGTGTTGCGGTAGTAACTGGCTACGGCCTGTTGATTCAGGCCGATGCCGTACACCACCTCCGGACCCTCGTCGTAGCGGGTGACGATGCCCTCATCCAGCATAATGTCTATCAGGCTCGGCAGCTGATCGGCGTACGCCGGATCGAAGTCTGCCGAAATGCGCAGGTTCCGTTCCTGCGCCCAGCGCAGCAGTGCGCGCAGGTCGGCCAGCACTTCCTCCTGTGTCAGCGCCTTGGGCGCCGCTCCCAGCAGGCTCATGGTCACCAGTGAGGGAAATGTAATGGCGGTGACATGGTTCGCTTCCACCGCCACTTCAAAAGCGATCTTGGACAGCGCAAGCTTGTCTTCCGGGTCCGGCGCTTGCGCCAGCACCACCGGCTCGCCGATGTCGACATACACCTTGCCCATCGGCCTTGCCAGGCTGCGGATATAGCCGATCAACCAGCGCAGCGATTCCGCGCCCTTGCCGCGGCCGGTCTGCTCAGTGGCGTATTCCTCGACATCGCGGATCAGGTCGTAGCTGATGGAGATCGGAATAATGTGGATATTGCGGGCATCGGTGGCATGGCAGGCCTCCAGCACGTATTTCAGCAGCCCGTAGCGCGGCGGCATCAGTTTGCCCAATCGCGAGCGCGTACCCTCGAACGCCCAGTTCATCGGAAACCGCTTCTCCATGAGATAACCGATGTAGTGGCGCAGCGTGATCTTGTACAGCTCATTGTCCTGGAAGCTGCGGCGGATAAAAATCGCGCCGGCGCGGTGCAGCAGGAAGCCCAGCCCGGGAAAGTTCAGGTTGGCGCCGCCGAACATGTGCGGCATGGGGAAGTCGTTGTCATACAGCAGTTTGGGCACCACCATGCCATCGAGATAGGTCTTGTGCGTCCACAGCAGCATGGAGGGATTTTCGCGCACCATCTGGCGCATTTTTTCTACGTCGGCCTGGTTGCAAACCAGTTTTTCCTCGTAGCCGAGGCCCAGGCAAAATTTGTTGAACTTGGCGTAAAAGTCGAGCCAGAACGTACTCGGTCGCGACACCATTTCATCCATATACCCGGAGGCTTCTTTTATCAGCTGCGCCTTGGGCGTGCCGGACTGGCGTGCGAGTTGATCCAGTGCCTCGTTGTAACCGCGGCTGGCCAGCAGGCTCCCCGCCACCTGGCGTGGAACTTTGTAGCGTCCTCCCTGGAGTCGCCGTTCAGCGAGATCCAGCACCACCACCGCCTGCCGTGCGACAAAGTCCGCGAAGTCGCGCTGCGTATCGTCGTGGTCATGCTTGTGGCCTTGCGCGAACCGTGCGCGCAGATTGGCAATGGAGTCGGGCTGGCCGGCTAACAGGTGCATGCGCTCGGGTGAGTGCTGCAGAATTTTGCGTCCGCGCGAGGCGCTGGGCTGGCGCGGGTCGCCGAAAACCAGGTCGCGCAGTCTCGGTCCGGAGTTGATGTCCTCCTGCGACGGCACCCAGGCCACGCGCAGCGGCGCAACCAGTGTCTCGTCGGGCAACACCAGCGCCTCCATCAACGGTGTGGTGTTGATACCCCGGCGATCATCACTCAGATCAATGCATACCTGCGGTGTTTCTGCGCCGCTGCTGTGCTTGCTCGCATGTTGTCTTATCCACTCATCCAGCAGGTTCTGCTCGAAGCTGTTGCGGGTGTCGAGTATGAACAACACATGCTGTTCGCCGCCCGGCCATGGGCTGTGCAATTGGTACTTGCTGGTAAGATTCACGCGGCTGCGCCCTGTTATCGCTTGTTCTGTTTAGTGGCGGCTGACTTGGGACGCACCTGCTTGCTGGCTTTTGCCTTCAGTTTGGGTTGTGCCTTAGGCCTGACTTTTTTGGCGGACGCTTTCTTTGGGCGTGGCCTGGCTGTGCTCGACGACCCGGACTTGGCTGCCGCTTTTTTCTTCGTCTTGGCGGCGCCGGATGTTTGCTTACTTTTTTTGCCATGTTCCAGTGGCTGGCCAAGTACCCGCGCAAACAGGTTGCGCACTTCCCGTACATGCTCATCTATGGTTTCCACCTGCCAGTTACTGGTATCAACCGGTGGCAGCACCTCGACCTCTACGGTTGCGGGACGGAAGACGAAGTCGCCTTTGGGCGCAACGTCGCCGGCATTCCGGATCACGATCGGCACAATCGGTACGCCGGCCTGCATCGCGAGATGGAACGCACCTTTTTTGAACGGCGCCAGGGTGGGCGATACGGTACGCGTACCCTCCGGTGCGATCACCACTGATTTGCCCTCCTTGCGCATCGCGTCTATCAGCGGCTTCATTGCACTGATAGCACTCTTGCCGTCGGCGCGGTCGATAAACACCACGCCGCCGAGTTCCATCACCAGGCCGAGGATGGGTGTTTCCTTCTTGATTTCCTGCTTGCCCACGCCGGCGATGTCACGACGCAGCAGTTTGGCGGCGATCACCACATCCGCCTTGCTCTGGTGGTTGAATACAAACACCGCCGGCCGGTGCGACCACAGGTGCTCTTCACCTTTGACTTTCAAATTCATACCGATGAGCGCACTCGCCGTATCGGCAAACAGCGAAAAGGAAAAGTTCTGCGATTCGCGCCGCGAGCCGGTGAGTGCGTACACGGGTAGCCCGGCCATGAACGAAGTGACCAGCGAACTGGTGGCGGCCACGGAACGTACAAATTGCGTCAGCGTAGGGCGACCGCGACTGCCAAATTTGGCTACCGGCCACTGCCTCGCGAGGGCAATGCGCTCCAGCTTGCTGCTGGGATTCAGCGCGCGGGGCTGGCCCACGTGTTCCAGCAACAACAGATCGTCGGTGCTGTCGGAGTAGAAAAAGCTGTTCTTGAGTTCGGCGCGATACGCCTTGGCCAGCGCATCGGCTGCTGTCACCTTGCCCTGCCCGAAACAGGTGGGACTGATCACGCCCCCGGTGAACTTGCCATTTTTGATTTCCAGTTGCGTACACAGCACATGCTCTATACCCAGATCGGCGGCGGCGGACTCCACCTGATAGCGTGTGGCGGATGAAATAATGGCTACCGTATGGCCCTTGGCCTTATGTGCTTCAACCAGCGCACGAGATTCGGGATAGATGAGCCGGGCAATCTGTTTGGTGTACAGCTGCCGTCCGACTTGGTGATAGGTTTCTTCCTCAACGCCGCGCATGAACTGCGCGGTGATGGCCATCATGCCGGAAAAACCGAGGCTGCCGAGGCCAAAGTTGGCCGCTGCCTGCATCAACTCGACAAACTGTCGCGGCGACAGGTCGCCACGCCGCACTTGCTCTCGAATAAAGGCGACTGCGGAGTACCCGGCGATGAGTGTGCCATCAAAATCGAAGATGGCGGCCACACGCGGGCCATCAGGTGCATCTTCTATATCCTGTAACAGCTGTTTTACGGTGGTCATACGGCTCCCTTATTGTTTCACGGAAGCATAACGTATTCTGGCCATTGCGGGGTGCCCGCTTGTGTTATTGGTGTTAAATGTCGTCGCGAAGCAACACCAGGGCAAAATGCGGCGCATAAAAAAACGCCGTCGCAAGGCAGGTAGCGACGGCGTTTCGAAGGGTAAAGCGTTATGTTGTTGTATGCCTGAGTTCTGTTTATCCGACCCGCAAAAACCGGATAGCCTCCCCTGGCGGCAAACACCTCTGACAAATGTTTGCCAGCTTTCCCACAATGGTAGACGGTTGCCCTCAATTGGTAGTCATCCAATGAACCGCCTCAATTTGAGTATATGCACCAGCAGCCAATGCGCAAGAAATAACTATATGATATGTTTCTATACCAAAAAATAACTTCTAGTTATTTCTAGGCGGCATTTGCGGTCACCTGCCGGCTGGCTTCAGTTGGGCGCTTTGCGAAACAACAGGGTCATACGATCAGACTCACCGATGGCCTGCATAGCGGCCTGCTTTTTGGGGTCGTCCTCATTGCCGCGCAACGAGGGCGGCAGGCGCCACACGGAGTCCTCGGCGCCCGGCTGGTCGAGCGGGTTGGCATTGATCTCGCTGTCGGCCACCAGCTCGAAACCGGCCTCTTCGAACATGACGATCACTGCGGCCTCATTCATGTAGCCGTGGCTGCCGTCCGCCCACGCGCCGCTGGCCGATTCCGGAGCGCGGTGCTGCACTACGCCAACCAGTCCGTCGGGCTTGAGCATTTGGTAGATTGATGCCAACGCTTTGGTGCGTGTTCCCGCTGCTTCGTCAAAACGATTGAGGTTGTGCAGGGCGCGGATCATCACTACCCGGTCCACCGTGCCGTTGATTTCCGGCGGCACTGTTTCGAGGGTGAAACCACGCGCGCTGATGCCGTTGTCGGTTAACACCGCGACCTCGGCGGGATAGTTGCTGGTGGCGGCAATCCGCTCGGCAGTCCACTGGGGATCACCCGAGCGCAGCATTGGCCACATGCGGTCAGCGTAGTTCGCACCGTACAGCGCGCCATCTGCGCCCAGATAGTTCGCCAGAATTTTGGTGTACCAGCCGCCGCCGGGCAGTACTTCGACCACGGTCATGCCCGGTGTGATCTGGAAGAATTCCAGTGTTTCCTGCGGGTGCCGGGCGGCATCGCGCGCCTTGTCCTCGGCGCTGCGATTGGCGATCACTTGCGCCAGCGCGGCGGAGTTGTCGGCACTGAAGGCCGGCTGGGTGAGCCCGGTGAGCAGCAGGGTGGTTGCCAGTAAGCAGTTGCGCAGTGTTGACATCGGAGACTCCTCGAATTTTCGGTGGGTGATTTCAGGCAGGGCCCAACTGTCCCGCGCAGGCGGCGAATTGTAAAGCCCTTAATGGCAGCGCATGACATTCGCGACTTCTTTAGAATGACCGTTTACGTCATGCCGGGCGCGGTGCGGGCTGTTAAGATACGGCCAACTTAATCCATCGACTGGAGAATACTATGAGCAAAGTGCTCATCACCGGAGCTACAGGTTTCATCGGCAACCACGTCACCCGGCTGTGCCTGGAGCGCGGCGACGATGTGCGCGTCATGGTTATGCCGGGCGAAGACCGCTCGCCGCTGAACGGCATGGATGTGGAATTCGTGGAGGGCAATCTGCTGGATCCGCCTTCACTGGTGCGCGCGGTGCAGGGCGTGCAGCAGCTGTATCACCTGGCCGCGCTGTTTGCGATCTGGACCAAGGACCCCGACCTGCATTTTAAAATCAACGTGGACGGTGCGCGCGCGATGATGGAAGCCGCACAGGCGGCCGGCGTCGAAAAAATCGTCTTTACCAGCAGCGTCGCGGCCATCGGTATCGTCGGCAACGGCGGCTGGGCCACGGAGAAAACAGCGTTCAACAGCTGGCCCTGGGCCAGTGACTACATCCTCTCCAAGTTCATCAGCCACCAGATGGTCAAGGGCATGGTCAGCGACGGTTTGCCCGTCACCATGGTGATGCCGGGGCTGCCGTTCGGGCCGGGCGATCGCGCCCCGACCCCTACCGGCACGATGATTCTCGGCACACTGAAAGGCCAGATGAAAAACTACTGGGACGGCGGTGTCTGCGCGGTCGATGTGCGCGATGTCGCGGCAGGCCATGTACTGGCGATGGAGAAGGGACGTATAGGCGAGTCTTATATCCTGGCGAACAAATCCGGCAACATGACCAACAAGGAAATACTGACGATGATCGGACGTATCGCCAATGTTCCCAAGGTGGCCACGAATGAAGTGTCCGGCAAACTCATGTTGCGCGTGGCGAGGTTGGCAGAGCTGTGGTCAAAGGTCACCGGCAAGGCGCCGATCACTACCTATAAAAACACCATGTATGTGCTGCAACACGGCTATGTCGATCCATCCAAAGCCATCGAGGAACTTGGATTGCCGCAAACGCCGATAGAGACGGCGATTACGGATTCGGTCAGGTGGTTCCGCGAGAACGGGTACGCCTGAGGCGCTATCACCGCTGCCAGACACCGGCCGCGTAACACCACATTGACAAGGGGCAACCATGCGTAACCTCATCATCGGAATGGCCTGTATCATGGCCCTGACCGCCTGTACCACGAATCCCTACACCGGCGAGCAGCAGGTGAGCAAAACCGCCGCCTATGGTGGCGGCGCGGCAGCCGTTTGCGGCCTCATCGGCGCACTGGACTCGAAGAAAAAAGCGCGCAATGCCGCCCTCGGCTGCGGTGTCGTGGGTGCAGGTGTCGGCGCCTACATGGATGTGCAGGAATCGAAACTGCGCGAGCAACTGCAGGGCACGGGCGTGCAGGTGGTGCGCGAAGGTGACAACATCCGCCTGATTATGCCGGGCAATATCACCTTCGAGACGGATTCCTACAACCTGAAATCGAGCTTCTATTCCGTGCTCAATTCAGTGGGCCTGGTGCTGGCGAAGTACGCCGATACCACCCTGCGTGTTACCGGCTATACGGACAATACCGGCAACCGCCAATACAACCAGACACTCTCTGAACAGCGCGCCAGGAGCGTGGCCGATTACCTGGTGACGCGCGGGCTGGCGCAATCACGCATGTACGTGCAGGGTATGGGTGTGGAAGAGCCGATTGCCAGCAATGCGACCGCCGATGGTCGTGCACAAAACCGCCGGGTGGAGTTGACCATCCTGCCAAAGACCACGTAATTGCATGACCAGAGTTATAAGGTCAAAGGTTGGCCTTACGTTCGGTCATAGCTCAACGAGCGATACCGCTGGCGCGCCAGCAACAGCAAACCCAGCGCCAACAGGCTGAGCAGGCGCGGCTCTGGCACGTCGGAAACGGTTTGCGTGAAGGTATCGGTGCCAATCGCGAGATTAAATTGGTTTTCCCCGAAGGTGGCAAGCCAGGCGATTGGAGGCACTGAGTTGCTCACCTGAATACTTGGGTGCACAGCACTACAACCTGATACCACGACTGCACTCGCGCAGACAGTTACCTGTGTCAACTGCCCCAGTGCGTCAAAGCCCATGTCTGCAACATTCAGGAAACCGTTCGACGGGGTTAGCGAAAACGAGCCCATGGTTGCTGTTGTCCAGTAGAAAGCGAAGTCGGTGATGACAGCTGCGTAGGCGTTGTAGGACGAGGGGATTACTTCACTTTCATCCATTGTCCAGTATCCCGAGCCTGACAGGAGTTCTTCACTGGTGGCCGAGGTCGTCCAATCGAACGTGATCTGCCCCGCGTTGACCCACGGAGCTGCTGCCGTCGCCAATAAGACCAGCAGGAATTTTTTCATTGCAGTGCACCTTCCAAATTATTATTCGTCCAGACGTTGTGGACGCAAGAAACGTACCGCTCAAATAAGTCGTTATCTTTCAATGCGGTAGTAGCCACGCGAGGTTAAGCTGTAAAGAATTCTGACGATTGGGGGCGCTGAGCCCTGATTGCCATGGTGTACTGCCAGCTTCGGCTCTGGCGGGGAAGCATTCGAAAACAGCCTTCCCCGCCAGGGCCGCAGCAGAACGCGGCAGAAGCGAGGCTACGCTGACTTCGCCAGGTACTGCGTGCAGATTTCCTGGCCCAGTTCACCGGTGAGCTGCGCACTGCTGCCGGCAGTCAGTTCAATCTGCCGCGCCAGTTCGCAGTAGCGGAACAATACGTAGTCGCGGTCCACACCGGTGCCGCCGTGGCAGTGCTGCGAGGCCTGGCTGACGCGGTGGGTCACGTCGCCGCACCAGATTTTCGCCATCAGTACCGCTTCGTGGGCAGGGCGCCCCTGGTCGATCAATGAGGCCGCCTGCTGCGTCACGAGACGCAGGCACTCGACGTCGATGAAGCAGTCCGCCACGCGGTGGCTCACCGCCTGGAAGGTGGCAATGGCGCGGCCAAACTGTTCGCGCTCGGAGGTGTAGCTGCCAGTGATGCGCATCATCTTGTCGCACACGCCTACTGCCATTGCAGCGAGCGCCGTGCGCGTTGCCATCAGCGCCCATTCCATCGCCGCCAGTGCTTCACCGCCGGTGGCGACGATATCCGCAGTCGGAACCTGCACTTTCTGCATAACCAGCTCATAGCGGGTTTCGCCCGTGGTCACGATCTGTGCATTGAGAGTGACGCCTGCCGCGCGCGGGTCCACCAGCGCGACAATGAGTTCCTCGCCTGCGTTTGCAGACACCAGAATGCGTGCTGCAGAGTTGGCGTGGCTGACGCAGATTTTGGTGCCGCTGAGTGAGTAGCCGCCTTCCATCTTCTGTGCGCTGCAGCCCGGCGCTGCCGGATCGTCGTTGTTGTACTCCTCCAGTGCCGCGGTGACCACAGTCGCGCCACTGGCAATCGCGCTGAGCCAGTGTTCTTTCTGCGCATTGCTGCTAAAGCGGCGCAGGGTACCCGCCGCGGCGACCAGCACTGGAATCACTGGAATTGGCGCAACGGTGCGGCCCACTTCTTCGCACAACATGGTCAGGCTGTAAAAGCCCAGCCCGGTGCCGCCGTGATTCTCGGGGATATCCAGCCCCAACAACCCGGCGTCGGCCAGAGCCTGCCACAGTCCGGCGTCGAAACGATCTTCGCGTTTTTCGATGACCTTGAGCTTGTCGACTTCGGTATAGTCACCGAGTATCTGCTGAGCCAGTTGTTGCGCGCTTTTGAGTTCTTCAGAAATCGTAAAATCCACAGCCTTGTTCTCCTAGCGTGTGCGGGGCATCCACAGCCCCGCCATGGCGATAATGTCGCGTTGTACTTCGTTGGCGCCGCCACCGAAAGTGAGCACGGCGCCAACGCGCCAGCGGAATTCGAGCTTGCCTTTGAGCACAGCGCCCGGTGAGTGGGTGGCGATGGTGCCCGCCTGACCCATCACTTCCAGCAGCATGCGGTACAGCTCGACAAAAAATTCACTGCTGTACACCTTGGCCACTGAGGCGTCGGCCATATTGAGCGGGCCCTGGTCCATCGCCCAGGCCTGCTTCCAGCAAATCAGCTTGACCACTTCCAGGCCGCTCCTTACCTTCGCCAGATTGTGCTGCACCCAGGGCCGCTCGATAATTTTGCCGCCACCGGGGGCGTCGGTTTCCGCCGCCCATTCACACACGCCCTGATAGAGGGAATCCACCTGCCCGTGGGTGAACAGCGACAGGCGCTCGATGTTGAGCTGCCCGGTAATCAGCTTCCAGCCGGCATTGACCTCGCCCACGCGGTACTTGTCGGGCAGGCGCACGTCGCTGTAGTAGGTGGCGTTGGTGCGCACGCCGAGGGTGTGCACCGGCGTATAGGAGAAGCCTTCGATGTTGGTGGGCACCAGAAACATGGTGAGACCCTTGTGCTTCTTGCTCGCATCCGGATCGGTGCGTGCTGCCAGCCAAACGTAATCGGCGAAGTTGCCGAGGCTGGTCCACATTTTCTGGCCGTTGATAATCCAGTGGTCGCCATCGCGTTCTGCACGCGTGGTGAGGCTGGCCAGGTCGGTGCCGGCGTTGGGTTCAGAGTAGCCAATCGCAATCGTTACCCTGCCCTGCTTGACGCCGCCGACCACTTCGTCGCGGACTTCAGCGTTGGCATTCGCGGCGATCACCGGGGTCACCGCCTCGGTGGTGAGGAAGGGATAGGCGAAGCCGGAGCGCACCACTTCATCGGTAAAGATGTACTGCTCGACATGTGACAGCTCCTTGCCGCCCAGTTCTTTCGACCAGCTGAGCCCGATCCAGCCGTCTGCGCCCATGCGCGCGTACTGCTTGCGAAACTCCGGGCCGCCGCCTTCCTTGAGGTCGGAGATTTTCATCTCTTCCAGCAGTTCCGGTGTCATCACGGTTTTCATGTATTCGCGCACCTCCTGCTGGAGGGCTTTGTGTTGTGCGGTTAACTCTATGTTCATGTCTCTGGTCCTCTGCCAGTTGTTGCGAAAAGCAATCGTTGCTGCTTGCGCTTCACGCGGTTCAATAGTCGGCTGCTCAGGCAGCCTGCACGGCGCTCACCAATTGTTGCTGTGTATGCACATCCCCGGTAGTTACGGTACACATCCAGGTATCTGCCAGACCGGCAAACCGCTGTTTGAGCAGCGTTGGCACCTGCTCGATGTCTTCAGATACCACCGCGAAAGTGTTCAGTATGTCATCGCTGATCAGCACACCCATGTCCTGCCAGCGCCCCTGCCGGGTCAGCTGGTGTGCCTCACCCTGCAGTTCGCCCCAGCCGTGTAATTCCAGTACCGGGCGATAGGCGGGCGTGGACGCGTAAAAGGCCAACTGACTTTGCACCGCCTGTTTCGATTGCGCGAAAGCTTCCTCGTTGATCCCCGTGACCACCATAGCCGGCAGGCTGATATCAAACGCCTCCCGTTCTCGTCCGGACTTCGCCAGCCCGCGATTCACTGCCGGCAGTGTAACGTCCCGCAGGTACTGTGCGGTAGTAAAGCCGTGGGCGATGACGCCGTTGGCAACTTCTGCCGCCACTTCCGTCATACGCGGGCCAACTGCCGCCAGATGTATCCCCGGTGCGCCGAACTCCGTTCGCGTCGGGGTAAACATCGGCGTCATCAGGTTATGCTGGTAGAACTCACCGTTGAAATCCAGTGCCTCGCCAGACTCCCAGCAACGCCAGATCGCCTGCATCGCCAGGATAAATTCGCGCATGCGCGCGGCCGGGTGCGACCACGGCATGGAGAAGCGCCGCGTGATATGCGGCTTGATCTGCGAGCCCAGGCCAATGGTGAAGCGCCCCTCGGAATACTGGTTCAGGTCCCAGGCCAGATTGGCGGTGGTCATCGGGTTGCGCGCGAAGGCGACGCTGATGGCGGTGGTAAGGGCGATCGTCTGGCTGTGTTCGGCGGCGAGTACCAGCGGGAAAAAGGGATCGTTATTGATTTCTGCGGTAAAGGCCGCGTCGTAGCCGTGCTGCTCCAGCTCGGCGATGGCCAGTGGCACCCTGTTGAGGTCGGCGCCTAACATTCCGCTGACTCTCACTGGTTGTGCTCCTCGGTGTTGGCGGGTATTCAGGCAGTATGCAGGTGGTGGTAGGGCACTTTACGCGACCTGCCGGCTGGATCAAGTGTCCAGACTTGACGGCAGAAGTGGTAAAAACGATCAATGTATCGTGTCACTGGCAGTGGCCGCGCATGAAACCCGCCATCTCAGCGAGCGCCGGTGCGCGTTGCCATTGCTACACGACACCGAACTGCCAGAAAGTAGTACAGTAGCAATCGTATGCCAAAAAACGGATCGGAGCCCCTATGAAAACCACCAGACGCCAAATCATTCACTATACCCTCGCCACTACCAGCGTCGCTTTCATCGGCAATGCGAAAGCCGATGATGCCATCTCCGCTGCAGTGCGCAGCGAAAAGAAGGCGGGTGTTGCCGCCCCCGGTCTCGAAGAGATTAAAGCCATTGCGCAGGAAGGCTTCATCTACGGCCTGCCACTGGTGATGAACTACGCGGTGATGAACGAGTTCTGCGTGGACAAGAATTCGGGACAATACAAGGCACCGTTTAATGTGATCCTGAGCGCTGCCCGCGTATTCACCTACGAAGACACTGCCGTTGTCACGCCGAACAGCGACACGCCTTACTCAAGCCTGTGGCTGGACCTGCGCGCCGAGCCGATGGTGATTTCGGTGCCCGCAGTGCCCAAGGATCGCTACTACTCGGTACAGTTCGTCGATGGCAATACCTATAATTATGGCTACATCGGCAGTCGCGCCACGGGGGTCGAAGCAGGCGATTACCTGGCTGTTGGGCCCGATTGGAAAGGCGAGACGCCGGCTGGCATCAAGAAAGTCTTTCAGTCGAGCACCCCGTTCGGCTTGACCATCTTCCGCACCCAGCTCTTCAGCCCGGAAGATATGCCGAACGTGGAGAAGGTGCAGTCCGGTTACAAGGCTCAGCCGCTATCGGCTTACCTCAATCAACCGGCACCACCCGCCGCGCCGAAAATCGACTTCGTCCCCGCGAACACCAAGGGCATCAAGGCTAACTTTTACGAGTATCTCGACGCCGCGCTGGCGTTTGTGCCGGAGACTCCCGAAACGCGTGCGGTGCGCGCGAGATTGGCCAGTATTGGCATCGGGCCGGGCAAGTCCTTCCATTTCAAGGAGCTTTCGCTGGAGCACAAGGCCGCAGTGTTGCTCGGCATGAAAGAGGGCTCCGACAAGGTGGACGCCTTCGTTGCCGACGGGGGCAAGGACCAGAACGGCTGGCAGGTGGGCGCAGTGGTTGGCGGAGACAGTGCCTACTTCAACGGCAACTGGCTGAAACGCGCGGCGACGGCGAAGGGGGGCATCTACGCCAACGATCCGGCCGAAGCCATGTACCCTGCAACCCGTAAGGACAGCAGCGGCGATACCATCGACGCCAGCAAGCACAACTACACGCTCACCTTTCCCGCCGGAAATTTGCCGCCGGTGAATTCCTTCTGGTCGGTCACCATGTACGACGGCACAAGCCAGCTGCTGATCAAGAACCCGATCAACCGCTACCTGATCAATTCGCCCATGCTGCCCGACATGAAGAAGAACGCTGACGGCTCACTGACCCTCTACATCCAGAAGGACAGCCCCGGTGCCGACCGGGAAGCCAACTGGCTGCCGGCACCGAACGGTGCCGCCTATCTGGTTATGCGCCTGTACTGGCCGAAGACCGAAGCGCCGTCCATCCTGCCGCCGGGCGAAGGCAGCTGGCAGCCACCGGGGATTGTGAAGGTAAGCTGATACAATCCCCTACCTGAACTGGCAGTGACCAACGCAGCCGAATTCCAAGACCCCACAGGAGAAACATGATGTTGTTCCGAAAAATTGTCGCACCGCTGTTAGTCGCATGCTTCGCCAGCGTGTCCGTGGCCGTCCACAGTGCCGCCCCCACCGTAACACCTGATGAAGCGCGCGCCATCGCCAAAGAGGCCTACATTTACGGCTATCCGCTGGTAGACAGCTACCGTATTCAGTACGCCTACTTCGTCGACAAGGACGACAAGTCGTACAAGGCGCCGTGGAACCAGATCAAGAACATTCCCGCGGTGTACACACCGGCAGATACGGCAATCCAGACGCCCAATTCCGACACCCCGTATTCGTTTTTGGGCCTGGACCTGCGCGCCGAGCCGATGGTGATCTCCGTGCCGGAGATCGAGAAAAATCGCTACTACAGCATTCAGTTTATCGACGCTTATACGTTTAATTTCGCCTACGCCGGTTCCCGTGCCACAGGTAACAGTGCCGGCAGTTTCCTGATTGCCGGGCCGAACTGGAAGGGCGAGAAGCCCGAGGGCATCAAGGAAGTGATTCAATCAGATACGGACTTCAATCTCGCCGTCTTTCGCACGCAGCTGTTCAACCCGGCCGACATCGACAATGTGAAGAAAATTCAGGCGCAGTACAAAGCGCAGCCATTGTCAGCGTTCTTGGGCACGCCTGCACCCGCGGCCGCGCCGGCAGTGAACTGGGCGAAGCCGCTGACCCAGGCAGAAGAAAAAACCTCGCTGGAGTTCTTCAGCATCCTCAACTTCGTGCTCAGCTACAGCCCCACGGTGCCAAGCGAAGTCGACCTGATGCAGCGCTTCGCCAAGATCGGCGTCGGCGGCAGCATGACGTTTGATCCAGCCACACTATCACCCGAGCTGAAGACCGCGATCGAAGAAGGCCGCGCCGACGCGTTCAAGGCATTTGCCGGTGGCGTGAAGTTGCTGGACGAGGGCAAGCTGACCTCGGGTGACTTGTTTGGCACCCGCGAGTCGATGAAGAATAACTACCTGTACCGCTGGCTGGCAACCATCGGCATTTACGGCAACTCCAAGCAGGAGGCGATGTATCCGATCTATCGCACTGACGCGCAAGGCGAGCCCCTGAGTGGCGCCAACAGCTATACACTGCGTTTCGGGCCCGATGAGTATCCGCCGGTCAAGGCGTTCTGGTCGTTGACAATGTACGAGCTGCCGCAGAGCCTGCTGGTGGCCAACCCGATCAATCGCTACCTCATCAACTCACCGATGCTGCCCCACATGAAGCATGATGCCGACGGCGGGCTTACGCTCTACATCCAGAACGAATCGCCAGGCAAAGACAAGGAATCCAACTGGCTGCCCGCACCCAAGGGACCGTTCGCCATGTACATGCGTTTGTACTGGCCCGCAGAAGCGGCGCTCGACGGCAGTTGGACGGCACCCAAGTTGAACAAGGTGAAGTGAGACCGGCGCCTGGGGCCTTCATCAGCGAGGTCTCCGGTGCTGGCAAAGTCTTCGAAGTGATGGACGAAAAGAAGGATTAACCGTGTTCCTGCGCCGTAGTGTGTTGCTGCTGTTTTGTTCATCGCTGGCCGTTGCAGATGACCAGGCTGCAACGGCCTCGATGCTGCGTGATAAAGCGCTGGCCAGCAACCGGGGCTGGGAGATTGTCGAGTCGCTGACCACAGAGGTTGGCCCGAGATTGGCGGGCACTGACGCAGACAAGCGCGCGGTGAGCTGGGCCAGGGCGTTGCTTGAACAGGCAAAAGACGCCGGGGTTTTCGATAAAATCTGGTTGGAACCGGTGAGCTTTCCAGTCTGGCAGCGTCACCGCGAGCACGCCCGGATAGTTTCTCCGTACCCCCAGCCGCTGACGATCACCGCGTTAGGCTATAGCGGCTCTACCCAGGGTGAAATCCGCGGGGAAGTGATCGCGTTTCCCGATCTTGCATCGCTGGAGAATGCCGATGAGAAACGGGTAGCGGGCAAAATAGTGTTCATTAACCAGCCAATGTTGCGCGACCGCGAAGGCGCAGGCTATGGCGAGGTGGTACCCATTCGCTACGCCGCCGGTGTCGTTGCCAAACAAAAAGGCGCTGTGGCCGCGTTGATTCGATCAGCGGGTACCGACAGCCACCGCTTCCCACACGCCGGGGCATCAACCCGTGCCGATAGTCCATTACCTGCCGCCGCTTTGTCGGCGCCCGATGCTCAGCAGCTGCAGCGCATACTCGATCGCCAGGAAAAGTTGGTGGTGGCACTGGATATTGATGTTTCTGAGCAACCGGGCGGTGAATCCTATAACGTGATTGCGCAGATCGATGGCCGCGTTGATGCCCAGAAAATCGTATTAATAGGCGCGCACCTCGACAGCTGGGATTTGGGAACGGGTGCGATTGATGACGGCGCCGGCGTGGCGATCACGGTCGCCGCGGCGCAGCTGATTGGCGAACTGCCGCAGCGACCGAGGTACAGTGTGCGGGTGGTTTTGTTTGCCAATGAGGAACAGGGTATTTGGGGTGCCAAGGCGTATGCCAAACAACATCACGATGAGCTCAGGAATCACCTGTTCGCTTCAGAATCGGATTTTGGTGCCCGCCCGGTATGGCGGTTTGAGACTGCAAATACAGCGCTGATGGATATCGTGATGCCGCATCTGGCAGCGTTGTCGATTGAACGAGGCGGCGAGGCCACAAGCGGCGGCCCCGATATACAGCCATTACAAGCGGCCGGGGTGCCCGTGTTCCGATTGAAACAGGATGGCACCGATTATTTCGACTACCACCACACTGCCGATGACACGCTCGATAAAATCGATGCCGAAGAACTGAAACAGAATATTGCTGCCTGGGCCGTTGTGACATTTCTTGCGGCGGATGGGGATTGAGAGCGCTTCTGACCCCCTTTATTCCCTTATTTCTGCAAATACCATGTCTCAAATAAACAATCCGCTTGAGCGGCCATTGCTGCAAAAATTTCCGGAGTTGCAGTCACGGATAGCTATTGAGAATCTGGCATCCCTGCCGACACCCGTAGAACCTTTCCCCATTTCAAAACATGCCTGGATCAAACGAGATGATCTGACGCATGCGGAATACGGCGGCAACAAAATTCGCAAGCTGGAATTTATCCTGGCGGATGCAATAGAGAAAAAGGCCAGGCGGGTAGTTACGTTTGGCGCCATCGGCACGAACCATGGTGTGGCCACTGCAATGATGTGCAAGCAGTTCGGCCTGGAATGTGTGGTGTATCTCTTCGATCAGCCGCCGACTGCCACCGTCACGCAGAACCTGCGCCTGATGCAGGCCTACGGAGCCAGGCTCATCTATAAAGGCTCACTGCTTAAAACAATCCTGGCCTATTACGGCAGCCCATACCGGTTTAAAAGTGGCTCCCATTTTTTGTTTGCCGGTGGTTCCAACCTGTATGGCACGCTGGGCTTTGTAAACGCAGCCTGTGAATTGCAGGTGCAGATAGAACAGGGCGAGTGTCCGACTCCGGCGGCAATTGTCTGCCCTGTAGGCTCAGGGGCCACCCTGGCGGGACTGACCTATGGCTGCCAATTAATCGGGCTGAAGACGAATGTTATCGGTGTGCGTGTTGCGCCTGAGAAACTCGGTCCGGTTCCTGCCTGCACGACGGGCACGGTGTACCAGTTGATGATGGAAACGTATCGGTTCCTGACGGCCCAATGTACCCGGGACATCCCCAGGCCCGACCGCCCAACGCTGATCGGTGATTACTATGGCGACGGTTATGGCGTGGCTACCGAAAAAGGCGCGCTGGCTATTGAGCGATTCAAGGCGTTGGGAATAACACTGGAACAGACCTATACCGCAAAGGCTGCCGCCGCTTTTTGCGACCAACTGGACAGCAATCGAGGAGCCGTGCTTTTGTGGAACACATTTAATTCAAGGAATATGAGCGCCAAGTCGTCTACCGTGGCGGAAGAGGATCTGCCTGCCAGGCTACGTTGCTTTTTGAGCTGATGGCGCTCAGGGCGCTCAGCATAAAAGGGCTCTGACCCCTTAGTTCGCTTTGTGTGCTTCCATCGTCGCTTTTTCGATCAAAGACAGGGTTTTTCTAATGCCATCCAAGGGATCTGCATCCTGACTAAATGTTTCGAATTCAGCCACGTAGTACCCTTCATACCCGGCGGAAACCAATATTTCGATCATCTTGAAATAATCTACGTTGGTTTCATTTCCCAACGCATCGAAGCCATGGGATTTCGCGCTCACCGATGCTGTATAGGGCGCCAGGATTCGACAGCCCTCATACGGGTCCTGAAAACTTGGCAACATCCCCGCGCCAAAATACATCCAGTTTCCAAAGTCCAGCATCACCCTGCATCGTGTGTCATCGATCATCTGCATAAGTTCAGCTAGCCACATTGCGTTTGATGAGTAGTCGAGATGGTTCTCGACCAATAGCGTAAGCTCACTCCCCTTAATGATATCCAGAAGAAGCGAAATCGAGGTTGCACATTCATGCTGAACGGACTTGGCGGCACTCGTTGTGACGCGCGACCAGAGATTACCTATCTGGATGCCCATTGAACCCCACGCATTAACGCGCAGATACTTGCAGTCGAGATAGTGTGCCGCTTCTATCCACGGCTTGTAGAAGTCAATGGCGTGGTTTCTGCGTGCCGAACCGGAGACGCCCAAAGCGGGGCCATCAACCAGCAGGGCGTGACTGTGCATGCCATAATTCCTGCATGCATCTACGATCGCCTTGTATTGCGCTGTACTGTTCGGATTCGGTAACAGGGTAGACGCCCACTCGATTGTATTTACACCGAAATTATCATGAACGTATTTTGGAAAAAGGGCTGTAGAAAACTCCCCTGATAGAAACTTCGAGTTAAAAGTCCACTGGGCCACGCCTAACTTAGGAGAATACTCAGCCGCAAGCGTTGGCCGTGGTACCAATGCGCCAGCGGCAACTAATGACAGTAACTGTAAAAACTCTCGTCGGGTATTCATAAGTTGGACAGCTCCGCCGCAAATGGCAGCACAATGAGCAACGCGAGTACTGCATATGCCGTTTTCATGATGCGTCTGTCGCGTAGTAATTGAGATACCAAAAATGCTATTACTGCGGTTGGCCATGCGATATATAAGTAGATGAGAAGTGGCACCAAGCTCAGCACATCCACTTCAAAGACACTACCAATGAAGGCAGCAAGACCGCTTAGGGTTGAGACTATTGCGAGGCAGTAGAAAATGATAACCAGGGTGATCTTCATCAGTTTTTCCGAGATATGGCGTCAGTGCCCTTTAGTAATGGGCTCTGATCCCATTTTCTCGAACGCACCAAGAGAAATAGCTAACTGTTCTGGAACCTCTCCAATTCTCCGGCTGGGACCTTCTTCGCCTGAGCGCGGCGCGCTAATCAGCACGATTCCATCGCACCCGAATTCCGTTTCAATCTGTATTATTTGTCTAACGCCCGGATCACCGAGCAAATTTCTGATGGTGGCGTTTGTGCATGTTTTTGCACAAAAGGTGACAGCGGAAATTTGTCCGGTGCAGCAGTTTGTTAAGTTTCAAAATGCGAATTCCCACGTTGAAACAAGTGCTTCATAAACAGATTTCATATCATTCTCGAACTGCTCTTTGGTAATTTCATCACCAACCTGCTTTGAGAGTTTAATTTTCTGCTTACCAGACATGTCAGAAACTTGCTGCTCGGTCCGTTTCCAATCCGAATTATTAGGATAACTTTCTTCTAACGACCCATTCCCAAGCATTTTGATTTGGCCTCTATCTTTGAATGCCTTGAATTCTTTCAAAAACGCATCAAATCCAGCTTGCGCTTTCGGTGTTGGAGCATCACATAAGACAACGATCTTTTTCTCGAAAATTGATCTTCCGAGTGGTTTAAAAGACTTTCGTATTGCATTTATAGAACGTTTAGCTTGATGAGTATCGCCTTCAGCTGAAATTACTTGGATTATGGGCTTATCCAAGTAAAAGCGTTTAATTACTCGAGTTAACAGCTCCACTTCACTTGGCCCCTCAACGACCAAAAAATTTCGTGGCAGTAAAAGGTCTGACGGACTACCACCAAGCAACTCAAATACGACATAGGGTTTATCAAGTGCATCTATAGCTTTAAAACTAGTGATACTGCCTTCTTTTCTACTTTGTAGATTTTCTGGAGTAGGGTGTTCATCCGCTACAAAAACTGAGGAATGCGTATTGATAAAAACTTGATCTAGCTCTTTACTTAATAATAAAAGTACATCTTTAAGTTTTCGTTGTGCTGTTGGATGTAGGTGTAATTCGGCTTCGTCAATAAAAAACAGAAAGGATTTGCCGGCATCTTCTTCCTTTCCTATAGTCCGCATAAGCTTGAATTATGGCGAGCATCAATGCTCGTTGCATACCATCGCCTTTTTCAGAGGCATATGTTTCAACCCCATCATCTACTTTAGTTTGGAAATTCTTGAGCAAGTCATTGAATTCTGGGCTAGTAACTTCAAAACTAACTTTTGTGCATTCAGCAAACTGCTTCTCTAAATGGGTTTTGACACTACCACCCAATCGATCAAATTCCAGCTTTACGGCTGATTCTTCATCATCAAATAGCTCATCAAATTTATCTCTAAAAGCTTTGTATTGAGGATTGTCTTGGAGTATTTCTTCAAGTACAGACGAAAGCATAATTCCTACAGGCGTCTTTGCTGAATATTTTGCCACTTCATCAAAATACTGTTTAGTATGTATATATTCGAACTTCGGCAAAAAGTCATTAAATGCCTTATCAAATCCTGCGGGGTTTCTAGCAAGCTCCACATCATTTATCGTTAGTTTTCTCTTGCTTGGATCTGCGCTAGATCTTTCAACTATTAGCGTGTCACTGCCATTCAAAACCCCAAGCATTTTTGTCTTATTTCCTTCGTTGCGCATATTTTCTGCGCCATGTAATGCACCTGAAAACTCAACTTTTACAGATATGAGTTTCGAAGCATCTCCGTTAGGATGTAAATCTTTTATAGATATTCCCTTAGAGAGTCCATTAAAAAACCATTCAATTGCTTCAAAAAAATTTGTTTTCCCAGCGTTATTTTGGCCTACAAAAATATTGAAGTCGTCACAATCAAATACAGCCTCACCAATAGACCTAAAATTACTTACAGATACTTTTGATATTTTCATCGTTCCCTGACCTCTGGTTGAAACCTAACGCCGCGCTCTGGGGCAAGTCGAAGCGCAGCGTAGGCTTGTCCCTAGCAGCGCTTTGTCACACGTTTTCATCGTTCTTATTTAGAGGTGAATTAGTTTTATATGGAACTTTACCTGAAGGAACAAGCTTTGCTGCTGGATCTAAATGCACATCTTGATCATCGAAAAAGATATGTGCTTTAAATGCCTTGAGTATTTTTGATTTATCCAGGCCGCCGAGGAAAAATATTTCATCGACATAAACGCCCCAGTGCCTCAGTGTTTTTATCACTCGCATCTCAGCCGGACTATTACGAGCTGTAACAATAGCAATGCGAACCGGAGAGAACTCCACTTTATGAGGCAAGCGATCTTGCAAGCGAGATAGTTTACGAAGTAATGTTGCATATGGACCGTCGTTAAGAGGGTTGTCTTGCTCGCTATCTTCTACCTTGTGAAATCCTTCTCAAGGCCCTGCGCTTTATACACAATTTCACTTTCGTCACTGAATAGTACAGCATCCCCATCAAATGCAAGCCTAATCATTGTCCATCTGGTATTTTTTCGATATTTTCAGGCGGCTCTTTTACTAGTGCAACTGCACAGCTTTCGCCATCAATAACTCTCTGAGCATCTTTCGTATTTGTGGTGAGGAAAAGATCTACATCGTATGCATCTAAGTAATCAAATCAATGATTCTCCGCCCGTAAAAGCAGAGCGAGATGTTTAAATCATATTCTCTAATATTATGAAAAACACGAACACCTGTTTCGGGGCTATTGCGAGACATTACAACAACTTCAACAAGTGGACCTTCTTCATTTGGCTGGAATTGATTTAGAGAGAGTAAAGTCACTCAAATATAGACCCGTCCCAGGTAGCAACGACTCAGTTTCTCGCTCAGCCAAGTATACCTTCGATATTCTTCATCGCTGCCTCGATCTGCATCGAATTTCTCACGAAAACTCGATCAGCCTCACTCAAATCGAACAAAGCTGTAGCTGTAATCCCGACAACCAATGTATCTGATAAATCCAATGGCATGAGTTTTCCTTAGGTGTAACAGCTGAGTTTATGTTGTCGCCAAGTGTAGACAGGTCTACTACTACCATGTGTAAGTGGCACCAAGCTCAGCACATCCACTTCAAAGACACTACCAACGAAGGCAGCAAGACCGCTTAGGGTTGAGACTATTGCGAGGCAGTAGAAAATGATAACCAAGGTAATCTTCATCAGGAGATATGGGGTCAGAGCCCTTTGTTGTACTCAATCCGCTATTGGCAAGATTGTAGCAATCTGGCTCCTGATGTCCGAGTAAAGAGGACCTCGACTGCGGATAAATGGGCTCTGACCCCATTTATCCCTTGCCACTCTGGTAGCGATGCCCGTTAAACACCAGCCAGATGGAAAGCAGCCCAACCCGTTTCAATGCTAGAGTACTGCCAACTAGCAACCAGCCAATCGATCCATCACCAAAGGAGCCACACCACTGCAGCTAACACCCACAAAAGGCATCGCAATCGGTATTGGCATTGTGGCGATACTGGTGGGCGCTATGGTGTATTTCGATACCGACCAGCAGGTGCTGCAGCTGATGCGCTGGCTGGAGACACAGGGTCTTACCGCATTGCTCTGGTTTGTGCTGATACTGGCGCTGGTCGTCGTGCTAACGCTGCCCGGCATTCTCTTCACCACGGGTGCAGGCTTCGTGTTTGGAGTGGCGCAGGGCACCGCCGTGGTCGTCGTAGGAACCATGCTCGGCGCGGTAGTGGCATTCCTTTCGGCGCGTTATCTTGCCGGGGAGGGTGCGCGGCGATTCATCCTGTCCAACAAGTGGATGAGTGTCATCAACAGGGGGCTGGGCACTAAGGGCTTCAGGATCGTATTGCTGACCCGCCTGATGCCTTTTTTCCCGGGCAAGCTTGCAAATTACGTGTTCGGACTCTCGCAGGTGTCATTGCGCGATTTTGTCTTCGCCAGTGTGCTGGGGATTATTCCGTTTTCCCTGAACAACGTTTATCTGGGTTCGATCGCGGCCGACCTTGCCACGCTCGGCAGTCGCAACACCGAACGCACGCCGCTGGAATGGAGCCTGTATGCCGTCGGCTTTGCAGCGTCTATCGCACTGGTTGTGTACCTCAATCGGCTTGCCGGTCGAATGCTGGCAACGGAGTTGGGCGATGGCCGCACAGCGCCAGCATCCTCCGGTGTAAACCGGGGCGACTCAGGCGGTGTATGAAATCGTGTTCAGGGTGCCGCGCCAGCTAATGCTGCTTGCCTGGCATGCGAGTCACCGCTGAGGTTATACTGACGATACTCGGATGGCGTGATACCCCCAAACCGGCGGAAGGCGCGCGTAAAGTGTTGCGGGCAGCGATAGCCCGCCATCATGGCGACATCGATGACCTTCAAGTCCGGGTCTTCGAGGCGCGTGCAGGCAAGCTGAAAACACGCTTCCTGAAGTATCTGCGAATAGGAACTTCCGCACAGTTTAAGTTTTCGCTGTAACGTCCGCGTGCTGACCCCCGCCAGCTCGGCGGCGAATGCGACATCGGGGCGTCCCTGGTTCAGGTAGGGCTGAACCAGCATTCGCAGCAGGCTGGCGAACTCCCAGATTGCGGGTTGGCCTTGCGGCTCTGCTGCCGGCGCTGTTGCATCCAACCGATCACTTGCAGCTGCGAATGTGTGGTGTGTTGTTCGGGCGAGCGCCGCACGGGCGATCACCACGCAGCTGTGCTGCTGGCCCACCAGGATGCGTGTGTTTGGAAACGCTGCCAGCACTACCTGCGGCACACGGTTTGACGACACGAAGCAGAGCTCGCTCGGGCACCACGAAGATCCGGCGACGCTGCGAACAACAGAAATGACGGCTTGCAGGTTCAGCCATTCGGCGAGACACACAAAAGGATGGCGCGCCAGCCCCGCCATGTCGCAGATGACGCGAACCTCGTCTGCCTCGTGGCGGATACGCATTTGCAGGGCGCTGTCCTCGAGGCGCGACAGTGCGGCCAGGGCTTTGAGGCGCTGCAGACCGGTCTGCGCGGTCACGATGGCTGTGCGTTGGGCGGGACCTAACGATGCCAGCGACGCCTGTTGAGCGCCGAGCAGTCCCAGTTCCATCAGTTCAAGGTCGTGGCCGGTTTGCGCGATCCATTCGATTGCAACCGGCACACTCACATAGAGATCGGGTGTCTCTTCAATTCGCGGCGGCAAACTGGAGCGGGCAAGTTCGCGGTCCACCGGAGCGCCGATTCTACGTAACACAGAAATGTAGTTGTTGAGGTGTGTCGCCCTGACAATTGCGAGCCTGCCGTCCAACGATACCCCCTTGCAAGGTCGCTCTCTTTTGGTGCGCGTTGATCGCTACTCGCTTCACGAAACTGTTATCGTGCGCGTGCAGTGCAGTATGGTTGCTGCGCAATGTAGCACCAATGAACTTTCGAATGAAGGATGCCGAGCCGGAGACTACAGGGGCCAGTGCGCAATCGTTGCTTGAATGCGTCGCAGCACGCCAAGCGCTTATTCACGAAAATGGCGCGAAATGGGCAGACCCGGAGCGGGTAAAACCTTAGCGTTCCTACCACATTTACTAATTTTCCACAGGATAATTGAAACATGCTACGTCTAACTGTTATGGGTGCTTTGGTTTTAGCTGTCACCGCAGGCCCTGCGGCAGCAGAGGTATCGCCTGCAGAACTCGCCGCGATCTCTATCCCCGACAAAGTCGAGACCGCAATCGGCAAGCTCGAGTTCTTTGACGGGGTGCCGACCGACACCACCATCGCCAGCGTTTACGACAACCTCGACAGGATGCGCGGTACCAGTGTGTTTCTCGACAATATCGGCGCCGTGTCGATGTACAGCGTGCGCACGGCATTAGCCGATGCCGGGGCCAAAGGTGCGAACAGGATCGCTATCTTTGAACAGCTGCTGGATTCCCAGACGCTCGTGGTTACCGCCAACACTTCGACCCTGTACGCCTACACCTTCACCGATCTGGCACAGGACGGGCCAACCGTGATCGAAGTGCCTCCGGGTATGCTCGGTTTTCTCAACGACGCCTGGCAGCGCTTCGTAGGCAACATGGGTGTAACCGGGCCAGACAAGGGCAAGGGTGGCAAGTACCTGGTGGTGCCGCCTGGCTATAGCGGCGATATCCCCGATGGCTACTTCCTGCTGCAGCCCCCGACCAACAGGAACTTCATGTTCCTGCGCGGCTCGATCAAAAACGGGCTGGCGCCGGCGGTCAGTAACATCACCTCGAACCTGAAGGTCTATCCGCTGAAAGACGCGGCGAAACCGGCGGCGACTGAATTTGTCAACATGTCGAACAGGGCTTTCAACACGGTCTTCCCCAGCGATTTCACCTATTTTCAAGAGCTTGATCGCGTTATTCAGGAAGAACCCATTGAGGCGATCAACCCCGAAGTGCGCGGCGCCATCGCCGCCATCGGCATCGTCAAGGGGCAGCCGTTCGCCCCGGACGAGCGCATGAAGAAGCTGCTGGCAGAGGCCGCCACGCTGGGCGCTGCGACCGCCCGCGCCATCACCTACCAGCCGCGGTTTGACGGCGTGAAGATCTATCCGGACGATCCCAACAGTGTCTGGTCCACCGCTTTTGCCAACCGCAACACCAGCTTCGAAGCGGACGGCACCATGGGTCTCGACGCGCGGACACTCTACTACTTCAACGCCGGCGGCGTGACCCCGGCGATGGCTACCACCCACGCGGGCGAAGGTTCGGACTACGCCCTTGCCGTGCTCGACGCCAAACATCAGGCCTTCGACGGCGCGCAGACGTACCGACTGCACCTGCCCAAGGACGTGCCGGTCAAGGATTTCTGGGCCGTTACCCTGTACGACACCCAAACCCGCTCGCAGCTGCAAACCAGCCAGAGCTTTCCCACCGTCGGCAGCCAGTCCAAGGGTATGACCCGGAACGCGGACGGCTCTTACGACGTGTATTTCGCGCCCAAGGCACCGCAAGGCAAGGAGGGCAACTGGTTGCAGACCGTGCCGGGCAAGAGCTGGTTCACCATCCTGCGGATGTACGGTCCGCTGGAGCCCTGGATCAACAAGAGCTGGCGGCCGGGTGAAATTGAGCTGATTGAGTGAGCAGGCAGGTACAAGCCGGTACAGACCAAATGCAAGCACGTATAACGCCTTGAGGAGTCGAGACATGAAGCAGAGTATGGGTACATTGGCTATTTCGGTTGCAGCCGCGTTGATAACGCTGTCGGGCGCAACGGCGGCGCAGGCCGAGGTGAGCGCGGCGGTGCTGAAGTCGATATCAACCCCGGATACGGTGGCAACGCCGATTGGCAAGCTGGATTTTTTCGACGGTGTACCGACTGACGCGACGGTCGAAACCGTTTATGACAACCTCGATCGCATGCGTGCCGTGACGGCATTCCTGGACAACGTCGGCGCCCTGTCTGTGTACAGTGTCATTGCCGGAAACGCGGACATTGGCCTGACCCAGCCTAACCAGATCGCTGTCGCCGAGAAACTGCTCGATTCGCACTCCCTGTACCTGACAGGCAACACATCGACGATGTATTCCATTGGGCATCTCGACCTGCAGGCTTACGGACCGACCGTGGTGGAAGTACCGCCTGGCATGCTCGGCATGCTGGACGATGCCTGGATGCGCTACGTGGGTGACTTCGGCGTGGCCGGCCCTGACAGAGGCAAGGGCGGCAAGTACCTGATACTGCCGCCGGGCTATACCGGCGAGGTACCCGAAGGCTACTTTGTGCTCAAGCCGCCCACCTACGTGAACTGGTTCTTCATGCGCGGCTCCATTGCCGACGGTCTCGCGCCGGCATTGAAGAACATCAAGGATCACCTGAAAGTCTACCCCTTGAGCGCGGCGGGCAACCCGCCGGCAACCGAGTTCGTCAACATCAGCGGCAAGAGCTACAACACCATTGCGCCCAGCGACTACAGCTATTTTGAGGCGCTCAATGCGATCATCCAGCGTGAACCGATTGATGCACTGGGCAGCGAAGCCCGCGGCACCCTCGCGGCGATCGGCATCGTCAAGGGCCAGCCATTCGCTCCGGATACACGCATGAAGCGTTTGCTCACCGAAGCTGCGGCAATTGGCGATGCCACTGCCCGTGCCGCGCTGTATAGCCCCCGTGAGAAAGGCTATTTCATCTACCCCGACAGCGACAGCTCCTGGGTCATGGGTTTCGCCAACAAGGATGTGTTCTTCGACGTTGACGGCGCGCGCAATCTGGATGCCCGCACCAGTTTCTATTTCGGCTACACCGGCGTGACGCCAGCGATGGCGGTCACGCATCCTGGCAAGGGATCCGACTACGCCATCGCGTTCAGGGACGCGCAGAAAAAAGTGTTTGATGGCGCGAAGACCTACCGCCTGCACCTGCCGCCGAATGTTCCGGTAAACAACTTCTGGGCCGTCACGGTCTACGATACGCAAACCCGCTCGATGCTGCAGACCAGCCAAGCGTATCCTTCAGTCGGCAGCCAGAGCGATGGCTTCCAGAAGAACGCCGACGGCTCCTACGACGTCTTTTTCGCGCCCGAGGCCCCCCCAGGCAAGGAGGGCAACTGGGTGCAGACGATTCCGGGCAAGAGCTGGTTCACCATCCTGCGCATGTACGGGCCACTCGAACCCTGGATTAACAAGAGCTGGCGGCCCAGCGAGATTGAACTGGTTAACTAGAACGGCAGGATAGCCGCCGCAAACCTGTTAGCGATTGGACGCCGAAGACTCGCAGATGACTTGGCGCAGTTCCGCCTTGTCATCTCCCAGCACAATCCCGGCCACGGTCATTCGTGTCTCAGTGCTTCGATCGGGTTGAGCGATGCGGCGCGCTTCGCAGGGAAATAGCCGAACAGTATTCCTATCAGTGCCGAGAAAAAGAAGGCCAGTGCCGCAACACCAAAGTCGAAGGTAAAAGGCAGTCCCACGCCAAACGCGATCGCCGTGGTCGCGACAAACGAGACCACCAGCCCGATCAGTCCGCCGATTGAGGAGAGGGTGATAGCCTCGATCAGAAACTGCATGAGCACCTCGCGCCGCACAGCGCCAATGGCCAGCCGAATGCCGATCTCGCGGGTCCGTTCCGTGACCGAGACCAGCATGATGTTCATGATGCCAATACCACCGACGACCAGACTGACCGCCGCCACTGCACCGAGGAACATCGTCAGCGTACGCGTGGTGCCGGACAGAGTGTCGGAAAGTTGTTTTGAATCGAAGATACTGAAATCGTCCTCCATGCCATCGCGCAGATGGCGGCGCTCCCGCAACAGCGCGCTGATCTCGTTGACAATCGCTCCGCTGTCGAATTGCTGGTCCACCGCGACCTGGATGCTCTGCACATCCTGGTTGCCGGTGAGTCGTCGCATGGCCGTCTTGAGCGGCATCACAACCTGGTCGTCCGCATCCGGTCCGAAGCCTCCTTGTCCGCGCTTCGTCAGAACCCCGATTATTTTGCAACTGATGTCGCGTAGCCGCAGGCTCTTGCCGAGTGCATTGGTGTTGCGAAACAGATTGGTACGCACGGTGTCGCCAATGATGCAGACGGACTTGCCGGCGGTAAGTTCGGCTTCGCTGAACAGGCGGCCATCAGCCAGTTCCAGATTCGATGCCTGGAAATACTCGTTGGTGGTTCCCGATACAGTGGTCGACCAGTTCTGTGCTTCGAAAATCGCGGTAGCAGATGTCGATGTTTGTGGCGCGACCACGCGAATGCCGGCGATCTGGGTGCGGATGGCATCGACGTCATCCAGATCAAACAGCGTGGGCCGCGAGCCACCGCCACGGCCATAGCCCTGGCCGGGCCGTACCATCAACATGTTGGAGCCGAGGCTTGAAACCTGCTCCTGTACCGATTGGGTGGCGCCGTTGCCCAGCGACACCATCGTTACCACGGAGGCCACGCCGATGATGATGCCCAGTGTGGTGAGAAATGAGCGCATCTTGTGCCGCCGAATTTCCTTGAGTGCGAGTAGCAGGCTAGTTCCGAACATTGACGCGTGCCTCCCGCTGCTCGACTGCCAGCACCAGCCCGTCCTTGAAACGGACGATAGTGCGCGCATAGGCTGCCATGTCCGGCTCGTGCGTTACCATGACGATGCTGATGCCCCCGTCGCGATTGAGCCCTGTTAGCAGTTCCATAATCTCGATGCTGCGCTCGCTGTCGAGGTTGCCGGTGGGTTCATCTGCGAGCAGGACCTGCGGCTCAGTGACCAGCGCGCGGGCGATCGCTACCCGTTGCTGCTGCCCGCCGGACAGTTCAGACGGTGTGTGGTCCGCCCAGTCAGTCAGCCCTACGCGTTCCAGCGCGGCCATCGCACCCTTGCGGCGCGCGGCGCGGGATTCACCGCGATACAGCAGTGGCAGCTCGACGTTTTCCAGTGCGCTGGTGCGCGCCAGCAGGTTAAAGCCCTGAAACACGAAACCGATGTAGCGCCGCCGCAGCAGCGCCCGCTGGTCCTGGGTGAAACGCTCCACGGCATGGCCCATGAAACGGTAGACACCCTCGGTGGGTACGTCCAGGCAACCGAGAATATTCATCATGGTGGATTTGCCGGATCCCGAGGCGCCCATCACCGCTACGAAATCACCTGCATTGACGTCAAAATCGACGCCGCACAACGCCTTGAAGGCGTTCGGGCCGGTGCCGAAAACCTTGGTCAGGCCGCGCACTTCAATCAATCTCGTCATTCGCTGGGTGCCAGCTCACCGGTAACAATCTGCATGCCGGGCGTGAGCTCTGCACCGTCGACAATCGTCCATGCGCCATCGGTATTGCCGACCACCACCTGTACCTCGGTGAGCGCGCCGTCCGCGCCTTGGACATAAAGCGTCTGGCGCGCACCCCGGCCTATGCTCACCTCCTGCTCGGTCGAATCGCGCCTGCTCCTGAACATGGAAAAGCCACTGCTGCTCTCAGCCTCTTTCAGCGGTTGGAAGCGTAGTGCGGCGTTCGGGACGATGAATACGTCCTTCTCCTGGCTGGTGAGGATAGTGGCGGTTGCCGTCATGCCCGGACGCAGCGCGAGATCCTCGTTGTTGACACTGAGGATGGTTCCGTAGGAAATGACGTTGGACGTGGTTGTCGCAGCGCTCTGGGTGTCGTCTGTGTTGGAGCCAACATTGACGCGCGTGATCACGGCCTGAAAGGTTTTTCCCGGATAAGCGTCAACGGTAAAGGTGGTTGGCTGGCCCACGGCGACCTGGCCAACATCCGCCTCATCCACCTTCACTTCCAGTTTCATCGCGGCGAGATCCTCGGCTATCACGAACAGCGTCGGGGTGTTGAATGAAGCGGCCACGGTCTGGCCGGGTTCAATCTGGCGCGACAGAATCACCCCGTCGACCGGTGAACGAATCGTCGCCTTGGCGAGGTTGGTGCGGTCTGTGGACAGTTGCGCCCTGGCGGAGCTGACTGCGGCCTTTGCCGCTGCAAGGTTGGCAACGGCGCGCTTGGATTCGGCGCGCGCGGTGTCAAGTTCTGCCAGAGATGGCACCTTGCCTGACGACAGTCGGTGGATTTCCTCGAAACGTGCCAGTGAGGCGCGTGTCAATTCCACGGTGGCCTCGGCCTGCAGTACGCTCGCTTTCGCCTGCTCCAGCGCGGCGTCGCTGCGCAGAATGGCGTCGTTGAGCTTTTCCGGATCGATTTGCGCGAGCGGCTGGTCTTTTACCACTTTGTCATTCACATCGACGAAAACCTCGTCGAGGAGTCCTGAAAGCTCCGAGCCGACAGAGACTTCATTCGTGGGTTCGAGATTACCGGTGGCGGTCACATAGACGGTCATATCGCCGCGATTTAATTCGACAGTGGCGTAGTGTGGCCCCGCAGCATTGCCGCCGAATACGCGCGACAGGAGCAACACGAGCAGGGCGAGCGCGGCAAGCGCCAGACCCCAGCGCATGATTCTCGATGACTTGGGCGTGGCGGGGATGCCCAGAAATGTCTCGACACTCTCATCCGGTAGATTGGCTTCTGCTTTCGTCATGGTGTGTTTCCCTGTCACAGGCTTGCGCTGGCCTGCCAGCCGCCGCCAAGTGCTTTAAAAAGCTGGATCGCTGCCGTGGAGCGGGCCGCGCTTGCAGATGCCCTGCTGTCCTGTACCGTGAGTAAGCTACGCTGCGTGTCCAGCAGGGTCTGGAAGTCGACCGCACCCCCGCGATAGCGGATCTCGGCAAGTTGCAGGCTGATCAGTGCGGATTGCTCCGCCTCCAGCAGCGCGGCCTCGCGTTCGTGCGATGCCCTCGCCGACTGCAGCGCGTTCTCCACGTCGAGCAAGGCGACCAGTATGGTGCTGCGGTAGTTGGCCAGTGCTGTGTCGGCACTCCCTTTTTGTTGCTCAATGCGTGCGCGAATCTGTCCTCCCTGGAAAACCGGCGCTGTCACACCGGCGACGAGGCTGCCCAACGAGACATCAAAAAGATCCCCGACAGAATCGCTGGAAGTATCGATGGAGCCGCTGAGGCGCAGTGCGGGATAGAGATCTGCCTGCGCCACCCCGATGCGAATGACTTCCGCTTCAAGGTTTTTCCGCGCGGCCATAACATCTGGCCGGCGCTGCAGCAAATCCGCCGGCAGGCCCACATCGATGATTTCGGGCGGGGCTGGCAGGGGGGCATTGGCTGAGAGCAGCAGCGCGCTGCTGCCTGGCGGCTTGCCGAGCAGTACGTCGATCTGGTTGATGGCGCTGGCGATATTCAACCTGAGTGCGGGCAGGGCCGCTGTAGTCTGCATGACGGCGGTCTTCGCCTGTTCAACGTCCAGTGCGTTGCCAAGGCCTGCCTGATTGCGCCACTGTGCGATCTGTAAATTCTCCTGTTGGATATCCAGGTTGGACTGTGCCAGTTGCAACCGCGCCTGGGCGTCGCGCAGGGTGACATAATTGAGTGCAATATCGGCCGTGATTATACGCTGCACATCGTACAGGTCCGCCTCGCTGCCCTGGGCCGTCGCACTCGCGGCGGCGGCGTTTCCCCTGAGCTTGCCAAAGATGTCGGCCTCCCACGAGGCATCGAGCCCGAGGTTGTAGGTTTCGCCGTCAAAGTACACCCCGTCTATGATCTTCTGGCGGGACAGCCCGTCGATGGTCTCCTGATGCGAGGCGCTGCCGCGGGCGGTGACGCCGGGCAGGCGAGCTCCCTCGGCGACATCCAGCGCTGCGCGCGCCGAGCGCAGTCTGCCCTGGGCTGCGGCAACGCTGTTGTTGGCTGCCAGGGCTTGTTCGATGAGCTGCGTCAACGTGGCATCGTCAAATTGCGCCCACCACGACACCAACCCGACTTCGTCGACCTCGGTGCGGGGTGCGCCCTGCCATGCCTCGGGAACCACCTGCTGCTGCGCGCCGGCAACCACTTCCTCCGGCGTTTGCAGTGCGGATGCGCAGGCGGTGATCTGCCCCAGCATTGCAATGAGGCACAGCACTCGCAGCGGCTTGTTCGGGAAATGGCACAGCGCCGAACCCTTCAGGCACAGCGCCTTCAAGGGGAACAATCTCAGCATAAGCTCTGGTGGCCTCGCGATAGCGTCGATAAAACTGCCTACTTTACGCAGCTGTTATACATACGGGTACATTTATAGGACATGTATGCTTCTGTGAAATTCCAATTTGAAAATGCTGGACGTCATTATTTGGTGAAATTGAAATGCGCCGGCGTGCCCTGGAGCGCATAGCCCTATCCTGTGGTGCGAGCTAACGTTTCGGGCCGTTATCCGAAGGAGCAACAGAGTATTGAGCAATGGGCATTAGGCACCTATAATGCCGGTCCCCCGTAGGACTATAGCTCAGTTGGTTAGAGCGCTACCTTGACATGGTAGAGGTCCCCAGTTCGAGCCTGGGTAGTCCTACCACTCTTTTCCCCGTGTTGTTGATCATCAAGCAAACTTCTCTGAACCGCGCGCCACACTGCTGTGCGCTCGGTCTGTCAGTGCTGCTGTGCGGCCTCTGGCGTGTGTGTCCGCGGGTCCATTTCATACGCCGTGGGCGTGACCATGTCGGTGACCACGCGAAACGGCTCGCTGACCTCGACCGGGGACAGCGCGTGATGCTTGCGGCGCACCGCGGTTGCTATGGCAAGTACGAACAGACACACAGCGATGAATAAATAAAAGCCCTGCGGCCCGAGCGCCTTCATGGCAAGTGATGCCAGGGGTGCGCCTATCGCTGAACAGATTCCCAGTATCAGTAACATACCGCTGCCGATGGTGACGAAATCGTCGGGCGTTGCGCGGTCGTTGGCGTGAGCCACCAGGATGGCGTAGAGCGTCATTACCGCACCACCCCAGATAAACGCGAAGAAGATCATCACCATCTTGTTGAGCTCTGGAAGGAACACCGGCAGCGCTGCAACAATCAGCGATGTGATGGCGCCGATCAGCGTCAGGAAGAACACCACCATACGTCTGTCGAAGTGGTCCGAAAGGCGGCCCACCGGTAGCTGGAACACCGCGCCGCCGAGCACGGTAGCGGACATAAACATGGCGATTTCAGCATTATCGTAACCGACCGCCTTGCCGTACACCGGACCCAGTGACCAGAACGCACCGGTTACCAGGCCGAAGATCGTGACGCCAATCACCGCTATCCGCGACTGATACCAGATTTTTGGCAGGTCTATCGTTACGTTTCGCAGGGGCGCGGGTGCGAGTGACAGCGTCAGCGAAACCGGCAAAATAGCGATGGAGACCAGAATAGCGCCAATGGCAAACAGCAAAAAACTGTTGCCTGATGCAAGGTTGAACATTTGTTGTCCAACGATAATCATCAGCAGGTTCAGTGTTGTATAGATTGACAGCACCGTACTGCGATTCTCGTTGGAGGAGCGCTCGTTGAGCCAACTTTCAATTATCATGTACAGGCCGGAGATCAGGGCCCCCAGTAAAAATCTGAAAAGCAACCACCACAGCAGTCCAGGGATGATCGGGAATAGCAGAACAACTGCGGAGTACGTTGTTGCAAGCACCGCAAAACTGCGAATATGGCCGACCCTGCGCACCACGTAGGGGGCGACAAAACACCCGAATACGAAGCCCAGGAAATAGGCGGAGCCGGTAAACGCAATCTCAGGGTCGGAAAATCCTGCGGAGACAGCCGCTATAGGGAGCAGCGTTAGCAGCAGGCCGTGCCCGATCAGTAGCAGTGCGTCGGATAACAGCAGTGCTGCAATCGGTACCAGAATAGTTCTCATGTTGCGTGGCTCAATCAATGTATTGTCGCAGCGTTGAGATGCCGGGTGTCCATCGTGCAGGCCTGCCGCAGTTGCTACACATACCCCACGGATGGGCTTACCTAGTGATGATCGCCATGGCCCGATGCGCCCGCCGAGGCGATATTCTCATGCGTTGAATCGTGTCCGGCGTGCGCCTTTCCTGTATGCAGCATCAACCAGAAAAATCCACCGAAACCGGCAATCGCCGACGCCAGTAGAATCCCTGTTTTGGCCATCAGCAGGTCCTCGGGTGAACTGCGAAAGGCCAGGTCGGCGATGAATATTGACATGGTAAAGCCGATCCCGCCGAGCAGGCCGACGCCCAGGATGTGTTTCATGTTCAGGCCCGTTGGCAGTCGCGCCCAACCCAGTTTTACCGTCATCCAGGTCAATCCGGCAATGCCCACCGGTTTGCCAAGCACCAGTCCTGCCACCACGCCGAGTGTGACCGGATGCTGGAAGTATTCCCCTATCCCGGAAAAATTCACCGGAATACCGGCATTGGCCAGCGCAAATATCGGGATCACCAGATAGGCAACCGGCAGGTGCAGCGTATGCTCCAGGCGCTGCGCGGGGGCCTGTACCAGCCTTACGCCGTCGCCCAGCGAAGTCACCAGAGAGCGGAAGCGGTTGTTGTGAATGATGTCGGCCTGTTCGGTGATCGACTCGAGCATTTTGGCGGATGTGTCCTGCACACGATCGACGAACAGCCCCGGTTCAAATTTGGGTCGGATGGGGATCGTGAACGCCACCACAATACCGGCGATGGTCGCGTGAATACCACTGGTTAGCATGGCAACCCACAGCAGTATGCCCACGCCGGCATAGGGCAGTGGTCGGCGGATGCCGCCGAGATTCAGCGCTAACAGCAGCACGGTGAAGCAGGCAGCGTATGCCAGCGCCGTCAGATTGAGGCTTTCTGTATAAAAAAGTGCGATCACTGCAACCGCGCCAAGGTCGTCCACGATGGCCAGCGCGATAAGGAAAGTGACCAAACTTTTGGGCACGCGGCTGCCCAGCAGACTCAATGCCCCGATGGCAAAGGCAATATCGGTGGCCATCGGAATACCCCAGCCGGCGGCGTTGGGGCCGGAGGCGTTGAACACCAGATAGAAAAGTGCGGGCACCAGCATACCGCCGATGGCGGCCATGATCGGCAGCAGCGCCTGTTTCGGTGAGGACAACTCGCCCACCATCAATTCGCGCTTCAATTCCAGCCCCATGATGAAGAAAAACATGGCCATAAGGGCTTCATTAATCCAGTGGTGAATCGACAGCGAGAATTGGGAACTGCCCACGTAGAAGCCGATTTCAGTGTGCAGAATATGTTCGTATTCGTTGTGTAGCGGGCTGTTGGCAATGATCAGGGCAATCACGGCGCAGATCATCAGCAGCACACCGCTGGTGGTCTGGCGGTGAATGAACTCCTCGAGCGGCGTCAGCAGCCGGTCGAACGATTTTTCCCATATAGCGGTGTAGACACCCTTACCAGCTGGCATAACGGAATTGCTCCCTTGTGGACATCACTGCTGTCATCGAAACTCCAGAAACGGGCCATCTACGCAAAGGCGGCGACCATCCGGCGTGGCGCAAGCACCGCAGATGCCCACCCCGCATTTGGTGAGGTAGTCAATTGAACTGAAGATCTGTTCGGGGCGGCAGAACTCGCGCTGTACCGCAATCGCGGCATTCACCATGCCCTGCGGACCGCAGTTGTAAAAGACCAGTTGCTCGCGCTCCGCGGGTGGCATTGCCTGCAGTCGCTCGCGCAGCAGTTCCGTCACGACGCCGTGGAAGCCCGCGCTACCATCGTCCGTGGCGACGTGTACCTCAGCGACGCGGCGACACTCATCGAGGTAGTACAGCCGCTGGGCACTGCGGGCCCCGGTGAACACCTCGGTATCGCCAAAATCGCGCGCGATCTGGTAGACCGCCGCCAGGCCGGTACCGCCGGCCACGGCCATAATTTTTGCGCCCTCCGGCGGTGCCACCGGGATGCCGTGTGGTCCGCGCACATAGGCCTGGGTGCCCGGCGGCAGGTCCATCAGGGCCTGCGTAAACTGGCCGACATTAATTACGGCCAGCGTGAAGGGGTCATCGGTCAGCGCCGAGAACGGCTTCTCACCCACCCCCGGCAGCCACAGGAAGACAAACTCGCCGGCCTGGATATTGATTTTACGGTCGAAGGTCAGCAGTGCGATGTCGTTGCAAACTCGCTCGTTCTTCACCAGCGTAACGGGGCGGAACTGCATATCAATATCGTAGCGAATCTGGTTTTCGGCGCGATTGCTGCCGCGCGCCAGATCGTTGCTGAGCGTTTTGAAGTAAGTACTTATTTCGTCTGTAGTTAGCCCAGTCAGTGATGATCCCACGCCAACCACGCTGGCACCGGCGTCGAAGTAAGCGCGTACATCATCCGCGCTGCTGACGCCGCCACAGCCGATGATCGGGCAATCCGTCACCGCGGCGATATCGCGTACGCACTTCAGGCCGATGGGCAAAATACCCTTGCCCGACATGCCGCCCACGCCGTTGCTCAGTACCGCGTGGCCGTGCGCAGCGGTGTAGCCCGGTCCGACCGTATTGATCGCGCACAGGCCATCGGCGCCGCCGGCGACAGCGGCCTGGGCGATCACACCGATGTCCGGCGCGTTGGGGGTGAGTTTAGGGATCACCGGAATATCAACCACCGCCTTCACCGCTGCAGTGATCTCGCGTACCAGTTCCGGGTCCTGGCCCATCGCCATGCCGTAGCCCTTGGCATGCGGGCAGGAGAGGTTGAGTTCCAGCCCGTCGGAGACCGGTGCCAGTATCCTGGCCACCGCCACGAACTCGTCCACGCTGCCGCCGAAAATCGAGGTCAGCAGGAAGCGGTCGCCGGGCACAGTGAGTGCCGCCAGCGCCTCGCGCGCCTGGTGTGCGCCCGGATTGGTGAGGCCGACGGCGTTGACGAAGCAGCCGGGTGCGTACTGGCTGTACACCGGTTCGCGATTTCCCACACGCGGTTCCAGGCCGATACTTTTGGTGGTAACGACACCCACCTGCGGCATGTGGTCAAAGATGTACTGGATGATGGGTGTTGCTGTGGTGACGATGCCGGAGGGGATAGTGAACGGGCCAGACAGCGTTTTACCGAAGAATTCCATGTTCAAGATAGCGGGCTCGTGTGTCGAGAGGGTGAACCGGTCAAAAGTCGTGCCAGTATACTGGTTTGGTGAGGTATAAACGACCTCGCCGCCGGTGGATTCGCATTCATTTGCTAGACTCAAAAGGTCGATCAACCAGACTCTGGAGAGCGACACGATGGACGCCTTATTGCTGGATTTAAGCGGCGTACTGTATGAGGGCGATACGGTTATCCCGGGTGCGGTAGAGGCAGTGGCGCGGGCGCAGGACAGCGGGTTGGCACTGCGCTTTGTCACCAACACCTCGCAAACCACTGGCGAGCACCTGCTCAGGCAGCTGCGCGGCCTGGGGTTCGTGCTGGAAGACGCGCAGTTGTTCACCGCGGTAGATGCGGCGCGCCACTGGTTACAGCAGCGCCAGTTGCGACCCTACTGCCTGGTGCACGACAACATCCGCCGTGAGTTCGACGCGTTTGACCAGTACGATCCCAACGCGGTGCTGATTGCCGATGCCGCCGACGGCTTCACCTATGACAACCTCAACCGCGCCTTTCAGTTGTGTATGGCCGGCGCGCCGCTGTTGGGCGTGGGCTACAACCGGTATTTCAAAGCGGGCGGGCAACTCAACATGGACGCAGGCGCGTTCATCCGCGCCGTGGAATTCGCCGCTGACGTGGAGGCGATCATTGTCGGCAAGCCCAGTATTGCGTTTTTCGAGCAGGTGATGGCGTCCACCAGAGCGCGCAGGGGGCATACGTTAATGGTGGGGGACGATGTGTTTGGCGATGTCGAGGGCGCGTTGCAAGCCGGATTGCACGCCTGTCTGGTGCGCACTGGAAAATACCAGGCTGGTGACGAGGATAAAATTGAGGGTGATTTCTGGGTGGTTGATTCGGTCGCCGACGCGGTGCGCCTGGCGGTCGATCGATAATACGGCGCCATGGGCCCGCGCAGTGCAGGATTCACCCGGCTCCGGTGATCTTCAGGTGCCGCAAAATGTTTGTCGCACAACCTGCTCCGGTTTCGGTGGCGTGGCGTACTTCGCCAGCTCGGGGCGGTAGCGGTGCGGATTTCCCAGCACGTCTACCAGCTGCTGAAACACACTGAGATCGCCTTCGTCGGTGGCTGCGGCAATCGCCGCCTCTACCAGGTGATTGCGCGGAATGAACACCGGGTTGGCACGGTACATCCGTGCCTGTCGCTCCTCGCCGGGCAGTGCATCTTGCGCCAGTCGCCCCTGCCAGCGTGCCAGCCAACCTTGCAGTGCGTCGGGAAATTCAAACAGGTCTGCGACTTTGGGCTCGTCGGTTGCACCGGTGTGTGCCCTGTCGGCCAGCGCGCGAAACGTCAGCGTAAAGTCGAGTCCATGCTCAGACATCAGCTGCCACAGGTCTTCCACCAGCGCAGTGTCTTCTTCGCCCAGCGCCTGCAGGCCCAGCTTCTGCGCCATGCCTTCTGCGTTCGCGTCCAGGAATTGCTGCGGAAAGCCGTCGATGGCCTGCTGCGCCAGCGCCACAGCCTGTTCCTGGTCCTCATGCAGCAGTGGCACCAGCGCCTGCGCCAGGCAGGACAGGTTCCAGTGCGCAATGCTCGGTTGATTGCGGTAGGCGTAGCGCCCGCTGTGGTCGATTGAGCTGAACACCTGCTCCGGGTTGAACTGGTCCATGAATGCGCAGGGGCCGTAGTCGATGGTTTCGCCGCAGATGAGCATGTTGTCTGTGTTCATCACGCCGTGAATAAAGCCCAGCAGCTGCCACTGCGCGATCAATGTCGCCTGCCGGGAAATCACCGATTCAAGCAGCGTAAGGGCAGGGTTCGCGCTGAGCTTCGCCTCGGGATAGTGGCGTTCGATGGCGTGGTTGGCCAGCAGTTGCAACGCTTCGGTATCGCGCCGCGCCGCGAAAAACTGGAATGTGCCGATGCGGATATGGCTGCTGGCAACACGCGCCAGTACCGCACCGGGCAGGAAGCGATCGCGCGCCACCGTGTCGCCGGTGCTCACCGCCGCCAGTGCGCGCGTGGTCGGCACCCCGAGTTTATGCATGGCTTCACTGACGATGTACTCGCGCAGTACCGGCCCCAGTGGTGAGCGACCATCGCCGCCGCGCGAGTACGGCGTTGGGCCAGAGCCCTTCAGTTGCAGGTCAAAACGACTGCCGTCCGGCGCGATGATTTCGCCCAGCAACAGCGCGCGGCCATCACCCAGCTGCGGGTTGAAGCCGCCAAACTGGTGCCCGGCATAGACCGTGGCAACAGGCTCAGCGCCAGCGGGCACGGCATTGCCCGCGATAACCTCGGTACCTGCCGCCGAGGCCAGCCAGTCGGCATCAATCCCCAGCTGCGCGGCCAACGGCCGGTTCACTCGAATCGGGCCGGGTGCGCTCACCGGCTGCGCCACCTGCCTGGCGTAAAACCGGTCCGGGAGGCGAGCGTAGCTGTTGTCGAAGGTAATAGGGTCCATGCGTTGGACGCTCCAGTGTGTGCAGTGGTGCGGCAGGTGGATGAGTGCCGATGATGCCGTAACACTGGCGGAGTAGCCAGCGCACTGCCGGGTTGACGGCAGCTCCCCGCAGTGGCTTGATACCACCTCGGCAAAAAACGCCGGCAATTGCCGGCAGATGAGAGGACAGAACAATGGCGCAGACTGCCTGGGATACCCTGATTCGCAACGCACTGGTGTTTGACGGCACCGGCGGTAAGCCCCGGCAGGAGGACATTGCGATAAAAGGTGGGCGCATCGCCGCGCGGGGCACGGCGCTGCCCGTGGGTGAGGCTGCGCGCATCATCGACGGCGAAGGCCAGTGGCTGATGCCGGGATTACTGGATATCCACACGCACCTCGACCTGGAAGTCGATCTGGAACCGGGCCTGCCGGAAGTGGTGCGCCACGGGACCACCACCGTGTTGGTGGGCAACTGCAGCCTCGGCACCTGCTTCGGCAAGCAGCAGACGGGTGAGCAGAATCCCATCGTCGATTGTTTTACGCGGGTGGAGAACATCCCCAAGTCAGTGCTGCGCAAATGTGTGGACGCCGTGCAGTGGGACTCCACCGGCGAGTACCTCGACCATTTCGACAATGTGCCGCTGGGCCCCAACGTCGGTGCCTTCATCCCGCACTCCATGCTGCGCATCGAAGCGATGGGCCTTAAAGATAGCGTCAGCCGCGAACCGACCGAGGCCGAGCTGACCCGCATGGAGCAGTTGTTGGAGCAGGGCATGGCGCAGGGATATCTGGGCATGAGTACCGATGGCCTGCCGTTCCACTATCTGGCCACCGAACCACTCACCGCCAAACGCATCCCCACACAGTTCGCCAGTTTTGGTGAGATGAAGCGCCTGCTCAACGTGCTGCGCAACCACGATCGCGTGTGGCAGACGACGCCGATCATTGAGAAGCGCGCCAAGGCCTTCTTCTATTTCCTGCTCTCCAGTGGCCGCCTGTTTGGCAAGACGCTGAAAACCTCGGCACTGTCGGCGATGGAGTTTGCGCTGATGCCGGGAGCGCACAAGGGCTTTCTCGGGTTTGCCGCGCTGGTCAACAGTAAGCTGTTGAAGGGCAACCTGCATTTCCAGGCGCTGGGCACCAACTTCCGCGTCTGGTCGGACGGCATTGTGTCGCCTTTGTACGAGGAACTGGAATCTACCTGCGAGTTGATTGCCAAGGAGTACGACGATGTCGAAGGGCGCATGGCGCTGCTGAACAATCCCGATTTCGTGCGGCGCTTCCGCGAAGACTGGCACCACGGCAGGCGCGGTCGCAACCTGGCGCACCTGAAGGCCAAGCTGGGCGCGCCAGACCATATTGTGATCCGCGACCTGCACCTGATGATTTTCGATGGTGCGCCGGTGGCAGACTGGGACGGCGAGAGTATGCAGGCGGTGTACGACCGTTTGGAGAGTTTCCAGCAGGGGTCAACGACGGCTGCCCGCTCGGATGCCGAGCGCGAGGCCTTTGAAAAATTCCCGCGGCCGATTCGCGACGACGCCGATTTCATGCTGCATATGATGCGCACCTACGACAAAAAATTCCGCTTCTGGGTGGACGTGGGAAATGTCGGCAATAAATCGACATTGGATATCCTGTTGTACAAGCATGCCATGCCCGGATTTAACGACTCCGGCGCACACATCACCAATATGGCCTTCTTCGACGCCAACCTGATGTCATTAAAGCTGGCACAGGCGAAGTCGACGGAAACCGTGAGTACCATCGTCAAGCGGCTGACGCGTGAGCCGGCGGAGTTTTTCGGCCTCGATGTCGGCAGCCTGGACATCGGTGCTCAGGCCGACATCGTGCTGCTGGACCCCGAGGCACTCAAAAACTGGGATTCCAACGATTGCCGCGTGCTGGAGTATCGCGAGTTGTTTCAGCATGAGCAGATGCTGAACCGTTCAGAGGGCGTGGTGACTACGGTGCTGATCAACGGTGAACCCGTATGGCAGGACGGTGCGGCAACCCGCGCACTGGGCAGTCAGAAACTGGGGCGCGCGTTGCGCGCGGCGTAAACCCATCGCCTCATGCGATCCTGTTTTCAGTTGCTGGGCTTTTGTGTGAGACGACGGTGCACCCAGAGGGCAAGGCCAACCGCAGTGATTACTACAAACAGCAGTAATTCATAGCGTTTGATATCGCCGAGTATCGCTTCCACGGCATAGCCAAAAAAGTAGCCCAGGCTGCCGACCACAACGGCCCAGACCAGCGCGCCGATCATATTGAGCAGGAAGAAGCGGCCAGGCGATATTCGCGCCGCGCCCAGCAGGAAGGGCGTCACTGTGCGCAGCCCATACAAAAACCGGAAACCGAGAATCAACGCGATTTGGTGCTTCTCCAGCAGCGCCATTACCTTCGCTGATTTCTCCCGCCAGTGGGGCCGCTTGTCGATCATGCGCTCGCCGTTCCTGCGGCCCAGGAAAAAAAACAGCTGGTCGCCGAAAAAACTACCCACGAACGCACACAACATCACCAAAGGCAGTTGCAGAAACCCGCGGTGGGCGGCAAACCCGCCGAGCACAAGAATGGTTTCTCCCTCCAAAAAAGTGCCGATGGTGACGGCGGTGTAGCCGTAGGTCGATACCAGTTCTTCCAGGGACATAGGGTGGGATTTCCGCTACCGTTTGATGGAGTGCCGGGCAATAGTCGCATCGACACGTTTGAGGTACAACTTACCAGCCACTGTTCACGTGCAGCCCAGCGCGAGCCACGTCATTCAGGACAGTTTTGCCATGTCGTATTCATTGCGTGTGCCCTCGCCGGGCGTAATAAACAGCACGCTGGCAGATTCGGCGATCTTCGCCGTATGCCAGGTGTTCTTCGGCACAATCACGGTATCGCCGGGGTTGCTCAGCACTACCAGTTCGTCGCCATCCGCGAGTTTGAGCACAAAGGTGGCAGAGCCGGATAACAACACCACAACCTCATCGCCGTGGGGATGAATCTCCCAGCTCGGCCAGTCCTCGTGAAACGCATGCAGCGCAATCAGTTCATGGCCTTTAAAGTCGCCGTATTGCTGATCCAATTGCTGATAAACGGTGGGAGAATTGAGCAGCGTGATGGCCATTTTGTCTGGCGTCATCACTACAAACTCTTTTGCAAGGTTGAACTGTTTCACGGCTGACCTCATTGAGTGGCGCTCACGCGCTAGTGGTTGTCCATTGGGACTCAGCTCACGCCGGGCAATTTCACCAGCGATGATACCCCCACGATAATCATTTGGGTGCCAATCACGCCAAGAATTAATCCCATCAATCGGGTAACGATACTTACGCCACTGGCACCGATGATGCGCAAAATGCTTGAGCTGGAAATGAAGCAGAGAAATGTAATCACGCAAAGTGCTGCGAACACCGCCACGGTCACTGAGATCTCCATGAGGCCACCTGCGGCGGAGAAGTTCATTGCAGTGGCTATGGTTCCCGGGCCAGCCAGCAGCGGTACGCCAAGTGGTGATACAGCGATATCGGATTGATCCGGCGATTCCGCAGAGTGCATCTGCGATTCCTTCCCGTTCAGCATGTGGTAGCCCACAAGGAACACCAGTATCCCGCCGGTAATGCGCAGTGCGGGCAGCGTGATGCCGAACAAGTGAAAAATGGTTTTACCCAGCAGGGAAAAGGCGAGAATCACCATGAACGCGATGGTGAGTGCTTTCGCCGCAATCTGGATTTGCTCGGACCGGGTTTTGCCGCCCGCCAAACCCGCGAAGGCAGCGGTGTTGGCGATGGGATTCATGATGGCGAAAAATCCGAGAAAAACAGTAATCAACTGTGTGTAGAAATCGCTCATACCTGCTCCGGTTTTCGTTGCCTGACAAATGTTGAGCTGGCGCTTCAGCCTGGCAAGTTAGTGTACTCAGTTTCGCGCCGGCGGAACTAAAAACCACGCGGCGACGACCATCAGCGCAAACAGCGTATACGCAACCATAAACACCACGGCGGAAAAATCCCAGTACAACAACGCCTGCAGCCAATGTTCGATAAAACTTTCCGAATAGACCGCTTGCTGCCCCTGTTGGCGCAGCCACATCTCCAGTGTTGTCAGCGGGCAGATCATGCCGGCCCACGATTGGGCTGCGACTATGCAGATTCCAGCCACATGCAGACTGCGCAGCCAAAGGAGCCTTACCCAACGCCAGCCGAGTACTTTGCCCAAAAAAATGCACGGGAGCATCAAGACCACAAACGCGACAAACATGGCATGCACAATGAGTACTGATGTCGCAAGGGCTGAAAAGATCATTGCTTCGGCAGTTTCCGTTCGCACAGGGCTACGATTGTAACCCGCGATTGATTTTTTCAGTGCTCTAACCCACTGCGCCGGGTGCTGGCCCGCTCGCATCAAATTCGAAGTAGCCGGGTTCCAGAAGATCGATGAACTCTTGGGTCCAGGTTTCCATCCATTCTATGCGCCATTTACCTACGAAATCGTGCACTGCCATTCTCTGAAATTCAGCACGTTCATTCACAGCTCACATGTTGTGGTCAGGAAGTATGAATCTTGAAAAACTGGATGCTCATGGGGTAGATCCACAACTTGCCATCGTTGGCCTTTGCCGCCGCCACAACTGCAAATACAAGGTTAAGGAACAGCAAAATAATGAAACCGAATATACCGATAATGAAAATCCACAAAAGGAAAGATACAAACAGATAGATGATCAGGCTAATCATCCAGTTCAGTGTGGCTTTGCCGTGCCTGTCTATTTCTGCGTTTTTATCTTTGTTCACAGCCCACATCACAACAGGTAAAACGAATCCAAGGCCCGGGGCGACAAAACTGGATAATTGGCTGAGATGCAGCAGCATGCAATAGGTGCTAACTGGCATTCCCCAGAATTCTTCCTGCTGTTCTGTTGTCATGCAAATTCACCTTGCGCAGGCGGTATGCGTAGCAGGGCTGCGAACAAGTGGCGTTGCTGGCTCGGTCGGTTATGCATTTTCATACTTTGGAATAAGCTGAAACGACGGATCGGTAATATCCCGTCGTGACACTTCGTTGATGTAACCGCGGTTCAGGTTGTGTAATGTCTGCATATCCAATACATGTTCCCTGTGATCAATGGCCCATTTGCCGTTACGGTTTGACCAGTGATCCAGATAGCGGCCCTTGCCTATTATTTCCTGTTGCTGTCCGTTGCTATCCGGATTTGTCCAAAGCACTACCGTTACGTAGGTTTCGCTCTTTGCGCTATTCCCATCAACGTCAATGAGTGAGTTTGCTATCTGGTGCGAATGCCTTTCCATAGGTGCATGCGCTTGCCATACCCAATCCACAAATCCGTGGCCCGTGCCCTCATACATGTCGTGATACAGGGCCGTGCCATCAGCATGCCAGACCGAGTAGGCCATTTCCTTATCCATGCGATCAAGGCCTCGACAGTATCTGCATAGCGCTTCATGGATTTCCTGTTTAGCAAGCAATGCTTTTAGTTGTTTGTCTGACATAAAGCCTCTTCATAGATAGCATACTGAGCCGTTGCTGCTGTTCAAGTATTCGTTTCACCAGGCCAGAGTTTTACTGCGAATGTCTCGATCAGGCTGCGGCGCGTCCGCTGTACAAAATTGACGAGCTCCGTGCCATGTTAAGTCGATTTTGAGCCACTGACTTTGCCGGCTACATAGTTGCCAAACCGCCCCAAACCTAGAAGAAACACCAGGGTAGTGCCCATTAGTAGAAGATCGTTTCCCAAAAACTGCCGCAGCGATTCGTAGAAATAGCCAAAAACAAATAAGCCAGCGAGTGCTATGGCTGCTGAAATCCAGTGTTTCTGATTGTAGCTATCAATCAAGAAATGAAACCTCCCGCCTGCTTCGGATAAGGCGATTCCGAGTACTTGCATTTGTTACATGCGTTTAACTGACAATAGTTTATGCCCTCTCCGGTGTTTATCCGTCAGGCGTTACACCCACACTGAAAGCCCTATCGCCATCAATGCTAGCAAACATAGCAGTGCAATACCGAATGTAACTGACCTCAACAACTGGAGATTACCGTAGTAGCACACTGCATACACCGCCCTGGATGCTACAAAGCTCCAAGCTGCGTAAGCGGTGTAGCTCGGCGAGGCGCTTGAATAGATACAAAACAGTGTCGCGAGAACGAAGATAGCCACACTCTCATTGGTGTTTGCCACGGTGCGAGTAGACCGAAATAGCAAATTTGCATGGTCTGCCGGTACCGCGCTACCCGGGGAGTGCTTGGACCTGATGCCTACCACATCGGCGACAATTAACTGCACCAGCATCAGTGCAGCCATAGCGCCCAGCGCCAATACTGTACTCTCATACATTTGTGTTATGTCCATGACTGCCTAACCTCCTTTTAGAATGCACTGCCAATTGTCCTTTCTGCCAGACCAATCGATTTCCAGTTAACCCTGCATCACTCGTCCCCAGGCTTGGTTTGTCAGGCGTTATTTACGCCCACTACGGGGATATTTTCGACATTCGAGTACTGCATGGCTTTTTTGGTGAACTCTTTAGGAAATAGTCTTTTCCCGTAGTTCTCCATCCAGTCCGCTGAACCGGGAACACTCCAGGCATACCTGAAGTTAGCTTCTAGTGATGTATTGTACCCACCTGATATGTCAAGCTCATCATGCAGCCATGCTGAGTACAACTGGCCCCAGTTGACTGCATGATGTGCAGTTAACCGGGATATTTCTGTGTAGCTGAGTTCCTCACCGTTTGCCCGTTTTTCAAGTATCTCGTGTATAAATGGAGAATCACGAAACGCGGTAAAAAATTCTCTCCTTTCCGCGCGTGTGGCGCGAATGGATTCAGCCAGCAGCATTTTGCGCGTTTGCCTAACCTGTAAAGCCAGGTAAATGAGCGTTACTAGCACCGCAACAGCGCCAATAATCTCGCCAATGGCTCCAATTGCGTCCCAGTTCATGAATTCCTCCCGATGACGCCTGACACTTCAAGTTGCGGGCGGCCGCTACCGGCTTCAGGCTTTCCGGCGCCCCGATGCAGCATATTGGGCATGTGTGTTCCATAATCCCGACACAGCAAGGCCAAGAAGTCCAAGCAAAAATAGCATCAGAATGGATGGCGTCGGCACTTCAAAGTTAGCACGAAACCAGATTTCACGCTCTCTCACGACCCAATTCTTTGTTGTCCATTGGCTGAAGTCGTTGCCATTATCAAGGTATACAAAGCCACCGCCTGGAAGGACGTCGTCGTCAGTTGCTCGAGAACTGGCATTGCCAAGCACGCCATCGAATAGCCCTGATGCGCTGATAAACGCAACGTACTTTTGCCCCTTAACCAGATCAATGCCACCTAGTGAGAAGTTGCATAGCTCTAAACCGTCCACACCGCCATTGTTTGTTGTATCTTTCTTGATCAGTCACTGGTTGACCTGATTTCTAACAGCTAATTGTATAGACCAGCCGATATAACACGCCGACCCCGTAGGTACATTGTGAAAACAGAGGAAACTGTTGCAAATCAGAGTCCTACCAATTTGAGTGGCAAGTGTTACGCCACATAAGGGGCCAGACAGATGCCCGAAACTGATGTGCAGCGAGTGTCCGTTGCAACGAAAACCAGCAGTCAGCCCCGACCATAACCGGGCTACCCAATAGCGGCAATGCGTGGTCAGCGGGAGCTCACCGCCTGATGCCTGGATGGAACCCATTGTGGGGATGCGGCCCACCCCGCTTCATTGATTCCTCTCTTATTGATCGGTAACTGTCTACAGTGAATTTCCGATAATGGATTTATTGCGACAGTCGTATCGACATACACTAAAGTCAGGCAGCACCGCCATTAGATAACAATAACTGAATTGAGCCCGAGTCTTGTGTTAGTTCAGCAACCAATCGCGCGCGAAAAATCGTTCTGAGGATGGCATGTAGATGATGAAAAATGTATCGAACTGGGCTACAGAATTGCTCGGGGCGTTGGCCAACATCCTGACGACAACGAGCTATCCTGCCGGAGGTCTATAATGACGTGTTGCAGTCAACGGATAACGTCAATCATCCTTTTTATTATTCTTGCCTTCTCGTCAATAGCGGCGCTCGCAAAAACTCAATACCAGGCTTGCAGTCATGCATTGCAGCCTGATTTAACCATCCTGAGTTCTGGGTGGAGTAGAGACCTATCTCAGCAACGTACCTACACCTTAAGTCAATCTGGATTGTCCATAGACGATCTGCGCACACTGAAAGTTGCCTGGACTTTTGGTTTTGACGGTGCGGATCAGCCACGTTCCCTCCCGGCGGTTACCGATCAAGCAGTCTTCATTGGCAGTCAGGAGGGGGCGGTATTTGCGCTAGATACCAATAGCGGTTGCGGCTTCTGGACATTCCAGACGTCCGCATCAATTCGTGCCGCGGTGACTGTAGCGAAGGTCACACAATTAAATGGCGACGAGATTCCGGTGGTATTTGTCGCGAACGACGACGCAATAGTCTATGCAATCGATGCAATAAACGGACGTAAGCTATGGGAAAAACGTATTGAAACGCACAAAAACGTCGTTATCACCGGGTCACCTGTCTATTACGCGGGGAATATCTTTATACCAGTCTCCTCAAAGGAAGTTGCAATTGCAGTCAATCCGTGGGGAGGTTGTTGTACATTCAGAGGGTCGCTTGTTTCTCTGGATGCTGTTTCGGGAAAGGAGAACTGGAAGACCTACACAGTCACGGAACCGGCGACCTTCGTTAAAAGAAATGCATTAGGCGGGAAGCAATACGGTCCTGCCGGCGCGGCAATATGGAGCGCTCCCACCATCGATACAAAGCGACGGCTAATCTATGTAGGCACAGGCCAGGATTATTCTCTGCCGATGACCGATCTATCTAACGCGATTCTTGCCATTGATATCGAAACCGGGCGACTCGTCTGGAAGCAGAAACTATGGCCGAAGGACGCGTGGAACGTAGCGTGTCCGTTAGGTGTTCTAGGAATTAATTGTCCTTCAGTTGAAAATCACGACTTCGATTTTGGCGCGCCTCCGATTATCGCTACTGACGTTGACGGGAAAGACTGGGTATTAGCTGGCGCCAAGTCCGCAATAGTGTACGCACTGGATCCGGATAATCAGGGTCAACTAGTGTGGAAACGCAAGCTTGGCAAAGGCGGGTTGTTAGGAGGCGTTCACTGGGGGATGGCGGCAGACTCGCAGAATTTGTACGTACCCATTTCTGATGCGGCCACCCCTCTTTCAGGTGATGCATCTTCCGACAAAAGGAAGCCTGGGCTAAATCGACTCGACCTGAGAACTGGAGAGTTAATTTGGAGTTCTTCTGCTAGCGAGATGTGCAGCGACGAAGAGGCATGCAAAGTCCATTTTTCAGCCGCAATAACAGGTATTCCCGGCGCAATTTTGGCTCCTGGACTAAACGGTATTCTCTATGCTTTTTCGAAGGAAAAAGGAGAGGTAGTTTGGAAATTTGATTCGACCGTAGAAACGCAAACCGTAAATGGAATGACGGCACATGGAGGCGCGATGGATGCTGGCGGCGTCGTTGCTGCAAATGGCATGCTTTTTTTTAATTCTGGTTACGGTGGTCCCGCCAGCGCGTTTGGAAAAGGCGGTAACCTGTTTTGGGTTTTGAAAAGGCCTGACCCAATTGAGCAGGGAGCAGTTCCAACTTCTCCGAAGGACTAGAACGGCGATTGGCTGTATGTCGTCAATTAGAACGCTGAGGGTAGCGAAGGTTGAGTAGGACTGGAGCGGGTGGTCAGGGCCAATGGGTTCTCCCTGCACGCGCGGGTGAGCCGCGAGATAAATGAGTGTGATGACGACCGCAATGCCACCGATAAAATCACCTAGATTACCCAAAGTATCTAACATTGAGTTCTCCAATCAGCGAAATTACGCCTTGCGTAGCGGTTACCGCGTTCGGCCTGCGGCTGCT